>NZ_JASNJD010000019.1 GCF_030164425.1 Pseudodonghicola flavimaris | reverse complement strand
CAGCGTGGTGATCGGCGTGGCGCCCTCGGGGGCGGAGATCTCCACCCGTCCGTTCCAGCTGGTCACCGGCCGGGTCTGGAAGGGCACCGCCTTCGGTGGCGCCAAGGGGCGGACCGATGTGCCGAAATTCGTCGACTGGTACATGGACGGCAAGATCGAGATCGACCCGATGATCACCCACAAGCTGAGCCTCGAGGAGATCAACCACGGCTTCGATCTCATGCACCAGGGCAAATCCATCCGCGCCGTCGTCGAATATTGACACCCTGCGCGCCGGCCCGCTGACAGGCCGGCGCCTTCCTTCGGACAAGACAATGAACGACGTGAGGCTTCGGACCGCGACGCGGGACGACGACGATGCGATCTGGGCCATGCTGGAGCCAGTGATCCGGGGCGGCGAGACCTATGCCCTGCCCCGCGACATGCCGCGCGCGGCGGCTCTGGAGTATTGGTTCCTGCCCGGTCACAGCGTGCAGCTGGCCGAGGCCGGCGGCGAGATACTGGGCACCTATTACCTCTGCGCCAACCAGAAAGGCGGCGGCGCCCATGTCTGCAACTGCGGCTATGTCACCGCCGCGGAGGCCCAGGGGCGCGGCATCGCCCGCGCGATGCTGGCGGATTCGCTCACCCGGGCGAAAGACGCGGGCTTTCGCGCGATGCAGTATAATTTCGTCATTTCCACCAACAACCGTGCGATCGACACCTGGTGCCGCGCCGGGTTCGAGATCGTCGGTCGGCTGCCCGGGGCGTTCCAACATCCCCGCGACGGCTATGTCGACGCGCTGGTGATGTTCCGGCCGCTATGACCCGACAGATAAATACCGGTCGTTACGGTTGTGCAGACGGCGGCCGCCCGCCTAGACTGCCCCAAGCGCAAGGGAGTTCCGCCATGTCCCAGGCCCCGCTGCTCGCGGTCCTGATCGATGCCGATAATATCTCGGCCAAATACGCCGAAGCGATCTTCGAGGAGATCGCCTCTTTCGGCGAGGCCAGTATCCGGCGCATTTATGGCGATTTCTCGGGAGGCAGCCCGCAGGGCTGGAGCAAGGACAAGCTGGCGGCGCTGGCGATCATCCCGCATCAGCAATTCGCCAATACCACCGGCAAGAACTCCAGCGACATCGCGCTGGTGATCGACGCCATGGATATCCTGCATTCGGGCCGGTTCGACGGGTTTGTCCTGATCTCCTCGGACAGCGATTTCACCCGCCTGGCCAGCCGTATCCGCGAACAGGGGCTGGACGTCTACGGCATCGGCATGCGCAAGACGCCGGCCGCCTTCGTGCGCGCCTGCAAGCGGTTCATCTATGTCGAGAACCTGCTGCAGGAACCCAGCCGGCAAAAACCGAAACCGGTCAGCAAGCCGGCCGGCGATGCCGAGGCTCCGGCAGAGCTGGAGGATCCCGCCAAACTGGTGATCCGCGCCATGGATGCGATCGAACAGGAGGACGAGTGGTTCTCGCTCGGGCAGATCGGCCAGTATATCACCGCCTCGAACCCGGATTTCGACACCCGCAGCTATGGCAAGAAGAAGCTGTCCGACCTGATCAAGGAACTCAAGCGGTTCGAGACCAAGCATGGCGACGGCAACCAGCTGCTGGTGCGGAGGATCGACTGACCCGGATCACGCGCCATAGCGCGACATGAACATGTCGACCGCGTTGCGCGCGACCTCGTCGATCTCGGCCTCGGAAAACCGGTTCTGAACCCCGAACATCGCCCGGACCCAGAGCCGGGCCTTGCACAGCTCGCTGAATTGCTCGGCGGCCATCGGAATATCGTCGATCACCAGCGATCCCTGGGCCACCGCCTCCGCCAGATATTCGCTGAGCCGCCTGGTCCCCATTTCCGGGCCGCAGGCATAAAAGGCGCTGCCAAGCTCGGGAAACCGCTCCCGTTCGGCCAGCACGATACGAAAGATCCGCTGACTGAATTCGGACAGCAGCGAAGACAGGATATGGTGGGCCGCCGTGGTCAGAACCTCACGCGGGGGGCGGCTGGCGTCGAGCTCGTTCAGGGCGCGCTCCGCCATCAGGTTGCATTCGTTGGTGACCACCTCGATGAACAGGATCCGCTTGTCGGGAAAATAGCTGTAAAGCGTCGCCTTGGAGACGCCGGCGGCGCGGGCGATATCGTCGACGCTGGCGCCTTCGAACCCATCGGCCATGAACACTTCACGCGCGCCGGAAAGGACCTGATGGAATTTGCGGCCCGTCCGGACGACGTCTGAAACCTCACCCATTATTTTTTTCTCCGGTTGATGCCCGGTTTGGCAATATCAACCGTGATAGGAAACGCCTGCCTCTGGCGCAACAGTTGCCTGCCTTCACAGGCTTGCGGAGATCGCGGCTGCACAGTATTTAGAATCGATCTAAATTGAGGCGGGCAGATGCAAATTTTCTCACGCAAGCGATTCAGCGATCTGAACGAGCAAGAAATCCTGGCGCTGGCGATCTCCTCGGAAGAGGACGACGCGCGCATCTATCGCGGCTATGCCGAACGGCTGCGGGCGGAATTCCCCGCCACCGCCAAGATGTTCGACGGCATGGCCGAAGAAGAGGACGGCCATCGCCAGCGGCTGATCGACCTGCACAAATCGCGGTTCGGCGACACCATCCCGCTGATCCGGCGCGAACATGTCGCCGGATATTACACCCGCCGGCCGATCTGGCTGGTTGAAAATCTGGGCATCGAACGGATCCGCGAAGAGGCGGTGACGATGGAGCGCGATGCCGAGACCTTCTATGTCAACGCTGCGGCGCGCTGTCAGGATGCCTCGACCCGCAAGCTTCTGGGCGATCTGGCCGCCGCCGAGGCGAAGCATGAAACGCTCGCCGGCAATCTGGCGGATGAATACCTCACCGACGACGACCGCCACGACGAAAACATCGTGGCGCATCGCCAGTTCGTCCTGACCTGGGTGCAGCCAGGGCTGGCCGGGCTGATGGACGGATCGGTCTCGACCCTGGCGCCGATCTTCGCCACCGCCTTCGCCACCCAGAACACCATGACGACCTTTCTGGTCGGGCTCGCCGCCTCGGTCGGGGCGGGGATTTCCATGGGCTTTACCGAGGCCGCCTCGGACGATGGCCAGCTTTCCGGGCGCGGCTCGCCGATCAAGCGCGGCATCGCCTCCGGGGTGATGACGGCGCTCGGCGGGCTGGGCCATGCGCTGCCCTATCTGATCCCGCACTTCTGGGTCGCCACCATCATCGCCTTCACGGTGGTGTTCTGCGAACTCTGGGCGATTGCCTGGATTCAGAAACGCTATATGGAAACCCCCTTCTTCCGCGCCGCGATCCAGGTGGTACTGGGCGGGGCGCTGGTTCTGGCGGCAGGGATTCTGATCGGCAGCGGTTAAGCCGCCGATCCGCCGCCCCGACAGCCCGTTGCGCTTGCGGCGCCTCGCCCCTGCCGCTAGCGGTTGCGCATGATCGATATCTTTCTCAGAACCCTGCCCTTTTTCGCCATCATCGGCCTTGGCTATTGGGCCGGGCGGACGCGGTTCATCAGCCAGGACGCGACTGCCTATCTGACGAAGTTCGTCTTCTTCTTCCCGCTTTCCGCGCTGATCTTCCGGGTGGTGATCAACCTGTCGCTGCCCGAGGTGCTCGATCTGCGGCTGATGCTGGGGTATCTCTGCGGCACCGGGGCAATCTATCTGCTGGCCACCGCGGTGGCGCTGCTGCGCCGCCAGGACATCCCCACCACCGCGATCGAGGCGCAATGCGCGGTGATCGGCAACACCGGTTTTCTCGGCCTGCCGATGCTGACGATGATGTTCGGCCCGCAGGCGGTGGCACCGCTGATGCTGGTTCTGGTGGTCGATCTGCTGGTGTTCTCGTCGCTGGTGGTGATGCTGATCAACGGCGCCCGCGACGGGCGGATCAAGCTGTCCACCTTCCGGATGATGGGCATGGGGCTGCTCCGCAACCCGATGATCGTTTCGCTGGTCGCCGCCCTGATCTGGTCCGCCGCCGCCCTGCCGGTGCCGGTGCCGGTGAACGATTTCCTCTCGATCCTCGGCGGCGCGGCCACGCCCGGCGCGCTCTTCGCCATCGGCGCCTCTCTGGCCGGGAAATCCGCGGAACGGGTGCAGATCGCCGGCTGGCTGTCGTTCTGCAAACTGGTGCTGCACCCGGCTGCGGTGGCTCTTGCCCTTCTCGTGATCTTCCCCGTCGATCCCTTCGCCGCCACCGTAGTGATCACCATCGCGGCGCTGCCGGTGGCCAGCAACGTCTATATGATCGCACAGCATTACGGCACCGCGCCGCACCGCGCCT
Organism: Pseudodonghicola flavimaris; assembly: GCF_030164425.1. Taxonomy (GTDB): domain Bacteria; phylum Pseudomonadota; class Alphaproteobacteria; order Rhodobacterales; family Rhodobacteraceae; genus Pseudodonghicola; species Pseudodonghicola flavimaris. The sequence goes on along the minus strand of NZ_JASNJD010000019.1, from coordinate 93,930 downwards.
CCGCCGCGATCCTGATCTCCACCATGGTCAGCATCCTGTCGCTGCCCGCGGTGATCGCCCTGCTCACCGGCTAGAGCCAGGCAACCCGGCCGCACCGCGAAGGGCAGCCACCGGACCGGGGCGCTGCCCCGGACCCCGGAGTATTTCGGCAGAGAAGAAGATTGCCGGGAAAGAAGACCGGGAAAGAAGACCGGGGGCCGCGTCTTTTTCTGGCCCTAAATATCCCCGCCGGAGGCTCCCGCCCTTTACGCAGGCGCCCCGGCCCGATAGCCAGAGGCAAACCGATACGGGAGCGAAAGATCATGCAAACCCTCTCTGAAAATGCCGCTTTCGGCGGTGTGCAAGGCGTCTACACACACAGCTCCAAGGCCTGCGCCTGCGACATGACCTTCGGGCTGTTCCTGCCGGAAGAGGCGCAGGACGGGCCGGTGCCGCTGCTGTGGTATCTTTCCGGGCTGACCTGCACCCACGAGAATGCGATGACCAAGGCGGGCGCCCAGGGCTGGGCCGCCGAACAGGGGATCGCGCTGGTCTTTCCCGACACCAGCCCGCGTGGTGAAGGCGTCGCCGACGACGCGGCCTATGACCTCGGCCAGGGCGCCGGATTCTACGTCAACGCGACGCAAGACCCCTGGGCGCCGCATTTCCGCATGTGGGACTATATCGCCGACGAGCTGCCGGCCCTGCTGGAAGAGAATTTCGCCCTCGACATGGAGCGTCAGGCGATCACCGGCCATTCGATGGGCGGCCACGGCGCGCTGACGCTGGCGATGGCGCTGCCGGGCCGCTTCCGCTCGGTCTCCGCCTTCGCGCCGATCGCCAATCCCACCGGCTCCGACTGGGGCCGCAAGCAGCTCAGCGCCTATCTGGGGGACGACGAAACCGCCTGGGCGGCGCATGACGCCAGCCTGGTGATGCGCGACAAGGGCTTCGACGGGCCGGTGCTGATCGATCAGGGCGCCAGCGACCAGTTTCTCGAGCTGCTGAAGCCCGAGGCGCTGGCAGATGCCATCGCCGCGCGCCGGCAGGAGGCGACCTTCCGGATGCAGAAAGGCTATGATCACAGCTACTTCTTCGTGTCTTCCTTCATGGAAGATCACGTCACCTTCCACGCCAACGCGCTCTGGCGCTGAGCCTTGGCCGCGCTCTACATCGATGCCGATGCCTGCCCGGTGAAGGCCGAGGCGGAGCGGGTCGCCAGCCGCCACCGGCTGAAGATGTATCTGGTCTCGAACGGCGGGCTCAGGCTGTCGCAGAACCCGCTGGTCGAGACCGTGATCGTGGCCGAGGGCGCCGACGAGGCCGACAAGTGGATCGCCGAGCGCTGCGGGCCCGGCGATGTGGTGGTCACCGGCGATATCCCGCTGGCGGCCAGATGCATCGCCACCGGCGCCCGGGTGCTGCGCCACAACGGAGAGGTCTTTACCGAGGCCAATATCGGCCAGCAGCTTGCCATGCGCGATCTGATGGCGGATCTCCGCGCGGCCAATCCGCTGGGCGCGGGGGGAAGCGGGCGCGGCTTTACAAAGGCGGATCGCTCCCGTTTTCTGGAGGCGCTGGAACGGGAGATCAGAGCGGCCGCGCGATAACGCGCCTGCCGCAAATTTCCTCGAAGAAATTTGCCAGGAAAATCCGGAATTTTCCTGGCGGGAAGGGACCGACAGGATGCAACCTCAGGCGGTGATTTTCGACATCGGCAATGTGCTGATCGAATGGCAGCCCGAACGCTTTTACGACGCGGAGATCGGTGAGGACCGCCGGCGCGAGATGTTCGCCAGCGTCGATCTGCATGGCATGAACGACCGGGTCGACCGGGGCGAGCATTTCACCGAGACGATCTATGCCACTGCCGAGGAATACCCCGCGTGGCGCGACGAGATCCGCATGTGGCACGACCGCTGGATCGAACTGGCCACCCCGGTGATCGACCGGTCGGTCCGGCTGCTCAGGGCGCTGCGGGCGAAGGGGGTGCCGGTGTTCTCGCTGACCAACTTCGGCATTCAGAGCTTCGATTACGCCGCCACCCATTATCCCTTTCTGCTGGAATTCGACCGGCCCTATATCTCCGGCCACATGGGGGTGATCAAACCCGATCCGCAGATCTATCGGATGGTCGAGGAGGATTGCGGGGTGGCGCCGGAGGCGTTGCTCTTCACCGACGACCGCCCTGACAATATCACTGCCGCCCGAGCACGCGGCTGGCAGACCCATCTCTTCACCGGGCCCGACGGCTGGGCGGATCGCCTTGTCGCGGCCGGGTTGCTGACCGAGGAAGACGCGAAATGAGCACTCAGATCCCCATCATCCCCTTCGCCGAGGGCGAAAAGCTTCTCGACTGGCTGGAACTGACCGAGGCGCTGGCCGATGGCCACAGCCTGCCCAGGGCAGAGATCGGCGATACCTTCCTGTACCGCGATCCCGATACGCTGTTGTCGCGCGCCGCCTGGATCGACGGGCTGGGGAGCCTGGTCAAGACCGCGACCGTGTTCCCGCGCAATCCCGAACGCGGCACCCCGATGGTCAACGGATCGGTGACGCTGTTCTCCGATCTCGACGGTCAGCTGGAGGCGCTGGTGGATTTTCACCTGGTCACCAAATGGAAGACCGCCGGCGACAGCCTGCTGGCGGCGCGGCGACTGGCGCGGCCCGACAGCGAGCGGATCCTGATCTGCGGCGCCGGCACCGTCGGCCGGTCGCTGTGCGATTCCTTTGCCGAAGCCTTTCCCAAGGCGAAGATCTCGGTCTGGAACCGGACCCTGTCCAAGGCCGAGGCGCTGGCCGAGGATATCGGCACCGTCGATCTGGCCGCCGATCTGGAGGCCGGGGTGCGCGCGGCGGATATCGTGGTCACCGCCACCATGTCCGCGGAGCCGGTGATCCGCGGTGAATGGCTGCATCCCGGCCAGCACCTGAACCTGATCGGGGCCTATCGCCCTGACATGCGCGAGACCGATGACGAGGCGATGCGGCGGGCGAAAATCTATGTCGACAGCCGCGACACCACCATCGGCCATATCGGCGAAATCCAGATGCCGCTGGATCAGGGCGTGATCACCGAGGCCGATATCCTTGCCGATTTCTATCAGCTCGACTCCTTCGAACCCGGCAAGGAGGACGAGATCACCCTGTTCAAGAACGGCGGCGGTGCGCATCTCGACCTGATGACAAGCCGCTATATCCTCGACCGCTGGGAAGTGGCGCAGGCCGCTGGCTGAAACGGCGGGCGACGGAAACAGGGCGCCGGCGCCGGTCCTGCCGACCGGCCGGCGCCCCTCTCTCAGGCGGGGGTCAGACGGCGGCGGCGCGCAACGCCAGCGGGCGTTCCCGCACCGGCAGGTGCACCAGCGCGCTGAAGGCACCGACCCCGACGCCGATCCACCAGACGAAAGTGTAATCGCCGAAGTTGTCGTACATCCGGCCGCCCAGCCAGACCCCCAGGAAACCGCCCAGCTGGTGGCTGAAAAAGACGATGCCATAGAGCGTGCCCATATAGCGCAGCCCGTAGATCTGGGCGATCAGCCCCGAGGTCAGTGGCACGGTCGCCAGCCACATCGCCCCCATCGCCACCGAGAAGAGCAGGACCGACCCTGGGGTGATCGGCGACAGGATGAAGGCGGCCGACACCAGCGTGCGGCCCAGATAGATGCCCGACAGCAGGTATTTCTTGGAATAATACTTGCCAGCCCAGCCGGCCAGCAGGGTGCCGCCGACATTGGCCGCCCCGATCAGAGAGATCGACACCGCTCCCAGCGCCGAGGTGGTGGTGATGCCGATACCATGCAGCAGCCCGCCCGGCGCGATCGGCCCGCAAAGCTCGGTCACGAAGGCGGGGAAATGCGCGGTGATAAAGCCCAGCTGATAGCCGCAGCTGAAGAAACCGAGGAAAATCAGCGTAAAGGAGGGGTCGCGCAGCGCCTGCCGCAGGATCCGGCCCATGCTCTGCTCCGGCTCCGCCGCGCCGCCGGCAGCCTCCGGCGCGCGCAGCAGTGGCAGGCTCAGCACCAGGGCCAGGATGGCGACGGCGAAGACGACAAAGGTGTTCTGCCAGCTCAGGACGCTCATCAGCGCCTCGGCCACCGGGGCGCCGATCATCTGGCCGAAGCTGCCCGCCGCGGTCGTGATCGCCAGCGCCATCGAGCGTTTGTCGTCCGGCGCGGCGCGTCCGACCACCGCCAGGATGACCCCGAAGCCGGTGCCGGCGATGCCCAGACCCACCAGCCAAGCATAAAGCTGATGTTCGGCCGGGGTGGTTGACCCGGCGGTCAGCACCAGACCGGCGGCATAGGTCAGCGCGCCGAGGAAGATCGCCTTGCGGTCGCCGATCTTCTCCGCGATCGCGCCGAAGACCGGCTGGCCGATGCCCCAGGCCAGGTTCTGGATCGCGATGGCCAGAGAGAATTCGGACCGCGCCCAGCCGAATTCGGCCGCCACCGGGATCTGGAACACCCCGAACGAGGCACGGATCGCAAAGCTCACCGTGATGATGATGCAGCCCGCGACAAGAACCGGCGTCAGCGTCGTGCGGGTGTCGGTCATCGTATCCTCCCTTCCCGTTCCAGTTGCATACTAGGGATGGGACCGGCAGGTTCAATCGCGGAAATGTGGGGCAGCCCATCACCGAACGTGATCATCGACCGGCCGATCGGTCGTTTGACGGCGGGCGACGGGGCGCAGGGTGCTTTTCAATGCCGCAGCGCCGCGCTATGGCTGCGCCATGTCCGATATCCACGCCCTCTATCAGTCCCGGATCGCCGATGGCTCGCTGCATCACGACAGCGCCCAGGAGGCCGTCCTGCCCGAATTCGAACGGATCCGCAGCGCCCTCGCCGCCCCGGTCAAGCGGGGCCTGTTCCGCAAGCCGCCGCCGCCGCCAAAGGGGCTCTATCTCTGGGGCGGGGTCGGGCGCGGCAAGTCGATGTTGATGGATCTCTTCGTGGATTCGCTGGGCGATATCCCGGTCCGACGGGTGCATTTCCATGCCTTCATGCAGGAAATCCAGGCCGCCATGCACGAGGCCCGCAAACAGGAGATCGCCGATGCGCTGGCGCCGGCCGCCAAGGCGGTGATCGACAGCGTCAAGGTGCTGGCCTTCGACGAGATGCAGATCACCGATATCACCGATGCCATGGTGGTCGGGCGGTTGTTCGAAATGCTGTTCGACGCCGGCGTGGTGATCGTGACCACTTCGAACCGGATACCGGACGATCTCTACAAGAACGGGCTGAACCGGCAGCTGTTCCTGCCCTTCATCGCGCTCATCAAGGAGCGGATGGTGGTGCACGAACTGGTCAGCCCCAAGGATTACCGCCAGAACCGGCTGGCCGGCGCCCGGGTCTATTTCACACCCGCCGGGGCAGAGGCCCGCACCGCCATCGATGGGATCTGGGACGATCTGGCCGCAGGTCCCGGCGCTGAGCTGCTGCTGGAGGTCAAGGGCCGCGAGGTCCGGCTGCCGCAGTACCGCAACGGCATCGCCCGGGCGAGCTTTTACGATCTCTGCGCGCATTACCTCGGGCCCGGCGATTACCTCGCCATCGCCCATGCGGTAAAGCTGCTGATCATCGAGGATATCCCGCGGCTGTCGCGGTCGAACTTCAACGAGGCGAAACGCTTCGTCACCCTGATCGACGCGCTCTATGAGGCCAAGGTGCGGCTGATCTGCTCCGCTGCGGCGGAACCGGAAACCCTGTATGTCGAGGGCGAGGGCGTTTTCGAATTCGAACGCACCGCCAGCCGCCTGCGCGAGATGCAGGACAAGGACTGGGGCCAGACGCTGGACTGATGCCGAGAGGTTGACCCCGCCCCGCCTGCCCCTAATCTGACGCGACCCGGCCCAGGAGATCCCCCATGTCGTTCACCCTCGCCACCTGGAACATCAACTCCGTCCGCCTGCGCGAACCCATCGTGCTGAAGCTGCTGGAGGAACAGGCTCCCGATGTGCTCTGCCTGCAGGAGTGCAAGAGCCCGGTCGAGAAGATCCCGGTCGAGGGCTTCCGCGCGCTGGGATACGAGCACATGATCGCCCGTGGCCAGAAGGGCTATAACGGCGTGGCGATCCTGTCGCGGCTGCCGATCGAGGACATGGGCGATATGGACTTCGCCGATCTGGGCCACGCCCGCCATGTCGCCGGCCGGCTGGAAAACGGCGTCACCATCCACAATTTCTATGTGCCCGCCGGTGGCGATGTACCGGACCGGACGGTGAACGAGAAATTCGGCCAGAAGCTCGATTACCTCTCCGAGATGCGGGACTGGTTTCACAAGGAACAGTTCGGCAAGTCGATCCTGGTGGGCGATCTGAACATCGCCCCGCGTGAGGATGACGTCTGGGATCACAAGAAGCTTCTGAAGATCGTCAGCCATACCCCCGTGGAGGTCGAGGCGCTGGCCGATGTGATGGGCGCCGGCCAATGGGTGGACGTGACCCGCGCCGACATCCCCGAGGGCAAGCTCTACTCCTGGTGGTCCTACCGCGCCAAGGACTGGGACGCCGCTGACAAGGGCCGCCGGCTGGATCACGTCTGGGCCACCCCCGATATCGCGCCCGCCGCTCATGGCAGCCGCATCCTGCGCGACGCCCGCGGCTGGGAGAAACCCAGCGATCACGCACCGGTCTTCGCCAGCTTCGATCTCTGATCCCCCGCCTCTGATCCCCCGCTTGGGGGATCGGGCAAAATCTGCTATGCTCGCAGCAGCCGCCGGTGGCGTGACCACTGGCGCGCCTTCCCTGTCGCCCGCTCCGAAGGAGGAAGGGACCATGCACGACACGGACGCCTCTGCTGCCGCGACCTTCGCCGACCGCTATCAATCGGTTCTGGTGCCGGTGATTTTCGAACCCTGGGCGGAGGAGATGGTGCGCCGTGCCGATCCGCAACCGGGCGAGCACATCCTCGATCTGGCCTGTGGCACCGGTGTGGTGACCCGCAGGCTTCTGGCCCAGGCCGTCCGCCCCGGACGGCTTGCCGCCGTCGATCACAGCGCCGACATGCTGGCCGTGGCCGGCAGGCTCAGCCCGGCGGCAGAGCCGCCGGTCGAATGGATCGAGGCCGACGCCGCCAGGCTGCCCTTTGCGGACGACAGTTTCGATCTGGCACTGTGCCAGCAGGCGTTGCAGTTCTTTCCCGACCGGGCGGCGGCGCTCAGCGATCTGCACCGGGTGCTGAAACCGACAGGCCGGGCGATTTTCTGCGTCCAGCGCGATCTGGCGGTCAACCCGATGCTGGCCGCGCAGGCCAGCGCGCTGGAAACCTGCGTCGGACCCGAGGCCGGCGCCGCCGTCCGCGCCATCTGCGGCCTGCCGCAGGCGGATGTGCTGCAGCGGCTGTTCGCCGCGGCGGGGTTTCGCGATATCCGCATCGACAGCGTCAGCCTGACCCTGTCCCACCCAAACGCACGCGCCTTCGCCGCCGGCGCCATGGGCGGCATGCACACCGGTGACAAGCTCTCCGGATTGAGCGAAACCCGCATCGAACAGGCGATAGAGGCGTTTCTGGCAGCGCTCGGCCCCTGTTATGACGGCACCGCGATGACCTTCCCGCATGTGTCTCATGTGGTGGAGGCCCGCGCCTGACGTGGGAACAACTTGGGAATGGCTCACGCACGATGCGGGCACAACGCAAGCGGCTGACTGCCGCTCCGACGCGTGACACCCCGCCGCGTCCGCCGCGATTCTCCCCGTCCCTTCCCGATCTTCCCTTGGTTTTTTCGCGACGCCCCATCATATAGGGGCGAGCAAAATATGAGGAGTCTGACCCATGCTGGAATTCGGACAGGCCCAGGACGGCGCCGCAGAGGCCGATCTGGTCAAGGATATCACCGAGGCGACCTTCATGGCCGATGTGATCGACACGTCCAAGGACGTGCCGGTGATCGTCGATTTCTGGGCCCCCTGGTGCGGCCCCTGCAAGACCCTCGGGCCGCTGCTGGAAAGCGCGGTGAAGGCCGCCAAGGGCGCGGTGCGGATGGTCAAGGTCAATGTCGACCAGTCGCAGATGATTGCCGCCCAGCTGCAGATTCAGTCGATCCCGACCGTCTATGCCTTCTACCAGGGCCAGCCGATCGACGGCTTCCAGGGCGCGCTGCCCGGGTCCGAGGTGCAGGCCTTCGTCGACCGGGTGATCGCCGCCGCCGGGGGCGAAGCGCCAGGCGGGCAGCTTGATGAGGCGGTGGCCGCCGCCGAAGAGATGTTGGCCGAAGGTGCCGCGGTGGATGCCGCCCAGACCTTTGCAGCCATCCTCGGCGAGGACCCGCTGCATGCCGCCGCCTATGGCGGGCTGGTGCGCGCCCATATCGCCGCCGGCGATCTGGATCAGGCCGAGGCGGTGCTGAACGGCGCGCCAGCGGAGATTTCGCACAGCCCCGAGCTGGAAGCCGCACATGCGCAACTGGAACTGGCGCGCCAGGCCGCCGATGCCGGCCCGGTGGCCGAGCTGGAAGCCGCCGTCGCCGCCGATCCCGACAACCTTCAGGCACGGTTCGATCTGGCGCAGGCGCTGCATGCCTCCGGCAAGGTCGAAGAGGCGGTCGATCAGCTGCTGGAACTGTTCCGCCGTGATCGGGAGTGGAACGACGGTGCCGCCAAGGCCCAGCTTTTCACCATTTTCGACGCGCTCAAGCCGAACGATCCGATCGTGCTGCACGGTCGGCGCAAGCTCAGCTCGATGATATTTGCCTAACGCGATCGCGGGGCTAGAGTCATCCCCATGATGCAAGCCGCCGATCTGCCGGATATCATCCCTGTCTTTCCCCTGCCCGGGGCGCTCTTGCTGCCCCGGTCACGGTTGCCGCTGCATATTTTCGAACCGCGCTATCTGCAGATGCTGGAGGATGCGCTGAGGACACCGCAGCGACTGATCGGGATGATTCAGCCCAGCCCGATGCCCGGGCAGGCCGACAGCCTGCATGCCATCGGCTGCGCCGGCCGGGTCACCCAGTTTTCGGAAACCGAGGACGGGCGCTATCTGATCACCCTGACCGGGATCAGCCGCTATCGCATTCAGCGCGAGGTCGACGGTTTCTGCCCCTATCGCCGCTGTGCCGTGTCGTGGGAGGGGTTCGACCGCGATCTGGGCGCGGCGGAGCAAGACCCCTGCTTCGACCGCGACGGTTTCATGGCGCTGCTGGAACGGTTCTTCAGCGCCCGCCAGCTGCAGACCGACTGGGACACGCTGAAAGAGGCCGAGGACGAGCTGCTGGTGAATTCCCTGTCGATGCTGCTGGATTTCACCCCCGAGGACAAACAGGCGCTGCTTGAGGCGCCATCGCTGCGCACCCGGCGCGAAACGCTGATCACGCTGATCGAATTCTCGATGCGCGGCGGATCGAGCGAGGAGACATTGCAATGAACGACATGAGCGCAACCACCCCGGACTCGGGCATCCCGCAGCCGGCCTTCGATCGCCGGATGCTGGAGGCGCTGATCTGCCCGCAGACCCATACCACGCTGGACTACGATGCCGAGCGTCAGGAACTGGTGTCGAAAGCCGCAGGCATCGCCTTTCCGATCCGCAACGGCATCCCGATCCTGCTGATCGACGAGGCACGCAAGCTGGACTGAGCCGTCCGCGCGCCCTCAGCCCGCGGCGGTCAGAGCGCTTCGCCGCGCAGCAACCGGGGCAGATCGCCGGTCAGGCCGGCGGCCTCCCGCACGAAGCCGCGGCGCAGCGCCGGCACCGAGTTGATCAGCCCCATGCCCAGATCGCGGCCCAACCGCAGCAGCGGGTTGTCGTTGGAAAACAGCCGGTTGAAGGTGTCGGTGGCCAGCGCCAGCGCGGCGGTGTCGAAGCGGCGCCATTGCTGATACCGCTCCAGCACGGCCAAAGCGCCGATATCCTCACCACGGCGGGCAGCGTCCACCACCACCTCGGCCAGGGCGCCGACATCGCGCAGCCCGGCATTCAGCCCCTGCCCGGCAATCGGATGCATGCCATGGGCGGCATCGCCCACCAGCGCCACCCGGTCGGCGATGAAACTGTTGGCGATGGTCAGCCCCAGCGGATAGGTCCAGCGCGGCCCGGCCAGCCGGATCTCGCCCAGGAAATCGCCGAACCGCGGCCTCAGCGCGGCCAGGTACTCTGCCTCCGGCAGCGCGTTGATCGCCGCCGCGGTCGCGGTCTTCTCGCTCCACACGATGGAGGAACGGTTGCCGGTCAGCGGCAAGATCGCCAGCGGCCCCGGCGGCATGAAGAACTGATGCGCCACACCGTGATGCGGTTTCTCGTGCTCGATGGCACAGACCAGCGCGGTCTGGCCGTAGTCCCAGCCGGTGCGGGAAATGCCGGCGCGCCGCGCGGTGCCGCTGGCCCGCCCGTCGCAGCCGACCAGCAACCGGCCCGACAGGCTGCGCCCGTCCTCCAGTGTCACGGTGACCGCGCCCGGGGCAACCGATTGCGCCACCACCCGGCCATCGACCTGGGTGATCAGCGGCGCCGCATCCATCGCGTCGAGAAAGGCGCGACGCAGGTGACGATCCTCGACCATATACCCCATCGGGCCTTCCTCGATCTCGGCATGGTCGAAATGCATGAAGAAGGGCGAGGGGCCGAGGCCCGCATGCCCGTCGGTCACCTTGATGTCCAGCATCGGCTGTGCTTGATCGGCGATCTGATCCCAGATGCCGATGCCGGCCAGCAGCCGCTGCGAGGCCAGCGCCAGCGCATAGGCCCGGCCATCGAACCCCGCATCCTTGCGGGCCGTCTCCGGCAGGGCGTCAATGACGGTCACGCGCTGGCCCGCCCGGGCCAGAGCCAGTGCCAGGGCCGGGCCGTTCAGGCCGCCGCCCACGATCAGGATATCGGAATCTGCGCTCATGCCCTGCAATATGACCGAGGCTTCGGGATTGTCCATGCGCGGCGCTGTCGCTACCGTCCGGAAAACACCGAAAACCGGGGCGCCGCTGCGCCCCGTCGTCCTCAAGGGAGATCACAATGCAGCACTGGCTGAGCATGAGCGCGAGCGATCTGGGCCGCGGCATCGAAAGCGGAACGATCGACCCGGTCGCGCTGACCGAAACCTTTCTGGAGGCGATCGCCGCGCATCCGCTGTCCGACCGCATCTATGCCCGGCTGACGCCCGAACGGGCGCGGGCCGAGGCCGCCGCGGCCAAGGCGCGCGCCCAGGCCGGGTTTCGGCTGTCACCGCTCGACGGGGTGCCGGTCAGCTGGAAGGATCTCTTCGACACCGCCGGCACCGCGACGGAATCCGGCTCTGCCCTGCTGGAAGGGCGGGTGCCCGAGCATGACGCCGTGGTGCTGCAGAACGCCACCGCGCTGGGGCTGGTCTGTCTCGGCAAGACGCATATGAGCGAGCTGGCGTTTTCCGGCCTCGGCCTCAATCCGATCACCGCGACCTCGCCCAACGTGAATTTCCCCAATGGCGCGCCGGGTGGGTCCTCCTCCGGCGCGGCGGCCTCGGTCGCCTTCGGCCTGGCGGCGGCGGCGATCGGTTCCGACACCGGCGGCTCGGTGCGCATCCCCTCGGCCTGGAACGATCTGGTGGGGCTGAAGACCACCTCCGGCCGGCTGAGCCTGGAGGGCGTGGTGCCGCTGTGCCTGAAATTCGACACCGTCGGACCGCTGACCCGGACGGTGGAGGATGCCGCCCAGCTCTTCGCCCTGCTCGACGGCAGCGCGAAGGCGCCCGATCTGCGCGGCGCCACGCTGGAGGGCAAGCGGCTAGCGATCCTCAAGACCGTTGCCCTCGACGATCTGCGCGAGGCACCGGAGCGCGCCTTTGCCGAGGCGATCACCAAGCTCAGCGCCGCCGGCGCCGAGGTGGTCGAGATCGAGGTGCCGGAACTGGTCGAGGCCTTCACGCTTGCCCCGGTGCTCTATACCGGAGAGGCCTATGGGCTCTGGCGCGATGTGATCGAGGCCAACCCCGATGTGATGTTCGGCGAAATCCGCGACCGGTTCCGCGCCGGCAAGGACTTCTCCGCCCCCGATTACGTCGCCGCCTGGGCCCGGCTCGAGTCGGCGCGGATGGCTTGGGATCGCGCCACCGCCAGCTTCGACGCGGTGATCTGCCCCACGGCGCCGATCCTGCCGCCCGATCTGGACCGGCTGGCACAGGATTCGGAGTATTACGTGACCGAGAACCTGCTGACGCTGCGCAACACCCGGATCGGCAACCTGATGGGGCTCTGCGCGCTAAGCCTGCCCACCGGCACGCCGTCCTGCGGGCTGCAACTGCTGGCGCCGCCGGAGACCGAGGCCGCGCTGCTGCGGCTGGGGGCCGCGGCAGAAGCAGCCCTGCGCTGATCTGGCCGGATTGCCACATTTCCCCGAGTCCTCACCGGCTTAGGCTGGACGGAGAGACACCATCGCGGTAACCTGCCTCGCAAACGGGACGCCAATGATCCCGACCCAGAGGCAGACATTATGGACTATCCTGAGCGGTTTTCGAACCTGCCGCCATACGCATTTCCGCGCCTGCGCGCGCTGCTGGACGATCATGCGCCCGGCGGCGACGTCGTGCATATGACCATCGGCGAGCCGAAGCACGCCTTTCCCGACTGGGTCACCCGGGTGATCACCGAGAATGCTGCCGGTTTCAACAGCTACCCGGCGAACGACGGCACCCCGGCGCTGCGCGGGGCGATTTCCGACTGGGCGGCGCGGCGCTATGGCGTCAACCTCGACGCCGACAGCCAGGTCATGGCGCTGAACGGCACCCGCGAGGGGCTCTATAACGCCGCCATGGCGCTCTGCCCCGAACGCAAGAACGGCCAGAAGCCCGCAGTGCTGATCCCCAACCCCTTCTACCAAGTCTATATGATCGCGGCGATTTCCGTCGGCGCCGATCCGGTGTTCCTGCCGGCGACCGCCGCCACCGGCCATCTGCCCGACTTCACCGCCCTGCCCGAGGATGTGCTGAACCGCACCGCCATCGCCTATATCTGCTCACCCGCGAACCCACAGGGCGCGGTGGCCAGCCGGGACTATTGGGCTGACCTGATCGCGCTGGCGGAGAAATACGATTTCCGCATCTTCGCCGACGAATGCTATTCCGAGATCTACCGCGATGCCGCCCCCACCGGGGCGCTCGCGGTGGCAGCCGAACTGGGCGCCGATCCGGAACGGGTGACCCTGTTCAATTCGCTGTCGAAACGGTCGAACCTGCCCGGGCTGCGCTCAGGCTTCGTCGCCGGCGGGCCGGCCAGCATGGCACGGCTGAAGACGCTGCGGGCCTATTCCGGGGCACCGCTGCCCGGACCGCTGCAGGCCGCCGCCGCCGCCGTCTGGGCCGATGAGACCCATGTGGCCGAGAACCGCGCGCTCTATCAGACCAAATACCGCATCGCCGACGAGGTCTTCGCCGGCGCTCAGGGCTACATGCCGCCGGAGGCCGGATTCTTCCTCTGGCTGCCGGTCGAGGATGGCGAGGCCGCGGCGCTGAAGCTCTGGCAGGAAACCGGGGTGCGGGTGCTGCCGGGCAGCTATCTGGCGCGCGAGGTCGCGGGCGAGAACCCCGGCAAAAGCTATATCCGGGTGGCGATGGTGGCTCCCGAAGACGAACTCCGCCAGGCGCTGACGCGGCTGCGCGATTGCCTCTACGGATAACAAGAAACGAGCAGGACCGAGGACAGGCATGGCATATCACACTCGCAGCCGCGACCCTCTGCTGGACAGCAACATGCAGGCGGCCATCGAAAAACGGGGCAAGGAGCTGATCGGGATCGTCCTGATCTGCATCGGCCTCGCGGCGGCGGCCATGATCGGCTCCTACACGCCGGACGATCCCAACTGGATGGTCTCGACCGATGCGCCGGTGCAGAACTGGCTGGGCCGCTTCGGCGCCTCGGTCGCGGCACCGCTGTTCATGGTGGTCGGTGGCGGCAGCTGGGGGCTGGCCATCGCGCTGATCGGCTGGGGCCTGCGCTATGCGCTGCACCGGGGAGAGGAGCGCGCGCTGTCCCGCCTGATCTTCGCCCCGATCGCCATCGCCGTCGGCTCGGTCTATGCCGCCACGCTGGTGCCCAGTGCCGCGTGGAGCGCAACGCACAGCTTCGGGCTGGGCGGTCTGTTCGGCGATACCGTGGTGGCCGCGCTGCTGACGCTGCTGCCGCTGGGCTCGCATTTCGCCGTCAAGCTGATGTCGCTTCTGACCGCCGTCGCCATGCTGGGGATGGGCGCCTATGTGCTGGGCTTCACCCGGCCCGAGATCGCGCGCGCGCTGCGCTTCGTGCTGATCGGCGTGGTGATGGTCTATGGCTTCCTCGTCAACCTTCTCGGCAAGGGCGGGGTCAGCGCCGCCCAGGCCGCCCGCAAGCAAGTGGGCGATTTCGCTGCCCACCGCAGCGCCCGGCGCGAGAAGGCCGCCGCCGAAAAGGCTTATCGCCAGCAACTGGCGGCGGATGCCGAGGCCGCGCGCGCCGCGCAGGAACTGGCCGCTGCCGAGGCCGAAGCCGAAGCCCTGTTCGAAGATCCCTATCCCGAACCGGCACCGCAGCCGGTCCAGCGCAGCGCACCGATCCCGGTGCACCGGCCGCAGCCCGCGATGGAGCCGCAGCCCACTCCAGCCCCGCGCGCCGCCGCCCCGATCCAGCACGCAGCCCCCCACTATTCCGCCGCCGTTCAACAGGCGACCCCGGTCCAGCCTCAGGCTCCCGCCCCGGTTGCGGCCCCCGCCGTTGCCGCGCCGGTGCCGGCGCCGGAGGCTCCCCGCCGTGCCGCGCAGAGCGAGGAACGTACGGGCTTCCTCGCCCGCATGCCGTCGCTGCTGCGCCGCGCAGAACCGGCGCCGATGCCCGAACCCGAACTGGTCGAGCCCGAGATGTCGGCGGCGGAACAGGACATGCCCGGCGACGACCGCATCCGCGCCAAGATCGCCGATGCCATCCGTGCCCGCTCTGGTGCGCCGGCCCCGGTCGAACCCGATCCCAGCCGGCCGCTGACCAAGGGCCGTGGCCGCGGACCCGATCCGCTGCTGCTGAACCCGCTGCGCCATGGCAACGTGCTGCCGCCGGAACCGCCGGTGACCGCGGCCCAGGCCGTCCTGCCGCCCGAGCCGCCGCTCAGCGCCGCGGCGCCCTATGTGGCCGTCCAGCCCACCGTCGCCGACGCGCCGGTCGCCCCGCCTGTACAGGCGGTGGCACCGCAGCCGGCCCCGGCCCCGATTCAGGCCCCCACACACGTCTCCACGCAGGCCCCCATGGCCGCGCCGCAGCTCGCCCCCTCCCCTGCCCCGCAGGCGGCACCGATGCCGCCGGCGCAGGAGCACGATCAGGACTATTCGGACGACACCGGATATGCCGAATACGCCGCGCCGGAGCAGCCGGCCCAGCCGGCGCCCCCGGTCTACCGCGCGCAACCGGCAGAGGCGCCGCAGGCCGACCGGCCCGCCCCGCAGCCGGTGGCCCAACCCATGGCGGTGCCGCTGGCGGAGCCGCGCAAGGTGGTGCAGCCGCTGAACCGCAAGCCGGTGCAGCCGTCGCGCCGCGCCCAGGCCGAGGCGCAGCCGGCCCTGGCCTTCGAAGAACATCACCACGATTTCGAACTGCCGCCGCTGAACCTGCTGACCAACCCGGCCGAGATCGAACGGCATTACCTCAGCGACGAGGCGCTGGAAGAAAACGCCCGCATGCTGGAAAACGTGCTGGACGATTACGGGGTGAAGGGCGAGATCGTCAGCGTTCGCCCCGGTCCGGTCGTCACCATGTATGAACTGGAACCGGCCCCGGGCCTCAAGGCCAGCCGCGTGATCGGCCTGGCCGACGATATCGCCCGGTCGATGTCGGCGCTGTCGGCGCGGGTCTCCACCGTGCCGGGCCGGTCGGTCATCGGCATCGAGCTGCCGAACGAGAACCGCGAGAAGGTGGTGCTGCGCGAAATCCTCGCCGCCCGCGACTTCGGCGACAGCAAGATGAGCCTGCCGCTGGCGCTCGGCAAGGATATCGGCGGCGATGCGGTTGTTGCCAACCTGGCCAAGATGCCCCACCTGCTGATCGCCGGGACCACCGGCTCCGGGAAATCGGTGGCGATCAACACCATGATCCTCAGCCTGCTCTACAAGCTGACGCCGGAGGAATGCCGGCTGATCATGATCGACCCGAAGATGCTGGAACTCTCCGTCTATGACGGCATCCCTCATCTGCTCTCTCCCGTCGTCACCGATCCGAAGAAGGCGGTCGTCGCCCTGAAATGGACGGTGGGTGAGATGGAGGATCGCTATCGCAAGATGTCGAAGATGGGTGTGCGCAACATCGAGGGCTATAACGGCCGGGTGCGCGAGGCGCTGTCGAAGGGCGAGATGTTCAGCCGCACCGTGCAGACCGGCTTTGACGACGAGACCGGCGAACCGGTGTTCGAGACCGAGGAATTCCAGCCCGTCGCGCTGCCCTATATCGTGGTGATCGTCGACGAGATGGCCGACCTGATGATGGTCGCCGGCAAGGAGATCGAGGCCTGCATCCAGCGTCTGGCACAGATGGCCCGGGCGTCGGGCATCCACCTGATCATGGCGACGCAGCGGCCCTCGGTCGACGTCATCACCGGCACCATCAAGGCGAACTTCCCCACCCGGATTTCCTTCCAGGTGACCTCGAAGGTCGACAGCCGCACCATCCTGGGCGAACAGGGCGCCGAACAGCTGCTGGGCATGGGCGACATGCTCTATATGGCCGGCGGCGCCAAGATCACCCGCTGCCACGGCCCCTTCGTCTCCGACGAGGAGGTAGAGGAGGTTGTCACCCATCTCAAGCAGTTCGGCCCGCCCGATTATGTCGGCAATGTGCTGGACGGCCCGGACGAGGAAAAGGCCGAAAGCATCGACGCGGTGCTGGGGCTTTCGACCGGCGGCAATACCGATGGCGAGGACGCGCTCTATGACGCAGCGGTGCAGGTGGTGATCAAGGATCGCAAATGCTCCACTTCTTACATCCAGCGGAAACTGGCGATCGGCTATAACAAGGCCGCCCGGCTGGTGGAGCAGATGGAAGACGAGGGTCTGGTCAGCCCGGCCAACCACGTCGGCAAACGGGAAATCCTGGTGCCCGAACAGCAGTGACGGTACCGTAGCCCCGAAACGGTTTCAGCCGGGCCCGATCACCGGGCCCGGCTTTTTCAATGGTAAGAACAGGTCGCCGATATGACCGTGGTGCGTGACGAGAGGGCCATCCTGGCCCGGCTGGACGATCCATATTACAGCTGGAGCTATGGCCACGAGACGCCGATCCCGGTCATCGTCAGCTATTCCTTCACCGAAACCGCCGATCTGCCCGCGCTGGACACGCTGCCCTATGCGGCCGAGACGGTATTGGCGTTTTCCGCGGCACAACGGGCGGCGGTGCGTCAGGCGATGAGCACCTTCGAGGCCGAGACCGGAGTGCTGTTCGTCGAGACCACCGGCCCCGCGATGATCAGGGCCTTCGGTGTCACCGGCTCGATCTACGGTGGCTGGGCGCATTATCCCTATGTCACCGGGGACGAGACCGACTCCGGCGACCTGACCATGGATCTGACCGACGGCGACCGGCTGAGCGGCCCGCGCTATCAATCCATCCTGCATGAGCTGGGGCATAGCCTGGGTCTGAGCCATCCCTTCAACGGCAGCTTCACGCTGGCCCCCGATCTGGACAACCGGTCGATGACGCTGATGTCCTACACGCTGTCGGGACCGCCCTACGATCAGCTCGGGGTGTTGGACAAACTGGCCCTGGGACAGCTCTATGGCGGGCCGATCGACACCACCGGCTGGAGCTATGGCTTCGGCGACGCGGGGTTCAGCCTGACCGCGGCCGGGCAGGACGATGCCCTGATCGGAGTCCAGGGACCCAACCGGTTGAATGGCCGGGGTGGCGACGACAGGCTGTTCGGCCGCGAGGCGGACGACATCCTGCGCGGCGGTGCCGGCCGGGACACGCTCGATGGCGGGCTGGGCGACGACAGGCTCTATGGCGGCCCGGGCCAGGACCGGCTGACTGCCGGCGGCGCCGCCAGCGACGAGACCGACTTCGCCCGCAGCGTCGATACCCTTCTGGGCGGCAGCGGCCGCGATCTGCTGGTGGGCAATGATTTCCGCAACCTGCTGCAGGGGGGCGCGGGGGCCGACCGGCTCTTTGGCGGCGGCCAGGCCGATCAGCTGTCCGGAGGAGCCGGAGACGACCGCCTGTTCGGCGAGGGCGGCAACGATACCCTCTCCGGCGGCGGCGGCGACGACAGGATCGCCGGCGGTGCCGGGCGCGATGTGCTGACCGGCGGCGCCGGGGCGGATCTGTTCATCTTCACCCCGGACGATGGCGCCGGACGCGACCGGATCAGAGATTTCACTCCCGGGCGGGATCATATCGATCTGCGCGCCCTCGATCTCACCCCCGACGACCTGACGATTGCCCCCCGCCACGGCGGCGCGGATAGCTTGCTGAGCTTCGGCATCGGCACGCCCCTGACCCTCCTGCTGGAGAGCGTCGCCCCGTCGGCTCTGACGGTGGCCGAGGACCTGATTTTCTAACCCCCCGATTTTCCACCCCCCCGGCCCGCTTCCGCGCCTTCACGCCGATGTGGACCGTGCGGGGATGACAATCCCGTCCGGCAATGCCTATGTAATCGCCATGAGAAACCTACTGCTCAGTCTCAGCCTTCCGGCGCTGATCCTGGCCGCGCCGCTGGCGCAGGCCGCCGAGAAATTGCCGCTGTCGGCGATATCGGCCTATCTCAACGGTCTGAAGACGGCGGAAAGCCCGTTCACCCAGATCAACGACGATGGCACGCTGACCACCGGAACGCTCTATCTCAGCCGTCCGGGCAAGGCGCGGTTCCAGTACGATCCCCCCGGCAATGCGGCGGTGATCGTCGGCGCCGGCACCGTGGTGATCCGCGATCCGAAATCGAACCAGCCGCCGGAAAGCTATCCGCTCAGCCGCACGCCGCTGTCGATCATCCTGGCCAGCCGTGTCGATCTGGACCGCGCCAATATGGTGGTTGGCCACACCTTCGACGGCACCTCGACCGTAATCACCGCGCAGGACCCCGATAACCCCGATTACGGGCGAATCGAACTGATGTTCACCGACACGCCGGTGGAGCTGCGCAAATGGGTGATCCATGATGCCAGCGGCGGTCAGACCACGGTGATTCTGGGCAAACTGGAAACCGGGATGTCCCTGCCCGGCAGCCTGTTCCTGCCGGTCGGCGGCTCCGCCCCCACCGACAAGCGCTGAGGCTGCGTCTCCTCCCGTTGCCGTCAGTAGCAGCTTGCCAGCTGGGCGCGGTACATATACGAGCGCCGCTCGACATCGTCGGCGACCCGCAACAGCCAGCTCTTGCTCTGATGCGAGCCGCGGGCATAGCCGGTGTGCCCTTCGTGATAAGCGAGATACTGATTGCGCGCGTCGGTCAGGGCGATGCCGTTGCGCTGCGAACTGCGCGTCATGTACCAGCCCATGAAATCCGCGGCATCGCGCATTTTATCGCGTTTCGCCCGCTGGTTACCGGTGGAACGCCGGTATTCGTCCCAGGTTCCGTCCAGCGCCTGGCTGTAGCCGTATGCGCTGGACTGCCGCCCCATGGGGATCACCCCCAGCACATAGCGATAGGGGGTGCGCGCATCGGAACGATACCGGCTTTCCTGATAGATCACCGCCATCTGCACATGCGCCGGCACACCATAGCGCCGCTCGACGGCACGGAAGGCGCGTTTATACTCCGGCCGCTGACTGAGGATGCTGCAGGCGTTGTCCAAATTGCTGGGGGGCGCCTTGTAGCCACCGCCACAGGACGCCAGAATCAGAACCAGCAAAAGAATGCTGAGGGGTCTGCTCATCTGCCTCATGCCTTTTTTGAGGGAATTTTAGCCGATAAACGCCCCGGTGGGAATCACATTTGCCTGAGACTTTCGGCAGCGTCCCGCTCAGGCCGCGAGGCAGGCACTGTCAAAATCAATTCGACAGTCTGTTTCTTGGAAAATCGGCTGCGGGGGTTGGACAAGGCTCAGGTGTTACGGTTAAGAACATGTCATTGAGGGCTATGTTTAATGCTGAAGACGCGCGCGAAATATCACCTGGGCCAAGTTGTGCGCCACAAGAAGCACCCGTTTCGCGGCGTGGTTTTCGATGTCGATCCGGAGTTCGCGAATACCGAGGAATGGTATGAGGCGATCCCGGAAGACAGCCGGCCGCTGAAGGAACAGCCGTTCTACCACCTGCTGGCCGAAAACGATCACACCTACTACGTGGCCTATGTGTCGGAGCAGAATCTGGTCGCCGACTACTCTGGCGAGCCGGTGGATCACCCCGATATCCCGGAGATGTTCGGCCCGTTCCAGGACGGTTCGTACCCCCTTCATTTCCAATTTAATTAAAATCTACCAGCTCGGGCGGGCAGCACCGCGCTGGCGGGGAAGCCGTCGCAGCGGGCGCTTGCGATCTGCCGGCTCCCGCAGGACCCGGCAGGCGATATCATCGTTCAATAGCCCAGCGCACAGCCGTCCTTGCGTGGATCACTGGCTGCCTCCAGCACCCCGTCGGGACGTATGCGGATCGCCTGCGCCCCGCCGATCGGCGTTTCCGGGACCACCACGCTGTGGCCCAGATCGGCCAGCTCCTGCCGCACCGCATCGCTATAGCCCCGCTCGACCTCCAGCCCGGTGGTGTCGGCAAAACTGCGTGGCGCATCCAGCGCCGCCTGCAGGTCCATGCCGAAATCGCGCAGGTTGCTGACCACCCGAGCATGACCGTTGGGCTGATAGGCTCCGCCCATCACCCCGAAGGGCATCAGCGTGTCGCCATCGCGCAGCATCGCCGGGATGATGGTATGCATCGGGCGATTGCCGCCGGTCATTTCGTTCGGATGCCCCGCCTCCAGGCTGAAGCCGGCACCGCGGTTCTGCAGCAGCACGCCGAAGCGGTCGCTGGCAATGCCAGAGCCAAAGCCATGGAAGATCGAATAGATCAGCGACACCGCCATCCGGTCGCGGTCGACCACGGTGATATAGATCGTATCCTTGTGCACCGCCTCGCTCAGCGCCGCGGGGCTGGCCATCGCCCGGGCCATGTCGATCCGCCCGGCCAACTGCGCCGCGGTTTCCGGTGCCAGCATATGCTGCAACCGCGCGGTGCGGTCGGGATCGGCGATGAACCGGTTCCGCGCGTCATAGGCCAGCTTGGCGGCCTCGGCCTCCACATGGGCACGAGCGGCGCCGAAGGGCTCCATGCCGGCGATGTCGAAATGGCTCAGGATATTCAGCATCAGGATCGCCGTTGCGCCCTGACCGTTGGGCGGATGCTCGAACAGATCGGCCCCCTTGTACTGCCCCGACACCGGCGTCGTCTCGGTACAGCGGGTCGCGGCGAAATCCTCCAGCGTGTGGACCCCGCCCAACGCGGTCAGCGCGGCACAGATGTCCTCGGCCACCTCACCGGTATAGAAACCGTCGCGGCCCTGCCTGGCGATCCGGCGCAGCACCTCGGCCTGGCCCGGGGCGCGAAAGATCTCCCCCACCCGCGGGACGCGGCCATCGATCAGATAGCGGTCGCGCGCAACACCCTGCAGGGTGCCCTGATCCGTGGCCCAGTCGAAGGCCACGCGGGCCGCCACCGGCACGCCGGCCTCGGCATACTGGATCGCCGGCGCGAGAATCGCATCGAGCCCGAGCGTGCCGACGGTTTCCGACAGATGGCAAAAGGCATCGATGGCGCCGGGGATCGTCACCGCCTCTGGCCCATGGAGCGGCACCGCGCTCAGCCCCCGGTCGCGCAGCGCGGCGGCACTGGCCGCCTTCGGCGCCCGGCCGGAGCCGTTCAGCGCCTTGAGCGCGCCGCTGTCCGGATCGGTATAGAGGACAAAGCAATCGCCACCGATCCCGGTCATCTGCGGTTCGCAAATTCCCAGCAGGACCGCCCCCGCGATGGCCGCATCCATCGCATTGCCCCCCCGGCGCAGGATATCCACCGCCACCAGCGCGGCCAGCGGATGCGACGTGGCGCACATCCCGTTCGTTGTCAGCACCTCGGAGCGGCCCGGGCTCTGGAAATCGCGCATTGCGGTTGTCTCCCTTCATGTCTTCGCGGCGGAGATTAGGCCCGGCCCGCCGGGTTGCCAACCGCCAGCGCCGGAACCGCCCCCTCTGCACCAGGCAGAGGGGAAAGTCCGGAAGGGGTAGAAAATCAAGAGAAACCGCAACTGCAGATCGGGACAAGTCCTCGGCACCGCGCATTGGGTGGGGGCTATGATCGCACGGCGCCGAGGGAAGCCTGTTGCAGCTACGGTTCCGTTATCGCGCCGCAATCGGGCGCAACTTTGCTCCGATTGCGGCAGTTTCAGGGCGCGGTGCGCTTCTCGGACTTATCCTTGGACAAGTCGAACATCATCGACAGGGTGTTGCGCTGCGCCCGCCGGTCATAGCGGACCGAACTGGTCAGCGCGTGGATCAGACCCCAGCCAAAGCCGCCCTCGGGCAGCTCTGCCTGATCGCTCAGGTCATGGGCGCGGGGTTTGGGCAATTTGCCTTCGGGCATCGGCAGCCCGTGATCGGAGATCCGGAGCACCAGCCGGGTATCCTCCAGCCGGCCGGTCACGGTGATCGTGCCGTCGCTGCGGCCGCGATAGGCGTGTTCGGTCACATTGTTCACCGCTTCGGCCAGCGCCAGTTCGACATCCCCCGCGACATGCTCAGGCAGTTCCAGGGCGCGCAGACGCGCCATCACCGCGACGATCCCGCCGCGGGCGGCCAGCTCCGTGGCCCTGAACCTGTGCGTAAAACGCTCTGGCATTGCGGTTATCCGCCGTTATGACACAAGCTACTCAGGTCAGCCTTCGATCCCGATCATGGCATCGTCGAGCGAGGGAAACAGTTTGAAGACCGTGTCCATTCGCGTCAGCCGAAGCACCTTGTCCACCATCGGGCTCAGCCCGGCGAGCTCCATCCGCCGCCCTTCACCCAGTTGTTTCATTGCCGCGACGATCGCGCCCAATCCGCTTGAGTCGATGAACGTCACCCGCGACAGGTTCAAAATCACCCGATCCGGTCCGCCTGCGGTTTCCGTGCGCATATCTTCCTTGAACTGGATCGCGACAGCCGCGTCGATCCGATCCGCATTGACGGTGACAATGCGCACGTCGCCCTTTTGCGTACTGCTCAGCAACATGGCTCTCCTCAGGTGGTATTTCAGGTAGTATCAAGCTAGTGATGAAGTCTTACCAATCGGTTGTCCCGATAACTAGGGAGGAGTGGGGATGAAAGACGTTTTGATCGCCGGTGCGGCAAGAACGCCCATGGGGGGATTCCAGGGGATCTACGATGGCGTACCAGCGGCGGAGCTGGGCGGCGCAGCCATTCGCGCGGCGCTGGCCGGGGCCGGAGCCGACACCGTGGACGAGGTTCTGATGGGCTGCGTTCTGCCCGCGGGCCAGGGCCAGGCGCCGGCGCGGCAGGCCGGGTTCCTCGGCGGTCTTGGCGAAGAGGTGCCGGCCACCACGCTCAACAAGATGTGCGGCTCCGGCATGAAGGCGACGATGCTGGCCTTCGATCAGATCGCTCTCGGCCATAATGAGGTGATGATCGCCGGCGGCATGGAAAGCATGTCAAACGCGCCCTATCTGCTGCCGGCGATGCGCGGCGGCGCCCGCATCGGCCACGGCAAGACCATCGACCACATGTTCCTGGACGGGCTTGAGGACGCCTATGACAAGGGCCGGCTGATGGGCACTTTCGCCGAGGACTGCGCCGAGGCCTTTCAGTTCACCCGCGAGGCGCAGGACGACTATGCGCTGAAATCCCTCTCGAACGCGCTCGAAGCCCAGAAAAGCGGCGCCTTCGACGGCGAAATCACCCCGGTCACTGTCAGGACCCGCAAGGGCGAGGTGGTGACCGAGATCGACGAACAGCCGCAGACCGCCCGCCCCGAGAAGATCCCGACGTTGAAACCGGCGTTCCGGCCCGGCGGCACGGTGACGGCGGCGAATTCCTCCTCGATCTCGGATGGGGCGGCGGCGCTGGTGCTTGCCTCCGCCGAGGCGGCAGAGGCCCGCGGCCTGACCGCCCGGGGCCGAATTCTCGGCCATGCCAGCCACGCCCAGGCGCCGGCGCTGTTCCCCACCGCCCCGGTCCCGGCGGCACAGAAGCTGCTGGCCCGGCTGGGCTGGTCGAAGGACGATGTCGACCTGTGGGAGGTCAACGAGGCCTTTGCCGTGGTGCCGATGGCCTTCATGCGGGAAATGGACCTGCCCCGCGACCGGGTGAACGTCAACGGCGGCGCCTGCGCCCTGGGCCACCCGATCGGCGCCAGCGGCGCCCGGATCATCGTCACCCTGCTGAACGCGCTGGAAAAACGTGGATTGAAACGGGGTGTGGCCGCGATCTGCATCGGTGGTGGCGAGGGCACGGCCATCGCCATCGAACGGCTCTGACAACGCTCTGAGCCCGCCCCCTTCGCGGCGATCGTCCCGGCACCCTCCGAACGGACGCCGCGGCACCGGGGCATCCGTTGCCCGCCACCTTGTCTGCCGCCGCCCCGAGGCGGAGACTGGCCGACAAAGGAGAGGCCGATGAAACAGCTCAGGCTCCTATACTCGCTCCTGCGGGTGCTGGCGCCGGCGCCGGTCGCCCGTCACCTGCCTGCGGGATCGCCACGGGCAGTTAGCGGCCGCGTCGCCGATCCGAAGGCGCAGGCGGTGGCCGATCTGGTCGCGCAGCTGCGCGATCCCGATGCCCTGCCCAGCGTCGCCGAGAGCCGGGCGCAGCTGGCAATGTTCGTCCGCAAGTTCGACCGCCCCGGTCCCCGGACGGTCACGCGCCAGGCATTGCAGCTGGCCGGGGCCGCCGGCCCGCGCGCGGCCCGGCTCTATACCCCGCGCGGGCGCGGCGAGGGCGCGCCGACGCTGCTCTATTTCCACGGGGGCGGCTGGATACAGGGCAGCCTCGACACCCATGACGCGGTCTGTGCCAAGCTGGCCGACCGCGCCGGACTGCGGGTGATCTCCTATGACTATCGGCTGGCGCCCGAGGCGCCGTTTCCCGCCGCGCCGGACGATATCCTTGCCGCCTATCTGCAACTGACCGATCCCGCCGGGCCGCACCGGCTGGATCCGGCGCGCCTGGCAGTCGGCGGCGACAGTGCCGGCGGCAATCTGGCAGCCAGCCTGCTGCACAGCCTGAGCGCGGCGGGCGCGCCGCTACCGGCGGCGCAGCTGCTGATCTATCCCGGCGTCGACGCCCGGCTGACGTCGCAGTCGATGGCAGATCTCAGGGACGACCCGCTGCTGTCCTCGACCCGGATCGCCTGGTATCTCGATCACTACCTTCCACCCGGACAGGACCGCTGCGCGCCCCGTGTCTCCCCGCTGTTCTCGCCGCATCTGGCCGGTCAACCGCCGGCGCTGGTGATCGCCGCCGGGCAGGATCCGCTGTGGGACGATGGGCGAAGCTATGCCGAAGCGCTGCGAACCGCTGGCGTTGACACCGATCTTCTGACTTATCCGGGGCAGCTGCACGGCTTTCTCAACCTGACCCGCGTCATCCCCGAGGGCGAGGATGCCATCAGCCGGGCAGCAGACTGGCTGAAGGAAAGGTTCGGCATATGACCGGAGACTACGAGGCGCTCGCCCGGCGGATCGCCGCCCTGACCGAGGGTGAAACCGATGTCATCGCCCTGATGGCGACGCTGGCCTGCGAGGTGCATCATGCCGACGTGCGGTTCAACTGGACCGGGTTTTACCGGGTGGTGGCGCCGGAACTGCTGAAGATCGGGCCCTACCAGGGGGGCCACGGGTGCCTGACGATTCCGTTTTCGCGCGGTGTCTGCGGGGCCGCCGCCCGCAGCGGCGCGGTCATGCTGGTTCCGGATGTCGATGCCTTTCCCGGCCACATCGCCTGTGCCAGCTCGACCCGGTCGGAACTGGTGCTGCCGGTGCGCGACGGCAACGGCCAGTTGATCGCGGTCTTCGACATCGACAGCGACCTGCCCGACGCCTTCACACCGGCAGATGCCGAGGCGCTAACGGCGATCCTCGACCGGGTCTTTGGCCAGCTGCATGGCGACAAGACCGGCAGCTGAGGCGCGAGGGCTTAATCGAAACGGGCCATCCGGTCGATCTGCGGGGCCATGGTGCACCACTCGTCCTCTGCGGTCAGCACCCAGACCGCATCCGCCTCGGTCGCATGCACGGTGATCCGGCCGGCTTCGGAGCTGATCATCTCCGGGTTCAGCAGGTTGAGAAACAGGGCCAGAGCTTCGGCGGTCAGACACATGGGTCGCGTCTCCTTCGGTCAGATCGGTCAGGCGCGCTGCCCCTCCCACAGTCGCGTTGCGTTAAGTTTACCATGGGTCATCCACTACCGAGCCATAAAATGCTGCGGCGCAGCAAGTAGGGCAGCAATTACTCCCTAAAACTTGGGAAACCGATCAAAAACCGTGCAGATCGCCTGCCGACTCGTGGCAAAACGGGGGATGCATCCCCCGGGGAAATGCGGCAGGGTGCCGCGACCAGACCACCGTGCCATGACGATGCCACCGACGATGCCCCAGTCCGATCCGCACCTGCTCCGCTGCCCCGGCAGCCTGCCGACGATCGAGGTCCGCCCATGACCTTCGAGGCCTGGAGCGTCTTCGCCCTGTTCTGGATCGCCTTCGTCACCACGCCGGGACCGAATGCGGTCAACTGCATCTCGAACGGCATGGCACTGGGGTTTCGCCGAGCCCTGATCGGCGTTCTGGCGATCCTGACGCAGGCGGCCAGCTTCCTGCTGCTCTCGGCCGCCGGGGTGACCGCCCTGCTCGCCGCCTCGCCGACAGGTTTCACCGTCGCCAAATACATCGGCGCCGCGGTGCTGATCTGGCTGGGGCTGCGCGGCTGGCGCAATGCCAGCAAACCCGCCCCGACCGAGGTGCGGCCAGCGCGGCACATCTATCTGCACGCGCTGGCGATCGCCACGATCAACCCCAAGAGCGTCGCCGGCTATCTTGCCGCCTTCTCCGCCTTCGTGCAGCCCGACGTGCCGATCTGGGATCAGATGGCGGTGATCGTACCTACGGCGCTGACCCTGACCACGCTGAGCTATACCGGGTTCACCGCGCTCGGGGCGCTGATGGGCCGGGCGGCGCTGGGGGCGGTGTTCAACGTCTGGGTGCGCCGGGTGCTGGCCAGCTGCTTTGTCCTTTACGGTGTGCTGCTGGGGCTGGCAGCGACACCGCAGATCGCCGGGTAGCCCACCGGCCCCGGCGGCACGCCCCCGGAACATGGTACCGGACCGCCCGCATTGCACAGCCCGCGCCGCTGCCCTAAAGCGATAGGGTAAGAGGAGATCCCGCGATGACATCGCAAGCCGTCACCCCCCCGCCCGTTGCCGGCAGCGGGGACAGTCCGCAGGGGCTGGCCTTTGCCGTCTCCGCCTATCTGATGTGGGGGGTGCTGCCGCTCTTCCTCAAGCTTCTGAGCCATATCACCCCGGTCGAGGTGGTGGCGCATCGCATCCTGTGGTCGATCCCGGTCGCCGGCATGCTGCTGATCGCGATGGGGCGCACCGGCGATCTGCGCCGGGCGCTGACCCATCCAAAGACGCTGGCCCAGGGGGCGCTGACGGCGGCGCTGATCTCGATCAACTGGGGCATCTACATCTGGTCGATCAACAACGGCCATGCACTGGACGCGGCGCTGGGGTATTACATCAATCCGCTGTTCAGCATCTTTCTGGGCGCGGTGCTGCTGCGCGAACGGCTGGGCCGGGCGCAGATCGCCGCCATTGCCCTGGCCACGGTCGCGGTGACGATCCTGGCGATCGATACCGGCCGCATCCCCTGGCTGGCGCTGACCCTGACGCTGAGCTGGGGGTTTTATTCCTTCTTCAAGAAATCGCTGCCAATCGGCCCCAATCAGGGATTCCTGCTGGAGGTTCTGATCCTGATGCCGCCCGCCCTGATCTATGTGATCTATCTCGAGGCCAGCGGCGGCGGGCATTTCGGCCATATGGATGCCGATACGCTGTTGCTGCTGGCCTGCGGCCCGGTGACGGCGATCCCGCTGATCGCCTATGCCAATGGTGCCAAGCGGCTGCGGCTATCGACCATAGGCATCCTGCAATACATCACGCCGACGATGATCATGCTGGCGGCCGTCTTCCTGTTCGGCGAACCGATGGGGCGGGCCCGGATGATCGCCTTTCCGCTGATCTGGGCGGCGCTGGCAATCTATACCGGCGCCCTGCTGCACCAGAGCCGGCGGCGGCGGGCCTGACAGGCCACGCCCCCGCCGCGCGCCGCGTCAGGACAGCGCCTTGCGGTAGTCCAGGAACCGCGGATCGGTCTTGACCCGGGCGTTCATCGCCTCACGCAGGGCGCCCACGGTCTTATGCGGCCGCATCACCACTTCGAACAGACCGATCAGCCCGTCGTCATTCAGGGTGATCAGATCGACCCCGACGGCATCCAGCCCCTCGACCTTGCACTGGAATTCCAACGCCCAGTCGCGGCCGGCGCCCATCACCCGGCGATAGCGGAAATCGGTGAACACCTGGCCGACATGGCCCAGCACCGCCGCGACCGGCGCGCGCCCGGCCCAGGTCGCCCAGTAGGTCGGCGGCAGAAAGCGCACGTCCTCTGCCAGCACGGTGGCGATCTTTTCGTGATCGCCCGAGGCGATGATCTCCAGCGCCCGGGCGATGGTGGGATGCATGTCGGGATGCAAATCTGTGCTCATGAACCGGTCTCCTCCTCCTGATCCGGCGGCAGAGTGGCCGCCCCGCGGCCCTGCGGCAAGCTTGACGTCAGGGCGAAGTCAGCTACCACGGGGCCATGAGCGATTACTCCCCCCCGATGGACCCGCTGGAGATCCTGCATGAGGATGCCCAGCTGGTCGCCGTGAACAAGCCCGCCGGGTTGCTGTCGGTGCCCGGGCGCGGCGCGCATCTGGCCGATTGCCTGCTGAGCCGGGTGCAGGCGGTGTTTCCCGAGGCGCTGCTGGTACACCGGCTGGACCGCGACACCTCGGGCGTGATCGTCTTCGCGCTGACCCCGCATGCCCAGCGGAGCCTGTCGATGCAATTCGAACAGCGGGTGACCAAAAAGACCTATGTGGCGCGGGTCTGGGGCCGGCTGGAGCCGAAGGCCGGCACCGTCGATCTGCCGTTGATCGTCGACTGGCCGAACCGGCCGCTGCAGAAGGTCTGCCATGACACCGGCAAACCGGCTGTGACCGATTGGAAGGTGCTGAAATACGGTGCCGAGGAAACCCGAGTGCGGCTGTTTCCCCGCACCGGGCGCAGCCATCAACTGCGGGTCCATATGCTGGCGCTGGGGCATCCGATCCTGGGCGATCCGCTCTATGCCGAGGGGCCAGCCCGCGCCTTCCCCCGGCTGATGCTGCATTCTGAGGAACTGCGGCTGAACCACCCCGAGGGCGGCCTGTCGATGAAATTCCGCGCCAAGGCGCCGTTCTGAGGTCAGGACCGGGGGCGCCGCGGTACGGCGCGGGCAGAGGTCCCGTTGCCGCCCCCCCCTGGCCGCTCAGGTGGATATCCGTGTCCAGCCGGTGGGCAGAATATCGGGGTTCTGCAGCTTCGGATCACCGAACCATTTGGTCGGGCCGGTGACCCGTTTGTCGGCATGGGCGTTGAGCCAGGCGCCCCACCAGGAGAAGGAGGAATTGGCGATGATGTTGTGCCGGCAGAGCGACATCAGGCGCATATCCTCGAAATCGGACTCCGGCCCGTTGAAATCGACCACCACCTTTTCCACCGGCAGCGGCAGGTTGGATCTGGCCCAGTCGGGATCGTCGGAAAAGACGAAGACGGTGGGGGTGCCCGGCAGGCCATCGAGAACATGGGCCAGCGCGGCCTCGTAATAGGCCTGATCGCAGAGCACATGGGCGGCGAAGGTCAGGTAATCGCCGCGCCGAACATGCAGCGAGATCGCCAGGCTTTCGCCGATCCGCGCCGCCATCTCGGCGTTCTGGCCGGAACTGAAGGCGGGGAAGGTGAAATCCCGGCGGATGGTCTCGGCGATGGCGGCGAAATAGCCTTCGCATTGCCAGTAGCCATGCAGGTAGCTGTCGTCACCGAAGCTCTCGAAGGCGGGGTTGTAGCCCAGCCCGCGTTCGCGCCGGAACCGAGGATGCCGGCCGAAGCCGCGCCAGAGCGCGTAGGACAGGAACCCTTCGTGCTTGGCCGGCGGCAGCGGTGGCGGCGGCGTCTGCAGCGGCAGGTCGAAGACCCGGGTTAGCACCCCTTCGCCACGGTGCAGCGCGCTGCGCGGATCGATGGCCAGCGGCACCCCCAGCCGGGCGGCCAGGGCGCGGCCGGCAGCCCATTGGAACATCTGATTGCCCAGCCGGCCATGCAGGCGGGTATAGATCATCGCGCTCTCCTGCGTGCGTTTCCCCGTCTCTAGGGGGATTTCGGCCACAGGGCCAGAGCCGGCGGCGCGCAGAGGGCTTGACCGGAGGCCGCAAGCTGCCGTAATCGCCGGGCAAGGTTCGGGTGCCCTGCCGTTCGCAAGCGTCACGCTGTGGTGAAACCCGGTTCGATCCTTCCTGCCGTTTCCCGAGGCATGCGTCGGATGGCAATGCGAGCGCCCGTCTTCCCCCCGTGTCATGCCGCATGGAAAAGAGGTTCAGGATGTCCGGATCCGAGGACACCGCAAAAATCACCGCCTACAAGGCGCAGGCGAAATCCCTGCGCGCGCTGCTGGCAGCACAGGGCACCCCGATCAGCCATTCACAGGCGCTGGAACTGGTGGCGCATCAGCAGGGCGCGCGCGACTGGAACACGCTGCGGGCGCTGGCGGCGCGCCCGGACCGCGGCAACGCCCGGCCGCTGGCGGTGGGCGACCGGGTGGTCGGCCGCTATCTCGGCCAGCCCTTTGCCGGCATTGTCCATGGCCTGAGCGGCGGCACCCACGGCGGCCCCCGGCGCATCACGCTGCAGTTCGACGACCCCGTCGATGTCGTCACCTTCGATAGCTTCTCCTCGTTCCGGCGGCGGGTCACCGCGACCATCGACGAGACCGGCCAGTCGCCGCAGAAGACCTCGAACGGGGTGCCGCAGCTGATCGTCATGGCCGAGGGGATGTGAGCCCCCCACCGCCAAAGAAAAGGCCGCCCCGAAGGGCGGCCTTTGACGAAACGCTGGCGCGGGGACCCGGCGTTATTCCGGGGTCCAGCCGCTGACGGCCTTGATTTCCAGGAAATCCTCGATCCCGAAAATGCCGGCCTCGCGGCCGTTGCCGGATTGCTTCATGCCGCCGAAGGGGGCGCCCGGCGCCCGCGGCTTGCCGTTCATTTCCACCATGCCTGAGCGCAGCACCCGGGCCATGCGGTTGGCGCGGGTCGGGTCCTGGGTCTGGACGTAGTTGGTCAGACCGTATTCGGTGTCATTGGCGACGGTGATCGCCTCTTCCTCGGTGTCGAACTTCATGATCGACAACACCGGGCCGAAGATCTCCTCACGCGCGATGGTCATGTCGGGGGTGACATCGGCGAAGACGGTGGGGCGGACATAGAAGCCCTTGTTGAAGTTCTCCGGCCGGCCCGGGCCGCCGGCGACCAGGCGGGCGCCCTCGGCGATGCCCTTTTCGATCAGGCCCTGGATCTTGGTCCACTGGGTTTCGTTGACCACCGGGCCGATGTGGTTACCCTCTTCCGAGGCGGGGCCCACGGTGACCTTGGCGGCCACAGCGGCAGCCTCTTCCACAGCCTTGTCGTAGATCTCGGACTGCACCAGCATCCGGCTCGGGGCGTTACAGGACTGGCCGGTGTTGTTCATCATGTGCAGTACACCGCGCTTCACCGCCTTTTCGTCGGCATCAGCGAAGATCACGTTGGCGCCCTTGCCGCCCAGCTCCAGATGAACCTTCTTCAGCGTGTCGGCGGCGTTTTTCGAGATCGCGATACCGGCGCGGGTGGAGCCGGTGAAGCTGACCATGTCCACGTCGGGATGGCCGGTCAGGCGGGAGCCGACCCCCATGCCGTCGCCGTTGACCAGGTTGAAGACACCGGCGGGGAAGCCGGCCTCTTCCATCAGTTCGGCGAAGACGATGGCGTCGAGCGGGCTTTCCTCCGACGGCTTCAGCACCATGGTGCAGCCGGCGATGGCAGCGGCCCCCACCTTGAGGGTGATCTGGTTCATCGGCCAGTTCCACGGGGTGATCAGCGCGGCGACGCCGACGGCCTCATAGATGATACGGTCGTTGGGGGCACGGTCGTTCAGCGGGCGGTCGAACTGGAACTCCTTCGCGGCGGTGATGAAGTTCTTCAGGTGGAAGCTGCCGGCGCCGACCTGCTGGGTGCGGGCCAGGTCGATCGGCGCGCCCATGGCGATGGACATCGCCTGCGCCAGCTCCTCGCCTTTGGCGACATAGAGCTCAAGCAGCTTTTCAACCAGCGCGATCCGCTCCGCCGGCGGGGTTGCCATCCAGCCCGGCAGCGCCGCCTTGGCGGCGGCGACGGCGGCATCGGCATCGGCTTCACCGCCCAGAGAGATCACGGCGCAGGGCTCCTCGGTCGAGGGGTTGATCACCTCGTAGTCCCGGCCCGCCAGCGGTGCGACCCATTGGCCATTAATGAAAAAATTCCGCTTCTCGATCATCTCTCAGAGTCTCCCAGTTCGTCACTCGTGCACAGACCACCCGGTCTGCGATTCTGCGTCACTCTGTCATTGCAGATGAATGGGGACAAGACGGGGGGTGAAACCTTATATGCGGGATACTACATTTGCCGCGACGCGCGAACGTCGCTGACCAACAACGAGGAGACACACATGGGCCTGCGTATCAACGACATCGTCCCGAACTTCACTGCCATGACCGATCAGGGCGAAATCACCTTCCACGACTGGATCGGTGACAGCTGGGCGATCCTGTTTTCGCACCCGAAGGACTTCACTCCGGTCTGCACCACCGAATTCGGCGCCGTGTCGCAGCTGGCCGACGAATGGGCCAAGCGTAACACCAAAGTGATCGGTCTGAGCGTCGATGGCGCCGACGAGCACGTGCAGTGGAAAAGCGATATCGAGGGCTTTTCGGGCGCCTCTGCCAGTTTTCCGATCATCGCCGACACCGACCTGAAAGTGTCGAAACTCTTCGACATGCTGCCGGCGGACGCCTATCTGCCCGATGGCAGTACCGCGGCCGACAGCGCCTCGGTCCGGTCGGTCTTCATCGTTAGCCCGGACAAGAAAGTGCAGCTGATCATGACCTACCCGATGTCGGTGGGCCGGAACTTCGCCGAGGTGCTGCGCGCGCTCGACGGCCTGCAGCGCACCTATCAGCAGCCGCTGGCCACCCCGGCCAACTGGACCGTGGGCCAGGACGTGATCGTGGCGCTGTCGCTGGACGATGCCGCCGCCGAAGAGAAATTCGGCGCGCTGGACAAGAAGCTGCCCTATCTGCGCTTCGCCAAGAACCCGGCGTAACCCGGTCTCAGCCGTGCTGCGGGCGCAGGGCCACCTGCGTCCGATAGACGGCCCGCCTGAATTCCCGCGTCAGCTTGCCCCTGGCGCGGGTTTTTTGCTGGATCGTCGACCCGCCGATTTCCGAGGCGATTTCACGACTGCCCAGCGACAGGATCGCATGCACCGGCTGGTGGGTGATCCAGTGCATTTGCAAAAAGGTGTCGACCGGCCGGTCGATCGCCTCGGTCGCCTTCAGCATCCGGGCCGCCGCCCCGCGCCCGACCACCTGGCAGATGCATTGCAGCGCGATCACCTTCGGCAGGATGAACCGGATATCGCCATCCTCCGCCAGCACCCGGGCCGGGGTCTCGCGCTGCTTCACCGGCAGACGGATATACATCTCCGGCGTAGCGGCGCGGTCGATCAGCGCCAGCGCCCGCTGCAGCCGTTCCGGCTCGACCGAGAGATCGTCTTCGGCGATCAGCGCATAGTCCCACCCCTCGTCCAGGATCCGCTGCCAGCAACGCCGATGGCTGAGGAACACACCGATCTCTGCCGGGCGCAGCGGAAACGGATACTGCGGCCGATAAAGATTGCCCGGCGCCGTCCGAACCCCGGCAATCGCCCCGGGATCGCGCCCGTCCACCGCCTCGATCAGCTGCGCGTCAGGCAGATCCCGCAACAGCCGCTCTGCGTTGGGGCGGCGGGCGGTGCTGGAAGACATATGGATGATGAGAGAGTGCATGTGGTGCTTTCCGACCAGTTCGGGAATGCGCCGCGGACGGCTGTTTCTATGGGTCCCTGAGGGTCTGAGAACCTCCGGATAATCGCCCTGTTCCTGCCTGCGGTCCAGTCGCATCGTCAAGAGCCGTTGACGTCTTGCGCCAGCCGCTCCCGCCCCGGGCGCGCACCCCATCGGCCCAGTGACCCGGAGGCCACGGCATGGACGCAACAAAAAAGCCCCGGCATTACTGCCGGGGCTCTCGAAGCGGGAAAGGAAGGGGAGATTACTCCGCCTCTTCCTCTTTCTTCTCTTCTTTCTTGGCCTCTTCGCCGGTCTCCTGGTCGACCACTTTCATCGACAGGCGGACCTTGCCGCGGTCGTCGAAGCCCAGCAGTTTGACCCAGACTTCCTGACCTTCCTTCAGCACATCCGACGGATGGTTCAGGCGGCGGTTCTCGATCTGGCTGACGTGCACCAGCCCGTCGCGCTTGCCGAAGAAATTCACGAAGGCGCCGAAATCGACGATCTTCACGACCTTGCCCTTGTAGATCTTGCCCTCTTCCGGCTCTGCCACGATCGAATAGATCATGTCATAGGCCCTCTGGATGGCATCCCCGTCGGCCGAGGCGATCTTGATCACGCCGTCGTCGTTGATGTCGACCTTGGCGCCGGAGGTTTCCACGATCTCGCGGATCACCTTGCCGCCCGAGCCGATCACTTCACGGATCTTGTCGGTGGGGATCTGCATGGTCTCGATCCGCGGTGCGTGCACCGAGAAGGCAGCCGCCTCGGTCAGGGCCTTGGCCATTTCGCCGAGGATGTGCAGACGACCGTCCTTGGCCTGGGCCAGGGCTTTTTCCATGATCTCCGGGGTGATGCCGGCGACCTTGATGTCCATCTGCAGCGAGGTGATGCCGTTTTCGGTCCCTGCCACTTTGAAGTCCATGTCGCCCAGGTGGTCTTCGTCACCCAGGATGTCGGTCAGGATGCCGTAGGAGCCATCGTCTTCCAGCACCAGGCCCATGGCCACGCCGGCAACCGGTGCCTTCAGCGGCACGCCCGCATCCATCATCGACAGCGACCCGCCACAGACCGAAGCCATGGAGGAGGAGCCGTTCGATTCGGTGATCTCGGAGACCACGCGGATGGTGTAGGGGAAGTCGGTCGGAGCCGGCAGAACCGCCTGCAGCGCGCGCCAGGCCAGCTTGCCGTGGCCGATCTCACGACGACCGGGCGAGCCGACACGACCCACTTCGCCGACCGAATAGGGCGGGAAGTTGTAGTGCAGCAGGAAGTTCGATTTGAAGTTGCCATGCAGCGCGTCGATGAACTGTTCGTCATCGCCGGTGCCCAGCGTGGTCACGACCAGACCCTGGGTTTCGCCCCGGGTGAACAGCGCCGACCCGTGGGTCCGCGGCAGCAGGCCGGTTTCGGCCACGATCGGGCGAACCTGATCCAGCGCACGGCCGTCGATCCGGCGGCCGTTCTTGACCACATCGCCGCGCAGCACGACCGATTCCAGCTTCTTGATAGCGGACCCGAGGTTCGCATCTTCCAGCTGCTCTTCGCTCAGCGTCGCCTTGATCGCCTCGACGGCGGCGGCCACGGCGGCCTGACGCTCCAGCTTGTCGGTGATGGCGAATGCGGCGCGCATCTGCTCTTCACCGGCGGCTTTCACCACGTCGTAAAGCGCGGAGTAATCCGGCGGGGTGAAGTCGAACGGCTCTTTCGCGGCGCTTTCAGCCAGGGCGATGATCAGGTCGATCACCGGCTGGATCTGTTCATGCGCGAAGGTCACGGCGCCCAGCATTTCGGCTTCGGTCAGCTCGTAGGCTTCCGATTCCACCATCATAACGGCGTCTTTGGTGCCGGCGACAACCAGGTCCAGGCGCTGCTCCGGGTTCAGGCGCAGCTGGTGCATGTCGTCCACGGTCGGGTTCAGCACGTATTCGCCATCGACGAAGCCGACGCGGCAGCCGGCGATCGGGCCCATGAAGGGCACGCCCGAGATGGTCAGCGCGGCGGAGGCGGCGATCATGGCGACGATATCGGGATCGTTGACCAGATCGTGGCTCAGCACGGTGCACATCACCAGCACTTCGTTCTTGAAGCCGGGGACGAACAGCGGGCGGCAGGGCCGGTCGATCAGGCGCGCGGTCAGCGTTTCCTTCTCGGTCGGGCGCGCCTCGCGCTTGAAGAAGCCGCCGGGGATCTTGCCGGCGGCATAGTATTTCTCTTGGTAATGCACGGTCAGCGGGAAAAAGTCCTGACCGGGCTTTTGTTCCTTGGCGAAGGTGACGTTGGCCATCACACTGGTTTCACCGAGCGTCGCGATCACCGAGCCATCGGCCTGGCGCGCAACCTTACCGGTTTCCAGAGTGAGGGTTTCCTCGCCCCACTGCATAGATTTCGTCGTTACGTCAAACATCATGGTATCCTGTTAGAGAGCACTCCCAGGCGTATCCCGGGTCTCCCGTTTGCTTGGCGGCCCCATTGCCGCCGCCCCCTATCCTCTTGCATGTGCCCAGGAGCTGAAGGCGTCACGTCTCAGATGGGGCGCGCATACAGGAGTTTGCCCTGTTTGGAAAGCAGGGAGTTCCCGCAGTCCCCGCTGACGCAACGCGCCGCCATCGCCCCGGATCGGCGCCGCGCGACGGTTGCGATCGCGCCCCCCGGCGCTATAGTCACGCGGAAGCGAGGACGACCTCCTCCGCGCCCGGCCGGCGCGGGACCAGCAGACGGGACGGCCCGGAGCATCTGACCCGAGCCGAGCCGAGACACCCCCATGCGCAGCCCCCGCGACCGTATCCGCCATGTGATTCTGTTCGAAATCCTCGGCCTGGCGCTGGTGACCCCGCTGGGCATGTGGGTCTTCGGCATGCCCCCCCACGCCGTCAGCGTGGTGGCCATCTCCGGTTCGACTCTGGCGATGGGGCTGAACTATGGCTACAACCTCGCCTTCGACCGGCTGCTGCTGCGGCTGACCGGCTCTGTCCGCAAGGGCCTGGGCCACCGGCTGGTGCATGCGGTGCTCTTCGAGATCACCCTGCTGGCCGGGCTGATGCCCTTCATTGCCTGGTATCTGGATGTCGGCCTGTGGCAGGCGCTGACGATGGACATCAGCCTGGCCGGTTTCTACCTGGTCTATGCCTTCGTCTTCAACTGGGGCTACGATCTGATCTTCCCGCTGCCCGACCCGCAGGCCCGGCAGCGGTAGCTGCCTCCCCTCAGAACAGCACCACACCGAAGGCCAGCGCCAGCAGCGCGGCATGCACGATCAGAATCGTCAGCCCCAGCCGGTGGTCGGTCCGGGTCGCCACGGCAGGCCCGCGGCGCTTGCTCAAACGGTGCGAGAACAACGACAAGAACAACGTCGCGATGATCAGGCTGAAGATCAGGAAGGACACCTGGTCGATCAGGCCGAACACCGCATCGAAACCCACCGCATCCTCCAGCCGGTAGCGGTTGAACACCGCCGCGAACACCGAGCCGGTGGACATGCCCACCCGGATCCCCAGTTCTTCAAGCGGAACGAAGATCACCAGCGCGGTGATCGCGAAGGCCACGAAGAACCCGCTGAATTTCTCGAACAGCAAGGGCGACATGTTCCGCGCCAGCGACACCGTCGCGGTCAGCCGGGAAAAGCTGGGATGGCCCGCACGATGGCCGAAACCGGTGTCATAGGTCGCCATAGAACTGGCCAGATCGAACCCCGCCACGCTCCACCCCGGGGCCCGGACATTGCTGGCCACCCGGGAATCCCTGGTATCGGGCACGAAGACGATGTCGGAGACGGTCGAGGCTGCCTCGATCACCATCGGCAGGCTCTGCCGGTCGAAGGGGTAATTGCGCACATCGAAGGCGTGATCGTAAACCGCCTGAAATTCCATAACCGCGTAGCGGGCGCCATCCTCCAGCTCGGTATCGACGAAAATCCGCGTCTGCGCCGAGCGCGCCAGCAGCTGCATGCCGTGTTCCGGGTCGAACGTGCCCTCCGGATCGATGAACCAGGCATAGCCGGCGATGCCGAAGCCGCCATCGCTCGGCTCGACATCGAAGACGCTGGTGACATAGACGCCGACGCGCACCTCCCGCGGCAGGGTCTCGGCGGCGAGGCGCCCGGGCAGGATCGCCAGCAGCATCCAGACCGACAGCGCCAGAAACGGCAACAGCCCGGGCCACCGGGACAGGGGCGTGGCAATCCGGCCCTCCGGGCATCGGCGGAAAGATGTCATCTGAGAATTCCCTTAGGTAAACAATAGCTTTACGGCACCATGATCTGCCGTGAAACCACGTCGCAAGGGATTTCATGCGCCGCCCCGGACCGGAGCTCGCGGCGGCGGGCGGACTGATGCGAAAGGGAAACACTGCGTCAGGGCGGCAAGACCCGGTCAGAGCCGGGTCACGCCGGGATCAGACGCGGGTCAGGCCCAGATCAGGGTCGCGCCTTCAGCAGGGCGCGCAGCTGGCTCGGGAACAGCTGCAACAGCATCGTCTCGGTCTTGGCGGCACCGTCATGCGCCACATAGACCCGCAGGTCGATCGGCCTGTCGTCCTCGGGCGCCAGCGCCGAAAAGTCGATATCGAAAAGCGCCCGCCAGCCGCTCTGGCCAACGATGGGATAGGCCACCTCCGCCGACACCACCCCCTGGCTGGCGGTCACCACCGGGCGGGTCAGCGGCCCGCGCGTCACCCCCTCAAGACCCAGGGCATCGAAATCGCAGACCACCTTGACGGTATCGGCCGGGCGCGGCTGGCCGGGCACACCGCCCTTGCCCAGCCGCACCGCCCGGAACCGCGCAGTCGCCGGCGGCAACGGGGCGTCTTCCAGCCAACTCAGCCGATAGTTCAGCTGATATTCACGCCCGGCCACCGCCGCCTCAGCGGGGGTCCAGAAGGCGACGATATTGTCGAAGGTCTCGTCCTCCGTCGGCAGTTCGATCAGGGTGACACTGCCCTCGCCCCAGTCCTCCAGCGGCTCGACCCAGGCCGAGGCGCGGCGGTCGTAGAACACGCCATCGTCCTGATACTGCGCGAAATCGCGTTCGCGCTGCATCAGGCCGAAGCCACGCGGCCCCCGGGTCGCGAAGCTGTTGGCCATCACCCGCGGCGGGTTGTTCAGCGGCCGCCAGATGCGCTCCCCGTTGCCGGCGTGAATTTCCAGCCCGTCGCTGTCATGTACCTCTGGCCGCCAGTCGGCGGCGATCTGGCGGTCGTGCTTGCCGAACCAGTACATCGAGGTCAGCGGCGCCAGCCCCAGTCGGGAGACATCGCCGCGCAGGAAGATATCGGCCGAGACCTCCTGCACCACGCCATGATCGTGGCGCGAGGTGATGCGATAGGCCCCGGTGGCGCGCGGGCTTTCCAGCAGCGCGTAGGTGATCAGGCTTCCGTCGCCCGGTTGCTCCAGCCAGAACCGGGTGAAGCGCGGAAATTCCTCCGCCCCGTCGGCGATGGCGGTGTCCAACGCCAGCCCGCGCACCGACAGGCCGAACTGCCCGGAATAGCCCGACGTGCGCCAGTAGGAGGCTCCGAGGAATGCCATCCAGTCGAGCCGGGTCTGGGCGTCCTGAACCGAAAACCCGGCAAAGCCCTCGGTATGGGTCAGCTCCTGCGCCGGGCTGTCGGCGGGAATGTCGAAGAATTCGCGGGAGAACGGCACTTCGCGCGCGGTGCCGTCCTCGACCACATAGATATGGACCGGCTGCGGGAAATAGCGGCCGGGAAAGAAGAACTGCACCGGGTTGTCGGCCGGATCTCCGGCCCAGAGCGCCCGGTCCCGGCGAAATCGGATCTGCCCGTGCGCATCATAGTCGATCCTGTCGATTGCCGCGGCATCTGGGATCGGCATCGGCACGAAGGGCGCCTTGGACAGCCCCCGGGCCATATCGCGCAGCCGGGCGAAGGAAAACGGCTCTGCCGGGCCCAACGCCGCCCCGGAGGCGATATCCACGCTCTGGGCACGGGCGACCTCGGGCAGGACGCAGAACGCCCCGGCGCTCAGGGCGGCCGCGAGGACGGCACGACGGTCGGGATGATCGGGGGACATGCGAAACTCCAGGCAGGCTCTTGGTCTGAGACGCAGATTTGGGGCAGCGGCCGGGCGCTTCAACGGCAAAGACCGCGGGCCGGCAAGGCCTCGCTCATGCTCCGGCGGCGATTGGGCGGCCGTTTGCCTGCCGCCCACGAAAAACGCCCGCTCCAACCGGAACGGGCGCCGAAATTTCGCAAGACCGAAAGGCTTAGCGACGCAGGCCCAGACGCGCGATCAGCGACTGATAGCGGGCTTCGTCATTGGCCTTCAGGTAGTCCAGCAGCTTACGACGCTGGGCGACCATCTTCAGCAGACCACGGCGGCCGTGGTTGTCTTTCTTATGGGTCTTGAAGTGCTCGGTCAGGGTCGCGATGCGCGAGCTGAGGATAGCAACCTGGACTTCCGGCGAACCGGTATCGCCTTCCTTGGTTGCATATTCTTGCATGACACGGGCTTTTTCTTCCGGCGTGATCGACATCGGGGTCTCCTTTACAGGTTAGAGGAATGGCGCAGGCCGGGATGTCGTCCAGCACAGGCCCATGGAGAAAACCCGCAGCGATTCCGCCACGGGATGCGGGCGTATAGGCGGTTTTGCCGGCTTTGGCAAAGGAATTTGCCCGCCGCCGCGACGCCCCGGGCTCAGGTCGGAAACCAGAGCTCCGGCTGCCGGGCATAGGCGATATAGAGCGGATGGCGCGGATGGCCCTCTCTGGTCAGCCCCAGATGATGCACCGTTCGGCCGGTTCCCCGCAGCAGCGCCTCGACTGCCGCACCGCGGCCCAGATGCGCCCCATGTGTGCCCCAGCCGGCAATCACCTGATCGGCCCAATCCAGCCCGTCGAGAATCGCGGCGTCATTATCGGGCCCGACCGGATCGGCAGCCCGGCGCATCGCCCGGGGATCGGTTTCCCGCAGCGCGAAGATATTCGCCGCCCGGAAGCCGCCGAAACCCAGCGCCCGCGCCCGCCGCTCGCAGCGTTCGATGGTCGGGTCGTTCTGCACCTCGGTCGCGGTGGAGGGGTTGAGCATAAGAAACAGCAGCCGCCGCCCCGCCGGATCCCAGACCCTCGTCAGGCTGTAACGATAGGTCTCGCAATCGGAGTAAACGGCGGTTGAGGGCGCATCGCCCTTGATATGACTGCGGCAGATCATGGCCGCGGGTCTATCCAAAGACCCCGCCGTGGGGAAGGGCCGCTCAGCCCGCCGCCATCCGGGCATTGCGCTCCAGCAGGGCGCGGGCGAAATCCGCGTCCAGCGCAGAAAGCAACAGGTGGTGCAGCTGCAGGACCTCACCGGGGCGGCGGTGCAGCGTCTCATGCCCGCGCAGATAACGCAGCAACTCCGCCGCCGGATGCCCGGGCCGCAGCGACAACAGCACTGCCGCCCCCTGCAACACCATCCGCAGTTTCTCAGCCCGGCTGCTGCCCCGGCCGTAATCCGGCGCGAATCCTTCGGAGAACGGGATATCGGCATAGGCCGGATAGCCTTTGCGGATCGCCTCGTTGTGCAACTGCTGGTCGCGGGTCACCGCGAAGGGCAGCGACAGGCAGAAGCGGACATAGTCCTGATCGAGGAACGGGCAGAACACCGCCTGCGCCGATCCCAGCATCGCGGTGGAGATCAGGCTGATCTCGCGCCGGGTGCGGTTCCAGAACCAGAACGCCTGATAGGGGTCGGCGGCATCGCCATACCGTGCCACCGTCTCGCCGACATAGGCGATGGTCTCTTCCAGCGGCACCGGCGCATAGGCGCGGCCCGCCGCATCCGCCTGCCCCGGCTTGCCGATCACCCGACCGTGGCCACCGATCAGATCGCGCGCGATGCCGGTGAAATCCCCCCGCGCCGCCTGCGCGAAATAGCCCGCCGCATCGTCATCGGGGTTGGTCAGGATGTCGCCGGCGATGCCGTCGAACACCGCCCAGGGCCCGCCGATCAGAAAATCATGCAGCGGCATCATCTGCATATGTTCGTCCGAACACAGGCTGTTGAGGATCTGGCTGCGGAACTGATCGTGCGGCCGGCTGCGCGGCTGGTTCAGCACTTGGTGCGCAATCCCCATCCGGTCGGTCAGGGCACGGGCGGAATCGGCATCCGGGTCGCGCCGCATGGTGGACTGCTGCACCGTCACGCACAGATCCGGCCGCCGCCCGAGGTGATCCAGTGCCAGCAGGATGTGACGCGAATCCCGCCCGCCGCTCAGCGGCATCAGCATCGGCCCGTCCCAGGCGTCCAGGATATGGCGCAGGCTCCGGCGCGGCATCTCGATGATCCCGTCGACCGCCTCGGCCCGGCTCAGCTGCCGCTGAGGCGGAATGAAACTGCGATCCTCAGGCGCTGTCACCACGCCGTCCTGCCAGATCAGCGCTCCCCCGGCCGGCAGCGCCCGGATGTGGCGAAACGGCGTATCGTCGTTCAGAAACAGGCCCAGCCGATAGAATACCCCCAGCGCCGCCGGGTCGAGTGCCGGATCCGCACCCTCGGCGATCAGCTGCAGGATCGAGGGCGAGATCATCACCCGGCTGCCCTTGCGATAGATAAAGAGAGAGTAATAGCCCAGCGGATCGACCTCGGCCCGCAGGCGGCTGCCGTCCCACGCCCAGCGGGCGTAGACGCCATCGGGTCGCCCACCGTCCGGCCGCGGCACCGGCCGGCCCAGGTCACAGACCGGCTGACCGCGCAGCCGCGGTTGCCCCGCGCCCAGATCCAGATCGATGAAAGGCGGTGCCGAATCGTAGATCGGCCAGCCCGGCGACGGATGCGCCCCTGCCTCGGTCACTCAGTTCACTCCTTACCCGGTCACCGGCGCCAATCTGGAGCGCGACCCGGCGAAAAACCAGCCCGGAATTCGCCGCCCGCCCCCGCGGTCAAAGAGGATTTCGCGGCCGGATGCCGGCTGTAACGGAAAAATGACAAAAAGCTGAAAAAAGTCGCTCTGGCGCCCTTGTGGTTCCCCGGGCTTTTAATTAGGTAGGCCGCATTGGCGCGGGATGGAGCAGCCCGGTAGCTCGTCAGGCTCATAACCTGAAGGTCGCAGGTTCAAATCCTGCTCCCGCAACCAACGATAAAACACTCCCGAAGGCCTCCTTCGGGAGTGTTTGTTTTTTCAGCCTTCTCAATCGGTTAGCCTCCTCGCGCTACGACCGGGTTCCGGCCTCCTCCCCGCCTGACGGCGATGGGCGCCCCTCCCCCCCAGAACCCCTCTGGCGCTTGCGGCGCCCGCCGCGCGGCGCCTATGTTGGCCGGAGCCCCGACCGGGCGGCTTCACACGAGGAACGATCTGACATGAGCCCATCCGCACGGGACGGCTGGAGAGCCGGGGTGCTCTTTTCGCGCAGCGGGACCACCGCCGTCACCGAAACCGAGCATTACAACGGTACCGTCCTGGCGATCGACGAGATCAACGCCTCGGGCGGGATTCTCGGGCGACCCATCGTTCCCATCGCCCGCGACCCGGGATCGGACAACGACGCCTATCGCATGCTGGCCCGGCAGATGCTGTCCGAGGAGGAGCTGGACGTGATCTTCGGCTGTTCGATGTCGGGCAGCCGCAAGACCGTGCTGCCGGTGGTCGAACGCCACAACGGGCTGCTGTTCTACCCCTCGATGTACGAGGGCTTCGAATATTGCGAAAACCTGATCTATACCGGAGCCACGCCGAACCAGCTGTGCCTGCCGCTGGCCGATTACCTGCTGCAAAGCTACGGCGGCCGCATCGTCTTCGTCGGGTCCGACTATATCTACCCGCGGGAATCCAACCGGATCATGCGCGACCTGATCGAGGCCCGCGGTGGAGAGACCGTCGCCGAACACTACCTGCCACTGGGCGCCACAGCGGCGGAGGAAATCGCCCTGATCCGCGAGATCGAGGAAAAACGCCCCGACGCGGTGTTCTCGACTCTCGTCGGCACCTCGGCACAGGCCTTCTACACGCTCTACGACGCGGCGGGGATCGACCGCAGCCGCTGCCCGATCGCCAGCCTGACCATGGCCGAGGGCGAGATCGCCCGCATCGGGCCGGAGAAATGCGCCGGCCATATCCTCGCGGCCAGCTACTTCCAGACCCTCGACACCGCCACCAACCGGGCCTTCGTCACGGCCTACAAGGCGCGCTTCGGCGCATCGGCGGTGACCAGCGTCTGGTCCGAGCCGGCCTATAATCAGGTGCATCTCTTCGCGCGGGCGCTGGAACGGGTCGGCACCATGGACACCCGCCGCATCGGACAGGAGGTTCTGGGGCTGGAATTCGATGCTCCCGGCGGCCGGATTCACGTCGACCCGGAGACCCGGCACACCTGGCTGACGCCGCGCATCGGCGTGGCGCGGCCCGACGGGCTGTTCGACATCGTCTGGGAGGGCGCCAGCCCGGTGCATCCCGATCCCTACCTGGCCACCACCCGGTTCGACGAGCCGTCCTTGCGGGAATGGGCATGAAGGGGCACCCCCGCCGCATACTCGAGGATCTGCGTCGGGCGCGGGTGCTGGTGATCCATCCCCGCGACGAGGATGGCGAGGTTCTGATCGGCCAGCTGCG
Source organism: Pseudodonghicola flavimaris (assembly GCF_030164425.1). Taxonomy (GTDB): domain Bacteria; phylum Pseudomonadota; class Alphaproteobacteria; order Rhodobacterales; family Rhodobacteraceae; genus Pseudodonghicola; species Pseudodonghicola flavimaris. The sequence goes on along the minus strand of NZ_JASNJD010000019.1, from coordinate 49,329 downwards.
CCGGCTCGGCTGCGAGGTGAAAGCCGCCTGGCCGCTGCCCGCCGTGCTGCCCGAAGGCACCGATACCGTCTTTGTCAGCGTCGAGGATACCGCGACCGATCAGGCGGTTCAGGTCTTCGAAGGCCACGATCCGGCGATCATCGCCGTCGTCACCTATGAAAGCCCGACCTCGCTGCGCGCGATCTACGATCTCAACGCCCATGGGGTGATGAGCAAGCCGCTGCGCCCGCTGGGCATCCTGACCCAGTTCACCCTGGCCCGCTATCGACACGGTTACGAGGCGCGGCTTTCGGCCAAGGTGCGCAAACTGGAAGACACGCTGAAGGGCCGGCGGCTGGTCGATCGGGCGATCCGCCTGCTGGTCGACGAACAGGGGCTGGAGGAGGATGCCGCCTATCGCCTGCTGCGCGATCAGGCGACCTCGGAGCGGATCACCATGGCCGCCATCGCCGAGGACCTGATCGCCGCGCATGAGACCATGCGCCGGTTGGGCCTGAAGCGCTGATACGGCGCCGATGTTTCACGAGCGCTGAAAAATAGAGCTGAAAAATCGTGCATTTGCCTAAATATTGAAATTGAACCGGATCGCTCCGCGTGACAGCTTTGGGGCGACGAGCAGGATTGCTCTGCGGCAAGGTTGCCGCTCTACATCCCGGCTATGCAGCCCCCGATACCGCGGTCTTCGACCGTGGGCGGGGGCTTTTTGCGTTTTGGAGACCGACGTGCCCCCTGAGACTGATCATTCCGCCCCCGTAACCATCGCCTGCATCCAGTTCGAACCGAAGATCGGCGAACTCGCGGCCAATCTGGAGGCCATCGAAACCCGCGTGCGCCAGGCCCATGCCAATGGGGCACGGCTGATCGTTCTGCCGGAACTGGCCGACAGCGGCTATGTCTTTGACAGCGCCGAAGAGCTGGCCGATCTGGCGCAACCGATCCCGGAGGGTATCAGCGCGCAGCGGCTGATCGCCCTTGCGGCCGAACTCGGCATCCACATCGTCTCGGGGCTGGCCGAGGCCGCCGATGGCGGCTTCTACAACTCCGCCATGCTCTGCGGGCCGGAGGGCTACATCGGCACCTATCGCAAGATGCACCTGTGGTATCGGGAGAACCTGTTTTTCAGGAAAGGCGACCTGGGGCTGCCGGTCTTCGACACGCCGCTGGGCAAGATCGGCATCGCCATCTGCTATGACGGCTGGTTCCCCGAGACCTTCCGCCAGCTGGCGATAAATGGGGCCGAGGTGATCTGCGTGCCCACCAACTGGGTGCCGATGCCGGACCAGGATCCCCAGACCGAAGCGATGTCGAACATCCTGCACAAGGCGGCCGCGCATTCCAACGGGCTGTTCATCGCCTGCGCCGACCGGGTCGGCACCGAGCGCGGCCAGCCCTTCATCGGCCAGAGCCTGATCATCGATGCCACCGGCTGGCCGCTGGCTGGCCCCGCCAGCCGTGAGGACGAAGACATCCTCTATGCGCAGATCACCCCGGCCGATGTCCCGGCCAAGCGAAAACTGAATGAATTCAACGATATATTCGGCGACAGACGCACGGACGTCTACAGCTGACCCCGCCTCCTCCTCCCCTCAACCTCAATCCAAACAGGGAATTAGAACAATGAAACTCCCCTCTCTCATCGCAACCGTGACCAGCGTCATGCTGGCCGGCGCGGCCTTCGCCGCAGAGGATCCCATTCGCATCGGCGTGCCGGTCGGGCTGTCGGGCGCCAACAGCGTCGTCGCCCCGTCGGTGGTGCAATCGGCCGAGCTGGCGGTCGAGGAGATCAACGCCGCCGGCGGCGTTCTGGGCCGGCCTCTGGAGCTGGTGATCGCCGATGACGCCTCCGGCGCGGCGGGCGCGCAGAAGGCCTTCGACTCGCTGGTCTTCCAGAAGGAAGTCGACGTGCTGATCTCGATGGAGACCAGCGCCGCCCGTAACGCCGGCCTGCCGATCGTGTCGCGTGGCCGCGTGCCCTACATCTACACCTCCTTCTACGAAGGCCGGTCCTGCAACCCCTATCTCTTCGTCGATGCCTGGGTGCCGGAACAGCAGGTGCCGCCGATCGTCGATTACCTGAATGCAGAGGGCGCCAAGAAATACTTCCTGATCGGCAGCGACTATGCCTTCGGCCGCGGCATGCTGGACTTCGCCCGCAGCTATGTCGAAAGCACCGGTGGCGAGATCGTCGGCGAGGAATACCTGCCGATGGACGGCACCGACTGGACCGCGATCATCTCCAAGCTTAAGGCCTCCGGCGCCGAAGCGATGATCACCTCCACCGCGGGCGGCGCCCCCAACGTGACCCTGACCAAGCAGCTGCGCGGCGCCGGTGTCGACCTGCCCTACGCCAACCTGGCCGTGGATGAGGGCACCGCGAAAAGCATGGGCGCGGATGCCGCCGGCATCCTGATCTCCGCCTCCTACGTCACCGGCATCGACAGCGCCGAGAACAAGGCCTTCCTCGACGCGATGAAAGCCAAGTTCGGCGATGAGCTGCGCACCCCCAACGATCTGTCGGTGCCGCAGTACGAGGCCGTCTACCTCTATAAGGCCGCCGTCGAGAAAGCCGGCTCCACCGACGCCAAGGCGGTTCTGGACGTGCTTCCCGAGGTGTCCTTCACCGGCCCGCGCGGCACCATCCAGATGAGCAAGCAGCACCATGCGCCGCTGACCATGTACCTGGGTCAGGTGCAGGAAGACGGCTCGGTCGTGGTGGTCGAGACCTTCAAGGATGTCGACCCGGGCGAACAGTGCCCCAAGCTCTGACCTGAAACGGCGGCCGGGGTCCTGCCCCGGCTGCCTCTCCGAACCCGCGAAAGGACCCCGGCGTGATGACCCTTCTCCTGGATATCGTGACCACTGCGGCCATCCTGTTTATCGTCTCGGCGGGTCTTCTCGCCATTTTCGGCGTGCTGGAAATCGTCAACTTCGCCCATGGCGCCTGGCTGACCGTGGGCGCCTATTGCGCCGTGGTGACCGGCGGGCTTGGGCTGAACCCCTGGCTGGCCCTGCCGCTGGCCTTCGTCGCCGGAGCGGTGCTGGGCGGCGTGACCGAGCGGCTGATCGTGCGGCCGCTCTATGCCCGGCCGCTGGATGCGATCCTGGCCACCTGGGGACTGGGCATCGTCATCGGCCAGCTGATCACCCTGTGGTTCGGCCGCGACGTGCAATTCACCGAGAACCTGCTCTCCGGGACCATTCATGTCCTCGGCATCAGCTATTCGCTCTATCGTATCTTCGCCCTGGCGGCGGCGCTGGTGATCGGCCTCGGCTTTGCCTTTCTGCTGGAAGGCACCCGGCTGGGCCTGTCGGCCCGCGCGATCATCATGAACGAGCCGCTGGCGCGCGCGCTGGGTCTCGATACCACCCGCATCCGGCTTTTCACCTTCATGATCGGCACCGGGCTGACCGCGCTGGCCGGCGTCCTGCTGACGCCCCTGACCAGCGTCGACCCCACCATGGGCGTCTCCTGGCTGATCGGCTCCTTCATGCTGGTGATGGTGGCCGGCTCCTCCTTCGGCGCGCTGGCCATCGCCTGCCTGGTCTTCGGCGGCGCGCAGGTTCTCGTCTCCACCTTCATCAGCCCGATTCTCGGGGGCATCACCGTCGCCGTGCTGAGCGCGCTGGTCCTCCGCATCAGTTCGAAAGGCTTCGCCCGTGCCTGACACGCTTGCCGCCTCCCTCCCGCGCAACGCCGCCGTCCGGCGCCGCGTTCTCCTGCTGGGTCTTCTGGCGCTGGTCGCGCTGGCCCTGGTAATTTTCGGCCCGTTGGTCCTCAGCCGGTTCAGCATCAACGTGCTGACGCGATCGATGATCTACGCGATCCTGGCGATCACGGTCGATCTGCTGTGGGGCTTCACCGGTATCCTCACTTTCGGCCAGGCCGCCTTCTTCGGTGTCGGCGCCTATGCCACCGCGATGCTGCTGACCCATATCGGCAGCTCTCCCAGCCTGATGGCGCTGGCGCTGCTGCTGGCGATCCTGGTGCCGATCGTGCTGGGCGTGATCGTCGGCTGGCTGTCGTTCTACTACGGCTCGACCCCGATCTATGCCACGGTGATCTCTCTGGTCTTTCCCATCGTGGTGACTCAGCTGATCTATTCCGGCGGCACCCTGACCGGGTCGAGCAGCGGCATGGTCGGTTACTTCGGCCTGCCCTTCGGGCTGGAGGGGTTCTTCCGGCTGTCCGGCATCAGCCTGGTGATCGTCGCGCTCGGGGCGCTGATCTTTGTGCGCTCGGACAGCGGCCGCATCCTGACCGCGATCCGCGACAACGAAACCCGCTGCGCCTATCTCGGGCTGAATACCCAGCGCATCAAGATCCTGCTGACCGCCGTTCTGGCCGGAGTCGCCGGGCTCGCGGGCTTTCTCTATGCCAATGCCTCCGGCGTGGTGGCCCCGGAAAACACCAGTTTCGTCTTTGGCACCGAACTGGTGGTCTGGACCGCCCTGGGCGGTCGCGGCACCATCCTCGGCCCGGTCCTGGGCACCATCGGGATCGATTACCTCAGCGCCAGCCTGTCGGGCGAACTGCCGTTTCTGTGGCAGCTGGTGGTCGGGGCGCTCTTCGTGGTGATGATCATCTTCCTGCCCAACGGGCTGGCCGCGCTGGTCACCCGCCTGACCCGGCGCGGCCGTGGCGAGGTGGTGGCCGGTGCCGGGCCTGAACTGGTGCCGCAGCCGCCACGCAGCCATGCCGCCCCCTCCGACGCGCCGCTCCTCAGCATCGACAAGCTGGAAAAATCCTATGGCAGCCAGAAGGTGCTGACCGATATCACGCTGGACGTGGCACCGGGCGAGCTGGTCAGCCTGGTCGGCCCCAACGGCGCCGGCAAGACCACGATGATGCGCTGCCTGACCGACGGCAAGGAAAGCTCGGGCGGGGTGGTGCGCATCGCCGGCAAGTCCATCGCCGGGATGGTGCCGAACCAGATCGTCGCCCTTGGCGTCGGCCGCAAGTTCCAGGTTGCCAGCGTGTTCGAGAGCCTGACCGTCGCTGAATGCCTGCGGATGTCGCGCGCCGCGCTGGAGGCCCCCAGCATCGTCACCGCCTCGGACCGGCTGAGCCTGCCGCCGGCGGCCATCGAAATCCTGCAGCTGACCGGGCTGGACAAGCTGCTGACGGCCGAGGTGTCGCTGCTGTCCCACGGCCAGAAGCAGAGCCTGGAGCTGGCCATGGTGGTGGCGCTGGAGCCGCGGATGATCCTGCTGGACGAACCCACCGCCGGCCTGACCAAGGCCGAGCGCACCACCATCGGCACCATCCTGAAGAAACTGACCAACGAGCTCGGCTTCGCCGCCATCCTGGTCGAACACGATCTCGACTTCGTGCGCGATATCTCCAGCCGCATCGTGGTGCTGCATCAGGGCCGGCTGGTACTGGACGGCTCGGTCGAGGAGGTCGTGAACTCCGATATCGTGAAGACCATCTATTCCGGAGGCGATCATGTCTGACACCCCGCAGTCCGAGACCAAGCTGGCGCTGGAAGGGGTGACCAGCGGCTATGGCCCGGTCGCCATCATCAAGGCGCTATCGCTGTCGGTCCGCAAGGGCGAGATCTTCGCCCTGATGGGCAAGAACGGCATGGGCAAGACCACCCTGCTCAAGACCATCCTCGGGCTGGTGCCGGCGCGCAGCGGCGACATCCGGCTGGATGGCCGCTCCATCGTCGGCGCGGCACCCAAGGTGCTGATCCAGTCCGGCGTCGGCTATGCGCCGCAGGAGCAGCCGCTGTTCACCGATCTCAGCATCCGCGACAACCTGCGCCTGGCGGTGCGGTCCGACCGGGAGCTGGAAGCCGCGCTGGAGCATGTGTTCGTCCATTTCCCCTTCCTGCGCGACCGGCTGACACAGAAGGCCGGAACCCTGTCGGGGGGCGAACAGAAAATGCTGATCCTGAGCCGGGCGCTGATGCTGAAACCCGATCTGCTTCTGATCGACGAGATCTCGGAAGGGCTGCAGCCGACGGTGATCGCACGGATCGCCACTGCCCTGCGCGCCGAGCGAAACGATCGCGGCACCACCATCCTGCTGGTCGAGCAGAACCTGAACTTCGCCCTCGATGTGGCCGACCGCTGGGCGGTTCTCAAACTGGGCGAGATCGACGATTCCGGCACCGCCGAGCTCGGCAGCCGCGACAGGATCCTGGACCACCTGAAGATCTGAGCCGCGCCCGCGTTTCCCCGGGCGGCACCCTCGCCGCCCGGCCAGCCCATGACCCGCGCCGGCCCGCGGGCCCCTTCCCGGTCCCCCCCCGGCAGCAGCCCGTCGACATCTCCTGCTGCGGCCCTGCGCAATCGCCACCTTTGATGGCGGGACGGCAAACTGACGCTGGGTCACCAATCACATGAAAATGCAACCGCTTGGTCGACGACCAGGCCCGCGTCAGCATGTCCCCGAGCCGTCGATTACCGGCCGGGTGGGCCGGTCCACGCCGGATCGGGCCGATGGCGCCAGTCGGGCAGCGGAACGCGCGCACCAACAAATCGTGATTCGAACGCCTTTCTCACTAAGCCTTGCGTATCACTCAGCGATACAGCTATACTGCAGTGTGATCACCGATGATCTGTTAATAATCTGCTTAAACCGTAATCAGATACAATTTGCGATTTCGCCCGCCAGAGCCCGCCGTGCCCAAATTTTGGGCGACTTTTGAACGGCACCTGTCGTTACCGGAATTCCAGCGCGAGGGCCCGCCATGACCCGTTTTGTGAACCGTTCCCGCCCCCACACCGAATCGGGTGCCCGCCACCTGGATGAGGCCGCGGAGAATGATCCCCTTTTCATCCGAGCCACCGCGCGGACGATGATGGTGCTGTCCGCCTTTCACGAAACCGACCGGCCGATGAGCCTGAGTGAAATCGCCCGCGCCGCCGGCCTGGACCGCAGCACCACGCAGCGGATCGTGCATACGCTGCGCCAGCTCGGCTATCTGCAGCGCGACCCGCACGACCGCGGCTATGTGCCGGGCATCCGCATCTACGATCACATCTTCGACGCCATGCGCCTGAACCGGCAACTGCAACCGGCGGTGCCGCTGCTGCTCGACCTGCGGCGCAATGTGAACGAACGGGTCGACCTGTCGCTGATCGACGACACCCGTCTGGTCTATGCCTTTCGCCTGCCGCCGAAACGGGAGGTGCTGCATGCGATGATGGTGGGGCTGAGTGTGCCGATCTACTGCACCTCGGCGGGCTGGTCCGTGCTGTCGCGAATGCCCGAGGATGAGGCCCGCGATCTGATCCGGCGGTCTGACCGGCAACGCTATACGGCCCAGACGCTGATCGACGAAGACGCCATCATGGCCGAGGTCGAGAAGGCCGGCGAAACCGGCTATGCCGTTGCTGTGGAACAGCTTTTGCCCGGGGAAATCGCCATTGGCGCGGCCGTTACCAACACGCTCGGCCGGCCGGTGGCGGCGGTGACCATCTCCGGGCTGTCCTCGGACTGGACGCCGGAGGAATTCGCCCGCGCGGTCTCGCCGTCGCTGATGCAGACGGTGGCGGCGATCGGCCGGGCCTGAAGGCGGCCCGGCGTCCAGCGCGGAAGGGCTCAGGCCGGGTCGACCGGCTCCAGCCCGCACCATTCGGCGATGAAGAGAGCGATGGAGAGCGTCACCCGCTCCAGCGAGTCGATCTCGACATATTCGTCGAACCCGTGCGACAGCGCGTTTTTCGGCCCGTAGCAGAGCGACGGGATCTGGTCGAACAGCGCGTAGATCCGCGTGTCGATATAGGCCGGGGTCGCCTTCGCCTCCAGCGGACGGCCCATCGCCGCCTCATGCGCGCGGGCCAGAACCGCCTCGGCCTCGGTGCCTTCGGGCTGCTCGTAGCCATCCGACATGAAGCCGTTCCAGATCAGCCGAGGCGGGTTGTTCGACAGGAAGGGATCCCCGGAGACAAAGGCCTTCAGATGCGCCTCGATCTCGGCGGCGCAGTCTTTGACATCCCAGTTCGGCAGCAGCGAGATGCGGAAATCCACCGCCGCGGTGGCCGGCACCGAGGAGGCCCATTCGCCGCCCTCGATCCGCCCGACATTCAGGTTGATCGGCTTGGCCATCTCGCCGAACAGCGGGTGTTCGCCGCGCCGGTCGTTCCAGGCCATTTCCAGCTCGCGCAGCGCCGCGATGGTGCGGATGGCGGCATCGATGGCATTGGCGCCCTCGCCCATCTCGCTGACGTGACGCGGGATGCCTTCGAACTCGACACGGAACCAGATCACGCCGAGGTTGGCGCGCACCAGGGTTTCGCCAGTGGGTTCGGGCACCAGCGCGGCCTCGGCCTTATAGCCGCGGATATGCGCCATCAGCGCGCCGTCGCCGGTGCTTTCCTCCTCGACCACCGATTGCAGATAGACCGTCGCCGCCGGCTGCCAGCCGGCCCGGCGCAGCGCGTCGAGCGCCGAGATGGCGCAGACCAGCCCGGACTTCATGTCGCCGGCACCACGACCGTACATCTTGCCGTCGCGGATCACCGCGCCATAGGGCGGATCGGTCCACATATGCGCCGGCCCGGTCGGCACCACATCGACATGGCCCTGCAGGATCAGCGACCGCCCGGCCTCTTCCCGCGGACGGTGAATGCCGACGACGATCGGGGCTTCGGAATGCTGCGGGCTCCATTTCCCGGCGCCGGGATGGTTGGCCAGCGCCTCCGGATCCATGGCGAAACGCTCCATCTGATAGCCACGGCCGCGCAGCTCGGCAAAGATGAAGTCCTGCAGCGCATGCTCCTCTCCCCGCTGCGACGGGCGGCGGACGAACTCCTGCGTGAGAGCGATCTGATCGTCGAAGCCCTCCTTCACGGCCTGGGCCAGGGTGTCGCGCAAACTGGGGTCGAGAGGCTGGTCGAGAGACATGTCAGTCACTTTCTGATGCAGGAGGCTTGAGAGGGTCGGGACGGCCGGGGAACGCCCGCAAAGGTGCGGAGTTCGGGCGGAGCCAGCTTGGGATCCGGGCCCCTGCGGCGTCAAGCCGCGCTGCGGCGACACCGGATTCGCGCCGCCCGGCCCGGCGGCACAGCCGGGCGAATTCGCGCCCCGACCGGGGCGTTCCCGCGCCCGCCCGGAAACTGCACAATATTTAATCGGTTTAAGGAAAGACCCTTTTTCGACGCCATTTCGCTTCCGAACGACAAGCCGCCGCTTCGATACTGAAAACGCGCTCCACGCGTTGGGGATGCCACCCCGAAACTGACCGCTCAAAAAACGAGACGACAACAGGAAGGAATAACGATGACATCCATCTGGAGGAATCTCCGCACCGGAATCCTCGGAGCTTCGGCGATGGCCCTGCTTTCGGCCCTGCCGGCAGCCGCCGAAACCACCATCACGGCCGTGATGCACTCCGGTCTGCGTGTGATGGACCCGGTGATCACCACCGCCCACATCACGCGCGACAACGCTTTCATGATCTGGGACACGCTGGTCGCGGTGGACTCGGATTTCGTGGTTCAGCCGCAGATGGCGAACTTCGACGTTTCCGAAGACGGGCTGACCTATACCTTCACCCTGCGTGACGGCCTGAAATGGCACGACGGCGGCGAAGTGACCCCGGCCGACTGTATCGCCTCGATCAAGCGCTGGATGGTGCGTGACGGCGGCGGCCAGATGATCAACGACCGCATGGAAAGCCTGGAAGCCACCGGCGACAAGACCTTCGTTCTGAAGCTGAAAGAGGCCTTCCCCTACACCCTGCAGGCGATGGCCAAACCGTCGGGTCTGGCGCTGTTCATGATGCCCGAGCGCATCGCCAACACCCCCGCCGATACCGCGATCACCGAATATATCGGCTCCGGCCCCTTCAAGCTGGTGGAAGATGAATTCCAGCCCGGCGTGAAAGTGGTCTATGAGAAGTTCGACGACTACGTGCCGGCCCCCGGCCCGCAGAGCTGGTTCTCCGGCGCCAAGGACGTCAAGGTCGACCGCGTCGAATGGGTCACCATGCCCGACGCGCAGACCACCATCAACGCGCTGATGAACGGCGAAGTCGACTATGTCGAAGGCGTGCCGGTCGACCTGCTGCCGCTGCTGGAAGGGCTGGATAACGTCAAGGTCGACGTGCTGAAGAAACTCGGCGCTGTCACCATCGGCCGGATGAACTTCCTGCACCCGCCGTTCGACAACAAGAAAATCCGCCAGGCGGCCCTGAAGGCGATCAGCCAGGAAGACGTGCTGACCGCCATGATCGGCAACCCCGATTACTTCCAGGTCTGCGGCGCGATCTTCGGCTGCGGCACCCCGTTCGAATTCTCCGACGGGTCGGAAAGCCTGACCACCGGCGGCGATATCGAAGGCGCCAAGAAACTGCTGGAAGAAGCCGGCTATGACGGCACCCCGATTGTCCTGATGCAGCCCACCGACGTCGCCACCCTGACCGCCCAGCCGATCGTGGCGGCGCAGGCCCTGCGCAACGCCGGCTTCAACGTCGACCTGCAGCCGATGGACTGGCAGACCCTGGTGACCCGCCGTGCCAGCCAGGCGAAACCGTCGGAAGGCGGCTGGAACCTGTTCTTCACCGGCTGGATCGTTCCGGAAGTCTCCAACCCGCTGGCCAGCATCATGCTGAACGGCCGTGGCGACAAGGCCTGGTTCGGCTGGCCGACCGACCCCGAGATCGAAGCGATGCTGAACGACTTCGCCTCGACCCCGGATCTGGAAGGGCAGAAAGCCATCGCGCAGAAAATCCAGGCGCATGTGATGGACAACGTGAACTACATCCACCTCGGCCAGTACTTCGCCCCTTCGGGCTGGAGCACCAGCCTGAAAGGCGTCGTCAACGCGCCCTTCCCGGTGTTCTGGGGTGTCGAGAAGGAGTGATCACGCTCCTCTCGTGACCCGGGCGCGCGCCGACCTGACGCGCGCCTGACCCAATAGCACTCCCCCCGGCCGGATCCTTCCGGCCGGGCAACGACCCCGCCGGAAGGACCCGAGATGCCCATCTACCTACTTCGCCGCGTACTGGCCGCCATCCCGGTGATGCTTGTCGTGGCCGTTTTCGTCTTTTTGCTGCTGCGTCTGACGCCCGGGGATCCCGCGGCGATCCTGGCCGGCGACATGGCCACACCCGAACAGCTGGACCGCATCCGCGAGTCGCTGGGGCTGAACGATCCGCTGCTGGTGCAATTCGTCCGCTGGATCGGTGCGCTGCTGCAGGGCGACTTCGGCACCTCGCTGATTTCGAACAAACCGGTGATCGACCTGGTCGCAGACCGGATGTGGCCGACCATCTGGATCGCCATCATCACCCTGTCTCTGTCGGTCGCCATCGCGGTGCCGATGGGCGTTCTCGCCGCCTGGAAACAAGGCAGCTGGGTCGACCACCTGGTGATGACCTTCTCGGTCCTCGGGTTCTCGATCCCGGTCTTCGTGATCGGCTATCTGCTGATCAAGCTCTTCGCCATCGATCTGAAATGGCTGCCGGTGCAGGGCTACAAGGCGCCCTCTGACGATTTCGCCGGCTTTGCCGCCCGCGCCGTGCTGCCGGCGCTGACGCTGGCCTCGATCTATATCGCGCTGATCGCGCGGATGACCCGGGCCAGCCTGCTGGACGTGCTGAACGAGGATTACGTCCGCACCGCCCGTGCCAAGGGGCTGACCGAACGCCGGGTGCTGTTCCGCCACGCCCTGCGCAACGCCGCGGTGCCGGTGATGACGGTGATCGGCACCGGTTTCGCGCTGCTGATCTCCGGCGTGGTGGTAACCGAAAGCGTCTATAACATTCCCGGTCTCGGCCGGCTGACCGTCGACAGCATCTTTGCCCGCGACTACCCGGTGATCCAGGCGCTGATCCTGCTGACCTCCGGCGTTTACGTGATGGTCAACCTGCTGATCGACCTTTCCTATTCCCTGCTCGACCCGAGGATCCGGTACTGATGGCCGAAAAAACCATGCGAGGCGCCTTCCCTCTCTCCACCCGCCAGCTGGCCGCCCGTGTCGGCGCCGCGCCGATCATCGCCGCCGTGGTGCTGTCGCTGATCATCCTGGCGGCAATCTTCGCCCCCTTCATCGCACCGCATGATCCGATCCTGCAGGATCCGGTGATGCGCCTGAAACCGCCCTCGGGCGACTTCCCGCTGGGCACCGACAACTTCGGCCGCGACCTGCTGAGCCGGGTGATCTACGGCGCCCGGGTGTCGCTGGTGATCGGCATCGGCGTCACCATCATGGCAGTGGTGCTGGGGCTGGCCATCGGTCTGGTGTCGGGCTTCTTCCGCACCGCCGACGCCATCATCATGCGGATCATGGACGGCCTGATGGCAATGCCCTCGGTGCTGCTGGCCATCGCCATCGTGTCGCTGATGGGCGCCAGCATCTGGACCGTGATGGCCGCCATCACCATCCCGGAAATCCCCCGCGTCGTGCGTCTGGTCCGTTCCATCGTGCTGACCGCGCGGGAAGAACCCTATGTCGAGGCCGCGATCGCGCTCGGCACCTCGATGCCGCGGGTGCTGTGGCGCCATCTGATGCCCAACACCTTCGCGCCGCTGACGGTGCAGGCCACCTATGTCTGCGCCTCGGCGATCCTGACCGAAGCGATCCTGAGCTTTCTCGGCGCCGGCGTGTCCACCGAGACGCCCACCTGGGGCAACATCATGGCCGAGGCGCGGATCTATTTCCGCCTGAAACCGATGCTGATCCTCTGGCCGGGTCTGGCGCTGTCGCTGTGTATCCTGTCGATCAACCTGCTGGGCGATGCCGCGCGCGACATCCTCGATCCCCGCATGGGCAAAAGGGAGGACTGAGAATGCCTGTCCTGCAAATCGAAGACCTGCATGTCTCCGTCGATTCAAAATCCGGTATCGAAGTCGTCCACGGCATCTCGATCGAGATCAACGAAGGCGAAACCGTCTGCCTGGTGGGCGAATCCGGCTCCGGCAAATCGGTCAGCTCGCTGGCGACCATGGGGCTGCTGCCCAAGGGGTCGCTCAAGGTGACCTCGGGGCGCATCCTGCTCGACGGGGAAAACCTGCTGGACCTGACGCCGGCACAGCTGCGCGATGCCCGCGCCACCCGGATGTCGATGATCTTCCAGGAACCGATGACCGCGCTGAACCCGGTCATCAAGGTCGGCGAACAGATCACCGAGGTTCTGCAGGCCCACACCAAGCTGTCCAACACGGAATGCCACGCCAAGGTGATGGATATTCTGGAGCAGGTGGGGCTGCCCGATATCGAACGGGTGGCGCGCAGCTATCCGCACCAGCTGTCCGGTGGCCAGCGGCAGCGGATCATGATCGCCATGGCGCTGGTGCTGGAACCGCGGCTGCTGATCGCGGACGAACCGACCACCGCGCTGGACGTGACCACGCAAAAGCAGATCCTGAAACTGATGAAGGACCTGCAGCAGAACCACGGCACCGCGGTTCTGTTCATCACCCATGACATGGGCGTTGTCGCCGAGATCGCCGACCGCGTCTATGTGATGAACCAGGGCGATCTGGTCGAGGACGGCCCGGTCAAGGAGATCCTCACGGCGCCGAAGAAGGACTATACCCGGCGGCTGCTGTCCTCGGTGCCCTCGCTGGTGCCGCGCAGCCCCCGTCCCGCCACCAGCCCGAAGCCGGCGCTGCGGGTGACCGAACTGAACAAGATCTACGGCGGCAGCGGTTTCCTTTCCAAGGCCAAGACCACCCATGCCGCCCGTGACGTCACCTTCGACCTGACGGCCGGCCGCACCCTCGGCATCGTCGGCGAGAGCGGCTCGGGCAAGAGCACGGTGGCGCGCTGCGTGATGCGGATGATCGACCCCAGTTCGGGCGGCATCCGCGTCGGCGATCAGGAGATCGGCGGGCTGACCCGCAAGGGGCTGCATCCGTTCCGCAAGAAATTGCAGATGGTGTTCCAGGATCCCTACCGGTCGCTGAACCCGCGGCTGACCATCGAGGAAAGCATCATCGAAGGGCCAGTCAACTACGGCACGCCGAAGGAACAGGCCCGCACCCGGGCGGCGGAACTGCTGGAACTGGTGGGGCTGCCGGCCTCGGCGGCGCAGCGCTATCCGCATATGTTCTCGGGCGGTCAGCGACAGCGGATCGCCATCGCCCGCGCGCTGGCGATGGAGCCCGAGCTGCTGGTCGCGGACGAGGCGGTCTCGGCGCTCGACGTCTCGGTTCAGGCGCAGGTTCTCGAACTGCTGGACGAGGTGCAGAGCCGCACCGGCATCGCGATCCTCTTCATCACCCACGATCTTCGGGTCGCGGCGCAGATCTGTGATGAGGTCTGCGTGATGCGGCGCGGCGAGGTGGTCGAGCTGGGCGCAACCGCCGATGTGCTGGGCAACCCGCAGCACGAATATACCCAATCGCTTCTGGCCGCCGCGCCGGGCCGCGACTGGGATTTCGCAAACTTCCGACCGGTGGCGGCCTGACGGGCCGCCCCTTTTCCTTGCCCCAACCTGTTCTCACGGAGTGACCATGACTGCCCCCCGCATCGCGATCGGTGGTTTTCTGCATGAAACCAACACCTTCGGCCCGTCCAAGGCCACCTATGACGATTTCGCCCATGGCGGCGGGTCGGGCCGGATGATGCGCGGGGCCGAGATCATCGAGACCTGCCACGACATCAACGCCGCGATTTCCGGCGCCATCCGCCATGGCGAGGCCGCGGGATGGGATCTGCGTCCGACGCTGTTCTGCGCCACCTCGCCCTCGGCGCATGTGACCGAGGACGCCTATGAGCGGATCGCCGGGGAAATGATCGCGCTGATCGAGGCGGAGCTGCCGCTCGATGGCGTGTTTCTCGATCTGCACGGCGCGATGGTGACCGAACATCACGACGATGGCGAAGGCGAGCTTCTGGCACGGCTGCGCGAAAAGCTGGGCGACGACATCCCCATTGTCGTCTGTCTCGACCTGCATGCCAATGTCACCGCGCAGATGTTCGACAAGGCCGATGTGCTGGAAAGCTACCGCACCTATCCGCATGTCGACATGGCCGAAACCGGGCTGCGCGGTGCCAGGGCGCTGGAGCGGATGCTGACCGCGCCGAAACCGGAAAAGGCGATGCGCGTCGCCCCCTTCCTGACCGCCATCGCCTGGCAATGCACCCATGCCGAACCGGCGCGCGGGCTGTACGACCTGCTGCGCGAATTGTCCGGCGACGACCGCGACATGAGCTTCAACATGGGCTTTCCCGCCGCCGATTTCCCCGAATGCCAGATGACCGTTCTGGCCTATGGCCCCGAGGCGGATGACGCCGCCGACAAGATGATGGCCGCCATCGAGGCGGCCGAACCCGCCTTCAAGGGCAAGGTCTGGACCCCGGAGGACGGCGTCGCCGAAGCGATGCGGCTGGCGGCAGAGCCGGGGCGCCAGGGGCCGGTTGTGATCTCCGACACCCAGGACAACCCCGGCGCCGGCGCCGACAGCAACACCACCGGCATGATCCGGGCGATGGTGGCGCTTGGGGCGAAGGGCGCCATCGGCAACCTCTATGACCCGGCCGCCGCCAAGCTGGCACATGCCGCCGGCGAAGGCGCCAGCATCACCATGTCCATCGGCGGCCAATCCGGCGTCGCCGGCGACAGCCCCTTCGAGGCGGAGTTCTTGGTCGAACATCTCTCCGACGGAACTTTCACCGCCACCGGCCCGTTCTATCGCGGCCGGGTGCTGAACATGGGGCTCTCCGCCTGCCTGAAGATCGGCGATCTCAGGATCGTTCTGGTCTCCTCCAAGGCGCAAATGGCCGATCAGGAGATGTTCCGTCAGGTCGGAATCGAGCCGACCGGGGAACCCATTCTCATCGTCAAGAGCTCGGTCCACTTCCGCGCCGATTTCGAACCCATCGCCTCGCATCTGATGGTCTGCGCCGCGCCCGGGCCGATGGCGGTCGACCCGGCGCTGCTGCCCTGGCAGCGTCTGCGCGAGGGGGTTCGCGTCGGCGCGCTGGGGCCCGAGTTCAAGCCCGCCTAGGAATTCAGGACCACAGGAAGGAGACCGCCATGCCGGTCATTGAAGATATCGCGGCCTATGCCGACGATCTCACCGCGATCCGTCGCGATCTGCACGAACACCCCGAACTCGGGTTTGAAGAAGTGCGGACCTCCGGCATCGTCGCCGAGAAACTGAAGAGCTGGGGCATCGAGGTCACCACCGGCATCGGCAAGACCGGCGTCGTCGGCGTGCTCAAGGGCAGCAAGCCCGGCAAGACCATCGGCCTGCGCGCCGATATGGATGCGCTGCCGATCCAGGAGGAAACCAACCTGCCCTGGTCGTCGAAAACGCCCGGGGTGATGCATGCCTGCGGCCATGACGGCCATACCACCATGCTGCTGGGCGCGGCGCGGTATCTCAGTGAGAATCCGGATTTCGCCGGCACCGCCGTCTTCATCTTCCAGCCGGCGGAGGAAGGTCTGGGCGGCGCCCGCGCGATGCTGGCCGACGGTCTGTTCGACCGTTTCCCCTGCGACGAAATCTACGGCATGCACAATTCCACCATGGACGACCCCGGCGTGGTGCGGATCAAGAAGGGCACGGCGATGGCCGGGTCGAACTTCTTCGACGTGCGCATCACCGGGCGGGGCAGCCACGGCGCCCATCCCGAGGGCAGCCGCGATCCGATCATCATCGCCACCACGCTGGTCCAGCAGATCCAGTCCATCGTCTCGCGCAACCTGCCGCCGACCAAGCCGGCGGTGGTCTCGGTCACCAAGCTGCACTCCGGTGCGGCCTATAACGTGATCCCGAACGAGGCCGAATTCGGCGGCACCATCCGGTTTTTCGACCCGGAAGTGGGGGAGCTGATCTCGGAACGGATCCGCACGCTCTGCGCCGGTGCGGCACAGGGCTACGAGGTGGATATCGACGTCGACATCCGCAATGTCTTCGACGTCCTGGTGAACGACGACGCCCTGGCCGAAGCCGTTCTGGAAGCCGCCGGCCCGGTTGTCGGCGGCGATCACACCGGCCTGCGCGAAGAACTGGCGATGGGCTCGGAAGACTTCGCCGACATGCTGCGGGTGGTGCCCGGCGCCTATTGTACCGTCGGCCATTCCGGCACCATCGCCCCGCATAACCCCGGCTATGTGCTGGACGATGCGATCCTGCCGGTGGGCGCCAGCATCTATGTCAACCTGATCAACGCCCGCGGAGCCGCAGCATGACCACCTGGAAAGACCTCTCCTTCGACACCCATACCATTGTCGAGGGCCTGAAGCCCTGGATCGAATGTGAAAGCCCCACCTGGGACGGCGCCGCCTGCGACCGGATGATGGATCTGGTGGCGATGAAATGCGCCGAGCTGGGCGCCACCATCGAACGCATCCCCGGCATCATGGGGCTGGGCGGATCGGTGCGGGCGCATTTCCCGCATCCCAAGATGGGCACGCCCGGGATCATGATCACCGGTCATATGGATACGGTGCATCCGGTCGGGACGCTGGCCAAGAACCCGTTCCGCCGCGAAGGCGGCAAGGTCTATGGCCCCGGTATCCAGGACATGAAGGGCGGCAACTTCATCACGCTGGAGGCGATCCGCGCGATTCAGGACGCCGGCATCGAGACGCCGCTGCCGATCGTCGCCCTCTTCACCCCGGATGAGGAGATCGGCACGCCCGCCACCCGCACGCTGATCGAGACCGAGGCGAAGCGCGCCAAATACGTGCTCTGCCCCGAGCCGTCGCATCCCGACAACGGGGTGACCACCGGCCGTTATGCCATCGCCCGGTTCAACCTGACCGCCGAGGGCAAGCCCAGCCATGCCGGCGCCAATGTCAAAGGCGGGATTTCGGCGGTGCGCGAACTGGCCAAGCGGATCATCGAGATCGAGGAGATGACGACGGAGGATTGCACCTTCTCCTGCAATAACATCGCTTCGGGCCAATGGGTGAACTGCGTGCCCTCCTTCGCCAGCGGCGAATGCCTGTCGATGGCCAAGAAGCAGGAAGATCTGGACGCCGGGATCGAAAAGATGCTGGCGCTCTCGGGCGAGCGCAACGGGGTGAAATTCACCGTCACCCGGGGCGTCACCCGCCCGGTCTGGGAACCCGACATGCCCGGCACCATGGCGCTGTACGAGAAGGCCAAGGCGATTTCCGAAGAACTGGGCTATGCCATGCCGCATGGCAGCCAGGGCGGCGGCTCCGATGCCAACTTCACCGGCGCGATGGGCATTCCCAGCCTCTGTTCGCTGGGGGTGAAGGGCGCCGGGCTGCATACGCTGGGCGAACATATCGACGAGGACATGATCGTACCGCGCACCCGGATGATGGCCGGGCTGCTGTCGACGCTGGCCTGACCCGTCCGCCACTGGTGCGGGCTCTGCGCCCGCCGACTGTCTCACAGACCACCAATATACCAACGGGGCGCCCCTTCGGGCGCCCCGATCCGTTTCGACCCGCCGCTTGCCGATGAGTCGCACCGCACAACCGCCGGTGCGGCGGACGCGCCGGGCCAGACAGCCTGCGCCCGCTCCCGAATGGCCTTAAATTGGGCGCAACGCCCCTCTGCACCGGCCTCCCGGGAACAGCGGGCTTGACAGCTCCCCCTCCCACAATTGATATACGCTACATGATATATCAATTTAGGGGCGCGTAACATGGTGACCATCAACTGCGATATGGGGGAATCCTTCGGCATCTATTCCTTCGGTGACGACACCGCCTGCATGCCCTATGTGACCCACGCCAATATCGCCTGCGCCTTCCATGCCTCCGACCCCGTGGTGATGCAGAAGACCGTGCGCGCGGCCAAGGCGGCGGGCATCGCCATCGGCTCGCACCCCGGGCTGCCCGACCGCGAAGGCTTCGGCCGGCGCCGCATGCAGATGACGCGGGAAGAGGTCGCCGCGCTGGTGATCTACCAGACCGGCGCGCTGCAGGCCTTCGCCCGGGCCGAGGGCATGGAGCTGTCGCATATCAAGCCCCACGGCGCGCTGTTCGGAATGGCCCAAAACGAAATGCCGGTGGCCGAGGCCATCGCCGATGCCGCCGAAACCTTCGGCCTGCCGGTGATCGCCTATTCCGACTGCTGCATGTCCGAGGTCTTCACCCGCCGCGGCATCCCCTTCTCCTGCGAATTCTACGTCGACATCGATTACGGCGACGACGGCCGTCAGATCATCTCGCGCGAGCATCCGCCGATCAGCGCCGAGGCGGTGACCGAAAAGGTGCTGCGGGCGCTGAAGGACGGCGTCACCCGCTCCGTCAACGGCAAGGATGTGCCCGTCGTGGCCGAGAGTATCTGCGTCCATTCCGACACCCCCAATTCGATTGCCGTCGCCAAGGCAGTGTTCGAGACGCTCAAGGCAGAAGGCATGCTGGAGACCGCATGAGCGCGACAGAGACCATCGCCGGAGAAGACCTGCGCCGGGGGGTGATCCGCTCTCTGGCGCCGGCGCTGCGGGCCATTGCCGCGGCGCTGGGGCCGGAGGGGCGTGCGGTGCTCTACAGCACCGGGGCCGCGGTACGCCGGGCCGAAACCGGCACCGAGATCGCCCGCCGGTTCTGCGGCGAGGCCCCGGCCGAGGTCCTGCTGCGCGAGGCGCTGGTCAGCGCCGAACAGGATCTGCAGGATGGCAGTGCCCGGCTGGCGGTGATGTTCGACGCCGCCCTGACCCAGGGCGCCCGGTCGCTGGCCGCCGGAGAACACCCCACCCATCTGAGCCGTGCGGTGACCGCCCTGAAACCCGAGCTCGACGCCTATTTCGCGCAGGAAACCCAGGTGACGGAGGAGACCGGCGCGCTGCTCACCGCCGCCGATCTGCCCACCGACGCCGCCGCCCTGCTGGGGCAGGCGCTGGACGCCGCCGGCCCCGAGGGTCATGTCGAGCTCTCGGATCGCGACGAACCCGGCGTGGCGCTGAACCAGGTCACCGGCTTCACCGTCGAGATGGAGCCGCTGCTCTCCGGCATGCTGGATCACATGGAGCGGGTGCATCTGATCGTCGCCAACGACATCATCTCGGATTTCGCGCGGCTGGTGCCGGTGATCGACGGCTTTGCCCGGAGCAACAAGAGCCTGGTGATCGCGGCCCGCGGCATCGAGGGCGCCGCCCGGCAATTGCTGGAACGCAACCGCACCGCGGGTGTGCTGCGGGTCGCGGCGCTGACCCCGCGCGACAAGGGCCCGCGCGCCGCCGAGATCCTGGCCGATCTGGCAGTGGCCACCGGCGCCACCCTGGTGGCGGAGGAAACCGGCCAACCACTCGACACGCTGCAGCCAGAGATGCTGGGCAGCGCCGCCCAACTCAAGCGCAACGGCCACCGCTTCACCCTGACCGAGCCCGGCGGCGACAGCGCCGCCGTCGCCCGGCGCCTGCGCGAGATCGCGGGCGAGATCGCACGGCATCGCTATCTGGCCTATGACCGCGAACATGCCGAACGCCGCCACGCCCGGCTGTCCGGGCGGTGGGTCGAACTGATGATCGGCCCCGACCGCTGCGATCCCGGGCTGCGCGGCCGGATGGCCCGTGCGCTCAGCGCGCTGCGCTCTGCCAGGACCGGCGGCCAGATCGCCGGCGCCGGCGCCGGACTGGCCGCCGTGGCCGACCTGCTGGAGGCCGGCGCCCCCGCCGATGCGCCCGCCGGCGCCGACCGTGCCGCCCGGCGTCTGGTGGCCGAAGCGCTGCGCGCGCCAGAGCGGGTGCTGCGCCGCAACGCCGGATTTGACGATGGTCACGCGGACTGGGCGCGCAGCCTGCCACCGCTGGCCGACCCCGCCCGGCTGTCCCGCAGCCTGCTCGACACCAGCCTGTCGCTGGCGCTGCATCTTCTGACGCTTGAAACCGCCGTGTTGCGGCGATGACCCGCACCATCAAGGCCAAGGAATACCCATGACGGACCCGACCACCGAACCCATGCTAGAGGTGACCGATGTCGTGCATAAATACGGCACGGTCACGGCGCTTTCCAATGTCTCCCTCTCGGCCCAGAAGGGGGAGTTTCTGACCATCCTCGGCTCCAGCGGCTCTGGCAAGACCACGATGCTGCGGGTGATCTCCGGGCTGGAAACACCCTATTCGGTCAAGCGGCTGCGGATCGGCGGCGAGGACGTCACCGATGTCCCCGCGGCCAAGCGGCGCTGTACCACCGTGTTTCAGAACTACGCCCTGTTTCCGCATATGAGCGTGCTGGAAAACGTCGCCTACGGGCTGCGCATCCGCAAGGTCAACGCCACCGACGCCGCCGCCCAGGCGCGCCGGGCGCTGGCGATGGTGCAGCTGGAGGCCAAGGCCGACCGGTCGATCCGCCAGCTGTCGGGCGGCGAACGCCAACGGG
The DNA here is from genome assembly GCF_030164425.1 of Pseudodonghicola flavimaris. Classification (GTDB taxonomy): domain Bacteria; phylum Pseudomonadota; class Alphaproteobacteria; order Rhodobacterales; family Rhodobacteraceae; genus Pseudodonghicola; species Pseudodonghicola flavimaris. Next base: position 28,117 of record NZ_JASNJD010000019.1, on the reverse strand, counting down.
TGGCGCTGGCGCGGGCCGTGGTCACCCGGCCGCTGGTGCTGCTGCTGGACGAACCGCTAGGGGCGCTGGACGAGCGGCTGCGCCAGGACATGCAGCTGGAGCTGATGGAGCTGCAGCGCAAGCTGGACATGACCTTTGTCTACATCACCCATTCGCAGGAAGAAGCGCTGACGATGAGCGATCGCGTAGTGCTGATGCGGCACGGCAAGATCGAACAGAGCGGTCGGCCGCTCGATCTCTTCGACCGGCCGCAGACCCGCTTCGCCGCCGATTTCATGGGCTATGAGAACATCCTGCCGGGCCGGCTGATCGAGCGCGACGCGACGCTGGGGCTGGTCGAACTGGCCGGCGGCACCCGGGTGCGCGGCACCCTGACCAATGCCGCCCTGCAAACCGGCGATGCGGTGAACCTGGCGCTGCGGGCGGAGCGGATCGGCGCGGTGGCCGCCGGGGCCGAAGGGCTCGACGGAACGCTCAGCAGCAAGGTCTATCGCGGCAAATACACCGACATGCTGGTGGAGACCCCGGCCGGGCAGCTGCGGCTGCGCAGCTGGCACGGCGCCCCGGGCGAGACCGAAACGCTGCACCGGCTCGGCTGGAAGGTCGAGGACGCGGTGATCTTCGCCGCCGACGGAACCTGAAAAGACCCCGAATAAAGACAATCAATCAACAGGAGAGCCTGACATGAAAGACAAATTCTCAACCACGGACCAGGTCCAGCTGACCCGGCGCAGCCTGCTGCAGAGCATGAGCGCCCTGGCCGGCACCGCCGCGCTGGGAAGCGCCGCGGCAATGCTGCCCGGTGCCGCCCGCGCCGCCGATATGCCGGTGGTCAAGGCCTATGGCGTGCCCACCGCAGCGCTGAAGGACTGGAGCCCGATGGAAGCCAGCATCGGCGTGCGCTGCGAGCTGTCCGGCACCTCGAACGACGTCGGCGTCTTCATGCGCGACATCATGGCCTCGAACCTCGGCGAAAGCACCGATCTCTTCATCTTCGAAAGCGGCACCGAGGACATCCTGGGCCCGCGCGGCTTCTATGCCGAGATCGAGACCGACAACCCGGAGCTGACGCTGTGGGATCGCACCTCGGACGACTGGAAACGCTCTGACGTGGTGACCGACCCCAAGGGCACCCAATGGGGCGTGCCGGTGATCGGCAACGCCGACAGCTTCGGCTATTTCCCGGCCAAGCTGGGCATGGCACCCGACAGCGAAGAAGAACTGTCCTGGTCGCTGATGTTCGACGACGAGAACACCCGTGGCCGCGTCGCCTTCGGTCAGGGCTGGGCCTATTCCTTCCCCAGCGCCGCGCTCTACCTGAAGTCCACCGGCAAGGCCGAAATCGGCAATGTCGCCGACATGACCGGGGATGAGGCCAAGGTGGTCGCAGACTTCCTGATCGAACGCAAGAAGGCCGGCCAGTTCCGCACCCTCTACGGCGCCTTCGAAGAGCAGATCCAGCTGCTGACCAACGAGGAAGTCGACGTCATCAACTGCTGGGAACCCGCCGTGCGCGAGGCCAACCTGGTGCTGGGCCCGGATGCGACCCGCTATGCCTATACCAAGGAAGGCTACTTCAAGTGGGGCCATGGCGCCTATGTCGCCAAACAGGCGATGGAGCGCGACAACGTCGACGCGATCTACAAGGTGCTGAACTATTTCCTCGGCGGCGAATACCGCGCGCTGCAGGCCCGCGACCGCGGCTACGCCGGCCCGAACATGGATCTGGGCGTTGCCTATGCCGAGGAAAACGGCTGGAGCGCGGAGGAAGTCGCCGCGCTGAAGGCCACCGAGGCCAAGGTCGCCAAGAAGTTCTCCAAACCCTTCGTCTCGACCACGACGCCGCAGAATTCGGCCGATATCGAAGACCAGTGGCAGCGGTTCCTGAACGCCTGATGCCTCTCTCCCGGTTCGCCCCTATGTGGCGGGCCGGTCTCCCCGCCGGCGGCCCGCGATCCTGAGCGTTGCGGGCCCCGGTCTCCGGTTTGCCGCCGCGCGGCTCACGCGCTGCGATCACACAGGTAAGAAGATGACGATGAATACCGAAATCGACGGAGCCGCGCCCGCGGTCAGACCGCGCCGGCGCCCGCTGCTGCGCCCACCGGTGGCGAAGCTGGCCTTCTGGGGGATTTCCGCCGCCTGGTTCGTGCTGGTGATCGTGCCGCTGATCATCCTCTTCGTCTTCAGCTTCTTCACCACCGAATATTTCCAGACCGTCTACACGCCCTCGCTCGACACCTGGACCGGGCTGTTCTCCTCCGGCCGGTTCGAGGTGACGTTGCGGACGCTGCGGGTGGCGCTGACCGTCACGCTGATCGAGCTGGCGGTGGGCTTTCCCTTCGCGCTGTGGCTGGCCAAGGGCTGCCGCAGCAGCCTGGGCCGCGCCATCGTGCTGGCGCTGCTGACCATACCCTTCTTCCTGGATCTGTCGTCGCGCACCATCGTCTGGCGGGCCATCCTGGGACAGGGCGGGCTGATCAACACCATCCTGCTGTCCACCGGACTGACCGATCAGCCGGTCGACTGGCTGCTCTATTCCGAATTCTCGGTGCATTTCGGCATGATCCCGGCGCTGTTCCCACCGATGGTGTTGCCGATCTACATGGCGATCACCCTAATCGACGACAATCTGCTGGAGGCCAGCAACGATCTGGGCGCCACCCCGGCGCAGACGCTGTGGCGGGTGATCGTGCCGCTGTCGCTGCCCGGCGTCGTCGCAGGCTTCGTCTTCACGCTGGGGCCGGCACTGGCCGCCTGGGTCGAACCCGGCATGCTGGGTGGTGGCTTCGTCAACCTGCTCTCCTCCTCGATCGAGAGCGCCTATACCGCGCTGCGCTATCCGGTGGTGGCGGCGCTCTCCGCCTTCGTCATCGGCCTGCTGCTGGTGCTTCTGGGCCTTCTGATGCTGATCCTGCGCCGCTTCGGCGGTGCCGGGCTGACCCTGCGCTGAGAAAAAGGGACCTGCCATGACCGATGCAACCGCAGCCCATGCCGCCCACACCCGGCGCGAGATCAGCTACAGCCCCGCCTGGAAAGCCCTGGGCAAATGGGCCGGCTACCTGATGCTGGCGCTGATCTATTTCCCGCTGCTCTGGCTGGTGCTCCTGTCGATTTCGCGCGACCCGCTCTCCGGCATCCCGGGACCGTTCTCGCTGCAGCACTATCGCGCGCTCTTCGCCAGCGACGCCTGGCACATGCCGATGCTGGCGAGCGTGGTGATCGGGCTGATCGTCGGGCTGATCAGCGCGGTGACCGCGACCATCATCGGCCGCGCGGTGCCGACGATGAAACGCCCGGGTCAGGTGCTGCTGATGTTCGTGCTGCCGCTCTTCGTGCCGGGGATGTCGATGGGCGCGGCGCTGTTCATCTTCGGCCGCTCGGTGCTCGGGCTCGACCTGGGGTTCTGGTCGATCGCGGTCGGCCATTACGTCTGGGCCTTCCCCTATGCGCTGCTGATCGTGCTGGTGGTGACCCTGCGCTTCGACCGGACGCTAATCGAGGCCGGCCGCGATCTGGGCGCCTCGGACTGGCAGGTGTTCCGCGACATCGAATTCCCGATCCTGATGCCGGGCATCGTCAGCGCCGGGCTGTTCGGCTTCCTGATGTCGTTCAACGAGGTGATGCGGACGATCTTCCTGCGCGGCACCGATGAAACCATGCCGGTCTGGAACTGGATTCAGGCCGCCGCGCAGCAAAGCCAGGTGCCGATCATCTTCTCTCTGTCGTCGATCATCCTGCTGATCACCCTGCCCCTGCTGAGCGCGGTGTTCTGGCTGCTGTTCGTCCGGCTGAACCGGACCTGAGGCGGAGACGGCCGCAGATGCAGATGCCCCCGACCCCCGCGGCGATCCGCTCAGGCCTCCGCCTCTTCGGGCATCAGCGGCAGCAGCGCCTTGGCGGCGATGTCGATATCCTGGCGCATGAAATGCTCCGCCGCCTCGGCATCGCCCTTCTCGATCGCGGCCAGGATGTTCTGGTGTTCGTCGTTGGCATGCTGCCGGTAGTAATTGTCGTCGAACAGACCGGTGAAGACCGGCCCGACCTTGAGCCAGAGATCGTTGATCATCTGCAAAAGCTCGGGGTTGCCGGCCTTTTCATAGATCGCGAAGTGGAATTCCCGGTTCAGCAGCAGATAGGTCTTGGCATCGTAGGTGCGGGTGGTCTCCGACACCCGCTGCACCAGATTGCGCAGCGCATCGAGCTCGGCCTTGGAGAACTGCGGCGTGGCCAGTCGCGCCGCCATCCCCTCAAGCGAGGTGCGGATCGGCATCAGCTCAAGGAAACGCTGCCGCGTCATCCGCGGCACCACGATGGAGCGGTTGGGCAAGACGATCAGCAGACGTTCCGCCACCAGCCGCTGCAGCGCCTCGCGGATCGGCGTGGCCGAAATACCGTATTCCGCCGCCAGAGTCCGTATCACCATGGGCTGCATCGGCTGAAACACCCCCTCCTGCAGACCTTCGCGGATGGCCTGATAGGCACGGTCACTCAGCGGCTGATGCTCGATCTTCTTCATGTGATCCTTCCCGTTGCGCATCTCCCGAATACTGTATCGGCCCGGAAAATACACAGAAATCTCGTTGACGCTATTTGATATATGATATACGAAATTGCGGGCGACGTCCAGAGCCGAGACCACGTGCCGGACCCGCCTGCCCAACCGAAGGGAGATATCAGCCACATGCTCTATGACGCTTTGCGTTTTTATCCGGGGGGCGACCGGGCCATCGAAATCGAACTGGGCGATGGCATGGATTTCACCATCAACTTCATCGTCCACCGGTTGGTCGCGGCGGTGCGGGCCGCCGGGATCGCGGCGATCGAGGATCTGATCCCGGAACTCGCCTCCTTCCAGGTCAACTACGATCCCGACCGGATATCCTATGAGGATCTCTGCAACGAGATCGAAACCATCTATGCCGAGATGGGCCGCGGCGTGACCGGATCGCTGCCGAGCCGGCTGATCACCATCCCCGTCCTCTACGATGACCCCGAGACCACCGCCTGCATCGCGGCCTATCGCAAGGATTATCCCGACAAGACCCCGGATCCGGATCTGGTCTGCCAGTTGAACGGCCTGCCCGACCGCGCAGCGCTGCGGCGGCGCCATTCCAGCTCCGAATACTGGGTGGCCGCGCTGGGGTTCTGGCCCGGGCTCTGTTCGCTGCTGCCGCTGCGCCCGGAGGCACGGATCATCGCGCCAAAATACAACCCGCCGCGCACCGACACCCCCAAGGGCGCCATCGGCATCGGCGGCGCGCTGACCTGCATCTATCCTGACGCGACCCCGGGCGGCTATCAGCTGATCGGCCACACCCCGGCGCCGACCTATGACGGCGCCCAGCGCCTGCCCGACTTCCAGGACAGCCTGGCCCTGTTCCGCGCCGGCGACCGGGTTCGTTTCCTGCCCGTGGGAATGGACGAGTACGAAGACATCAAGGCCCGCGTCGCCGAAGGAAGCTTCCGGCACGACATCATCGACTATCAGATCTTCTCCGTCGATCTCTACCTCGACTGGGCAAAGGAACAGGCGCAGGCACAGGAGGGCAAGGCATGAGCCGCAGCTTCACCACCGACAAACCCGGCCTGCAGACCTGCGTTCAGGAACTGCCCGGCCGCATCGGGTTTCTGGAACAGGGGTTCCCGCTGTCGGGGCCGTTCGACGCCTGGTCGTTCCGTCAGGCCAATATCCTGGTCGGCAACGACCGCGATACCGCGGCGCTGGAGTGCCAGTTCGCCGGCCCGACCCTGACGCTGGAGACCGACGCGCTGGTCGCGGTGACCGGTGCCGACATGCGCCCGAAGATCGACGGCGAACCGGTGCCGATGTGGACCACCCTGCCCATCCGGGCCGGCCAGACGCTGGCTCTGGGGCCGGCGATGCGCGGGGCGCGATCCTATATCGCGATCTCCGGCGGCATCGCCACCGATCCGGTTCTGGGATCGCGCGCGGTGTTCCATCAGGCCGGAGTCGGCGGCCATGCGCTGACCGCCGGCCAGAGCGTACCGCTGGGCACCCCGACCACCGATGTCACCCTGTCGCAGGTACCAGAAGCCGCCCGCCCGGTGATATCCTCCGACAAACGCTGGCAGGTTGAGGCGCTGGCCGGGCCCAACGACGACTGGCTCACGCCGGAAACAGTCGAGACCTTCTTTTCCGCCGACTGGGCGATCCAGGCCAAGAGCAGCCGCACCGGCGTGCGCCTGACCGGACCGGAGTTCGCCTTCTCCGCCCGTGCCACCGACAAGAATCCCGATCACGGGCAGGACCCGTCAAACATCATCGACCACGGCTATCCGATGGGCGCGGTCAATCTGGCCGGGCAGACGCCGATCATCCTGGTCAATGATTCCCCCAGCACCGGCGGTTTCATCAACCCCTTCACCGTGGCCAGTGCCGCCTTCTGGAAACTGGCACAGGCCCGACCGGGAGAGGTGCTGAATTTCCGCCGGATCGACCGGGACGAAGCCGGCCGGCTGCGGGCGCATCTGGATGCGATGACCCGGCCCGAGGTGCTGGAGCGTGTCTGAAACGATGAACCGGGACGATCTGCTGCTGAGCGGGGATCCGCTGCTGGCCGGGCTGCTGGCCAGCCAGCCACCGCGCATCCAGGCGGCCGAGGCAGAGGCCTTTTTGCGCGAGACCTACGGCATCGCCGCCCGCGCCAAGGAAATCGCCTGCGAGCGCGACCAGAATTTCCACATGGTCGCCGGGGATGGCCGCGCCTTCGCGCTGAAAATCTCCAACCCGCAGGAATCGCCGGAAAACACCAATTTCCAGACCGAGGCGCTGCGCTGGCTGGAGCGAACCGATCCGACCCTGCCGGTGCCGAAGATGGTCGCCGCCCGCGATGGTCGGTTCGAAGTGACGCTGGCCCTGCCGGACGGGCGCACCAGCGTGGTGCGGGTGCTGACCTGGGTCGAGGGCGAGCCGCTCTACCGTGTCGGCGTCGGACCGGAGATGGAACGCCGGATCGGCGCCATCCTCGCCCGGCTGGGCCGCGCACTGCACGATTTCACCCACCCCGGCGCCCGGCACGAGATCCTCTGGGATATCCGCAATGCGCCGCGGCTGCGGCCGCTGCTGTCGGCGCTGGCCGGCGACGCGCTGGAACAGGCCGTCCGTACCGAGCTCGACGCCTATGAGAGCGGGGTTCTGCCGCGCCTGACAGAGCTGCGCCATCAGGTGGTGCACAACGATCTCAACCACCACAATCTGGTGGTCGATCCCGACCGCCCCGGCGAGATCTCCGGCGTGCTGGATTTCGGCGATATGGTCGATACCCAGCTGGCCATCGACGTGGCTGTCGCCGCCTCCTACCTGGCCCATCACGACGATCCGCTCACCTCGGTGGCGCGGATGGTCGGGGCCTATCACGCGGTCACCCCGCTGCTGCCAGAAGAGATCGCCGTGCTGCGCGATCTGATCGTGGCGCGGCTGGTGACCTCAATCACCATCACCGGGTGGCGTGCCCGCCGCTACCCCGAGAATGCCGCCTATATCCTGCGCAACAACGGCCCCGCGCGGCTGGCGATGCAGCGTTTCGCCACGCTCGATCCCAGCACCGTCACCGACCGGCTGCTGCGCGCCTGCGAACTGGAGTGACAAGATGACGACCGATACCGGCATGGTGAATGCCTTTGTCGAGGGCCGCGCCGATCTGGATCCGGCCACCGGAGAGATGATCTCCCGCCGCAAGGATCTGCTCGGCCCGGCCTACCGGCTGTTCTATGAACGCCCGCTGCATCTGGTGCGAGGCGAGGGGGTCTGGCTCTACGATCCCGAGGGGACCGGCTATCTCGACGCCTATAACAACGTCACCTCGATCGGCCACTGCCACCCCCGGGTGGTCGAGGCGATCGCGCGTCAGGCCGGCATCCTGGCCACCAACACCCGCTATATGCACGGCGCCATCCTCGATTACGCCGAACGACTGCTGGCGACGATGCCCGATGCCCTTGGCCACATGATGTTCACCTGCACCGGGTCGGACGCCAACGATCTGGCGGTGCGCATCGCCCAGAGCTTCACCGGCGGCAAGGGCATCGTGGTGACCGAGACCGCCTATCACGGCATCACCCAGGCGGTGTCGGAGTTCTCCCCCTCGCTGGGCGAGAATGTCGACCTCGGCGCCCATGTGCGTACCGTGCCGGCGCCCGACAGCTATCGGGTGACCGAGGGGCTGGCCGAAAGCTTCGGCGCCAGCGTCGCCGCCGCCTTCGCCGATCTGAAGCGCCACGGGATCAAGCCCGCGCTGTTCATCTGCGACGGCATCTTCGCCAGCGATGGCGTCTTTGGCGATCCCGCCGGGTTCCTGAAACCGGCAGTCGAGGCGGCCCGGGCCGCCGGCGCGCTCTATATCGCGGATGAGGTGCAATCGGGCTTCGGCCGCACCGGCGATGCGATGTGGGGCTTTCAACGTCACGGGGTGATCCCCGATCTGGTCACCATGGGCAAGCCGATGGGCAATGGCTTTCCCGTCGCCGGCGTCGCCGTGCGCCCCGAGGTGGTCGAGGAATTCGGCCGCAAGGCGCGTTATTTCAACACCTTCGGAGGCAATGCCGTGGCCATCGCCGCGGCGACCGCCGTGCTCGACGTGATCGAGGACGAAGGGCTGGTCGAGAACGCCCGCGTCATGGGTGACTACCTGCGCGACGGCTTCCGCGACCTGCAGACCCGCTATCCCGCCATCGGGGATGTGCGCGGCGCCGGCCTGTTCATCGGCGTGGAGATGGTCAGCGATGCCGCGGCCAAGACCCCCGATGCCGCCGCCGCAACGGCCATCGTCAACGGCATGCGGGACGAAAACGTGCTGATCTCCGGCTGTGCCAAGGCCGCCAACGTGCTGAAGATCCGGCCGCCTCTGGTGTTCAAGAAGTCCGACGCCGACCATTTCATCGCCGCGCTCTCCCGCGTTCTTGCCCGCCTCTCCTGAGACAACGAAAGGATCCGACCATGTCCCTGCAGACCATCGAAGCACCGCTTCCCGGGATTCTCTATCACAAGCCCTCGCCCGATGCGGAGCCGTTCAAGACCCCCGGTGACGCCGTTGCCGTCGGCGATACGCTGGCGCTGATCGAGGTGATGAAATCCTTCATGCCGGTGGAGGCCGAACTGGCCGGCACCTTCAAGGGCTACAGCGCCGCCGATGGCGAGAGCATCGAACCGGGTGCCCCGGTCTGCGAGATCGAGCAGGCCTGATGTCCGGAATCCGCAAGCTTCTGATCGCCAACCGCGGCGAGATCGCGGTGCGCATCATCCGGGCCGCCCGCGATCTGGGCATCCGCACCGTGCAGGTGGTCAGCGAGGCCGATCAGGACATGCTGGCCGCCCGGCTCGCCGACGAGGTGAGGGTGATCGGCCCGGCCCCGGCGCCGAAGTCCTACCTGGATGTGGAGCGGATCCTGCAGGCGCTGCGCGACAGCGGCGCCGACGCGGTGCATCCCGGCTATGGCTTTCTGTCCGAGAACGCCGATTTCGCCCGCCGGGTGGCAGAGATGGGGGTGATCTTCTGCGGACCCGACGCCGACACCATCGACCGCATGGGTGACAAGGTGAACGCGCGGACCGCGGCGCTGGCCGCAGGGGTGCCGGTGGTGCCGGGCAGCGACGGGCGCATCGCCGATCTCGACAGCGCCGTCGCGGTGGCTGAACAGATCGGCTATCCGGTCATGGTCAAGGCGGCGGCCGGCGGCGGTGGCCGCGGCATCCGCATCGCCCAAACCCGCGAGGAGCTGATCGCCACCGTCCCCACCGCCATGGCGGAGGCGCGCGCCGGCTTCGGCGACGACGGGCTCTATATCGAGGCCTTCATCCAGAAAGCCCGCCATATCGAGGTGCAGATCCTCGGCGACGGCAACCGGGCGGTGCATTTGTTCGAACGGGAGTGCTCGCTGCAGCGGCGCCGTCAGAAGGTCTGGGAAGAGGCGCCCGCCGCGCTCCTGCCCGAGACCGTGCGCCAGGAGCTCTGCGCCTCGGCGGTGCGGCTGGCCGAAGAGGTCGGCTATCGCGGTGCCGGGACGCTGGAGTATCTCTACGACATGCAGCGCGAGGCGTTCTATTTCATCGAGATGAACACCCGCATCCAGGTGGAGCATCCGGTGACCGAGATGATCACCGGCGTCGACCTGCTGCGCGAGATGCTGCTGATCGCCGGCGGCGCACCGCTATCGCTGCGTCAGGACGACATCCGCTGCACCGGCCACGCCATCGAGGTACGGCTGAATGCCGAGAACCCGGAGCGGCACTTCTTCCCGGCGCCGGGAGTGATCGAAACCCTGACCCTGCCCGGCGGCCCCGGTGTACGCTTCGATACCGGCGTCTATCCCGGCTACAAGGTGCCGCCCTATTACGATTCGCTGCTGGGCAAGCTGATCGTCTGGGACAGCAGCCGCGACGGGGCGCTGAACCGCATGGCCGGTGCGCTGAGCGAGCTGGACATCGGCCCCGGCCCCAGCACTGCCAGCCTGCACCGGGCGCTGGTGCAGGACCCGGATGTGCGCGCCGGCGCGGTCTCGACCCTCTGGCTGGAAGACTGGCTGAAGGCCCGGGCCGAAGCGGCCGCGCTGGCCAAATCTGCCTGACCCCGGCTCCGCCGCGGGGTTTCGGCCCCGTGGCCTCCCTCGGCCGCGCGGCAGCGGCTCGACATCCCGCCGCACCAGTCTGCCCGGTCAGTTCCGCCTGTCTGCGATCCCTCCTTCCCTCGACTGCCGGCCCACACGGCCAAGGCGATCCGCGCCGTCACGGCACGGTGCCTCCCATCGCCCGCAATCGGATGCCCCCTCCCCCTCGGGCGGTGAAATTTTCATCCCCGCGCCGCGACGAGGAGTCACAGCGCATCGGCGCACGGCGGCTGTGCATCGACACTCAACGATTTCGGAATATGAGCTGGAGCGCGGATATCCCACAGCCAGACGAAACGGACCCATGACCCTGACCATCACCGCCCTCTACGCCGGTCTCGCCGGCCTGATGTATCTCTTCCTGTCGTTCCACGTGATCAAGCAGCGCGTTGTCCTGAAACAGTCGCTGGGCGACGGCGGCGACGACACGCTGAACCGCCGCGTGCGCACCCATGCGAATTTCGCCGAATACGCGCCGATCACCCTGATCCTGATCGGCGCGCTGGAGGCGCAGGGCGCCCCGGCGCTGGCAGTGCATCTGGCGGGGATCGTGCTGATCCTGTCGCGCGCCGCCCATGCCTATGGCATGCAGCGCGATGATCGCAGCTGGGGCCGCAAATACGGCATTCTCAGCTGTTTCGCCCTGCTGCTGGTGCTGTCGGTTGCCGATATCCTGATGGCGCTGATCTGACCGGGCAGGCGCCTCGCCCCGGTCAGACCGCATCCTTGCGAAAGGCCGAGGGCGGCGCCCCCAGTTGCCGGCGAAACGCGGCGATAAAGGCCGAGGGGCTGGAATAGCCCAGCCGCCCGGCCAGCGCGGTGCTGGTCTCGCCCCGCTCGATCCCCTCCAGCGCCACCATGCAGCGCAGCTTGCCGCGCCAGTCACGAAAAGTCATGCCGGTCTCCGCCACGAAGAGCCGCTCCAGCGTGCGGTCGGAGGTGCCGATGTCGCGGGCAACCTCGGCCAGGTTGCGGCGTTCCTCGGGATGGCGCAGGAAATGCGCCATCGCCATGGCCAGCCGGCTGTCGCGCGCGCCGGGCAGATGCAGCGCGGCGGGCCTCAGCCTGGCGATCTCGTCCAGGGCGACCCAGGCCAGACGCCGGGCCGCCGGCGCCGCCGGGTCGGCCACCTCTGCCAGACGCTCGACAATGCCACGCAACAGCGGCGAGCCGCGCAGCACCGTGCAGCTCTGCGGCAGCCCGGCGCGGGCGGCAAATTGCGGCGCGACATAGAGGTGACGCACGCGCAGCGCCGTCTGGGTCGACAGCTGGTGCCGCTGACCGCCGGGAATCCACACCGCGTGCTTGTGCGGCACCATCCAGACATCCTCTCCCGCCCGCAGCCGCAACGTTCCGTCGAGACAGAGAACGAGCTGCGCCCGCGGATGGGCATGCGGCTGCACCGCAAAACCGCTGCCCAACGTGCCGCAGCGGGCGATCACCGGCCGCCGCGGCGACAGATCGAACCCGTCGCCGGTGGGCTCACGCAGGGGGCTTGACGGATATTCGACATGTTTTGGCATAATGTCGTTCTAGAGCATTCCTGAGAGATTTCATAGGTCTCTATCGCGCCTTCCCTGCCACCAGGATCCCCTCATGCGATATTTCAAGGAACTCATCATCATCGTCATCGCGCTGGTCGCGCTGGCCGTCTCGCTCAGCCTGCCGGGCGGCCTGAACCAGAGCCAGGCGTTGACCTTCGGCGTGGTGCTGCTCACGCTCGGGCTCTGGGCGACGGGGATCGTGCCGGCCTATGTCGGCTCCGCCTTCTTCTTCACCACGCTGCTGCTGCTGGATCTGGCGCCACCGACGGTGGTGTTCTCCGGTTTCTCCTCCACCGCGATCTGGCTGGTGGTCACCGGTTTCGTCATCGGCGCCGCGATCACCCATTCCGGGCTGGGCGCCCGGATCGGCACCCTGGCGCGGCCGCATCTTTCGCACAGCTACGCGGTGCTGATCGCAGGGCTGATGCTGATCGGCGCCATCATGGGCTTTCTCATGCCCTCTTCGATGGGGCGGGCGGCGGTGCTGGTGCCGGTCGGCATGGCACTGGCCGATGTGCTGGGGCTGGACAAGGGCAGCAAGGGGCGCACTGGCGTGGCCGTGGTAATCGCCTTCGGCACCAATATGCCCAGCTTCGGCATCCTGCCATCGAATATCCCCAATGTGGTGATGGCCGGGGTGGCAGAGCGAACGCTGGGGCTGCATTTCAGCTATGCCGATTACCTGCTGCTGCACTATCCGGTGCTGGGCATCGTCAAATCCATCGCCATCGTGCTGCTGGTGCTGCTGTATTTCCCGGCCAAAGTCACCACCGACCGGCCCGCCCCCGGCTTCGATCACCGGCCCGGGGCGGCGCGGCGGCAGCTGGCGCTGCTCGGCATCCTGTTGGTGACCGTGGCGCTCTGGGCCACCGACCAGATGCACGGGTTGAACCCGGCCTGGATCGGGCTGGCCACCTCTCTGGTGCTGCTGACACCGCAAACCGGCTTCGTACCGCCCAAGGTGTTCAAAGGCGCGGTGGATTTCGGCGTGATCCTCTTCATCTCCGGGGCGCTGGCGCTGGGAGCGGTGGTGACCTCGACCGGGCTGGGGCCGATCGTGGCGCATCACGTCACCGCGCTGCTGCCGCTGCAGCAGGGGCAGGATTTCCTGAACTTCCTGTCGATCTCCACCCTCGGGATCCTGACCGGCGTCTTCACCACCATGGCCGGGCTGCCGGCGGTGCTGACCCCGATCGCACAGGATCTGTCCAATGCCACCGGCCTTCCGCTCGAAACCGTGGTGATGACCCAGGTGATCGGCTTCTCGACGGTGTTCTTTCCCTATCAGATCGGCCCGCTGATCGTGGCGATGGGGCTGGCCGGCGAATCCACCCGGCCACTGCTGAAGATGACCCTGTCGCTGGTGGCGCTGACCTTCCTGATCTTCATCCCGCTCGACTACCTGTGGTGGCGGCTGCTGGGGATGTTCTGAGCCCGCGCCTCGGCGCCCCGAGCTCAGTCGATGATCGGGGTCGACAGCGGCATCGGTACGGCGCTGGCCGCTGGCGACACCGATGGCCCGCCCATGGCGGCGCGGGCCTGATGGCCGATCTCGGAACAGGCGGTGTAGTCGCCGCCGGCGCATTGCGCCTTGCGCTGATACCATGCCTCGGCATAGCGCTGGCCGCAGCCGGCCAGGGCAAGTGTCACGACGATCAGTGCAAGTCCCGTTTTCATTCCCGGCCCCCGTAAAATGCCACCCGAACAGATACTCCCGGCATTCTGGGACATTTTACGCAAAACGACAAAGGTTGATTTCGCAGGCGGGCGGCCGGCACCGCCCGCCCCGATCAGCCCCGGGTCACAGCCCGGCCGCCGCCACCGCCCGGACCGTCTTGGCGACGATCTCATCCGCCTCCGCCCGGGTCAGGCAGAACGGCGGGGCAAAGCCCAGAATATCGCCCTGCGGCATGGCCCGGCCGATCACCCCCTGATCCAGCAGCCGCGCCGCCACCGTCGGGCCGACCTTCTCCGCCGCGTCGAAGAAACTGCGATTGTCGCGGTCGCGGACGAATTCCACCGCGCAGAGCAGGCCTTCGCCGCGGATATCGCCCACATGCGGGTGATCGCCCAGCGCCTCGGTCAGCGCCGCCTTCAGATAGGCGCCCATCTCGCCGGCGTTGCGCACCAGGCCGAGATCGTCCAGCAGCCTGAGGTTCGCGACCCCAGCCGCCGCCCCGATGGGATGCGCCGAATAGGTCCAGCCGTGACCGATGGGGCCATAGGCGTCGGTCCCCTGCTCCAGCACCTTCCACATGCGGTCGGAAACGATCGAGCCCGACAGCGGCGCATAGGCCGAGGTCAGCCCCTTGGCGATGGTGATGAGATCGGGGCGGATGCCATAGTGGCCCGAGCCGAACATGCTGCCGAGCCGGCCGAAACCGGTGACCACCTCATCCGCGATCAGCAGGATGTCGTTCCGGTCCAGCACCGCCTGAATCGCCGGCCAGTAGCCTTCGGGTGGCGGCACCAGCCCGCCGGTGCCCAGCGCCGGTTCGCCGATGAAGGCGGCAATGGTATCGGCGCCCTCCCGTTCGATCAGCGCCTCAAGACTGGCGACGCATTGGTCGGTGAACTGCGCCTCGCTCTGGCCCGGGTCGGCGCGGCGGAAATAGTAGGGCGCATCGGTATGGATCACCCGGTCCAGCGGCAGATCGAAGGTCTTCTGGAACCCCTCCAGCCCTGTCAGCGATCCGGTCATCAGCCCGGAGCCATGATAGCCGCGCCAGCGCGAGATGATCTTTTTCTTCTCCGGACGGCCCAGCACGTTGTTGTAATACCAGACCAGCTTGATGTTGGTCTCATTCGCGTCCGAACCGCCAAGGCCGAAATAGACCCGGCTCATGTGGTCGGGGGCACGGTCCAGGATCATCTTGGCCAGGGTGATCGAGGCCTCCGTGCCATGGCCGACATAGGCGTGGTAATAGGCCAGCTCCTTCGCCTGGGCGGCGATGGCCTCGGCGATCTCGCTCCGGCCATAGCCGACGTTGACGCAATAGAGCCCGGCAAAGGCGTCGAGCAGCCGGTTCCCGTCACGATCCTCGATATGACAGCCCGAACCGCCGGTCAGTACCCGCTGCGGCAGCTCACCCCGGGCGAATTGCGCCAGATGGGTGGAGGGATGAAAGAAATTCTCCCGATCCCAGGTCTCGAGTTGATCGTTCTTCAGCATCGCGGCGGCTCCTGTGGCGGTGGATCCGCTGCGCCCGTCGGCAAGAACCGGACACCGGCACGGGCCGACACAGGATGCCCCCGGCCGGTCCGCGCGGGGTTGCGCAGCGGAGATGTCCGGAACATGGCAGAGCCGTGGCAGCGATCGGGACCGAATTCCGCCGCCCATGCAGAAAAATCCTCTGCCCCGGGTGGCTCTGACAGAGGATTCCTCTCCGGCTCAGTCGGCGGCGCCGGGATCGCCCAGCAACAGCTCCAGCGGCGGCACCCCCCCGGATTTCACCGGCTTGGTCACCACATAGGTGAAATAGCGCGCCAGCCCCAGCCGGGCCTCCAGCAGATCGTCGATGAACCGCTGGTAATCGTCGATATCGCGGGCGACGATCTGCAGCAGGTAGTCGTATCCGCCGCCCAGCGCCCAGCAGGCGACGATACGGTCGTGCTGCTGCACCGCGTCCTCGAAGGCGCGAAAGCTGGCGGCAGTGTGATCGGCCAGTTCGGCGGCGACGAAAACAGTGACCGAGGGCGCCACCCTCTTCAGATTAATCCGCGCCTGATAGCTTTCGATGATCCGCGCCTTTTCCAGCTTTTTCAGCCGGTTCCAGGCCGGCGTCGGCGACAGGCCGACGCGGGCGGCCAATTCGGTCTTGGTGATGCGCCCCTCTGCGGCCAGCACCTTGAGAATGTCGATATCACGCTTGTCCGGACCGCTCATCCCGTCTCACTCTCCAAACCCTCTCTCCGCTGGTAGCAGAGCCGGCAGGCGCGCGAAACAGCGCCGGTTCCCGGGCCGCGCTCAGGCCCGGATCAGCGTGCCGGTCTGCCCCAGAAGCCGGCGCACATGGCTGGCGATGGCGGTGTCCTGTGCCCCGGTTCCGGTCAGATCCGCGATGGTGACCTCCTCCACCCGCTGCCGCCCGGGATGCTGGCCGGCGACGATCTGGCCCAGCTCCGGCGGCGTGCCGCGGGTCCACAGCCCCTGCAACACCGCCGCCTCCAGTTCCCCCGACAGCTCGCATTGGCTGACCCGGTCGCAGACATAGAGATCGGCGGCGATCAGCGCCCTGGGTTCGATCTCGTTCTTGCCGGGCTGATCCGATCCCATGGCGGTGATATGCAGCCCCGGGTGCAGCCAGTCGGCCATCACCACCGGGCTGCGCGCCGGCGTGGTGGTGACCACCAGCTGGCTGTCAGCCAGCAGCGAGGCGGCCTCTGCCCGCACCTCCGCCGGAACGCCCAGCAGCCGGGACAGATCGGCGGCGCAGGCCTCGGCCCGGGCCGGATCGCGGCCATGCACCAGCAGGCGGGTGAAGGGGCGCACCAGATGCGCCGCCTGCATCTGCAGCCGCGCCTGCACCCCGGTGCCGATCACCCCGGCGGTCTCCACCCGCTCCGGTGCCAGATGGCGGGCGGCGACGGCGCCGGCGGCGGCAGTGCGCAGATCGGTGAGATAGCCGTTGTCCAGAAATACCGCCTCGACCAGACCGGTCTGCGCCGACAGCAGGATCATCAGCCCATTGAGGCTGGGCAGGCCCAGCTTGGGATTGTCAAAGAACCCCGGGCTGACCTTGATGGCGAAACCGTCGAAACCAGGCAGATACGCGGTCTTCACATCGACCTCCCCATGCACCTGCGGCAGCTCCATCGACAGGATCGGCGGCATCACCACACCACCTTCGGCCAGTGCCGCGAAGGCGCGTTCGATCACCTCCACCATGGTCAGATCGAGACTGAGCGCGGCGCGCAACTCCGCCTCCGTCACGATGCGGATATCATGTGCCATAGGTCTTCCCCCGGATGATCAGATCGCCGAGCGCGATGTCTTCCCCTGCCATCAGGGCGAGGAAACCGGCCATGTCCGGATTGCGCCCGGTCAGAATGGTGGCGACCGGCCCCTGTGACGGCGGCAGGCGCCCCGACATCAGCGCCGCGGCCCCGACCGCGCCGGCGCCCTCGGTCACCAGCCGGTCCTCGAAGAAATGCAGCTGCATGGCGTCGCGGATCTCCTCCTCCGTCACCAGGAGCACGTCGTCGAGCAGAGCGCGGCAGAGCGCAAAGCTCAGCCGGTTGTCCAGACCGATGCCGCCGCCGAGACTGTCGGCGAGGCTGGCCTGCTCGGTCACCTCGACCGGATGGCCCGCCGCCAGAGAGGCCGCCATCGCTGCGCCCCGCGCCATGCTGACCCCGATCACCCGGAGCTGCGGCTTGATGGACCGGGCGGCCAGCGCCACCCCGGCCGCCAGCCCGCCGCCCGACAGCGGCACCAGGATCGTCTCCAGATCCGGGCGCGCCGCCATCAGCTCCAGCCCGATGGTGCCCTGCCCGGCGATCACCCGTGCATCGTCAAAGGGGGAAATCTCCACCAGCCCCTCCGCCGCGGCGCGCCGCCGGCTTTCGGCCATCGCCTCGTCCTGGCTGCGACCGTGAATGAAGACCTCGGCCCCCAGCGCCCGGATACCGGCCACCTTCGCCTCGGGCACCAGGGCGGACATGCAGATCACCGCCCGCAGACCGCGCTGCGCCGCCGCCCAGGCCACCCCGCGCCCGTGGTTGCCGGTGGAACAGCAGGTCACGCCGGGACAGTCCGCCGGCAGCGCCGCCACCGCGTTCAGCGCTCCGCGCAGCTTGAAGGCGCCGATCGGCTGGGCGATCTCCAGCTTCAGCAGCACCTCCTGCCCGACCCGGGCGGAGAGCGCCGGCGACGGCACCAGCGGCGTATTATCGGCCACCCCGCGCAGGCGGCGCGCGGCCTCGAAGATATCGGCAAGCGTCAGCGTCATATCCGCCAGTGTGCAGATTTCGGCCCGCCGGGGAACCCCGCCGCCGGGCAAAGGCCCCGCCGGTCTGGTCGTCCTCCCGGCGGCTGCGCCCGGACGCCCGCCTTTGCGGCGCCGTCGCGGCCCCCGCCCCTTGCAATATCGCCCGACTTCTGCGACCGCAGAGAGAGGCCATGCCGCCCTGCCCGCCCTTTCCCCCCACCGAGAGAGGCCCCGCAATGCCCGACACCCAAACCGCCGCCGATATCCTGGCCGATCTGATCGCCTTCCCCTCGGTCTCTGCCGACAGCAATCTGGATATCATCGCCTATCTCGCCGACCGCCTGGAACAGAGCGGTGCGCGGGTGCATCTGATGACCGACGACAGCGGGATAAAGGCCAATCTCTTCGCCACGCTGGGACCGGAGACGGATGGCGGGATCGTGCTGTCGGGCCACAGCGATGTGGTGCCGGCGGAGGAAGACGGCTGGCTGTCCGATCCGTTCCGGATGCGGCGGGCCGAGAATCGGCTCTATGGCCGGGGCAGCTGTGACATGAAGGGGTTCATCGCCGCCGCCGTGGCGATGGCGCCGGCCTATGCCGATCTGCCGCTGCGCCGCCCGGTGCATTTCTGCTTCACCTACGATGAGGAAGTCGGCTGTCTCGGCGCCCGCCAGCTGGTGGCGGAGATCGACCGCGTCGGCGTCCGACCGGCGGTGGCGATCATCGGCGAACCGACCGAAATGCGGATCATCGAGGGCCACAAGGGCTGCTGCGAGTACACCGCGCGGTTTCACGGGCTCGAAGGCCATGGCTCGCAACCCGACCGTGGCGTCTCGGCGGTGGAATATGCCGCCCGCTATATCGGCCGGCTGCTGGAGCTGCGCGACGATCTGAAGACCCGGGTGCCGGTGAACAGCCGGTTCGAGCCGCCGTGGAGCACCCTGCAGGTGGGCCGGATCGAAGGCGGTGTCGCCCATAACGTCATCGCCGGGCAATGCAGCGTCGATTGGGAGATGCGCCCGGTGGTCGCCAGCGACCGCGATTACGTGCGGGGCGAGATCGACGCCTATTGCCGGGAGGTGCTGCTGCCGGCGATGCGCGCGGTGCACCCGCAGGCGCGGATCGATCTGGAAACCATCGGCGAGGTGGCCGGGCTGGAACCGGCGGAGGCCAACGAGGCCCGTGACATCCTGCGCGAGCTGACCGGCGCCAATGACACCGACCTGGTCGCCTTCGGCACCGAGGCCGGCCTGTTCCAGTCCATCGGGATGAGCGCGGTGGTCTGCGGGCCCGGGTCCATCGCCCAGGCCCACAAGGCCAATGAATACCTCAGCCTTGAGCAGCTGGGGCACTGTATCGACATGCTGAAGGGGCTGGAGCGCAAGCTGCTCTGACCCCGGCAGCGACCGCCGGAGAGGGATCATGACCACACCGCGCCTGAGCAATACCGATATCGACGAGCTCACCGCCTGGCGACGGGCGCTGCACCGCCATCCCGAGCTGTCGGGTGAGGAGGTGGAGACCGCCCGCCGGGTCGCGACGATGCTGGCGGCCACAGGGCCGGAGCGTCTGGTGACCGGGCTGGGCGGCACCGGGGTTGCTGCGCTCTACGAAGGGGTGGAGCCCGGGCCGCGGGTGCTGCTGCGCTGCGAGCTCGATGCGCTGCCGATCCAGGAGACCTCCGGCGCGGCGCATGCCTCCGAGCTACCGGGCAAGGGGCATCTGTGCGGACACGACGGCCATATGACAATGCTCGCGGCGATGGCGCGGCTGCTGGGCCGGCAGCGGCCGCCGCGCGGATCGGTCGTGCTGCTGTTCCAGCCGGCCGAGGAAGACGGCGCCGGCGCCGCGCGGGTGCTGGCCGATCCCGGGTTCGAACCGCTGCGTCCGGATTATGCCTTTGCCATCCATAACATGCCAGGCATGCGACTGGGCCATGTGGCGGTGAATGCCGGGCCCGGGGCCTGCGCCTCTCGTGGGATGCGGATCCGGCTGACCGGCCGCACGGCCCATGCCTCGCAACCCGAACGCGGGGTGTCGCCGATGCCGGCGATGGCGGCGCTGATGCCCGCGCTGACCGCGCTGGGATCCGGCGGCGCCGAGACCGGCGGGAATTTCGCCCTGGCCACCGTCACCCATGCGCGGATGGGCGAACCCGCCTTCGGTATCGCCCCCGGCGAGGCCGAGATCTTCGTCACCCTGCGGGCGCTGAGCGATCCGCGCATGGACCGGCTGGTGACCGAGGCCGAGACGCTGGTCGCGACCGAGGCCGCCGCTCATGGGCTGGCGGTCGAGATCGGCTATGAGGATGTCTTCCTGACCACCAGCACCGATGCCGAGGCCGCCGTCATCGTCACCCGGGCGCTGGATCGGATCGGCCGGCCGCATGGCCCCGAGCCGCTGCCGATGCGCGCCTCCGAGGACTTCGGCCGCTTCGGGGCGGAGGCGGTGCTGGGATTTCTCCTGCTCGGCTCCGGCGAGGATCACCCGGCGCTGCACAACCCCGATTTCGATTTTCCCGACGATCTGATCCCGATCGGCGCCACCATCTTCTCCGCCATCGTCGAGGAGATCCTCGGCACCCCGTGACAGATCGGGACGGGGCAGGCCGGGGCCTCCCGGATCAGAGGCCCGCGATGGACTTCAGCTCCCCGACCACCCGGTCGACCCCCTCCGCCTGCTTCAGCGCGGTGAAGAGAAACGGCCGGCCGCTGCGCACCCGGGCGGCATCGCGGTCCATCACGTCGAGCGAAGCGCCGACATAGGGGGCCAGGTCGGTCTTGTTGATCACCAGCAGGTCGGATTTTGTGATCGCCGGCCCGCCCTTGCGCGGGATTTCCTCGCCCGCGGCGACATCGATGACATAGACGGTCACATCCGCCAGTTCCGGGCTGAAGGTGGCCGAAAGATTGTCGCCGCCGGATTCGATCAGCACGATCTCCACCTCCGGATGGCGCGCCTGCATCTCGGCCACGGCCGCTAGGTTGATGCTGGCGTCCTCGCGGATGGCGGTATGCGGGCAGCCGCCGGTCTCCACCCCGATGATGCGGTCGCCGGGCAGGATCTGCATCCGCATCAGCGCCTCGGCATCCTCCTGGGTGTAGATGTCATTGGTGATCACGCCGATCGAATAGTCATCTTTCAGCGCCTCGGCCAGCCGGGCGGTCAGCGTGGTCTTGCCGGCGCCCACCGGGCCGCCGATACCAATACGCAGGGGGCCGTTCATCTGGGTCATGATTGGAAAAGCCTCGGTTCCAGGGTTTCATGGGTCATGGCGGCGATATCCGACAGGAAGGCGTTGGAGTAAACCGCCGCCGGATCGCCTGCCGATGTCTCGGCCGCGATGCGCGGGCAGAGCGGCGACAACGCCGCCAGAACCTGCTGGCCTTCGGTCTGCCCCAGCGGGATCAGCCGCACCGCCGCCGACACCAGGTTCGAGGTGAAGGACTGCAGGTAGAGCGCGCAGGCGGCCTGCGGGTCCAGCCCCATCAGCCGTGCCGCCCGACCGATGGCCAGCGGCAACAGCAGCTCCGGCAGGGCGATCCCCCAGACGGCGGCGGTGGAGCGGGCAAAGGCCGCCCCCTGCCGCGCGCCTTCCCGCTGCCGCTCCGCCGCCGGGGAAAAGGCCCGCGCCTCGGCATCGAGGGCGAGGAGCGCCGCCTCGGTCTCCGCCCGCCAGGCGGCCCAGAGAAAGCTGGCATCGGCACGGCCGGAGCCGTCCTGCAGCAGATCTTCGAGCCAGCCCCGAAGATCGGCGGCCGTGGCGATCCAGCCAGCGCGGATCGCACTTTCCAACCCGTGGGAATAGGCGAAACTGCCCAGCGGGTAGGCCGGTGACATCCATTGTGCCAGCGTCAGCAGCCCGGCGTCGAACCCCGCCATCGCAGGGTCAGAGGGAATGTTCAGGGCCGTGGTCATGCGCGTGGCCGTGGTCATGGTCATGGCTGTGGGAATGGCTGTGCCCATGCGCGTGGGTATGGGCGTGGTCGCCATGAGCGGTATGCACATGTTCGTGGCTGTGGGTGCGCCCATGGCCATAGGCGCCGCCCTCGGGGGTGAAGGGGACGATTTCCTCGGTCACCGTGGCGCCGAGATGCTCCAGCATGTGCCGGATCACCGGGTCGCGCTGGATCACCAACCGGTCGGCGGCGATCTGGCAGGGGGTGTGCCGGTTGCCGATATGCCAGGCGAGCTGCGGCAACAGCGGGCCGGTGATGCAGAGCACCTCCTCCGCCGCGGCGCGGATCGCCACCAGCCGACCGTCGGAGAGGATCAGCGCATCGCCATCGTCGAGAGAGGTGGTCTGAGGCAGATCGACAACGAAGGCGAGCCCCGCCGCGGTTACCAGTTTCTTGCGCCGCAGAAAGCGGCCGTCGTAATCGAGCGAAACGGTTTCGGCATCGCCCTGCCATTCACCCTTGCGGTGAAAGCTCTGGGCCAGGGGAAGATCGGTCATCTGGGTCGTCCTTGGAAGTGTCCGGGGCGGCGTGGCGACGGCGGGCCAATCCCCGGCATGCGGTTTCTGTCAGTTTGGCCCCTTCCTGTCGGGAAGGCAAAGGGGCGAATGGGGGAGGAGTTGAAACACCCTCCCCCATCGAATGGCTGTCCCCCGGGACTTCAGCCCCGATCCGCACCCGACCAGAGGCCGAGTACGAAGCTTCGGTCTCTTGGAAACAACGGGTTCGGGTTAGCTGCGCTCCCCCTCAGAACAGGAAGTACCGCTGTGCCATCGGCAGCTCCTCCGCCGGCTGACAGGTCAGCAGTTCCCCGTCGGCGCGCACCTCATAGGTCTCCGGATTGACCTCGACCTTCGGGGTGGCGTCGTTCAGCTTGAGGTCCTTCTTGCCGATGGCGCGGGTGTTCTTCACCGCCACCGTCTGTTTCGCCAGCCCCAGCCGCGCGGCGATGCCGTCGGATTGCGCCGCCTCCGACACGAAGATCACTGCCGAGTTTTCGACGCTGCGGCCATAGGCACCGAACATCGGCCGGGAATAGACCGGCTGCGGCGTCGGGATCGAGGCATTGGGATCGCCCATCTGCGCCATGGCGATGGTTCCGCCGATCAGCACCATATCCGGTTTCACTCCGAAGAAGGCCGGCGACCAGAGCACCAGATCGGCGCGTTTGCCCTCCTCGATACTGCCGATCTCACCGGCGATGCCATGGGCGATGGCCGGGTTGATGGTGTATTTGGCGATATAGCGGCGCACCCTGAAATTGTCGTTGTCGCCGGTCTCCTCAGCCAGCCGGCCACGCTGTTTCTTCATCTTGTCGGCGGTCTGCCAGGTGCGGATCAGCACCTCTCCCACCCGGCCCATGGCCTGGCTGTCGCTGGCGATGATCGAAAACGCCCCCATGTCGTGCAGGATATCCTCGGCCGCAATGGTTTCCCGCCGGATCCGGCTTTCGGCAAAGGCGACATCTTCGGGGATCGACTTGTCCAGATGGTGGCAGACCATCAGCATGTCGAGGTGTTCCTCGATGGTGTTGCGGGTGAAGGGCCGGGTCGGGTTGGTCGACGACGGCAGCACGAACTCCTCACCGCAGACCTTGATGATATCGGGGGCGTGGCCGCCGCCGGCGCCTTCGGTATGGAAGGCATGGATGGTGCGGCCCTTGAAGGCGGCGACGGTGTTTTCCACGAAACCCGATTCATTCAGCGTGTCGGTATGGATCATCACCTGCACGTCCATGTCGTCGGCGACGCCCAGGCAGCAGTCGATGGCGCCGGGGGTAGTGCCCCAATCCTCATGCAGCTTCAGGCAGCAGGCGCCGGCCAGCACCTGTTCCTCCAGCGCCGCGGGCAAGGACGCGTTGCCCTTGCCGGCGAAGGCCAGGTTCATCGGGAAGGCATCGGCCGCCTGCAACATCCGCCCCAGGTGCCAGGGGCCGGGGGTGCAGGTGGTGGCAAGCGTTCCGTGCGCGGGGCCGGTGCCGCCGCCCAGCATGGTGGTCAGGCCGGAGTGCAGCGCATCCTCGATCTGCTGCGGGCAGATATAGTGGATATGGCTGTCCATGCCGCCGGCGGTGAGGATCTTGCCCTCCCCCGCGATCGCCTCGGTTCCCGGGCCCACGATGATATCGACGCCGGGCTGGGTGTCGGGGTTGCCGGCCTTGCCGATCTTGTGAATGCGCCCGTTCCTGAGACCGACATCGGCCTTGTAGATGCCGGTCCAGTCGACGATCAGCGCATTGGTGATGACGGTATCGACGGCACCCTCGGCACGGGTGGCCTGGGATTGCCCCATACCGTCGCGGATCACCTTGCCGCCGCCGAACTTGACCTCTTCGCCGTAGGAGAGCGCATTGGCACCCGAGCCACCGCTGGTGGCGGCGCCGGCACGTTCGGCGATCAGGTCACGCTCCACCTCGATGATCAGATCGGTATCTGCCAGCCGCAGCCGGTCGCCCACGGTGGGCCCGAACATGGCGGCATAGGAGGCGCGGGAGATTTGGGTGGGCATCAGAACATCCCCTTTGGGCTGAAGCGAAAGACGGGGAAACGAACAGGACGTCCCGGATCGCCTGCGATCCGGATCACGCCCGCTCCTCCCCCCTGGGAGGGCGCGACCCTCTGTTGCGTGTTCGACAAGGCGAGGGGCGCGAAGGGCACATTCCCCGTCACAGTGCCCCCATCACCTTCTGATTGAAGCCGTAGATGCGCCGGGCTCCGGACATCGGGATCAGCCGCACCTCGCGGCGCTGACCCGGTTCGAACCGCACGGCGGTACCGGCGGCGATATCCAGACGCATGCCCCGGGCGGCCTCGCGGTCGAAGTCCAGCCCCGGGTTGGTCTCGGCGAAGTGGTAATGGCTGCCGACCTGCACCGGCCGGTCGCCGGTATTGGCGACCATAAGGGTGATGGCCTCGCGGTCGGCATTGAGGGTCAGAGCCCCCTCAGCGGGAAACAGCTCTCCGGGGATCATCGCCGCGCCTCCTCAGCCGGCCAGCGCCAGGGCGGAACCAGCGGCGGCAACCAGAAGACCGGTCCCGCGCAGGATCGGCTGGCGGCTGGCCTTGCCCAGCAGCAGGCCGAAGCCCAGCCCGGCGACATGCAGCGCGGCGGTGACCGCGGCAAAGCCCGCCAGATAGTTCATCGCCTGGGCACCGCCCATCTCCGCCCCGTGGGCGTGGCCATGGAACAGCGCGAAACCCGCGACAACAGCCGCGCCGGCGGCAACCGGCAGCCGTGCCGCCACCGCGACCAGCAGCCCCAGCACCACCGAGGATGCCAGGATCACCGGTTCAACGAAGGGCAGCGGCAGGCCCCCCAGCGCGGTGAGAAAACCGACGCTCATGGCCCCGACAAAGGCCGCCGGCACCATCCACAGCGCCCGGCCGCCCAGCAGCGCGGCCCAGAGCCCGACGCAGACCATCGCCAGAACGTGATCGGCGCCCGAGATCGGATGCGTCGCCCCGGCCAGGAAAGAGCCATGCTCGCCCGGGTTGAGATGCGCCAGCGCCGGCTGGGCGATCAGCAGGGCGGGGGCGAGGGCGGGGATCAGGTGTTTCAGCGGACGGATCATCTGGGCTCTCCTGGCTGGTCAGCGAATGGGGTTGTGGACGGTCACCAGCTTGGTGCCGTCGGGAAAGGTGGCCTCGACCTGAACCTCGTGGATCATCTCGGGGATGCCTTCCATACATTGGTCGCGGGTGATCACCTCGGCGCCGGCCTCCATCATGTCGGCGACGGAGCGGCCGTCACGGGCGCCTTCGACAACCGCATCGGTGATCAGCGCGATCGCCTCGGGGTAGTTCAGCTTGACGCCCCGCGCCAACCGCTTGCGCGCCACTTCGGCGGCCATGGCGATCAGCAGCTTGTCTTTCTCGCGTGGGGTCAATTGCATAGGTCACAGTCTCCAGGACGTCGGCAGTGTGTCTTGGCTCAACCGATCCAGGACCGGCAGAAGATGGCGGCGCAGGTGAAACCCGTCCTCGGCGATCAGCCTGACCGCGAGAACGCCCTGACGCAAGAGGGTTGCGCCCCCGGTGGGGGGCATTTCCGCCCGAAGCGCTGCCAGATGGGCATCCGCATCCGGTGCGACATAGAGAACCGAAGCCATGGCACCGCCGCCACCGCCAATTCCGGCCCGGGCGAGCCGGGCAGAGAGATCGCCCTCAAGCCGCAGCCCATCGCGATAGAGCGGCTTGCCGTCGCGGTCGATGGCGATCCGGTCGCGAAAGGCCGCCTCGGTCAGCCGCTCCCCCATCGCGGTGCGACCGAAGATCACCGGCTCCACCATCAACAGGCGGGCGTCTGCCTCCAGCGCGATGGTCAGGCTGCGGGACAGCGCCGCGCCCTGATAGAGGATCAGCTCCTGCGGCAGCCAGAACAGGGTCGATCCGGCCCGCGCCCGCAGCTCCGTGTCGAACCGGCCCCAGCCGCTGGCGGCGCGATAGGCGCGCTCCGCCGCCTGGGTGGTCAGGATCAGATGCGCGCCCGGCCCCGCCTCTGCCGCGATGGCCAGGCGATCGCCGCCGGTGATACCTCCGGCGCTGTTGATGGCGATGGCCTGCAACGGCCCGGGGCGGCGCGGGAACATCGCCTTCATCGCACCACTCGGCCGATAGCGATCAAGCACACTGTTCGCCCCCTGCCGCTTGGCAGAGAGGGTCAGCTGGCCTTCCGCCCGCGGCTGCGCGGCAACAGGGCTCTGCGGCACCGGCGTCACATCCGGCCTGCGGTCACGCCGCCGATCCCGGGGCGATCTCGGCCTCGGGAAACAGCCGGCGGGCCGTGTCGCGGATGACCGGCAGAACCTCGATGGCGCGGCGCGCCTCCAGATCGAACTGCACCGTCGTCGCGATCAGCTCCGCCGCCAGATCGCCGGTCGTCCGGTTGCGCATGCTGTAGCCGAGGACCATGGATTTGCCGCCGATGCGGATCACCCGACCGGAGACCACCGTCAGATCCCCGGCCGCCAGTTCCGCCTGCATGGTCATGTTCAGATTCACATCGGCAAAGCCCTGACGACGGGCCAGCATCTCCGGCCCGAATCCCAGTTCCGCCAGCAGGTGATAGGACCCGTCATCGAACATCGCGGTATAGTGGCGGGTGGTCATATGGCCCATGGCGTCGCATAGCCAGGGGTGGACAACCCCACGATAACATTCGATTTCCTGGGTCATGCGCCGGGGCCTCCTCTGCCGGTTTCCGGCCTTGGTCTAGCACAGGCTGGTCGCCCGGGGCAAAAGCCGATGACCTCAGCGCTGGCCGTCCTCGCCCTGAATATCCTGTTTGCGCAATCCGCCGGCGCGGGGGTTGATCCGCCCGCCGGTGCCCATGATCAGCGCATAGAGAATTTCATCTGGCCGGGGCGCGTCCTGCAGGCCGATCTCCATGCTGCTGAAGTGGCTGCGGACATAGGCGGCGTGGATGTTGTGGACCGGTACCATCAGCCGATACCCGGCAACGGCGACGGCCTTGTTCGAGGGCACGATCGCCTTGGGAGCGCCCAATACCTCGCGCATCGCCCAGCCGCCGGCTTCGTGCCAGAGCGCGCCATGCTCCATCTCGCCATTGAGCCCGACGATGGCCGCCTTGCCATAGACTTCGATGTGTTCGGCCCCGCCCAACGTCTCCACCAGTTCGGTGGCAAGCGCGGTGCCGAGGCTGCGCAATTCCGCCATGAAGGGCATCAGATCGGGTTCATAGCGGCCGGCATAGGGGTTGGCGATCACCGCGAGGGCGGCAGCCATCCGCACCGGTGCCGACGGCGCCGGGCCGATTTCGCGATAGATGGTCTCGGTCTGCAGGGCGCGTTTGCGAATGTCGATCAGGCTCATGGCTTTGGTCTCACGATGTGTGTGTGAGGTATAGCGCGAGGGTTTCGAGCTGTCAGCCAGGGAAGCGTTCT
This sequence comes from Pseudodonghicola flavimaris, assembly GCF_030164425.1. Classification (GTDB taxonomy): domain Bacteria; phylum Pseudomonadota; class Alphaproteobacteria; order Rhodobacterales; family Rhodobacteraceae; genus Pseudodonghicola; species Pseudodonghicola flavimaris. The sequence goes on along the minus strand of NZ_JASNJD010000019.1, from coordinate 162 downwards.
GCGCATCGGACCGAAGCGACGCGATTAAGAACTGAGATTGCTTTTATGTTTGGGTAAATTTTATCGTATATAGAGATACAAGAGCGCTTATTAGGTTTGGCGGTGACCTACTCTCCCACGTCTTGAGACGCAGTACCATTGGCGCGACGGCACTTAACTTCC
>NZ_JASNJD010000018.1 GCF_030164425.1 Pseudodonghicola flavimaris | reverse complement strand
CAGCGTGGTGATCGGCGTGGCGCCCTCGGGGGCGGAGATCTCCACCCGTCCGTTCCAGCTGGTCACCGGCCGGGTCTGGAAGGGCACCGCCTTCGGTGGCGCCAAGGGGCGGACCGATGTGACGAAATTCGTCGACTGGTACATGGATGGCAAGATCGAGATCGACCCGATGATCACCCACAAGCTGAGCCTCGAGGAGATCAACCACGGCTTCGATCTCATGCATCAGGGCAAATCCATCCGCGCCGTCGTCGAATATTGACACCCTGATGTTTGATCCCAAGGTTTGAAGTTGTGATCTTATTCATAGGAGTAGAAGGAAGCACCATGGGATAAATTGGTGATAGGGGGCGTCACGGCTAGGCTCGACGTCGGAGCGAAGATGCAGTGATCGAAAACGTTGCTTGTATGGCTATTGCCCGCGGACAATTGGCGCAGCTGCTCCACTCGGAGTGCGCCCTTGCCCAGATTGCCCGCGGACAATTTCACAACCTAGGTCGTGTCGATAAAGGAGCTTCCGATGGTGTGATGGAGATGGTCCTAGCTGGTATCTGTGATAGCAGGTCAGATTCGCTGAATACTTTGGCTCCGCTTCGGACGAACGGTCAAGTAGCCGCGTTCTAGGGCTTGGTCATACTTCGCCTCGCCGCATGACTATGCCATGCGGTGGACGGTGCCGACTGATTCCGAAGGATCGCTCATGACCTGCCGCTGCCTGTCGCTCTTTGCTAAACTCCTTGCCGCCATGAGGCAGCGCTGAAATGACCCGCGACATCCGTGGCATGTACCCGCAGGACATCCCCTCGGGCGAGGCCTACAAGCCAGACCGCGAGCCGGAATTTGGAACTGAAACTAGGCCGGAAACTGGCTCTCCTGCAGGGCATCCTCGCGGCCATGTCCTTTAGCCTATTGTTGGCGGGCACGAATGCGACGACTCCGTTGCTGCCGGTCTACAACGCCGTGCTCGGCTTCTCCCCTCTGGAGTTGACGCTCACTTTCACGGTCTACGTCGGGGCGCTGATCGTGACGCTGGTCTGGGCAGCCCGTCCCGGGCGAGATGGACGCGGCCCCGCGGGCCTGCCTGCCGCCATGCTGCTCGCGGCGCTCATGCTGGTAATCGTCGGTGACATGCTGCTCTCGACCGGGACCTCCGTCGGCATCCTTTCCGGCCGCTTCCTCGCCGGTCTGTCCGGCGGCTGCGGAACCGGCGCCTCTGCTGCGCTCGTCACGGCAGTGCTCGGTGACCGCGGGCGCGGAGTTTCGGCGACGGGCAACCTCGCCGGGGCGATCATCGGGACGGTGGGCTCGCAGTTGATGTTGCAGGGCTTTGCCTCCGAAGCGGCGCATCTGACTTTCCTTCTGCATGCGTTTCTGTGCGCTCTACTTGCGTTCCCTCTCACTTGGGTTCTCTGGTGCCGTCGGGCACAGAACGCCAGCGATGTACGCCCCAGTGGCGAGATCGCCGGTGTCTGCGGTATCTTGAGACTGAACCTTATGCCCCTTGCGACGGGGGGGCTGGCTTGGGTCGGCTTGTCGTCGGCCATCGTGCTCGCGCCAACCCTCTTTGCGCATGCGAGTCTGCACCTAGCGCAGGCCTGGGGCGTGCCGGTGATGCTTGTCACGAGCTTGGGCCGGGCAGATCGGCAACCCTTGGTTGGCGCCGCGACTGCGGCGCTCACACGGGATGCTCTAGGGGGCGGTGGGGCTGGCGCTGATTGTAGCTTCGGTGCAGCTCGGAGCAGGGGGCCTTGCGCTACCGGGATTTGCGCTTCTCGGCTATACCGGGGGCATGAGCTACCGGCTGTCGCTGGTTCTAATCACTCGAGGCACTGCGCCGGCTCGGCAGGGGCGGCTGGCCTCACTCTATGCCGCAATTACCTGCGCCGCGGTGGCGGTTGTGGGAGCTGGTTTTCTGGCGGCACTGGTAAACTACGAGGTCATGGCACAGGTGGAGTTTGTGCTGATCGGGGCGCTAATGCTACTGGCGTTGCCGGCCGCGCCACGGCTCGATCAGACGCTGATCCCGGTGGAGTGATCCGCCGGGGGCGGTGTCGGTCACGCCAACGCCTCGGTGATGATTCCGAATGGCCTTGTGAGAAAAATTGGCTATCGTCAGGCAAAATGGTTCCGTAGGATCCGGGCAAGTCCGTTCTTCGATTTCCGGAAAATGACTTGGCACCTGCGTAATGACGGCCGCTTGGAGGAGTCGTCCGCACTATGAGATGAATGCGATGCAGCCTCTTCAAGAGGAAGTCGCCCCTCCTCAAGTCTGGTTCTTCTGAGATGATCAAAGGAGACGCAGCAGGGGGCGTAACGGAACTATGTCTGGACATCCAAGCCCGCCAGCTTGATCGGGACCATGCATTTGGGTTTCAACAAGTCTGGGCGAGGCTCGTGCTTTCAACTGGTGCATCCGTGGAAAATGACCTCTAGACTGCGCGGAGTTACCCTACGAAAGGTCATGCCGATGAGCCTCCCACAGACGCGGACACTTGGAATGGCGGCAGCGCTCGCCACCGTGATGATTTGGGCAGCATTCATATTGATCACGCGAGTCGCCGTGCAGGGCAACTTTACGGTAGAAGAATTGCTGATCCTGCGGCTTCTTCCTGGCGCTTTGGCGATGGTTCCGGTCATGTGGCGGATGGGCGTGATACCGCGCGGGCAATCTCTCCCTCGCGCGACGATGTTGATGGTTGGGGCGAGCGCAATCTTTCCTTTTGTTGTGTCCAAGGGGCTGGCCTATGCTCCCGCCTCGGACGGAGGAGCGCTGGCGCCGGGCATGCTGCCTTTCTGGACTGCGCTTGCAGCGTATGCCTTGGCTGGAGAAGTTCCTGGTCCGCGGCATAAGGTTGGGTTGGCGATGATCTTCGCTGGAGCGATAGTTGTTGGCCTTTGGCAAATCCTTGCCGGGGCGGATGATGGCGCTTGGAAGGGGCACCTGATGTTTCTGACCGGATCGGGGTTCTGGGCGATCTATTCCGTTATTTTCCGCCAAAGCGGCCTCAGCCCCTTACACGCGTTGGTGATTGGACTGTTCTGGGGCTCCTTGCTCATCTCCCCGCTCCTGCTTGCGACTGGCAACGTAAGCTTCGCGCAGGCTAGCCTAAGTGACATCGTGGCCATGATCATGATACAGAGTTTTGTCATCGGCATTCTGGCAATGTTTCTGTTCGGCTATGCGGTGCAGATCATCGGCGCCGCTGAAGCTGCGGCCTTCGGTGCGCTAACGCCAATCCTTGCCCTTCTGGGTGGCGTCGCGTTTTTGGGCGAAACCATCACTCCGCTCAAGGCCGCTGGTGTCGTTCTCGTGGCCGCGGGCGTCTTCTTGGCATCAGGTGTTCTGAGCAAGCCTCGTTCGGTTGCCGCACTTTGAACGCGACTGGATGTGAACCGCGCCGGGTTTGCCGGCAACTGTATTCAGGTTGGCTGAATCTCCCGGAAGTAGGTCCCGTCCGCAACCATGCTGTTGAGCACGCAGAGCAGCTTCCTCGCCGTCGCGGTCAAAGCGGCTTTCACCGGTTTTCCTGACGCCTGCAATTTCTGCCGAAACGCCTTGAACATCGTCGAGTGACGGGAGGCATGCAGGGCGGCGAGATAGAGGACGGTTCTGACGGTTGCCCTTCCGCCACCGATGACCCGTCTTCCGTTGCGCTGGCCGCTATCTCGGGCAATGGGCGCAAGGCCGGCGAGAGCCGCAATTTTCCGGCGATCGGTTGTGCCGATTTCCGGCAGCTCGGCCATGATCGTGGCAGCGACGATTGTGCCCACACCAGGCACCGACTGTAGCCGGCGATCGGTTTCAGCCAGTTCGGGCGAAGAGCGAATGATCTCCGCGATCCTTGTCTCTACCTTCTCGATCCGCCGCTCGAGGAGCAGGATCAAGCTCTTGATGTCGGACCGGGAATCGCGGTCTGTCGTCTGCTGAAGTCTGGTGATCTCCTGCTTTCGCATCTCAACCAACTGACGGCGCCGGGTAATCTGCGCGAGAAGCACCTGTCGCGTCGGGGAAACGGGAGGGGTTTGCGGTGGCTGCAACCTCTGACCGAAGGTCGCGAGCATCCGGGCGTCGACACGGTCGGTCTTGCCGATAACGCCCATGGCTCGCGCAAAATCGTGTGCCTGACGAGGATTGACGCGGCTGAAGCTGGCCTGGGCAGCCTCAAGGCCATCGCGCAGCACCCGGTCATAGCCGCCGCTGGCCTCGAAGATCACCCAGGCACCCTCGCGCGCCGCGGCCCGGGCGAAGCTGCGGGCGTCACCAACCGTCATATGGCGCGGCTTCTCCCGCCTCGCCGACCTCATCGAAGGAGCCCGCATCGCAACGCCGCCGCCAGACACTTATGGGTAACTGCAATCTCCGCCGGAGGGATACGATCCTATCATGCCTTTCTACATTGAATGGTGCACAGCATCGCGCGAGCTGGGTCGTCTCGCCGACATGCCCGGAAGCCGTGACGCGGACAGCCCCGAGTACTAGGCCGCCGAAGCTCGCGGGTACGACGCCCAGGCGAAGATCGCAGCCATGATCCCCTCCAGCTTGGAAGGGATTGTGGCGCAGGCGCATGCTCTATGGTCCATCGTCTGATCCGATGGCCCCGCCGGAACCCCGGTCAGTGCAAGAGGAGGCAAGATGGACGACGCCAAGCGGATCACTGGGATCTGGTCGGCGGCACGGGGGACGCAGAGCTCCTTGTCTGGGTTAGGTAGGGTGCAGACTATGTCTGGGAACGCTTCTCTATGCATAAAAATTATATTTAGAGTTGACCGAGAGGCTGGGGCGCCCTACAGCAGGAATATGAGACCCAAAGCGTTCAACATCAAAGTCCAAGAGTGCTACCGCACCGAAGGGACCACCCTTCCGGAGACATTGCGGCTCCTGAAGGCCGCAGGGCTCATGTCCACGGGCGCGCGCGGGGTGAATGCCCCCGACATGACGCCCCGAGATGCGGCCCGTCTAACGATTGCACTGCTAGCGAGTTCGAAGGTTGTGCATGTCGTCGAGGCCACCAAGAAGTTCTGCGCTCTGACCGTCAACCACAGCTATAGCGAGGGGATGGTTCCGTCCTTCGCGAAAGATGGTGAACAGGCTGAAACCCTCGAAGACGTGCTGACTGAGTACTTTTCGATGCAAGGCACGATCATTTCGGAACTGAGCAGCCTTGAGGTTCGCCACAACGAAGAACAGGCCGTCATGGAGTTCTTCAACGGACGGGCGTTGTTCGATGGAGATGCCGAAGCGACCAACCGTATCCTGTCCGAAGAGCGGAACATGGGTATCGGGACGGTTCGCCGGGTGCCGGGCAGTTCGATGTTAGAGTTGGCCGTCGCAATGAACGCTACGCAAAATGGGGAGGTCAACTAAGCTATGTCCCGTACTCCAGCGCCTGCCATGCCGACCGAGCGCCAAATTCAGGAGGCGCTCAAAATCGTTTCCTCCATGTATCCTGATGCTCGGATCGCCCGCGTTGGGCCGGATGGGGTGACGTTCGATTATCAGGACAAGGCCGCGCCCAAAGATGAGGGCTGGAACGGCAAACCGTTCTCGGCGGAGTAGTCATGAAGAAACCGCCCTACCTTCGTTCCAAACTGCGCCGGGGCCGCTGGTTCCATACCTACCGTCGGGGTGACAAGGAAATCTCCCTCGGGGTCCATGGCCTGCATCCCACCGACCCGCGTGTGTTCGCCGCGTACTGCGCAGAGCATGCCCGATGGGAACATCGCCCGCCTGGGACCGTGACGACGAAAGCTGGGACGTTCGCTTGGGCGGTCGATCTGCTGAAGGCCTCGCCGGCATGGGAGAAGTTGGCACCTGCGACCCAAAAGAACCGTGATGCGATCCTGCGCCGCTATGTGAAGGCGCAGGGCGCACGTCCGCTGTCGAGCATTTCTGCCGATGATATCGAGCAGGCGCTTTATGCCAAAGGCGGTTTCGCCGCGGTGAATGAGTTGAAGGCGCTCAAGCCGGTCTTTGCTCACGCCCACAAGCTGAAGTTCATCGCAACCGATCCGACGCGGAGTGTAAAGGTTGAGCGTCCGACCTCGGACGGCTTCCCGACTGCAAGCGCGGATGAGATCGAGCGGTTCCAGAAACGCTGGCCCATTGGCACGACCGAGCGTCTGGTTTTCGACCTTGCCCTCTACACGGGTGCCGCGCGGGCTGATCTGGTTCGGATCGGACGGAAGGATATCAGCGACGGGCTACTCAGCTTCCGCCGTCAGAAAACCGGAGTTCCTGCGGACGTTCCGCTCACGGCGGAGCTGAAGGAAGTGATTGGCCGGACGCCGGATATCTCCCCCACGTTCCTGCTGACGACTTGGGGCAAGCCCTTCAAGCCTGCCGGTCTCGGGAACCTTTTCGGAGAAGCGGCACAGGCTGCGGGGATTACTGCGAGGCTGCACGGATTGCGCAAGGCATTCTGCGTCTATTGGGCCGAACAGGGCAAAAGCACACACCAGATCGCCGCTATGGCTGGTCATATGAGTCTCTCGGAAGTCGAACGGTACACCCGGGAAGCTGACCGCAGGCGCATGGTGAAGCTGCTGGTGGAAGGCGCATGACACGGGACACAGAAGCTCAGGACCGGGACACGCTTCCGAAAGCCTTTGATTATAAAGGGGTGAATGCCATGGATGGGGCAAGCTGGCGATCCCAGAAGGACTCGAACCCTCAACCTGCTGATTAGAAGTCAGCTGCTCTATCCAGTTGAGCTATGGGACCGCTTGCGCCGACTTTTGCGGGCTTTGGCGGTGAGGTTCAAGGGAAACCTTCGGTTGGCTCAGAGGCTGCGGGTCATGAAGGTGCTGTGCGGGTCGGGGCCGTAGCAGCCGAAGGGGCCGCAGTCGGAAAACCCGTGCCGCCGGTAGAGGCTGCGGGCGGCGGCGAAATCGGGGCCGCTGTCGGTCTCGAGGTTCAGCCGCCGCATTCCCTGTGCCCGGGCGCAGTCGATCAGGTGACGCAGCAGCGCGCCGCCGGTGCCGCGGCCACGGGCCTCGGCGATGACATGCATCGATTTCAGCTCCCCCTCCTGCGGGCCGGTGCGTTTCAGCGCCCCCATCGCCAGCGGCGTCCCCCCTTGCCAGAGCAGGAAAAAGCTGATGTCCCCGGCGGCAAGCGCGCGGGCGTCCAGAACATGGACGCTGTCGGGTGGGGTATGGGCCTGCATCTCGGCCAGATGCCGGGCGATCAGCCGCTGTCCGGCGGGGCTGTCGGGCCGGTCGCGGCGAATGCTGAAAGCGGCGGGGTCAGCGGGCAGGGGCTGCGGCATCGCTTTGGCGGTCTCCTTCGGGCGGGTCTCCGGGCGGAGAGCCCGACCGTGCCGCCCCCCGAGGCTAGGGGCTTTGCGGTGGCGGGACAAGCTTCCGAGGCCGGGCCCGGGCTACGGTAGGCCGGGCGCAGAGAAAAGGGCCCGCGCGTGCGGGCCCTTCGGGATCGGTGGTGCCGGCCCCGGCGGGGCGCAGGCGGATCAATGCGCGGTCTGGCCGCCATCCGCCACGAAGACGGTGCCATTGACGAAGGACGCGCCGGGGGAGGCGAGGAACAGCACGGCGGCGGCGATCTCTTCGGGCTGGGCCGGGCGTTTCATCGGGCTGTTGGCCATCAGCGCCTGGGAGATCTCGGGATCGTCCAGCCAGCGCTGGGTCATCGGCGTCGCGATCAGACCCGGGGCCACGGCGTTGACGCGGATGTTCTGCGTCGCATAGTCGAGCGCGGCCGCGCGGGTCAGCCCCGCCACCCCGTGCTTGGCCGCCGCATAGGGCGCCATGTCCGGATCCGCCACCACGCCGGCCACCGAGGAGGTGTTGACGATGGCGCCGCCGCCGGCGCGCAGCATGGCCTGGATTTCATATTTCATCGACAGGAAGACGCCGCGCAGGTCGACGGCGATGATGCGGTCGAATTCCTCTTCGGTCACCTCGGCCAGCGGTGTCGTAGTGGGCAGGATGCCGGCGTTGTTGAACGCCACGTCGAGCCGGCCAAAGCGGCTTTCGGCTTCTGCGACCAGCGCCTGGACCTGAGCGCCCTCGGCCACGTTGGTGCGTTGGAACAGGGCCTCGGCCCCGAGATCGCGGCAAGCCTGGGCGGTGTCTTCGGCGGCTTCGGCCATATCGCCGATCACCAGCCGGGCGCCGCGCTCGGCGAAGGCCAGCGCGGTGGCGCGACCGATCCCCGTCGCGGCACCGGTGATTAGAACCACTTTGCCGTCGAAATCCAGATAAGCGTCGCTCATTTTCAGTCTCCTTCCGTGCGGAAAGACGGGGTGGCGCCGTGGCGCGCCCCGTCGTCGATGTCAGCTCAGATCGTGATGCCGGATTTCCCCGGGGCGAGAATGCCGTTCGGGTCCAGCGCCCGCTTGATCCGGCGGTTCAGGTCGCGCTGCCCCGGACCGTAGGTCTCCGCCACCTCGTTCATGAAGGAGGTCGAGGTGCGGTAAATCCCGTAGCCCGCGCCATGCAGCGCGTCGATCAGGGCGAGATAGCAGCGTCGCGCCCGGTCCATTTCCTCGGCATCGTTGCGGTCGTAGAGGATGTCGGTGAGCTGTTCGGCATGACGGCCGCCGATCAGGAAACCACCGATATAGTCGAAGCCGTATTCGTCCAGAACGCCGTGCATCAGGTTGAACTGCTTGAGCGCCTCGGAGCCCTCGCAGCGCACCACCGGGGCCAGCCAGGAGGAGCCGCCGCCGCCCTTGTAGTTGTAGATGGTGAACTCGGTCAGCGTCGGCTGGTTGGTCATGTTCAGGTTCCAGTGGTGGAACGGCGTCGCCTCGATTCCGGGATCGCGCTCGGTCATGAACTGGCCGCCGGTGGAGGCAAAGGCCTCGCGCGCGATCTTCAGGTTGACCTCGATCTGTTCCTCGGTGCCATAGAGCGTCGAGATATGGCCCCAGATGCCCAGGCCCATGTCGTTGCAGATCTCCCGTACCCGCTCGCGCGGGATGGCGCCGGGGCCGGTATAGATCTCGTCACGGCGATAGGTCTGGGCGATGTGATACATCGTGTGGCCCAGAACGCCGTTCTCGATCACCTTGTTCAGGTTCAGGTGGCGCACCGCGTCGATGCCGGCGGCCATGCCGTCGTCCTCGTTCCAGCCGCAGAGAAAGCCCAGGCTCATCGGCGGCTTCGGCATCAGCCAGATGCCGATCTTGGTCACGACGCCGAAGTTCGACTGGCTGAAAATCCCGTCGACCCAGGGACCGAAGCCCCAGCGGTAGACGTTCCATTCGCGGCTGTTCTCGACCCCACCCATGCCGGTGCGCACCAGTGAGCCGTCGGCCAGAACCACTTCCAGCCCGCAGAAATTCTCGAAATGCTGGCCATAGCGGTTATAGCCCACGCCGCGGTCGAGCGTGTTGCCCATCGGACCCGCGACGGGCCCGGAGGAGGGGAAGGAAATCCACAGCGGGATGTTGTTGGCCTCAAGGAATTCCTTGAGCTGCATATAGGTCACGCCCGGCTCCACCAGCGCATAGCCCAGCGTCTCGTCAACCTCGATGATCCGGTTCATCCGCTTCAGATCCAGCACCACCTGACCCGGGGTCGCGGGTGCTGCATCGCCATAACCGAGGTTCTTGCCGGTGGAGATCATCCACAGCGGAACACGGTATTTCTCGGCCACCTTGACCACGGCCTGGACCTCTTCGGTCGAGGCGGGGGCGACGGCGCCGGCGGGGCGGTGGCGGGCATCGGGTTCGGGCAGCATCACCTTGGCATAGGGGGCCAGCCGGTCGATATCGGCCATCACATAATCGTCGCCGACGATGGCGCGCCACTCGCTCAGGGCGGCGGCGAAATCGCTGTGCGAGACGCCGGGGGGCAGGAAAGTCAGGTCTTCAGTAGCCATGGAGGGTCTCCCTCAGAGATCGGCAATCAGGGTGGAGAAGGCGCGCGGGGCGCCGGTCCACGTCAGGGGGGAATGCGGCCGGTTCAGGCCCTGCGCCAGAACCTGGGACAGGTCGTGCGCCTGCCAGCCGGAGGCGGGGAGCGGCAGATGGCCCTGCGGCAGCCGGTGGTTGGCACGATGGATCACCGTCGCGCCGGGCGCGTGATCGCCAAGCGCCAGATCGAACAGCACCAGATCGGCGTCGCGCCCGATCAGCAGCACCCGCTGTCCGGCCAGCGCCCGCAGGCGCGCCGGGTCGGTCAGGAAGGCGCCGGTATCGCTGTGCCGGACGCTCAGCTCGGCAGCGGTCAGCGCGCGGTCCAGCGCGTCGCTTTGCGGCAGGGCGAGGATCACCTGCACCGGGGGCTGCTCCAGGGGCTGCACCGGGGGGATCCCCGGGGCAGCGAGGGCGGTCGCCCCCTGCGTCAGCGCCGGCAGCGACAGCCCGGCCAGGCCGGAGGCGAGAAATCCCCGCCGGGTGAATGCGGGTCGTTGCATCAATGGCCCTCCCGCTCGGCGATGGAGCCGGGGACGACACCGGGCGTCGCGCCGGGGGCGACCCGCAGCGACGCGATATAGGCGGCGACCGCGCGCAGCTCGTCATCCGAGATCTCGCTTTCGCGGAAGGCGGGCATGGCGTTCAGCCCGTGACGGGTGACGTGATGCAGGGTCTCGTAATCCAGCTTCTGCAGCCGCAGATCGGGGCCGACCCCCATACCATGGCATTGCAGGCAGGTGTTTTGCGCCAGCCGGGCGCCGGAGCGGTCGCCGCGCGTCTGGGCTGCGGCGGCCGGGTCGACGGTCAGCTCGTCGGCGGCGGCGGTGCCCGCCGTCAGGCACAGGCTCAGCCCGAGGGCCAGGGCGCGGCGGGTGGTGGGAAGGGAAAATCGCATGGATATCTCCGCGGTCTCAGTGAAGGGTGGCGCGCGCGGCCGCGACCTGTTCGGGCGTGGCGGTGGCGCTTTGCGTTTCGTTCATCGCGTTGCGCACGTAGTTGGCGATATCGGCGATGGAGCGATCGTCGAGCAGGAAGGCGGGCATGGCGATGCGGCCCTCCTTGTCCGACAGGCCGGTCAGCACCGGCATGATCACGTTGTCGGCGGCGGCGCCGACGGCGTGGTGGTTGGCCAGCGCGGGGGCGAAATCCGGAACACCTTCGCCGTCGAGCCGGTGGCAGGCGGCGCAGTTGGCGCGATAGGCGACCCGGCCCCGCTCGACCGAGGCGGTGGCCGCGGCATGATCCAGCGCTTCGCCGGTGGCATGCCGGATCGGCGGCAGCTGGTGCAGGTAGGCGGCCATGGCGCGCAGGTCGGTCTCGGTCAGATGCGAGGTGCCCTCGGCCACCACGTCGTACATCGGCCCGAACGGCCCGCCATGGGCGGTGGTCTGGCCGGAGAGATAGGCGAAGATCTCGTCTTCCGACCAGTCGCCCAGCCCGGTCTCGGCGTCGGGGGTCAGGTTGGGCGCCCAGAACCCATCGATCTGCGCCCCGGCAAAGGCCATGTCCTTGCGCATCGCGCCCAGGGCGTTGCGCGGCGTGTGGCATTCGGCGCAATGCGCCGGTCCCTCGATCAGATAGGCGCCCAGGTTGACCTCGTCGCTCAGCGCCGGATCCGGGGTGAATTCGCTGTTATCGAAGAACAGCTTGCGCCAGCCGCTGAGCAGGAAGCGCTGGTTGAACGGGAAGTCCAGCTGCAGATCGGGCTTGGCCTGCCGCACTGGCGGCAGCGACATGATATAGGCGTAGAGCGCGTCGATATCGGCATCCGACATCTTCGCATAGGAGGTGAAGGTCATGGTCGGATAGAGATTGCCCGGATGCGCCGTCACCCCTTCGCGCACGGCGCGGGCGAAGGCGTCGCGGGTCCAGCCGCCGATGCCGGTCTGCGGATCGGGGGTGATATTGGCGCTGGCCATGGTGCCGAACGGGGTCTGCATTTCCAGCCCGCCGGCAAAGGGGGCGCCGCCGGGTTTGGTGTGGCAGGGGGCGCAGTCGGCGGCGCGGGCGACATATTCGCCGCGGGCGATCTGGCTTTCCAGATGCTGGCCGAGGGCGGGCATCGGCGTTTCCGCCGCGGTGCGCTCTACCGGGCTGAACATATAAGCGCCGACGGCGGCGCCGCCGGCGAGGACGAGGACGGCGCCCGCGATCAGCGTGCGGCGGAGGGGGGCGGGCTGTGAGGATGGCATGGTGTCTTGCTCCGGCCTTCGGGCGGGCCCTGGCGGCACACGGGCGGCGTGCCGATCCGGGCCGCGCAACGGGCAGCGTTCATCGGAAAATTCGTGACCTCGTAGATAGATCGCCGCGCCCGGGGCGTCTTGTCGCAGGGGGACGAAAGCTGTGACTGCGCGGGACATGGCGTTCTCGGACTGCACAAGTCCTGTGCAAGAAAGCGCCGCCGCCGGAATTGAACCGGCGTCACCGGAGGATTAACAGGGCAGCTGATTTTCGTGTTTGCCCAGATTTCCGTTGCCTGAATGACCTCCCGCCCCGACCCGCAGAAGGCGCGCGCGCCGCATGTGTCCAGCTTCGACACCAGTGCGCTGGAACCCAGCGTGCAGGTCCGCCTGTGGGAGCATTACGCGCAGGAGCATGTGTTTCAGGTGCATTGCCACTCGGTGAACGCCGATACGCTGCATGGCTCGCTGCGCAACTTCGAGACCGGTTCGGTCCGGTTCGCCGATATGCGCGCGACCGCCCATGTGGTGGAGCGCACCGCCCGCGACGTCGCCGAGGACCCCTGTGAGCTGATCCTGCTGATCATGATTCTGGAGGGGGAGGCGACCTATGGGCAGGGCGGCGTCTGGATGACTGCGCAGGTCGGCGATATCCTGGCCATGCGCTCGGACCAGCCGTTTCTGGGCACTTATTCACGGCCGGTGCGGCAGATGGTGATGACCTTGCCGGTGACGGAGTTCACCGACCTCTGCGGGCGCGAGATCGTCGGGCTGGAGCGGGCGACCCAGGCGCAGCTGGGCAACAAGAGCCTGCGCTGGCTGTTCGAACAGGGGCTGGCCTCGCTCGACGGGACGGGCTCGGTGCCCTATCAGGCGATCCACGGGCTGGGGCTGGTGGCGGCGCTGTTCGGCCGGTCCGATCCGGTGCAGGGGCGGCGGATGCGGCCGCATTTCTTCGCGGCGCAGGCCTGGATCGCCGATCATCTCTCCGATCCAACGCTGTCGCCGTCACAGATCGCTGCGGGTTTGAATATCTCTCTGCGCCATCTGAATCGGGTCTTCGCCCGCGAAGGGGTGACCGTGCGCCGGGTGATCGAGGAGCGCCGCCTGAAGATGGCGTTGCAGTTGCTGCAGGATCCCAAGCACACCTATATGAGCATTGGCGAGATCGCCTATAGCTGCGGTTTTTCGGATCAGTCGCTGTTCAGCCGCCAGTTCCGGCGGCAATTCGACCTGACCCCGACCGAGGCGCGGCTGGCCGCCCGGCCGTAGCCCTGCGCCGGAAGGGCGCGCCTTTCTGTCGGCCCTCCGGGCCGGAGGACGGGGCTCAGGCGCCGCTTTCGGCCACGGCCAGATCCGCCATCCGCAGCGCGGCCTCGCGGCTGCTGGCAACGGCAATGAACCGCGCGTTGTGGCAGAATTTCGCACCCTTCACCCCGCTGGCGGCCTCCAGCTCGGCATCGGTCAGCCCGGCCCAGGCCGCCGGCAGGTCGGCGCGACTTTCGAAACTGTCGCCGCTCTTGCGGATGGTGGTGAGTGCCCAGTCGCTGTCGCGGGGATGGATGACGAACAGCAGGTGATCGGCGCCGGCCTTCTCGACGGCGGCGCGGAACGGCATGCCCATCGGCAGTTCCAGGACACGGGCGCTGCCTGCCGCCTCGATCGCCGTCATCACCATGGCCTCGGCCCGGCGCTTGGCGGCGCGGCCGTTGATCGCCGCCTCGACAAAGGCGCGGGCGACCGGCAGCGCCGCGGCAAAGGCCAGGTCGTCGGCCTCGGCGCCACGGGTGTCGAAGCTGGGTTTCAGGGTTTCCAGCAGCGCCGGCAGGGTCAGCCCGGCCAGCGGGCCGGCGACCGAGGGTTCCAGCGCGCCGTTGTCCAGCAGGTCGACCGGCAGCACGAAGCCCTGATCGAAGCTGCGGTGGATATCGTCCAGATGCGCCTCCGGCACCGCCAGCGCTCGCAGATAGTCATGGCCGTAGTGTTTCCAGATCAGCCCGAAGGAGCTGTAGGGCTGATTGTCGTCGCGCAGCGGGTTGGGTCGCTGGTGATGGTCGAAAATCCCCGCTTCCGCATCGTATTCGCGGCCGACGTCATAAATGATCTTGCCCGCCCCCGGGGTGATCCAGGCGGCCTCTCGCGTGCGGATCAGCTCGGCCTCGGGATAGAGCCGGGTCAGGATGACGGACGACAGCAGCTCGTCGGCATGAAAGCCGCCGGAATGGGTGACGAGATGCGTGATGGTCATCGGGGCCTCCGGGGTGGCGCTGGAAATGAAAGGGGCGACCGGATGGTCGCCCTGTCAGGCTCTGGACCTGGGATGGCTCAGGCCGTTCGCGCGCTCCGGGCCTGGGCCCGTGGCGCTGTGGCGGGGCAATCCTGCCGGGGAGGGCGCGGGGGTGCGGCGCCGCTCCGGTCTGCGATGCCGATCAGTGGGTCCAGGGGGCGCGGCGGTCGGTGGCGAAATTCTCGCCATAGCCACGGGCGCGGATGTTGGGCTTGCGCTCATGCGGCTCGATCACCTGGGCGTCGATCCCCTGGGCGGCGGCATAGGCCAGCGCGGCCTCCTTGGTTTCGAACCGCAGGTGCACCTGGCTGTCCATGTCGCTGGACGAGGTCCAGCCCATCAGCGGGTCGACGTCGCGGGCCGAGGCCGGGGCGTATTCCAGAACCCAGGCATGAGTTTTCGCCATGCCCGAGGTCATGGCATTCTTGGCGGGCCGATAGATTCGCGCGCGCATGTGCGTCTCCGTCCTGTCTTGCTTGCCCCTATATGCGACAGCCTGCAGGGCGCCACAAGGCTCGAATCGCCGCGGCTGCGGGCCCGGCCGGGGGAAACCCCGGGGCAGGGGCGCTCTGCGTTGAAATCCGGGCAGCGGGTCCTCTATCCGCAGGCCTTGCTGGCCGATCTGGTGGCGCGGCTCGATCCGGCGCTGTGGTCGCTGGACGAACGCACGGGCGAGGCGTCTCCGCCATAGAGGCGGTGGCCGAGAAACCGGTAAGAACTTTGTCAGGGGTCTTGCAGCCGGGCCGAAACGGAACAAGATAGGAACGGACAGGAGTCCGCCCATGTACAACAACACCCCCGACCGGATGCCGATGCTGCACGCCCCCGCGGCGGATGTGCGCGCGCGCGAAAAGCTCGAAGGCGGCAAGCGCTTCGTGATGCAGACCGAATTCGAGGCCGCCGGCGACCAGCCCGCCGCGATCGCGGAACTGTCGGGCGGCGTCGCCGCCGGTGACCGCGATCAGGTGCTGCTGGGCGCCACCGGCACCGGCAAGACCTTCACCATGGCCAAGGTGATCGAGGAAACCCAGCGCCCGGCCATCATCCTGGCGCCGAACAAGACGCTGGCGGCGCAGCTCTATGGCGAATTCAAGGGCTTCTTCCCCGACAACGCGGTGGAATACTTCGTCAGCTACTATGACTATTATCAGCCCGAGGCCTATGTGGCGCGGTCGGACACCTATATCGAGAAGGAATCCCAGATCAACGAGCAGATCGACCGGATGCGCCATGCCGCCACCCGGGCGCTGCTGGAGCGTGACGACGTGATCATCGTTGCCTCGGTCTCCTGCATCTACGGCATCGGGTCGGTCGAGACCTATGGCGCGATGACCCAGGATCTGCAGGCCGGGCAGGAGTATGATCAGCGCGCGGTGATCGCCGATCTGGTGGCGCAGCAGTACCGCCGCAACGATCAGGGGTTTCAGCGCGGCAGCTTCCGGGTGCGCGGCGACGTGCTGGAAGTCTGGCCCGCCCACCTTGAGGATCGTGCCTGGCGGATGTCCTTTTTCGGCGAGGAGCTGGAGGCGATCACCGAATTCGACCCGCTCACCGGGCAGAAGACCGACACATTCGACCGTATCCGCATCTATGCGAACTCGCATTACGTGACGCCGCGCCCGACGATGCAGCAGGCGGTGGTCGGCATCAAGAAGGAGCTGCGCCAGCGGCTGGATCAGCTGGTGGGGGAAGGCAAGCTCCTGGAAGCGCAGCGGCTGGAGCAGCGCACCAATTTCGATCTGGAGATGCTGGAGGCCACCGGCGTCTGCAACGGGATCGAGAACTACTCCCGCTATCTCACCGGCCGGGCGCCAGGGGAGCCGCCGCCAACGCTGTTCGAATTCATCCCCGACAATGCCATCGTCTTCGCCGATGAAAGCCACGTCACCGTGCCGCAGATCGGCGGCATGTACCGGGGCGACTATCGCCGCAAGTTCACGCTTGCCGAACATGGCTTCCGGCTGCCCAGCTGCATGGACAACCGCCCGCTCAAGTTCGAGGAATGGGATGCGATGCGGCCGCAGTCGGTCTTCGTCTCCGCCACCCCGGCGGCCTGGGAGCTGGAGCAGACCGGCGGCGTCTTCACCGAACAGGTGATCCGGCCCACCGGGCTTCTCGATCCGCTGGTCGAGATCCGGCCGGTGGAGATGCAGGTCGACGATCTGCTGGACGAGGTGCGCCGGGTCACCGCCGCCGGCTTCCGCACGCTGGTGACCACGCTGACCAAGCGGATGGCCGAGGATCTGACCGAATACATGCATGAGCAGGGGATCAAGATCCGCTACATGCATTCGGATATCGACACCATCGAGCGGATCGAGATCCTGCGCGACCTGCGGCTCGGGGTCTTCGATGTGCTGGTGGGGATCAACCTGCTGCGCGAGGGGCTCGATATCCCCGAATGCGGGCTGGTGGCGATTCTGGATGCCGATAAGGAGGGCTTCCTGCGGTCGGAAACCTCGCTGATCCAGACCATCGGCCGGGCGGCGCGGAACGCCGAAGGCCGGGTGATCATGTATGCCGACCGGATCACCGGCAGCATGGAACGCGCCCTGGCCGAGACCGAGCGCCGCCGTGCCAAGCAGATCGCCTATAACGAGGAACACGACATCACCCCGGCGACGGTGAAGAAGAATGTCGAGGATATCCTCGCTGGTCTCTACCACGGCGATACCGATCAGGCACGGGTGACCGCGAAGGTTGACAAGCCGCTGCATGGCGCCAACCTTGAAGCGCATCTGGACGGGCTGCGGACCGAGATGAGGAAGGCGGCCGAGAACCTGGAGTTCGAGGAAGCCGCCCGCCTGCGCGACGAGATCAAGCGGCTGGAGGCCGTCGATCTGGCGATCTCCGACGATCCTCTGGCGCGGCAATCGGCGGTGGATCAGGCGGTCGAGGAGGCGGTCGGCAAGACCGGCCGCTCCACCGCCGGGCGCCCGGGCCAACGCGGCGGGGTGCGGCGGAAGCGGCGGTAGGGATGACCGAGGGGCGCGCGCCGCATTTCTCGTTCCCGATGAGTTGAGAAGGAAGGAAAGTGGTAGGTTATGGGCTCATTCTTCTCACACTGCTCGCCGCAGTGATCGGGACGCTCACCGAGGCTGACCGGCGAATCAAGCTTTCACTGATCTCGGTTGCGGTGCTCTCTGCAGGGGTCAGCCTCTGGATGACCTTTCAGGACAACCGGGAGAAGATCTTGAACCAGCGGTTGATCGCCAGTCTCGTGCAGTCGTCCCAGGATGAAACGATTTTCGCCGAAGAATTGCGCATGGCGATCAACGCGATTGTTGCACCAACGGGCCGGGTCATGACCGGACTGACCTTTTCCAGTGCCGGTATGCGTCTTGTCTTCGGGGCACCGGACAGCGGCGTGGCGGTGGGCGCGGTGTTTCTTGGCGAGCGGGACTTACGTCCAGTGCGCTATGCTTTGATCGCCGAAACCGATCTTGAGCCGGTATTGCGACCTCTGCTGATTGAGGACATCTGGCAGGATGATACCCTGGCTGCCGACTGGAACCGGATCGCCCCCAAGATCGGATATCTGGTGCAGGGCGAGATTGATGGGCTTGTCCCCCTAGGCAGCGGCGAAACGCTGATCACCTTTCCTGAGGGTGGAGCCGTGGCTGTTGCCGTACCGCATCCCATCCACGACCGGATGATTGTGGTCACGCTCACCAAAGACGACCTTGCCGCGCTGGTCGGCTTGGCGCCAATCGAGCGTGGTGCCCGGATCTCGGACCTGGTCGCGGAACAGGTCGTCGCGGCGCTTTGATCGGCTCCGAGAGAGGCCTTTGCAGCCCCTGAAACGACCGTTTTGCAGGCAGCTTCGACCGGGCCCCGCCTGAGATCGGGACGCAACGCCCCCGCAATCTTCCGCGCCCTTGCAGCGCCCCGCCGCCTGCCCTAGCCGCGACAGGAGGGGAGGGCAGGCGCCGGTGGGGCGCCTCTCCCCCGGGGGGCGCGATGAAGCTGCAAGATTTCCTGATGATGATGGGCATCTGCCTGATCTGGTCGGTCAACGTGCTGATCGGCCGCTATGTGATGGGCAGTCTGCAGGTGCCGCCGATCTACTATGCCGCGGTGCGGTTCGCGCTGGTGGCGCTGTTGCTGCTGCCCTTCCTGCGCCCGGTTCCGAAGGAAATCCGGCGCATCATTCCGGTCGGGCTGCTGATCGGGGCGGCGCATTTCGGCATGCTGTTCATCGGGCTCGGTAGCGCCACCGCCTCGGCGGCCTCGGTCACCATGCAGGCGGGCATACCGTTCAGCGCTCTCTTCGCCCTGCTGATCCTGCGCGAACGGCTGAGACCGCGCCAGATCGCCGGCATTGTCCTGGCCCTGGGCGGCACGCTGCTGGTGATCTGGACCCCGGAGTCGGGCCGGCTTTCCACCGGCCTTCTGTGGGTGCTGGGCGGGGCCAGCGCCATCTCGCTGGGCAATGTGCTGATCCGGCAATTGAAACACATCAGCCCGTGGCGGCTGCAGGCCTGGTCGGCAGCCGCCTCCGCGCCGGTGCTCGCGCTGCTGTCGGGGCTCTTGGAGACCGGCCAGTGGGAGCGCTCGGTCGCCGGCGGCGCGCCGTTCTGGATTGCGCTCTGCTTCTCGGCGGTGATGGTCAGTATCGTCGCCCAGGTGACGCTGATCCGATTGCTGCACCGCTACAGTGTCGGCATCGTCTCGCCACTGACCCTGGCGATGCCGCTGATGACCGTGGTGCTGGGTGCGACGCTGGCGGATGAGCCATTGGGCGCAAGGTTCCTGATCGGGGTCTGCATCGCGCTGGCGGGGGCCTATTTCGTGCTGTTCCAGGGCCGCCGCGCCGCCGCCCGTGCCGCGGCCTGACGGTCTGCCGCGATGGCACGGCAGCGGGGCCGATCCGGTCTCGCCGTCGTTCGGAGCAATCTGCCGCATCCCGTGCCGCACGGCGCCTCTTGCATTCCGCCGCCATTTACGGAATCCATATCTCCACCGGGGCCTTAGCTCAGCTGGGAGAGCGCGTCGTTCGCAATGACGAGGTCAGGGGTTCGATCCCCCTAGGCTCCACCAACCTTCCTGACCGACATCACAAGGGCATCTCGCCGATGCGGAACCGTTGGGGGGACCGGCATGCAGGGTCAGCCGGCGAAGGTGATCGGCAGGCTGAAGGTGTAGCGCGGGGCGCTCAGGTCCTTGGGGGCGGCGGCAAACCGGCCGGCGGCCTGGACCGCGCGCAGGGCGGCCTGATCCAGTCCGGCCTGGCCCGAGCTTCTGAGCACCGAGACCCCCAGCAGCTGTCCGCTGGGCGCGACCGAGACCGTCAGCACCACGGTGCCGCTGCCACCGTTGCGCGGCGCGCGCTTGCGCCGTTCGATACGGGCGCGGATCGTGGCGCCCCATTGCGCCTGCAGCGATTTGCTCCGGGACCGCGACAGGGTCGAGGCCTGCTGGCTGCGCGCCTCGCCGGCATTGGCGCCGCCGCCGCTGCCGGCGGCCTTGCGGGCGCTGGAGCTGGCGCTGTTGACCGAAGCCGCCGGCGGTTTCGGCGCCGGCCGGGCCTTGGGCGGCACCCTGGCGATGTCGGGCTGCGGCTCGCGGGTTTGCTCCGGCGTTTCCGGCGCGGGGGGCTGCTCCACCACCGGCGGGGCGGGGGATTCGGGGGGCTCCAGCGCGCGATCCCGGGGCATCGGCGGCAGCGGCATTGCCGGGGTCAGCTCCGGGCGGGCCGGCGCCTCCGGGCGCGGCAGGCTTGCCACCTGCGGTGCGTCGGGTGGGGTCATCTGCGGCGGGGCAGGGGCCGGCGCGACGGTGTCGCTGACCGCGGGCGCCTGCTCCCATTCCTGCACCATCATGGCGATCGAGGCGGAGGAAGCCTCAGCCGACATCAGCGCCTCGCCGCCGGACCCGGCGGAGGCGGCGCCGCCTTCGGAAAACCGCATGGCGGCCAGCGCCAGATGCAGCACCACGGCAAAACCGAGAAAGAAGGCGGCGTTGATCAGAACTCTCACGGCGGCCTCACTTGGGAACGGTAACCAGCTGAACATCGGAAAAGCCGATGGCGGCAAGCTGCGGCAGCAGCCGGGCGATCCCGGCGGCGGGGGTCTTGCCGTCGGCCCTGAGGATCAGCGGCGGCACCTCGGTGCCCTCGCAGCCGCCATCGCCGCACAGATCGATCCGCGCCAGTTCCAGCGCCTGCAGCACCGCCTGCTCGCCCTCCGTCTCGCGATAGGCCAGGGTGCCATCGGGACCGAGGTAGAGTGTCAGCTCCGCCTCCGCGGTCTGTTCCGAGCTGGCCTCGGGCGGCTCCACCGCAATCGGTTCGGGCGGGGCGATCTGCGCCGTCATCAGGAAGAAGATCAGCAGCAGAAAGACCACGTTGATCATCGGCACGATGCTCTCGGCGGGCGGTTTGCGCGGCGGATCGGCGAAGCTCATCATCGCGGGGTCACTCCACCAGCACCAGCCGTTGGAAGCCGGCCCCGTGCAGCGCGTCCATCACCTCGACCAGCCGTTGCAGCGGCACCTCCTCGGCGCTGCGCAGCACGATCACGTCGCCGGGGTCCTGAGTCAGATCGCCCAGACTGTCGATCAGCGCCTCGGGGGTGATGTCGCGGCCGTTCAGCTTCAGCCCCTCCGGGTCGATCTGCACCAGCCGCGGCGGCCCCTGATACTCGGCCGAGGCGCCGCCGGCGGTGCGCAGCGGGATCTGCATGTCGACGCCGAAGCGCGAGGCCAGCATGAAGAACACCAGCAGCAGGAACACCACGTCGATCATCGGCGTCAGAGAGATGCGCCGGGGCGGGCGGGGGTCGTCGAAGGTCATCGGATCATTCCGCCGCCAGCGCGTCGCGGGGCTCCGCCGGGCTCAGCCGCGCCGGGCGCCGACGCAGGAACACCCGGGTGGCGATATCTTCCAGCTGACGCCGCAGACGGTCGTTGACGCTTTCGAACCAGGTCAGCGCCATCGAGGCGGGAATCGCCACCCCCATGCCGGCGGCGGTGGTCAGAAGCGCCTCCCAGATGCCGCCGGCCAGTGTCGCCGGATCGGCGCGGGCACCGGCCTCCTGCAGCGCCTGGAAGGCCGCGATCATGCCCAGGACGGTGCCCAGCAGGCCCAGCAGCGGTGCGATGGTGGCGATCAGCTCCAGCGCCCGCAGGCCGGCGCGGCCACGGGCCAGCAGCGCCTTGGCGACGCGAACGGTTTCCTGCCGGGCGGCCTCGTCGTCGAACTCGGCGCTGTCATGCGCGGTCATCGCCCGCTGGGTCAGCCGGGCGCGGATGGTACGGCGGCCGTCCAGCGCCGCCAGCGCCGCGCGGCTGTCGCCGCGTTCCCAGGCCTCCATCGCCTGTTTGACATGGCGGCCGCCGTTCCAGGCCCCCAGCGTCAGCAGGTCCCAGGCCTTCCACAGGATCAGCGCCACCGTAATGACGGAGAGCGCAGCGATGGCCCAGATCGACGGGCCGCCGGTGTCGAGAAACCCGGTGACAGAGGCGACGACTTCGTCGAACGAAAGAAATTCCATGGGGACCCCCGGGATCGGCTGGGCGTTGACAGAGGGGCGCCGCCGGAACCGGCGGGGCCTTTGCATCGTTGCTAGTTAATCCGACTTTTTTCGTCAACTACATCCGAACAGATTCTGCTCCCGACTCGCGGGGATTGGCCGATTTGTGGGGCCAAGGCTGGTCTCTGTCGGGGGCCTCCGGATGCCTCACGCGGATTTGACCACCGCCGGACAAGTGGCCCGGGTGGCCGGTCGCGGGTGGCGCTCAGGCTTCCCAGGGCATGGATTCGAAGCCTTCGCGGAAGGCGAACCGCTTCAGGTGACTGTCGATGATGCCTTTGGCGACGACCAGCCCCTCGGGGTCGCGGGCGGTTACTTCCACCCAGAGTTCGCTGTCATTTGCGGTCATCTGCGCCGGCCCGGTCGGCAGCGTCGCATGCCCCGCGTCGGCGGTGAAGCTGACCTCGACCTTATGGCCGAAGTGCTTGCAGAGCTGCTGCAGGTATTTCGACGCATGTTCCGTGTGCAGCCTGGCCTGTGCGCTGAGCATATCCGATATCTCCGATTGTTTCTCTCAGGATAGGCGCTGGATCTCTCCGGGGCAATGCCATAGTGAAACGCTCAGGATGTGCCGCCCCGATGCCGACCCTTAGCCCGGCGGTGCGCAAGGATAAGGACTTTGGCATGAAACACGCGATTTTCGGGATGCTGGCCGCGGTATCGCTGGCGCTGCCGGCCTGGGCCGACCCGGTGTCGATCCGCACGGCGCGCGGCCTGGTGAGTTTCGACAGCCTGCCTGAGCGGGTGGCGGTCTATGACATGGCGGCGCTCGATACGCTGGACGCGCTGGGGGTGCCGGTGGCGGGATCGGTCGAAAAGACCTTCGTGCCGCAGTTGCGGAGCTATCAGGGCGATCTCGGCACGTTGTTCGAGCCGAACTTCGAGGCGCTTTATGCGCTGGCGCCCGATCTGGTGATCGCCGGCGGCCGGTCGGCGCCGCAGGTCGACGCGCTGGCCCGGATCGCTCCGACCATCGACATGACCTTTACCGGCGATCTGCTGATCGACGAGGCGCTGGAGCGGCTGGCGGACTACGGCAAGCTTTTCGGCCGCGAGGACCGCGCCGCCCAGATCGCGGAGGGTCTGAATGCCAAGGTCGCCGCCGCCCGCGCGGCGATCTCCGGCAAGGGCAACGGGCTGATCATCCTGACCAACGGGCCGAAGATCTCCGCTTATGGCGCGGGATCGCGGTTCGGCTGGATCCACGGCGAACTGGGGCTGCCGGAGGCGGTGGAGAACGTCCACGGCGCCACCCATGGCGAAGCGGTGTCCTTCGAGTTCATCCGCCAGGCCGATCCCGACTGGCTGCTGGTGCTGGACCGTGCCGCCGCCATCGGTGCCGAGGCGGTGGGGGCGCAGGCGACGCTGGACAACCCGCTGGTGCGTGAGACCAAGGCCTGGAAGGCGGGCCATGTGCTCTATCTCAACGCGGCCGAGATCTACATCTCCAGCGGCGGGGTGCAATCGCTCTCCGATACGCTCGATCTGCTGATCGACGCCTTCGGAGGCGCATGACGTGACCCTCGGCCGCCTCGCCGCGCCGGCAGCGCTGCTGCTGCTGGCGGGGGTGAGCATCTTTACCGGCGTCGCCGCGCTGCAATGGGGCGATCTCTGGCTGATCGGCGTCAGCCGGCTGCCGCGCACCGCCGCGGCGCTGCTGGCCGGGGCGGCGCTGGCGGTGGCCGGGGTGATCATGCAGATGCTGGCGCGCAACCGGTTCGTCGAACCCTCGACCACCGGCACCGGACAGGCGGCGGGGCTGGGCATCGTCGCCATCACGCTGGTGGCGCCGGCGGCGGCGCTCTGGGTCAAGATGGCGGCGGCGACGGTCGCGGCGCTGCTGGGCACGGCGCTGTTTCTGGCACTGGTGCGGCGGCTGCCGCGGCGCGATCCGCTGCTGGTGCCGCTGACCGGAATCGTCTACGGCGGCATCCTCGGGGCAGCGGCCACCTTTCTCGCCTATGAGCGGGACCTGATCCAATATGTGGATATCTGGATGAACGGAGAGCTCTCCGGCGTCATGCTGGGGCGCTACGAATTCCTCTGGGCGGCGGGGGCGCTGGCGATTGCCGCCTATCTCTATGCCGACCGGTTCACCATTGCCGGCATGGGCGAGGACACCAGCCGGACGCTGGGTCTGGACTACCCGCGGATCGTGGCGCTGGGGCTGCTGATCGTTGCCGGCATCACCGCGGTGACGGTGGTGACGGTGGGCATGATCCCTTTCGTCGGGCTGGTGGTGCCCAACATGATCGCGCGGCTGGCGGGCGAGAACCTGCGCCGCACCCTGCCGCAGGTGGCGATGGCGGGGGCGGGGCTGGTGCTGGCCTGCGATATCCTCGGGCGGGTGATCCGCTATCCCTACGAGATACCGGTGGGCACGATCCTGGGCGTGCTGGGCGCGGTGGTTTTCCTGTGGATGCTCAATGCGCGCCGCTAGTGCCCTGATCCTGGCCGGGCTGGCGCTGGCGGTGGCCTGTCTGGCCTATCTCAGCCTCGGGGCGCGCGGCGACTGGGGCTTCGTGCTGATGTTCCGGGGTGCCCGGCTGGTGGCGCTGCTGACCGTGGCGCTGGCGGTGGCGCTGTCGACGATGGTGTTCCAGACGCTGGCCGCCAACCGCATCCTGACGCCGGCGATCATGGGCTTCGACGCGCTGTTCCTGCTGGGCCAGAGCCTGTTGGTCTTCACCCTTTCCGGCGTCGGTGTCGCGGCGCTGGGGGCCTATGTCACATTCGGGCTGGAGACCGCGGTGATGCTGCTCGCGGCGCTGCTGCTGTTCGGCACCCTGCTGCGGCGGGGGCAGGATATCTCCCGGATGATCCTGACCGGCATCGTCTTCGGCATCCTGTTCCGCAGCCTGACCCAGCTGCTGAACCGGATGATCGATCCGAATGAGTTCACGATGATCCAGAGCGCCGCGTTCGCCCGCTTCAACAACGTGCCCGAGGGGCTGACCTGGATCACCGCCGGGCTGACCGTGGCGGTGGGGATCTGGCTGATGAGCAAGCACCGCCAGCTGGATGTCATGGCGCTGGGGCGGGCGGCCTCGATGACGCTGGGGGTGGATCACGACCGCCAGACCCGCCGGCTGCTGGCGGCGGTGGCGCTGCTGGTCTCGGTCTCGACCGCGCTGGTCGGGCCGATCGTGTTCTTCGGGCTTCTGGTCTCGGCGCTGGCGCATGGGCTGGCGGGCAGCTGGCGCCATGCGGTGCTGCTGCCGCTGTCGGCGCTGCTGGCCGGCTGCATCCTGGTCGCCAGCCAGACGCTGTTCGAGCGGGTCCTGCATCTGCAGACCTCGGTTGCGGTGGTGATCGAGGCGTTGGGCGGCCTGGTGTTTCTGGCGATGATCCTGCGCAGGAGGAAGACATGATCGAAACCCGTGCGCTCTCGGTCGCGCTCAGTGGCAAGCCGGTGCTTGCGGATATCTCCGTCGCGCTGCCGAAGGGCCGGCTGACGGCGCTGGTCGGGCCCAACGGGGCAGGGAAATCGACCCTGTTGATGACCCTGGGCCGCCTGCTGGAACCGGCGTCGGGCGATATCCTGATCGACGGGCGCGATCTGCGGGCGGTGCCGCCGCGCGAACTGGCGCTGCAGCTGTCGATCCTGCGGCAGGAGGGCGCCATCGGCCCGCGCCTGACGGTGCGCGACCTGGTCAGCTTCGGTCGCTATCCGCACAGCCACGGGCGGCTGACAGCGGCGGACCGGCTGGAGGTGCAGCGCGCCATCGACCGGCTCGATCTGGCGGGCTTTGCCGACCGCTATCTCGACACCCTGTCGGGCGGGCAGAAGCAGCGGGCGCAGATCGCCATGGTGCTGGCGCAGCAGACCGATGTGATCCTGCTGGACGAGCCGCTGAACAACCTCGATCTGGCGCATGCCCGCCGGGTGATGCGCATCGCGCGGGAGGAGGCGGACGCCGGCCGGACGGTGATCGTGGTGCTGCACGATCTGACGGTGGCGGCGGCCTATGCCGATCATGTGGTGGCGATGAAGGCGGGCCGGGTCGCGGCCGAGGGGCCGTCCGAAGAGGTGATCAGCGAAGAGGTGCTGTCGCGGCTTTTCGAAACCGATGTCAGCGTCGCCGAGGTTGGCGGCCGGCGGGTTGTTCTGACGCTCTGACCCGCTGGAGCCGATGGCTTTCCGGGGGCGCCGGTCAGTCGGTGTGCAGCGCCGGGGTGAGGGCGCTGACCCCGGCGGCGGCACGGTCCATCATCGCCGCATCCTCGCCGCTCAGCCGCTGGCGCAGCCGGGACAGCGTCGCCTCGGTCCGGGCCGGATGCGCCCGCAGGGTCTGGATGCGGCCCAGCACCGCCCGCGCCGCCCGGCGGTCGCTGTCGGAGCGGGCCGGATCGCCAAGGATTTCATGGCAGCGCATCGCCGCATGGCCGAGGTTGAGGATGGCCAGGCTGGCCTCGGAGGCCTCGACATTGGCGCGGGCATAGCGTTCCGACAGCCGGATCAGCCGCAGCATCCGGTGATAGAGCCGCGCCCGCCAGATCCGCCGGTGTTCCAGCGCGCCGGCGTCGGCGGCCAGATCGGACAGATCGTGCAGCATCGAGGCCAGCAGCGTGTCGAGCCGTCGGCGCAGCCCCACCGGATAGACGAAGCGATAGGCCAGCATCGCCACCAGCGGGGCGGAGATCACTGCCAGCCCCATCATCACCGAACCGCCGAAGCTGCCGTGCAGCGGGGTCTGCACCTGGGTCAGCAGCAGCATCACCATGTTATAGTCGAAACTGTGGAGCGTGGTGCGCTTGTGACCCACCAGCACCGCCCCGAACAGGATGAAAGGCAGTGTCATCAGCACCATCTGGAATTCGCTATCGGCCAGCGGCCAGGCCAGCCAGCGGATCGCCAGGGCGCCCAGCACCCCGTAGACCTGACCGACGAAGACATAGCGCATGAACACCGCCGGGTTCTCGAACGACGACATCAGCGACAGCATCACCGACAGCCCCAGCATCATGTAGCCGCCCATGCTCCAGTCCGTGATCAGCCAGACCGCACCGAAGAGGCCAAGCCCGCCCATCGCCCGCAGCATCGCCTCGCGTGCGCCGATCCAGTCGCGGTGCAGCACCACCGGCAGGGCCGGCTCCGGCGTCACCGGGTCAGAGGGGCGCGCCCATTGCGCCAACGCCGCGATGAGCGGCTCCAGCGTCTCGCTCAGCCCGGGGGTGGGGCCATGCGCGCCGGCCTGGTCAGGGCCGGGGAGGACCGCATCGCGCGCCGTCTCCAGCGCGGAAAGCGCGGTGAGCGGATCGTTGGCCCGCAGCGCGGTGGCGGCACGGCTCAGCCCGGTAGAGACGGCGGGCGGCATCCCGGGCCCGTCGCCGCGGTTGCGCCGGCGCAGCAGCACCGGGATGGCGGCGATCAGCAGCCCGCGCGTCGCCCGCACCTCGCGACGGGAACGGATCGAACCGGCGGCATGGGGATCGAGGCCTTCCTCTACCGCGGCGAGACGCGAGAGGAGGATGCGGTCGCCGTCCCCGTCGGCGCTGCCATCCGCCCCGCCGATATTGCCGTCGCGCGGCGCGGCGGCGCGGTCCAGCAGATCGGCCAGCAGGTCGCGCACCTGTCGGCGCAGCCCGGCGCCATCGCTGCGCCCGGCGAAGAGATAGCCGAAGATCGTCGCGGCGATCACCCCGGTCAGCACGGTGGCGAACCGGTCGATCCCCAGCGCGAAGACATGATCGGGATGGGCGCTGTCCAGCAGCGAGACCATGGCGGCGGTATAGCCCGCCAGCACCGTCGAGTAAGCGACGAAACCGCGCTGCAGGTTGCCGATCCCGGTGCAGAGCCCGACCCAGATGGTCAGTCCGACCACCAGCAGCGCGGGGTGAATCTGCATCGACAGCACCAGCAGCACCCCGGCGATTGTGCCGCTGATGGTGCCGAGGATGCGGAACAGGCTTTTCTCCAGCAGCTGCCCGCGGGTCGGCTGCGACGCGGCCCAGACTGTCATCGCGGCCCATTGCGGGTGTTCCAGCCCCAGCGCCCAGGCCAGGACGAAGGCCAGGCAGGCGGTGACGGCGGTCACGCCGGCAAATCTCAGCTTCGGCGTGTCGAAGCCGTATCGGGTCAGCCAGCTGCTCATTCCGCTTTCTCCTGCTGCAACTTCTCATCCGCCCGCCGGTCGATCCGTTCCAGGCCGCCGAGGATATCGGCGATCTCGGCATCGCTGAGGTCGGCCAGCAGCTCGGTCTCCACATCGCGCAGCTGGGCGCGGATGCGGTCGACCTCGGCCTCACCCGCCGGGGTCAGCAGGATGCGGCGGGCACGGCGGTCGGCGGGATCGACCCGCCGTTCGATCAGCGCCCGGCCTTCCAGCGCATCGAGCAACCGCACCAGCGAAGAGGCATCGAGCCCGACCCGCGTGGCCAGTTCGGTCTGGCTGATATCGTCGCCGCCCTCCTTCAGATGGACCAGCGGCGTCCAGGTGGCATCGGTCAGCCCGGCGCGGGCCAGCTCATGGTCGATGACCCGGCGCCAGCGGCGGGCGAGGGTGACGAACAGAAATCCGAATCTGTCGCGGGGGCGGGAGGGGGCAGCGGAGGTCATCAGATGCATGTGCGTGCAAATGATTTGGAATGCAAATTAATTTCGCAGGAAAATTCACTGATGATGCCAGGTGCCGCCGCCGGGCGCGCAACAGGTCGAAAAACAGGCTGGGACGCAACGGCGTGGCACCGGTCCGCCCCCGCGAAGGGAGAGGGCCGCCGGCCGCGTGCGGCGCGTCAGGCGGCCGGTGGCCGAGGCAGGCGGGCCGGGATCAGAGGATCCCGACCAGCCGCTCGCAGGCGCTGGCGATCTCTTTCGGATCGCGGGCGATGCACATGCGAATCCAGCCCCGGAACTCGCGCCCGAACAGCCCGCCCGGGGCCAGGCCGACGCTGGCCTCCTCGACCATGCGCAGGCAGGAACGGTCGGCGTCGTCCTCGCCCTCGATGCGGAAGAAGGTGTACATGCCGCCCCGGGGGCGCTCCGGCAGCACCACGGAATTGGCCCGGCCGAGCACACTGTAGGCGGCGTCCATCCCGGCGCTCAGCCGGTCGCGCACCATCGTGACGGTGTCTTCGCCGCGGGTCAGCGCCGCCAGGGCGCCGGCCTGGATCATCGCCGCGGTGCCGGAGTTCATGTATTGCGTCATCGCCCGCACCACCGGCGCGACAGAGGCCGGGTGGTTGAGCCAGCCGATGCGCCAGCCGGTCATCGCCCAGGCCTTGGAAAACCCGTTGATGCACATCGCCAGATCCTCGGGCTCCGCCACCTGCAGCAGCGAGGGCGCGGCGCGGCCCTCTGCCATCAGCCGGGAATAGACCTCGTCCGAGATGATCCAGATGCCGGTCTTGCGGGAAAACGCGATCAGCGCCCGGTAGGTCTCGGGATCGGCGACCCAGCCGCAGGGGTTCGACGGGCTGGAGAAGACGATGGCCTTGGTGCGGGCATCGCAGGCGTCGAACAGCTTGTCGAGATCGAGCCGCCACTCGCCCTCTACCAGATCGAGCGAGACGGCGCGCGGCTCGGCCCCGGCGACCTGGATCGCGTGGCGGATGTTGGGCCATTGCGGCTCGACATAGACGGCGTTGTCGCCGGCCTGCAGGATCAGCGAGAAGGCCAGATGCACCGCCTGCATGCCGCCGGGGGTGATGGTGCTTCGGTCCTCGCTCAGCGGGACGCCGTGCAGATCGGACTGATAGGCGGCGAGGGCCGCGGTCAGCGCCGGGGCGCCGGCCATCTGCGGCACATAGAAGGTCTGGCCCTGATCCAGCGCGTCCTTGGCCGCCTGACGGATGTACTCCGGCGTGACCAGATCGCCTTCGCCGTACCAGAGTGCGATCAGGTCGGGCTTGTCGGCGGCCCGGGCGGCGAGAGCGGCGATATTCTCGGTCTCCAGATCCACGAGATTGCCCCGGATCGCGGCAAGGGCGGTGGTCGGGTCGATGGTCAGGCGTTTCATGGGGTCGGTCCTTCGGGCGGCGTCAGGTCGGAAGGGCGGTGCCTTCCCGGTCCGGGATGCCGGCTGCGGCGGCTGGCGTCAAGATTGGCGCGGGACCGCCGGTCAATCGGCGGGCGCGATGCGGTTCTGCTGCACCGCCTGGATGATGCGGTCGACGATCAGCCGGGATTGCTGGTAGAAGATCAGCTCGCCCGCCTCCGGCACCGGCTCGACCCGGATCAGCGGATTGCGGGTCTCCAGATCGCGGTAGCGCCTGACATCGAACACGCCGTCTTCGGTGGGGGCGAGAAACAGCATCGGGATGGTGAGCGCCTCGATCACCTCGTCGATCTCGGCCACGGCCAGCTGCAGGTCGCGGACAAAGGCGCCGTGGCCCTGTTTCAGCAGATGCGCGCAGGCGTTGCGGATCAGGGCCACCATATTGGGATCGCGGCAGGTCCGGATATCGATGGGGCGGGTGCGATAGGCGCGCTCCAGATACCAGTCGACCCCGTAATGCCGCATCATCCGGTGGCCGGATTTCGCCATCAGCTCCACCAGCCAGGGGGCGCGGGCGGCGAGCCGGGTCATGGTCTGCTGGATCGGCTGCAGCCGGTGGATGCCGCTGCGGTCCAGCACCCCGGTATAGCCGATGGCGATCAGGGCGCGAAAGCGATCGGGATTGGCGTGCTGCTCCTCCAGCAGGGGCACCAGCCCGTTGGACATGCCGATGCCGACGCAGGGGCCGGTGATCTCGTGATCCAGAAACGCCCGCAGTGCCGCCAGATTGTCGGCCCGGGCGCTCAGGTCCTGGTGCAGGCTGCTGTTGCCGTAGCCCGGCCGCGACAGGGCATAGAGCTTGACCCCGGCGCGACGTAGCCGCTCCTCCGCCTCGGCGGGCAGGATATAGGTCATCGGAAAGCCGCGCAGCATCACCGCCGGGGTGCCGCTCTCGGCCCCCATCCAGGTCCAGGCGACGACGCGGCCGTCGTCCAGCCGGATGCGGCGTTCGCGATCCAGCGGATCGTGCCAGACCGGGGCTTCGCCGCGCTGCTCCATCACCTCGCGGTTGGCCACCATCGACAGCATGCGCATCAGGTCGACATTGGTGGGGGCGCCGGCCTTGGCCATGATCGATTTGATCTGGGTCCGCACCGTCAGCCGCGACACGCCCCGCCGCTCGGCCACCTGATCGAGATTGCGCAGCTGAAAGAACAACCGTGCCACCTCCGCCTCTGCCGCGCTGAGACCGAAGGCCTGACGCAACCGGTCGGCGACCCGCTCGGTCCAGTCGACCTCAAGCGTGCGGATGGCGACATAGTGTTCGGACTGACCGTGCGTCTGGATCAGATAGGCCTCGGCCAGAAAGCTGCCGCCGGTGTCTTCGGCGCCGGTCTCCGGCGCGATGGTCAGGATGGCATGGCCGGCATTGCCCTGACCGCCAGCGGCCCGGCGCAGGGCGGCGTAATCGGCGGCGGAGGACGGGGCGATCACCGAGGGATCGAGAAAGGCGCCCTCCTGCACCCCGAAGGCCCGCTCGCCGGCGATGTTGGTGGCCGCGGCGCGCCCGTTGGGGGACAGCACGATGGCGGGTCCGGCAACATCGGTGACCGCCTTTTTCAGCGGGTCGTTCTCAACCGGGATGTCCAGCGTCTCCATGGTGCGGCGCGCCTGGGTCAGCTGGCCGAAGAGCTGACGGGAGATGCCCCGCCCCAGGGTCTTGTCGGGGCCGAGGGTATCGATCTTGGTGCGCCAGCTGGCGACCATCTCCTCGAAGGCGTCCTGATCTACGATGGAGCGATAGGTGGTGGCGATGATCTCCAGGTCGATGGGTTCGGCGGTGCCGGCTTCCTCGGCCGGCTCCCAGCTGTCGGGGTCGAACAGGAATTTCTGATCGCCCAGCGAGAGGTCGTCGCGCTTGTCGGTCATGACATCCGGCACCGCTGCCTGATCATCGTCCTCTGCCCCTCTCTGCGCGCCCGGTGGCGGGCGGTCCGAAATGATGCGCCTGAAGTGTTTGTTTCAGGAAACGGGCCTTTGGGCAATGCCGCAGGCGCCTTTGCCGGTTCCGGCGGCGCGCTGCCTTGCGCCCGGTCGGGAAAGCCGGTAGCGGGGGTTTCCCCGTCGCAAAGGTGCCCCATGCTGACCGATACGCTCGCCATCGACTTCGGAACCTCGAATTCCGCCGCCGCCATTCTGGAGGGCGGTCATATCCGTCGACTGCCGATCGAGGCGGGTGCCGAGACGCTGCCGACGGCGGTGTTCTTTCCGGCGGACGGCGGACCGATGGTGCTGGGCGCGGCGGCGGCCGAGGCGCTGATCGCCGGCGAGGAGGGGCGGTACATGCGGGCACTGAAAAGCGTTCTGGGCACATCGCTGCTGCATGAAAGCCGGCTGATCGGCGGCCGCCGGCGCACCATCGCCGAGATCATCGCCGATTTCCTGCGCCACCTGCGTCAGCGGGCCGAGGCCGGCACCGGCCGGCGGTTCACCCGGGCGCTGTCGGGGCGGCCGGTGCATTTTCACACCAACGCCCCCGAGCTCGACGCCCAGGCCGAAGCCGACCTGCGCGCCTGCTATGCCGCCGCCGGCTTTGACGAGGTCCGCTTTCTGGCCGAGCCGGAGGCTGCGGCGATCGCCAGCCACGGCATGGGCAACCGGGGCGATCTGGGGCTGATCGTCGATATCGGCGGCGGCACCTCGGATTTCTCGGTCTTCCGCAGCCAGGCGCCGGGCGCTGGCGCGCTGCCGGAGATTCTGGCCAGCCACGGTATCCGGCTGGGCGGCACCGATTTCGATCACGCCGTCTCCATGGCGCATGCGATGCCGGCGCTGGGCTATGGCGGCCAGCTGCGCCGCGAGATGGGCGCCGGGCTGCTGCCGGTGCCGCACGCGCTCTATGTCGATCTGGCGACCTGGGCCAAGATCCCGTTTCTCTATACCCCCGAGACCCGCCGCGCGGTGGCGCGGATGGCGAAACTGGCAGTGGCGCCCGAGCAGATGGGCCGGCTGGTCACCGTGCTGGAGGAAGAGCTGGGCCATGAGCTGGCCTTCGCGGTGGAAAAGGGCAAGATCGCGGCCAATTCCGGCGTGGCGGAGGCCTGGGTCGAGATGGGGTTCATCGACCGCGGCTTGCGGCAGCCGGTGACCGGCGACAGCCTGGACCGGGCGCTGACCGCCTATCGGGCCGAGCTGCGCGCGGCGGCGGCAGAGACGCTGCAGCTGGCCGGCGTCGCCCCGGAGGCGATCGGCCGGGTGATCCTGGTCGGCGGCTCCAGCTTGATGCGGGCGGTGTCGGAGGAGGCCATGGCGCTCTGTCCCGATGCCACCGTGCTGCGCTCGGAGGCCTTTACTGCGGTGGTCGACGGGCTGGCGCTGGCGACCGCGGCCTGAACCGCGCCGGCCGGCCAGGAGATCGGCTCTGAGGACCGGCGCCAGATATCGGTGCTAGAGATCGGCGCAGAGCGGTTTCGCCCGGGCGCCGAGCGCGGCGCAGGCGGCCTCTGGTGACAGGATCAGCAAAAGCCCGCGCTTGCCGCCGTTGATCACCACTTCCTCCAGCGCCATCGCCTCCGCCTCGAACAGGATCGGGACCCGCTTGCGCTGGCCGAAGGGGCTGATGCCGCCGGTG
Organism: Pseudodonghicola flavimaris; assembly: GCF_030164425.1. Taxonomy (GTDB): domain Bacteria; phylum Pseudomonadota; class Alphaproteobacteria; order Rhodobacterales; family Rhodobacteraceae; genus Pseudodonghicola; species Pseudodonghicola flavimaris. The sequence continues at coordinate 70,977 of NZ_JASNJD010000018.1, read as the reverse complement.
TGATAGCCGGTCAGCTTCTCGGCCTTCTCGGGCGCCATCATGGCGGCGGATTTGCCGCCGAAGCCGGCGGCGACCTTCTTCATCGACAGGCTGCGGTCGCCGGGGACGACGGCGCATGCGGGCTTGCCGTCGACCTCGACCATCAGCGTTTTCAGCAATTGCCCGGCCGGCAGCCCGACCGCCTCCGCCGCCTGCAGCGCCACCCGTTCGGTGCCGGGATGATAGTCGTATTCGACGGTGCGGAAGGGTACTTTCGCCCGGGTCAGAAAGCTGGTGGCGGGGCTGGCCTTGCTCATCTATCGGTCTTTCCTTGCTGTGGTCCGCGCGGCCGCCGGCGGTGCGGGTCGAAGCCCATTTCGCCGTCGATCCAGGTCATCAGCACATCCACCACATAGGCCTGTTCACGTGGGCTGAGCGGTCGGCCGCGCCGCAGCCCGTGCCATTTCTCCAGACAGCCGCGGCAGCAGCAGCCGGTGGCGTGCTGGGCGATGAACACCGGGTGGCCGCGCATCGGCGTCTGGCGGCCATCGTTGCGCGGCGCCTCGGGCGCCAGCCGCCCGGCGATGAAATCGCGGGCGTGATCGGCGATGGTGCCGCGCCCCTTGGCATCGGCATAGGCGCGCTCCCGCGGGCCGAGACGAAAGCGGCTGCGGAAATCCGACCGGGCGAGCCGGGCAAAGAGAGCTGAGTGAGCGGTCATGTGCAGGGTGTCCTGCCTTGGTGATAGCGTTCGGCGGCGGCGGTGAAAACCCCGACCCGGGGGGCAAGCTGCCGCAATCGGATGCACCCGCCATGCCCCGCCGGGCCGGAGGGTGCGATAGCGGTTCAATCCACGGCGGGGAGCGGGTATGGCGGTGAGAGAGCGGATCGCGGGCAGGGGCGCAGAGGCATGGCTTGGGGCAGGGGCAGAGGCGCGGGACGGGTGCGGGGCATGGCCCTGGGCCTCGCTGTCGTGGTCTCGGCGGGGCTGGCCATGCCGCTTCGGGCGGATCCGCCGCTGACCATCGGCGTGCTCGATTACCAGGGCGCGCGCCATTCGCTCAGCCATTGGGATGCGACGCTGCAGGGGTTGCGCCAGGCGCTGCCGCAATACGATTTCCGGCTGCGCGCGCTCGATATCCACGCGCTGGCGGAGGCACTGGCGGCGGGAGAACTGGATTTCGTCATCACCAACCCCGGCCATTATGCCGAGCTGGAATACGACTATCACATCAGCCGCATCGCCACCGCCGAGGGCGATGCGCCCGTTGCCTCGACCCTGGTGACGGCGCAGGATCTGGAGGCCCTGGGGGATCTGGCCGGCAAGCGGCTGGCGGTGGTGGCGCCGGAGGCCTTCGGCGGGTTCCAGGTGATCTGGGGCGAGATGGCGGCCCGAGAGCCGGGACTGCGTGGCCGGGTCGAACTGGCGGTGACGGGCTATCCGATGCGTCGCGCCGCCGACGCGCTGCTGAGCGGGCAGGCCGATGCGGCGGTGCTGCGCGCCTGCATGCTGGAGGAGCTGCAGGCCGCCGATCCGGACCGGTACGGCGGGCTCCATGCCTTCGCGCTGAAGCCCGGCCCGGTGGAGGGCTGCGCGGTGTCGAGCCCGGTCTATCCCGGCTGGCCCTTTGCCAAGGCGCGGCAGACGCCCGCCGATCTGGCCAAGCAGGTGGCGGTGGCGCTGCTGAGCCAGCGGGGAGAGACGCTCTGGACCGTGCCGCTCGATTACCAGCCGGTGCACGATCTGCTGCGGCGGCTGCAGATCGGCCCCTATGCCCGCACCGGTCCGGTGTCCCTGAGCGACTTCGCCGAGGATTACCGCGACTGGCTGATCGGCCTGTTTGCGGCGCTGGCCTTCTGGGCGATCTATTCGGTGCGGATCGAAACCCTGGTCCGCCGCCGCACCCGCGCCCTGAAGGAGGCCAACGCCCAGCTGACGCGGGAGATCGCCGAACGCCAGCGGGCGGAGGAGGCAGATCGCACGCATCAGCGCGAATTGGAACATGTGGCACGGTTGTCGATCATGGGGGAAATGGCCTCCTCCATCGCGCATGAGCTGAACCAGCCGCTCAGCGCCATATCCAACTATGCCCAGGGTTGCCTGCTGCGGCTGAAGAACGGCATGTTCAGCGAAGACGACATGCAGCGCGCGGCGGTGGAGATCAGCCAGCAGGCCGATCGCGCCGCGATGGTTATCCGCCGCATCCGCGCCTTCGTGCGCAAACGCGAAAGCCTGATGCGACCGGTCGATGTCGCCGAACTGCTTGAGGAATGCGCCGCATTGTACGAGGCGGTGACCAACCGCGCCGGTGTCACGGTGGACCTGGCGCCCGACGACGATCTGCCGCCGGTGATGGCGGATCGGATCCAGCTGCAGCAAGTGGTTCTGAACCTGGTGCAGAACGCGGTGGACGCGATGGGCGATGTGGCCCCCGAGGCGCGGCAGATGACCATTCGCGCCGCCCGCCAGCTGGGTGCGGAGGGGCAGCCGGGGCTCTGCATCTCGGTGCGCGATCGCGGCCATGGGATGGATGCACCGGCGCTGTCGCATTTCGCCGAACCCTTTCGCACCACCAAGCCGGAGGGCATCGGGCTGGGGCTGGCGCTGTCGCATTCCATCGTCGAGGCGCATGGTGGCTGGATGCGGGCGGAAACGCCGGCGGACGGGATCGGCCTGCGGGTCAGCCTCTGGCTGCCGGAAGGAGGGCTGACATGACCGGGGAAGACGCGGTGATCCATATCGTCGACGACGACCGCGCCGCCCGCGAGGGGCTGGGGTTTCTGCTGTCGTCGCTGGGGCTGCGCACGGTCTCGCACGGCTCTGCCGCCGATCTGCTGGCAACGCTGATGCCGGATGAGATCGGTTGTATCCTCGCCGATGTGCGGATGCCGGGGATGACCGGGCTGGAGCTGCTGGAGGAGCTGGAGCGGCGTGGCTGCCCGCTGCCGGTGATCATGATCACCGGTCATGGCGACGTGCCGATGGCGGTGCGGGCGATGCGGCTGGGCGCGATGGATTTCTTTGAGAAGCCGGTGAACGGCATGGCGCTGGTCGACCGGATCCGCGAGGCGCTGGAGCTGAGCCGCACCCGTGCCGGCGCCGAGAGGGAAAAGGCCCAGCTGGCCCGCCGCGTCGCCAGCCTGACCTCGCGCGAGGTCGAGGTCGCCCAGGGGGTATTGCGCGGGCTGCAGAACAAGCAGATCGCGCATGAACTGGGGATCAGCCTGAAGACGGTGGAGGTCCATCGCCACAATGCGATGGAGAAGATGGGCGCGACCAGCGCCGCCGATCTGGTGCGTCTGCTGGTGGCGGCGGGCTGGAGCACCGGCTGAGGGGCGAGTGTCTTGGGGCGGGCGTCGAGGCCGGGCACCTGTTGGGGCGGTCTCAGGACGGCCGGCTTCCGATCACGCCAGCGGGGATGCGGCTTGATATCCAGTGCGCCGCGGGCTTTCCCACAAGTATCAGGACCAGGCCGACGGTGACCGGGACGGCGGCGAATAACGCGTCGGTTCCGGTGGTTTCGCCCAGGGCCACCACGCCGAGACCGAGCGTAACAACCGGAACGCCGCCCGCCCGGGTGATCAGCACGACCCCAGCGTCGTCAGCGCCAGCCCGATCAATCTTGCGCCGCCGATCCGATCACCCAGGATCGCCCTGCCCAGCAGGACAGAGACGATGGCCATCGCCCCCGGGTTGAGGGCGCCCGCCGCCGCCGCCGCGGTTTTCATGGCAAGGGCCACCAGCAGCACATAGGGCGCCCCGAAGCAGACCACCATCGCACCGAGACCCATCACCCCCAGCCGGTCGGTTCCCCGTCCGCGCCGCAGGGCGATGGGGGCGAGGAGCAGGCCGGCCACCGCGAACCGCAACATGGTCAGATCATAGGCGTTCAGGCTGGTCGTCACGCCAAGCCGCAGCATCACCAGCGCCCCTGACCAGACCAGGATCGCCACCGCCGCCCAGCCAAGGCCTGCCGGAAAATTCCGTGAATGGATCGACATCGCTTCTCCTTCCATGCCGGTCGGAGATTAGGCTTTGAGAGATGTTCGGAAAAACGATATGATCTTATTTTATGGTGCAGGAAAACGAAACGAATGCCGTCGCCGCGCCGCATGATCTTGGCATCTCCCTTGTCCCGGCCCTGTTGCGGCGTCTGGCCGAGGTTCACCCGGACGTTCATGTCGACGTCCGGCTGGGGACCAGCGACGCCGTGCAGATGAGCATCACCGAGGGGACCGCCAATCTGGCCCTGTTCAATGACGTCGGCCCGTCGGCCGTCCCAGCCCGCGACCTGTTCTCGGAGCCGCTGAAATGGCTGGTTCTGGATGGCGGGCGCGCGGTGGAGCAAGAGCCGCTCCCCCATATTCGCGCGGCCGACGATGGCACTGAACTGGCGAAGGTCGTCATCGACCTGATGCGCCTGCCGGTGGCGGCGGGCCGAGAGGGGTGAGGGGAAAGCCTGGTGCTTCGCGCGCTCGCAGGAAGGGGCTGTGCCGTCATCGCGGCACTTGTTGTCGGGCCAGTCTGCGCAGACGCCGAACAATGACATTTCCGGCTCCCGATAACAGAGCGCCGAACAATGACGAGAGAGCACCGAAGATCCCGATCACCAGCCCGTAGACTTCATCGGCATATCGCATCGTCAGCCTTGTCACTCTCTGCTTTCCCAATATCGCCAGGTAACCTGCGGTTTGCCTGTGCCACGCGTCAGACGCCTTGCTGATCATCCTCAGGTCGTCGGTGTTCGTGCTGATCTTCAACAGGTGCATTCCCTGCGGCATTCCGGTCTGGTTGACGATGTTTCCGATTGAGGACGCGACCTCTATTGCGGGGCGCAGGGCGTGCATTCGCAAGACTGTTTTCAGGTCATCGAGACGTCGCACCTTTCGAAGACCGGCCCAGTCAATACCGTTTCGGGCGGCATGCATGAGAACCCGAGCGATTTGCGGGGGGATCTTGTTCGCGCGATGGGCAAATTTCAGGAAACCGGCGCCCGCCTTGATCGAAAGGGAGGTCCCCGCTGTCGATACGCTCAGCACGGTTGCACTGAGCCCGATCACTGAGAATGCGACGTCGAGTTCATCGATATCCTCCCCGTTCCAGTAGCGCGTTCCGGCGCGGCCTAGGCTGGCGATATCGCCGAGTGGGGTCAGGTCAATCGCAATTCCGCAGACCATTGCCGTCGATGTCTCGCATGTACTTCTGTCCCAGACACAGAGGGAACACTCGCGCAGCGAGCGGAGCATGGAATGATCATCCCCGAAGGCTTGTTCCAGAGCTTCAGAAAGGTCTTCGGAGATTTCGATCTCTCTCCGTTCGGCAATTCGCTTCAGACTCTCGATGATGACCCAGTTGCGTGGGCTTTCATTCAGTTGCGATTGGAGCTCCTGCTCCAGCCTGGCATGATCGACCTCTTCGAAGACCGTTTCGGTCAGGCGTTTGGTGACAATGGAGTGTGTCTCTTCGACGAGCAGTTTGCCCCCGGTGCCGGTCACGAGGTGGCAGATGTTCCAAACGGCCAGCAGCAGAAAGCCGAGACTCAACAGAGCAAGTATTGTTCGTGCAGCTCTGGCGATCATGGTCTCTTCGAATGCCGTATTTGGTGGCGAGGTTTCTGTGCGGGCCCGCTTTGCTCCCATCGGTCTGGCGCCAGTATTTGGGCCAGTCAGGGCCAAAGCGATCGGCGGGCATATGCAGGGTACTGTCTGCGCCTCATTGGAGCAAAGAGATTGATCGGACAGGCTTCTGCCTGGGGGGCTGCATGCCGCCAGTGCCGCCGCGCGTGCCGCGTCGCGGTTTCCCGTCAGGGCGGATACCCCGGATTGCCGCTCCTGGGGAGCCTCCCCCAGCCTCCACTTGATCCAGATCATCCGTGCCCTTGGGGTTAACCCCTAGCCGGCCCGGGTTTCCGCCGATATCGCCGCCGGCTGAGGGCGCCTAGATTGGCTTCGATCTGGTTACAGGAAGGATGAGCCAATGGATGCGACCCGACGCGGCTTTCTCGGCGCGGTTGGACGGGTGACCATCGGCGCCGCGGCCTCGGTCGCCGGTGCCAGCCAGTCCGCCGGCGCGGCAGGGGCCGCCCCCGACGACAGCGGCCACAGGCCCCATTGGGGCATGGTGGTCGATCTCAGGAAATGTATCGGCTGCCAGGCCTGCACCGTGGCCTGCATCATGGAAAACGACGTGCCGGAGGATGCCTTCCGCACCCATGTCTCGGTCTACGAGCTGGTGAAGGATGGCCAGGACCCGGCGATGGTGATGCTGCCGCGGCTGTGCAACCACTGCGACAACCCGCCCTGCCTGCCGGTCTGCCCGGTGGAGGCGACCTTCAAGGCGGAGAATGGCGAAGTGCTGGTCGATGCCAGCAAATGCGTCGGCTGCGCCTATTGCGTACAGGCCTGCCCCTATGACGCGCGGTTCATCAACCACGAGACGCAGACGGCCGACAAATGCACCTTCTGCTTTCACCGCACCAGCGTCGGCCTGCTGCCGGCCTGTGTGGAGACCTGCGTCGGCGGCGCCCGCAACTTCGGCGATCTCAACGATCCCGACAGCGAGGTGTCGCGGATGCTGCGTGACAACGAGGTCTCGGTGCTGCGCCCCGAGATGCACACCAATCCGAATGTCTATTACATCGGGCTCGACGACGTGCTCGACGGGCGGGTGGCCGGCGAGGCCGCCTATCACGCCGAGATGGTTGCCGGCCCCGGACATGATGCCGCTCAGCATGGGGAGGGCTTGTGATGCAGGTTCAGATCCACGAACTCGTCGGTGCCGTGCACGAGGCAGCCTGGCTGCCCTGGGCGGTGCAGTATTTCTTTCTGATCGCGATCTCGGTCACGGCGCTGCTGATGGCGCTGCCGGGGTTCCTGTCGGGCCGGGCGGATCAGCTGCCGCGGGCGCGGCTGGCGCTGATGGTGGCGGTCACCACCGGCATCACCGCGCCGATCGCGCTGCTGGCCGACCTGCACCAGCCGTTCCGCTTCTGGGAATTCTTCGTCTATACCCACAAGACCTCATGGATGGCGTGGGGCGCCTGGGTGGTGCCCTCCTATGTCGGGCTGACGCTGGCCTTCGCCTGGGCGGTGCACCGGCCCGGGTTCGCCAGCCTCGGGCGTGAGGACTGGCGTTTTGCCTGGCTGTTCCGCTGGCTGTCGCTGGGCGGAGAGAGCAACTGGTTCGCCCGTCCGCTGGGGATCGCCGCCGGCGCCGCCGCGCTGGGGATCCTCGTCTACACCGGGATGGAGGTGATGGTGGTCCGCGCCCGGCCGCTGTGGAACACGCCGTTCCTGCCGCTGCAGTTCGCCGCCACCGGTTGCGTCGGCGCATTGGGGGTGATGCTGGTGCTGGAACGCGCGCTCTGCCGTGCCCCGGCACTGGAGGCCCGGCTGAACCGGCAATTGGCGCTGGCGCTGGCCGTGGTGGGGGCGTTGGGGGTGGCCTGGTTCGCGCTGGCCTCCTCCGGGCTGTCGCCCAGACATGCCGAGGCGCTGGCCTCTGTCGCCGGCTTCCCGGTCTGGTACCGGATCGCCACCTGGGGCGCGCTGGCCATCGCGGTACCCTTCGTGCTGGCGCTGGCTCTGCCGCGCAACACCGGCTGGGTCACCGGGCTGATCGCGATCCATGCGGCCTGGATGTTCCGCTGGACCGTCTTCATGGGTGGCCAGGCGGTGCCCAAGGTCGGCTCCGGGCTCTACGACGCGCTGATGCCGGCCGGGCTCGACGGGCTGATGGGGGTGATCGGGACCTTCGGGCTCTGGATTTTCCTGCTGATCGCCTACACCACTTTCCTTCCCTGGCAGGAGGCCGGCGCACCGCAGGATCGCGCCCATCCCGCCACGCCGGCCAAATCCGCCGGGTCTTTCTGAGGAGCACAGCCATGACGAACCGTCGCAATATCCTCAAGGGCGCAGCCGCCGCCGGTGCCCTGGGCACCTTCGGGGTGGGCTATGCGCCGACGCTGAAGAAACTGGCCAAGGGCAAATGGTCGGGCGAGGTGCCCGATGCCGCGATCACCGGCAATTCGCTGAAACCCGAATACCGCATCGATCCGGTGACTGGCGATCTGGAGCCGAACCCCGAGATCGCGATGAGCTATACGATGTGCATCGGCTGCACCACCATGTGCGGGGTGCGGGTGAAGGTCGACAAGGCCGAGAACAAGGTGTTGCGGGTTACCGGCAACCCTTACAGCCCGATGAGCACGGATCCCTTCATCCCCTATGAGTCGTCGGTGCGCGAAAGCTTCCTGGCAATGGCGCAGACCGGCAAGGGCGGCGGGCTGACCAACCGTTCCACCGCCTGCGGGCGGGGCAACGCGGTGTTGCAGCAGGTCGACAACCCGCGCCGGGTCCTGAAGCCGCTGAAACGGGTCGGGCCGCGCGGGTCGGGCAAATGGCAGACGATCAGCTTCGAACAGCTGATCGAGGAGGTGGTCGAGGGCGGCGATCTGTTTGGCGAGGGCCGGGTGGCCGGCCTGCGCGAGATCCGCGATCTGGAGGCGCCGGCGGTGCCGGGTGCGCCCGAATTCGGGCCGCGCGCCAACCATCTGGTGTGGATGAACTGCGTCGACGACGGCCGCGACAACTTCGCGCTGCGCTGGCTGAAGCAGAGCTTCGGATCGAACAACTTCACCCGCCACGGGTCATACTGCGGTGGTGCCTATCGCTCCGGTTCGGGCGCGATGTTCGGCGATTTCAAGAAGATGCCGCATGCCAAGCCGGACTTCCTGGAAACCGAATTCGCCATCTTCGTCGGCACCGCCCCGGGCAACGCCGGCAACCCGTTCAAGCGGGTCGGCAACCTGATCGCCAAGGCGCGGTCCGACGGGAACATGAAATACGTCGTCATCGACCCGGTCCTGAACAATGCGCAGAACGGCCCCTCGGGCGAGCGGTCGCGCTGGATCCCGATCAAGCCGGGCCAGGACAGCGCCTTTGCCATGGCGATGATCCGCTGGATCCTGGAAAACGACCGGTTCAACGCGACCTATCTGGCGCAGCCGACCAAGGCGGCGGCGGATGCGGCGGGCGAGCCGAGCTATTCCAACGCCACCCATCTGGTGATCATGGAAGACGGCCATCCGCGCTATGGCCGGTTCCTGCGCGGCTCCGACATGGGGCTGGCGATCGGGGGCGAGGCCTATTCCGACGCCGATCCCTTCATGGTCGCCGCCGAAGCAGGACCGGTCCCGGCCGGCGACAGCGCCGCGCCGCTCTTCTTCGACGGCAAGGCGGTCACGTCGACAGGGGCGGTCGCCGTTCGCACCGCGCTCAGCCTGCTGCGGGACGAGGCGATGTCGCATGAGATGGCGGACTATGCCGAGGCCTGCGGCATTCCGGTCGACACGATTGCGGATCTCGCCCGCGAATTCACCAGCCACGGCCGCAAGGCGGCGGTGAACTCGCATGGCGGCATGATGTCGGGGACCGGGTTCTACAACGCCTATGCGCTGATGATGCTGAACACGCTGATCGGCAACCTGAACTGGAAAGGCGGCACGATGATCGCCGGCGGCTGGTTCCCAGACAACAAGGGCCCGGCCTATGATCTGGCGAAATTCCCCGGCGCGGTGAAGGCCAAGGGGCTGCCCTTCGGGCGCAACGTGCCCTATGAGAAAACGACCGAGTTCAAGACCAAGAAGGCCGCCGGCAAGGCCTATCCGGCGGACGGGCCCTGGTATCCCAACGCGCCGGGGCTGGCCACCGAATGGATGAGCTCTCTGGTCAACGGCTATCCCTATCACGCCGAGGCGCTGATCTTCCGCAATACCAACCCGATCTACGGGGTGCCGGGCGTCGCCCATCTGGTCGAGAAGATCAAGGACCCGGCGGTGGTGCCGCTGATCATCTCGATCGATCCCTTCATCAACGAAAGCTCGGCGATCTCCGATTACATCGTGCCGGATTCGGTGATGTATGAAACCTGGGGCTTCACCAAGCCCTGGGGCGGGGTGGCGACCAAGGCGACCACCGCGCGCTGGCCGGTGATCGAGCCGAAGATGGAGAAGAACGCCGACGGCGAACGTGTCGGCATGGAGACCTTCCTGATCGCGGTGGCCAAGCGCATGGGGCTGCCCGGGTTCGGCGACCGGGCGATCCCGGATGCCGATGGCAATCTGCATCCGCTGAACCGGGCCGAGGACTGGTACCTGCGCGGCGCCGCCAATGTGGCGATGCTGGGCAAACCGGTGATGGAGGCGACTGACGACGATATCGACCTGTCCGGGGTGAGCCGTATCCGCGCCGATCTGGAGGCGGTGCTGAAGCCCGACGAATGGCGCCGCGCCGCCACCATCTACGCCAAGGGCGGCCGCTATGAGAACATCGAGCGGACCTATCAGGGCGACAAGGCCACCTATGCCTTCGGCGCGCCGATGATGGTCTGGAACGAGGGGCTGGGCAGCTTCCGCCGGGCCACCACCGGCCAACGGATGCCGGGCAGCCCGAGCTGGCAGCAGGCGGAATTCGCCGATGGCAGCAAGATGCGCGATCACTACCCGCAGGCGGACTGGCCGGTCTCGGTGGTCAGCTTCAAGTCGCCGCTGCAGAACTCCTATTCTGTGGGGGCCAAGGCGCTGCTGCGGATCGTCTCCTCCAACCCGGTGACGGTGGGCCGGGCGCTGGCCGAGGCGCACGGGATCAGCACCGGCGACATGGTGCGGCTGACCACGCCGGGCGGCACGCTGGAGAGCGTCGCGGTGGTGCGCGACGGCATCGCGCCCGACACCGTGGCGATCGAACACGGCTATGGCCACAAGGGCTTCGGTGCCACGGACATCACCATCGACGACGACACCTGGCCCGCCGATCCGCGGCTGGCCACGGGGGTTCTGCTGAACGATCTGGGCATGGTCGATCCGACCCGGCCGAATGCCGGGGTCTGGGTCGATCCGGTGTCGGGCACGGCGGTGCGGCAGGGGCTGCCGGCGCGGATCGAGCGGATCTGATCTACTGGGTCGCTCAGCGATGAAACCGGGGCGCTCTGGCGCCCCGGTGTCGTTTCCGGCTCAGAGCAGGGCGCGCACCCGCGCCTTGACCGCCTCGATATCGTTGGCGATCTCTTCCGGTCTCGCCCCGGCGGCGCGGGGGGCGAAGGGGGCCTGTCCCGGGCCGGGGCAGAAGCCCAGAACCTCTGTCACCGTCTCGTTGAATTTCACCGGATGCGCTGTCGACAGCACCACCTGCGGCGCGCGGCCTGCCGGGGTGCGGGCGGCGGCCTCCAGCGCCACGGCGGTATGGGGGTCGGCGACATATCGCGTGGCGGAATGGGTCGCGGCGATCCGGTCGCGGCAGGCTTGCTGGCCGACGGCTTCGGCACCGAAGCCGGCGCGGAACCGGGCCAGCGCCGCCTCGGGCAGGGTGAAGCCGCCCTGCCGGTCGAGCCCGGCCATCAGCTGACAGAGCGCGGCCGGGTCCCGCTCCAGCAGATCGAACAGCAGCCGTTCGAAATTGGAGGCGACCTGGATATCCATCGCCGGCGTGATCGTGGGGGTCAGTGCCGTGGGCGCATAGCGGCCGGTGGCATGGACGCGGGCGAGGATGTCGTTTTCATTGGTGGCGATGGTCAGCCCGGCGATCGGCGCCCCCATCCGGCGCGCCACATATCCGGCATAGATATCGCCGAAATTGCCGCTGGGCACCACGAAGTTGACGCCGGTTTCCGGCAGCCCCAGTGCCAGACAGGTGGTGATGTAATAGACCGATTGGGCGACGATCCGGCCCCAGTTGATCGAATTGACCGCCGAGAGGGATACCGCCTCGCGAAACGCCTCATCGGCGAAGAGCGCTTTGACGATGCGCTGGCAGTCGTCGAAATTGCCTTCCACCGCCGCCACATGGGTGGTCTCGCTGCAGAGCTCCAGCATCTGCTCCTGCTGGAAGGGCGACACCCCGCCCCTGGGAAAGAGAAACAGCACCCGGATGCCGGCGCGCCCGGCAAAGGCCCTGAGCGCGGCGCCGCCGGTATCGCCGGAGGTGGCGCCGACGATGGTCATCTCGCGGCCCTCCTGGGCCAGGAAATGCGCCATCAGCGGCGCGATCGCCTGCATGGCGAAATCCTTGAAGGCGAGGGTGGGGCCGTGAAACAGCTCAAGCACCCATTGCCTGGGACCGGTCTGCACCAGCGGCGCCACCGCCGGGTGTCCGAAGTCGTCATAGGCCTCGGCCAGCAGGGTGCGCAGCTGCTCCGGCGCGATGCTGTCGCCGGCGAAGCGGCGGATCACCTCGAAGGCCACGTCGGTATAAGAGGCGCCGCGCAGGGCGGAGAGCTCGGCGGCGGTGAACCGCGGCCAGTCGGCGGGGAGGTAGAGCCCGCCATCGGGCGCCAGCCCGGTCAGGATCGCGGTCTTGAAATCGACGGCGGGCGCCTGCCCGCGGGTGGAGATATACTGCATGTCTTCTCTCGGGCCCGGGAGGGCGAAAAGGGGAAGGGGAAAGGGGCCGGGGCGCGGGGGTCGCCGGTCGGCCGCCCCCGCTGGGATCGGGCTGGCTCAGGCCGGCGCGTCCCCGGCCATATGGTCGTTCTCGGCAAAGCGCAGGAAGGAGAAATAGGTCAGGTCGAAAGCATCCGTCCGGTTGAAGAACGGGGCATGCTTGCCGTCCTGGATATCCTGCGGCGCGCCCTTCCAGAGGTTGCCGTATTTCAGCCCGGCAACATAGTCGTGGTTCAGGAAGGGATCGTCGCTGCCGTCGAGGATGGCGGTGGGAATCCGGCCCTCGGCCAGCATCCGCATCTGCCGCGGCCAGTCGGTGATCGACAGCTTGGTCATCATATAGGCGCGCGCTCGCCCATCGGTGCGCCGTACCGCCCGGTGCAGGAAGGCGCTTTCCTCCGACAGCGGCGCGGTGGCGTGCTGACCGTAAGAGCGGGCCTCCTCGCGGGAGAAATACTGCTTCGCGGTCAGCACCATATGCGCGGTGGGCACATAGGCGCGGCCCATGTCGTCGGGCACCACGGCCAGGGGCGGGGTGCCGCAGATCGCCAGAGAGGTCACCTCGACCGTGCCGCGCGCTGCCAGTTCCAGCGCCACATAGCCGCCCAGCGACCAGCCGAAGACATGCACGCGGGTGACGCCGCAATCGGCCAGCACTTCTTCGGCGATCCGGGTATAGGCGTCGACGTTATAGGTGGTCTCCGGATCGGCATTGTCCGACACCCCATGTCCGGGCAGGTCGAAGGCGATGACGCGGTAGCGGTCGGCAAAGCTGCGGAACTGCTTGTAGAAGGCCTCCTTGCAGGCGGAGTTGCCGTGCAGAAACAGCAGCGCCGGCTTGCCGGCCCCGGTGGTCGGACCGGTATCGGCCACCGCGATCTGACCATAGCGCGTCTTCAGCATCCGTTCGCGGGCGCCGGTCAGCGCCTCGCGCGCGGATTTGCCCCGGCGGCGGCCGATCCGGGCCAGGGTCTGGCTGCGCAGCCCGTCGGCCACTTCGCGCAGCTGTTGCAGCGCCGCCCACAGCCCGCCGGGATAGAAGACCACCACCAGGATGATCGCCAGCGCCACGATGATGTTCTGCCAGGGCCCGAAGCCCGCCAGCCATTCCGACAGGAAGGAGATGGCGAAGGCGCCGATCAGCGGCCCCCAGATGGTGCCGGTGCCGCCCACCAGCAGCATCGACAACACCAGCGTCAGAAAGCCCATGCCGAAGGCATCGGGCGAGGCGACGCGGAGATAGGCACCGTAGAAGGCCCCGGCGATGCCGGTGAAGACGGCGCTTGCGGTCAGGGTCAGGGCGCGGGTTCGCGCCTCGGACACGCCGCGGGCGATGGCATAATACTTGTTGTCCCTGAGCGCCATGATCGCCCGGCCCAGCCGCGATCGGGTGAGGAGGTAGAGGAAGGCGATGTTGAGCGCCAGCAGCCCCAGTCCGATGTAATAATACCCGATGCGCCCGTCCTTGGAGAGCCGGTAGTCGCCGATTTTCAGCGTCGGCAGTGTCACCATGCCGGATGTGCCGCCGGTGACGTCGGACCAGGAGATCACCACCAGATAGATCAGCTGGCTGAGCGCGATGGTGACGAGGATCACATATATCCCGTCGAGCCGGAGCACCGGCAGCGCGATCAGCAGCGCCACGATCGCGGCGGTGCCGCCGCCGGCGAGGATCGCCAGCCAGGGCGATACCCCCAGCGTCTTGGCCAGGATCGCATAGGTGTAGATACCCACCGCGAACAGCGCCACATGGCCGAAGTTGAAGAGACCAGCATAGCCCAGCGACAGATCCCAGTTGGTCGCGACGATGGCGAAGATGAAGGCCAGGATCATCACATGGCGGAAGTAGGTGGCCTCGAAGACCAGCGGGTAGACCAACAGCGCCACCGCGGCGAGGATCAGCGGCAAGAGGCCTTGGGTCTTGTGAAGGGGAGGATCGTAACGCATCACAGGGTCCTCTGATATTTGCCGAAGAGACCCTCGGGCTTGATCAGAAGCACGACGATCATGGTGAAGAAGAGCACCGCCGGCGCCCAGTAGAGGCCGACGAAATAGACCGAGAAGGCCTCGATCTGGCCGATGATCAGCGCCGCGTAGATCGGCGAGGAGAACCGCGCCACGCCGCCGAAGATCACTACGATCAGCGCTTTCATCAGCGGCTCCGACCCCATCGAGGGGCTCATGAAGCGGATGGTGCCGACAAAGACGCCGGCCAGCCCGGCGGTCAGGGCGGCAATGCCGAAGACCATGGAGAAATAGAGCGGCACGTTCAGCCCCAGCAGTGCTGCTGCGTCCTGGTTCTGCGCCACCGCGCGCATCGACCGGCCGGGTCTGGAGTAGCGCAGGAACAGCCCGACGCAGAGCAGGATCGCCAGGACCAGCCCCATCAGGATCAACTCGGAATTGCGAAGCGACAGGGCGCCGAACTCGACCGCGCCCTCGGCGAGCGGCGGGATCTGCTTGGAGCGGGCGCCCCAGATCAGCTGCAGGCCGTTTTCCAGGATCACCGCGCCGGCCAGCGTGGTGATGACCGAGATCAGCACGATGTCCTGGCGCCGCTCAAAGGGTTTGACCAGCAGGAAATGCAGCAGCGCGCCGATGGCGAACATCACCGCACAGCTGAGCAGGATGGCCGGAACCATCGGCAACCCCCAGGCATCGGCCGAGGAAAACTGCCAGGCCAGATAGGCGCCGAGCGCGATGAAGGCGCCATGGGCGAAGTTGAAAATGCCAAGCGTGGTCCAGACCAGCGACAGGCCGGTCGCCATCAGCGCATAGAGCGCGCCCAGAACCAGGCCGGATTTGACGATATCGATCAGAATGGCCGTATCCATCAGTGTGCCTCTCCGAAAAGCATGTCCATCAGGGTTTGATGATCGGGCATCTCCTCTTTTCCCATGCGGCCGGAGAAGCGGCCGTGGTCGAAGAGGTAGAGGGTGTCGATGATCTGTTCGAGAAAGGCGACGTCCTGGTCGATCAGCACCACCGGCAGCCCCAGCCTGCGGACGCTCAGGATCGCGTCGCAGAGCTCCTGACGCACCTTGGGTGACAGTCCCAGCGTCGGCTCGTCGAGGATCAGCAGCTTCGGCGCCGCCATCAGCCCGGCGGCCATGGAGACCATCTGCCGTTCGCCGCCCGACAGGAAGCGGATCTTGTGGCTGCCGCGTTCGCCCAGCCGCGGGAACAGCTCGCGCACCTCCGCCAGGGTCCAGCCCTTGCGGCCGCGCGCGGCGGTGGAGGCGATCGACAGGGTTTCGTCGACGGTCAGTTCCGGGAACAGCAGGTTGCCCTGCTGCACATGGATCAGCCCGGCGCGGGCCACCGCCTTGGGGTCGATCCGCCTCCGGGTGACCGCACCGTAGTTGAAGTTGCGCATCTTGCGGCTGCCGCGCTCGCCTTCGCGGTTCATGCGCTGGCCGCAGAAGAAGATGTCGCCCGACCAGGGATCGATCAGCCCGGACAGCGTTTTCAGAAAGGTCGTCTTGCCATGGCCGTTGGGGCCGAAGATGCCGATGCTCTCGCCCTCGGCGATCTGCAGGCTGATGTCGGAGAAGATCTGGGTGGTGTCATAGCCGCCAGACAGCCCCCGCACGTCGAGAATGAGATCACTCATGGGCCACCCCCAGATAGGCTTCGATGACGATGGGATCGCGGGTCACCGCCACCGGGTCGCCGCTGGCGATCATGGTGCCCTGATCCAGCACCATCAGCTGGTCGGAGACCTCCATCAGCAGGCCCAGCACATGTTCGATCAGGATCACGGTCATGCCGTTGTCGCGGACCCGCAGGATGATCTGTTTCATCCGCTCGATTTCCGGCCCGGTGAGGGAGGAGGCCGGTTCGTCCAGCAGCAGCACCTTGGGTTGCAGCGCCAGGGCCGAGGCGATCATCAGCTGCTTGCGGTAGAAGATCGGCACGCTGCCGGCGGGGGAGTTGTGCATATTGGCGGGAAAGCCCACCAGGTTCAGCGCCTCTTCGGCGCGTTCGATCTGTTCGGCGAAGGGGGCGGTGGGCAGATAGCTTTCGACCGCCACCAGCACGTTGTCGATGGCCGAGAGCGAGGCGAAGACATTCTCGCGCTGGAAGGTGCGGGCGACGCCGGACAGGGCGATCCTGTGGGCGGACAGCCCCTGGATCGGCCGGCCGTTCAGCAGCACGTCGCCATGGGTGGGGCCGAAGGGCACCTTGGTGATCACGTTGAACAGGGTGGATTTGCCGCTGCCGTTGGGTCCGGCAATGCCGAAGATCTGCTGCGGCAGGACGTCGAAACTCACATCGTTGACGGCCTTGAGCCCGCCAAAATGCTTCGCCACGCCCCGGGCGGACAGGATGGGGTCGACCATGCGCTGGCTCCGGAAAAAGGGGCCTCTCCGCCGGTGCCGGCACCTGCGCTGGGGCGGGTGCCGGTCCGGTGCGGAGAGGCAGTTGGGGGAGGTGTCGCGGTTATTTCTTGAGCCAGGGCGGCGTCTGGAAATCGGCGTCGGCGAAGGTCTCGGGCGCGATCATGTAGCGCTGACCATCCCAGATCTGCCAGAAGGTGGTCGGCGAGCGGTCATCGCCCTGGGTCGCCACATGGGTGGCCGGATCGAATTCCAGAAAGCCCGAGGCGACCTCTTTGCTGGTCCGGCCGATGGCGGCGCCGATGGCGGCGTGATCGGTGGGATCGCCGACTTCGCGCAGGGCGTCGAAATAGACGTTGGCCTCTTCATAGAGCCCGACGCCGTATGCGCCCGAGTCGATGCCGTAGCGGGCCTTGTATTCGGCCATCAGCTTCTGACCGCGCGGCCATTTCGAGGTGTTGAGCGGTGCCGAGATCAGGTTGTAGAGCACCCCGGTCGAGGCCTCGCCGGTCAGCTCCAGGAATTCGGGAACCGAGGGGGCGTATTGCAGGAACACCAGGCTGTCGGTCGGCTCTTCGAGGAACTGCTTCATGAACAGCGCCGAGTTGCCGGGGATATAGTCGGTGTTGACCACCAGGTCGGGGTTGGTTTCCTTCACCTTGGTCAGGATCACGGTCCAGTCGCTGACCTCGCCGAAGGGGACGAGTTCATCCACCACCACGTCCCAGCCACCCTCGGCGAAGCTTTTCTTCATGCCTTCGGAGATGGTCTTCGAATAAGGGTTGTCGGAGGAGATGATCGCCACCGTCTTGCTGTCGACGGTGATCTTGTCCGCGGCGGCGAGCCCGTCGACCAGCGGCAGGAGATCGGTTTCATAGCCCTTGAAGCTGGCGGTATAGGACCAGCAGCAATTGTAGTATTCCGGATCCTGCGACACGATGGCGGCAAAGGCGGGCGAGGGGCCGGCGGCGATATAGGGCATGTTCTCCTCGGCCATCAGGTCGACCTCGAACATCGACAGGCTGGCATAGCCGGTCAGGATCACCCCGACGCCATCGGTGCCCAGCAGCCGTTCCACCGCGCTCGACACATTGGCGGCGGAATGGTCTTTGACGTCGGCCACCTCCAGTTCGAACGTATGGCCGGCGATACCGCCGTTGGCATTGGCCTCTTCGACCGCCCATTTGGCGCCGCGCACGAATTCCTCACCATCCGAGGCGGTGGCCCCGGTCAGCGGGGCGAGCACGCCGATCTTGACCACATCGGCCAGCGCCGAGCTGCCCATCAGGGCGGCGGCCAGGCTGAGCGCGGCCCCCAAAGTCTTGTGTTTCGTCATGATGACCTCCTTGTTGTGGCCTGAAACCTGCCAGAGCGGGAGGTGGGCTGTGTACTGGTAAATCTTGCAAAAGGAGCGCCGTTTCGGCAGGATTTGTCGGGTTTCAGGACTGCCAGCAAGCAAGGGGATCGAGTCGTGTCACTGGGGGACATCGACTATTTGCCACAAGGCCCGGTGCAGGATCGCGACGGGTTTCTCGGGGAGGTTGAGCGCTTTCTCGAACCGATCGGCCTGAAGCGGTTTTCCTATGCGGCCTTCAGCGGCGCCGGCGAGGCGGCCAGCGAGAATTTCTTCAAGCTGGAGACCAATTATCACATCGACTGGGCGACCCGCTATCAGGGGCTGCACTACGACCAGATCGACCCGGTGATCGAAGTGGCCCGCGCCTCCCGCGCGCCGTTTCTCTGGGGGGCGGGCAGCTTCCTGAAACAGTTCCGCAAACGCCAGCGTCAGGTGTTCCACGAGGCCAGCGAATTCGGCATCGCCCATGGGGTGTCGATCCCGATCAACGGGCGGCTCGGGCTGGAACTGGTGACCTTCACCGCCGAGAACCGTGGCGTGGTGCGCCAGGCCTTCGCCGAACATGGCGGCAAGCTGATCGTGGCGGGCTATCACATCGCCGATGCGCTGAACGCGCTGGACCCGGTGCCAGAGGCGGCGGGGGAGAAGACGCCGCTGACCCCGCGTGAGAGGGAGAGCCTGATCTGGGTGGCCGAGGGGCTGACCAGCCAGGAAATCGCCGAAAAAATGAACATCTCCGCCTCGGCGGTGAATTATCATCTGAACAACGCCGGCCAGAAGCTTTCGGCCCGCAATCGCCATCACGCGGCATTGCTGGCGCTGAAGAAACAGTGGATCTGAAACCGCCGCGCCGGTGCCCCGGTGCTCAGACGGGGGTGCGTCCGGTCCGGTCGATGCGGCGCTGGCCCAGCTGCGGGATCGCGGCGATCAGCTCGCGGGTATAGGCCTCTTTCGGGGTGTCGAAGATCTGCCGTGCCGGCCCCTGTTCGACCAGTCTGCCCTTCTGCATCACCAGGATGCGATCCGCGATCAGTCGCACCAGGTTCAGGTCGTGGGTGACGAAGATATAGGTCAGATCCAGATCGGCGCGCAGCTGCATCAGCGTCTGCACCACATGCGCCTGCAGCGAGGCATCGAGCGCCGAGGTCGGCTCGTCCAGGATCAACAGCTTCGGCCTGAGCACGATGGCGCGGGCGATATCGACCCGTGCGCGCTGCCCGCCGGAAAGCTGATGTGGAAAGCTGTTCAGCAGCGCCGCCGGCAGGCCGGAGCGTTCCGCCGCCTCCGCCACCAGCGCGGGGCGTTTCTGCTTCTCCTCCGCCGTACCCAGCCGGCGGATCGGGTCGCCGATGATCTGCCCGGCGCGCCAGCGCGGATTGAGGCTGGCGAGGGGATCCTGAAACACCATCTGGATGTCGCGTCGTTCCGCCATCCGCGCGAACCGCGGTCCGCTGAACGAGGCGAGGCTGGCCTTGTCGAACCAGATCGCCCCTTCGGTCTGCGGCAGCAGTCGGGCGAGGATGCGGGCCAGCGTTGATTTCCCGGAGCCGCTTTCGCCGACCAGCCCGAGGATTTCGCCGGTCCGCAGCTTGAACGAGACCTGATCGACCGCGCGCAGCACCTTGCCGCGCCCGAGGGGGAAATCTTTGACGATGGCGCCGGCTTCCAGAAGAATCTCAGTCATGGGGGAAAAAGCACCTCACGGTATGATCGTCACGGAGGGCGGTCTGCGGCACCGCCGCCGTGCGGCAGCAGGGCTGGACACGTGGGCAGCGGTCGGCGAAGCGGCAGCTGGGCAGGTCGTCGCGGCGCAGGTCGGGCAGGTTGCCCCCCATTGGTTTCAGTTCCTCGGCTGCGTCCTTGCCGTAGGGCATCGAGTCGAGCAGCATCCGCGAATAGGGGTGGCGCGGCCGGACGAAGACCTCATCCGCCGGTCCGTCCTCCAGCATCTGGCCGGCATGCATCACCACCGCCCGGTCGCAATAGGCCGAGGCCAGCGCCAGATCGTGGGTGATGAACAGGACCGCGACGCCACGGGTGCGGCAGGCCGACATCAGCAGATCCATCACCTTCGCCTGCGTCGTCACGTCGAGCGCGGAGGTCGGTTCGTCGGCGATGATCAGCTCCGGTTCGCAGACCAGCGCGGCGGCGATCATGATCCGCTGGCACATGCCGCCCGACAGCTCTGCCGGATAGGCCAGCATGCGATCCTCGGCCTGGTGGATGCCGATCTGTTCCAGGACCTCCTGCACCCGGGCGCGGGCGGCTCGGCGTGTGAGCTTCTCTGGCGCATGGGCGCGCAGGATGTCGGTCAGCGTGTCGCCGACCTTGCGCAGCGGGTTCAGCGCCGATTTGGCGTTCTGGAAGATCATCGCGATGCGGCGGCCGCGCACGGTCTGGAACGCCCGGTCGCTCAGCCCCTGCAGGTCGCCGCCGTCCAGCGCGATCTGGTCTGCCGCGATGCGCGCATTGGCGCCGTTCAGCCGCAGGATCGACATGCCGGTGATCGACTTGCCCGAGCCGCTCTCGCCGACCAGGGCCACGCATTCGCCGCGCTCCACCGACAGGTTGACCCGGTCCAGCGCATGGACCAGCCCGCCCGGGGTCTCGAATTCCAGCGTCAGGTCGCGGATATCCAGCATGGCATTCATCAGCTGCGTCTCCTCGGATCGGCGATGTCGCGCAGCCCGTCGCCCAGCAGGCTGAAACAGAAGACCGACAGCACCAGCGCCAGCCCGGGAAACAGCACGGTCCACCATTCGCCCGACATCATCATCGAGGCGCCCTCCTGGATCATGATGCCCCATTCCGGCGTCGGCGGCGCCACCCCGAGCCCGATGAAGGCGAGACCGGAGGTGTTCAGGATCGCCCAGCCGAGGTTGAGCGAGATTTGCACGATCACCGGCGGCAGCGAGTTCGGCAGCAGGAAGCGGAAGATCACCGAGCCGGTGGAATTGCCGTTGATGATCGCCGCCTCGACATAGCCGATCTCGCGCCGGGCGGCGGCCTCGATCCGGGCGAGGCGGAAGTAGAAGGGAAAGTTGATGATCGAGGTGGCCAGCACCACCGACTGCACCGAATTGCCGAAGACCGCGACCAGCGCCATGGCGGCGACGAAGAGCGGGAAGGCCATCATCACGTCGACCACGCGGCTCATCACCCCGTCGAACCAGCCACCGACATAGCCCGACATCGCCCCCACGGTGATGCCGGCCAGGGCGGAGATCGCAACGGCGGCGACGGCGATGGCGAAGTCCAGCCGGGTCGCCACGATCACCCGGCTGAAGATGTCCCGGCCCAGCTGGTCGGTGCCGAACCAGTGCGCGGCCGAGGGCGGGGCAAGGACATTCTGCATCTCGGTCGCCAGCGGGTCGTAGGGTACCAACGCCGGCCCCAGCAGGGCGACCAGGAACAGGCCGACGATGATCACCGCCGCCAGCGCCGTCGCGGTGTTGCGGCGCAGATGATAGAGGAGCAGGGAGCCGGTCATGATCTCAGCCCTTCAGCTTGTAGCGCGGGTCGATCGCGGCGGAGAGGATGTCGATCGCCAGTGTCATCAGCACGAAGAGTACGGCGACGATCAGGACGAAGGCCTGCACCGGCGCGTAATCCACCCCGATCAGCGCATTGACCGAATAGGAACCGATGCCGGGCCAGGCGAAGAGCTTCTCGATCATGATATTGGCGCCGAGCATGGTCGACAGCACCATGCCCATGGTCGCCAACACCGGCAGCATGGCGTTGGGCAGCGCGTATTGCAGCAGGATCTTCCAGCCCGGCACGCCATAGGCACGGGCCGCCTTGATGTAATCGCTGTCGAGCGCGTCGATCATGCCGCCGCGCATCATCCGCATCAGCGGCGCCACCGCGAAGATCGCCATCGAGGCCGCCGGCATCAGCATCTTGACGATGGCCTCGCGGACCACTTCCCAATCGCCGATCAGGGCGGCGTCGATGGTCATGAAACCGGTGACGGTGGGCGGCGCGATGGTCCAGCCCGACAGCCGGCCGATGGGCTCGGGCGCCAGGCTCAGCACGAAATAGAAGATGAAGATCAGGATCAGCCCGAAGAAGAACCCCGGCATCGCCGCCGAGATCGAGGTGATCACGCGGGAGAGCTGATCGATCCAGCTGTCGCGATAGACGGCGGCCAGCACCCCCACCGGCAGCGCCACGATCAGCGACATCGCAAAGGCGACGATGGCCAGTTCGATGGTCGCCGGCAGCCGTTCGGCGAAATCCTGCAGCACCGGCTGGCCGGTGATCATCGAGGTGCCGAAATTCAGATGGGCGATATTGGACAGGTAGATCAGGAATTGCTGAAAGACGGATTTATCCAGCCCCATCGCCCGGCGGATCGCCTCGATATCTTCCTGATCCATGCTGGGGCCCGAGGCATAGGCGATGGCCGGATCGCCCGGCAGCGCCCGGATCAGCACGAAGGTGACGACGATCACCCCGAAGAGGATCGGCAGCGCCATCAGCAAGCGCCAGAGGATCAGGCGAAGGGTGCGGTACTTCATGAAAGGCTCCGGGCCGCGGGCAGGGAGGGGGCCGGCGCACCGGCCCCGCAGAAGGCAGTCGGTCAGGCTCAGGCCTTGTAGAGCGGCCGCATCTCCAGCTGACCGTGGAACATGTAGGTGTAGCCGTGGATCGCATCGCTCAGCACGGTGTCCTGATAGGGCGACCACAGTGCGATCAGCGGCACGTCGTCCTTGGCCAGTTCGATCATCCGCAGCACCTTGGCCTTGTAGACCGCCGGATCGCTCTCAAACCGGGTCTCTTCTACCAGCTGTGCCATCTCCGGGTTCTGGTAGTTGCCGTAGTTCCAGCGGCGGGCGGAGTTGTAGAAGATGCGGAAGAAGTAATCCGGGTCGGCCAGCCAGGCGCCGCCCATGGCGATGAACATCGGCAGGGCCCGGTCGGTCTGCAGCTGCCCCATCTGGCCGGAGGGCACCTTTTCGATCTTCACCCTGATGCCGATCTTGCCCAGTGCCTCCTGCATCAGGATCGCCACCGGTTCGCTGGTCGCGGTATAGGAGCTGTCGATGGTGAAGGTCGTGTCGAACCCGTCGGCGAGGCCGGCCTCGGCCAGCAGTGCCTTGGCCTTCTCCAGATCCTGGGTGTAGGGCAGGGGCTGCGGATAGATCGCCTCGGTCGTCTCGGCGGTGCCTCCGAAGAGCGGTGTGCCGCGGCCATAGAGCACCGACTGGAACATCTCCTCATAGGGCACCGAATAGGCCACCGCCTGCCGCACCCGCTTGTCGTTGAAGGGCGGCATTTCCGAGTTCATGGCGATCGCCACCATCCGTGCCGGGTTGGAGATGCCCAGCACCCGGCGCTGGCCCTCGTCCATCACGTCCTTGATGTCGCGGCCCGACAGGGCGCGGACCAGATCGGCCTCGCCCTTCTCGGCGGTGGCGCGGCGCGAGGAGGCGACCGGCACGATCTGTGCCAGCACACGCGCCTGGCCCGGCACCTCGCCGTTCTTCCAGTCGTCGAAGCGTTCCAGCACGAATTGCTGATCGGCGACATAGCGGCTCATCACGAAGGGGCCGCCGCCGGCTTCGTTGGTCTTCAGCCAGTTCAGCGCCCAGGGGTCGTCCTCGGTCGCGTGCTCCTTGGCCAGTTCCGAATTGATGATGGCGGGGAACAGGATGCAGAGGTTCGGCAGGGTGAAGCGGTCGGCCTGCGGCACGGTGATCTGCAGCGTCATGTCGTCGAGGACGACGAACTGATCCGGGCTGGTCAGCGAGCCGGTGGACAGCTGCGCCTTGGAGGTCGGCACCGACACGGCGCGGTCCAGCGACCATTTGGCGTCATGCGCGGTGACCGGGCGGCCATCGTGAAAGGTGGCGCCTTCGCGCATCTTGAAGGTCAGGACGGTGCCGTCCTCGGAGACCTCATAGCTCTCTGCCGCCTGGCCGACGATGGTGTCGTAATCGTAGATGAAGGCATCGTCTTCGCCCGCCACCGGCTTGGAGGCATAGGTCACCAGCCGGTCGTAGACGTTCCATGAGATATTGCAGGAGGCCGGGTTATAGCCGGTGCCGGAGGGGTCGAAGGTATTGGGGCTGTCTTCCAGCAGAATGCGGATGACATCGTTGCGCCCGGCGGCCGCCGCCGGTCCGGCGCCGAGCTTGAGGCCCAGAAGCGAAACGCCGGAGAGCGCGGCCGCGTTCAGAAAATCACGTCTTTTCATTCTTCCGTCTACCTTTTCCTGTTGGGATATTATGATGATCTTG
The DNA here is from genome assembly GCF_030164425.1 of Pseudodonghicola flavimaris. Taxonomy (GTDB): domain Bacteria; phylum Pseudomonadota; class Alphaproteobacteria; order Rhodobacterales; family Rhodobacteraceae; genus Pseudodonghicola; species Pseudodonghicola flavimaris. The sequence continues at coordinate 46,619 of NZ_JASNJD010000018.1, read as the reverse complement.
GGGGCGCCTCAGACGGGCTTGACCCCGTAGCCGCCGCCGCCGCAGGTCAGAACGGTGACCCGGTCGTCCCTGTCGATGGTGACATTGTGTTTTCCGGGCAGCTTTTCCTGCGTGCCTTCTTTCCTTGTCAGGGTCACTTCGAAGAGCGCCCCGTCGTCGCCGCCTTCCAGCCCGTAGGCGGGAACCACGGCGCGTTCGAACATGGTGGTGAGCGAGACGCGATCGGCCATCATCCGATAGACCCGGTGCAGGCCGTCGCCGCCGCGATGGGCGCCGTCCCCGCCCGAGTGCGGCCGCAGCGCCTGGCGTTCGACCATGATCGGATATTCCGTCTCGATCACCTCGGCCGGGGTGCTCATCACATTGGCCAGATGCACCCGGGTCACGGCCATGCCGTCGCGGTCGATCCGGGCGCCCTCGCCACCTCCGTGGACTTCGTAGAAGGTTGAATAATCCCCCTCGTCGTTGCGGGCGGAGAAGATCAGCAGCCCCGCCGTGGTCGGGCCGCCGGCGGAAAGCTTCTCGGCCGCGACCGGGACCAGCGCCTTGAAGATCGCATCGGCGACCCGCTGGCAGGTCTCGTGGTTGCCGCCGACCACCGGCACGTTGCTGCGCGGATCGAGCAGTGACCCCGGCCGGGTGATCACCGACAGCGGCCGGTAGCAGCCGGCAGAGGGCTGGATATCCGGGCCGTAGAGCGCCTTCATCACATAGAAGACCCCGGCGGCGGCGATGAAGGGGGTGGTGTTCAGTGCGCCCGGCACCGCATCGTCGGTCCCGGTGAAGTCGAAACTGGCGGTTTCCCCCGAGATGGTGACCCTGACCCTGAGCGCCACCGGCGCCCCGCCGTGGCCATCGTCATCGAGAAAATCCTCGCCGGCGTAGGTGCCATCCGGGATCGCCGCGATCGCCTCGCGCATCTGCCGTTCCGCGCGGTCGTGGATGGCCTCGAAGGCGGCCGTCAGGAAATCGACGCCATAGGTCTGGCGCAGCTCCTCCAGCCGGCGTCCGGCGACCGTGGTGGCCGAGATCTGCGCCAGGATATCGCCGCGCCGTTCCGCCGGGCCGCGCACGTTGGCGAGGATCAGGCCCATCTTCTCCTCGTCGATCTCGTCACCCGCGACCAGGCGGACCGGCGGGATGCGTAGCCCCTCCTGCCAGCAGTCGAAGGCGGCGGCGTAATAGCTGCCGGGCATGGCGCCGCCGACATCGGCCCAATGCGCCAGGCTGATCGAGAAGGCATAGAGCGCGCCGTCGTGAAAGACCGGGCGGATCAGCTTGACGTCGGGCAGGTGGTTGCCGCCGACATCGGGCAGGTTGAGGATCCAGACATCGCCCGGTTTCAGCGCCGCGCGGCCGACCACGCGGATGAATTCCCGCACGGTGAAGCTGAGCACGCCCAGATGAACCGGCACATCGCGCCCCTGCGCCACCAGATAGCCATCGGTATCGGTCAGGGCGGAGGAATGATCGCCGGCCTCGCGCAGGAGCGGCGAGCGCGCGGCGCGCATCACCACGCTCGACATCTCTTCCGCCACCGCGCTCAGGGCGTTGCGGATCACTTCGAGGGACACGGGGTCGAGTTTCACAGGCACGTCCTTCATTGCGGCAGCTCCACCTCGATATGCAGGTTGCCGGTGGCGTCGCGGCGCAGGCTGTCCCGCGGCGGGATGACCACGGTGGACCAGTCGTCCTCGACGATCAGCGGCCCCGGCATCACCGCATCGACCACCAGTGCGTCGCGGGCATAGACCGGGGTCCGGGCGCTTTCGCCGGTCTCGAAGGTCACCTCGCGCCAGCCCACCGGGGCGGGGGTGGCCAGACCGCCGGCGATCTTGGCCGCGTCGCCGCCCCGGGCGGGGCCGGTCACTTCGGTCCGTACTGTCATCAGCTCCCAGGTCTCGCCGGTGGCATAGCCATAGACCGCGCGGTGGGCGGCATCGAACTGGGCCCCCAACTGCTCGGGATCGGTGAAGGCGGGGCCATGGATCGGCGTCTCGTAGCTCTGGCCGGAATAGCGGATGCCGGCGGTATGGCTGATCCGCAGGCTGTCCCAGTCGTGGCCGGCCTCGATCAGCGCCTTCGACAGGGTGTCGATCTCTTCTTTCAGAAGCGCGTCCAGCCGCGTCTGGTCCCAGTCTCGCGACTTCATGTTCACGGTGAACTGACGCGAATAGCTCATCGCCGCATCGACACAGCCGAGCGCCGAGAAGCCAGAGGAGAACATCGGCACCACGATCCGCCGAATGCCGCAGATGCGGGCGACCTCGACCGCGTGCATCGGGCCGGCGCCGCCGAAGGCGACCAGATCGAAGCTGCGGATATCGAGCCCGCGTTCCACCGTCGCCTTGCGCAGCGCACGTGCCATGGTGGCATGTACGACGCGGGTGATGCCGACGGCAGCCTCTCTGACGTCGAAACCCATCTCGGCGCCGAGCGCGCCGATCACCTCTTCGGCCAGCTGCGGTTGCAGGGGCACCGACCCGCCCAGCGTGCGCGCGGGGTTGAGATAGCCCAGCACCATATCGGCGTCGGACACCGTCGGTAGGCTGCCGCCCTTGCCATAGCAGGCCGGCCCCGGGGTGGCGCCGGCGCTGCGCGGGCCGACCTCCAGCGCGCCGGAGACCAGCCGGGCGATGGAGCCGCCACCGGCGCCGATGGAATCCACCGCCACCATCGGCAGCCGGATCCGCTGGCCGCCGAGCTCGCGGTTCGCCGCCACTTCGGCGCGGCCGTCGACGATCAGGCAGACATCGGTGGTGGTGCCACCCATGTCGAAGGTCAGCGCGTTGCCGATCCCCAGCGCGCGGGCCATCTCTGTGGTGGCGAGCGCGCCGGCGGCGGGGCCGGACATCGCCAGCATCAGCGGGCGTTCCGCGATCAGCTCCGGTGTCGCCATGCCGGAGGCCGAGTGCATCAGGTGCACCCGGCTGTTGGGCGCCTTGGTCTCCTCGATCCGCTGCAGATGGGCGCGGATCTTGCCCATCATCATCGCGTTCAGCACCGTCGTGCTCATCCGTTCGAATTCGCGAATCTCGGGGGAAATATCGTGGCTGAGGGAGACATTGGGAAAATGCTGCGCCAGCCGTTCGCCCAGCTTGATCTCATGCGCCGGGTTCTGGAAGGCGTGCAGCAGGCAGACGGCCACGGTATCGACACCGGACTGCCTGATTGCGGCGATCACCCGGTCGATCTCGCTGTCGGCCAGTTCGGTCAGAACCGTGCCATCGGCCAACAAACGCTCCTCAACCTCGAACCTGAGGTCCGCGGGCACCAGCGGTGTCACCTTGGGCGGCAGATCCAGCCGGTAAAGCGCCCGGCGCGAAGTGCGGCCGATCTCGATACTGTCGGAAAACCCGGTTGTGGCGATCAGGGCGCAGGGGCGAAAGTTATGCTCGACAATATCGTTTGTGACGAGGGTGGTGCCATGGACGATCTCGCTGACCTCGTCCCAGGCCAGATCCACCGCCGCGATCGCCTCGACGATGGCCTGCACCGGCTCGGCGGGTTTGCTGGGGACCTTGGCAGACCGCCGGTTCGTGCCGTCGGGGGAAACGGCGATCACATCCGTGAAGGTGCCCCCGATATCAATTCCTAGACGCCAGTCCGACACAGGCTGCCCTCACTTTCGGTATTCGATAAGTTTTCTCGTTTTTTCGAATGATCGGGCTGTGAGGGATTCTGTCAATGGATCGGCAGGGGGGAGGGGGCGGAAACCGCCACAAACCCCTGCCGCACGGCAGGGATGCCCAAAGAAGAAGCGAATTTTTCGAGGAACGAGAGCGAATTTCCGAAAATCGGAAATCCGTGGCGCTGCCCTGAGATGCGGTCAGGGGCCGGTCATGTGGATGATTGCCAGAGGTCTCAGGTCAATGCACCCATCCATCGGGCTTGAGGGGGCGGCTCGTTTTCCGAAATCCGGAAAAGACGTGGTCAGCCGATCCCGCGCAGGGACAGCGACAGCCGATGTGCGGCGTTCAGCAACTGGGTCTCGACGGTGCCACGGTCGATGGTGGAAAACCGGTCGGCCAGCCCGAAGACGGCCAGCGCATAGGTGATGCCGGTGCGCCTGTCCTCCACCGCCGCGGCATAGGACAGGATGCCGGGGTCGAATTCATTGTTGCAGACGGCAACCTGACGGCTGCGGATATCGCCGATCTCGGCGCGGATATCGGCCTCCTCCACCTTGGTGTTCGCGGTGAAGGCCTTGCGGGGCAGGGTCAGGTAATCGTCGATGAAACTGTCGGAGCTCTGGGCCAGGAGGATCTTGCCGGTGGCCGCCGCATAGAGCGGCATGCCGCGGCCGGGCTGGACAAAGGACTGGCCGAAGGCGGTGGGGGTGCAGGTCGACATTACCTCAACCGTCTGGCCGACCAGCCGCGCCAGAAAGGCGGTCTCGCCAAAGCGGTCGGCAAGGTCCTTCAGCACCGGCGCGGCGGAATGGGTGATATCGGCGCCATTGGTCATCTGGCTCGCCATCATCCACATGCGTTCGCCCAGCACGAAGGCCTTGGTGTTCAGCTTGCGCACGGCGCCGACGCTGATCAGCGTGTTGAGTTGGCGGTGCACCGTCGCGACCACCAGATCGGTCGCGGCGGCGATCTCGGAGAGAGTCAGCCCGTCGGGGTGGGCGGAAAGGGTTTCCATAATCCGGAAAGCGCGACCAAAGGGGCTATCGTCTGCGTTACTCACTTTTCGTCCCTCCGTCGGCGCGTTTCCGAAGAAACCCGGCTCAAAAACATAACGCTTGATGGCGATTCCTTGGGTGACGCTAAATAGCGCCAACTGGGCTAACTAGGTCCCCCTGCGGCGTTCTGTCAATGATATATTCCGGATTTCGAAAGGATCGCGCGGCTCAGGACAGCACGTGCCAGGCCTTGACGATCACCCACCAGCGGCCGTCTTCCTTCATGAAAGTCAGCTCGTTCACGAAGCGATGCGGGGCATAGATATCCTTGACCCGGGCGGAGGCAGTGGTCGGGCTGGCAAGGCTGAGCGTGACGATCTGATCGTCGCGTGCATCCCCGCGCGACGCGCCGGAGGGCCGGCCGGCGACACGTTCCATGTAGGGATCGTGATCGAAGGCAGTGATCTTGCCCTCGATCACCGCAAACAGCCGGCAGAGCGGGTGAAACACCTGCCGCACGCGGGCGATGTCGCCCTCGTATATGGCATCGAAATACTCCTGGATCAGGTCTTTCAGCTGCTCTTCGTCGCTTTTGACGGGGGTGGTCATGACAGGTCCTTTCCTTAACCCGCGGTGCGGGCGAATTCCTCGTCCGCGGCGGTCAGCGCGTGGTCGAGCACTTGCAGCAGCTGGTCCAGCTCTGCGTCGGAGATGATCAGCGGCGGCGCCAGGAACAGCGAGGTCTGCTCTCCGCTGGTGCCGATGGAGACGCCCTGGGCCATGGCGGCGGCTACCACCTTTGAGGCGATCGGGGTCTCCCGGGTGGCGGCGGTCCAGTCGGCCCAGTGCGGGCCGTGGAACTCCACCGTCCAGTGCAGGCCACGGCCATCGACGCGCGACACGCTGGGGTGACGCTGAGCGATCTCGACCAGCCGCTTGCCGATCACCGGTTCCAGCGCCGCCACCCGGTCGAGGAGCCCGTCGCGTCGGAGCACCCTGAGATAGGTGGAGACGCCGGCCATGGCGGTGGGGTGGCCGCGATAGGTGGAGTAGTTCTGCCAGGCGGCATCCTTCAGCTCGTCGCAGATGTCGCGCGACAGGATCACCGCCCCGATCGGACCGGCGCCGCCGGCCAGCGCCTTGCCCATGGTGACGATATCGGGGCGCGACTGGCCGCCCTGGAAGGCGAACCAGCGGCCGGAGCGGCCGGCGCCGGTCACCACCTCATCCGCGATCCACAGGGCGCCGGCCCGTTTCGCGGCGGCGGCGACCTGATCCTGATAACCGGCCTCGTGATAGATGCCGCCCTGGGTGTAATCGACGATGACAGAGGCCGCATCGGAGAGCACCGCGGTCATCTCCTCCGGGCTCATCTGCGGGTGCTGCACCACCCGCTGACCGTAGAGCGAGCTGTCAGGGGCGGAGATCACCCGAACCTCGCAATTGGGCGCCGCCGGGCTGACACTGCCATCGCCGCGCGACAGGCCGCCATGCCATTGCGGCTGGGTGGTGACCTCACGCGACAGGCCGGTCAGCCCGTGATAGGCGCGTTCGCGGGTGCCGATGGCGGCGCGCCCGGTCAGCGCCTGGCTCAGCGACAGCGCCATATCGTTGATTTCCGAGCCCGACAGGCCGAAGCGCACCGCACCGACCCAGTCGCCTTCGCCGTCGAAGGCGATATCGATCAGATCCTCGGCGGCCTGGGTGCGTCCCTTCCAGGCCCAGCCCTCCGAGATCGCGGGATATTCGGCGGCCTTGCGGATCGTTTCCACCATATCGGGGTGGCGATGGCCGAGCGCGCCGGCGGAGTTCGAGCCGTCGAGCACCCGGCGCCCGTCGGAAAGCTCGTACCAGCAGCCCTCGCCGCCGACGACATAGACCGGCGCCTCGTCATTGGTGGTCAGGCTGGTGTTCAGAAGTCGCGACATGTCTTTCATCCCCGTTGTTCGGTCTCTGGTTCGGTGTCGAAGTCCCGCGCCCGGTCGAGCGCGGCCTGAAGTGCGGCGGCGGTCGCGAAGGGCGGGGTGAAATGGTCTGCCCCCGGGGAGGCTTCCGCGGCCCACTGGCGGCACTGGGCGAGGACGGCGGCAGGCCCCCGGGCGGTGATCCAGCGCAGCGGGCCACCGGTCCAGGCGGGAAAACCCGCCGCGTTCACCGGACCGCTGTTGGCCAGCGCGGCGGAGTGGAGGCGGCCGGCCACCAGATCGCGCAGGACCGGCAGGCTCTGCGCCGTCAGCAGGCGGTCCCCAATCTCGGCAAGGTCGAGCGTGGCTGCGTCGGGCCGCGCGGTGGCGGTGTCCGGGGCCAGGTCCAGTACCTCGGGATCATATCCGGCCTGTCGGGCGGCCTTGCCGATCCGCGCGGCGGAGAGACCCCGGGCCCGCAGCGCGGCCGCCTCGTCCCGCAGGCTCTGACGCAGGCGCTGCAGGAGGTCCTGATCCAGCGCCTGGCCGCTGCGCTTGAGGACGGAGCGGTCCTTCAGTCGCAGGCCGATCCGGGCCTCGGCCTCGGCGCTGATCGCCTGCCGGGCGAAGAGGCGGCTTTCGATCACCTCGCCATCGGCAAAGCCGCAGGCGGCCACCTCGCAAATCCCCGACAGGGCGGTGCGTTCGGCGCAGGGCCGGCCGCCGCCCGTCGCAATCAGCCCGGCGGTTTTGGCCTGCAGCGACAGATAGCGGTCGCGCCGGTCGAACAACCCGCCGCCCGGCACTCGGTGGCCTTTGCGGTCCCAGGGCTGATGCGGGGCCGGATGCGCGGCGATCCAGTCCCGCGCTGCCGCCAGCAGCGCCGCCCGGTCGGGTCCGAGCCCGGTGATCAGCCCCAGTTCCGCCGCGCGGGCGGGCGGGATCAGGCGCGCCTCGACGATCAGTGGGATCGAGGCCTCAAGGCCCAGCCGATGCACGCAGCGCACCAGCCCGCCGGCGCCGGGGATCAGCCCGACAGCGCATTCGGGGAACCCCAGCCGGATCGCATCGTCGTCGCGGGCGAAGCAGGCATGGCTGGCCAGCGCCAGTTCGAAATGACCGCCAACGGCGAGGCCTTCGATCAGGCTGACCACCGGCAGGCCCAGCCGCTCGATCCGGCGAAAGAGCGCCTTGATCCGCTGGCTGTCGGCGAAGATCCCGGCGGGGCCGGTGGCGGCGAGCGCGGCGATCTGGTCGACATCGCCGCCGACACCGAAGGTGGGCCGGTCGCTGAGAAAGATGACGCCTCTGACCGGGGCCGCCTCCAGCCGGTCCAGCAGCGCGCTCAGCTCGGCCTTGAACCGGTCGGTGGTGCGGTTCACCGGGCCGGAGGGATCGGCCAGCGCCACCGTCAGGAGGCCGTCATCGTTGAGGGTTTCGGTGAAGTAGGATTGCATGGCTCAGATCCGCTCGATCACCAGGGCGGTGCCCATGCCGGCGCCGATGCACATGGCGACCAGCCCGCGCCGGCCGCCGGTGCGCTCCAGCGCGTCGATCAGCGTGCCGGTCAGCATCGCCCCGGTGGCGCCCAGCGGATGGCCCATGGCGATGGCGCCGCCGTCGATATTGATCCTGTCCAGCGGCACGTCGGTTGCCGCCATGAAATGCAGCGGCACCGCGGCGAAGGCCTCGTTCACCTCGAATAGATCGATATCGTCAAAGCCGAGGCCGGCGGTGCGGAGCGCCCGGCGCGCGGCCTCGACCGGGCCGGTCAGCATGATCACCGGGTCCGAGGCACAGAGACCGCTTGCCAGGATCCGCGCCCGGGGGCGGAGCCCCTGCCGCGCCGCCATCGCGGCGGAGGCGACCAGCAGCAGGGCGGCGCCATCGACGATGGCGGAAGAATTGCCAGCGGTGTGATCGTGGCGGAGCGTTGCTAGGTCGGGGGCGTGTCGCAGGGCGGTGACGTCGTGGCCATCGGCGCCGAGATCGGCGAAGGCCGGTGGCAGCGCGGCCAGGGTTTCGGGGGTGGTGTCGGGGCGGATGGTCTCGTCCCGCGCCAGAAGGCTCTGCCCCAGATCGTCCCGCACCGGCACCACGGAGCGGTCGAAATGCCCGTTGTCCCAGGCGGCGGCGGCCTGCCGGTGCGACCGGGCGGCGAAGCCATCGAGCATGGCGCGATCCATGCCGCCGAGACTGGCGATCAGATCGGCGCTGATCCCCTGGGGCAGGTACTCGCAGGCGCCGGAAATCTCCGGGTCGAACTGCCAGGCGCCGCCGTCCGAAAACATCGGCACCCGCGACATCGATTCGACACCGCCGGCGATCACCAGATGTTCCCAGCCGGAGCGGATTTTCTGCGCCGCCAGAGTGATCGCCTCCAGTCCGGAGGCACAGAAGCGGTTCACCTGCAGTCCCGGCCCGGCCATCTGCCAGCCGTTCAGCAGGGCGGCGGTGCGCCCGATCGGCCCGCCCTGTTCGCCGGTGGGAGAGACGCAGCCAAGAACGATGTCGTCGACCGTCTCCGGCGCGAGACCGCTGCGCCGCTGTAGCTCGGCCAGCAGGTCGGCCACCAGCCGCACCGGTTTGACCGTCGCCAGCCCGCCGCCGGCGCGGCCCTTGCCGCGCGGGGTGCGAATGCTGTCGCAGATAAAGGCGTCTGGTTGGCCGGTCACCGGGGGACTCCGCTGGGAATTTGTTCAATTGGAAAGCAGGTGTTTCGAATATTCGCAAGGTTTTTCCGATTTTCGTATTTGGCTACGGGTCGAGGTGCTAGCAATTAGGCAGAAAGCCCGGGGATGCGCGCAGGCGGCCCCGCCGGTGAACCGTGAAAGAGGAGTGCCGCCGATGTCGCTGTCGCAACCGCATCTGGGGCCGGATTGCAGCATCCTGCGGAATCTGGCGCATCAGGCCGAGACCCGGCCGCAGGCCATGGCCATCGGCTATTACGGTGCCGATCTCAGCTACGGGACGCTGTGGGATCAGGTGCGCAGGCTGGCGGCGGCGCTACTGGGTCTGGGGGTGCGGCCGGGCGACCGGGTGGCGGTCGATCTGCAGAACAGCCCGCAGTATGTGATCGCCTATTACGCGGTGCTGGCGGTGCGCGGGGTGGTGGTGCCGCTGAACCCGATGTACCGCGCCGAAGAGGTGGCGGCGATCCTGTCGGACGCCGGGGCGCAGGTGGCGCTGGTGGCGGAAGATTTGCTGGACCGGTTCACCGGCTGGGACGGGGCAGAGGCGCTGACCCTGGTGGTGGCGCGCTATGCCGACATGCTGCCCGCCGCGCCGGTGGCGCCGCCGCCGGCCCTGACACAGGCGCCGGCTGTGGGGCTGGATCACGATCCCCGGCTGATCGGCTGGTCTGTGGCGCTGGACCGGCCGGCGCCGGACCTCGTGCCCGGGTTGACCGCTCCGGCCGGCGACCCGGCGGTGTTGCCCTATACCTCGGGCAGCACGGGGCGGCCCAAAGGCTGCCTGCACGATCATCGCAGCGTGATGCATACCGCCGTGCTGCAGGCCGAGTGGTACGCTATGCGCGCCGACAGCGTGATCACCGCCGTGCAGCCGCTGTTTCACGTCGCCGGCATGCAGGGCTCGATGAACGCGGCGATCCACGCCGGGGCGATGCTGATGATCATGACCCGCTGGGATGCCGATACCGCCATTTCCTTGTTCGGCCATTACCGGGTGAGCTTCTGGAACGCGCCGCCGACCATGGTGGTGGACATGATGTCGCGTGGGGCGTCGGTGGAGCCGGCGCTGCGCCGGGTGGAGATCCTCACCGGCGGCGGCGCGGCGATGCCGGTGCCGGTGGCGGCGCGGCTGCGGGCGGAGTTCGGGCTGGAGTATATCGAGGCCTTCGGCATGTCCGAAACCATGTCGCCGACCCATCTGAACCCGGTGCGGGCGCCACAGGCGGGTACCGTCGGCATCCCGGCGCAGATGACCGACGCGATGATCGTCGACCCCGAGACCCTGGCGCCGCTGCCCGATGGCGAGGTGGGGGAGCTGGTGGTCTCCGGCCCGCAGCTGATGCGGGGCTACTGGAACCGGCCCGACGCGGATGCAGAGACGTTTTTCGACCACGCCGGTCGCCGCTTTCTGCGCACCGGCGATCTCGCCCTGCGCCAGCCCGATGGGTATTATCGTATCGTCGACCGGCTGAAGCGGATGATCAACGCCTCCGGCTTCAAGGTCTGGCCGACCGAGGTGGAACATGTGATCTTCGGCCATCCGGCGGTGGAGGGGGTCTGCGTCATTGCCGCTCCCGATCCCTATCGCGGCGAGACAGTCAAGGCGCTGGTGCAGCTGCGCCGGGGCGAGGCGCTGACGGCCGAGGCGCTGATCGGCTGGCTCGGCCCGCATCTGGCCCGATTCAAGCTGCCGCGGCAGGTGGAATTCGTCGACAGCCTGCCGCGAACCGCCTCGCACAAGGTGGACTGGCGCCTGCTGCAGGAGCGCGAGGCTGCCCGGGCGACGGACCGGGCGCCGCGGACCTGAGACCGGGCCGCCCGGCGGTTTTGACGCAGATCGCGGTTCCTGTGCGACATTGAATGTCGTATTCCTGTCGTATCGCCACGGCAGAAGGGGCAGGACGGCCATCGCCCGACACGGATACAACCTTTTCCCGAAACGGGTGCCGGTTTTGCCGGCTGCCCCTGCGGCAAGCGGATGCAGGCGGCGCGGCGCGGTAGACAGCGGGCGTTCTGGCATGTTCTCTGGGTCCGGTGACGGACCGGTGGGGCCCTCGGGCCGGGTTTTCGGAATTCTGCGCGATAGGAACCTGCGGTGACGGACCAGACCGATCTGATCGTTTTCTCGGACCTCGACGGCACCCTGCTGGATCATGACAGCTATAGCTGGGCGCCGGCGGCGTCGGCACTGCGGGCGCTGCGGCGGATCGGGGCCGGGGTGGTTCTGGCCAGCAGCAAGACCGCGGCGGAGATCGCGCCGCTGCGCCAGGCCATCGGATTTGCCGACTGGCCTGCCATCGTCGAGAATGGCGGAGGCCTGCTGGCGCCGGGGCAGGGGGCGGAGACGGCTGCCGGGGATTACCCGGCCCTGCGCGCCCGGCTGGCGGCGCTGCCGCCGGGGTTTCGCGGCTTCGGCGACATGAGCGCGACAGAAATTGCGGCCGCCACCGGTCTCAGCCGGGACGCCGCGCTGCTGGCGCAGGCGCGGCAGTTCAGCGAGCCGGGTCGCTGGACCGGGCCGGAGGCGGAGCTGCCGGGATTTCTGCAGGCGGCGGCGGAGGCCGGGCTGACGGCGCAGCAGGGCGGGCGGTTCCTGACGCTGTCCTTCGGCGGCACCAAGGCCGACCGGGTGGCCGGGATCCTCGCCGAACGCAGGCCGCGGCATTCGCTGGCCCTGGGCGATGCGCCCAACGATGTCGCGATGCTGCAGCGTACCGAATTCGGCGTCATCGTGCGCAACGATCACGCCCCGCCGCTGCCGACCCTGCCGGGAGAGGCCAGCGGCCATATCCGGCGCACCGGGGCCGCCGGACCTGAAGGCTGGGCAGAGGCCGTCCTGGCCCTGCTGGACGAACTGAAACTGACCAAGGAGCCGACCTCGCATGGCTGATTTCCACCAGAACGGCAATATCGCGACGCTGCACAACCTGCGCACCCGCGATCTGGACGATCTGAGCTATGAGCTCTCGGCCTTTGCGGAATCCCGCAAGATCAGCCTGATCCTGCCCTCGCTCTATTCCGAGCTGGAGGGCGAGGCGCTGCCGCATATCCTCGATGAACTCTCCGCGGTGCCCTATCTGCACCGGATCATCATCGGGCTGGATCAGGCGGACGAGGCGCAGTATCGCCATGCCCAGGCCTTCTTCGGCCGGCTGCCGCAAAACCATGTGGTGATCTGGAACGACAGCCCGCGGATGACCGCGCTGATGCAGCGGCTGGAGGATCTGGGGCTGGCGCCGCAGGAGCCCGGCAAGGGCAAGAACGTCTGGACCGCGATGGGCTATCTGATCGCCTGCGCCGACAGTTCGGTGCTGGCGCTGCACGATTGCGATATCCTCACCTATGATCGCGATATGCTGGCGCGGCTGATCTATCCGGTCGCCAACCCGGCCTTCCCCTATCAGATGGCCAAGGGCTATTACCCCCGGATCGGCGACGGCAAGTTGAACGGCCGGGTGACCCGGCTGCTGGTCAGCCCGCTGCTGATCGCGCTGAAACGGGTGGTGGGGGACCGCGATTACCTCGATTACCTGCGCAGCTTCCGCTATCCGCTGTCGGGCGAATTCGCCATGCGCACGCCCACGCTGCCCGACCTGCGCATCCCCTCGGACTGGGGGCTGGAGATCGGCGTGCTGTCCGAGGCCTGGCGCAATCTGGCGCCGCAGTCGGTCTGTCAGGTGGAGATCTCGGACGCCTACGATCACAAGCACCAGGAGCTGTCCGAAGAGGATGCCAGCCGCGGTCTCAGCCGGATGTCTACCGATATCTGCAAGGCGATCTTCCGCAAGCTGGCGGCCGATGGCACCGTCTTCACCCCCAATGTGTTCCGCACGCTGAAGGCGACCTATTACCGTTGCGCGCTGGATCTTCTCGACAGCTATTACAACGATGCGCGGATGAACGGCCTGGCGGTGGATCGCCACAAGGAAGAGAAATCCATCGAGCTTTTTGCCGAGAACATCATTCGCGCCGGACAGGTGTTCATCGACAACCCGCATGAAAGCCCCTTCATCCCGACCTGGAACCGGGTGCATGCGGCCGATCCGGAGTTTCTGAGCGATATGCGCCGGGCCGTTGCCGGCGATCTGGAGGAATTCGCCCCCGAGACCTGAGGCCGGACCCGCGCCGCGTTCAGCTGCGGTTGGAGATCCAGCGGCACTGATAGGGGGCGAAGGGGATGCTGGGGCCGGTGGCCACCACATCCTCCTGCGACAGCAGATCGACCCAGTGGTCGTCCTCGATCAGGTTTATGGTCGAGGGGCTCAGCAGCACCGGCTCGCTGCTGACGTTGTGGATCGCGAAGATCGACTGGTTGCGGTCCAGGCTCTGTCGCCAGACGCCGAACAGCCGGTCCTCAAGCCGCAGGGTGAATTGCGTCGCGTTGGGATGAAAGGCGGGCTGACGGGCCCGGATGCGCAGCCGCGCCGACATCGCCCCCAGCACATGCGACTGGTCCGACGACGGGTCGGCCAGCTTTTCCAGCAGATCGGGATAATGCCAGCGATGGCGGTTGATCGCGCGGTTCATGCCGCGCCGCTCCACCGCCTCATGATCGTTGGGGGTGGCCAGCAGCGAATGGATATAGAAGGCCGGGATCCCCTCCAGCGACATCACGATGGTCTGCGAACACAGGAACCTGGCCAGGTGATGGTCATCCTCGCCGGCGAAGGTGCGCCGCATCGCATCGAACAGCGAACAGTTCAGCTCATAGGGTTCCTCGCCGCCCTGCGGCAGCGCCCGCATCGAGACCAGACCGCCGGCCTCCCGGACGGTCTCGATCATCCGCGCCTTTTCCTCGGCCGGCAGCACCCCTTCGGCGGGGCGCATGCCGATCCCGTCATGGCTGGCGGTGAAGTTCAGATAGGCGCACCCCATCTGCGCCGGCGGCATCGCCGATTGCCATTTGTGCAGGTAATAGGCGGTGCCCGACTGCATCGCATGCAGGATCAGCGGCGGCAGCGGGAAGTTGTAGACCGCATGTGCCTCGTTGCGGTTGCCGAAATAGCTGAGGTTCTCGGTCCGTGGTACGTTGGTCTCGGTCAGCAACACCACCGGCTCGGTGGCATAGTCGCACAGCAGCCGCATCAGCTGGACGATGGCATGGGTCTGCGGCAGGTGAATGCAGCTGGTGCCGACCTCCTTCCACAGGAAGGCCACAGCGTCGAGCCGCAGGATGCGCACCCCCTTGTCGATATGCAGCCGGATGATACGCAGCATCTCCAGCAGCACTTCGGGATTGCGGAAGTTCAGGTCCACCTGATCGTGGCTGAAGGTGCACCAGACATGGCGGGGGCCGGATTTGGTCTCCACCTCCTGCAGCAGCGGCGTGGTGCGCGGCCGCACCACCTGCGACAGGTCGTCTTCCGGGTCGGCCTCGAAGAAGAAGTGATCGTAGGGGGCCAGCCCCTGACGGTAGGCGTTGAACCAGGTGCCCTGGCTGGAGACATGGTTCAGCACCAGATCCGACATCAGGTGGAACCGCTCGGCGATGCGGCCGATATCGGACCATTCCCCCAGCTGCGGGTTCACCGCCCGGTAATCGGTCACCGCGAAACCGTCGTCCGAGGTGAAGGGGAAGAAGGGCAGGATATGGACCCCGTTGGTCACCCCGGAGAGGTAGCGGGTCAGGAAGTCGTGCAGCAGGTCCAGCGGTTTGTGCGAGCCGTCGGTGATCGAATTGCCGTAGGTGATCAGCAGTGCGTCCTTCTCCGACCAGAGCCGGTTGCTGGGTGAGCGTGCCCGGTGCCGCCGATGGCTGCCCTCCGGCCAGAAGGCGTCGATGATCTGACTGACCACGATATGGGCGTCGTATTCGGGATAGATCCGGCGGACCAGATCCGTCAGCCGCGCGTGGAAAGCATTGATCGTCATCGTCACCGGAAACAGTTGTCAGGTCAGGAGGGGTCCCACCTGTTTTCCGGGTTTTGCCTGATGTGTCAAACCCTACGTCCCGCGCCGGCGGGACTTCGGCGCGGGCCGGGACCCTCGTGCAACGCTCTGCGACGGGCCACGGGCCTATCCCGGGCGGCGAGGGCAAACCGGACCGTCTAAAGCCAGTAGCCTGCCTCGGGGCGGGCCGCATCCGCCACCAGCGCATCGATCAGCGCCCGTTGTCCGGGCTTGAGATAGCGTGAGCGGGGCCAGACCGCGTGGATCGGCATCTCGGCGCCGGAGAAGGGTTCCAGCACCGGAACCAGCGCGCCCGAGGCCAGCGCGCTGCCGACCAGCCAGGTCGGTAGCTGGGCGAGCCCGGCGCCGGCGAGCGCAGCGTTCAGCATGGCGTCGCCGTCACTGAACTCGTGCCGGGCGCGGATCTGCTGGGAGGTCGTCGTTCCGTCGGCCAGCCGCAGCAACCAGGCCGGAGGGACCGAGACGCGGCGGCTGCCGATGATGCAGTCATGGCCGGTCAGGTCGGCCGGTGCCGACAGCGGGCCATGCGCCGCAAGGTAGTCGGGGCTGGCGCAGATCACCAGCCGCTGCCGCCCCAGCTTGCGCGCCACCAGATCCGGATCGTCCGACAGCGCGCCGATCCGCACCACCAGGTCCACGCCGTCCTCGATCATGTTCACCCGCCGTTCGGTGAAGGTGATGGAGAGGTCCAGCGCCGGATGCACCGCCGCCAGCCGTATCAGCACCGGCATCACGTGGCGGCGTCCGAAGGCGGCCGGCAGGTGGACATGGAGCCGTCCGGCGATCTGCCCGCTGCCGGCGGTAACCGATTTTTCCAGTCCCTCGACATCTGACAGGATCGCCACCCAGCCATCGAAATACCGTTGCCCTTCGGGGGTCAGCGACAGCCGCCGGGTGGTGCGGTGCAGCAGTTTGGTGCCCAGCCGCGCTTCCAGCCGGGTAACGCTCTTGCCGACGGCCGAGCCGGTCAGGCCGAGGATGGCCCCCGCCGCCGTGAAAGAGCCGGTGCGAACGGCCCCGACAAACTCTCGAACCCCGGAGAAGGGGTCTTCTGTATCTGGCATTATGGAATTCAAAGACGGAATGAAGGGAATTCAAAGCATATTATCTTTTCTGGCCGGATCAATAGATTGCGGTTCTGAAAGGATCGTCCGATGACCCGCAACCGTGCGCCTGATGCAGAGCTCTCCACCGCCGTCACCCGCCACGCGGGCTTTCGGCGCCTCTTTGCGCCGGGGGAGATGACACTCGGGCTGATCCTGCCGCTGGAGACCTATCCGACCGGCGACGGCATCCCGACGATGCAGGGCCATATCGACGCCGCGCGGCAGGCGGAGGCGATCGGCATCAGCGGGTTGTGGCTGCGCGACATTCCCTTCTTCGATCCGCAATACGGCGATGCGGGGCAGGTGTTCGAGCCGCTGACCTATATCGCCGCGCTGTCCACCGCGACCCGGAAGATCGCCCTTGGCACCGCGGGGATCGTCCTGCCGTTCCGCGACCCGAACCTGCTGGCCCGCCAGGTCGCCACTCTCGACCAGTTGTCGGGAGGCAGGATGCTGGCGGGGTTCTCCTCGGGCGACCGGCCCCGGGAATACCCGCTCTTCGACATCGACTTCGATACCCGCGCCGGGCGGTTCCGCGCGATATTTGACCTCTATCGCCGGTTCTCCGAAACCCAGGCGCCCGCCTATGACACTCCGCATTTCGGCGCCTCGCCCGGCGGGTTCGACGTGCTGCCGAAGCCGCCGCAGGGGCGCACGCCGGCGCTCGCCATCGGCCGCGCCGGGCAGGACATCGCCTGGATCGGCGCCAGGATGGAGGGTGTCATCGTTCCCGCTCCGGCCGGGCCGGACCTGCCGCAGGCGGTTGCCGACTGGCGCGCCGCCACTGGCGGGATCTTCAAGCCCTATGGCATCGCCGGGTTCCTGCACCTGTCGCGGGATCGCGACCGGCCGTTCGAACGCGGGCGTGCGGGCTTCAAGACCGGCAGCAGGAGCCTCGCCGATTTCATGGAGCGGGCGCGCGACGCCGGGGTGAACCATATCGCGCTGAACCCGCGCTTCACCACCCGCCCGATGGCGGATGTGCTTGCCGATCTCGAACGCGACGTGCTGCCGCGCTTTCCCTCTCTCTCCTGACCGAAGGACCTTCCCATGTCCCGTCTCTTCACCC
This sequence comes from Pseudodonghicola flavimaris, assembly GCF_030164425.1. Classification (GTDB taxonomy): domain Bacteria; phylum Pseudomonadota; class Alphaproteobacteria; order Rhodobacterales; family Rhodobacteraceae; genus Pseudodonghicola; species Pseudodonghicola flavimaris. Next base: position 29,310 of record NZ_JASNJD010000018.1, on the reverse strand, counting down.
CTTACGATCTTGCGGGCCTGTCCCTGCCGAACCGCGTCGTGATGGCGCCGATGACCCGGTCGCGCGCCGAGACCGGCGTGCCGGACGACCAGACCGCACTCTACTATGCGCAGCGGGCCGACGCTGGGCTGCTGATCACCGAAGGTGCGCCGGTCAGTCCGGAGGGCAACGGCTATCTCTACACCCCGGGCATCTACACCGACGCGCAGGAGGCGGGCTGGGCGCAAGTCACGCAGGCGGTACACGACCGTGGCGGGCGCATCTTCGTGCAGCTCTGGCATGTGGGCCGCGTCTCGCATACCTCGCTGCAACCGGGCGGCGGCGCGCCGGTCTCGGCCAGTGCGCAACGTGGTGCGGGGGCGTTCTCCTTCGCTCTTGGCCCCGACGGTCAGCCCGCTCAGCTCCCTGCCTCCGCGCCCCGGGCGCTTGAGACGGAGGAGGTCGCCCGTGTCACCGCCGATTTCGTCAGTGCCGCCCGGCGCGCCCTGCGCGCGGGCTTCGACGGGGTCGAGATTCACGGCGCCAACGGCTATCTCTTCGAGCAATTCATCAACGCCGGTTCCAACCGGCGGACCGATCGCTACGGCGGCAGCATCGGGAACCGCCTGCGCTTCCTGATGGAGACCATCGATGCGGTGGCGGCCGAGATCGGGACGGAGCGCACCGGGGTGCGTATCTCGCCTTTCGGGCGCCTGTCGGGCATGGCCGGCTACGACGACGAGGCCGAAACCTGGCTGGCCGTGGCCGCGGCGCTGGAGGTGCGCCGGCCCGCCTATGTCCATCTCAGCGACCAGCTGACCATCGGCGGCGCGGCCATGCCCGACAGGTTCCCGGCGCAGTTTCGCAAGACCTTCACCGGCACGCTGATCGCCGCGGGCGGCTTCACGCCTGAGACCGCCGAACAGGCGCTGAAGGACGGCGCGCTGGATCTGGTCGCCTTCGGCCGACCGTTTATCGCCAACCCCGATCTGGTGGCGCGGATGCGGAACGGCTGGTCGATCAACACCGCCCCGCGTGAGGCCTTCTACGGCGGCGCTGGCGCTGCCGGATACACCGATTTCCCCACCTGGGAAGAACAGAAAGACAGGACCGATGACTGACATGACGCAACTGTCCCAGAAGGACACCGCCCGCGAAGATCGCATCACCGCGCTGCTCGACCGTGAGGAGATCCGCGCCCTGCGCAGGCATTACAGCGCCCTGCTGGATGGCAATCAGGCCAGCCGTATGGGAGAAGTCTTTACCGGGGATGCGGAGGTGATCGTCACCGTTGGGGCGATGAAGGGGCTGGACGAGATCAAGGCGAGCCTTTCCAGCGCCTACCACATGTTCGACAGCCGCAAGGCCGGGCATTTCCCCTTCGTCCATGCCATTGCCAATCACGAGATCACCCTGACCGGCCCCGATACCGCGACGGGCAGCTGCTATCTGCTGGATTTCGTTACCGACCGGCCCGGGGCGCAGCACCCGTTCCTGCTGCTGGGCCGCTATGTCGACGAGTATGCCCGGGTGGACGGAGAATGGCGGATCCGACGGTCCGAGCTCGATGTGCTCTGGCCGCATGATGGCGAAGCGGAAGACTGACGGAGGTTCCGATGCTTGAGACCACTGCGATGCCCCGGAGCTTTTGCCGCGCCTTCTCCGAAAACCGCCTGTCGGTCGGCCTGATCACACCGTTGGAGGCCTATCCCGACAGCCCCTTTCCGACGCTGAAGGATCACCAGACAGTCGCGAAACAGGCGGAGGATGCGGGCTTCGGCAGCATCTGGCTGCGCGATGTGCCCTTCTACGACCCGAACTTCGGGGATGCGGCGCAGATGCTCGATCCGTTCGTCTATGCGGGGTATCTGTCCGCCGTCACGTCGACGATCACGCTTGGCACCACTGGCGTCGTGCTGCCGCTGCGCGAACCGGTCTCTGTCGCGAAGCAGGCGCTTTCTGTAGACCGGCTGACGGAGGGGCGCTTCCTCCTCGGGCTCTCCACCGGCGACCGTCCCGTGGAATATCCCGCCTTCAACATCGACTTCGAGGACCGTGGCGCACGCTACCGCGAGGCGGTCGAGGTCATCCGCACGCTGTCGGAAAACCGTTTCCCGCGCGCCGAGACGATGCGCTTCGGCACCTTCTCGGGCAACCTCGACATGCATCCGAAACCCGTCCATGGCCGCCTGCCGATCATGGCCGTGGGCCGGTCCCGTCAACCGATCGAGTGGCTGGCGCGGAACGTCGATGCCTGGATCTGGGCCGTGGATGACGACGCCGCGATCCGTGAGATCCTTGCCGCGCTGAAATCTGCCGCCGGAGATGGCACGCCTCCGGCCTATGGCTACTCCTCCTTCTTCGACCTCGATCCGAACCCCGAGGCGCCCTACCAGCGCTTTTACAACGTGGTGCGGATCGGCCGGAAGGCGCTGACCGAGCGGCTGCTGCAGCATCGCGACCTGGGCGTGCGCCATGTTGCGCTGAACCTCAAACCCTCGCGCCGGTCGGCGCAATCGGTGATCGAGGAAATGGGGGCCCATGTCCTGCCCGCGCTGGAGGCGGCCTGATCGTTTCCCGCCCTAGGCAAGCCCGAGTGCGCGCAACCGTGTCAGGGCATCGTCACTGTCAAAGGCGTCAAGGAGGCTCAGGCGGCCTTGGTGCTCCAGTATCAAGGTCGGCGTTCCCCGGGCGCCGACCCTCGCAAGGAGGGCATGCGCCATTCGTGCCGTTTCAAGCTGGCGTTTCTCGGTTTCAGGATCCGCCAACGCCCGTTCCATCGCGTCGGGGGCGCCGCCAACGGCTGTCCAGTTGGTCAGGACCACCTGCGGATCCCGGAAATCCGCGCCCTGTTCAAAAACCGCGCCCTGCAGGGCCATCTCGAAGTCGTAGGCGCGCGCCGGATCCAGACTGTCCGCCGCCGCCGCCGCGCGGGCACTGAGCCCGGATTCATGGACCAGCCCCGGCGTCTGAAGCAGCGAGACGTAGGCCTCGGACATCCTTGCTCCGGTCTTTTCGGGGCCGACCTTCCATCCGACCTCTTTCACCATCGCGAGCGTCGCATCATTGATCGGAAAGGGATGGTCATGCGTGAAGAGGTGGGCATGAAGCGTCCGGAATTCAAAATCCGGCGGCAGGGCAGCGTGGAGCTTGCTGATTTCGGGCCGGGCAACAAAGCACCAGCCGCACAAGGTGTCGTACACATAGATCAATCGCGTCATGGCCCTGAAATTCCTTCGATGCTTTCCACAAGCGCTGAGTGGCATTGCAGTGGCACGGAAGCCGTCGCGCCACGCTCCTTGCCGGTGTTCCCCGGGGCGGGACCTGCCGCCCGTTCATCCCAAATACCTGCCCGAACGGCGCGGGGGCCTGCGCCCCTCGTCATCCTGGCTGAGAGCGAAACTCCCGGATATGCACATAGACTGCCGCCGCGTCATGCGAAAGGAGGCAGAATTTCGATACCAGGTTCCCGAAATGTCACCCCCTTGGACACATCCTGATCGCGGGGAGGGTCATCCCGAGGGGGGCGGGCCGGCGTCCTCTGTGGCCTGTCGGGGTGCCCGCGGAACGTGGCCGATGCGCCACGCGTGCCTAGAAAACATAATCCACCGCCACAGCGGCAACCATTCGGGCCGCGTCGCATCTTTTTAAGCCGCGCCCCCCGGTATAGGGAGGAGATCGAGACCCCGTCGGAGCAGGGAAGGGGAACCGCCACGGAGTGACAATGGACACAGGTCAGGAAAAACGGCTTCGGGATTTTCAGCGCGCTTTGCCGATTTCGCTTCTGCGCGCCCGAGAAGCGACCATGCGCCCCTTCAAGGATCATGTCGAAAGCTATGGCCTGACCTTGCAGCAATGGCGGGTGCTGCGCGCCCTGGCCGATGACTCGCCGCTGGATTCCAAGACCCTGTCGGAGCGGTGTGTGATCCTCGCGCCGTCGTTGTCGCGGATTTTCAGGACGCTGTTGGACCGGGGGCTGATCCACACGGTGAAATCCAAGGACGCGCGGCGCCATTCGGTGATCCTGTCGCGCGAAGGGGCGGCGTTGTTCGAGGAGGCCTCGCGCCGATCCGAGGAGATCTACCGCCGGCTTGAGGCCGCATATGGTACGGAGAAGATGTCGCAGCTGCTGACCCTTCTGGGCGAATTGCGCGAAGTGGCCGAAGCGACGGATTTCGACTGAGACCGCGGAGGTCCACAACAGGACAACTCCGCGATCACGGGCTCTGCACGCCCGGTTGCCCGGACGGCCATTCAGGTCAGCAGGCTCTCCTTGCCGGTGACGAAGCGTGCGCAACGCTCTGCAATCATCATGACCGGCGCATTGGTGTTGCCGGAGACGAGGCGCGGCATGACGGAGGCATCGGCCACGCGCAGCCCCTGCACGCCGCGAACCCGCAGCTCGCTGTCGACCACGCCCATCGGGTCGGTGTCGGGTGCCATCTTCGCGGTGCCGGACGGGTGGTAGACCGTCTTCGCGGTTTGCCGGATGAAGTCGCGCAGCGCGTCGTCATCGTTGACCGCCTGGGGCGAGGGCAGGGCGAAGTCGTTGCACAGTGACGCCAGCGCCGGGGCGCGGTAGATGTCGATGGTCTTCTTCGTGGCGCGCAGCATGACCTCGAGATCCTCGGGCGCGGAAAAGCTGCCCGCGTCGAACAGCGGCTTGTCCTTGGGGTTACCGGACCGCAGCTTGAGCGTGCCACGCGATTGCGGCCGCAGCACGCAGGGGTTCACCGACATGCCATGCGCCTCGATCGGGTCGCGGTCGACAAAGCCGACCATGACCGGGATGACGTGGAACTGAACGTCGGGGATGTCGCCGCCGGACACATTCACAAACCCGCCGGATTCCACCACGTTCGAGGACAGAATGCCTGTGCGGAAGGCCAGGTATTGCGCCATGTGCTTGGCCGCCGCGATCCCCTTGTCCTCGCGGTAGAGCGAGACCGGGTCCTTGGTGGTGCACTGCACGTTGACCTCCAGGTGGTCCTGGAAATTCTCTCCCACACCCGGCACATCCGCGACGATGTCGATGCCGTGAGCCTTCAGCTCCTCGGCGTTGCCGATGCCCGACAATTGCAGCAGGCGCGGGGTTTCCAGCGCACCGGCGCAGAGGATGACCTCGCCCGCGGCACCGAATTTCCGGCCGTCCTCCAGTTCGACACCGGTGGCGCGGGTGCCCTCGAACGTCAGGCGGGCGACGCGGGCCTCGGTCATGATGTTCAGGTTCTGACGCTTCTCCGCATCGCGCAGAAAGGCTATCGCCGCAGACCAGCGGCGGCCGTCATGGGTGGTGGTCTGGAAAAAGCCCACGCCCTCTTGCTGGCCACCGTTGAAATCGGGGTTGTAGGGTACGCCGGTTTGCTGTGCGGCGCGGATGAAGGCGCGCGACAGCGGATGATGATAGTTTGTCTCGGACACATGCAGCGGGCCGGTGGTGCCGTGGAAATCATCCGCGATTTCCATGTTGTTCTCCAAGTCGCGGAATACCGGCAGTACGTCGGCATAGCTCCAGCCGCGATTGCCCATCTGCGCCCAGTTGTCATAGTCGTGCGACTGGCCGCGAATGTAGATCATGGCGTTCACGGAGGAACCGCCGCCCAGAACGTTGCCTTGCAGAACGAAGCTTTCCCGCCCGTTCACCAGGTCGGATTTCTCTCCCACATAGGCGACGATGTCGCGCCCCTTTTCCACCACCTTGAAGAAAGTGGCCGGGATGTGGATGAAACGGTCGCTGTCTTTGCGGCCGCTTTCGATGAGCAGCACGCGCACGCCCGGATCCTCCGAGAGGCGGGCGGCCATGACGCAGCCGGACGAGCCGCCGCCGACGACGATATAGTCGTATTGTTCCATCATCTCTCTCCCTGATGCGACGTTAGACGAGCAGCGTCTGGATGTCTGTATATTCGGACAGACCCTCGTCGCCGAACTCGACGCCGAAGCCCGACTGCTTCACGCCGCCGAAGGGCGCGTTCGGCTGGATCGCACCGTGTTTGTTGATCCAGGCAGAGCCGCATTCGAGCCGCAGGGCGATCTCTTTCGCCTTTTCGATATCCTTGGACCAGACCGAGCCGCCCAGACCGTTTTCACTGTCGTTGGCGCGGGCGACGGCGTCGTCGATATCGCTGTAGCGCAGGATCGGCAGGACCGGGCCGAACTGTTCTTCGGTCACGAGCGGATCGTCGTCGTCGAGATCGGCGATCAGGGTCGGGCCGTAATACATGCCCTCGCCGGGCTCGCCCCCCAGAAGGACGCGGCCCTTGGTCTTGGCACCCTCGATCAGGCGCGCGACCTTGTCGAATTGCATCTTGTTGGCGATGGGGCCGAGCACGGCCTCCTCGTCCGGGCCGGCCTTGACCGTGCGGGCGTAGTCGGTGAGCGCCTCGCACACGGCGTCATAGATGTCATCATGGACATAGAGGCGTTTCATCGCGGCGCAGGTCTGGCCGTTGTTGATGAACGCGCCCCAGAACAGGCCCTCGGCAATTTCCGTGGGATCGGCATCGGGCAGGACGATGCCCGCATCGTTGCCCCCCAGTTCCAATGTCAGGCGTTTCATCGTCTCGGCCGCACTGGCGAAGACCTTGCGGCCAGTGGGTGTCGAGCCGGTGAAGACCATCTTGCGGATCCCGGGGTGCGAGGACATGGCCGCACCCAGATTGACGGTCACGTCATCGCAGGTCACCACGTTCAGCACGCCCCTGGGGAGAAATTCGTTGAACAGCTCGACCATGCGCAGCGTCGAGAGCGGCGTGTAGGGCGAGGGCTTGATCACGACGGTGTTTCCCGTGCGCAGCGCGGGCACGATGTGCCAGATCGCGATCATCAGGGGCCAGTTCCACGGCGTGATGGAGCCGACGACGCCGATCGGCTTGCGGTGCAGCTCGACCCGCCCCTCGTTGTCGTCCTGCAGGACTTTCGGATCCAGCGACAGGGAGGCGGTATGGCCGGCCCAGGCCTGAGCGCCGCCCAGCTCGAAACGTGACCCCATGCCGTTGAGCGGTTTGCCCTGTTCGGCGGTCAGAAGCTGGGCCAGCTCCTCGGCATGTTCTGCCAGCTTGGCCGCCACCTGTTCGCAGGCTGCCCGGCGCTCGTCGTCCGGGGTCTTGGACCATGTCTTGAATGCCGCGTTGGCGGCGGCGACCGCACGGTCGAGATGCTCGGGGGTGCCTTGCGGCGCTTGCCCCACGACGCTTCCGTCGCGCGGGCTGACCACGTCAAAATGGGTGTCGGTGTCGACGGTCTGTCCATCGATGATCATGCTGAAGCGACGCATGAGGCTCCTCCCTCGTAGAAATCTTTCGCTGAACATGTTAATTGAACGGAGCGAGTCGTTCTTGGAGGGATGCGACGCCGCTTTAAGACGAACGCGACCGTGCGGAGGAGGGACGGGATGCTGACGCAATTGAAACCCGAAGTGATGCCGTTTGACCAGTTTGCAGCGAGCCTGCAATCGGTCTGCGGTGCGTTTGAAATGTTCCCCGCGGACGGCCGTGAGACGGTGCGAGGCCATATCAGCCGCGAGACCTATGCCGGACTGGAAATGGCGATGATCGGCAAGGACGTGCAGCGCGTGCGCCGCACCGAGGCCGACATCCAGGCAAAACCCGGAGAGCATGTGTTTCTCATCATACAGGAGGAGGGGCAGGCGCTGATGCAGCAGGCCGGCACCTCGACCCTGATGGGGCCGGGCGACATGATCCTGATCGACAGCACCGTGCCGTCGGAGTTCACCTTCTTCGGCAAGTATATGCGGCACCTGTCGATCCATCTGGATCGTTGTGAAATGCTCGATCGGTTTGGCGGGATGGATTTCTCCGGGCGCTCGATTCGGCAGGAAAGCCTGTCTGCGCGGGCGCTGTCGGCGCTGATCGCCAGCGCATTTGAGGAGGGGGCTTCGGAGCGTCGGTCGTCTTTCCTGAAAGACGCGATCTTCGGCGTGCTCGGCGCCGTGCTGTGTGAAGCGCCGGTGCGCCCGGAGGGGCAGCCGGCCGATGCGGATCTGTTCAACCGGCAACTGCTGGAAATGGCGATGGCCTCGATCGACCACGGGTTTGCCAACAGCGCCATGTCGCCCGGTCATCTGGCCGAAGAGCTTGGCGTTCCGATCCGCACGCTGCAGCGGGCGTTCGCCTGTGCCGGCATGACCCCCACCGATTACCTTCTGCGCCGGCGTCTGGAACGGGCCTGCCAGTTGCTGATCGAACGCTGCCGCGCCGGATCGAAGCGGCTGGTCTCCACCATCGCCTATGAATGCGGGTTCAACGACGTTTCCTATTTCAACCGGCAGTTCCGCCGCGCCTTCGGCTGTTCGCCAGGGCAGTATCCGCAGGGCAGTGCTGACGCAAATGCTTAACGTGTTTAAGATTTAGATTGACACGCGACAGTATACTTAACATGTTCACATGTGGCGAGAGGAGCAGTTGCCGCATCTGAAGGTCCAATAGTCTGCCAGGCGCAAAGAGGCGCGCGATATGCGGGTACTTGCGGCAGGGCAGGACGGCTGCGGCGGACAGGGCTCCTGAGCTTCGGAAGCGCCCTGTCAAAGGGGCGGCGAGCAGGGGCGGAGGCGCGTGCCCTCGGTTCGGACGCGGGGCGCCCGGAGGCGCGCTATCGGCCCTTCGCGGCCGATGTGATCAAGCGCCGTTCATGGAAAAATTGTATACAAAATCTGAAGGCTGAATAGGAAAGATGCGCGAAAGTCGCATCTTTTTGTCGTTTATGTCCAAGCCAACTCTCTTATCCGAAAGAGATCGCCCGGGTATTGTATACAAATGAGCCAGGAACAGACAGTCTACACCAAGCTGCGAAGCATGTTGCTGAACGGGGAATTCGAGCCCGAGCAGCGACTGACCGAGAAGCATATTTGCGATATTCTCGAAGTGTCGCGCACGCCGGTCCGGGCCGCGCTGTTGCGGCTGGAGGCGCAAAATCTCGTGGTGGGTCAGAGTAACCGTGGCTACACTGTCCGCGGCATTCGCGTGCGGGATGTCTGGGACGCCAATGTGGTGCGCGCGGTACTCGAAGGCTCTGCCGCCGGTGCGCTGGCACGACAGGGGCTGAGCGACGAAACCCGTGACACGCTGGAACAAAGCCTGCGCGAGTACGGCGAACTGGCCGAGAATGTCGAACTCACGGATCGCTTCCTCACGCTGCATTCTTCCGCGAACTGGACGTTTCACGAAACGCTGGTGTCGGCGACAGGCAATGAAAGCCTGACCCGGTCGATCGAAACGCTGGCCTATATGCCGGTGCAGATCAATCGCACGGTCTTCGCATCGGACCGCGCCTATGCGGTGCAGACCGTGCGGTCGGGCCTGGCCGAGCATCATGGCGTCGTGGCCGCGATCCTCTCGGGTGATGCAACCGCGGCAGAGATGCTGATGCGCACCCACAGCCAAAAGGCGCTGCGCGGCATCGAGGCCGTGCGTGACCGCCAGAAGCTGGGACCGGACTACCTGGATATGCCCTTTACCCAATTCATCGGTGGCGTCGGTACATCCGTCGCTGCTGCTTAAGACCTGGAGGACCCTATGGCCGAAGCTGCGACAAACGAATTCTGGAAAGACATCCAGCCCATTCCCGACGTCTTCAAACCCGATGCCGGGCGCGACGTGTATATGAGCAAGGTCGCTGACAGCGATGAAAAGTATTTCGTGCCGTTCACCGAGACGGTTTCCTCGCGGCCGCTTTGGATCTCGCCCAGCCAGAACAAATGGTGCGATATCCTGCGCGCCAAGGAAGCGGGGCTGGTGAACCGTCACTACCATCCGCATGAGGTCTTCGCCTACACCATCAGCGGCAAGTGGGGCTATCTGGAGCACGACTGGACCGCCACCGCGGGCGACTTCATCTACGAGTCGCCGGGGGAGGGCCATACCCTTGTGGCCTATGACCACCCTGAGCCGATGCGCGCGTTCTTCATCGTGAAGGGGCCGCTGATCTGGCTCGACCAGAACGGTGAGACCGAAGGGTACATGGACGTCCATGACTACCTGAAAATGTGCCGCGACCACTATGAGGCGGTCGGGATCGGCGCCGATTACGTCGATACGTTGCTGCGCTGATGACACGGGCGGTCTTCTGGCATGCTCGGCGCGACCTCCGGGTGGAGGCGCGCGCGCCGCAGGCGCTGAGGCCGGGCGAGGTCCGGCTGCAGGTGGCCTTGTGCGGCATCTGCGGCAGTGACCTGCACGAGTATGCCATGGGACCGCTCGCGATTCCGACCGAGGCCCCGCATGCGCTGAGCGGCGTCAAGGCGCCGCTGGTGATCGGGCACGAGTTCTGCGGAACTGTGCGCGAGGTCGGTGCCGAGGTTCAGGGGCTCGCCCGCGGTGACCGCGTCGCGGTGGAGCCGGAATATCGCTGCGGGCGTTGCGCCGCCTGCGCGCGGGGTGACTATCATCTCTGCGATCAATGGGGTTTCGCCGGGCTGATGGGGCATGGCGGCATGGCCGAAGAGGCGATCCTGCCAGCCTATATGCTGCACAAGCTGCCCGACGCGGTGACTTTCGAGGATGCCGCGCTGCTGGAACCCGCCGCAGTTGCCCAGCACGCGATCAACCGGGCGGGCAGCGTCAAGGGCGCGCGCTGTGCCGTGATCGGGGCGGGGCCCATCGGGCTGTTGCTGGTCCAGCTTCTGAAGCTGGCTGGGGCGGCCGAGATCACGGCGACGGACTTGTCGGCGCCGCGCCGCGATATGGCGCTGAGCCTTGGGGCCGATCACGCGACCTCGCCCGCTCAGTCGCCGTTGCCCGAGGGAGCCTTCGACCTGGCGTTTGAGGCGGTCGGGGTTCAGGCCGCGCTCGACGAGGCATTGCGCGCCACGCGCAAGGGGGGCTCTGTGATCCTCGCCGGGCTGTTTACCGCGCCCGCCACGCTCGATCTGTTCGATATGGTCAATCGCGAGGTCAGCCTGATCACGACGCTGGGCTATCGCGATGTCTTTCCGGCGCTGATCGAAATGATTGCGGAGGGCCGGTTTCACCCGTCCCGGATCGTCACCCGTACCGTGCCGATGGAGCGTGTCGTGCCTGACGGCTTCGCGCCGCTTCTGTCCAGCCCCGCAGAATTCAAAATCCTTGTGGACCCCGGACTGTCCCTCGAAGGAGACCTTGCATGACCTCTGACCTTTTTGACCTGACGGGCCGCGTGGCCCTGGTGACCGGTGGCGCCTCTGGTATCGGGCTCGGGATCGCGCGGGCGCTGTCCGGCGCCGGGGCCAGCGTCGTGATTGGCGACCTGAGCGGGGAGGCCGCCACCAGGGTCGCAGCCGAGCTGACGGCCGATAGCGGCAACCCGACGCTGGGGCTTGAGGCCGATGTGACTGTCGCGGAGGAGGCCGAGGCGTTGGTCGCGCGCTGCGTGTCGACGTTCGGCGGCCTCGATATCCTGGTGAACAACGCGGGGATCGGCATTCATGTCCGCCCCGAAGAGATGACGATGGAGCAGTGGGACAAGAACGTCTCGGTCAACCTGCGCGCTGTCTTCCATTTGTCGAAAATCGCCTATGCACATCTTTGTGCGGGAGGCGGCAAGATCATCAATATCGGGTCGATGTATTCGATTTTCGGGGCCGGTGAAGTGCCGGCCTATGCCGCCAGCAAGGGCGGCGTGGTGCAGCTGACCAAGAGCCTCGCCATCGCCTGGGCTGAGCAGAACATTCAGGTCAACGCCATCCTGCCCGGCTGGATCAACACCGGTCTCGGCGCGCAGGGGCGTCGGGAGATGGAGGGGCTGAATGAACGTGTGCTGGCGCGCACGCCCGCAAACCGCTGGGGGGAGCCGGAGGACCTTGCTGGCACGGCAATCTTTCTGGCGTCGGGGGCCTCGTCCTATGTCACCGGCGTCAGCATCCCCGTCGATGGCGGGTACAGCGTCACCTAAAGCCGAGCCTTCGCTGTTTGCGGTTCGGAAGATCAACTGAGGAGGAAAACATGACGAATACCCCGCTGACCGGAGGCCGCTTTGATCGCCGCGGCTTCCTGAAAACCGGCGCCGCCGCATTGGCTGCAACGGGTCTTGCCCGCCCGGCCCTGGCCCAAAGCCGCACCATCAAGATCGGCATGGTGATGCCGCAGACCGGCCCACTCGCCTTTTTCTCGGAGCATGTCGAGTTCGTTCTGAACCAGATGCAAAAAGCCACGGGCGGTGTGCTCAACATCGACGGCCGTCAGATCGCCTATGAGATTCTGCTGCGTGACAGCCAGTCGAACCCGAACCGGGCGTCCGAAGTCGCCTCCGAGCTCATCCTCGACCAGGAGGTCGATCTGATCATCGCCGCCGCGACGCCTGAAACCACGGTGCCGGTGTCGGACATGTGCGAGCTGAACGGTATTCCCTGTGTGACCAACGACACCCCGATCGAGCCCTATTTCTTTGCCCGCGGCGGCGACCCGGACGTGGGCTTTGAATGGACCAACCACTATTTCTTCTCCGGCCAGCAATCGGCCGGGACCCTGCTGAAGATGTTCGGTCAGATCGAGTCGAACAAGATGGTCGGCGCGCTGTGGCCGAACGATGGCGACGGCAACGCTTTCGCCGAAGCCTACCCGCCGCTGTTCGACAGCCTCGGTTACGGGCTGTCCGATCCGGGCCGCTTCGACATGCCGCTCAGCTCCTACGCAGCGGCAGTGTCGCAGTTCAAGGCCGATGAGGTCGAGCTGATCTACGGGGTGATCCCGCCGCCGGAATTCACCACCTTCTGGAACGAAGCGGCGCAACAGAAATTCCAGCCCAAGGCCGTTTACGCCGGCAAGACCGTGCAATTCCCGGCCGCGCTGGAGCCGTTTGGCGCGCGCGCCGAGGGGCTGGTCACCGAGGTGTGGTGGGCGCCCGTCTATCCCTACGCCTCCACGATCACCGGTCAGACCGCCAAGGAGCTGGCGGACGAATACGAAGCCGTCTCGGGGCGGCAATGGTCGATGCCGCTGGGCTTCCGCCACTCGATCTTCGAGGTGATCTTCGACGGTCTGAAGCGGGCGCAGGACCTCGACGATCCGGCGTCGATCCAGGAGGCGTTCAACACCACCGACCTGACCACGGTCTGCGGTCCGATCGATTTCCGCACCGGGCCCTTCCCGAACACCTGCACGACCCCGACCGCCGGCGGCCAGTGGGTCAAGGGCGAGAAGTACCCGCTGGACCTGGTGATCTGTGACAACCTCACCGCGCCGGAAGTCGAAATCGAGCGTCAGGTTCAGCCGCTCACCTACTAAGCATTGAACGCGCGCGCGCCGGGGCGGTCCCCTGGCGCGCGTATGCGCGGTTTTGCGCAAACCGCTCAGCGCAGAGGGAGGGTTTCATTGCAACCACTTCTTGAACTCCGGGAAGTCTCGAAGTCCTTTGGCGGGATCGAGGTCTTTACCGATATCAGTCTCGAACTCGCGGCCGGGACGCGACTTGGTGTGCTCGGCCCGAACGGGGCCGGCAAGAGTACGATGTTCAATCTGATTTCCGGTCTGCATCGTCCGAGCGGTGGCAAGATGATCTATCAGGGGCAGGACCTGACGACCATGAAACCCTGGACGGTGTGCCGGGCGGGGATCGGCCGGACCTTCCAGATCCCGCAGCCCTTCGTGGACATGACGGTGCTCGACAATATCATCGTCGGCTGCACCGCGGGTGCGGGCCTGAACCTGCACGAGGCACGCGACCGGGCGACGGAAATCCTCGACCTAACGGGGCTTGGGGATCACGCGGGCAAGCTTGCCAGGGACCTCGGCCTGCTCGATCTGAAACGGCTGGAGCTGGCCAAGGCTGCCGCGATGAAGCCGAAGCTCTTGCTGCTCGACGAGATTGCCGGCGGGCTGACCGAAGCCGAATGCGGCACGCTCCTCGATATCCTGAACCATGTCACCGGCCGGGACACGGCGGTGATCTGGATCGAGCATGTGGTGCACGCGCTGACGCAATTCGTCGATGAAATCGCGGTGCTGGCCGACAAACGCATCATCACGCGCGGCGAGATCGACACGGTGCTCGCCAACGACGAGGTGCGACAGCTCTATTTCGGCGCGGAGGAAGAAGTATGACGACGCTGCTCGAAATTCGCGATCTGCGTCTGCAATACGGTCAGTTCAAGGCGCTGCACGGTCTCGATGTCGAGATCGCCGAGGGCGAGATCGTGGCGGTCATCGGCGCCAACGGTGCCGGCAAGAGCTCTCTGATCAAGGGGATTTGCTGCACCGAAGGTCAGACCAGCGGCAGCGTGAAACTGGACGGGCGGGAGCTCCTGGGGCTCACTCCGCCGCAGATCGCCCGCGCGGGCATCGGGTTGGTGCCGGAGGGGCGGCGGATTTTCCCCTCGCTCAGCGTCGAGGAAAACATCCTGCTGGGCGGGCAGCTCGGTCAGGACCATGGCGGCACCCCGTGGACGCTGGAGCGCATCTATGAGCTGTTTCCCGATCTCACGGCGAAAAGGCACTTGTCGGGCACCATGCTGTCGGGCGGTCAGCAGCAGATGATCGCCATTGGCCGCGCCCTGATGACCAACCCGCGCGTGCTGCTCTGCGACGAGATCAGCCTGGGTCTCGCGCCGACGATCATCAACCGGCTTTACGAGCAACTGATCGCGCTCGCCTCCGAAGGGCTTGCGGTGCTGGTGGTGGAGCAGGCGATGCGCAAGGCGCTGGAAATCTCCGACCGCTACTATTGCATCCTCGAAGGCCGCGTCTCGCTGTCGGGGATCTCGGCGGACGCCGATGAAGACCGCATCGCGCAAGCCTATTTCGGGAGATAGACATGGAACTTGTAAACACGATCTCGCAGGGCGTGTTGCTCGGGGGCTTGTTCGCACTCTATGCGCTGGGTCTGAGCCTGGTCTTTGGCGTCATGCGCATCGTCAACATCGCGCATGGCGACCTGATCGTCGTGCTGGCCTATATCGGCCTGACGGTCACGGAATTCCTTGGGGTCTCGGTGATCGTGGCGGCCCCGCTGATCCTGGTCGTCGCCGGGGGCCTGGGGTGGGTTCTGCAGCGGGGGCTTTTCGAATTCGTCCCCCGGCACGATCCCCTTATCCCACTTCTGGTGGCGTTCGGACTGTCGATCATCCTTCAGAACCTCCTGCTGATGGGCTACGGCGCCGATCCGCAAAAGCTGTCGCTGGGGAGGCTTGAACAGGCCAGCGTCGAAATCCTGCCCAACCTGCATATCGGCGTCTTCTCGTTGATCATCTTCGGGCTGGCCGTCGCGATGATCGGGGGGCTGCAGTTGATGATCTATCGCACCGGGTTCGGCCGCGCATTGCGCGCTGTGTCCGACAACGAAGCCAACGCGGCGATGCTGGGTCTGGATACGCGGGCCATCTTCCGCAAGGCCTTCGTCATCGTGATGCTGACCGTGGCCGTGGCGGCGCTGCTCATGGCGATCCGCGGCAATTTCGATCCGGCGAGCGGGTCCACGCGGCTGTTGACCGCCTTCGAGGCAATCGTGATCGGCGGGCTGGGGTCGATGTGGGGGACGCTCGCGGGCGGCGTCATCATCGGCATCGCCCAGATGGTCGGCGCGCAGATCGATGCGTCCTGGCAGGTGCTTGCGGGCCATCTGGTCTTTCTGGTCCTGCTGTTCCTCCGCCCCAGCGGCCTCTTCCCCAAGAATGACGGGTGATGTGATGAAACGCTCTCCTCTTTTCCTCGCCCTGGCAGCCCTGGCCGTTTCGGTGATCGTGGTCGCGCCGCTGCCGTTCGTCGTCGGCAATGGCACCATGCGCTACATGACCGACCTGTTCATCATGATCGCGGTGGCGCAGCTCTGGAACCTGCTCGCGGGCTTTGGCGGGGTCGTCTCCATCGGGCAGCATGCCTTTATCGGGGCCGGGGCCTATTCGTTTTTCGGCTTCACCACATTGCTGGGGCTGCACCCGTTCACCGCCATGGCGCTGACCGTGCCCTTCGGCGCGCTCCTGTCGCTGCCGGTCTTCACCATCCTCAGTCGCATGCGCGTGGCCTATTTCGCCATCGGCAGCTGGGTGCTGGCCGAGGTGTTCCTGCTGACCGCAGGCAAGTTGCCCGGCTTTGGCGGCGGATCGGGGCTGAGCCTGCGTCCGCAGATCGTCAAGGCCTTCGGTGCGCGCACCGGGGCGCGGATCGAAAACATCTACTGGCTGAGTTTCGCCATTCTGGTGCTGATCGTGCTGATGATCATCCTCGTGATGCATTCGCGCAAAGGCTATGCGCTGCGGGCGATGCGCGACAATGAAAACGCGGCGATGGCGCTGGGGGTCAATCCGAACGCGATCAAGATGATGCTGTTCGTGGTCTCGGGGGGGCTGTTGTCGCTTCTTGGCGCGCTCAACACCTTGCAGAAGCTGCGGGTGAATCCGGCCGGCTCGTTCAGCCTGATCGACTGGACCGTTTTCATCATCTTCATCGTGGTGATCGGGGGCATGGGCCGGATCATCGGCCCGATCATCGGCGCGGTCCTGTTCGTGCTCCTGCGCGAGAACCTCGCCAATTACGGCCCGGTCTACATGATCGTCCTGGGTGCGGCCGCGATCGCGATGATGCTGTACGAACCCGGCGGCCTGGCGGCCCTGCCAGCGCGATGGCGCAAGCGCCGCAGTGCTTGAGGCGGCTATGTCCTGACCGTCCTCTGACCCGGGCGGTCAGGTCATCGGCATGGCGGATGCCAGCGGTTCCCGAACCCCCAGGCCTTTTCCCAGGTGGCGAGCGGCGAGGAGGGGGCCGATGTCGCCGGGCTGCAAGCAACCGCTGGCACGTCCCTATGATGTGCCCCGAGCGTTACTGGCCGTCGATCGAACAATACGCCTCTTCGAGCTTCGTGCGGGTCTTGCGGATATGCGCGCGAAGGAGGTTCTCGGCTTCTTCGCAGTCCTTGCGGCTGATCGCCGAGAGCAGGAGCCCGTGCTCGGCATGAATGATCCACTGTCCCTGTTCGCCGAGAATGCCGGAATAGGTGCGGCGGTAGTGCTGCGTCGTGCTCCAGAAGCGTTCGATCATGCCGAGCAGCATCGGCGCCTTCGCACATGAATACGTCAGCAGGTGAAATTCCCGGTCCAGCCGCAGGAAGGTTTCGGTGTCGGGGGCGGCCTCGCAGTCCTTGTAAAGCTTTTCGAGCTGCGCCAGCGTCTCGGGGGTCATCCTCGGGATGCTTTCGGAGAGCGCCAGCGGTTCGAGCCGCTCGCGGATCTTGTAGATCTCGACGCATTCGGCCATGTCGACCTCCGCGATCCAGGCGCCGTTGTTCGGCACGAAGACGACCAGCCCGTCGCGTTCGAGGATCCTGAGCGCCTCGCGCACCGGAATGCGGCTGGTGCCATAGCGCTCGGCAAGCTGTTCCTGGCGTATCCGTTGCCCTGGTGTAAGCTCTCCGGCGAGGACCGCGGCCCTGATGTCGGAGGCGATCGACATGCTCATCGTCGTCGATGCATCGGTCTTTTGCTTGCGCTCACTCATCCCGGACCTCTCTCGGCTCATTCATCGCGACCCTCCCTCATAATGGCTGTGGCTGCCACAAGAGCCGATCGCTTGAACGCTCATAGGCCTTGCCTGCCGGGAAACTTACCAGTTCGCAAGTCAGGCCCCAAGGTGTTCGGAAATAGATCCAGGTCTGGCCGCCGCTTGGGCCCTGATCACGGACCACGGGGGTTCCCAAAACATCGACGCCATGACGGTAGAGGCTGGCAAGGGCAGCATCGAAATCATCGACATAGAACGCCAGGTGATGGCCGCCAACATCGCTGTTGGCCGGGGGCGTGCGCGCCTGATCCGGAGTGGAATACTGGAAAAGTTCGAGATTGGCGCCGTTGGCGCAACGCATGAAGGCGAGCCGTTCCATCACGGTTCCCGGCGGCACGGCGAGCTGGCGCTCGGCCCAGCTGTCGTCTGAGACGAAGGGACCGAGCTCGTAGATCTTTTCCCACCCGAAAACGGATGAGAAAAAGGCGACCGACTGATCGAGATCCGGGACGGTGAGCCCGATATGCTCGATGCCGCGGCACCCGGGAAGGAAATCGAGCGGCTCGGCCTCCTCCTTCATGCCCGGTGCCCCGCCGCCATCGCCGCCTCACGCCGTTTTTCCCAGGCCTGGCCGGGCAGGGCGGCGACAAGCGCCCGGGTGTAGGGGTCTTTGGGCTGAAGCAGGACGTCATGCGCGGTGCCGCGCTCGACGATCCGCCCGCGAAGCATGACGACCAGATTGTCCGAGATCTGGCAGGCGACCCGAAGGTCGTGGGTGATGAAGATCATCCCCAGATCGTATTCGCGCTGCAGGTCTGCCAGCAGATCCAGCACCTTGGCCTGCACCGACACATCCAGCGCCGAGACGCTTTCGTCGGCGACGAGGACGCGCGGCGACATGGCCAGCGCCCGCGCGATGCCGATCCTCTGCCGCTGACCGCCGGAGAATTCATGCGGGAACCGGTTCAGTGCGCTTTCGTCCAGCCCGACGCGGGAGATCAGGCGGCGGGCATCCTCCATCGCCCTGTCCTGGGGGACGCCGGCGGCCAAGGGGCCCGCGGTGATGCTGCGCGCCACCGTGTGCTGTGGGTTCAGGGAGGAAAAGGGGTCCTGGAAGATCATCTGGATGACGCGCCGCTTCGGTCGGAAGGCACGGACCGACAGATGCGTGACGTCCTCGCCGTCGAGTTCGTATTGCCCGCTGTCCGGCTCTTCCAGCTTGACCAGCAGCTTCGCGATCGTCGATTTCCCCGATCCGGATTCCCCGACGACGGAGAGGGTTTCGCCGGCCCGGAGATCGAAGGAGACATCGTTCACCGCGTGCACCGCTCGGGTCTTGCCGCCGGGCTTGCCATAGATCTTGTTGAGGTTCCTGACGCTGATCAGCGGCGGCGTGCCGATCTGCCGGGCATCCTTTGGCAGCATCATGGGAACCGCGTCGATCAGTTGCCGGGTATAGGCGTGTTTCGGTGCTTCCAGCACCTCCGCCACCGTGCCCTCTTCCAGCATTTCGCCCTGGCGCATCACGATCACCCGGTCGGCGAGTTCGGCCACCACGCCGATGTCATGGGTGATCATCATGATCCCCATGCCCTTTTCGTCGCGGATGCGCTTCATCAGGTCGAGGATCTGGGCCTGGGTGGTGACGTCCAGCGCGGTTGTCGGCTCGTCCGCGATCAGCAGATCGGGTTCGAGCGCAAGGGCGATGGCGATCATCACGCGCTGGCGCTGACCGCCGGACAGGCGGAACGGATAGCTGTGCCGGATGGTCTCGGGCTCGGGCAGGCCGACGAACTCCAGCAGCTGGATCACGCGGGCGCGGACATCGTTGAAATCGCTGCCGGGATGCACCTTCATCACCTCGGCGATCTGGTCACCGATCCGCATCAGCGGGTTCAGAGCCGAGAGCGGCTCCTGAAAGATCATGGCCACCTCGCGCCCGCGCAGGTCGCGCAGGGTCGATCTGGGCTGGCGCAGCAGGTCGCGGTCGTTCAGCCGGATATGATCGGCGCCAAAGCGCAGGCTTTTCGGCAAGAGCCCCATCACCGCGTTGGCGGTCATGGATTTGCCCGACCCGCTTTCGCCGACGACGCAGAGGATTTCGCCCTTTTCGATCTTCAGGTCCATGTCGTGAACGGCAAAGGGCCGGTCGGCGCCATCCGGCAGCCGGACGCTGAGCTTGCCGATGTTGAGGACTTCGGTTGCGTTCTGGGTCATGCCTTGCGCTCCCCATGGGCTTGCGGGTTGAGGGCTTTCTCGAAGCCTTCGCCGATCAGGTTGACGGCGACGACGGTGACGACGATGGCAAGCCCGGGAAAGACGCTCAGCCACCAGGCATCCCGCAGCATCGTGCGCGAGGCGCCGATCATGTATCCCCAGGAGATCATGTTGCGGTCCCCGAGGCCCAGGAAGGACAGCGCGCTTTCGGTCAGGATCGCGGTTGCCACCATGAGCGAGGCCATGACGACGATGGGGGAGACCGCGTTGGGCAGGATATGCCGGAAGATCAGACCGCTTTCGCTTTCGCCCAGAACGATCCCCGCCTTGACGAATTCGCGGGACTTGAGGCTCATCACCTCGCCGCGCACGAGGCGGGCGACAGGCGGCCAGGACACCAGGCTGATCGCCAGCACGATGGTGACCAGAGAGGGTGAGAAGATCGCTACGAAGACCACCGCCATGGCGAATTGCGGCACGGTCTGGAACAGTTCGGTGAAGCGCATGAGGAGGTTGTCCAGCACGCCGCCGTAGAACCCCGCCACGGCGCCGATCGTGACGCCGAGGGTGACCGAGATGATGGTGGAGACAACGCCGACCGTCAGCGAGACCCGCGCGCCATAGGCGATGCCGGCGGCGACGTCGCGCCCCAACATGTCGCTGCCCAGGGGCAGGCCGCTTTGGGAGAACGGTTCCAGCAGAGGCGTGGCCGCGCTCTGCCAGGGCGATACCGGGTAGAAGACATGGGCGAAGACCGCGATCACCAGGATCAGCGCGAGCAGCGCGAGCCCGATGGCGAGAGAGGTGTTTTTCAGGATGTTTTTCATGATCTTCAGTTCCCGGCGGTGTGTTCGATCCGGGGATCGACGATGCGGTAGAGAAGGTCCGTGACGATATTGACCAGAATGACCAGTAGGCCGGTGGTCAGGAACACGCCCAGAATGACGGGGTAGTCGCGCTGGAGGATCGCGTCGAACATGAGCCGGCCGATCCCGGGCCAGGCAAAGACCGTTTCGGTCAGCACGGCGCCGCCGACCAGCTGACCGATATGCACGCTGGCCAGAGAGAAGACCGGCAGGATGGCGTTGCGCAGAACGTGCACGCGCAGGATGCGGCCACCGGGAACGCCCTTGGCGCGGGCGGTCTTGACGAAATCGGCATTGGAGACGTTGATCACCGAGGCCCGAACCAGCCGCGCATAGGTCGCGGCATAGAACAGCCCCAGCGAGAAGGCGGGCAGGACAAGGTGGCGGCCGATATCGAGGAGCCGGTCGAGGGGGGCATCAGGCACCAGCACCGATTGCATCCCGAAGGGGGGGAACCAGCCCAGCCGGACCGAAAACAGCAGCACGAACATCATCGCCAGCCAGAACAGCGGAGTCGCATAGAGCACCAGGGTGACAATCATCAGGCCCCGGTCGAGGAGGGTATTCCGAAACCAGCCGCCCAGCATGCCGAAGACGATGCCGATGATCAGCGCGATCCCAAATGCGGTCATCGTCAGCAGCAGCGTGGCGGGAATGCGTTCGACGATCATGCTGGCGACATCGCGCTGATTGCGAAACGAATAGCCCAGATCGCCGCGCAGCAGATCGCCCGCGTAGATCGCGAACTGGGTCACCAGCGGCTTGTCGAGCCCCATGTCCTGACGGAGCTGTTCGACATAGGTTTCATCGCCGCCGCCGGCCTCGCCGGCGAAGATCATCGCCGGATCGCCGGGCGCCATATGCACCAGCGTGAAATTCATGATGGCAACGCCGAGCAGGACCAGCAGGCCATTGCCCAGCCGGGTCAGGAATATTTTGTAAGTCATGAAGGTGTCTTTCGAGCTGTCGGGAAGCGCGCTTGTGGCGCTTCCCGAGCGACGGTCAGGCGGCCTTCCAGGTCGCTTTCATGGTGTCCATAACGCCGATCGCACTTGTCACGACCTCGTTGGTCGTATCGCGGTAGATCGTCGGTGAGCGCATTTCGAAGATCCAGCCAAGGGCTACGTCGTCCACCAGGCGTTTCTGCGCCTCCGAATAGAGGCGCTGGGTCTCTTCGGTGTCGACGGAGTTGGCGGCCTCGGCGAAGAGCCTGTCCACTTCGGGGTCGGAATAGCCTTCGTTATTTGCCGCAGGCGTGCCCTGAATGATGTTTGAGCTCAGGTAATGCCGCGCCACCCCCAGTGCCGGGTGGGCATATTGGTAGGTGTAGTTCAGGGCCAGATCGAATTCCCATGTCGACAGGGCCTGAGCCCAGCCGGACACGTCCACGCCCCTGATCGACACGTCGAGACCCGCCTGCGTGAGCTGCTGCGCGATATATTCCGCTGTGCGGTCCCATTGCTGGCCATAGGGCAGGGGTGTCAGCGTGACTTTCAGGTCGTCGCCGCTCAGCCCGCTGTCGGCGACGAGGCCGCGCGCCTTTTCGATGTCGAAGGGGTAGGGCGTGACATCGGGTTCGTAGAAGGCGGTGCGAGACGAGACGGGGCCGGTCGCCGGCGAGGCCATACCGAACCAGATGTTGTTCGAAATGAACTCGCGATCGACCGCGTGCATCACCGCCTGGCGGATCTTGAGGTTGTTGAACGGCGGTTTGCGCAGGTTCATCTGAATGAAGGCATGCGGGGCGTAGAATTCCTCGCCCATGGTGGTCATGATCACGTCGTCGGCTTCGGACAGGCGGCGCGCAACGAACCCTTCGACATCGCCCGGCCGCAGAACATCGACGATCTGCTGTTCAAAGGCCGTCTCGCGCGAGGCGGCATCGGGGATCACCAGGAAGGTCACCTGGTCCAGATGTGCCGGCGTTTCGTCCCAGTAATCCTCGTAGCGTTCCAGCTCGATCGACTGGCCGCGGTTCCAGCTGACGAATTTGAACGGCCCGGTGCCGATGGGGGCGTTGTTCGCGGGGTTGGTGCGATAGTCGGTGCCCTCATAGACATGCTTGGCCATGATCGGCAGCGAGCTCAGCTCGAAGGCATAGATGAAGGCCGAGAACGGCTCCTTGAGGGTGAAGACCACGGCGAAATCGCCATCCGCCTCGATGCGCTCCACATAGGTCTCGGCCAGCAGTTTCCAGCGCGGATGCGAACTGCGCATCATGTCGTCGGCGGTAAAGACCACATCCGCCGAGGTAAAGGGGGTGCCGTCGTGCCAGGTCGCGTTCTGCCGCAGCTCGAAGCGATAGGTCAGCCCGTCTTCGGAAATGCTCCAGGATGTCGCGAGCGAGGGCATGGGCGCCAGATCGCTGGAATAGGTCAGCAGGCTTTCGAAGATCTTGCCGCCGACATAGATCGTGGGCGCCTGTAGGTTCAGGCCGAGACCGAGGGTGGCAGGTTCGGGGCGTGCGATCAGAATCAAGCGCCCGCCATCGACCGGTGCCGCCTGTGCCAGGCCGATCCGCGGCAATGTGAGCAGCGCCGTGGCGCCCAACAGCGCCGTGCGGCGCGTGACGGTCAGGGTTTCCTTGCTAAACATGGTCTTCCTCTCTGTTGGTGATTTTTTGATGTCTGCGCGGGTGTCAGGGGTGATGCGCTGGGGGATTTCGAAGCCCGGCGGTCTCGCCGCCGTCGACGGTGAGGACATCGCCGTTCACGAAGGACGATTTCGGGGAGATCAGCCAGAGAACGGCTTCGGCGATGTCCTCCGGGCGGCCAAGGCGGCCACTGGGGATGCGCCCTTCAAGCTGGGCGCGGCGGCCCGGGAGCGACAGGGTGTTCTGCATCATCCGCGTTTCGATCTGTCCGGGGCAGACGGCGTTTATGCGGACCTCGGGCGCGATTTCGAGCGCCAGCGCCTTGGTGAGGCCGATCAGCCCCGCTTTGGACGCGGTATAGAGCGCGATCCCTTCCTCTCCGGTCTTGCCGGCGATGGAGGAGATCATGACAACCGAGCCGTTCGCTGCTTTGAGCGCGGGCAGGCAGAGGGCGGTCAGCAGGCTCGGCACCTTGAGGTTGAGGTCGAAGACCTGATCGCAGAGCTTTTCGGTCGTCTCGATGAAGGCGGTCCGGGCGCTGCGACCGGCATTGTTGACCAGCCCCGCAAGACGGCCGTCGCAGAGTGCCAGCGCACGTTCCGACAGGGCCGTCACTGCGCCGGGCGCGGAAAGATCCGCCTCCAGGAATCGTGCCTGGGGGACCTCGCGGACGAGCGCCGCGCCGGCCTCCGTGTCGCGTCCGGTGAAGATCGGCAGATAGCCTTCCCGGGCGAGCAGGCTGACGCAGGCACGTCCGATGCCATGGGTTCCGCCGGTGATGAGGACGTGCTTGCCTGTCATGTCGCGGCGGCCCCGGTCAGCGGGGTGGAATACTGCGGGTCGCTATGCAGGTCCCAATAGGCTTTGCGCAGCGCCAGCGTGATCGGCCCCGGGCGTCCGGTTCCGACCGGCCGGCCATCGATTTCACGCACCGGCATCACCCCGCCAGCGGTGCTGGTCAGGAAGACCTCATCGGCGTCGTAGAGCTGCTCGGCATTGACCCGGCCCACTTCGACGTCAAGCTGATGGGAGGGCGCCAGCTCGATCACCGTGCGCCGGGTCATGCCCTCGAAAATCCCGGTTGCCGGGGTCGAAAGGGTGCGGCCCTTCAGGCAGAAGACGTTGAACCCCGCGCCTTCGGTCAGCCCGCCATGGATGCTGGGGTGCACCGCCACATCCGCGCCCTGGTCATAGGCCTCGAAGATGCCGCGCGTCAGGTCGAGCCAGTGGAAGTTCTTGATCCGCTGATCGACGGCTTCCGACGGGATGCGCGGGGTCTTCGCCACCACCATCTTCAGCCCGGTTTCCTGCTGCTCCGGGCGCGAGATCCAGACGAAGGGCTGCACGAACAGGCTGAGCTGGTTCTTGCACATGCGCGGGTCGCGGCTGCCTGTGGGCGGCACGCCCCGGGTGCAGGTCATCTGCACATAGGCGTCCTCTAGCCCGCTGTGGCGCGCGGCTTGAAGGATCAGCTCCCGAAGCTCGGCCGGGGATTCGTCGATCTCCATCCGCAGCCCGGCCATCGAGGCGTAGAACCGCGCGATATAATCGTCGAGCCGGAAGAAGTGCCCCTTCCATATATGTGTTACGTCGTAGGTGGCATCGGAGCGCACGAAGCCGCGATCCAGCATCGGGATCTGCGCTTCGGCGAGGGGAATGAAAGCGCCGTTCACATAGGCGCACCCGTGGGCGTCCTGGGGTTCGGGCTGGTGGCTGGCGACGATGGACATGGTGTTCTCCCGTGGAAATTCGGTCAGCTCTGGAAGCCGGTGAGGAAGGCGGAGAGGCAGCGCGGCGCGGCCTCCAGATTGTATCCACCCTCCTGAACCAGCACGGTCGGCAGGCTCAGCGCCGCGAAGCGCTCTCCGATCTGCCTGTAAGCGTCGGTCGTGAGGCGCAGGCCCATGCTCGGGTCATCGACATGCGCATCGAAGCCCATCGAGACGACGAGCGCATCGGGGGCGGTGCGCAGCCCTTCCTGAAGGGCGGTGTCGAGCGCGGCGAGATAGGTGCTGTCCTCGGTATCGCCGGGCAGGGGCACATTGCGGTTGAATCCGGTTCCCGGCCCGGTGCCGCGCTCTTCCGCATGGCCCCAGAAATAAGGGTGGTAATGGGCCGGGTCGCGGTGCAGCGAGACGAAATGCACGTCGTCGCGGTCGTAGAAGACGTCCTGGGTTCCATTGCCGTGATGGACGTCGATATCCACCAGAAGCACCCGCCCGGCCTGTGACAGCAGGGTCTGCGCCGCCACCCCTGCGTTGTTGAGATAGGTCGCGCCACCGCCGCAATCCCGGCCCGCGTGGTGGCCGGAGGGGCGGCACAGCGCATAGGCGGCGCGGTCGCCTTTCAGAACCGCTTTGGCCGCGGTGTCGGCAATCGTCGCCGCTTCGAGCGCGGCGTCGAAGGTGTGTTCGTGGATGGGCGCCAGCTGGTCATGCATGTGCAGACCGACGCGGCCCACAGGGTCCGCGGGATAGCGGTCGCCGCTGCGCATCGTCGGGAAGACGTTCGGGAAGATGCCGTCGGGGGGCGGGCCGTAGGCCGCGACCCAGTCGGCGTAGATCGTGCGCAGGAACGCGACGTAGCGGGCGCTGTGCACGCCTTCCAGGCAGTCCTCTCGCGCCTCCGTGACTTCGATCCGGTGCAATCCGCAGCTTTCGGCTGCGGTGGCCAGCAAGTTCGCGCGCGCCGCGACATCGTTCGAGCGGCGCGGTTGGGAGAGGGAGAATACGGTTGGAAGATGGTGAAGCTCGTGCTTGCACCCGGCAAAATAGCGCATCGGTTCGTCCAGTCTGTGTTTGGGGGAATGGATACGAATTCGTGGCATCCGTCAAGCAAAATGGATACATTTTTTCGGCGCGGCATAGTCTGGGCCGTCGTTTTTCTATCTGTGGCGGTGGTCTTTCTTCGTGGGCGCGCAGGGTCTTCGGGCGAAGGGGGTCTTTAGAAATACATTTATGATCAGTCTATTGAATAAGAGTTGCCGGCGGGTGGAGGGTGTTCTCTTCTATCTGCGGGGATTTTTCACGATGCTTTGAGGTGAGGCGTGCTCGTGCTCAAATACGCAGCTCCCTTCTAAATGGATACATTTTCGGTTGACAGTCCCTGGTAGACCGGTGATGTTCCCGCCCGGAGAGGCGGAGTGACAGAAGCTCTCCTCTGAGACTAGGGTGGCGACCTCCGGCCTTTGATGGCTGTGTCGCGCAAGCTGCCCTCCCACCGGATCGCGGATGGAAGAGAAACCACGGAACAGATGGGCGCCGCGCGTCGGCACAGCGGGCCGGGCCCGCAGATCGCCACAGCATGTTCCGAGTCAAATGAGAGGTGCCGTATGAGGCAAATTCAAAACCGAGACATCGCGCCGCCCTTCGGGCCGTATTGCCACGCGCTGGAGGTTGGCGCCGGCGATTCGCTGCTGGCGTTCTCCGGTCTGGTCGGCTGTGAGCAGGACGGCACGCTCCCTGCGGAGGCGGGCGCGCAGACCTCGCTGATCTTTCAATCGCTGGCGCAGCTGCTGGAAGGCGAGGGGCTTGGGCTGCAGCATGTTGGCAAGCTGAACTTCTTTGTGGCGCGGCGCGAAGATCTCCCGGCGATCCGGGCGGCCCGGGACGCCTGGCTGGGCGATCACCGGCCAGCCATGTCGCTTGTGCTCGTCGCCGGGCTGGGGAGCGAGGAGTGGCTTCTCGAAGTCGATGGCTTCGCCGTTCGCCCGGCGGCATCGGAGGTCGCGGCATGATGGAGGATATCCTGGCGCTCGATGCCATCGGCCAGGCCGAGAAGGTTGCCGCTGGCGACGTCTCGCCGCTGGAGCTGCTGGAGGCGGCGATTGCGCGCTGCGAAGCGTTGAACCCGGTGCTGAACGCGGTCACCGTCCCGCTCTATGATATGGCGCGCGATGCGGTGAAGGCGGGGCATCTGCCCGCCGGTCCGTTCCGTGGTGTGCCCTTCCTGCTGAAGGATTTCTACGCCCACAAGGCGGGCACGCCGACCACGGCGAGCTCCGCTTTGCTCGTCGACGGGGTGATGGATCACGACAGCATCCTGACCGAACGGTTCGAGGCGGCGGGGTTCGTGATCTTCGGCAAGAGCAACGTTCCCGAAATGGTCAGTATCGGCACCACCGAACCTTTGCTCTACGGTCCGTCGCGCAATCCGCTGAATGTGGAGCACACACCCGGCGGGTCGAGCGGTGGCGCCGCGGCGGCGGTGGCCGGCGGCATTGTCGCGGCGGCGCATGCCAATGACGGGGCCGGCTCCACCCGCATCCCCGCCTCCTATTGCGGATTGTTCGGCCTGAAGCCGTCGCGCGCGCGGATCACGCTCGGTCCGGATGTGGGCGAATCCATCGGCGGGATCACCGCCGAACACGTCGTGACCAAAAGCGTTCGCGACAGTGCCGCCATTCTCGATGCGACCCAGGGTGCCGCCCCCGGCGACCCCTATGTCGCCCCGGCGGTCTCCGGCAGCTATCTCGAAGGCCTGGCCATGCCGCTGTCGGGGTTGCGGATCGCGGTCTCGACCGATCCGTTCTTCGACGGATGCATGACCGAGCCCGAGGTCAGTGCCTGGGTGCTGAAGGCGGCGGCGCTCCTCGAATCCATGGGGCACGAGGTGACCGAGACCGCGCCGCCGGTGAACCCCGCTGAGTTTCGCGAGGTGTTCCAACGCTTCTGGCCGATGACCGTGTCGCGGGCGGCCTTCGGCCTGGCTGCGGCGCGCAACTGTCCGGTCGATGACATCGCCGCACAGATGGAACCGATCAACCGCCACATGGTATCGCTCGGAATTGACCTGCCCGCCGTGCAATACGTCACCGATCTGGTCTATTTCCAGGGACTGACGCGGCGCATGGGGCAGTTCCTCGAAGCGGTCGACGTGCTGTTGACGCCGACGGTGATCCACCCGGCGCCAAAGCTCGGCT
The DNA here is from genome assembly GCF_030164425.1 of Pseudodonghicola flavimaris. Lineage (GTDB taxonomy): Bacteria > Pseudomonadota > Alphaproteobacteria > Rhodobacterales > Rhodobacteraceae > Pseudodonghicola > Pseudodonghicola flavimaris. The sequence goes on along the minus strand of NZ_JASNJD010000018.1, from coordinate 1,314 downwards.
ATTACGATGTCGACCGTATCGGGGCCGAACGCGCCTATGATCGGGTGATGGCTTCTTTCGCCTTCACCTGTCTGGCCAATGTCACCGGTCTTCCGGCGGCCAGCATTCCCTTCGGTGTCACCAAACAGGGGCTGCCCGTCGGCATTCAGATCACCGCGGCGCTCGGGCGGGAAGACCTGCTGTTCCGGCTGGCGGCGTCGATCGAACAACAGATGCAGCAGGAGGCCTGAGCCATGTCCGATACGTCCCTTTCGGTCCCGGGCACGGCGCGTCTTGTCGGCGTCATGGCCGACCCGGTGGCACAGGCCCGCACCCCGCAATTGCTGTCCGAGGCCTTTGCGGAGGCCGCGGTCGAGTCGCTTTGCGTGCCGATGCACGTCGTCGCCGAGAAGCTCGGCGCGGCGCTGGGTGCGGCCCGCACGGTTTCGAATGTCGCCGGTTTTGTCCTCACCATCCCGCATAAGGAGCAGGGCGTCGGGTTCTGCGATGCGGTTTCCGACCGGGTGACCCTCGCGGGCAGCGTCAATGCGATCCGGGTGGAGCCGGACGGCAGCCTGCTGGGCGAGACTTTCGATGGGCGCGGTTTCGTCGGCGGTCTGGAGCAGGCCGGCTACGCCGTCGCGGGCAAGCGGGTGCTGCTGGTGGGCGCGGGCGGCGCGGCGGCGTCGATCGCCGCCGAGCTGCTGAAGGAGGGCATTTCCGAGCTGTTCCTGCTGAACCGTACGCCGACCCGTGCGGAGCATCTGGCCGAGCGGCTTCGCCCGGCCTTCCCGGACTGCCGCATCGGTCTTGCGGGTGAGCCGCCGGCGCCGGTGGACCTGGTGGTGAACGCCACCTCCGTCGGTCTGCGCGATGACGATCCGATGCCGTTGAGCGCGGAGCGTCTGGACGGCGCCGAGATGATCGCCGAGGCGCTGGTGCCGGCGCGGCAGACGGCGCTTGGCCGCGCCGCGCAGGACGCCGGTATCGCCTATCTCGACGGGCGGGCGATGCTTCAGGGGCAGCTGGGGCTGCTGCGGGACTTCTTCTCCGCCTGACGCCCGCCGGTCCGCGTCCATCATTTTCCGTCTTCTTCAGGTCCGGGGCATCGCTCCGGGCCGCCGGCCGCTGCGTGCCGGTCTTTGTAAAGGACAAGAGACATGCCGATTTATGACGATCTGAGACCGCGAACGATGTGGCGGGATATACGGGCCTCGGATGAGGATCGCAGTGCGCTGGACCCGACGGTCGGGCGGACGATGCTGAGCCAGCTGCATCTGATCCGCGCCTTTGAGGAGAAGGTGCTGGAGCTTGCCGGGCAGGGGCTGGTGCATG
>NZ_JASNJD010000017.1 GCF_030164425.1 Pseudodonghicola flavimaris | reverse complement strand
GCCATACCGCCGATGTGGGCCCCAACACCGTGATCACGGTGGATGCGTCCAACACCATCACGCTCCTGGGCGTGCACAAGGCCGATCTGGACGTCTCCGACTTCTCGTTCTTCTGATCGGGGCCAGGCGCGTCACCGCAAGCCAAGTGCTCTCAGCCGGACCGGGGTTTCCCGGTCCGGTTTTCTTTTGCGGGGGGCGTCCAGGCGACGGTGTTGAGCGGGGCAGGTCAATCCCAATGAAGCGGCGGCGGACCATGTCCCGGGGCAGGATTCTCAGCCAGAAGAGGACGGTCGCCACCAGATCGTGGACCCTGCTCCCCGCGCTCAGCGCGGGACTGTTTCGCGATCCCGTCGCGCCGATCAGTCGATCTGAATGCTTTGGCGGAGCGCGCCGGTGTCGGCATCGAAGATCAGGATGCGCTGATCCTCGGTGACCACGGCGTACCAGCCGGGGCCCATGGTCACCGCCTGGGCGCGGGCGCCATCGGGCAGGCTGACGGTTTCGGGCAGCGGCGGTGTGCGGTCGGCGGTCAGCCGGGTGACAAGCAGGCCGACGATCACTACAACGCCGAGAATCATCACCACCATCAGCGTGGTGACCAGCAGGCGCAGGACCTTCAGCTGGCGCGGCTCAGGCGCCGCCGGTTCGGGGGAGGGCGTCAAATGTCCGGGCCCGCCATCGGTGGCGGGGGACGGATCGCGGGAAGGATCGGGCAGGGGATCGCTCATGAACAGCCGGAGTATCGTGTTTGACATCGCGGCCGATCCGCCGCCCCGCCTTGATAAGGCGCTTTCGCGGGATGTGCCAGCAGAGGCTGCATTGTCGCGCACACGGCTGGCGCGCCTGATTGCCGAGGGGGCGGTGGCGATCGATGGCCAGCCGGTCACCGATGCCAAGGCCCGCATCGCCGAAGGAGCCCGGGTGGAGATCACGCTGGAGGCGGCGGAAGACAGCCATATCGGGCCGGAGGCGATCGCGCTGGACGTCGTCTATGAAGATGCCGATCTGATCGTGATCAACAAGCCTGCCGGCATGGTGGTGCATCCCGCGCCGGGGTCGCCCTCGGGCACATTGGTCAACGCGCTGTTGCATCATTGCGGGGACGAGCTTTCCGGCGTCGGCGGCGTCCGGCGTCCGGGCATCGTGCACCGGATCGACAAGGATACCAGCGGCCTCCTCGTGGTGGCGAAAAGCGATGCCGCCCACCATGGGCTGGCGGCCCAGTTCGAGGCCCATAGCGCCGAGCGGCACTACAAGGCGATCTGCTACGGCGTGCCGGATGCCAACGATCCGCGGCTGCGCGGTGTGCGCGGGGTCAGCTTCGAGCCGGGCAATATCATGAAGATCACCACGCAGCTGGCCCGCCACCGGACCGACCGTCAGCGGCAGGCGGTGCTGTTCCAGGGCGGCCGCCATGCGGTGACCCGGGTGCGTGTCGAGGAAAGCTTCGGCGCCCCCGAAGTGGCGGCATTGGTCGATTGCTGGCTGGAAACCGGACGCACCCATCAGATCAGGGTTCATATGGCGCACGCCGGCCACGGGCTGATCGGCGATCCGACCTATGGCGGGCGGCGTAAACTGGCGCAGAAGGCGCTGAGCCCGGTGGCGCTGGAGGCGGTGCAGGCATTTCCCCGTCAGGCGTTGCATGCGGCGGTGCTGGGCTTCGTGCATCCGCTGAGCGGCGCGGCGCTGCGGTTCGAGGCGCCCTTGCCCGGGGATATGGTCAGCCTTCTGGCTGCCCTGCGCGGGGAGACCGCAAACCCGTCGTGATCAGCCAGAGGCAGAGCCCGGTTTCCGCGACCAGCGGCAGCAGATAGGCGGGCTCCAGCGCCGCGGCGAGAGCGGGCGCGGTCAGCGCCGCCAGGCTGCCGGTGAGATAGACCGCGCCGGCGCCGGCCATTGCCAGTGGCAGGAACGGCCGCATCAGCGGCCAGAGCATCCGCGCCATCAGCAGGCAGTTCAACCCGAAAAAGATCAGCGCGGTGTCATAGCCCAGGTCGTGCAGCCGCAAAGCCTGCAGCAGGGCGATGGGGTGGTCGGTCAGCTCCGGCACCAGCGCCAGCGGGATCACCGCCGCGGCGATCCCTGCGGCCTGCACCAGCCGCAGCCCGAAGGCCATCGGCGCCAGCACCGGAAAGCCGGTGGCGAAGAGGCGCAGAAACACTGCCGCGATGGCGACATCGGCCAGAATCATCGCCAGATCGGCGGCCAGCCCCAGCCGCCACAGGGGCAGGGCGGTGGCGATGACACGGGCCGTCTCGGTCGGCGCCTGCGGGTCGATCAACGGTGCCCGGACGGCCACTTCGGCACCGATGCCGCAGAGGATGATCACCAGGTAGAGCAGGCCGGCAAGGCGCAACAGCGGGCGCGCGGCGGCGAGAGAGACGGAGTGGGCAGTCAACGCGAAGCCTTTCGGTACGGGGGCTGAACGGATGCGCCCCGGCCGAACGGTTGCGCGGCACAAGAAAACCACACGGTATTGGCGAAAAATCAAGCGAAAATGAACCCATATCGGGTTTCGCCGGGGCTCGGGGAGAATGTTACATCTTCTGCACGGCAGACCACATGCGCGTGAACGCGCTGTTGCATGTCTTTCGCAGCGACGGAACCGGGCCCATATTGCGTATCAGCCAATAAGGAGGTGGGCCTTGAAAAGGCAAGGACACTTACCTACCTTAATGTTAAGCTAATATACATAACGCGAAATAACGTAGAGAGACGGAGAGACAGAGGATCATGGCGAATTATGCAAACCTGCCGGCACCGACGCCCGAAGGGGGCCTCAATCGGTATCTGCAGGAGATTCGCAAATTCCCCCTCCTGGAGCCGGAAGAGGAATACATGCTGGCCAAGCGCTGGGTCGAGGAGCAGGACGCCCAGGCCGCGCATAAGATGGTGACCAGCCACCTGCGGCTGGCGGCCAAGATTGCCATGGGTTATCGCGGCTACGGTCTGCCGCAGGCCGAGGTGATCTCGGAGGCCAACGTCGGCCTGATGCAGGCGGTCAAGCGCTTCGACCCGGAAAAGGGGTTTCGGCTGGCGACCTATGCGATGTGGTGGATCCGCGCCTCGATCCAGGAATATATTCTGCGGTCCTGGTCGCTGGTGAAGCTCGGCACCACCTCGGCGCAGAAGAAGCTGTTCTTCAACCTGCGCAAGGCCAAGGCCCGCATCGGCGCGCTGGAGGAGGGCGACCTGCGCCCCGAACATGTCAAGCAGATCGCCAACGACCTCGGCGTGACCGAGGACGAGGTGACCTCGATGAACCGGCGGATGTCGGGCGGCGATGCCTCGCTCAACGCCACCGTCGGCAGCGAGGGCGAAGGCTCGATGCAATGGCAGGACTGGCTTGAGGACGAGGATGCCGATCAGGCCGCCGATTACGAGGCCCGCGACGAGCTTGAGGCGCGGCGCGAGCTGCTGTCCCAAGCGCTCGATGTGCTGAACGATCGCGAGAAGGACATCCTGACTCAGCGCCGGCTGGCGGAGAAACCGCTGACGCTGGAGGATCTGAGCAGCCAGTACAACGTCAGCCGCGAACGCATCCGCCAGATCGAGGTGCGCGCCTTCGAAAAGCTGCAGAAGAAGATGCGCGATCTGGCCAAGGAAAAGGGCATGCTGACCCCGGCCTGAACCGGAGCGGCAGACCGGTCTCCCCACACCGGCCCTTGCGAAAACCCCGCCTGCCGCAACAGGCGGGGTTTTCTTTTGCGCCCCCCTTCGATCTGGCGGCAAATATCCCGGGGAGTTTGAGGGGCTGGCCCCTCAATCCCGCTGGTTGCGGCGCGCGCATCGGCTGATGCTTTGGGCGCCGGCGGGGGAAAATCGCCGCCATCGCGCCGGCGCCTCTGGGCAAGGCCGGCCCGGCGACATAGATTTGCAGCCTCTGGAGGATACGTCATGGCCGGTGGATGGTCGCGCGACGGCGCGGTGAACGAACAGATCGAAGCCTCGATCAGCGATGAGCTGGCGCGGCTGAAGGCGAAACGCGCGCCGGTGGGCGAGAGCCTGACCCATTGCGCGGAATGCGACGAGCCGATCCCCGAGGCGCGGCGCCGCGCGATCCCGGGAGTGAAGCTCTGTATCGATTGCCAGCAGGAACGCGACGGCGCCTACAAGGCCCGGGGCGGCATCAACCGGCGCGGCTCCAAGGACAGCCAGCTGAAGTGATCCGGCTCAGCGGTTGCGGCGCTTCATCTGTCGCCGCCAGCGCAGGTAAAGCCGCAGATCGAAGGCGGCGATCATTGCCCCCAGCGGCAGCATCCAGAAACCCAGGACCGGCAGGAACCCGAAGACGCCGCCCAGCATCAGCACAATCCCCAGCAGGAACCGCGCCCCGCGTGGCACCCGTGCGTTGATCCTGTTGAGGGTCGGCTGCAGCCGGGCCCGGATATCGGCCCAGCGGATCATCAGCCGGCCGGATCGCTCAAGGCCAGCCGCAGGATATGTTGCGGGCCGGAGGCGCCTCCCAGGTAATCGGCCCCGATGTCCACGAAACCGCCCTTGAGATAGGCGGATTTCGCATGCGGGTTGCGATGATTGACGGTCAGATAGCAGATGGCCACCCCGGGATACTGCGCCCGCAGATAGGGCTGCAGCGCCCGGCTGGCGGCGGTCGCGATGCCGCGCCCCTGCGCACGATGATCGATGGAGAACATCCTGAGCCCGATACTGCCGGCCTCGGCGAAGTCATGTGCCTCCGCATAGCCCGGATCGATGCCGAAGAAACCGACCACCGCGTCGCCCTCCAGGATCATATGACCGTCCCGCTGGCCGTCTGCCCGGGCCATCGCCGTAACCGGCGGGAACGCGAACTGATGCTGTTCCGGCGGCAGGCTCAGATGCGCGATCAGATCAAGCCGGTCGCGGGGCAGGGGGGCGAGGGTGACGTCAGGCATGATATTGAGCAGGGTCCGTCTTAGCTGCGGCGCCGGTCCCGGGCCCCTTCCGGTCGTCCGTGAACGGCGGTTCTGGAAGGTTTCCGGGACATTCGCTCATTCCTCCATCGCCTCCAGTTCGTCGATGAAGCCGGAGATCATGTTGAGCCCCTTGTCCCAGAACTTGGGATCGGAGGCGTCCAGACCGAAGGGGGCCAGAAGGTCCTTGTGGTGTTTCGAGCCGCCGGCTTTCAGCATCTCGAAATACTTGTCCTGGAAGCCCGGCGCGCCCTCGGCATAGACCGAGTAGAGCGCGTTCACCAGCCCGTCGCCGAAGGCATAGGCATAGACGTAGAAGGGCGAATGGATGAAATGCGGGATATAGGCCCAGAAGGTCTCGTAGCCCTCCATGAAATCGAACGCCGGCCCGAGGCTCTCTGCCTGAACGCTCATCCACAGGGCGTTGATGTCGTCCGGCGTCAGTTCGCCGCCGCGGCGTGCCGCATGCAGCTTGCATTCGAAATCGTAGAAGGCGATCTGCCGGACCACCGTGTTGATCATGTCCTCGACCTTGCCGGCCAGCAGCACCTTGCGTTCGGCCGGGTTGGTGGCCTTGTCCAGCATCTTGCGGAAGGTCAGCATCTCGCCAAAGACGCTGGCGGTCTCGGCCAGGGTCAGCGGGGTGGAGGCCAGCATCTCGCCCTGGCCGGCGGCCAGCACCTGATGCACGCCGTGGCCCAGCTCATGCGCCAGGGTCATCACGTCGCGTGGTTTGCCGAGGTAGTTCAGCATGATGTAGGGGTGTACGTCGGTCACCGTGGGATGCGCGAAGGCGCCGGGCGCTTTGCCGGGTTTGACACCGGCATCGATCCAGCCCTTGGCGAAGAAGGGCGCTGCGATCTCGCCCATGCGCGGATCGAAGGCGCTATAGGCCTCCATCACCGTGCTCTCGGCCTCGTCCCAGCCGACCAGCCGGGTGGCCTCCATCGGCAGCGGCGCGTTGCGGTCCCAGACCTGCATACGGTCGAGTCCGAGCCATTTGCGCTTCAGCTCGTAATAGCGGTGGCTGAGCCGGGGATAGGCCTCGACCACGGCGGTGCGCAGCGCCTCGACCACCTCGGGCTCCACGTCGTTGGACAGGTGCCGGGCGGTCTGGGCGGTGGGCATGCCGCGCCAGCGGTCGATAATTTCCTTTTCTTTCGCCTGGGTGTTGTGGACCCGGGCGAAGGTCTTGATGTTCTTCTCGAAAACGGCGGCCAGTTCGCGCGCAGCGGCCTCGCGCTTGCTGCGATCCTGTTCGGTCAGCAGGTTCAGCGTGCCCTCGATGCCCAGCTCCTCGCCGTCGACCTCGAATTCCAGCCCGGCGATGGTCTCGTCGAACAGCCGCTCCCAGGCGTCGCCGACGACGCCCATGTCATGCAGGAATTTCTCCATCTCGTCGGAGAGCTGGTAGGGTTTCATCGCCCGCAGCCGGCGGAACACCGGGGCATAGCGCGCCAGATCGGCGTTTTCCGCCAGCAGCGCGGCGAGCTTGTCATCCTCGATCCGGTTCAGCTCCAGGCTGAAGAAGACCAGCGGTGTGGTGAAATTGGTGATCTTTTCCTGGCAGTCGGAGAGGAACTTGGCGCGGTCCGCGTCGGTGGTCTGCTGGTAATAGCGCAGGCCGGCGTAGGACATGATGCGGCCGGCGATCTGGCTGATCTTCTCGTCGCGCAGCACGCAGGTCAGCAGCCCGTCGGCGTCCAGCGTGTCCAGCTTGCCTTCGTAATCCTCGGCGAAATCGGCGCAGGCCTGTTCCAGCCAGTCCAGATCGCGTTTCAGTTCGGTCGCCTCGGGCGAGGGGTAGAGATCGCTCAGGTCCCAGTCCGGCAGGTTGCCCAGCGGCGCGGCGCCCCCGGCCTCCGGCTTCTCGAAAGCGGGGCGCTGGGTGGGGAAGGGGGCGGCGAAGGGCATCATGGCAATCCTCTCGTGTCTTGTCTTTCAAAAGGAGTATGTGCAGCCGCCCGGCTGTTCAAGCCTTGCGCGGTGTTTCACCACCCGGGGCGCGCGTGTGTGCGGCGGGGCGGGGCTGACGACGGACCGCGATGATCAGGCGCCGGCGGCCTCGGAGAAGAACGCCGCCATCTGGTCGAAGGCACGGGCGCGGGTGGCCGGGCCTTCCATCATCACCTCGTGGCGGGCGCCCTCGACCATCTCCAGCCGGCCACGGGGCCAGCCGGCCATCCGGGTCCGGATCGCCCGGGCCGAGACGATGGATTCGGCGGTGCCGAGAAAGGTAAGACAGGGCAGATCGGGGGCCGGTTGACGGGCCAGGTCGGTGGTTTCCTGCAGCGCCTCGTTCAGCCAGCGCATGCTGGGGCCGCCGAGCCCGAGATCGGGATGCTCCTGCAGCTGCCGCTGCATGAAGCGATACATCTCCGGATCGGTGGTCAACGCGTTGTCGTCGAAGGGCTGATAGAGCACGTAATTGTCTGGCCGGGTCGACAGCATCAGCCGGTTTCCCTGACCCAGGGCCAGCCCGAGCGAGGTCACCCAGCGGGCCAGCAGCCGTTTCGGCGGCGACAGGTCGATATCCCACATCGGGCCGGTGAAGGCGGCAGCGGCCACCGGCAGCCCCTCGGTCAGGGCGCGCAACCCGATGCATCCGCCCATCGAATGGGCGACCAGAAAGAAGGGTTGCGGCAAATCCAGCGCGATGGCGGACTCGAGCGCGGCAGCGACATCCTTCTGGTAATCCGCGAAATGGCCGATATGGCCGGGGCGCGGATCCTGTTGCAGCCGGTCGGCCAGCCCCTGGCCACGCCAGTCGATGGCCAGGGTGGCAAGGCCGCGCGCCGCCAGATCGCCGGCGGCGGGGCCGTATTTCTCGACATATTCGGTGCGGCCGGGGAACAGCAGCACGGTGCCGCGGGCGCCGGTCGAGGGGCGCCAGTGGCCAATGCGAATCCTGACGCCGTCGGACGCGGTCAGCCAATGGGCGGCCCCGCCGTCGGGGGCCTCCGCCACATCCGTGAACAGAGGGGCCGCCGGATAGCTCATCAGGCCAGCAGCGCGGCCAGTTTCATCGCCATGCCCATGTCGCCGTCGACGCTGAGCTTGCCGGTCATGAAGGCCGAGGTCGGGTTCAGTTCGCCGGTGACGATGGCCTGCAGGGTTTCCGAATCGGCACTCAGGGTGACGTCGGCCTCTTCGTCGGCGATGCGGGCGCCGCTGGCGTCCAGCATGATGGCGCCCAGATCGGTCACTGCCAGCTTGGCGGAGCCGTCGAAACCGCCCTCAAGCTTGTCATTCAGTTCGGAAACGGCCTGTTCCAGAAAATCGCTCATGGCTGTTGTCTCGCTCTCTCTTGGCGGGCCTCTGGTATTCGGCGCGCGCCGCGTTACATTGATGTCTGTTATGAGCATGAAACGCCACAATCTCAAAGGTATCGTGACGGCAATCGCGGTTTGCGCGGCGATTTCGCTGTCGCCTGTGGCGCGCGCTGACCAGGGATCGGCGGATCTGACCGATGAGAGCGCGTTGCTCGACGCGCTGGCCGAGGCCGGCCCGGAGGAGGCGCAGCGGCTCGACCGGCAGCTGCAGGCGCTCTGGAACAAGAGCGGGTCGGCGGCGATGGATCTGCTGCTCAAACGCGGCCGCGAGGCGCTGGAGCGGGGCGAGATTGGCGTGGCGATCGAACATCTGACCGCGCTGACCGACCATGCGCCGGATTTCGCCGAGGGCTGGTATATGCGGGCGACGGCGTATTATCAGGCCGGGCTTTTCGGTCCGTCCTTCGCCGATCTGGAACATGCGCTGTCGCTCAACCCGAACAATTACGATGCGATCTTCGGTCTCGGTTCCCTGCTTGAGGCCTTTGGCGATCCGAAACTGGCTTATGAAGCCTATTCCCGCGCGCGGGCCTTGAATCCCCACCACGAGGAGGTCACCAAGGCGATGGACCGGCTGAAGCCGGAAATCGAAGGCAAGGCGCTCTGATCCTGCGGGACCGGGGCCGAGGGGGAATTGGTGAGCAGCGAATCCCGTGTCGTGGCCGTTCTGGGCCCGACCAATACCGGCAAGACGCATTACGCCATTGAACGCATGCTGGGCCACCGGACCGGGGTGATCGGCCTGCCGCTGCGGCTGCTGGCGCGCGAGGTCTATGATCGCATCGTCGCGGCGCGGGGGCCCTCGGTGGTGGGGCTGGTCACCGGCGAGGAGCGGATCGTGCCGCCGCGCACCCAGTACTGGGTCTGCACCGTCGAGGCGATGCCCGAGGGCATGGGCGCCGACTTCGTGGCGATCGACGAAATCCAGCTCTGTGCCGATCCCGAGCGCGGCCATGTCTTCACCGACCGGCTGCTGCGCGCCCGGGGCCTGCAAGAGACGCTGTTTCTGGGCTCCGACACCATGCGCGGGCCGATCGCGGCGCTGGTTCCGGGGGTGCAGTTCATGCGCCGCGAGCGGATGAGCCAGCTTGTCTACACAGGTTCGAAAAAGATAAGCAGAATGCCGGCACGCAGTGCGATTGTCGGGTTTTCTGTTGATAATGTATATGCGATCGCCGAGCTGATCCGCCGTCAGAAGGGCGGCGCGGCGGTGGTGATGGGGGCCTTGTCGCCGCGCACCCGCAATGCCCAGGTGGCGCTTTATCAAAGTGGCGAGGTCGATTATCTGGTCGCCACCGATGCCATCGGTATGGGGTTGAACCTCGACGTCGATCATGTTGCTTTTTCATCGCTTTCCAAGTTTGACGGCCGGCGGATGCGGCCCTTGCAGCCGAATGAGCTGGCGCAGATCGCCGGGCGCGCCGGGCGCGGCATGTCGAACGGCACCTTCGGGGTGACCGGCGATGCCCGACCACTGGACGAGGGGGTGGCCGAGGCGATCATGGAGCATCGCTTCACGCCGCTGAAGAAACTCAACTGGCGCAACGCGGCGCTGCAGTTCGGCTCCATCGACCGGCTGATCCACTCGCTGGAGGAAAGCCCGAAGGACGAGGGGCTGGTCCGCGCCCGCGAGGCCGACGACCTGGGCGCGCTGAAAAGCCTGGCCCAGGTGCCGGAGGTGGCGGCCCGGGCCAGCGACGGGCGCAGCGTGCGATTGCTGTGGGACGTCTGCCGGATCCCCGATTTTCGCGGCATCAGCCATGCCGAACACGCCGGGCTTCTGGAGGTGATCTTCAACCACCTGCATGAACGCGGGGCGATTCCCGACGATTTCATGGCGCGTCAGATCCGCCGGATCGATCGTACCGACGGCGATATCGACACATTAAGTAAAAGATTGGCGTTTATACGCACATGGACCTATGTCGCCCAACGCAGCGGCTGGGTGCATGATGAAAGCCATTGGCGTGGAGAGACGCGCGCTGTAGAAGACAGGGTGTCTGACGCATTGCACGACCGTCTGACGCAGAGATTTGTGGACCGGCGCACGAGTGTGCTGTTGCGCCGGCTCAAGCAGAAGGAGGCCCTTTTGGCCGAAGTGAACGACAAGGGTGAGGTGACCGTCGAGGGCGAATTCGTCGGTCGGCTGGAAGGGTTCCGGTTTTCTCCGGACAAGGCTGCGTCGGGTGGCGCCGCAGGGGCGGAGGCCAAGACGATCAAGTCGGCGGCGCTGCAGGCGCTGGCGCCGCATTTCCATCTGCGGGCGGACCGGTTCTACAACGCACCGGATACCGAGATCGACTATACCGATCAGGGCGGGCTGATGTGGGGCGACAGCGCCGTCGGCAAGCTGGTGGCGGGGTCCGATCCGCTGAAGCCGCGGATCGAGGTCTTTGTCGATGATGCCGCCGGTGCCGATGTGGCGCAGAAGGTGGAACGCCGCCTGCAGCATTTCATCGACCGCAAGATCGCCGCCCTGTTCGAGCCGCTGATGAACCTGCAGCGCGACGAGACGCTGAGTGGTCTGGCCCGTGGCTTTGCCTTCCAGATGGTCGAGTCGCTGGGGCTTCTGCCGCGCGCCAGCGTCGCCGATGACGTCAAGGCGCTGGATCAGGAGGCCCGGGGCGCGCTGCGCAAGCATGGCATCCGTTTCGGCCAGTTCACCATCTTCATGCCGCTGTTGCTGAAGCCGGCGCCGACCCGTCTGCGTCTGCTGCTGTGGTCGCTGGCGCAGGGGCTCGACGATTTCCCCGCCGCGCCGCCGCCGGGTCTGGTGACGGTGCCGGTCGCCACCGACGCGCCGCAGGGTTATGACACCATGTGCGGCTATCGCAATGCCGGTGAGCGGGCGATCCGCATCGACATGCTGGAACGTCTGGCCGATCTGCTGCGCGCGCAGGACAGCCGTGCGGGCTTCGAGGCGACGCCCGACATGCTGTCGATCACCGGCATGACGCTGGAACAGTTCGCCGGCCTGATGGAAGGGCTTGGCTATCGCGCCGAGAAGGGCGAGCGGGTCAAGGTCAAGCCGGTCGAGACGCCGGCGGCCACCGCTTCGGACGACAGTGGCGCCGCGACCGATGCCGGGGCAGAGGAGGCGGAAGCGCCTGCCGAGACCGCTGCGGAGGCAGGGACCGAGACCCCGGCAGAAGCGGCGGATGCTGTCGCCGAGACGCCGGTGGAAGCCCCCGTCGCGGAGGCCGAGGTGTCGGCCGAGCCCGCAGCCGAGGAAAGCGCCCCGGTCGAGGAGGCGGTTGCGGCAGATGCCACCGACGCCCCCGAAGCGGAGACCGCCGTCGATGAGGCGCCGGAGATGGAAGTCTTCTACACCTTCACCTGGGCCCGCAAGCCGGCCCGCGGCGGGCGTCCGCAGGGGCGGGGAAAACCCGCTGCTGCCGGTGCGCCGGTAGGCGACCGGCCCCGGGGGCAGGGCAAGCCGCGCGGCAAGAAACCCCAGGGCGGCAAGCCCAAGGGCGACCGGCCGGCGCAGGGTGGCAAGACCTATACCGCCCGCCCGCCGAAGAAGGAAAAGGCGATCGACCCCGACAACCCCTTCGCCGCCGCGCTGATGGGGCTGAAAACCGGCAAGTAGGGGCGGATGAGCGAGGCTCCCGCCCTGCGCCTGCGGCTGGACAAATGGCTGGTTCACGCGCGGTTCTGCAAGACCCGCAGCGTGGCCGCCGCCCAAGTCACCGCCGGCCATATCCGTATCAACGGCACCCGGGCGGCGAAACCCGCCCAGGCCATCGGCCCCGGCGACGTGCTGACGCTGGTGCAGCCGCGCCGCGTCCGGGTGGTGCGGGTCGAGGCGCTGGGCCTGCGGCGCGGCCCTGCCAGCGAGGCGCAAACGCTTTACACCGAACTTGAGGATAACCGGGACGATAGCCCGCCCAATCCCGGATATGAGGGAAAGGGGCGTCCGGGAAAGCGCGAACGGCGGGCACTTGATCTTTCCTTGCGCCCCGGAACCGATTGACGCCTTGAAGTACAGCGCCCGCTGTTCTAGCTAGTGGGCCGAACGTTCAGACGGATTTCTGCCCATGACCTATGTTGTGACCGACAACTGCATCGCCTGCAAATACACCGACTGTGTCGAGGTCTGCCCCGTGGATTGCTTCTACGAGGGGGAGAACATGCTGGTCATTCATCCGGACGAATGTATCGACTGCGGCGTTTGCGAACCGGAATGCCCGGCGGATGCCATCCGCCCGGACACCGAGCCGGATATGGAAGACTGGGTCGAGTTCAACCGCAAGTATTCCGAGATGTGGCCGGTGATCATCGCCCGCAAGGACCCGCTGCCCGAGGCCGAGGAACGCGATGGCGAGACCGGCAAGCGCGACAAGTACTTCTCTGAGGCGCCGGGCGAGGGGAACTGAGTGATTCGAGCGGTCCTGCCTTTCGGGGCCCTCGATTATACAGGCTAAGCCCTTGAGATCAGGCCGGTTTTCCGGATGTTTCTCTGCGCCCTCTTCCAGAGTGGGTGATTTTATGTTATATAGGGCGCTCAGTAGGTATGAACGCCAGGATCCCCTGTGAACAACGCCATCAGGGTACGCTAAATCGTCGTGGAACGCAGCTTGACGGGGCACATTGTCTGACCCGCCGCTGTGTTTTTGTCGCCTGAACGATCCTGGATAACAAGGAAAGACCTGAATGACCAAGTCCAAGAAACTCGAATTCCGCCCGAACGACTATGTTGTATACCCGGCCCACGGTGTCGGCCAGATCGTGTCGATCGAGGAGCAGGAGGTTGCCGGCCTCACTCTGGAACTGTTCGTGATTTCTTTCGAAAAGGACAAGATGACCCTGCGGGTGCCGACCAACAAGGCCACCGAAGTGGGCATGCGTTCGCTCAGCTCGCCCGACGTGATCGACCAGGCCATGAAAACCCTGAAGGGCAAGGCCAAGGTCAAACGCGCCATGTGGTCCCGCCGGGCGCAGGAATACGAACAGAAGATCAACTCGGGCGATCTGATTTCCATCGCCGAGGTCGTGCGCGACCTGCATCGCACCGATGATCAGCGCGAACAGAGCTACTCCGAGCGTCAGCTCTACGAGGCGGCGCTGGAACGTCTGACCCGTGAAGTCGCTGCCGTGTCCGGCGGCGACGAGGTGTCCGCCGCCAAGCAGGTCGACGACGTGCTGATGTCGCGCGCCGCCTGAGGCGATCGCGACCTATCTTTGCCGTGGCCGCGATGCGGACCACCAAGGCGCGCCCTTCGGGGCGCGTTTTGCATCTGCAAGGGGGCTTTGGGCCTTGCGGCGCCGGGCCGCTTTGCGGTTGACTGGGCCTTCCAGTCCGAAACAGCCCGCCGCATGTCATGCCCGCCAGTCTGAAGTCCAGCCTGAAATCCCGTCTCGACGCCCTTTACAACGGTACGACCCGCCAATCGGCGCGGTTTCGCTACGGACTGATCGTCTTCGATGCGGTCAGCATCCTCTATTTCATCGTCACCGCGCCCTTTTCCAGCTCGGTCGCGGTGCATCTGGTCAGCTCGGTTTTCGGGGTGGCGATCCTGTCGGATTTCGCGATCCGTCTGTGGCTCGCCCGCGATCGCTGGCATCTGCTCACCCGGCTGTACACGCTGGCCGATCTGGTGGTGATCGTGGTGCTGATCCTCGATCCCTTCCTGACCCACAGCCTGGCCTTCCTGCGCATCCTGCGGGGGCTGCGGCTGATCCATTCCTATCATCTGCTGGGCGATCTGCGCCGCGACAGCCGGTTCTTTCGCCTGCGTGAGGATGCGGTGATCGCCGCCGTCAACCTGGTGGTATTTCTCTTCACCACTGCCTCGCTGGCCTATGTGCTGTTCTTCGACCGCACACCGGGGCCGGGGGCCTATGTCGATGCGCTCTATTTCACCGTGGCGACCCTGACAACTACCGGCTTCGGCGATATCACGCTGGCGACCACGGGGGGCAAGCTGTTCTCGATCTTCGTGATGGTCTTCGGCGTCGCGCTCTTCGTCAATCTGGCGCGGGCGCTGTTCCAGCCGCAGAAGGTGCGGTTCACCTGTCCCGATTGCGGGTTGCTGCGGCACGATCCCGACGCGGTGCACTGCAAGCACTGCGGCCATCTGCTGAACATCCCCACCGAAGGGGCGGATTAGGGCGGAGAGGCGGATCAGGCGGGGCCGATCCGGGTGCAGAAGGCCAGAAGCGCGGCGATCTCCGTCAGCTGCTGGGTCGCCCCCAGGATATCGCCGGTCTGGCCGCCGATCTTGGCCCGGGCCAGTGCGGCGCAGCCCCAGGCGACGATCCCGGCGGCGAGGAGCGCGGCCCAGACCGGCCCGCCGACCAGCCCGAGCCCCAGTGCCAGCGCCAGAAGCAGCGCCACCAGCGCCGGCGCCGGGCGCGGCCGCCCGACAGAGCGGGACAGCCCACCCGCCCGCGCTGGCGGCAGCGCCGCCATCAGCGCCGGCATCATCGCGCGGGACAGAAGCGCAGTCGCCAGGATCGCGCCCCAGGCGCCGGCGCCAATCAGGGCGCTCAGCGCCGACCAGCGCAGCCCCAGGCCGAGGACCAGCGCCAGCACGCCATAGCTGCCGATGCGGCTGTCCTTCATGATTTCCAGCCGCCGCTCCCGCGTCAGCCCGCCCCAGAGCCCGTCGGCACTGTCGGCCAGGCCGTCCTCGTGCATGCCGCCGCTCAGGATCACCTGGAGCGCCAGAACCAGCCCCGCCGCCACCGGGGCCGGCAGGCCGATCGCCAGCGCCGCGGCGCCGGCCGCCACCGCCGGCAGCCCGGTCGCCAGCCCGGCCAGCGGAAACGCCCAGACCGCCTGCGCCTGACGTGCGAAAGCCTGCTGCGGCAGCGCCGGCAGCGGCAGCCGCGTCAGCAGCACCAGCGCCACGCCGCAATCCAGCAGCCAGCGCCAAGGCCCATCGGTTTTTCGCATCGTCGCCCTTTCCGGGGTTGAGGTGCAGGGTGTGGGGGTTAAACACCGGGGCAGGACCCGATGCAACGAGACTGAGCCATGCTTGCAGATTTTCAAGACCTCGACAGCTTTCGCCACCTGCTGGCCGCAGCGCCGGCGCCGGACGCGGCCGCCCGCAGCGCGGCCGCGGAGCGGAACGGCCAGTTGACCAAGCCCCCCGGGGCGCTTGGCCGGCTCGAGGAGATCGCGATCTGGTACGCCGGCTGGCGCGCCGATCCGCGGCCGCGTCTGACGGCGCCGCAGGTGATCGTCTTCGCCGGCAACCATGGGGTGGTGGCGCAGGGCATCTCTGCCTTCCCGGCCGATGTGACGGTTCAGATGGTGGCGAATTTCCAGGCCGGCGGCGCCGCGGTCAACCAACTGGCCGGGGCGGCCGGCGCCCGGATGGATGTGATCGCGCTGGAGCTCGACCGTCCGACCGCCGATTTCACCCAAGGTCCGGCAATGACCGAGGCGGAATTGCTCCAGGCACTGACCTGCGGCTGGCAGGCGGTCGATCCTGCCACCGATCTTCTGGTGGTGGGCGAGATGGGGATCGGCAATACCACCGCGGCGGCGGCGCTCAGCCTGGCGCTTTTCGGCGGCACGGCGGCGGACTGGACCGGGCGCGGCACCGGGCTCGATGACGCCGGGCTTGCCAACAAGACCCGGGTGGTGGCCGAGGCGGTGGCGCTGCACGCGCCGCAGATCGGTGACGGTCTCGACGCGCTGGCCCGGCTCGGCGGTCGGGAGATCGCCGCCATGGCCGGGGCCATCGCCGCGGCGCGCCAGCTGCGTATCCCGGTGCTCCTCGACGGCTTTATCTGCTGCGCCGGTGCTGCCTGTCTGGAAAAGACCGTGCCCGGCGCGCTCGATCACACCATTGCCGGCCATTCCAGCGCCGAACCGGGACATGCACGGCTGCTGGCGGCGCTGGACAAGGCGCCGCTGCTGCAGCTCGGGCTGCGGCTGGGCGAGGGCTCCGGCGCGGCGCTGGCGATCCCGCTGATCAAGGGCGCGCTGGCCTGCCATTCCGATATGGCCACCTTTGCCGAGGCCGGCGTGTCAGAGGGCTGAGCGGCAGGGGCGCCGCCGTCTCGGCGCGCCCCTCTCAGGTCTTTTTCTGGCTGCAAATATCCCGGGGAAGGGTGCGCGCATCGCGCGCCCTGGGGCAGAGCCCCGCCTGTCCGACGGCCGCCTCCGGCCGTCTCGGTCAGGCCGATTTGCGCTCGTCTTCCCCCAGTGCCAGCAGTGCCGATTCCAGCTCCTTCTCCAGCTCCTGCGCCCGCTGGATATAGGCCGCGTTATCGCGCGGCGAGACGCCGGGCTGCCACAGCTTGGCCAGCTCCCGCACCGAGTAGCGGTCATGCGCATAGAAGGTCTGTTCGGCCTGCGCCGCCTCGTATTCGCTGAGCCCGATGTTCTCCAGCACATAGCGGCCCGCGCGCAGCGAGCTGTCGAACATCTCGCGGACGATGTCGTTGGCGCCGGCGTTATAGAGCTCGAACACATGGTGGCGGTCGTGGGCGCGCACGATGATATGCAGATCGGGCCGTTCGCGCCGGGCATAGGCCACCAGCTTGGTCGAGCTTTCCGGATCGTCGAGCGCCACCACCAGGATCCGCGCCTTGGCCAGCCCCGCCGCCTTCAGCAGCTCCGGCCGGGTGGGATCGCCCAGAAACCCCTTCACCCCGAACCGGCGCATCAGCTGGATCGTCTCCATGTCGTGATCCAGCACGATGGTCTTGAAGCCGCTGGCGCGCACCAGCCGGTTGACGATCTGGCCGAAACGGCCGATGCCGGCGATGATCACCGGGCCTTCCTCGTCGACCTCGTCGGCCTCTTCCGCCGGGCCGGTCGCCTCCTTCAGCCGTTTCGACAGCTGATCGTAGAGGATGAAGAGCAACGGCGTGATCAGCATGGTCAGCGCCACCACCAGCAACAGCTTTTCCGAAAGGTCGGAGGGGATCACGTTCAGCTGGGTGGAGAAGGCCAGCAGCACGAAGCCGAATTCGCCGGCCTGCGCCAGCCCGAGGGTGAACAGCCACAGGTTGCGGCCGCGCAGCTTGAAGGCGCGGCCGACGAAATAGAGCACGATCCCCTTGGCCAGGATCACCAGCAGCGCCAGGCCGATCAGGTCGAGCGGCTCGGCCAGAAACGCCTGATAGTTGATGCCGGCGCCGACGGTGATGAAGAACAATCCCAGCAGCAGCCCCTTGAAGGGCTCCAGATCGCTTTCCAGCTCGTGCCGGAATTCGCTGTTGGCCAGCACCACCCCGGCCAGAAAGGCGCCGAGCGCCGGCGACAGGCCGACCAGCGTCATCAGGAAGGAGATCCCCACCACGATGCCGAGCGCCAGGGCCGTATACATCTCGCGCAGCCGTGCCAGGTGGATATAGCGGAACACCGGCCGGGTCAGATAGACGCCGGCGAGGATGACGAACCCCACCGCGGCGATGGTGACCAGCGTCACCGCCCAGCCCGGCAGCCCTTCGACCAGCGACAGCGTGCCGCCATGGCCGCCGCCGTGCTCCGCCGCCCCGGCGGTGCGCTGGATCGAGCCGTCCTCACCGATCAGGACGCCCGGCGGTGCCACCGCCAGCAGCGGCAGGAAGGCCAGGATCGGGATCACCGCGATATCCTGGGTCAGCAGCACCGAGAACATCGAGCGGCCGCCGCCGGTCTGCATCAGCCCCTTTTCCGACAGTGTCTGCAGCACGATGGCGGTGGAGGAGAGCGACAGCGCCATCCCCAGTGCCAGTCCGACCTCCCAGCTTTCACCGGCAGCCATCGCCGCGCCCATCAGCGCCAGGGTGGAGAAGATGATCTGCAGCCCGCCCAGCCCGATCAGCCGGTGCCGCATGTCCCAGAGCGCCCTGGGGTCCAGTTCCAGCCCGATCAGGAACAGCATCATCACCACGCCGAATTCGGCGAAATGCTGCAGATCCTGGGTTTCCGACCCCACCAGGCCCAGCACCGGTCCGATCACCAGCCCGGCGGCGAGATAGCCCAGCACCGATCCCAGCCCCATGCGCGCGGCGAAGGGCACCGCGATCACGGCGGCGGCCAGATAGATCGTGGCCTGGTAGAGAAAGCTTTCCAAAACGACCGTTCCTTTCCGGGGTCAGGTGGGCAGCGGCGCGTCGGGTTTGAGCTGATCCATCACGATCTGGCTCTGGACCCGGGCAACCGAGGGGTGGGGCAGGATGATGTCATGCAGCAGCCGGTTCAGCGCCGGCAGATCCGCGCAATAGACCCTGAGCAGGTAATCGGCCTCGCCGGTCATGGTCCAGACACTGATGATCTCGGGGCGCGAGCGCACCAGCCGGGCGAAGCTCGCCGCCTGCTCCTGGCCATGGGTGCCCAGCAGCACCTGGACAAACCCCTGGACATGCAGCCCCAGCTTGACCGGGTCGAGCCGGGCGGCATAGCCGACGATATAGCCCTCCGCCTCCAGTCGCTGACGGCGGCGGCCGGCCTGGCTGGGAGAGAGGTTCAGAAGCTCGCCCAGCTCCTGCGCGGTCAGATGCGCATCCTTTTGCAGCGCGGCCAGCAGCCGCGTATCGGTTTCATCCAGCATATGCGGTGTTTCCCTGTTCACGCAGAGCGTAATGCGCGAATCCCGCATGTCAAATCGCATTCCCGCGAAAAAACGCGCAAAGCCGGTGGAAAGGTCGAGGGCGGTGACAGATCGGCGGTGCGGTGCCGATCTGCCGATGAAACCGCTGGTTTGCTGGGCGGTGGCGAAAGGGCCGCGCCCGCCGGGGGGATCAGGCGGCGTCGAGCGCCGAGATGATCGGCAGGAAATCCTGCGCCGACAGGCTGGCGCCGCCGACCAGCGCACCATCGACATTGGAGACCGAGAAGATCTCTGCCGCGTTGCTGCCCTTGACCGAACCGCCATAGAGCAGCCGGATCGCATTTCCGGTCTCGGCGCCGAACCGGGCCTCAAGCTTTTCGCGCATGAAATCATGAACTTCGCCGATCTGGCCGAGGCTGGGCACGAGGCCGGTGCCGATCGCCCAGACCGGTTCATAGGCGATCACCAGCGTGTCGCCGGTGATCCCGGCGGGCACCGATCCGGCCAGCTGGCCGGCTATGATGTCCAGCGTGGCCCCGCCTTCGCGCTGATCCAGCGTCTCGCCGACGCAGACGATGGCGGTCAGTCCGGCGCCGATGGCGGCCTCGGTTTTGTCGCGGACCAGCGCATCGCTTTCGGCATAATCGCTGCGGCGTTCGGAGTGACCGAGGATGACATAGGCCGCCCCGGCATCGAGCAGCATCTCCGCGCTGACGTCGCCGGTATGGGCCCCGGCATGGGCGGCATGGCAATCCTGCCCGCCGATCCGGACGCAGGTCTCGCTGGCGATCTCGGCGGCGCGGTGAATCAGCGGCGCGGGCGGGCAGATCAGAATCTCCGACTTCGGGGCGGGATCGGCGGCGATCAGCGCGCTCAGCTCGGTCAGCGCGGCGCCGGTGCCGTTCATTTTCCAGTTTCCTGCCGCCAGTTTGCGCCGCATGTCCGCCCCCTTGTTTGTTGCTCTGGACCTCTCGTAGCATCGGTCGCAGGGTGAGACAATTGCGCAACCGGCGCCGGACGGGGAGAGCGGGGATGATTGCCGATCTGGATATGGAAAAGCTGAAATCGCGGGACTCGCGGGAAATGGCGCGGCTGGCCCGGGCGGTGACGGAGGTGGGCTTTCTGACGGTTTCGAACACCGCGCTCGATGCGGAGCGGGTGGCCGGGACCATCGCCGCCTATCGGGCGTTTTTCCGCCTGCCCGACGCGCGCAAGGCCGCGGTGGACATGGCGCGCACCGGATCGAACCGGGGCTGGGGGCGACCGGGATCGGAGCAGGTGGATCCGCAGGCCAACCCGGATTTCAAGCAGGTCTTCGACTGCGGCTACGAGCTGCCGGCGGATCATCCGCTGCAGGCGCGTGGCCTGTCGGTCTATGCCCCCAACCTCTGGCCAGAGGATCTGCCGGATTTCGGCGACACTATCCGCGCCTATTACTGCGACGCGCTGGCGGTGGCGATGGATCTGCTGCGGGCGATTTCACTGGCGCTGGGAGAGGCGGAGACAGCCTTCGACGCGGCCTTCGATCCACCGATGGCGCTGTTGCGCGGCAATTATTATCCGCCGCGGCCGGACTGGGCGGGTGAGAAGGATTTCGGCATCGCCGCCCATACCGATTACGGCTGCCTGACCCTGCTGGCGGCGGATGGCACGCCGGGGCTGGAGGTGCGGATGCCCGATGGCGAATGGGCGCCCGTCACCGCCGGGCCGGGGCGCTTCGTGATCAATTTCGGCGAGATGCTGGAGCTCTGGAGCGGCGGCCGCATCAAGGCGACCGAGCATAGGGTGATCGGCGGCCCGGAGGAGCGGATTTCGGTGCCGCTGTTCTTCAACCCGGCCCATGACGCCAATGTGGCGACGCCGGGCGCGACAGGTGAAATCCGTGCCGGCGATCATCTGACGCGGCGGTTCCGCGAGACCTATGTGCATCTGCAGCACGGGGCGGGGTGAGCGCAGCCGGTGGAGGAGGGGGCGTTGGCCCCATCGCCTGCGGCGATCCCCCCGGGATATTTCGGGCCAGAAAAAGGGAGAGGTGCGGCGCCACCTGCCTGTTTTCGCGGCAGAGGGCGCGGCGCCAGGGCGGTCAGAGCCGGGGAATGCCGTCCGCGGTCTCGGGCGCGGGGTCGGCGGCGTCCTTGAATTTGATCGACTCGCCGCAGCCGCAGGCCTCGGCCACATTCGGGTTGTTGAACTTGAAACCCGATTCCAGCAGGCTGACCTCATAATCGATCTCGGTGCCGAAGAGGAACATCTGCGCCATCGGGGCGATCAGCACCCGGGCGCCGTCCTGTTCCACCACCTCGTCATGGGCGCTGGCCTCGTCGACATAGTCCATGGTGTATTCCATGCCGGCACAGCCGCCTTTCTTGACGCCGATGCGCAGGCCGGCGTGGCCGCCCTTTTCCATCAGCTTCGCGATCTGCGCCGCGGCGCGGGGGGTCATGGTGACGGCCTGCTTGCCGGGAATGCCAAACATGGGTTTCTCCTTCATCATTAATCTAGGGCCGCGGAGCGGCGGGCTCAACCCCCCGGGAACCGGTGCGGGGGCGAAAGCGGGGAGATGAAAAAGGGCCGCCCGGGGCAGGGCGGCCCTGTCGGGGGCGGTGCCGCGGTGCCGGGGGGACTGAGCCGCGCGCGGGCCCCGGGGGGCATCGGGCGCGCCTGTCGGCGGACCCGGGGCGGAGCCTCGGGCGGCAATGTAACGCAACGTCGACAAGGCTGTAACGGCGGCGTCAAGGTTTTGCGACAGGGGCGGGTTTTCTGTGGATAAGCGATCGGCCCCGGCGGGGCGTCACATGAAGCCCAGTTCCAGCCGGGCCTCGTCCGACATCATTTCCATGCCCCAGGGCGGGTTCCAGGTCAGCTCGACCTCGACCTGCTTGACGCCGGCCACCGCCTCGACCGCATCGGCCACCCATCCGGGCATATCGCCGGCCACCGGGCAGCCCGGGGCGGTGAGGGTCATGATGATCTTCACCTCGTTCTCGGGGCTGATCTCGACGGTGTAGATCAGGCCGAGTTCGAAGATATTGACCGGGATCTCCGGATCATAGACGGTGCGGCAGGCATCCACGATCTGATCGTAGAGCGGGTGGTCCACGGTGGAGGGCGCGATCAGGGGCGCCCCTTCCAGCGGTTCTGTCACATTGGTCATTCGGGCCTCGGTCTGTATCCTGAGCGATTATATAGGAAAACCATGGCGGCCCGTCCAGAGGGGGTGTCCGGTCGGCGGCCGATGCGTCGGGCTCAGTCGTTGATGTCCTTGTCGATGATCCGGGTCTGGCCGCCGCCAGGCAGGGCAAACAGCCGCCGCAGGACCAGCCAGGCCACCAGCGACGACAGCGCGAAGATCAGCAGCAGGGGCGCCAGCGAGAACACCACATCGACCGCCACCAGCAGAAGCCCCACCGCCAGCGCCCCCAGCGCGAAGCCGAGAAAGATGAAACCCGGCACCAGAATTTCCAGAATGGCGAGGAGCAGCGCCGCCGCCATCCACACCCACCATAGCGCCCAAAGGATCATCACGACCGTCCTTTCAGCAGCTTGAAGGCATCGCCGAAGGCCTCGAGCGCCTGGGCGGGGACCACGATGGTCTGCTTGCCGCTGCCGTTGCCGAGGGCGTTCAGCGCCTCAACCTGTTTCAGCGCCACCTGATATTGCGCCGCCTCGATGCCATTGTCGCGGATCGCCTTGGCGACCACCTCGGTGGCATAGGCTTCGGCCTCGGCCTGGATGCGGCGGGCCTTGGCGGTCTGTTCGGCGGCATAGAGCTCGGCATCGGCCTGCAGCTCGACCGAGCGCTTGCGGCCCTCGGCCTCGGTCACCTGGGCGCGGCGGGCGCGTTCGGCGTTGAGCTGCTGCAGCATGGCGTCCCGCGTCGCCTGATCCAGGTTGACGTCGAGGATTTCGGCGCGGGTCACCTCGATCCCCCAGTCATCGACCGCATCGGCGACCGAGGCCTTGATGGTGGAAATCAACTGGGCGCGGTTCGACTGCACCTCGTCCAGATCCATCTTGCCGATCTCGGCGCGGACGATGCCGGCCACCGTGGTGGCGATGGCAGCGTCGATGTCGCGGATCCGGTAGACGGTCTTTTCCGGTTCTGTGATGCGGTAGAAGACCGAGGTTTCGACCTCGACCAGAACGTTGTCGCGGGTGATCGCATCCTGGCTGGCGGTAGGCAGCTGACGTTCGAGAATGGAAATCTTGTGCTTCACCACATCGAGGAAGGGGACGATGAAGTTGATGCCCGGCCCCATCACTGCGCGCAGCCGGCCGAAGCGCTCGACCACGTGTTTCTCAGACTGGGGCACGATGCGCACGCCCTTGAGAATGACGAGAACGATAAAGGCGGCCGCCAGGAGATAGACGATATTGCCCGACAGAAGGTCCAGCGCGAGATCCTCGTTCATATACTCATTCCCTGAAAAAACCTCTGAAAGATATGGGGTTGCCGCGGCGGGGCATCAAGCCGGGGCCGGCAGGCTCAATCCCGGCGCCGACGTGGCACCGGCCGGGGGCGGACGTGGCTTTCGATCTCGTCATAGAGGCGGGCGATCAGATCCTTGCCGGTGGCCTGTTCGATGCCCTCGAAGCCGGGGGAGGAGTTGACCTCCAGAACCTTGGGCCCCTCGCTGCTGCGCAACAGGTCGACGCCGGCCATGTTCAGCCCGAAGGCGCGGGCGGCGCGGACGGCGACATCGCGTTCCTCGCGGCTGATGCGGGTGACGCTGGCCTGACCGCCCTGATGCAGGTTGGACCGGAAATCGCCCTCCGCCCCGGTGCGTTTCATCGCCGCCACCACCTTGCCGCCGATCACCAGGCAGCGCACGTCGACGCCGGCGGCCTCCTTGACGAACTGCTGCACCAGAAAGTTGGCGCGCAGCCCGCGAAAGGCGGAGATCACCGATTCCGCCGCCTTCTTGGTCTCGGCCAGCACCACGCCCTTGCCCTGAGTGCTTTCCAAGAGCTTGACGATCAGCGGAGCGCCGCCCACCAGCCCGATCAGGTTGCCGGTGTCCTTGGGCGAGGAGGCGAAGGCGGTCATCGGCATGCCGATCTTGTGGCGGGCCAGCACCTGATGCGCATGCAGCTTGTCGCGGCTGGCAGTGATCCCGGCAGAGCCGTTGACGCAATAGGTGCCGATGGTTTCGAACTGGCGGATCACCGCGGTGCCGTATTGGGTGATCGAGGCGCCGATGCGCGGCACCACCGCGTCATAGCGCGGCAGCCGCTGGCCGTCGTAATAGACCTCGGGCGCCAGCGCGTTGATCGCCATGTAACAGCGGGTGGTGTCGATCACTTCGACCGTATGGCCACGGGCGGCGCCGGCCTCGACCAGCCGGCGGGTGGAATAATTGTCCTCGCGGCTGAGCACGGCGATGCGCAGGGCGCGATTCGGGGCCTCCTGCCGCACCTTCTTCGAATGGTAGACGTCATAGCTCAGCACCGGCTGCAGGTGCCGTTCGGTGGGGGCGATGGTGATGTGATCGGTTAGTGCTTGCCGGCCCAGCAGCATCCGGCTGGCCATGCCAGCGCGGTTGGTCAGGGTGATTTCGATCGGCCAGCTCTGGCCGGACACCTCAAGCGGCGTGGTGATGACATAGCGCAGTTCGGATTCGCCGTTCGACGAGGTCACTTCGCGCCGGTCGGTGACCTGGGCGGAACAGGCGATCGCCTGATCGTCGCGGCCGGGAATCGGATGCACGGTAAAGCGCACCATCGGCGTGGAGGAGGGGCCGAAGATCTCGATGTCCGAGGCATGCAGGGCAGAGGTGCGGGCGCCGGTGTCGACCTTGGCGCTGATCGCCGGCAGTCCCAGTTCGGGCAGGGCGATCCATTCTTCCCAGCCGAACGTCAGCGGCGCGGGCGTGGCGGCGGAATCGGTCATGGTGTTGCCTTTGCGGTCCTGAACTCGGGCGCTTCCCTAGCGGTTTGCGGCGGCGGCGCAAGGGGGGGCGGGCAGGGGCGGGAGCGGTCCCGGCGGGCGGAGGAGGTGATCGGGGCGGCGTCCGGCTCAGGGTTGCAGACGGCGCCGGGCCCGGTCAAGGCCCAGATGGGTGATCAGCGCCATCCCGTAGCAGAGTGCCAGAACGGCGATCACCGCCGGTTTGCCGCCGACCGCCAGCACCCCCAGCATCAGCGGCGTGCCCAGCATGTTGCCCAGATTGCCCATCTGCGCCAGTGCCCCATTGGCCAGCGCCCTGTCGCCGACGGTGTCGTTCAACTGCGGGATGGCGGCGAAACTGGCGCCCTGCACCAGCCCCAGCGCGCCGAACAGCGCGATGACCGGCACGGGGTTCTCCGGCGCGAAGGGCAGGATCAGCGCCAGCCCCAGCGCCAGGGCGAAGCCTAGCATTACCACCCGCACCGCCGGCCAGTGGCGCAGCAGCGTCACCCCCAGCGTCATCGAGGCGGTGATCGCCGCCAGCGGCGCCAGCGTCGCGGTCAGCGTACCGGTGGCCGGCGGCAGCAGCGGCGGCCAGACCGCCAGAATGGCGACGAAGGTCAGCGTGTAGAACAGCCAGCCCCAGGCCGGTGCCGACAGGAAGGCCGAGCTGTAAAGGCTCAGGTGCCGGCGCAGCAGCGCGGCGGGGGACAGCGCCATCTGCGGGCTGGCCTGGGGCCGGGTCCGGTCGGCGGGCAGCAGCCGCAGCAGCACCAGCGCCATCAGGATCATCCAGCCGGCGTGCAGGGCAAACAGGATCTGCGGCCCGAAACTGCGCGCCAGCGGCACTCCGAGAAAGGCCGTGGCGGCAAAGGCGACGCTGAAATAGGTGCCCCAGAGCGTCAGCGCCGCTGGGCGGATCCGGTCCGGCGCCACCTGGGCGATCAGCGTCGGCGCCGCCACCACCAGCGCCAGGTGGGTGCTGCCCTCGATCACCCGCAGCCCCAGCATCAGCGGCAAGGGCGGCAACAGCGTCTCGATCAGCGAAATCGCGGCGCCGATCAGCAGCGCCCACAGCAGCGTGCGGCGAAACCCGATCCGCGCGACCAGAAGCCCGGCAACGAGCCCCAGCAGCACTCCCATCAGGCTGATTAGCGAGATCAGGAACCCCAGCGCGGCGCCGGCCTGTGGATAGGCACGCCCCAGTTCCGGCAGGATCACCGCCATCTTGGCGAATTGCCCTGCCGCCCCCAGCCCCGCGGCATAGAGCGCGAAAATGGCAATCCAGGGGGAGCGGTGGGGGTGGCTTGGGGTCATGGCTTTGGCATGACCGGCACTGGCGGCGAATGCAAGGGGTAGGGCGGCGCGATGGCCCGGGGGCTTGTCAGCCCGGCGGCTTTGCCGCAATACCGGCCCGATCAGAAGGCGATCACCAGCGCGATCAACCCGGGGCCGGCACGATGACCAAGACTTTTTCCTTTCAGCTCAACGCCACCGACGGCAAGGCGCGGACCGGGGTGATCGACACGCCGCGCGGCGCCATCCGTACCCCCGCCTTCATGCCGGTGGGCACGGCGGCGACCGTCAAGGCGATGATGCCGGAAAGCGTGGCGGCGACCGGCGCCGATATCCTGCTGGGCAATACCTATCACCTGATGCTGCGCCCGACCGCCGAACGGATCGACCGGCTGGGCGGCCTGCACAAGTTCATGAACTGGCAAAAGCCGATCCTCACCGACTCGGGCGGGTTCCAGGTGATGAGCCTCTCCGGCCTGCGCAAGCTGACGGAAGAAGGCGTGACCTTCAAATCCCATGTCGACGGCTCGAAACATCACCTGAGCCCGGAACGCTCGATGGAAATCCAGCGGCTGCTGGGCTCGGACATCGTGATGTGTTTCGACGAATGTCCCGCCTTGCCCGCCGACCGTGACCGGATTGCCCAGAGCATGCGGCTGTCGATGCGCTGGGCGGCGCGGTCGCGCGCGGCCTTCGGCGATCGGCCCGGCCATGCCCTCTTTGGCATCCAGCAGGGCGGGTTGGAACAGGACCTGCGCGGCGAGAGCGCCGAGGCGCTGAAGGAGATCGGGTTCGAGGGCTACGCCATCGGCGGCCTCGCGGTGGGGGAGGGGCAGGAGGCGATGTTCGACTGTCTCGATTACGCCCCCGACATGCTGCCGGTGGACAAGCCGCGCTATCTGATGGGGGTGGGCAAGCCCGACGATATCGTCGGCGCGGTCAAGCGCGGCGTCGACATGATGGACTGCGTGTTGCCGTCGCGCTCGGGGCGAACCGGGCAGGTCTTCACCCGCCACGGCGTTCTGAACATCAAGAACGCGCGGCACCAGGACGATCCGCGCCCGCTGGACGAGGCTTGCGGCTGTCCCGCCTGCCGCAATTATTCCCGCGCCTATCTGCACCATGTGTTCCGCAGCCATGAGATCATCTCCTCGATGCTGCTGACCTGGCACAACCTGCATTATTTCCAGGACCTGATGCAGGGCATGCGCGACGCCATCGCCGAGGGCCGGTTCGACGCCTGGGAAGCGCAGTTCCACGCCCAACGGGCCGAGGGCGATATCGCGCCGCTCTGAGGTGCGCCTCAGCCGGTGAGCCCGAGCCGGCGTACCAGATCGGCCGCCCAGGGCCGCAGGCGGATTTTCAGCGACAGATCCCGGGGGGCGCTGCGTTGCGGTGGGGACGGCGTCCGCTGCGGTAGCGCAAACAGCGGCTCCGCCGCCTGCTGGGCCAGGTCGATCAGATCGCAGAGCGCGTCTGCCGGGACCGAATGCGGCGGCGCCCAGAGCTCGGTGCTGAGCGCGGCGCCCGCGGCGCTGAGATCGGGGGCATAGCCACGCGCCGCCGCAAAGGTTTGCGACTGGGTCTGCCAGAGGTCCAAAAGCTCCTGCCGTTCCTCGGGCGGCAGCAGGCTGGCATCGCTGCCGGTGGCCGGATGCAGCGCGAACCAGGCGCGCACCAGCCCGGCACGCAGCGCCGCATCTGGCACCAGCGTGTTGAGCAGCTGCAGCAGCACCACGGTTTCCCGGTCGGGGCCGGCATAGCGCGGCAGGTCCAGCGCGGGCAGATCCGCCGGCAGCCCGGCGAGCGCGGCGAACCCGGGCCAGAGCCCGTCGCCGGCGATCATCGCGTCGAAATCGCCGAGAGCCACGCTGCTGCCGAAGCCGGCCTCGAACGGGGCGAAGAGCCCGGGCCAGTCGGTCAGCGCGGCGGCGTGATCGACCAGGAAGGCGCCGATGCCGCGGGCGCCGGGCCGGATCCCCAGTGCGATCCGTTCGCGATAGAGCGCCTCGACATAGGCGTCGGGCCGCCGCGCCAGCGCCAGCAGGCGGACCTCGGCGAAGCCCTTCAGCCGCTCGGCCAGCGCCGCGATCAGGCTGCTGCGCCCGGCATCGAGCGGAAAGCTCATGTTCTCGCAGGAGATCAGCACGGTGCTGGCGCCGCTGCTGGCGATTTCCCGGTCGAGCCGGTCCCAAAGATCGTCATCGCCCCGGCGCAGGGCGGCGACCAGATCGTGATGCCCGGGCGTGGCGCCCCGGCGCAGCGGCGCCTCCGGGCGCTGAAACCCGGTCTCGGGCACCAGAATTCCGGCGCAGGCGAGCGCGGCGCGATGCTGCAGCAGGTGATGCTGGATATGGGTGCTGCCGGTCTTGTGCAGGCCGAGGTGCAGCAGCAGCCGCGGGTGCCCGTGCCGGCCCGTCCGGCGCGACGGGCGGGGTGTGGGCGCGGTGACGGGCAGGGCGCAGCCGGCGATCTGGTCCCGTGCCGCGGCGAAATCGCCGGCGCGCAGGGCGCGGTGAATCTGGAAAAACGCGGCGCGGGTGATGCGGCCGCGCTGGGTTTTCTGCCCGACCCGGCTGATCGGGGCGAGAATGCGATCCTCGAAGATCGACTGCCCGAAACTGGCCTCGCCCAGCAGGGCGGGGATGCGGCGGGCCATGTCGGCATAGGCGGGATCGCGGGCCTCGGTAATCGCCTCGATCAGGTCGAGATCCCAGATCAGCCGCGACAGGGTATTGAACAGCTCGCGTTTCTCGAACCGGGGGGGCAGGGTGCCGGCGGCGCATTCGGCCCGCATATGCGCCATGCATTTTTCCAGCAGCTGCAGTTGCAGCAGATGCAGCTCCGGGTCCGCCGCGGTGACCGAGATCGACCCGGCCCGGCCGCGCCACACCCGGGTGGGCCGGCCGAGAAAGGCGATCTGGCGGGCGCGGGTGACGGTGTGCAGCACGAACAGCCGGTCTTCGAACTTGCGCTGCGCCGGGTCGAAGCGCAGCCGCTGCGCGGTGAGGAAGTCGCGGGCATAGAGGCTGGACCAGGAGGAGGTGATGAATTGCGCCTCCTCGGCGGCCTGCAGCCCGGCGGCGGTCTTCGGGACGCAGAAGAAGCTGCGGTCGCGGGGCAGGATTTCGGTGCGGGCGCTGCCGATGGGGCGGAAATAGGTGGGGGCATGCACGATATCGGCGCCGGTCTCCTCGGCCAGCCGCAGCTGTCGCGCCAGCCCGCCCAGGGTGTAATAGTCGTCGGCGTCGAGAAACCCGATATAGCGGCCGCGGGCGGCGGCGAGCCCGCTGTTGCGCGCCGCCGACAGCCCGAGGTTGCGCGGATGCTGGATCAGTTCGGCCTGGCTGCGCAGGGCACCTAACCGGGCCAGATCTGCGGCGCTGAACCGGTCGGGGTTGTCGTTGACGACGATGATCTGCAGCCCGTCGATGCGCTGGTCGAGGATCGAATTCAGCGCGCTCTGCAGATAGGCGGTTTCGTCATAGAAGGGGACGATCAGGCTGAGGCTGGTCATGGTGCGCCCCGGCGGATCACAGGCTGGGCGGCGGCTCCACCGCCTCGTCGTCGTCATCCACGTCGATGGTGAAGGCCAGGCCGGCCATGGCAACGATGGCGATCAGCAGAGCAGAGAACCCCATGGCGAAACTCCAACTGGTTACTACAATTGAATTCAAAATGTGCGGAGTCGACACAACCCATGCAAGAAAAAAGAACCTATCCACTCAATCAAGATAGAGTTTGGATCGGTTTGCCGGGGCGAACCGATACGGATCGCCGCGCGGCGCCGGCTGCGGCCCTGCTGGCTCCGCTTCGCGTTTCGGCTTCAAATTGCCCGTCCCGTTTGGGGTATGCACAAATGCGCCGGAACCGCAGGTTTTCCACAGCAAAGCGCGATTTCACGTCTTGCGGCGCCGCCGGGGGCAAGCCATGCTGTCCGACGCCCCGGAGTGGGGCGAGGTTGAAATGGCGGGGGCCGCGCCCCACGTAACGATCTGATGACAGGAGATGGCCGGGTGCCGCCTCGATGAGGGGCCAGTGCCATCTTGCCAGGAACCAAGGAAAACATATGCAAGAGCCTCTCAACTCCTCCTACCCGGTCCTGCCGCTGCGCGACATTGTGGTGTTTCCGCATATGATCGTGCCGCTGTTCGTGGGCCGGGAGAAATCCGTTCGGGCGCTGGAAGAGGTGATGGCCGACGACAAGCAGATCCTGCTGTCGAGCCAGATCGACCCTTCGGTGGACGACCCCGATACCGATGGCATTTACAAGGCCGGCGTGCTGGCCAATGTGCTGCAACTGCTGAAACTGCCCGATGGCACCGTCAAGGTGCTGGTCGAGGGGCAGGCGAGGGTGCGCATCGTCGATTTCCTCGAAAACGACTCCTTCTTCGAGGCGACGGCGGAATATCTGACCGAGATGCCGGGCGATGTCACCACGACGGAGGCGCTGCTGCGCACCGTGGTGGATGAGTTCGAACGCTACGCGAAAGTGCGCAAGAACATCCCCGAGGAAGCCCTTGCTGCCGTCAGTGAAAGCACCGATCCGGCCAAGCTGGCCGACCTGATCGCCGGTCATCTGGGGATCGAGGTCGATCGCAAGCAGGAATTGCTGGAAACGCTGTCGGTCTCCGAACGGCTGGAAAAGGTCTATGGGCTGATGCAGGGCGAAATGTCCGTCTTGCAGGTCGAGAAGAAGATCAAGACCCGGGTCAAGAGCCAGATGGAGAAGACCCAGCGCGAGTACTATCTGAATGAGCAGATGAAGGCCATTCAGAAGGAGCTGGGCGACGGCGAGGAGGGCGAGGGCGAGATTGCCGAGCTCGAGGCCCGCATCGCCGAGACCAAGCTGTCGAAAGAGGCCAAGGAAAAGGCCGATGCCGAGCTGAAGAAGCTGAAGAACATGTCGCCCATGTCGGCCGAGGCCACCGTGGTGCGCAACTATCTCGACTGGATGTTGTCGATCCCCTGGGGCGTGAAGTCGCGGGTCAAGAAAGATCTGACCCGCGCCGAGGAGATCCTCGATCACGATCACTACGGGCTTGAGAAGGTCAAGGAGCGGATCGTCGAGTATCTCGCGGTGCAGCAGCGCTCCAAGAAGCTGAAAGGCCCGATCATGTGCCTCGTCGGCCCTCCGGGTGTCGGCAAGACCTCGCTGGGCAAATCGGTCGCCAAGGCCACGGGGCGCGAATTCATCCGCATCTCGCTGGGCGGGGTGCGCGACGAGAGCGAGATCCGCGGCCACCGCCGGACCTATATCGGTTCGATGCCCGGCAAGATCATCCAGGCGCTGAAGAAGGCGAAGACCACCAATCCGCTGATCCTGCTCGATGAAATCGACAAGATGGGCCAGGACTTCCGTGGCGATCCCGCATCGGCGATGCTGGAGGTGCTCGATCCGGAGCAGAACGCGACCTTCGTCGACCACTATCTTGAGGTCGAATACGATCTGTCGGACGTGATGTTCCTGACCACCTCGAACAGCTATAACATGCCAGGGCCGCTGCTGGACCGGATGGAGATCATCCCGTTGTCGGGCTATACCGAGGACGAGAAACGCGAGATCGCGCAACAGCATCTGCTGCCCAAGCAGATGAAGAACCACGGCCTGAAGGACAAGGAATTCTCCCTCTCGGCCGATGCGATCACCGGGATCATCCGCCACTATACCCGCGAGGCGGGGGTGCGGAACCTGGAACGCGAGATTGCCAAGGTTGCGCGCAAGGCGGTGACGCGCATCGTCAAGAAAGAGACGGAGCGGGTCGAGGTCACGGCCGACAATCTGGACGATTTCCTCGGGGTGCCGAAGTTCCGCTACGGTCTGGCCGAGAAAGAGGATCAGATCGGCGTGGTCACCGGGCTGGCCTATACCAGCGTCGGCGGTGAGCTTCTGTCGATCGAGGCGCTGCGGCTGCCGGGCAAGGGCCGGATGAAGACCACCGGCAAGCTGGGCGACGTGATGAAGGAATCCATCGACGCGGCTTCCAGCTATGTCCGCTCGGTCGCGCCGCAGCTGGGCATCAAGCCGACGCGCTTCGATCGCTGGGATATCCACGTGCACGTCCCCGACGGGGCGACGCCGAAGGATGGCCCCTCGGCCGGTCTGGCCATGGTCACCGCCATCGTCTCGGTGCTGACCCAGATCCCGGTGCGTAAGGACATCGCCATGACCGGCGAGGTCACCCTGCGTGGCAATGCCACCGCCATCGGCGGGCTGAAGGAAAAGCTGCTGGCGGCGCTGCGTGGCGGCATCAAGACTGTGCTGATCCCGGAAGAGAACGAAAAGGACCTTCCTGACATCCCCGACAACGTCAAGGAGGGGCTGGAGATCATCCCGGTCAGCCATGTGTCGGAGGTGCTGAAGCATGCGCTGGTATCCCAGCCCGAGCCGATCGAGTGGGACGAGGAGGCGGAGGAAGAAGCCGCCGCCGCCCGCGCCGCCCGGATGACGAGCGAAGAGGGCGCCAGCGCCACCGCGCACTGATCCCGGGGCCGTCAGGCTTCGGCAGAGATATGGAAAGGCGGGTCTTCGGGCCCGCCTTTTTGCTGCCGGGTCGGGTTTTCCGCCGCTGGCCTTCGGCCGGGGGCAGGTCTAGGGTCCGGGAGAGTGTTCAAGTTCGGAGGCAGCCATCATGGCAAAGGTGAAGCAGAAGAAACCCGGCCGGGTCGGCCGGGGCGGGGCGGGAAAGACGGCGGCCGGGCGGCTGCTGGAGACCGCCACCGCGGCGCCCGTGGCGGAGAGCCTGCATGTGACGCAGGTGGTGGATGGCGACCCCTCCGCGCCCGATCTGACCAAAAGGCAACTGATTGAGCAGGTGGTGGCGCGCAGCGGCGCCAAGCCGCGCGAGGTCAAGCCGCTGGTGGAGGCGATGCTGGCGGTTCTGGGTGAGGCGGTGGCGGAGGGGCGCGGCCTCACGCTGGAGCCCCTCGGCAAGCTGCGGATCACCCGCCAGGTGGATAAATCCGACCGCCGGGTCACCATCGCGCGACTGCGCCAGTCGAAGGGCAGCGCCTCTGTGCCGACGGTGGACGAGATCGTCGAAGACAGCTGACGGCCGGTCGGATCGCCGATCCGATCGACCGTGCGCCGGGGGGCAATTTTCTCGCCAATAGGGGCTTGCGCCCCCCGGAAAGCTTCTGTAAATCCCGCTCGCACGGGTGATTAGCTCAGTGGTAGAGCGCTTCGTTCACATCGAAGATGTCAGGAGTTCGAATCTCTTATCACCCACCACTTTCCCTCTTTTTCGGGTTGATCTGAACGGCCGCAGGCCGTGTGCGTGGATCGCATCGCGCCGGCGCGGCGGGATAGTGCGGCGGAGGCTTTCGGAAAATAGAAAAGCCCCGTGGCGGGGCTGGGCCGCCTCAGGGCGGCGGGGCGTTCTGCACCTGAACGCAAGGCCGGAGCTGTTGTCGCGCGACCCGGGGACCACCCGGATCGCGGCGCGATCAGCTGTTGGGCAGGATGAAGCCGCTGATCGGATAGACGCTGCCGAAGGCGCCGGGGGCGCTTTCGACCCGGACGCGGGACCAGTCCTGCTTGGCCGATACGTCGATCACCGCCATGCCCAGCGACACCTTGTTGCGGTGCCAGTTGGCGTGATCGACCAGGATCTTGTGATTATCCAGCACTTCCGAGACCACGGCAACATGGCCCATCGGCATGCTGCGGGTGGCGCTGAACACCATGACCGAGCCGACCTCGGGGTCGTGGCTGACGTCGTAGCTGGTCTTCTTGGCAGTGTTCCACCAGGTTCCGGCATTGCCGCGGATCTCGACACCGGAGAGGTTGCGGGCGAAGGGCACGCACCAGACGCGGCTGCCTTTCGATTGCAGCACCTCGACCTCCTGCATGGCGAAGGCCATGCGGGCGGGGGCGATTCCCGAACTCTGGTTTGTCTGAACCTGCCCACAGGCAGCGACGGCGCACAACAGGAGCGGCACCAGGCCGCGCAAAGGTAGCTTCAGGCGTCTTGCAGTCACGGATTTTTCTGTCCCAGTCTTTCCCCAATTTCCCGCGAACGGGCTGTCCCGTGAGGGTGCGCGGACTGTCCGATACTGCAGCGGCTTCGCCAACCCCTTTGTGAGCAGAGGTGAGGACAGTGGCGGGATTTTGCCGGAAACCGGGGGCGGGCGCGGCCGGGCTGCATGCCCTCTGGGCAGAAATGGCCCGCCTGCGGCATTTTTCCACCGTCCACCTCTGCCCCTAGGCGGTTGTCACGCTTCTGTGCTTAGAATTTCTCTAATTGATGTCAGACACCAAATTTCTGTTGCGCGGGGGAGATTTCATGCGACCGACGATCAAGGTCACGCTACGGCTGCTGGCCTTTGTCCTGCCGCTGGCCATCGGTGCCGTGGTGGTGGGGTTTGCCGGCGATTTCAGGCAGCCGCCCGCCGCCAAGACGGCGCAGCGCCGGCCCACGGCGGTGCGGGTGATCACGCTGGCGCCGGTCGAGGTGTTGCCGCGCGTCTCCGGCTTTGGCACGGTCGCTCCGGCGCGCGAATGGCATGCGGTCGCCCGGGTCCAGGCCGAGGTGGTCGAGACCCATCCCAGGCTGCGCAATGGCGAGGTGCTGCCGGCGGGCACCGCGCTGCTGCGGCTGGACGATACCGATCTGCGGCTGGCGCTGGCCGAGATCGACAGCCAGCTGGCAGCGCTGACAGTGAAGGATCAGACGCTGGCGGCGACGCGAGCGGTGATGCAATCGGACCTGGAGTTGAGCCGTGCCGATCTGGCGCGCCAGCGCCAGCTGGTGACGCAGGGCACGGCGGCGCAGGCCAGCCTCGACAACGCCCAGCGGATCGAGCTCGCGGCCCGGGCCAAGGTGGTCGAGGTGGAAAACGCACTGGCGCTGAACGCGGCGGAGCGCGAGGTGCTGAACGCACGCCGGGCCTCGGTGGCGCGGTCGCTGGATTTCACCGTGATCACAGCACCTTATGATCTGCGGCTCACCGATGTCGCGGCCGAGCTGGGGCAGGTGGTGACAGCCGGCCAGACCCTGCTGGCCGGCGAGGGGACGGAAGCGGTGGAGATCGCTGCGCAATTCCCCATCGGTCGGCTGGGGCCGGTGATCCGGGCCATGGGGGCAGGGCGGACGGTGGCTGATCTCAAGGCGCGGGTGCGGTTGCCGGCGGCCGGGCACAGCGTGGTCTGGGCCGCCCGGGTCGACCGGGTGGGCGAGGCGATCGATGCGGCGACGCAGAGCACCTCGATCATCGTGCGGGTGGCGGATCCCTATTCTCAGGCGGCACCGGGAGAGCGGCCGCCGCTGCGGCGCAACACCTTCGTCGAGGTGGTGCTGATGGCGCCGCCGGGTCCGGCGCTGGTGGCGCCGCTCGACGCGGTGCGCGGCGGCAAGGCGCTGGTGGTCAGCGCCGAGGGCCGGCTGGAGCGGCGCGAGGTCTCCCTGGGCTACAGCATCGGCGACCTGGCGGTGATCGCCGATGGGCTTGCGGCCGGCGATCGGCTGGTGGTGACCGATCCGGCCATCGCGGTGCCGGGCATGGAGGTGAAACCGGTCGAGGACAAGCAGCTGGCGGCGCAGCTTGCCGCCAGCGCGGCGGGGGCGGCCGGGTCGGCCGGACGCGGCAAGGGGACGAAATGATGCTGCGGCTCTTTGCGCGCCATCCCACCGCCGCCAATATCCTGATGCTGGCGCTGCTCGGCCTCGGGCTGGTGGCGCTGCCGTCGCTGCAGCGCGACACCTTTCCGCTGACCCCGCCTTCGCAGGTGGAGATTCGTATCGCCTATCCCGGCGCGGCTCCGGCCGAGGTTGAGACCGGCATCTGTGAGGTGGCGGAGGATCCGCTGCGCGGCGTCGACAACCTGGCCGAACTCGCCTGCCTGTCGCGCGACAACATGGCGGTGATCACCGCCGAGATCGTCGAAGGCGCCGACATGACCCGGTTCCACAACGATCTGAAGGCGGCCGTCGACGGTATCGACCAGTTCCCCGACCGGGCCGAGGATCCGGTGACGCGGGTGGTCGAAAGGGTCGCCTCGGTCGCCTCGGTGGCAGTGACGGGACCGGAGGATCCGGCGGTGCTTCTGGCCTATGCCGACGCGCTGGCCGACCGGCTCAAGGCCGATCCGGCGATTTCGCAGGTGGAGATCGCGGGGTTTTCCGACCGTGAGATCGCGGTGGAATTCGATGCCGCGGCGCTGGAGCGCTACGGGCTTTCCATCGCCGGTATCGCAGCGGTGCTGGGGCAGGGCAGTCTCGACATGCCGGCCGGGGTGCTGGAGGGGCGCCAGGGCGACGCCGCCGTACGGTTTCTGGGCACGCGCCGCACCCCGGGGGAATTCGCGGCGCTGCCGCTGACCGCCTCTGCCGCGGGGGCAGAGGTGCGGCTGGGTGATGTGGCGCGGATTTCGCAGGGCTTTTCCGATCCGGCGCAGGCGGCCTATTTCAACGGTCAGCGCGCCGCCATCGTGCAGGTGAACAAGACCGCGCGGCAGGATGCGCTGACGGTCAAGGCGCGGCTCGATGCGATCGTGCAGCAGGCCCGGGCCGAGGCGCCGGGCAATATCGCGCTGGCGATCTCGCAGGACAGCACCGGCAATATCCGCGACCGGCTGCGGATCATCGCCGAAAACGGCGCGCAGGGGCTGGTTCTGGTGCTGGCGGTGATGTGGCTGTTCTTCGGCTTCCGGTTTTCCTTCTGGGTGGCGATGGGGCTGCCGGTGTCCTTTCTCGGCACGATCTTCGCCATGCAGCTCTTCGGTTTCACCATCAACATGATGACGATGGTGGCGCTGCTGGTGGCGATCGGCTTGCTGATGGACGATGCCATCGTGATCGCCGAGAACATCGTGCGCCGCCGCCAGGCGGGGGAAGGCGCGATGGCGGCGGCGGTGAACGGGGCCGCGCAGGTGGCGCCGGGGGTGGTGTCGTCCTTCCTGACCACGGTGATGATTGTCGGACCGCTGGGCTTCATGACGGGCAATATCGGCGCGCTGCTGAAATATATCCCCATCGTTCTGGTGATGACGCTGGTGGTCAGCCTGATCGAGGCCTTCCTGATCCTGCCCCATCACCTGCATCACGCGCTGCAGGGCGATCTGCGGCCGGGGGCGATCCGCCGCCGGGTCAATCACGGGTTCGATGCGCTGCGCGACGGGGTGGTCGTGCCCTTCGCCGGGCTCTGCCTGCGGTTCCGCTATCTCACACTGGGGGTTGCAGGCGGGTTGGTTCTGGTCTCGCTGGCGCCCTACAGCGGCGGTTTCATCAAGTTTCAGAGCTTCCCCAATCTCGAGAGCGACACGGTCGAGGCGCGGCTGCTTCTGGTGCAGGGATCGCCGCTGGCCCGGACCGAGGCCCGTGTGGCACGGGCGGTCAGGGCGCTGGAGCAGATCAACGCCGATCTGACGCCGGCGCAGCCCGGCGGTCAGCCGCTGGTCCAGAGCTACACCATCACCTACGGCAGCAATGCCGACACGCCTGAGACTGGCGCCCATATGGCGACGATCAGCGCCCGGCTGCTGCCGGCCGGCCTGCGGGTCACCGAGGTGACCGAGATTCTCGACCGCTGGAAGAAACTGACCGGACCGATGCCGGACATGGCGGCGCTGCGCTTCACCGACAAGGAACGCGGCGCCGGCGGCAAGCCCATCGATATCCGCCTGCAGGGGCCCGATCTGGCGGCGCTGCGCGACACCGCCAGAGAGATGCGCCGGTTCTTCCGCGATTTCGACGGGGTGCGCGACGTGAGTTTCGATCTGCAGCCGGGCAAGACCGAATATATCGTGACCCTGCGCCCCACCGCGGCCTCGGCCCGGGGGATCACCGCCGCCCAGGTGGCGGCGGCGCTCAGGGCCGGGTTTCGCGGCGACACCGGGTTGCAGGTGCAGGACGGTCTGGGGCCGCTCGACGTGATGGCGCGGCTGGCGCCGCAAAGCCGCACCAGCCTGCAGGACATCCTGGCGCTGCGCATCGCGGGACCCGACGGCGCGCTGATCCCGCTGGCGGCGGTGGCGGACGTGCGGATCGGGCGCGGCTATGCCAGCATCAACCGGGTCGACGGCCAGCGGACGGTTTCGGTGCAGGGGGCGATCAATCCCGCCGTCGCCAATGCGCGCGATCTGATGGCGGCGCTGAAGGCCGATTACCTGCCCGGGCTGGCGGACCGGCGGCCAGAGGTGCGCGTGACCCTGCAGGGCGAGGCGAAGGATACCGCGACCACCGGCGCCTCTCTCGGCCGCAATCTGGCGATCGGCATCATCGGGGTCTATCTGATCCTCGCCTTCCAGTTCCGCAGCTTCGTGCAGCCCGTCGTCGTGCTCAGCGCCATTCCGCTCAGCCTGATCGGGGTGGTCTGGGGCCATATGGCGCTGGGGTTGCAGATTTCACTGCCGAGCCTGGTGGGGCTGGCGACGCTGGCGGGTGTGGTGGTGAACGATTCCATCCTGTTGGTCAGCTTCATGAAGGAGCGACTGGCGGCAGGCGATGCGATGCTTGTGGCGGCGCGTTCGGCGGTGCGCGACCGGTTCCGCGCGATCTTCCTGACCTCGCTGACCACGGTGGTGGGGCTGGGGCCGCTGCTTTTCGAACCAAGCACCCAGGCGCAGTTCCTGCGCCCCATCGTCGCCAGCCTGGCCTTTGGGCTGAGCGCGGCGACGCTGCTGGCGCTTTTCGTCACACCGGCCTGTTTCGCGGTCTTGCAGGATCTGCGGCTGATCCGCCGCGAGACGGCTGAAGCGGAGGAGGCCGGAGACGCGGCGGGGAGACCGGCATGATCGCTGCCGTGCCCGAGCTGCTCAGGTCTCCAGCATCTCGACCCGCGGAGTGACGCTGTCTCGGGGCACATAGGCGGAGGTGATGGCGATCACTTCCTCGACCGAGCGGCGCACGCCGCCGCCACCGAAGGGGCCGTTGACATAGAGCGCCTCGACCTCGTCGCCGACCTGCAGCGCCTCCGCCTCGGTGGCATAGAGCCCGGCGGCCCGGGCGCTCGCCTCCAGCGGCTCGGGCCCGGGGTGGCCGCACCCCAGCGACAGCGCATTGTCCCCGAGGGTATCGCAGCGCAGCTCCAGCGCGCGGGTCTCCCGCGCCAGCCGCCGCGCCAGTATCCCGGTGGCGAGCCGTGCGCGGGCGCCAGCAGTGCTGCCGCAATAGGAAATCGATGCCTCGCCCAGAAAACCGGCGCGATAGCCCATCGAGACCTTGAGCCGTTCCGGCGCCGGCCGTCCCGTCGCCCCCTCCAGCCGCACACGGTCGGGGCCGGGTCGGGTCATCCGCACGCGGGAGAAATCGGCGGTGACATCCGGGGTCAGATAGGCGGCGGGATCGAAGACCTCGTAGAGCATCTGTTCCTTGCATCCGGCCAGCGTGATGCTGCCGCCGCTCTGTGCCAGCTTGGTGATCTCCAGCCCGCCGTCGGCAGCGATCACCCCGATGGGAAAGCCCGGATCGTCCAGCCCCGGAACCTCCTTGCGCCCGGGATCGGCGAAATAGCCGCCGGTCACCTGGGCGGCGCATTCCAGCATGTGGCCCGCCAGCGTCGCCTGGCCCAGCCGGTGCCAGTCGTCGGCGGCCCAGCCGAAGTGATGCAGCACCGGCGCGACGAACAGCGAAGGATCGGCGACCCGCCCGGTCAGCACGATATCGGCGCCCAGCTGCAACGCCTGAAGGATGGGTGCGGCGCCGAGATAGGCATTGGCCGACAGGACGCGGTCGGGCGAGACATCGGCATCTTCCGGGTGGAGATCGGGGGGCCGGCGATCGAAGATATCGTCGCCCTCGACAATCGCGATCTTCAGCCCCCGCAGCCCCAGATCGCGGGCGACCTGCCGCGCTTTCTCCGCCGCGCCGCGCGGGTTGGCGGCGCCCATGTTGGAGATGATGGTGATCCCCTGGGCGGCGCACTCGGGCAGCACCGCGCGCAGCCGCGGTTCCAGCAGCCGGTCAAAGCCCGCCTGCGGATCGCGCTGGCGTGCCAGCTGGGCCAGCGCCACGGTGCGTTCGGCCAGGCACTCGAACACCAGAACATCCAGCCGTCCGTGCCGTGCCAGCGCCGCCGCCGGGCCGATCCGGTCGCCGGCATAGCCGGCGCCGCATCCCAGCCGCAGCGGTCTCATGGGGCGCGGCTTTCTCCGGCACGGGGCAGGATCGGTGTCAGCCTGCCCAGCCCGGCGGCGCGTTCGAAGGCGGCTGCGGCCTGCAACACCTCCGCCTCGCCGCGCGGCCGGCCGACGATCTGCAGCCCGATCGGCATCCCGTCCGAGGTAAAGCCACAGGGCACCGAAATCGCCGGCAGCCCCATCATCGAGATCGCGAAGGTGATGGCGATCCAGTCGATATAGCGGTCGAAGCGATGATCCTCGCAGCGCTCCACCGTGGTCCATTCCACCGGGAAGGGCGGCACCACGGCGGTGGGGATCAGCAGCAGATCGTGGCTGTCGAAGAATGCCGCCACCCGGGCATAGACGGCGGCGCGGGTGCGTTCGCCGCGTGCGATCACCTCCGGCTCCAGCGCCCGGGCGGTATCGACGCTCCAGGTGATTTCCGGCGTCAGCCGGTCGCGCGCCCGGTCCACCAGCGGCCCCATGCCGACGATGTGACCAAAGCCGCGCACATCGTAGAAGGCATCGACGATGCCGCTGAAATCGGGGCAGGTCTCCTCGACCTCGGCGCCCATGGTCTCGAAGACCCGCCCGGCCTTGCGCACGGCGGCGGCGATTTC
The DNA here is from genome assembly GCF_030164425.1 of Pseudodonghicola flavimaris. Classification (GTDB taxonomy): domain Bacteria; phylum Pseudomonadota; class Alphaproteobacteria; order Rhodobacterales; family Rhodobacteraceae; genus Pseudodonghicola; species Pseudodonghicola flavimaris. The sequence goes on along the minus strand of NZ_JASNJD010000017.1, from coordinate 64,769 downwards.
AGAATGGCAATAGGTGATGCCGAGATCGACCGAGACGGCGGCGCGGGTCGGTGCCAGTTCCCGCTCCAGCCCGGCGCGATAGCTGGGCACCGTCGGCGGGAAGGACAGCGGATCTGCCGGCACCAGCCCGACCATCGCATCCAGCATCAGCGCCGCGTCGGCGACGGTGCGCGCGATCGGGCCGGCCACCGGCAGGGTGGAGAAGGGATTGTTGCTGGGGCCCTTGGCGACCAGTCCGGGACTGGGCCGCAGTCCGACGACGCCGCAGAACCCCGCCGGTGCCCGGATCGAGGCGCCAAGATCGGAGCCGGTGGCCAGCCAGATCGCGCCGGCGGCCACCGCGGCGGCCGATCCGCCCGAGGAACCGGCGGTCGACCGCGATGTATTCCAGGGGTTGCGGGTATAGCCGAAGAGCTCGCTGTAGGTGGTGGCGTTGAAGCCGAACTCGGGCGAGGTCGCCTTGGCCACCGGTAGCGCGCCGTTGCGTTCCAGCATCGCCACCTCATAGCTGGACGTCTCCGCCACGTTCTCGCGGAACAGCGCAGAGCCACCCTTGGTGGTGCGCTGGCCGGCGACATCGCTCAGGTCCTTGACGGCGATGGGCAGGCCAGCCAGCCAGACCCGCCCGTCCTCCGGTTGCTGCAGCCTTTCGGCCTTCTCTCTGGCGGCTTCGAAAAAGCGGATCGGCAGCGCGTTGATCTCTCCGTCCACCGCTTCGGTCCGGGCGGCGGCGGCGTCGATCAGCTCCAGCGGGGTGATCTCCTTGCGGGTGAGCAGGTCCACCGCCTCGGTGGCGCTCAGCTCCGTCAGATCTTGGGTCAAGGCAGGGCTCCTCTGGCTGTCGGGCGTTGCGTCGCGGCGCCCTCGGGGAAGGGCGGGCGCGGATCGCGGCCATCATGGCAGCGGCGCAGAGGTAAGATAAATCAAATAAATCGGATCATTGATAACGCTGCATTATGAATGATCGTTCAGGCGGTCGGGGTGGATGCGGGCACGGGGCGGGTCGGGGGCAGCGTGATGCGCTCCAGATCGCGGAACTGGCTCAGCATTTCCTGCGCCACGCCGGCCCCGGCGCGCTGAAACAGGTCGAGCACGGTCAGCGTTGCCGGGCTGCGGGTGCGCCGGCGCTGCATGATCAGCCCGACGTCGCGCCGGGCGGCGGGGCTGTCGATGGCGCGCAGGTTCAGCCCGCTGAGGTCGAGCCCGCCGAGCGCCAGTTCCGGGATCAGGGTGAAACCCAGCCCGGCGCGGACCAGGGCGATGGCGGTGTTGATGCCGCTGACCTCGCTGCGTCGGGGGATCGGCTGCCCGTGCAGATCGGCGAGCGCGCGCACCTGCTGATCGATCGAGGTGCCGGGGGGAAAGCCGATCAAGGGAAATCCGCAGATCGTCGCCCAGTCCGGTTCCGCGCGGGCGGCGAGCGGGTCGCTTTCGCGGCAGATGCAGACCAGCCGGTCGGTGGTCAGCGGCACGAAGGACAGCCCCGGAGCTGCATCGGGGGGTGGGCCGATGCCGAAGTCGGCGTCGCCGCGCTCGACGCAGTCCTGAAGCAGGTCGGCGGGCCGTTCGGTGATGCTGATTTCCAGATCGGGGGCCTCCAGCGACAGCCGCCGGGCCAGCGCCGGCAGGATGGTGGAGGCGGCCGAGGGCAGAATGGCGATGCGCACCCTGCCGCGTTTCATCAGCCGCATGTCTTCGAGATCGCGGCAGGCGCTGTCCAGATCGTCCAGCACCCGCTGCACCCGCCCGGCGAATTCGCGCCCTTCCGGGGTCAGCTCCACCCGCCGGGTCGTGCGGTCGAACAGCCTGAGCCCCAGTTCGGTCTCCAATTGCCGGATCAGCAGGGAAAACCCGGGTTGGGTGATGCCGATCCGCTCCGCTGCTTCGGAGAAGGAGCCGGCATGCACCCCGGCGATGAAGGCCCTGAGCTGGCGCAGATTCAAATTCATAGGCGGCAGCGATAAATAAATAAGGAATTCAAATCAATCGCGTGGTTGTATGATGCTAGCAAATATGAAGCGCCGTATCCGGGGCGCTGCCCGATCGGGCGGCCGCGGTCCATGGCGGCCCGGAGAGGAAGGATTAGCATGTCTCAGACTGGCTGGCGCGACCGCGCAGGCACCCCGTTCGACGTTCAGAAAACCCCGGTGACCGCAGCGGGGGGCATGGTGGTGACCAACCACCCCCTGGCGTCGGCCGCGGCGGTGGAGATCATGGCCGCCGGCGGCAATGCGATCGATGCGCTGATCGCCTCGCTGTTCACCCTCTCGGTGGTGGAGCCGATGATGGTGGGCATATTCGGAGGCGGTACCTCGCTGATCCGGCTGGCCTCGGGCGAGGAACTGGCCATCGACGGCATGTGCCGGGCGCCGGCGGCGGCGCGGCCCGATACCTTCACCCCGGTTTCCGATACCTGGCCCGATTACATGGAGGTCGAGGGGCGCGAAAACGCGGTGGGGGCGCGATCGATCTGCGTGCCGGGCAATCTGCTGGCCTGGTGCGAGACGCTGGAGCGCCACGGCACCTGCAGCCTGAAACAGGTGATGTCCGCCGCGATCCGCCACGCCGAAGACGGGTTCCGCGCCACGCCCTATCTGTGCAACTGCATCGCCAGCGCCGCCGCCGACATGCAGCACGATCCGGAGATCGCCCGGGTGTTCCTGCCCGGCGGCAAGGTGCCGGAGCCCGGCACCCTGATCGTGCAGAGCGATTACGCCGCCACGCTGCGCCAGATCGCCGAGGAAGGCGCCGCCGCGATGTATGGCGGCAGCCTCGGGCGCCGGGTGGCCGAGGGGCTCGCCGCTGCGGGCGGGCTGCTGACCGAACAGGATCTGATCGATTACCGCACCATCGACCGCCAGCCGGTCGAGGGGCTTTATCGCGGCACCCGGATCCTGGGCGCGCCGCCGCCCTGTTCCGGCGGCGTCCATGTTACCCAGATGCTGAACCTGCTCGAAGGTTTCGATATCGCCAAGATCGGCTTTGGGACGGTGACCGGCATGCATCTGCTCTATGAGGTGCTGAAAATCGCCGCCACCGACCGGCGGGCCTCCACCGCCGATCCCGATTTCGTCGACGTGCCGGTGGCGCGGTTGATGTCCAAGGCCTATGGCGACGAACGCCGGGCCGAGATCGCGATGGATCGCGCCGGCCACTATGAACCCGCGGCGCTGTCGAATGAATCGCAGAACACCACCCACGTCACCGTGGCCGACCGCTTCGGCAATATCGTCAGCTCGACCCAGACCATCAACAGCGTCTTCGGCGCCAGGATGATTATTCCGGGCACCGGCATCGTGCCGAACAATTACATGTTCCTGTTCGATCCGCATCCGGGACACACGCTGTCGCTGGTGCCGGGCAAGCGGATCACCTCGACCATGTCGCCGCTGATCGCCTATCGCGATGGCCGGCCGGTGTTCGCGCTGGGGCTGCCGGGCGGGGCGCGGCTCTATGGATCGGCGATGCAGGCGGTGGTCAACCTGATCGATCACGGCATGAGCCTGCAGGAGGCGGTCGAGGCGCCCCGGGTCTGGACCCAGGGGCAGGACTGCGAATGCGAACCGGCCTTCGCCGTCGAAAAGCAGGAGCAGCTGACCGCGATGGGCCATCCGATCCGCGAGGTCGCCCATATCGCCGGCGGCATGTGCGCGATCGAGTTCCTGGAGGACGGGCAGATGCGCGGCGCCGCCTGCTGGCGGGCCGATGGCACGCCGGCCGGGATCGGCGGCGGGCTGGCGCGCGAGGGCACGCAATTCTGGCCCGATCACCGGCTGGCCAGCCGGGCCGGCGGCGCCAAGACCTGAGCGGGGAAACATGCGGCTGCATGAGGTCGCCCATGCCCGGGCAGGCGACAAGGGAAACGATTCCTGCATCTCGGTGATCCTGTTCGACCCGGATCGCTATGACGCGCTGGCCCGGGTACTGACGGCGGCGCGGGTGGCGGAACATTTCGCTCCGATCCTCGACGGGCCGGTGGAACGCTATGAGGTGCCGGCGATCGGGGCGCTGAATTTCGTGCTGCGCCGCAGCCTGGGCGGTGGCGTGACCCGTTCGCTCCGGCTCGACCGGCATGGCAAGACGCTCTCCGGCGTGATGCTGGCGATCGAGCTGGATCTGCCGGGCTGAACCCGTCCTCGGCCACCTCTTCCCGGCGTCCGTGTCGCAGGCCCCGGCCGCGCCGATGCGGTGCGGTCGGGGCGCCGGCGCCCCCGGGGCGGGGCGTTTTCCGGGGGGCCGTCCGGCGGCGATGAGCCGGCGGAAAAAATCCGGGAAAAATGCACGAACCCCGCTTGACGGGGCAGGGGCGGGGCCATAATACAGCGCAACGTTCCGGGGCGACCCGGAAGGGCAGTGAGCGGTTGTAGCTCAGTTGGTTAGAGTACCGGCCTGTCACGCCGGGGGTCGCGGGTTCGAGCCCCGTCAACCGCGCCATCACTGCCAAACCCCGGTCCGGGGGTAACGGACCAGATAGTCGAAAGACCATGCGCGGTTGTAGCTCAGCTGGTTAGAGTACCGGCCTGTCACGCCGGGGGTCGCGGGTTCGAGCCCCGTCAACCGCGCCACTTTCTTCTCCCCTCTCTCTGGAGCGATGCATAAGACGATGGGTGGCCTGCTTGACCGTCTGTCCTGGGGCACTGCGGTGCTGTTGGTCGTGACCCTGGGGCTGGCGCCCTATCTGCCCGAGCCGCATATCTGGGAAAAGTTGCGGATGCTGGCCCATGGCGGGCTGAGCCGGACGATCGATATCGGCGATCTGCTGCTGCACGGCGCACCATGGCTGCTGCTCGCGGCGAAGTGTACGCGCGCCACGCTGCGTGGAACTTGACAGTTTTGTGACGTCTGGGTGACCTTGCGTCGGTTGATTACCGATGAACCAGTTCTGGGGTTGCTCATTCTTTCCGGGAGGCACGGTGTGCCCAAAGCGTCACTTCTTGCCGACGCGCAGCGTGAGGCTGTGCTTCTGCTCACACTCTTCCGGGGGGACCGGGTGCTGCGCGCGATGCTGGGCATCTTCCTTGCCGTGGTTCTGGCGATGATCCTGATCTATGTCGCTGCCGGACCCTGGGCCGGAACCTCGTCCATCGGCCATGCGTTGCGCCATAACTTCGATCTGGGTCTGGACGACATGCTGCCTGAGCAGTTCAATCACGGGCTGGCGTTCCTCGCGGTGATGCTGTTCCTGATGTGTTTCATCGAGCTGCGGTCGCGGGTGATGATCTTTCTCGCGGCGCTCTACGGGTTCATCTGGTTCGACGATTCGGTCAGCTTTCACGAACGCGCCGGCGGCAAGATCGGCGCCGTGCTGAACCTGCCGAAGACCCTCGGGCTCGGCCCCCAGGAACTGGGGGAGCTTCTGGCCTGGGCGATGGGTGGGGTCTTCGTCGCCTTGGTCTTCCTGTGGTTCTGGCGCCGGCGCCGGGCCGGCGATCTCGGCGTCGTGGTGCCGTTCCTGCTGTGCTTCGTCTGGCTGGTCTTCTTCGGCATGGTGGTCGACATGCTGCACGCGCTGCTGCCGCCGCAGTTCAGCGAGGCCGCCGGCGTCATCGAGGACGGAGGCGAGATGCTGGTGATCGCGGTCAGCGCGGCCCTGGCGCTGGGGCTGGCGCGGCACGGCACCGCCTATTACCGCAGGATCGCGGCCGGCTCGGATTGAGCCAAAGAAAACGGCGCGCCCGGAAGGGCGCGCCGCTGTTCGGGGGCGGAACGATCGGGCTCAGGCGGTTTTCGACAGCGCCGCCAGCACCCGCGCCCAGCTGCGGATGCCCTTGTGAAAGCTCTTCACGTCGTATTTCTCGTTCGGGCTGTGAATCGCGTCGTCGTCATTGGCGAAGCCGATCAGCATCGATTCCAGCCCCAGGATCTTCTGGAAGAACCCGGCGATCGGGATCGAGCCGCCCATGCCGGTGAAGACCGCCTCACGCTCCCATTCGTCCGACAGCGCGCCGCGGGCGGCTTCGAACTCGGGGCGGGTGATATCCATCACCGGCGCGCGCGAGCCTTCCATGTCGTTGTCCCAGCGCACCTTGGCATCGGGCGACAGCCGGTCTTCGACATGTTTGCGGATCTTGCTGCGCAGCGCGTCCGGATCCATGTCGCCGACCAGGCGGCAGGTGATCTTGCAATGCGCCTCCGAGGGGATCACGGTCTTGGAGCCGGCCCCGTTGTAGCCGCCCCAGAGGCCGTTGACCTCCAGCGTCGGGCGGGTCCATTGCTGTTCCAGCGTCGAATAGCCCTTTTCGCCATGCGGCTGCGTCATCCCGACGGAGGAGAGGTAGTCTTCCTCGTCGAAGCCGCAGATGCCCCATTGCCGCAGTTGATCGGCCGGCACCTCATGCACGCCCTCGTAGAAGCCGTCGACCGCGACGCGGCCAGTGTCTTCGTCGTAGAAGGAGGCCACGATGCGGGAGATTTCGCGCAGCGGGTTCAGCGCCGGGCCGCCGTAATGGCCCGAATGCAGGTCGATGCGCGGGCCGACGATGGTGAATTCGTCTTTCAGCATGCCGCGCAGCTGCGAGGCGATGGAGGGCACGCCGCGCGAGACCATGGAGGTATCGCAGATCAGGGCCAGATCGGCGCTCAGCTCTTCGGCGTTCTCCTTCATGAAGGGGATCAGCGACGGCGAGCCGGATTCCTCTTCGCCCTCGAAGAAGAAGGTGATGCGGCAGGGCAGGCTGCCGAACACCTCTTTCCAGGCCCGGCAGGCCTCGACGAAGGTCATCAGCTGGCCCTTGTCGTCCGAGGCGCCCCGGCCGCGGATCACCGGGCCGTTGTCGGTCTCTTCGATCTGCGGCTCGAAGGGCGGGGTGTTCCACAGCGCCAGCGGGTCGACCGGCTGCACATCGTAGTGGCCGTAGAACAGCAGATGCGGTACGCCCTCGGCGGCCTCGCCGACATGACCCACGACCATCGGGTGGCCCGGGGTCGGGCGTTTCTCTGCGTCGATCCCCAGCGATTTCAGATCGGCGACCAGCCAGTCGGCGGCGCTGTCGCATTCGGCCTTGTAGGCCGGGTCGGTCGAGATCGAGGGGATCCGCAGGAATTCCATCAGCCGGTCGGTGGCCGCGGGCAGATCGTCGTCGATTCGGGCGAGCACGGCGGAAAGGGACATGGGCGACTCCTGAATTTGCTTGGATGGGCGGAGACTAGCACTGCGCGCGGGGGTGTCCAGCGCGGGCGCCATGCGCCTGGCGCAGGTCGGTTTCCGCTGCTGATCATGCAGGCGCAGCATGATCGCGCTGGTGGTCGGCTGCGGTGGGGCCGTGCGGTTGCGCGAGCGGGATGATCGCGGATGCAGGGCCGGGGCGGCTGTCCTCGGCCGGGCAGGGCGGCAGCGGGGTGAACTGGCAGAGAGGCGACATTCGGCAAGGGGAACGATCGGGGAAGGGCGGCAGCCACCGCGGGCTGGCCCTAGCGGTGCAGGCATGTCGTGGCACGCCTTAGGATTGAGGGTGTCGGGGCAACATACTGAAGGATATAGGGAATATCGAGCGATCGGCGATTTCGGGCGCGTGGACCCGCACCGTCGAGCCTTCTTCTGACGGGCGGGCACGGGGAGATCGGCCAGGGGCGCCGCCACCTGCCCGCGCATTCCTTTCTGGTCGGGGCGACGTCGGCTGGTCGGCGAGGGCACGATTGCCAAGGGGGAAAGTCGGCCGATTTTCCCCCTTGTCGCGGGCCTTCCGTCACCGGGGCGGAAACAAGAGGGGGCGGCGAATATGCCGCAGTGCAGCGCCGCCCGGTTCGGGGGCGTCGTCTTGACTTAGGTCAACGAAAGGGCATAGCGGCAATTTGTAGCCTGTTAAAAGTGCTGTTGCAGCTTATAACAGTCCCACTCAGCGAAGAGGGAAGGGGCCTGGGCCCCTTTGACCAGAGCCCCCGGCCACCTGACCGGGACGCCAAAGCAAAGAGGAAGACGCGTGGACTATAACGCATATCTGGATCTGGCGATCGACCGTTTGCATCAGGAAGGCCGCTATCGCACGTTCATCGACATCGAACGCAAGAACGGGCAGTTTCCCCATGCGATCTGGCGCAAGCCGGACGGTACGGAGCAACCCATCACGGTCTGGTGCGGCAACGACTATCTGGGCATGGGGCAGCATCCGGTGGTGCTGGCGGCCATGCATGAGGCGATCGACGCCACCGGCGCCGGCTCCGGCGGCACCCGCAATATCTCCGGTACCACCGTCTATCACAAGCGTCTGGAGGCCGAGCTGGCCGATCTGCATGGCAAGGACGCGGCGCTGGTCTTCTCCTCTGCCTATATCGCCAATGACGCGACGCTCTCGACGCTGCACAAGCTGTTCCCGGGGCTGATCATCTATTCGGATGAGCTGAACCACGCCTCGATGATCGAAGGCATCAAGCGCAACGGCGGCGCCAAGCGCATCTTCCGCCATAACGATCTGGATCATCTGCGCGAGCTGCTGGCCGCCGATGACCCCGAGGCGCCCAAGCTGATCGCCTTTGAATCGGTCTACTCGATGGACGGCGATTTCGGCCCGATTGCCGAGATTTGCGATCTGGCCGACGAATTCAACGCGCTGACCTACCTTGATGAGGTGCATGCGGTCGGCATGTACGGCCCGCGCGGCGGTGGCGTGTCGGAGCGCGACCGGCTGCAGCATCGGCTGGACATCATCAACGGCACCCTGGGCAAGGCCTTCGGCGTTTTCGGCGGCTATATCGCCGCCTCCGCCCGGATGTGCGACGCCATCCGCTCCTATGCGCCGGGCTTCATCTTTACCACGTCGCTGCCGCCGGCAATCGCCGCCGGGGCGGCCGCCTCGATCGCGCATCTGAAGACCGATCAGGCGCTGCGGGACAAGCATCAGGAGCAGGCCAAAACCCTCAAGCTGCGGCTCAAGGGGCTGGGTCTGCCGATCATCGATCACGGCAGCCATATCGTTCCTGTTGTGGTCGGCGATCCCGTCCACACCAAGATGCTGAGCGATATGCTGCTGGAAGGCTTCGGCATCTACGTGCAGCCGATCAACTTCCCCACCGTCCCGCGGGGCACCGAACGGCTGCGGTTTACCCCGTCGCCGGTGCATGGTCCGGATGAAATGAACCGTTTGGTTCAGGCGATGGACGAACTTTGGTCGCAGTGTGCGCTGAATCGTGCCGAACTGGCTGGCTGAGCCCGCCGTTTCTGTGCAAACGCCTTGCGGTGTGTTAGCTTTGTCTGAACAACAAGCGCAGGCGAATCTGATAGACGATTCCACTGCGTGGCATCGGAACACGCGGCAGGCGGCACGGGACGGCAGGGATGATTGGGCGCAAACTCCAGCGCAAATCTGATGTGGAAGAAAACGTCGAGCTGAAAGGCTTCGACGACTTCGAACTGCGCCTCGGCGACGTGATGCGGGGTGAGCGGGCCACAATGGGGAAGTCCCTGCTTGATGTGCAGCGGGAGCTGCGCATCAAGGCCAATTACATCGCCGCCATCGAGAATACCGATCCGTCCGCCTTCGATACGCCGGGCTTCATCGCCGGCTATGTGAGGTCCTATGCGCGCTATCTGAACATGGACCCCGATCAGGCCTTTGCCGCCTTCTGCCTCGAGAGCGGGTTCACGGTGGCGCATGGCATGTCGGCGCAGGCCTCCGGCAGCAATACCGCCCGTAAGAGCGAACCGAAGGCCGGGCTGAGCGAAAAGCGCGATCCCTTCATCACCCCCAACACCCCCTTTATCCCCGAGAGCGAGGGGTTCCTGTCCCGGATCGAACCGCGGGCGGTGGGGTCTTCGCTGGTGCTTCTCGCCCTGATCGCCGGCATCGGCTATGGCGGCTGGACCGTACTGAAGGAAGTGCAGCAGGTGCAGGTCGCGCCGGTGGAGCAGGTGCCGATGGTGCTCTCCGATCTCGATCCGCTGAAGGGCGCCGGCGTCGCGGCGGGGGAAGACGGCATGACCGGCCCCACAGCCGAGGCGCTGGACCGGCTCTATCGCCCGCAGGCGCTGGATGTGCCGGTGCTGGTGGCGCGGGATGCGCCGATTTCCACTCTCGACCCGCGCAACGTGGGCACGCTGACCGTGCCGGAACTGCCGCGGGTGCAGATCGCCTCTGCCGCCCTGCCGGCCCGCCCGGACGAAGCGGTGCCGCAGGTGGTCGAGGAGGCCGCACCGAAACTGACCATGGTCGCGGTCCGTCCCTCCTGGGTGCGGGTGCGCGCCGCCGATGGCACTGTCATCTTCGAAGGCATCATGGAAAGCGGCCAGACCTACGATATTCCCGCCACCGAGGAACCGCCGACGCTGCGCGCGGGCGAATCCGGGGCGATCTATTTCGCGCTGAACGGCAAGCATTACGGCCCGGTCGGCCAGCGTGGCGTGGTGACCTCGAATCTGCCGCTGTCGATCGGCGAGGTCACGGAACGCTATCACGTCGCCGATCTGGAGCAGGACCGCGATCTGGCCCGCATGGTGGCCCAGGCGCAGACAGAGCCCGGCACAAATCCCTGACACGGCGGCCTGACGTGCGGCCGCGGGTGTGACAATCCGCGGAGCGGGGCAGAGTGCCATTGCCCCCCGGGCCGGGGCGCCCTATTTAGCAGGGCAACGGACACCAGCAAACGGATCGCCGTCATGTCGCTGAACCAGGTGCGCCCCTGGCGCAACATCTATCGTCGCACATCGCGCCAGATCATGGTGGGCAATGTTCCTGTCGGGGGCGATGCGCCGATTTCGGTGCAGACCATGACCAATACGCCGACCACCGATGTCTTCGCCACCGTGGCGCAGGTGCAGGCGGCGGCGGATGCCGGCGCCGATATCGTGCGCGTGTCGGTGCCGGACGAGGCATCGGCCCGCGCGCTGAAGGAGATCGTGGCGGAAAGCCCGGTGCCGATCGTCGCCGATATCCATTTCCATTACCGGCGCGGGATCGAGGCCGCCGAAGCCGGCGCCGCCTGCCTTCGCATCAACCCGGGCAACATCGGCAGCCCGGAACGGGTGCGCGAGGTGATCAAGGCGGCAAAGGATCACGGCTGTTCGATCCGCATCGGCGTCAACGCCGGCTCGCTGGAAAAGCACCTGCTGGAGAAATACGGCGAACCCTGTCCCGAGGCGATGGTGGAGAGCGGCCTGGAGCATATCCGCATCCTTCAGGACAATGATTTTCACGAGTTCAAGATCAGCGTGAAGGCCTCTGACGTCTTCCTCGCCGCCGCCGCCTATCAGGGCATTGCCGAGGCGACGGATGCGCCGATCCATCTGGGCATCACTGAGGCCGGCGGGCTGATGTCCGGCACCATCAAATCGGCCATCGGTCTGGGCAACCTGCTGTGGATGGGTATCGGCGACACGATCCGCGTCAGCCTCTCCGCCGATCCGGTGGAAGAGGTCAAGGTCGGCTACGAGATCCTGAAATCGCTGGGCCTGCGCCATCGCGGCGTCAACATCATCTCCTGCCCCAGCTGCGCGCGGCAGGGCTTCGACGTGATCAAGACGGTGGAAATCCTCGAAAAGCGGTTGGAGCACATTAAGACACCGATGTCGCTGTCGATCATCGGCTGCGTGGTCAACGGCCCGGGCGAGGCGCTGATGACCGACGTGGGCTTCACCGGCGGCGGGGCAGGGGCCGGCATGGTCTATCTGGCGGGCAAGGCCAGCCACAAGATGTCCAATGACCAGATGATCGACCATATCGTGTTGGAGGTCGAGAAACGCGCCATCGCGCTGGAGGCCGAGCGCGCGGCAGAGGCCCCCGAAGCCGCCGAGTGACCCTGCCGGGCGGCGCCGGTTCCCCGACACGGGTATAAAGATATATTTGCAATGGAGCTTTGCGCCTTTTGCCGGGGCCGGGGGCTGGTGGCCGCCGGTGCTCTGGGGCAGAAAGGGCGAAGCAGTCAGGATTGCAAGCCAGGACAGAAGGATCAGAGCAGATGGCCACACGCGATGCAGTTGTCGAGGCGCTGAAACAGATCACCGATCCGGCCAGCGGCAAGGATATCGTCGAAGCCGGCGTGGTACGCGCCCTGACCGTCGAGGGCGGGCAGGTGCGTTTCGTGATGGAGATCGACCCGAAGATGGCAGAGCGGATGGAGACCGTGCGTCTGCTGGCGGAGGAGCGGTTGGGCCAGCTTCCGGGGGTCGAGAAAGTCGCAGTCATGCTGACGGCCCATGCCGACAAGGCGCCGCCCGATCTGAAGCCGGCGGCGAAACCGAAACCCGCGGGGCCGCAGGCGGTGCCGGGGGTCAAGCACATTATCGCCATCGCCTCGGGCAAGGGTGGCGTGGGCAAATCCACCGTCGCCGCCAACCTCGCCGTGGCGCTGGCGGCGCAGGGCAGGAAGGTCGGGCTGCTGGATGCCGATATCTACGGGCCGTCGCAGCCGCGTATGATGGGGGTGTCAAAGCGGCCGGCCAGCCCAGACGGCAAGACCATCATCCCGCTGCAGGCGCATGGGGTCACCATGATGTCCATCGGCCTGATGATGAAGGACGGCCAGGCCGTGGTCTGGCGCGGGCCGATGCTGATGGGCGCGCTGCAGCAGATGATGCTGCAGGTGGCCTGGGGCGAACTGGACGTGCTGCTGATCGACCTGCCGCCGGGCACCGGCGACGTGCAGCTGACACTGAGCCAGAAGTTCGCCGTTGACGGTGCCATTATCGTCAGCACGCCGCAGGACGTGGCGCTGCTGGACGCGCGCAAGGGCATCGACATGTTCCGCCAGCTCAAGACCCCGATCCTGGGCATGATCGAGAATATGTCGACGCATATCTGCTCCAACTGCGGCCACGAAGAACATGTCTTCGGTCATGGCGGCGTCAAGGCGGAGGCGGAGGCGCTGGGGGTGCCGTTGCTGGCGGAGATCCCGCTGCATCTGGATATCCGGCTGGCCGCCGATGGCGGCACGCCGATTGTCGCCGCTCAGCCCGACAGCGCGCAGGCCGCAGCCTTCGCCCGGGTGGCGCAGAATATGATCGCACGCGGTCTGGTCTGATCCAGGGGGCAGCGCGCCGGCAGCACCGGCGCGCTGCATTCGGGGCTCAGTAGAAATACCAGCTGGAGGTGTCGATGGCGTCGGAGACATCCGCAGCCAGGGCGTTCAGCACGGTGATCGCATTGGTCACCTCCGGATCGTCGTAGGTGATCAGCACGTCGTCGCCGTCCTGAGTGACCACAACGGCGTCGGCGTCGGAGACCCGGCCCAGGCGGATGCCATCGCCGGTCTCGAAGTCCATGATCATGTCCGCGCCGGTTTTGTTGCCGGTCCCGAAACGCGAAAAGATGAAGAGATCGTCGCCGCTGCCACCGGTGAGCTCGTCATCCCCGGCGTCGCCGTAGAGTGAATCGTCGCCATCGTCGCCGAACAGCTGGTCTAGCCCACGGCCGCCAAAGAGACGGTCGTTGTCGTTGCCGCCATGCACCGTGTCATTGCCGGCGTCGCCGTCGAGCCGGTCGTTCCCGTTGCCCCCGAAGAGCCGGTCGGCGAATTTCCCGCCATAGAGGTAATCGCGCCCATTGTTGCCGAAGAGCACGTCCTTGCCGTCGCCGCCATGCAGGTTGTCGTTGTTCTTGCCGCCCTCCAGCCGGTCGCGGCCATCGCCGCCGCTGAGGTAGTCATAGCCGTCGCCGCCCAGCAGCGTGTCTCGCCCGTCTCCGCCGTTGAGGGTGTCGGCCCCCGCCATCCCGTGCAGCACGTCATCGCCGTCATAGCCCTGGAGCTGGTCCGACCTGTCGGTGCCGGTGATGCTGTCGTCGCCGAAGAGGATCGGCAGAGACGGGGAATAGTCGCTCTGCAGGCCGGCCCAGATGGCGCTGGCATCGCCACCGATATCGGTGATGGTGCAGATCACCACCCCATCCAGGGCCAGGGTTACGGTGGACACCGTGCCGCTGACCGTGGACAACGGGCCGTAGGTGAAGTCGCCCTCAAGAGTGACCCGTATCGGGCTGGCATCCGACGTGTAGTAGGGCGGAGCGAAGATCTGATAGCTGCCGGAGGCCTCGATCGTCGTGGCGTCGGCAGAGACCGCCGCGTCCACCCGCATGAGGGCGTTCAGATCGATATAATAGTCCAGCAGGTCGTCCGGCAAGGACGCGAAAGATACAATTGCCACGGGAAACCCCCCTAAGTTAATGAAGACAAAAGAAAAGCGTTCAAATGTTCCAGTGCCTGCGGGCGGGCCGGTGCTGGCCGAATCCGCCCAAGGCGCGCGCGTGTGACAGCAGCATAGCACAGGACCTCGGGATCCCGATGCGGTGTCGTGGAGCGGGCGATCTGGCAGGACGAGGTGGCCGGGCTAGGCGGGCAGGCCTCTTGGGGGCGGGCGGCTCATGAAAAAGCGTACCAGCTGGTGGTCTCGGTCGCGCCAGAGACATCGGTGACCAGCGCGTTCAGCACGGTGATCGAATTGCCGAGCGTCTCATCACTCAGGGCGATCAGCACATCGTCCCCCGCCTGCGTGATGACCACCATGTCCGGATCCGCCACCCGACCCAGCCGGATGACTTCGCCGGCTTCGAAATCGGTGATCACATCGGCGCCGCTGGCGGCGTTCTCTCCGAAGTCATAGAAAATGAACCGGTCCGCATCGGCGCCGCCGGAAATGACATCGTCACCGTCGCCGGAATTGATCGTGTCGCGCCCGAGCCCGCCGAACAGCAGATCCGCGCCGGAGTCCCCATGCAGGAAATCGTTTCCGGCGCCGCCATCCATCCAGTCGTCCCCCTCGCCACCGACCAGGTGATCCGCGCCGGTTCCGCCGAACAGCCGGTCGTCGCCATTGCCGCCGCCGACATAATCATTCCCGCCCGCGCCCCGCAGCACGTCATTTCCACTACCGCCATAGAGATCGTCATGACCGATGCCGCCGAACACGTGGTCGTCGCCAAGACCGCTCTTGATATAGTCCTGGCCCGCCCCGCCGTAGATCCAGTCCTGTCCGCCATCGCCATAGATGGTGTCGTGATCGCCAAACCCCCGGATTACGTCATCACCCTTGTAGCCGTGGATCCTGTTGATGCCATCCGTGCCGTCGATATCGTCATCGCCTGTCAGGATCGCCAACAGCGGCGCGCGACCGCCGATCATACCGGCCCAGATGCGGCTGGCGTCGCCGGTCAGGCCAGATATCGTGGCGAACGTCTCGCCTTCCAGCATCACTGTAACGCCAGTGACGGTGCCGGCGACGGTGGCCAGCGGACCATAGGAAAAGCTGCCATCCAGCCGGATCTCCAGCTGGGTCCACTGGAGGCCGTCATGGGAGAGCTCCGAACCGTAGGAGGCCGAGGTCATCGCGATGATCGTGCCGTCATCTGCGCTCAGCGGGCCGTCGATCTTCAGCAGCGTGCCAAGGTTCGAGGTCAGCTCCTCATAGATCGGCAGATACGGGGAGAAAGAAACAACAGCCATCAGGAACCTCCGGGCCAGGATTGTCGGCAAACGTACCGGGCCGGCCCGCGTACGACCGCCAGAGCACTGACCCGGTACTACCTTAGGGTGATTCCCTTATAGATTGAAGTTTTGCGTAATGACACACGTTTGGCGTCAGTTCAAATCTTCCAGCAACCGCCCATGCCGCCGGGTCTCCTCCAGCACCGCGCCCAGGGTGGCCAGCCCGCGGGCCTCCAGCATCGGCAGCATCCGGCACAGCACCTGCGCCGTGGCTCGCGCGTCCCCCAGCGCGGTGTGACGGCGATCCTCGGGAATGGCGATGCCCAGCCGGGCGCAGATCGCATCCAGCGTATGGCTTTCAGAGGCGCCGAACAGCACCGCCGAGAGCAGCACGGTGTCGAGGATCGGGTGATCCCAGACCAGCCCGCTCTGCTGCGCCTGGCGCCGCAGAAAGGCCATGTCGAAGGGAGCGTTATGGGCGACGATCACCGCGCCGCTGGCAAAACGGTGAAAGCTGCGCGCCACCGGGTCGAGGCCCGGCGCGCCGGCCACCATCGCATCGCTGATCCCATGCACCCGTGTCGAGGCCGGCGGGATCGGCCGGTCCGGGTCGACCAGCTGATCGATCTCCTCGCCGGGGACGATCCGACCCCGCAGCACCCGCACGGCGCCGATCTGCACGATATCGTCCTTATGTGGGAGCAGGCCGGTCGTCTCGGTGTCGAAGACGACATAGGTCAGATCCTGCAGCCGCCGCGCCTCCATCCCGGCGTGTTCGGGCTGATCGAGCAGGGCGAAATCATAGACCAGCGGCCGCGCCGCCTCGGGGGCGAGGGTGGCGGTGCTGTCGTCGAGGATCAGGAGATAGCCGGGCGCATCGCCCAGGGGCTTCATCCGGGCGCTGTAGCGCTGCGCGCCGTCGGCGCCGGCGGCGGTCAGGCTGACCTCGCGACCGGTGCGGACCAGCCGGGCATAGGCTGCCTCCACCGCGCCCCGTTCCAGATAATCGAACAGCGAGGCATTGAGCCGGGGATGCGCCACCTGCGCCAGCATGCCGGCGGCCTGACCGTCATAGAGCACGATCTGATGCGCCGGGCTCAGCAGGATGGTGGCCAGCGGCACTTCGGTCAGCAGGCTCGCCAACCGCGCCTTCTCGGCCTCCAGCCGGGCGGTCTCGGCGGCGATCGCGCCGGCGGTGTCCAGCGCGCTGGCACTCAGCTGTCCCGCCATCGCCGCCGCCGCCGGCGCCAGATCGCCGAGATAGCGCGCCGCGTGCAGATCCAGATCGGTCTCCACTCCGGCATGGGCACGGCTGCGCAGCTGCGCCGCCAACCGCTCGATCGGCCGGGCGACGTTCTCGTCGAACAGCAGCCAGACCCCCACGCTCAGCGCCAGCAGCCCCAGCACGCTGACCAGCGCCGCGATGACGAAGGCATCGAGCGGATCGGCACCGCCGGTGCGGGCGTATCCGGCCCAGAGCCCCAGCAGCACCACCGCGCTGCCGCCCAGCCCCATCAGGCAGAAGAACAGGAATATCCGCAGCCGCAGGCCCAGCCGATGTGCCATCACGTCCCCCCGTTGCACAGCGCCGCGGCCAGCGGATCCTCCGGGTCCATCTGCTGCCAGGCCGCGCCGGTGATGTCGCCATCGGGCCCGAAATCGGCATCCGCCGTCAAGAGCGCCTGGCGCCCGCCTTGGCAATCCACCGCCACCGTCACCCATTTCGGTGCGCTCCAGCGGGCAAAGAGATAGAGATCGACCAGAAACACCCCGGGCCGCGCCGGGTTCTGCCGCAGGCCGGCCCGATCCAGCGCCGCAAAGCGTTCGACCATCGGCACCAGATAGGTCCAGGGCCGGTAGGCGGCGCGGCTCTCGACCTCGTCGATCACCTCCACCCCTTCGGGCAGCGTGGCGCGGGTGCGGGCATACCAGCCGTATTCGCTGGCGATGGTGACCACGATCATCGCCGCGCCCGCCGCCGCCGGCACCAGCCAGCCGGGCAGCCGGCCGCCGCTCAGCCGCCGGATCAGCAGCATCAGCCCCGCCACTGCGATCCCCGCCACGATCACCGCGATCAGTTCCAGAAACATGTGGTCTTTCCTTCCGTCCGTCCTGCGGGGTCCGCCCGCGTCTTCTTCTCTGCCCAAATACTCCCGCCGGAGGCTCCCGCCCGCAGGGCCGGCGCTGCCGCTTGCCGGTCACTGCCCGTCCGGGCGCGCGTCAGCTCAGCATGGCCTTGCCCTGTCCCAGCGCCGATTGCAGGGTCTTTACCACCACGAAGGCGTCGCGCAGATGACTTCGCTCAAAATCCGACAGATCGGCGGGGGACAGATAGTTGTCGGGCGTCGCGCCGGCCTTGATCTGCGCCGCCTGATGCTGCAGCCGGGTCTCGGCGATCAGATCGTAGGCGTCGAGCAGGTCGCGGGCACCGGCGGCGCTGAGCTGGCCGGTCTGCGCCGCCGCCTCCAGCCGGGCGCGGGTGCCGACCTGGGCGATCTGCCCGCGCAGCGCATAGATCCGGCCCAGGTCGACCACTGGCACCACTCCGGCGTGTTTCATGTCGAGCGTATTGCGATGCTCACCCGAGCGGATCGTCGCCAGCCCGCGCAGCAGCCCAAGCGGCGGCGTGTGCTTCAACGCGTTCGACACCATATGGGCGACGAAGATGGAGTTCTCCGCGGCGGCCTTCAGGGTGTCGGTCTGCAGCCCTTCGAACAGCGTCTTGTCGCCGCCGATCGGGCGCAGGTCGAACATGACCGAGGCCAGCATCTGCGCCTCCGGGTTCGGTCGGGCGATCCAGCCGGCGAAATACTGGCCCCAGGCGCGGGCCGGCTGGCACCAGCGCGGATTGGTCGCCATCATGTCGCCGGGGCAGTAGAAATAGCCGCAGGCATCCAGCCCGTCGCTGACGTACCGCGCCAGATCGGCGAAATAGCCGGTCTGCTGCGCCTCGGTGACATCGTCGTGCAGGATCAGGCAATTGTCCTGATCGCTGACCCCGGTCTGCTCCTGCCGTCCTTGGCTGCCGCAGGCCAGCCACAGGTAGGGCACCGGTGGCGGACCCAGCCGCGCCTCGGCCAGTGCCAGCAGCCGCCGGGTGGCGGTATCGGCGATATCGGTGATCAGCCGGGTCACCACCTCGTGGCGGCTGCCGCCGGCGACCAGCTGCACCAGCAGCTGGGGGATGCGGGCGGTGACCCGGGCCATGTCCTCGGCGCTGTCGGCGCGGGCCAGGGTGCCGACCAGCTCGGCCGAACTCAGCGCCTGCACCCGGGTCAGGTCGGTCTGGGTGACGATGCCGACCAGCCGGCCGTTCTCCACCACCGGCACATGGCCGATCCGCCGCTCCATCATCAGCTGCAGCACGTCGGCGCCGATCGCCCCGGGCGGCAGGCTCACCGGATCGGCGGTCATGATCTTGTGGACCGGTGTATGGGTCGGCCGTCCCTCGGCCAGCACCCGGACCAGATCGCGCAGGGTGACGATGCCGGTCAGCCCGCCGGCCGCGTCGGTGACGCAGAGGCAGGAGACATTGCGGTCGCGCATCACCCGGGCCGCATGGGCGGTGCTGTCTTCCCGCCCGCAGGTGATCGGATGCGCCGCCATGAAGCTGTCGACCCGCGCCGCGGCCAGATCGCTGCCGTGCGGGGCAGGGGCGGCGGGGCGACGGCGGTCGAAGAAGCGGTGAAATCGCGGCTCGCTCTGCATCAGCGCGTCGAATTCGGCGCGCGGCAGCAGCAGCAGCAGCGTATCGCCCACCGTGCGGGCGGAGGTGGCGGCGCGGCCGTCGCGGGTCAGCCCGCGTTCGCCGAAGGAATTGCGCGGCCCGAGGAGCGAGACGGGGATGTCATTCTCGTCGACCACCTCCACCTCGCCGTGATGCACCAGGTAGAGCCCGTCGAGCGGCGCGCCGATCCGGTAGATCGGGGTGCCGGCCGCCAGATCGAGCAGCCGGAATTTCGCCGCGATGCTCTCCAGCCGGTCGCCCTCGAAACTGTCGTAGGGGTGTACCGAGGACAGAAAGCGGATCAGGTCGGTCTGGGACAGGGGCATGGCGGTCGGCTCAGGCAGATGTTGGGGGAGAGAGCGGGGCGGAGACGCCGCCGGCGCGGCGGGCATTCCGGGCGGGGGGGAGGGCCATTGGCGTCGCCCCTTGGATCGGTCGGACTGCCATGTCGGGTCTCATTCCTTAGGGAGCTGGTCTGCGCCCCAGTATTCGACAGCCTGGGCCCGGGGGAAAGGGCTGAATGGCAGGCTCTGCGCCGTGGTGCCCCAGTCGGTCAGGCGGCCGGCGGGTTTCGGACCGGGCCGGCGCGGGAAAAGGAAATGCCGGCGCCGCAGGGGGAAAGCCGAAGGCGCCGGCAGGGTCCCGGGCGCAGGTCACGCCCGGGACGGTTCGGTAAGGCTCAGTGGTCCTGCGCCGCGCCGGCCCCGCGGGGGATACGGACGCTTTCCACCAGGTCCTTGATCTCCTGCGGGGTCTCCTTGGTCATGCCGGAGACGACATAGGCGACCACGAAGTTCACCAGCGCGCCCACCGCCCCGAAGGAGGTCGATTTGATCGTCCCCAGCAGCGGGTCTGCATCGGTGAAGCTGTTGGTGCCCGGGATGAAGAACCAGCCCTTGTGCAGGAAGATGTAGATCAGCGTCACCACCAGGCCGGAGACCATGCCCGCGACCGCGCCGGCGTTGTTGATGCGGGTCGAGAAGATGCCCATCATCAGCGCCGGGAAGATCGAGGCGGCGGCGAGACCGAAGGCCAGGGCCACCGTCTGGGCGGCGAAGCCCGGCGGGTTTAGACCCAGGTAGGTGGCCACCGCGATGGCCACGGCCATGGCGATCCGGGCCGACAGCAGTTCGCCCTTTTCGCTGATGCCCGGGTTGATCGAGCCCTTGATCAGGTCGTGGCTGACGGCGGAGGAGATCGCCAGCAGCAGACCGGCAGCGGTGGAAAGCGCGGCGGCCAGACCGCCGGCGGCCACCAGGCCGATCACCCAGCTGGGCAGGTTGGCGATTTCCGGGTTGGCCAGAACCAGGATGTCACGGTTGAAGTTGGTCAGCTCGTTGCCTTTCCAGCCCGCCGCGGCCGCCTTCTCCTGCATCGCGGGGTTGGCGTCGTTATAGTACTGGATCAGCCCGTCGCCGTTCTTGTCTTCCCAGCCCAGCATGTTGGTCTTGCGCCAGGTTTCCATCCAGGCGTACTGCGGATCGGTTTCGATCTGCTCGACCGCGACGGCGTCGCCATCGGTGCCGTTGGGCCACATCATGTCGGTGATGTTGAGCCGCGCCATCGCACCCACCGCCGGGGCAGTCAGGTAGAGCAGCGCGATGAAGACCAGCGCCCAGCCGGCCGACCAGCGCGCATCGGCGACTTTCGGCACGGTGAAGAAGCGCATGATCACATGCGGCAGACCGGCGGTGCCGATCATCAGCGACAGGGTGAACAGCAGCATGTTGAAGGTATCGCCATGCTGTGCGGTATATTCGGCGAAGCCCAGTTCGTTGACCAGCTGGTCCAGCTTGGCCAGCAGCGGCTCGCCGCTGGCGGCGTGATCGCCGAACAGACCCAGCGCCGGGATCGGGTTGCCGGTCAGCTGCAGCGAGATGAAGATCGCCGGGATGGTATAGGCGAAGATCAGCACGCAGTATTGCGCCACCTGGGTATAGGTCACGCCCTTCATGCCGCCGAAGACCGCATAGGCGAAGACGACCACGGCGCCGATCAGCAGGCCGGTGGTGTTCGACACTTCCAGAAAGCGGCCGAAGGCAACACCGACGCCGGTCATCTGGCCGATCACATAGGTGGTGGATGCAACGATCAGACAGATCACCGCCACCAGACGCGCGGTCTTGGAATAGAACCGGTCGCCGATGAATTCGGACACGGTGAACTTGCCGAACTTGCGCAGGTAGGGCGCCAGCAGCAATGCCAGCAGCACATAGCCGCCGGTCCAGCCCATCAGATAGGCCGAGGTGTCATAGCCGCCGAAGGCCAGCAGGCCGGCCATCGAGATGAAGGAAGCCGCCGACATCCAGTCGGCCGCGGTGGCCATGCCGTTGGTGACGGGGTGAACCCCCCGGCCGGCGGCATAGAATTCGCTGGTGGACCCGGCCCGGGCCCAGATCGCGATGCCGATATAGAGCGCGAAGGAGGCGCCCACGAACAGCAGGTTGATGGTAAACTGATCCATGACGCTCACTCCTCATCCACGCCGTATTCACGGTCGAGGGCATTCATCCGCCAGGCGTAGAAGAAGATCAGCGCCAGGAAGACCAGGATCGATCCCTGCTGCGCGAACCAGAAGCCCAGATCGGTGCCGCCGACGGCAATGCCCGACAGCATCGGGCGCAGCAGGATGCCGAACCCGAAAGAACAGAGCGCCCAGATCACCAGGCTGATCAGAATGATGCGCAGGTTGACCTGCCAATAGGCCTTGCCGGCCCCCGGCCCCTGAGCGGAGCCTTGTGATTTATCCGCCATCGCGGTTCCTCCTTGCTTCCTCCTGGGCATCGGGACGAACGCCATCGGCGCGGGATCCCAGCCCACTCATTTACCCGCCGCCCTGCCGGCGGGCACACCTTCCCCGGTCCGCCAGGGCGGGTCTTCGGGAACAGTCTCGGTCGTCTTGGTCTTGGGTTGGTCTTGCGGTCGGGGCCCGTCTTGACCGGGCCCCGGGTCTTGTCGTCTCAGCCGGTGACGTCGGTGACGATCCGCGCCATCTCGGCGGCGATATCGTCGATCTGCCCCATGGCGTCGATGGATTGCAGCACGCCCTTGCCGCCGTAATAGGCGATCAGCGGCGCGGTCTGCGCGTGATAGGCCTCCAGCCGGCTGGCCACGGTTTCCGCGCGGTCATCGGCGCGGCGCTTCATTTCGGTGCCGCCGCATTTGTCGCAGACCCCTGCGACTGCCGGTTGCTTGAAGCTGTCGTGGTAGCCTTCGCCACAGTTGCCGCAGGTGTAGCGGCCGGAAATCCGCTCCACCATGGCGCCGTCATCCACCTCGAGGCTGATGGCAGCGTTGATCTTCTGGCCGCTTTCGCCCAGCAGCTCGTCCAGCGCCCCGGCCTGCACCGTGGTGCGCGGGAAACCGTCGAGGATGACGCCCCGGGCGCAGTCGGGCTCGGCGATGCGGTCGCGCAGGATGGCGATCACGATCTCGTCGCTGACCAGGCCGCCGGCCTCCATCACCGCCTTGGCGGCAAGGCCGGCCTCGGTCCCGGCGGCAACCGCGGCGCGCAGCAGATCGCCGGTCGACAATTGCACCAGGCCGAATTTCTCTTCCAGCATGCGCGCCTGAGTGCCCTTGCCGGCCCCCGGCGGGCCCAGCAGGATCAGAACGGCGGGGGTGGTCACCTGGGTGGTTCCGTCCATCGTCTCGGTCCTCACTTGTTGGCGCGGTTGGCGATCAGGTCGTCGACCACCGACGGATCCGCCAGGGTCGAGGTGTCGCCGAGCGCGCCAAAGTCGTTCTCGGCGATCTTGCGCAGGATGCGGCGCATGATCTTGCCGGACCGGGTCTTCGGCAGGCCGGGCGCCCATTGGATCACATCCGGCGAGGCAATCGGGCCGATTTCGGTCCGCACCCAGTTGCGCAGCTCCTTGTAGAGCGCCTCGGAGGGTTCCTGATCGTTCATCAGGGTGACATAGCAGTAGATGCCCTGACCCTTGATCTCATGCGGGTAGCCGACCACGGCGGCTTCGGCCACGGCGGCATGGGCCACCAGCGCGCTTTCGACCTCGGCGGTGCCCATCCGGTGGCCGGAGACGTTGATCACGTCGTCGACCCGGCCGGTGATCCAGTAATCGCCGTCCTCGTCGCGGCGGCAACCGTCGCCGGAGAAGTAATAGCCTTTGTAATCGGCGAAATAGGTCTTCTCGAAGCGTTCGTGATCGCCCCAGACGGTGCGCATCTGCCCCGGCCAGCTGTCGCGCAGGCACAGAACGCCCTCGGTCGGGCTTTCATGGATTTCCTCGCCCGACTGCGGGTCCAGAACCACCGGCTGCACCCCGAAGAAGGGCTTCATCGCCGCACCGGGCTTCAGCGTGTGGGCGCCGGGCAGGGGGGTCAGCAGATGGCCGCCGGTCTCGGTCTGCCACCAGGTGTCGACGATCGGGCATTTGCCCTTGCCGACTACGTCATTGTACCAGTTCCATGCCTCGGGGTTGATCGGCTCCCCGACCGACCCCAGCAGGCGCAGGCTGGAGAGATCGCATTTGGTGACGAATTCGTCGCCCTGGCCCATCAGCGCCCGGATCGCGGTGGGGGCGGTGTAGAACTGGGTCACCTTGTGTTTCTCGCAGACTTCCCAGAACCGGCTGGCATCAGGGTAGGTCGGCACGCCCTCGAACATCAGCGTGGTGGCGCCATTGGCCAGGGGCCCGTAGACGATATAGCTGTGCCCGGTCACCCAGCCGACATCGGCGGTGCACCAGTAGACGTCGCCTTCGTGGTAATCGAAGGTGATCTCATGCGTCATTGCGGCATAGACCAGATAGCCGCCGGAGGTATGCACCACCCCCTTGGGCTGGCCGGTGGAGCCGGAGGTGTAGAGGATGAAGAGCGGGTCTTCGGCGTTGACTTCGACCGGGCGGGCGTAGTCGTTCGCCTCCAGCACCATCTCGTTATAGTCGTAGTCGCGCCCGTCGATCCAGGTGGTCTGGCCGCCGGTGCGCTTCACCACCAGGCATTTCACCGAATCCTTGCAGTGCAGCAGCGCCGCATCGGCATTGGATTTCAGCGGTGTCTTGCGGCCGCCGCGCGGCGCGTGGTCGGCGGTGATCACCACCTTGGCGTCGCAGCCGTTGATCCGGGCGGCCAGCGCGTCGGGCGAGAAGCCGGCGAAGACGATGGAATGGATCGCGCCGATCCGGGCACAGGCCAGCATGGCATAGGCGGCCTCGGGGATCATCGGCAGGTAGATCACCACCCGGTCGCCCTTGCGCACGCCCATGGTCTCCAGGATGTTGGCCATCCGGCAGACCCTGCGGTGCAACTGGGCATAGGTGATATATTCCGCCGGCTCCTGCGGATCGTCGGGCTCGAAGATGATCGCGGTCTGGTCGGCGCGGGTGTCCAGGTGGCGGTCGATGCAGTTGGCGGACACGTTCAGGGTGCCGTCGCCGAACCACTCGATATGGATGTTGCCGGGCGCGAAGCTGACGTTCTTGACCTCGGTGAAGGGCTTGATCCAGTCGATGCGCTTGCCGTGTTCCGCCCAGAAGGCATCCGGGTCGTTGACCGAGGCGGCATACATCTCGTCATAGGTGGCCGCGTCGACATGGGCGCGGGCGATCACATCGGCCGCAGGCGGATAAACCCGGATCTCCGGATGCGCAGGATTGGTCATATGAGGCTCCTCCCTCTAGACATTTTCAGTTCGTCTCTACCGCAGTTTACACCAGGCGCAGACGAATGCTTCCACTCCACCCGCCATAATAGTGCGAATTGAAAAGAATGGAATAACCTACGGTAAAATAACGATTTGCTTGTAAATTTATTTCGGAAGCATGCAGAATGTTGTAAACTAAGCCGACAGGGCCGGGAAAAACACTCGTCTGCGCAAGCAATTGGGTGTCAAACTGCGCGATGAGGCAAACCCGCTCGTCCCCGGCAGAGACCGGCGTGCGCGATGTTGCGCAATGGCATCTGAGTGTGACATTTTGTTTCGCCGCAGCGCGGCATCGCGCAGCGAATCCGGATCGGGCGGGGGTGAGTCGCCGCCATGGGGCGGCCCAGGCGCCGCGGTCGGGCGGGCGGAATGATCGCGGCGCGCCGGGGGGTTGGCAGGCGCCGGTCTTGTCGCTAGCCTTCCCGCAAGCGGCCCCGCAACGGGCCGCGCCAACGGGAGGAAAATCATGAACAGGATGATGCAGGGCGCCCTTGTGGCCGCGCTGGCCGCAGGAATCGCATCCGAAGCCGCGGCGACGGAGTGGAATGTATCGGTCTGGGGCAAACGCCGCGCCTTTACCGAACATGTCGAGAAGATCGCCGAGCTGGTGGCCGAGAAGACCGGCGGCGCCTTCACCATGAACGTCAGCTATGGCGGCTTGTCCAAGCCCAAGGAGAACCTGGACGGGATCTCGATCGGGGCCTTCGAGATGGCGCAGTTCTGCGCCGGCTATCACCCCGACAAGAATCGCCTGATCACCGTGCTGGAGCTGCCCTTTCTCGGGGTGAACACCCTGCAGGAGGAAGTCGCCGTCAGCCATGCGGTCTATGCCCATCCGGCGGTGCAGAAAGAGATGGCGCAGTGGAACGCCAGGCTGCTGATGACCTCGCCGATGCCGCAGTATAACCTGGTGGGCACCGGCGCGCCGCGCGACGAGCTGGCGGAATTCGACGGCATGCGGGTGCGGGCCACCGGCGGCCTGGGCGAGGCGTTCAAGGCCGTGGGCGGGGTGCCGACCTCGGTGCCCGCGACCGAGGCCTATAACGCGATGGAAGCTGGGGTTGTCGACACCGTCGCCTTCGCGCAGCACGCGCATCTGTCCTTCGGCACCATCAACCGCGCCGAGTGGTGGACGGCCAACCTGAACCCCGGCACGGTGAACTGCCCGGTGGTGGTGAACATCGACGCCTATGACGCACTCAGCGACGAGGAACGCGCCGCGCTCGACGGTTCGGTGGACGAGGCGATCGCCCATTACCTCACCAACTACGGCGAGCTTCTGACCCGCTGGGACAGCGTGCTGGAAGAGAAGGGCGTGGAGAAGGTGATGATCTCCGAGGAGGTGCTGCAGCAGTTCCGCGATATCGCCGCGACCCCGGCCCGGGACAAGTGGATCGCCGACATGGAGGCGCAGGGCCTGCCCGGCCAGGAGCTCTATGATCTGGTGGAGACCACCCTGAAAGAAACCCGGATGGGTAACTGAGCGCCGCCGGCGCCGGGTCTTTGCCACAGGCTCCGGTCCGGGACGTGAGGTCCCGGGCCGGACCCCGGCGGGAGCCTGTGCGCCGGGCACCATATGAACCCCGTCAGAAGCCAGTCAGAAGGAACCCCTCATGGCCGGAAGCTCTTCGGTGCTGGAGGACGGCAGCCTGCTCAGCCGTCTGGACCAGAACTTGTTGCGATTGGAACGGTTTTTCGGCCTGCTGAGTGGGCTTGCGGTGTTTTCGCTGATGGTGCTGGCGGTGATCTCCGTCGGTGGCCGCAACCTGATCAACATGCCTCTGCCGGGGTATGTCGACTGGATCGAACAGGCGATGCCGCTGATCGCCTTCATGGGGATTTCCTATGTCCAGCGCGATGGCGGTCACATCCGCATGGATATCGTCATCGGCCAGCTCAGGGGCCGGGCGCTCTGGGCGGCGGAACTGTTGTCGGTGCTGATGATCCTGCTGCTGATGATGCTGTTGGTCTGGGGCAGCTGGGCGCATTTCGACCGTAGCTTCGACTGGAACGCCCCGATGTGGAGCCGCGACAGCTCGATCGACATCGGCCTGCCGATCTGGCCGGCCAAGCTGCTGGCGCCGGTGGCCTTCTCGGTGCTGTGCGTGCGGCTGCTGCTGCAGGCCTGGGGCTATGGCCGGGCACTGATCCTCGGGCTCAGCAATCCGGTGGCGGTGCCGCTGATTCAGGACGTCGCCGCGCAGGCGGCGGCAGAGGCCGAACAACTCGACGGTCAGCGATAGGACCGCAAACAGGGCAGGGAGAGATCGATGGATTCGATTACAATCGGGCTTTGGGTCACCGCCGGGCTCTTGCTGATGGTGGTGCTGGGCATGCGGGTGGCCTTCGCCGCGGGGCTGGCGGGGCTGGTCGGGCTGGTGCTGATCTTCTGGTCCAAGCGCGGGTTCGACACCGCGCAGCTGGGCTGGGCGCTGACGGTGGCGGCCAAGACCGCGGGGCAGGTGCCCCATTCGAAGGTGTCGAGCCAGACGCTCAGCCTGATTCCCACCTTCATCCTGATCGGCTATCTGGCCTATTATGCCGGGCTGACCCGGGCGCTGTTCGAGGCGGCGAAACGCTGGATTGCCTGGATGCCGGGCGGGCTGGCGGTCTCCACCGTTTTCGCCACCGCTGGCTTTGCCGCTGTCTCGGGGGCGAGCGTGGCAACCTCCGCCGTCTTCGCCCGCATTGCCATCCCGGAGATGACGGCGATCGGCTACAACAAGCGCTTTGCCGCCGGTGTGGTGGCGGCGGGGGGCACGCTGGCCTCGCTGATCCCGCCTTCGGCGATCCTGGTGATCTATGCGATTATCGTCGAACAGGATGTGGGCAAGCTGCTGCTGGCGGGGTTCATCCCCGGCGCCTTCTCGGCGGTGATCTACGCGATCCTGATTGTCGGTATCGCGGTGGTGTTCAAATCGGTGGGCCCGCCGGTGCGGGGATTTTCCTGGCGCGACCGGCTGGTGGCGTTGCCGCCGGCGCTGCCCATCGTCTTCGTCGTCGTGATCATCATCTTCTTCGTCTACAACCCCTTCGGCGATGCCTGGGGCACGCCGACCGAGGGCGGCGCGCTGGGGGCTTTCGTGGTCTTCCTGATGGCGATCGCGCGGGGCATGCGCTGGGCGGAGCTGAAATCGGCGCTGCTGGAGACCGCCAAGCTGACGGTGATGATCTTCACCATCATCTGGGGGGTGCTGATCTACGTGCGCTTCCTCGGTTTCGCCGATCTGCCGGGGGTGTTCTCGGATTGGATCACCGGGCTGTCGATGCCGCCGCTGCTGGTGCTGGTCTGCATCCTGCTGGCCTATGCGGTGCTGGGGATGTTCATGGATGCGATCGGCATGCTGCTGCTGACCCTTCCAGTGGTCTACCCGGCGGTGATGGCGCTGAATGGCGGCGAGGCGGTGAGCGCGGCGGAGAGCACTTTCGGCATGTCGGGGCCGATGTGCGCCATCTGGTTCGGTATCCTGGTGGTGAAGATGGCAGAGTTCTGCCTGATCACCCCGCCGATCGGGCTGAACTGTTTCGTGGTGGCGGGGGTGCAGCCCGACCTGAGCGTGCAGGACGTGTTCCGCGGGGTGATGCCCTTCTTCGTCGCCGACGCGGTGACCATCGCGCTGCTGGTCGCCTTCCCGGGGATCGTGCTCTACCTGCCGGCGCTGGCCTCCTAGCGGAAGGCCGGGGCCGGGGCGGATCCGCAGGGCCGGTCGCCTGGGGCGGGCCGGCGGGTGCCTCCGGCGGGAGTATTTGGACAGAGAAGAAGACGCGGGCGCGGTGCCCGCGAGGGCATCAGAGCGCGGGGCGGGTTTCCGGGCTCTGATACCAGCTGCCGCGGGCGGTTTCGAAGGCCATGGCGGCTTGGAACACCACCGCGTCGCGATAGCTGGGGCCGACGATCTGCAGGCCGGTGGGCACGCCGTTGGCGGCGACGCCCGAGGGCAGCTGCAGCACCGGGCAGCGGCTGAGCATGTTGAAGGGGGTGGTCAGCGCCCAGCCCAGTTCCGGCCGCACCGGAGTGCCGTCGATCTCCAGCCCGGTCATATCGTAATCGGCGGCCACCGCCGGAATCCCGGTGGTCGGGCAGATCAGCGCGTTGAACTGTTCCAGCAGCGGGCCGAGCTTGCGATAGGCGGCATTGGCGGTCTCCAGCGCGCTGAGGTAATCCGTCACCTGGCTCTGCTGCGCCTTGGCGGCGAAGTCGCGGCAATAGGGGGTCATGTCGCAGGCGTGTTCGGACAGGAGCTGTGCCATCGAGCCGCCGAAGAGATGGCTCAGGTAATCCCAGCAGGCCTGCTGCACCTCGGGGCCCCAGCCGATATCGATCTCCTCGACCTCGGCGCCGAGATCGCGGAAGATCCGGGCGGCGGCGCGGGTATTGGCGCGGACCTCCTCGGTCACCACATAGCTGCCCAGATCCATCGACAGCGCGATGCGCCAGCCTTTCAGATCGGGGTAGGCGGTGGGCAGCTCCAGCTTGGGATAGAGCGTGGCGATATCGCGGGGCGAGGGGCCGCACATCACGTTCTGCAGCAGGATGGTGTCCGCGACGCTGCGCGCCATCGGGCCGGTGTGGCAGAAGAAATCCAGATTGAAGGGCGGATCGTCGGGGTTGCGGCCATAGGGTGGCTTGTAGCCCACCAGCCCGCAGCAGGAGGCCGGGATGCGGATCGAGCCGCCGATGTCGGAGCCGGTCGCGAGTGTGGTCATGCCGGCGGCCAGTGCGGCGCCGGAGCCGCCGGAGGAGCCGCCGGGCGTCATCTCCGGGTTCCAGGGGTTGCGGGTGACGCCCCAGAGCCGGCTCCAGGTGACGCCGGCGCAGGAGAATTCCGGTGTTGCGGTGCGGGCGTGGATGATGCCGCCCTGGGCCATGATGCGCTCGTTGTTGACCGAGGTCTCCTCGGGCACGAAATCGCGGGTGATGAGCGAACCGAAGCTGGTGCGCTTGCCGGCGATATAGCTTTCGTCCTTGGCCGCCACCGTCAGCCCGTCGAGCGCGCCCAGCGGGGCGCCGCGTGCCCAGCGGTCGGCGGCGGCGCGGGCGGCGCTGCGGGCCTCGTCGAAATAACAGTCGGTCAGGGCGTTGACCGGGTCCTTCACCGCCTCGGCCCGGGCGATCTGCGCGTCGAGCAGCTCCAGCGGCGACAGGCTGCGGTCGGCGAAGCGGCGGAGCGCTTCGGTGGCGCTCATGTAGATCAGATCATCGCTCATGCCGGGGCCCCATATGCCGCGGCCACCGCTTTGACGGCGCGGAGCCAGTTTTGCATGTGACCCTCGGCGCTCAGGAAATCCGGCCAGCTTGACAGTTTCACCGCGACCAGGCCGATCTCGGGGTCGACATAGATATGCTGACCGAAGATGCCGAGGCTCAGATGCGCCGGGCGGCTGTCGTCCTCGATCCAGAACTGGTTGCGATAGCGGCCCCTGGGCAGCATGTCGCGGCCCTGGGCGTTGAACAGCCCGTGATCGCCGGCGCGGATGTCCTCGATCCAGGTGCGGGGCAGGATCTGGCGGCCGTCGCGTGCGCCGTCTTCCAGCAGCAGCCGGCCGAACCGGGCGAAATCGCGCAGCGTCGCGTTGAACCCGCCATCGGCCATGGCGAAGCCGGCACGATCGACGGTGAAGAAGCCGTCCTCTGCCGCGCCCATCGGCGCCCACAGGCGGTCCGACACCAGATCAGCGAGCCGCTGGCCGCTGACCCGTTCCATCAGCGCGCCGAGCAGGTCGGTCTCGATCGAGCGGTATTCGAACCGGCTGCCGTGCGGCGCCTCGGCCTCGGTGAGCGACAGGATCAGCTCCCAGATGCAGCCGGGCACCCGGTCGGGGTCCATGAAGGGGTAGATGGGTTTGATATTGGCAGCGACGTCGAGCAGGAAGACATGCGCGTCCTGATTGCCATAGCTTTCGTCGAAAGTCGTGCCGCTGGTCATGTCCAGCACCTGCTGCAGCGTGGCGCCGGCCCAGGCGGTGGCGGCGAGCTCGGGGACATAGTCGGTGACCGGCGCGGCGGGGTCCAGCTGCCCCTCGGCGATCAGGCTGCCGGCGACGGCGCCGACCACGCTCTTTGAGACCGAGAAGGCGATATGCGGGCGACGGCTGTCCATGCCGTTGCAGTAGGTTTCGGCGATCACCCGGCCGTCGAGCCAGATCAGCGCCGCATCGGTGTAGGTCTCCTCCAGCATCGCGCCCCAGTCGGAGCGGCGGCCGTCAAGGGTGTCATAGGGGATCCCGGCGATATCGCCCGGTGTGCCGGGCAGCGGCCAGACGGTCTCGCCCCGGCGGACCTCGACGGTGGGCACCATTTCGCGCATATGCTGGAACGCCCAGCGGTTCCAGGGCGGGCTGTCCCAGTCGTGCGGCGGCACCCGCCACTCCGGCGGCACCGGGTGGCCCTGCATGATCGGCGGGCGCGGGTCGGAATTGCGATAGCTGCGCATGGGGGCTTTCGGATCAGACTGTCGCCCGGGCCGGCCGGGCGGCCCCTCCCCGGGAGGGGAAGGGAAAGAGGGGGCACAATGCCCCCTCGGCTCTTATTTCTGCAGATCGGTCCAGATCCGGGTGTAGAGCTTCTGCACGTCCGGTTCGCAGGTCGGCAGGAACCGGCCCTTGTCCTTCAGCTCGGCCGGGATGTTGATCTCGCGGGCGGTTTTCATGTCCTCGGGCATGAAGGCTTCGGAGCCCTTGATGCCGTTGGCATAGCGGGCGAATTGCGAGATCAGCGCTGCGTTTTCCGGCTCCATGATGAAGTTCATGAATTTTTTCGCCGCTTCGGGGTTGGTGGCATCCTTCAGCATGGCGACCGAATCCATCCAGACGACGAAGCCTTCTTTCGGATAGCCGTAGTGGATCGCCGGGTTCTCCAGCCGCATGCGGAAGGTCGAGCCGTTCCAGTTGACGCCGGCCCAGAGGTCTTCCTTGGCGAATTTCTCGATGTTGCCGTAGTCCATGCCGAGCCAGCTCTTCTTGGCCTCGATCAGGCCGGCATGCACCTTTTTCAGGATTTCCTTGTCGCCGGTGCAGGGCTCGCCGCCGTAATACATCACCGCCAGGCCCATCACGTCGCCCATCTCCGGGACCACGTTGATCTTGCCTTTCAGCTCTTCCGGCGGATCGAGGAAGATGGCGGAGGTGTCGATGTCACCGTCATAGTACTTGGTGTTCACCACCACGCCGGTGGTGCCCCATTGCCACGGCACGGTATAGTGACGGCCCGGATCCCAGTCGACATCGACCCAGGCGGGGTCCATGTTCTTGAAGTTCTCCATCTGGTCGGGACGGGCCTCTTCCAGCAGGCCTTCCTTGATCCAGATCGGCACATAGGCGGCCGAGGGGACCACCAGGTCGAAGCCGTGGCCACCGGCCTTGACCTTGGCAAGCGCGGTGTCGTTGCTGTCGAAATCGGTGACGATGACCTTGATGCCGGTCTCTTTCTCGAATTTCTCCAGCAGCTCGGGGCTGGTGTAGTTGCCCCAGTTGTAAAGGTTCAGCTCTTCGGCCGAGGCGGCGGCAGCGGCGGTCATCGCAAGAACCGAGGCTGCGGCAAACAGACGTTTCATGACTTCATGTCTCCTTGTTGCGTTTCTTTTTTGTTTGACCCGGATTCTTGAATGTCCGGTTGGTCGGTTGAACTCAGATTATCAGCGCCGTTCCCGGCTGAGCCAGAAAAACAGCGACACCAGGATCGCACCGGCGGCGAGGATCACGGTGGAGATCGCATTGACCTCCGGGGTGACGACGCGGCGCAGCTGGCCCAGCATGTAGGTCGGGATGGTTTCCTGGCCGGCGGATTTGACGAATTCGGTAATCACCACGTCATCCATCGAAATGACGAAGGCGAGCATCATGCCGGCGATGATACCAGGCCACATCTGCGGCAGCGTCACCCGCATAAACACCTGCATCGGCGTCGCATAGAGATCGCGGGCGGCGGTCTCCAGCGTGTAGTCCATGGTCTCCAGCCGCGCGCGGATCGGCAGATAGGCGAAGGGCACGCAGAAGGCGGTATGGGCGGCGATCAGATAGATCATGCTGGTATAGCCGGTGGCGACCTTGATCCAGGCGAAGACGATCAACAGGGCCACCGCGGTGACGATCTCCGGCACCATCAGCGGTTGGTTGATCAGGGCATAGATCATCGTCTTGCCGGGGAACCGGCGGGTCCGGGTGGTGGCCAGCGCCGCCATGGTGGCGGCGACGGTGGCGACGCCGGCGGCGGAGAGCGCCAGATAAAGCGAACGGATCGCCGCGTCGATCACGGCGCTGTTCTGGGCCGCCTGGGCGTACCATTTCAGCGAGAATCCCTCCCAGATCGCCAGCGAGTTGCCGGCGTTGAAGGAATAGGCCACCAGGATCAGGATCGGCGCATAGAGCGCGAAGATGGTGAACAGGGCGATGACCGCGAAACCGGGCAGGGAGCGGACCGAATAGCCGCGCGAGCTGTGACGGGGCAGGGCGGTGTCAGACATCGGTTTTCTCCTCGCGCGAGGTGAGGCGCACATAGTAGATCAGCGCGACCATGACGATGGCCATCAGGGTGAAGGACAGGGCCGCCCCCAGCGGCCAGTTGCGGCCGGCGCCGAACTGCAGCTCGATCAGGTTGCCGAACATCAGGTTCTTGCCGCCGCCCAGCACCCGCGGCGTCACATAGGCGCCGAGACAGGGGATGAAGACCAGGATCGAGCCGGCGATGATGCCGGGCTTGATCATCGGCAGGATCACCCGGCGAAACGCGGTCCAGCGCCCGGCGTAGAGATCATGCGCCGCCTCGACCAGGCGGAAATCCAGCTTGTCGACCGCGGCATAGACCGGCAGCACCATCAGCGGCAGGTAGACATAGGTCATGCCGAAGCCGATGGCGAAATCGGTGAACATCATCTGGATCGGCTGATCGACGATATGCAGCGCCATCAGCAAGTTGTTGATCACGCCCTCGGCGCGGATCAGTTCCTGAATGGCGATGGTGCGCACCAGCAGGTTGGTCCAGAACGGCACCGTGACCAGGAACAGCCAGAATTCGCGCTTGCCCTTGGGGCGGGTGGCGACGAACCAGGCGGTCGGCACGCCGAAGATCAGCGTCAGCAGCGTGGTGACGATCGACAGTTTCACCGAGCGCCAGAAGATCGACAGATGGGCATCTGCCCAGATCAGCGTGTCGTCGAAGATATCGCGCTGCAGGATCACATTGACCCAGCCTTCGGTGGAGAAAATCCACTTGACGTTGCCGTAGTCGCCGGGCGTCAGGAAGGAATAGACCACCATGACCAGCAGCGGCGCGGCGGCGAAGAAGAGGATGATCAGGATTGCCGGTAGCGACAGCAGCCAGCGGGTCCGGTTATCGGTCTGTTCCAGCTCGCGTTCCAGTTCGCCGCGGATCAGACCGCCGGGCACCGGGGCATCGGCTGTTGCGGAGGCGGGGGCGGGGGTCTCGGGCATCTGGATCAGTCCTTCAGCACGGTGACGGCCCCGGGCGCGATGCTCAGCGCGGCGGCAGCCCCCTGTTCGATGCTGCGGCCATCCTCGCTCGGGGTGTTCGGCATCTTCGCCTTGAACAGCTCCCCGGTGGTCAGCCGCAGGTGAACCGTCGTCGCCTCGCCGGAATAGACCACAGTGTCGATGGTGGCGGCCAGTTCGCCCTCGGCGGCCTCGCCCATGCGGACCTGGCCGTGTTCGGGGCGGACCAGCACGCTGACGGCGCCATCGGCGACACCGGCGGGCGGGCTGGCCTGGAATCGGCCACCGGCCTTCAGTGTCACGGTATGGCCGTTCAGCGTCGCGTCGAGGAAGTTCGACTCGCCGATGAAGTTGGCGACGAAGCGTTCGGCGGGCCGTTCGTAGATGTCGCGCGGGCTGCCGACCTGCAGGATCTTGCCCGCGTTCATCACCGCGATGCGGTCGGACATGGTCAGCGCTTCTTCCTGATCGTGAGTCACGAAGATGAAGGTGATCCCGGTCTCATGCTGCAGCCGCTTCAGCTCGATCTGCATTTCCTTGCGCAGCTTGAGGTCCAGCGCGCTGAGCGGTTCGTCCAGCAGCAGCACTTCCGGCTTCGGGGCCAGCGCCCGGGCCAAAGCCACACGCTGCTGCTGCCCGCCGGAGATTTCCGAGGTGCGGCGCGCCTTCAGATGCTCCATCTGCACCAGTTTGAGCATGTCGTAGACGATCGTCTGGATCTCGCCCTTTGGCTTGCCCAGCATTTCCAGCCCGAAGGCGATGTTGTTGGCTACGCTCATATGCGGGAACAGCGCGTAGTTCTGGAACACCGTGTTGATCGGTCGCTTGTTCGGCGGCAGCCGCGAGATATCGCGCCCGCCCAGCCTGAGCGCGCCCATGGTCGGCGGTTCGAAACCGGCAATCACCCGCAGAAGCGTGGTCTTGCCGCAGCCCGAGGGGCCGAGCAGGGTGAAGAACTCGTTGCGCCGAATCGCGACAGAGACGTCGTCGAGTGCGCGAACCTCGTCCTCACCTTGGAAAATCTTTGAGATGCGGTCCACATCGACAGCGACATCGTCGGCGCTGTCGGTGCTGGGCATCGGCTGGGCTTGGTGCTGCATTGTTTTTCCCCGTCAGCCGTTTTGGTGGTTCGCTCCAGAACCACAGGTATTTTGATCAAACGCTACAGGGCGAGAGCGGTTTGGCAAGCCTGTTGTTGGGTCGCCCGCTGCGATGGGCGCAGTTTTCTGACCGGCGTTCAGTTTTTGATCATATGCGATAGGGGGGATGTAAGTTCTGAAAATCATGCACATATTGCCCTGAAATACAGTGAATGTGCATGGCTTTTCTTGACATTTGACGGGGGTCAACTTTTGATCAAGTTGATCGAGATGCGCCCTGTTCACGGCCGTATCTGACGTCAGGTGACCGCCGGAAGCGCCGGGAAATTATGCGCTCTCGCGGCCGGAAACAGGGAAGGAACCACATGCCGAACGCCAGCCTGATCATCGAGAACGCCAAGGTTTTGACCATGGATCCCGACGCCCCGCGCGCCGAGGCAGTGGCGGTCGCGGGCAATCGCCTGCTTGCCGTCGGCAGTGCCGCGGAGATCGTCACCCTGGCCGGGCCGGAGACCCGGCGCATCGACGCGAAGGGCGCCACGGTGCTGCCCGGGATGACCGAGGCGCATCTGCATATCTTCCCCGGCGCGGTGGGGCTGCGCCAGCTGCAGCTGGCCGGGGTGCAGGGGCTGGAGGCGCTGCGTGCGGCGCTCAGCCAATATGCCGACGACAACCCCGACGCGGCGCTGCTGATCTGCAAGGGGGCCGATTACAACCTGTTCGGCGCCGGGATCGCGACCACCCGGCAGCTTCTGGACCAGGCGCTGGCCGATCGGCCGGTGATTCTGATCTCGGGCGATCATCACACCGCCTGGGCCAATACCGCGGCGATGGAGATGGCGGGCATTCTTGAGGGCGCCGAAACCGTGATCGGCACCGAGGTGGTGATGGGCGAGGACGGCACCGCCACCGGCGAGCTGCGCGAATTCGACGCCTATATGCTGGTGATGCGCCATCGCAGCACTGGCGGGCGCGAAAACCTCGGGATGACCGGCAACGAACCGGATATCGAGGTCACGCCGGAGCAATGGGAGGAGGATCTGGAGACGATGCGCCGGGGGCTGACCTATTGCGCCTCCTTCGGGTTCACCTCGCTGCACAACATGGATGGCAATCTCTATCAGCTGAAGCTGCTGCGGGAACTGGAACAGCGCGGCGAGCTGATCTGCCGGATCGAGATTCCCTATCACATGAACCAGACGGCGCCGATTGACTCGATCGACATCGCCAGCCGCATGACGGCGGAGTTCAGCAGCGACAGGCTGCGCTCGGGCCGGGTGAAGATGTTCATGGACGGGGTGATCGACAGCGGCACCGCCGTGATGGTCGAGGATTACGCCGATCAGCCGGGCTGGAAGGGGGAGCCGCTGCATTCGGCGGAGCGGTTCGAGGCCATCTGCGTCGAGGCCGACAAGCGGGGGCTGCAGATCTCGGTCCATGCCATCGGCGACGGGGCGGTGCGTCGGGTGCTCGACGGCTATCAGGCCGCGCGTGAGGCCAATGGCGCCCGCGATTCCCGTCACCGTATCGAACATATCGAGGTGATCCATCCCGACGACATCCCGCGGGTGAAGGAACTGGGTGTGGTCTATTCGATGCAGCCGTCGCATCCGCCGGGGGCGCTGGATTTCCCGCTGACCCCCTGGACCCTCAAGGTGGGGGAGGCGCGCTGGCCCTATGCCTTCCCGGTGGCGGCGCTGCGCGATCTCGGCGTGCCGATCTGCTTCGCTTCCGACTGGCCGGTGGCCGACATCAACCCGATGCGCAGCGTCAAGGCGGCGATGACCCGCCAGCCGTATAAGGCGGGCGATCCCGACAACCGTATCGGGCTGCATGAGGCGCTGAGCTACTACACCGCGGGCGGCGCCTATGCCGGATTTGACGAGGATCGTCTGGGGAGCCTGAAACCGGGGCTGCTGGCCGACATCGTGGTGATGGACAGCGATCTGGAGGCGCTGGGTGCCGCGGCGGTGGATCGGGCCCGGGCGGCGATGACCATCTGTGACGGTCAGATCGTCTGGCAGGCCTCGGAGGGGTAAAATCCCCCTCGCCGTCGCGCCGGCTTCGCGGTAAGCAGGCGCGATGGAAAAACCTGCCGACTTCGAGATCTTTCTGGTGGCCCTGCCGGGGCTGGAACCCGCGCTTCTGGACGAGGCGCGGGCGCTGGGTTTTGCCGACGCCCGGCTGACGCCCGGCGGCGTGACCCTGCGGGGCGGCTGGGCGGAGGTCTGGCGCGCCAATCTGTGGCTGCGCGGGGCGACCCGGGTGGTGGTGCGGATGGGCGAATTCCGCGCCTTTCACCTGGCCCAACTGGACAAGCGGGCGCGCCGGTTTCCCTGGGGCCAGTTCCTGCGCTGGGATGTTCCGGTGCGGGTCGAGGCGACCTGCAAGGCGTCGAAGATCTATCACCACAAGGCGGCGGCGCAGCGGGTCGAAAAGGCGATTGCCGAGGAACTGGGCGCGCCGGTCTCGCCGGAGGCGGCGCTGCGGGTGATGCTGCGGATCGAGGACAACCTCTGTACGCTCAGCATCGACAGCAGCGGCGAGCCGCTGCACAAGCGCGGTCACAAGCAGGCGATGGGCAAGGCGCCGCTGCGCGAATCCATGGCGGCGCTGTTCCTGCGCAGCTGCGGCTATACCGGGGCGGAGGTGGTGGTCGATCCGATGTGCGGCTCCGGCACCTTCGTGATCGAGGCGGCCGAGATCGCCGCCGGTCTGGCCCCGGGACGGTCGCGCAGCTTCGCCTTCGAGACGCTGGCCGGGTTCGACGCCGCGGCCTGGGAGCGGATGCGGGCCGGCGCCGCGATGCCGGACCGCATTCCGGCGCAGCGGTTCCACGGATCGGACCGCGACGCCGGCGCGGTGCGGATGGCGGGCGAGAATGCTGCGCGCGCCGGCGTGGCCGAGTGGTGCAGTTTCACCCAGATGCCCTTCGCCGATCTGACCCCGCCGGAAGGCGCCCCCGGGCTGGTGATGATCAACCCGCCCTACGGGGCGCGGATCGGCAACAAGAAACTGCTCTACGGTCTTTACGGCGCCCTCGGGGGCGTTCTGCGCGAACGGTTCGCCGGCTGGCGCGTCGGTCTGGTCACCAGCGAGGGCGGGTTGGCCAAGGCCTGCAACCTGCCCTTCGATCCGCCGGGGCCGCCGGTGGCGCATGGCGGGCTGAAGGTGAAGCTCTATCGCTGTCAGCTTTCCTGAGCCGCCGGCCCGGTTGGCGGCCCAGGAAAACGGCTTGCGAGGCGGGCGCTTGCGGGGGGGATTATGGCGGGCTGGGGAATGGCGCTGCGCGCCATGCCTTCGGCGAGAGTATTTGGACAGAGAAGAAGGCGGCGCCGGCTGTCGATGTTGCGCCGCCCCCTCCCGTGGTCGGCTTGGGCGCGGCCCCGGGACAGGAGGCCGCGCCGGCGGTTACGCGGCCACCCGGCGGCGCGAGGCGACCGCCCCCGCCAGATCCTCCAGCACTGCGACGGTCTCGGACCAGCCAATGCAGCCGTCGGTGATGCTCTGCCCGTAGATGAGCGGCTGACCCGGCACCAGCTTCTGCGCACCGCCGACCAGATGGCTTTCGATCATCATGCCGCGCACCGGGCAATCGCCGGTGCGCAGCTGGTCGGCCACATCGGCGACCACCGCGGGCTGGCGCGCCGGGTCCTTGCCGCTGTTGGCATGGCTGGCGTCGATGACGATCCGCGGATCGACCCCGGCGCGGGCCGCAGCCTCGGCGACGGCGGCGACAGAGGCGGCATCGTAATTGGTGCCGTTGCCGCCGCGCAGAATCACATGGCAATCGTCATTGCCGGTGGTCTGGGCGATGGCGGCGCGGCCGTCCTTGGTCACCGCAGGGAAGTGATGCGGCTGGCTGGCGGACTGGATCGCGTCGAGCGCGATCTTGACGCCGCCGTCGGTGCCGTTCTTGAAGCCCACCGGGCAGGACAGGCCGGACGCGAGCTGGCGGTGAATCTGGCTTTCAGTGGTGCGCGCGCCGATGGCGCCCCAGGTGATCAGGTCGGAGAAATACTGCGGCGTGATCGGGTCGAGGAACTCGGTCCCCGCCGGCAGCCCCATGCGGTTGATGTCCAGGAGCAGTTCGCGCGCGATCCGCAGCCCGTCATCGATCCGGCAGCTGCCGTCCAGATGCGGATCGTTGATCAGCCCCTTCCAGCCGACAGTGGTGCGCGGTTTCTCGAAATAGACCCGCATGACGATTTCCAGCCGGTCGGACAGTTGCCGCCGCAGCCCGGCCAGGCGGGTGGCGTAATCGCGCGCCGCCGCCGGATCGTGGATCGAGCAGGGCCCGATCATCACCAGCAGCCGGTCGTCGCTGCGGTCGAAGATCGCCCGGATCGCATCGCGGCCGCGGGTCACCGTCTCG
Organism: Pseudodonghicola flavimaris; assembly: GCF_030164425.1. GTDB lineage: Bacteria > Pseudomonadota > Alphaproteobacteria > Rhodobacterales > Rhodobacteraceae > Pseudodonghicola > Pseudodonghicola flavimaris. The sequence continues at coordinate 25,110 of NZ_JASNJD010000017.1, read as the reverse complement.
GTCACTGCCGCGTCGCGGGGCAGGGCGCGGATCAGATCCTGTGGGGTGGGCAGCGGCCGAATATCGGCGATGCGCAGGTCTTCGGTCTGGGTCAACATGGGTCTTGGTGTCCTCTGCGTTTGGTCTTGAGAGGGCCTGACCGGGGGGTGGAAAACACGAAAGCCGCCGGTCGGACCAGCGGCTCTTGGGAAATCGGTGTGTTGCCTTTGTCGTTGCTACACAGCCACCCAGCTCCGCTGAAGAGAGCGGAACCAATAAAAATAGGTGGCAAAGGGGCAAGCATTCGACATGCGAAACCGGATAGGCGATTTCCGCGCCGCTGTCACCCCTGAAATTTCCAGGCGCCGGTCGGGTTGGCGCGGGGGCGGGGGAAACGGACTTGCTATTTCTCAAGAATCAATCATATGATTGATTTATGGACACCACGCATTCCCCCGAGACCCCGCATGCCTATCTGCGCAAGGCGGCGCGGCGCGAGATGATCGCCGAGGCGGCCCGCCGGATCATTGCCGAGAAGGGGGTGGAGGGGCTGCGCACCCGCGATGTGGCAGAGCGGGCGGCGATCAATATCTCCACCCTGCATTTCCACGTGAAATCCAAGGCGGCGCTGATCGCGCTGGTGGCAGAGACCAGCCGCGATGCCTTTCTCGCCCTGCTGCCGCCCGATCCCGATCCGGCCGGCGACCCGCGCGCCCAGCTGCGGGCGGAGGCGCAGGTCTATCACGACAGCCTGCGCGACCGGCCCGATCTGTCCGTCTGCTTCGCCCGGCTGGCGCTGGCGGCGCCGGACAATCCGGCGGTGGCGGCGATGATCGCCGAGTTCACCGGCCAATGGGCCGACCGGTTCCGCCAGATCCTGGCCAAGGGGCGCGATCGGGGGATTTTCCGCGCCGATATGGACCCCCTTGCCGCGGCGCTGATGCTGAGCGGCGCCCTGACCGCCTTTGGCCGCAGCGCGACGCCGGTGCTGCGCTTTTACTGGCCGGTGTTCGACGAGGCGGAGCGCGGGCTGCTGGCGCCGGGGCAGGGCGGGGGCGACACAACGGAACCGCGCGGCTGACCCGGCGCGGAGGACTGAGGAGAGAGGGATGAAATTCTCGCAGCTTTCGGAACGGCAGATCCTCAAGGCGCAGGCCGAGGGGCAGCTCGACAACCTCAAGGGGGCCGGCAAGCCTCTGCCGCCGGTGGGCGGCGGCGATTATGCCGAGGCGGCGGGCTTTCGCATCATGGCGGAGGCCGGCGCCCTGCCGAAGGAGGTGGAACTGCGCAAGGCCATCGAGACGCAGGCGCGGGTGTTGCGCGACACCACCGACCCGGTGGCCCGCAAGGAAGAGATGCGCAAATTCGCCGAGCTGAGCCAGGCGCTGGCGATCCAGGAGGAAGCTCGGCGCAAGTACTACGGCGGATGAGGAGCGGATCCGCGCCCGGGTCCAGTGATCCGGCGGGTGTGGGGAAGACCTGTCCTGCGGTGTGCCCCCGGTTCGCGCCCGGGCGCCGGGCGCGCGCCTCAGGTCTTGCCATGACCCGCCGGACCCGATGGGGGTGGTGGGGCTCTGGGGCCTAGGCCCCCTCGCGCAGGCAGATCAGCGTCTGCATCCCCGTCGCCACATGTTTGCGGGCTTCTCCGGTCACCCCCCAGACGTCGAGTTGGCAGACCGTCAGCGTGCGGCCCGGTTTGATCACCCGGCCGGTCGCCTCCAGCCGGTCGCCCTGCGCCGGGTTGATCAGGTTCAGCTTGAATTCCACTGTCAGCACCTGGGCGTCGTCGGGAAACAGGGTGAAGCCGGCGAAGCCACCGGCGGTGTCCGCGATCGCGGCGCTGCCGCCGGCGTGGAAATAACCGTGCTGCTGGGTCAGCTCCGGGCGGAACGGCATCGACAGCGTGACCAGCCCGGCCCGCATCTCGGTGATTTCCGCGCCCAGATGCGCCATCAGCCCCTGTCTGGCATAGCTTTCCTGCATCCGCGCCAGCACACGCGGGTCCAGCTCTTCGCCGATCTGCATCGGATGTCCTCCTCTTCCTCGGATCGAGGATAGGCGGCATCGGCGCCGGCGGACAGCCCCCGCGACGGGCTGTGACGCAAGGTGCATTGACAGTTCGGTGGTCCGGGTGCAGGGTCGGCGCACTCACCCGGGGGGTCCCGACAAGGGGCTGAGATACTGATGGCCGGCCGCAAGGCCCGTGCAGCGCAGTGACCCGATGAACCTGATCCAGTTCACACTGGCGTAGGGATGGTGCACCGGCTGCATGGGCATTCTGCCCGATACGTGTCTCAGGCGTATTCCGTGCGGGCCAACCTCCATTCGACGCGGAACTGGGTCTCCAACGCTTTGAGCTATGGAGGCTCCGACCGATGAAAGACCTCTCTCCCACCGTCACAACGGGCCCGCTGCCCGCGTCGCGCCGCGTCTGGCATGCCGGCGAATTGCACCCGCAGATCCGCGTCCCCATGCGCGAGATCGATCTGCACCCCTCGGCGGGTGAACCGCCTGTCACCGTCTATGACAGCTCCGGCCCCTATACTGATCCGGACGCCGAGATCGCCATCGATCAGGGCCTGCCGCGGCTGCGCGAAGGCTGGATCACCGGGCGCGGCGATGTCGAACGCTACGACGGGCGGCATGTGAAGCCCGAGGACAACGGCTTTGCCGAAGGCGCGCGGCTGACGCCGGAATTCCCGGTGCGCCACCAGCCGCTGCGCGGCCGGGCTGGCAAGGCGGTGACCCAGATCGCCTATGCCCGCGCCGGCATCGTCACGCCGGAGATGGAATTCGTGGCGATCCGCGAGAACCTCGGCCGCAAGGCCGCCAAGGAGGCGTTGCTGCGCGACGGCGAGAGCTTCGGTGCCGAGATCCCGGATTTCATCACCCCGGAATTCGTCCGGGACGAGGTGGCGCGGGGCCGGGCGATCATCCCGTCGAACATCAACCACCCGGAGGCCGAGCCGATGGCCATCGGCCGCAACTTCCTGGTCAAGATCAACGCCAATATCGGCAACTCCGCTGTCACCTCCTCGATGGCGGAGGAAGTGGAGAAGATGGTCTGGGCCACCCGCTGGGGCGCCGATACGGTGATGGACCTGTCGACGGGCCGCAACATCCACAACATCCGCGACTGGATCATCCGCAACTCCCCGGTGCCGATCGGCACCGTGCCGCTCTATCAAGCCTTGGAAAAGGTCGGCGGCATCGCCGAGGACCTGAGCTGGGAAGTGTTCCGCGACACGCTGATCGAGCAGGCGGAGCAGGGGGTGGACTATTTCACCATCCATGCCGGCGTCCGGCTGCACATGATCCCGATGACCGTGAACCGGGTGACGGGGATCGTCAGCCGCGGCGGCTCGATCATGGCGAAATGGTGCCTGCATCACCACCGCGAAAGCTTCCTCTACGAGCATTTCGACGAAATCTGCGATATCGCAAGAGCTTATGACGTGTCCTTCAGTCTTGGCGACGGGCTGCGCCCGGGCTCCATCGCCGATGCCAACGATGAGGCGCAATTCGCCGAGCTGGAGACATTGGGCGAGCTGACCCAGATCGCCTGGGCCAAGGACTGCCAGGTGATGATCGAGGGCCCCGGCCATGTGCCGATGCACAAGATCAAACAGAACATGGACAAGCAGCTGCGCGAATGCGGCGAGGCGCCGTTCTACACGCTGGGGCCGCTCACCACCGATATCGCGCCGGGTTACGACCATATCACCTCCGGCATCGGGGCGGCGATGATCGGCTGGTATGGCTGCGCCATGCTCTGCTACGTCACGCCGAAGGAACATCTGGGCCTGCCCGACCGCGACGATGTGAAGGTGGGGGTGATCACCTACAAGATCGCCGCCCATGCCGCCGATCTGGCCAAGGGGCATCCGGCGGCGCAGATCCGCGACGACGCGCTGAGCCGGGCACGGTTCGAGTTCCGCTGGGAAGATCAGTTCAACCTGTCGCTGGATCCCGATACCGCGCGGGATTTCCACGATGAGACCTTGCCGAAGGAGGCCCACAAGGTGGCGCATTTCTGCTCCATGTGCGGGCCAAAGTTCTGCTCGATGCGGATCAGCCACGACATCCGGGCCGAGGCGCAGAAGGAAGGCATGGCGAAGATGGCCGAGAAATTCCGCGCCGGCGGAGAGCTCTACATGCCGCTGGAGGACAAGCAATGAGTTACAAGATGACCCGGACCCCGGGCGCGTTGCTGTCCGCGCTGCGGGCGGAGCCGCCGCTGGTGCAATGCATCACCAACTTCGTCGCCATGAACATCGCCGCCAATGTGCTGCTGGCGGCGGGCGCCTCGCCGGCGATGGTCTCGGATGCCGAGGAGGCGGGGGAATTCGCCCGCATCGCCGGGGCGCTGACGGTGAATATCGGCACCCTGTCGGCCCCCTTCGTTGCCGGGATGCGGGCGGCGATCGAGGGGGCGCAGGCGACCGGGAAGCCCTGGGTGCTCGATCCGGTGGCCTGCCAGGCGACGGCGCTCCGGCGGCGGACCTCGGCCGATCTGGTGGCACTGAAGCCGACGATCATCCGTGGCAATGCCTCGGAAATCCTGGCGCTGGCGGGCGAGGCGAGCCGCGGCCAGGGCGTCGACGGGCGCGATTCCGTGGCTGCGGCGGAAGACGGCGCGCGCTGGCTGGCGCAGGAGACTGGCGGCGTCGTGGCGGTGACCGGAGAGGTGGATTTCGTCACCGATGGCACCCGTGCGGTGCGGATCGCCGGCGGCTCGCCGCTGATGCCGCTGAACACCGCGCTGGGGTGTTCGCTGACCGGCCTCTGCGGCGCCTATGCGGCGGTGGCGGCCGATCCCTTCGATGCCGCGGTGGCGGCACTGGCCCATTATGCGGTGGCCGGCACCCGGGCTGAGCGGGAGGCGAGGGGGCCGGGTAGTTTCGCCCCGGCGTTCCTCGACGCGCTGCACCTGCTCACCCCGGAGACCCTCGATGCCGAGGCAGCGATCCGGCCCGTCGGTGCCGTCGGCGCGGTTCCGGCATGAGGCGGCAGATCGATCTGTCGGTCTATCTGGTGCTCGATCCCGGCCTTTGCGCCGGGATCGGCATGGTCGAGACCGCCCGCCGCGCGGTCGCGGGGGGTACCACCATGGTGCAGCTGCGCGACAAGGACGGCGGCACCGCCCGGATGGTCGAGACCGGCCGGGCGCTCAAGGCGGCGCTGGCGGGGACCGGCGCGGCGCTCATCGTCAACGACGATGTGGCGGCGGCGGTGGAGATCGGCGCCGATGGCATCCACATCGGGCAGGGCGACATGGGCGTGGCCGAGGCCCGCGCGCGGATCGGGCCGGATGCCATTCTGGGGCTGACGGTGGAACGCCCCGATCTGGCCGCCGCCGTCGATCCGGGTGCCGTCGATTACATCGGCGCCGGGCCGGTCTTCGCCACGCCGACCAAGCTGGATCACAAGACCCCGGTGGGTTTCGACGGGCTTGCCGCCCAGATCGCCGCCTCGCCGGTGCCGGCGGTGGCGATCGGCGGGCTCAAGGCGGGGCATGTCGCGGCCTCTCTTGGCGCGGGGGCGCAGGGCGTGGCGGTGGTCTCGGCGATTTGCGGCCAGCCCGATCCGGAGGCGGCCGCGCGCGAGATCGCCTGGGCGGTGGCGGCGGCACGGGGATAGTTCGCCAGAACGCCACAAGGCCAGAACGCCAGAGCCCCGGTTGGCGCCCGGCCCGATCCCCCTCGGGCCGGGTGTGATCGCTCTCGGCGATGGCTCTCGTGCACCGGGCGAGCCCGCCCGGTCAGCTGGTCCAGACCTCGTGGAAATGGTGCAGCGGCCCGTGGCCATGGCCGACATCCAGCCGGTCGGAAGCAGCCAGCGCCCCCTGCAGGTAGCTCTTGGCGCGGCCGACCGCCTGTGCCATCGGCATCCGAGGCAGCAGCGCCGCGATGGCCGCCGACAGGGTGCAGCCGGTGCCGTGATCGTTTGTCGTCGCGATACGCGGGGCGGAAAAGCTCTGCATCCCGTGAGGGCCGGCCAGCAGATCGGTGCTCTCAACGCTGCCCGCCAGATGACCGCCCTTCAGCAGCACCCAGTCGGGGCCCATGGCGCGCAGCGCGGGCAGGGCGCCTTGCATGGTCGCGGCCGTCCAGTCGTCTGCCCCGTCTCCTTCTCCGGCCCGCTCCAGGAGAACCGCCGCCTCCGGCAGGTTGGGGGTGATCACCGTGGCGAGCGGCAGCAGCTCCGTCTTCAGTGCCGCCACCGCCTCGGGGTCGAGCAGCCGGTCGCCGCTCTTCGCCACCATCACCGGATCGAACACCACATTGGCGGCGCGATGCGTGCGCAGCCGGTCGGCCACCGCGCGGATGATGCCGGCATTGGCGACCATGCCGATCTTGACCGCATCGACCCGCACGTCGTCGAAGACCGCGTCGATCTGGGCGGCGACGAAATCGGGCTCCAGCGTTACCACGCCGCGCACGCCGCAGGTGTTCTGCGCCACCACTGCGGTGATCGCGCTCATCCCATAGGCGCCGAGCGCCGAGAAGGTCTTGAGATCGGCGTGAATGCCGGCGCCGCCGGAGGGGTCGGTGCCGGCAATCGACAGGATATTGGGGATCGGGGAAGTCATCGGGCGGCCTCGTGTGTCTGAGGCCGGCAAAAGGCGGGCGCGCTCACCAGTCCCTTCGCCGGCATGATCCGGATCAGGTTCAAAGGGTCACCGCGCTGCCCGGCGGCCAGCGGGCCGCCATGCCATCGATATCTCAGCCCCTTGTCGGGGCCCCCCTCGGGTGGGGCCGTTCTAGCCTGCCGGGGCGGCCGGGGAAAGGGCGCTCAGGCGCCGGCGGCGGGATGATCCGGCCCCCAGATCCGGGCACAGTCGCGGCGCAGCTGCCGCGCCTCGCTGGCGCTGAGCCAGGCGCGGGCCGCCGCCGGATCGCCGCCCGATCGTGCCAGCGCCCGGTGCCAGGCCTTCAGCGCCGATTGCGGCGACCACGGCAGGGCGGCGCCGGCGAGCCAGCCGCGCAGCTCTGCCGGCAGCCGGTCGAAAGCGCGCATCGGATCGGCGGCGCGGGCGCGGCGGCGCAACGTGCTGCGGCTGTTGCGGTGGCGGCTACGGGTCATCCGCCGACCCCTTCGGCGAGGTCGATCACCAACAGCAGTCGGGTGTCGTCGGTCCGGGCGACGGGCGGCGAGCGGTGCAGCAGGCCACAAGGCTCCGCCCCCGGCCAGCGCTGGCCGCGAAACACACCGACCGCGCCACGCGCCATGCGAAACACCGGTTCGGGCCGGGACCCGGGGCCGGCCGGGCCGTATTCGGTGCCGTTGCCACGATAGGTGCACAACAGCCGCGCCGGCACATTGTCCAGATGGAACCGGCGGCAAGCGTCATCACCGATCACATCCAGCCGCAGCCGCAGCAGCGGGCTGTGCATCAGTCGGGAGAACCGGCGGGCGAGATCCGCGATATCGCGGCAGAGCCGGGTGCGGCCGGCCCCATCGGCGAGGCCGGAGGCGGCGCAGGCGCGCACCACCGCATCGCCGACCTCGGGCACCGCCAGCTCCGCCCGCAGCGCCGGCAACCTGTCGGCGGGCAGGCGGTCCAGCCACTGGTGAAACAGCGGATCGGGCCGCCGCTGCCAGATCGCGGCGGCGCAGCCCGGGGTCCGGATCCGCTCCAGCCCCTCGGGGGCGGCGGATTCGGCCACGGTGACGGCGGCCCTCGGCGGCCGCTTCTGCAGGAGCATCAGGCGGCCTCGGGGGCGCGGCGCCAGCCGGGGAAGGGATCGGGCAGATCGCTCCAGGCGCTGGGGTCGAAGCTGCTGTCGCTGCCGATCAGGGCGGCATCCAGCGCCGCGGTGATACCGGCCCGGTCCATGTCGAAGCCGATGAAGACCAGTTCCTGCCGGCGGTCGCCGAAGGGCTCCTGCCAGTGCCGCTCAAGATACTCGCGCGCCTGCGGGTGATCGGGCCAGCGGTCGCGCGGCACCGTCGCCCACCACATGCCCATCGGACGGACGCTGCTGAGCGCGCCGGCCAGCGAGAATTCGGCCAGCCAGTCCGGCCGGGTGGCGATCCAGAAATGCCCTTTGGCGCGGATCACCCCGGGGAGCGGGCCGTTCAGCACATCGTGGACCTTCTGCGGATCGAACGGCCGCCGCGCCCGGTAGACGAAGGAGGTGACGCCGTATTCCTCGGTTTCCGGTACGTGATCGGCGAAACCATAGAGCTCCTTGGCCCAGAGCGGGTGGTCATGGGCGGTGTCGAAATCGAACAGGCCGGTGTCGAAGATGTCCTTGCCCTCGACCTTGCCGAAGTCGGTCTCGATGATGCGGGCGTCGGGGTTCAGCGAGGTGACGATCTTGCGGGCCGCATCCAGCCGCTCGGGCCCGGCGGCGGAGACCTTGTTCAGCACCACGACATCGGAGAATTCGATCTGATCGACCAGCAGGTCGACCAGCGTGCGTTCATCGGCCTCGCCCAGGGATTCACCGCGGTCGCGGATGAAATCGTGGCTGGCGTAATCCTTCAGCAGGTTCACCGTGTCGACGACCGTCACCATGGTGTCCAGCCGTGCGACATCGGACAGGCTGTCGCCATTGGCGTCGCGGAATTCGAAGGTGGCTGCCACCGGCAGGGGTTCGGAGATACCGGTGGATTCGATCAGCAGATAGTCGAAGCGCCCCTCGTCGGCGAGCCGGCGCACCTCGGTCAGCAGATCGTCGCGCAGGGTGCAGCAGATGCAGCCGTTGGTCATCTCGACCAGTTTTTCCTCGGCATGGCTCAGCTCGGCGCCGCCGTCGCGGACCAGGTCGGCGTCGATGTTCACTTCGGACATGTCGTTGACGATCACGGCGACGCGGCGGCCGTCGCGGTTGTTCAGCACGTCATTCAGCAGCGTCGTTTTGCCGGCGCCGAGAAAGCCGGACAGAACGGTGACGGGCAGGCGGGGATCGTCGGACCTGGCAGGGGCGGGCATGGGGGGACTCCGTATGGAATTTGGTATGTTATAACGTAACATTATTGAATGACGCCGGGGCCGACAACCCCCTTCGCATCGCTGGCGAAGGGATGCAGCAAAGACACGCTCGGGGCGAAGCGGCGAACAGGGCGGCAGCAGCCGATTGACGGCACTTCCGCCCGGGGCGTAGTCTGTTCAGGTTATTAAGAGATCTGATGAGCCGCCCGGACAATTTTCCGAACGGACGGTGTTTTCGGGTCGCCTGCGGTGTGATCGGTCCCGGATCGCGGCGCCGCCGGAGACCGGGTCAGAGTAAAAAGCGAATTGTTATCTGTTTTCAGCGCGCTGACGGCTGGAGAGGCTTCATGAAGGATGATGCAGGACGACTGGGGCCGATTGGCCCCAATGATCTGGGAGTCGATGTCTTCGCCGGCCTGATCGATTTGGCGCGGCGGTCGGTTCTGTCGCTGCGGGATATCGAGGCGGTACAGCGCCACCTGAGCTCTTGCGAGATCGAACTGACCGGGATCGCGGCGCTGACCGGAGAGATCCTGCGCCACAAGCTGCGCCATGCGCGGCGGATGCCCTCGACCGCCCCGGCGGCTGGCGTGGCAATGGGCAACAGTGTGCTCAGCTATCGGATTCGCGGCCAGCAGCTGCGCGGTGGACGGCTGAGCCATCGGGCCTGGTTCCGCGCCGATCCGATGATCGTGCCTGTGCGCTCGCTGCTGGGGGCGACGCTGATCGGCGTCCGGCTGGGCGATACCGTGCCGTTGCTGCTGTCGGACGGCAGTTTCAGCGAGGTGACCTTGGTGGAGGTGCGCGCGCCGCTGTGCGAGAGGTCCCGCGCCGGCCGGGCAGAGGTTTCCGTCGGCCACGGCGGTCCCGGCGGTCTGCTGCCGACCTGAGGCCGCGCGGCCTTTCCCCTGTTTCGGTTGGGTCCGGTGCCCTGCGGCTTGTCCACGGGACAAGGCCGTGTTGCGTTTTGTCTGGTCCGGCGATCTATATATTGACAGTTGCCCCGCTTCGGCGTCAATATCCTGTTGTCTTGGTGCCCGTGACTCGTCACGGGTGAAAACGGGAAGACCGGTGAAAATCCGGCGCTGCCCCCGCAACTGTAAGCGGCAAGCCGTGACCCGCAAGCCACTGGTGCAGCGCATCGGGAAGGGCGGGGCCGGCATCCGAGCCGTGAGCCAGGAGACCTGCCAGGACGACGAGAGATCAGGCCGGGCGGTGGGTCCGGGACGTGCGACGGGACGCATCCTTCGGGGGCGGCCGACGGCGTCTCTTCCCCGCAGTCCGGCACCGAAAGACCAGACTAGGGACACTGCCATGACCATCACCGTCTATTCCAAACCGGCCTGCGTACAATGCACCGCCACCACCCGGGCGCTGGACGCCAAGGGGATTGCCTTCGATCTGGTCGATCTGACCGAGGACGCCGAGGCGATGGCCAAGGTGACCGAGCTCGGCTATCGCCAGGCGCCGGTGGTGATGGCGGGGGACGATCACTGGGCGGGCTTCCGCCCCGACAAGATCGCCGCGCTGTCCTGATCGGACCGGGGGCGCGGCCGATGGGCGGGCTTGTCTACTATTCCTCCCGCACCGGGAACACCCGCCGGTTCGTTGAGCGGCTGGGCCTGGCGGCGAGCCGCATCCCGATGGAGCCCGATGCCCCGCTGCCGGCGCCGCGGGCGCCCTTCGTCCTGATCACCCCGACCTATGCCGACGGGCAGGGGCGCGGGGCGGTCCACAAACAGGTGATCCGGTTCCTCAACGATCCGGATACCCGATGCCATCTGCGCGGCGTCATCGCCTCGGGGAACCGCAACTTCGGCCGGTTGTTCGCCTCGGCCGGCGATGTGGTCGCGCGCAAATGCGCCGTGCCGGTGCTCTATCGTTTTGAACTCGCGGGGACGGAAACCGATCTCGCCCGCGTCAGAGAAGGATTGGACAGGTTTTGGACAACGCAGTGCTCGACCGCGACGTGACCGACGCCGCACCCGCCAAGGCGGTGCCGGCGGAATGGCAGGGTCTGGATTATCACGCGCTGAACGCGATGCTGAACCTCTATGACGACCAGGGGCGCATCCGGTTCGATGCCGACCGCATGGCGGCGCGGCAGTATTTCCTGCAGCATGTGAACCAGAACACCGTCTTCTTCCACTCGCTGGAGGAGAAGCTGCGCTATCTGGTCGAGGAGGGCTATTACGAGGCCCATGTGCTGGAGCAGTATTCGACCGAGTTCCGCCGCCAGATCTGGGACGCGGCCTATGCTGCCAAGTTCCGCTTTCCGACCTTCCTCGGCGCCTTCAAATATTACACCAGCTACACGCTGAAGACCCGCGACGGCAAACGCTACCTCGAACGGTTCGAGGACCGCGTGGTGATGGTGGCGCTGACCCTGGCCCGCGGCGACGAGGCGCAGGCGATGTCGCTGATGCAGGAGATCATCGGCGGCCGGTTCCAGCCGGCGACGCCGACCTTCCTGAATGCCGGCAAGGCGCAGCGGGGCGAGCTGATCTCCTGCTTCCTGCTGCGGCTGGAAGACAACATGGAGAGCATCGGCCGCGGCATCAACTCGGCGTTGCAGCTGTCGAAGCGCGGCGGCGGCGTGGCGTTGCTGCTGACCAACATCCGCGAACACGGGGCGCCGATCAAGGGCATCGAAAACCAGTCCTCCGGCGTCATCCCGGTGATGAAACTGCTGGAGGACAGCTTCTCCTACGCCAACCAGCTGGGCGCGCGGCAGGGGGCGGGGGCGGTCTATCTGAATGCCCACCACCCGGATATCCTGCGCTTCCTCGACACCAAGCGGGAGAATGCGGATGAGAAGATCCGCATCAAGACGCTGTCGCTGGGCGTGGTGATCCCGGATATCACCTTCGAACTCGCCAAGAAGAACGAGGAGATGTACCTGTTCTCGCCGCATGACGTGGAAAAGGTCTATGGCCGGGCGTTCTCGGAAATCTCGGTCACCGAGAAGTATCACGAGATGGTCGACAACCCGCGCATCCGCAAGAAGAAGATCAACGCGCGCGCCTTCTTCCAGACCATCGCCGAGATCCAGTTCGAATCCGGCTATCCCTACATCATGTATGAGGACACGGTGAACCGCGCCAACCCGGTGGCGGGGCGGATCAACATGTCGAACCTCTGCTCTGAGATCCTGCAGGTGAACGAGGCCTCCGAATTCGACGAGGATCTCAGCTACAAGCACATGGGCACCGATATCTCCTGCAACCTCGGCTCGCTGAATATCGCCAAGGCGATGGACGGTGGCGACCTGGGCGCCACGGTCGAGGCGGCGGTGCGGGCGCTGAATGCGGTTTCCGAGATGTCGGCGATCGACGCGGTGCCCTCGATCCGGCGCGGCAACGACGAAAGCCACGCCATCGGGCTGGGCCAGATGAACCTGCACGGCTTCTTGGCGCGCGAGCGGATCCATTACGGTTCGCCCGAAGGCGTGGATTTCACCAATATCTACTTCTGCACCGTGCTCTATCACTGCCTGCGCGCCTCCAACGCGCTGGCGCGCGAGCGCGGCCGCAGCTTCGCCGGGTTCGAACGGTCGACCTATGCCGACGGTTCCTTCTTCGACAAATACGTCGACCGCGATTGGCTGCCGGAGACCGAGACGGTCCAGGCGCTGTTCGGGAAATTCGGCATCGCCGTGCCCAGCCGCGAGGATTGGGCGGCGCTGCGCGATGCGGTGATCGCCGACGGGCTCTATAACCGCAACCTGCAGGCGGTGCCGCCGACCGGCTCGATCAGCTACATCAACAACTCGACCTCCTCGATCCACCCGATCACCGCCAAGATCGAGATCCGCAAAGAAGGCAAGATCGGCCGCGTCTATTATCCGGCCGCCTTCATGACCAACGACAATCTCGAATACTACAGGGATGCCTATGAGATCGGCGCCGAGAAGATCATCGACACCTATGCGGCGGCGACCCAGCACGTCGATCAGGGGCTGTCGCTGACGCTGTTCTTCAAGGACACGGCGACGACGCGGGACATCAACCGCGCCCAGATCTACGCCTGGAAGAAGGGGATCAAGACGATCTACTACATCCGCCTGCGTCAGATGGCCCTGGAAGGGACCGAGGTGCAGGGCTGCGTGTCCTGTTCGTTGTAATCCGACGTGCCCGGGGGCCTAGCGCCCCGGGCCGCGCCCGATCCGTCCGACACGGGGCGGGTGCCTTGCCCCCACAACGCCGGGCCGGGCGCCGCCCTTCGTCCCGAATGACCTCTGCCAGAGGAATGCTGCCATGAAAGACCTCACCACCGTCCGTCCCGTCCCCCGCGCCATCAACTGGAACCGGCTGCAGGACGACAAGGATCTGGAAATCTGGAACCGCCTGACCGTCAATTTCTGGCTGCCGGAAAAGGTGCCGCTGTCGAACGACATCCCCTCCTGGTCGCAGCTGACCGAGGAGGAGCAGCGGCTGACCATCCGCGTCTTCACCGGGCTGACACTGCTCGACACCATCCAGAACACCGTCGGCGCGCCGGCGCTGATGCCCGATGCGATCACCCCGCATGAGGAGGCGGTACTGACCAATATCGCCTTCATGGAGGCGGTGCATGCGCGATCCTATTCCTCGATCTTCTCCACCCTCTGCTCCACCGCCGAGGTTGACGAGGCCTTCCGCTGGTCCGAGGAAAACCCGCATCTGCAGCAGAAATCGCGGCTGATCCTCGACGAATACGACAGCGCCTCGCATCCGCTGAAGAAGAAGATCGCCAGCGTCTTCCTCGAAGGCTTCCTGTTCTACTCTGGCTTCTACCTGCCGATGCACTGGTCCTCGCGCGCGCGGCTGACCAATACCGCCGACCTGATCCGCCTGATCATCCGCGACGAGGCGGTGCATGGCTATTACATCGGCTACAAGTACCAGCGCGGGCTGGAGGTGCTGACCGAGGCCGAGCGCAACGAGCTGAAGGATTTCGCCTTCTCGCTGATCTTCGAACTCTACGATATCGAGGGGCGCTATACCGAACAGCTCTATGACGGTCTCGGCCTCACCGAGGATGTGAAGGCCTTCCTGCATTACAACGCCAACAAGGCGCTGCAGAATCTGGGCTATGAATCGCTCTTCCCGGACGAGCTCTGCAAGGTGAATCCGGCGATCATGGCGGCGCTCAGCCCCAATGCCGACGAGAACCACGATTTCTTTTCCGGCTCCGGCTCCTCCTATGTGATCGGCAAGGCAGTGGCGACCGAGGACGAGGACTGGGATTTCTGATGACGGCCCCGACCGGTTCCGACACGCTGGCGCTGGTGCGCGCCTGGCATGAGGCCTTCGGGGTGCCGGTGGCTGGAACCCCAGGCCTCCCGGCGCAGCGCGCGGCGATGCGTCTGGCGCTTCTTGAGGAAGAGGTGGCGGAGCTGCGCGCGGCGGTGGCGACCGGCGATCTGGTCGAGGTGCTCGATGCGCTCTGCGATATCCAGTATGTGCTCGACGGCACCTTCCTGGAATTCGGCCTGCACCGGCAAAAGGCGCCCGCCATGGCAGAGGTGCACCGCTCCAACATGTCCAAGCTCGGCGCCGACGGTCGCCCGGTGCTGCGCGCCGATGGCAAGGTGCTGAAGGGGCCGGCTTTCTCGCCGCCCGATCTGGCGGCCGTGCTGGCCGCCCGGTCCGGGGACTAAGACCCCTCCGTGACAGGCGGGCCACGGCAGGCTTGCGCCTTCGATCTGGCCCAAATATCCCGGGGGAGGCGCCGCAGGCGTCGGGGGCAGAGCCCCCTTTTTTTCGACAACACATCTGTTTCAGAGACAGGCACCCGCCCTTTGGCGGGCCTTCGTGGGTCCGGGCGTTGGTGCCGCGGAAACCGCCGGGGCGCCGTCTGGTCCGGGCCTGTCGGTGCGATCGCGGCATCCCCGGCAGGCGTGGCTGCGGGCGGCCGGTTGTCCTGGCTTGCGGGCCTGGTCTCTGGCGAAGGGCTGGAGGCGGCGGGCTGGGACCGGCGGCTGCGGGCTGCGGGCCGGAGACGGATCGCGATCAAAGCATCGATGAAGCTGGCGGAAAGGCTGGCGAAAGCTGGCAACGGATCCGGAGCGGCAGGGCCGCAACGCGCGAACCCGGAGTCTCGTCTGTCTGGCTGGGATGCTGATGGCTGGCTGGCGATTTGCGAGCTGGCTGTCTTGAAACTTTATTTAGGGCGAGTCGTGAGGGCTGTCAATAAAAGCATTGAAAATCAAATAGTTGAGTGATTTTCTCAGGTGTTTTGATATGAGTTTTTCAGTCAGGTTTTCGGCCGCCGCCCCGGGACCGGCGGCGATATCCGAGGGCGGAGCGACCGATGCGGGAACATGAGCTCCACTCATAAAGTCGTTGACCAATATGAACTGGATAAGAGGATCGCAGAGGCTTAGGGTGCGGCCCTGTCATTCACCGCGCCGCTCCCGCGCACATACCGTCAGGAAATCATGTCCTCCTCTTCCCGCATTGCGAAATCTCCCGTCTTCGACCAGCTGACCGCCGCCGCCCGCGACCGCATCCTGATCCTCGACGGCGCCATGGGCACCCAGATCCAGAAACTGGGGCTGAGCGAGGGGGATTTTCACTGCAGCGGCGCCGGCTGCAGCTGTCACCTGCCGCATGGCGATGGCCAGCCGCAGCAGGGCAACAACGATCTGCTCAACCTGACCCGGCCCGAGGTGATCGAGGAGATCCACTATCGCTATGCGATGGCGGGGGCCGATATCGTCGAAACCAACACGTTTTCCTCCACCACCATCGCCCAGGCCGATTACGCGATGGAACAGGCCGTCTACGACCTGAATTTCCAGGGCGCGCGTCTGGCACGCCAGGCGATGGACCGGGCCGAGGCCGAGGATGGCCGCAAGCGTTTCGTTGCCGGCGCGCTGGGGCCGACCAACCGTACCGCCTCGATCAGCCCGGATGTGAACAACCCCGGGTATCGCGCGGTGAGCTTCGAGGATCTGCGCAAGGCCTATGGGGAACAGGCTCGTGCCCTGATCGACGGCGGCGCCGATATCCTGCTGATCGAGACGATCTTCGACACGCTGAACGCCAAGGCGGCGATTTTCGCCTGTGAGGAGATTTTCGCCGAACGCGGCCTGCGCCTGCCGGTGATGATCTCCGGCACCATCACCGACCTGTCGGGCCGTACCCTGTCGGGGCAGACCCCCACCGCCTTCTGGTATTCGGTGCGCCACGCCCAGCCGCTGACCGTGGGGCTGAACTGTGCGCTGGGGGCCGCCGCCATGCGGGCCCATTTGGCCGAGATCGCCGGCGTCGCCGACACGATGATCTGCGCCTATCCCAACGCCGGGCTGCCCAACGAGATGGGCGAATACGACGAAAGCCCCGAGGCGATGGCGGCGCAGATCGAGGAGTTCGCCCGCGAGGGGCTTTTGAACATCGTCGGCGGCTGCTGCGGCTCGACCTATGACCACATCCGCGCCATCGCCGGCGCGGTCGCGGGCTATGCGCCGCGCAAACTGCCCGAACCGCCGCGGCAGATGCGGCTGTCGGGTCTGGAGCCCTTCATGCTGACCCGCGACATTCCCTTCGTCAACGTCGGCGAGCGCACCAATGTCACCGGCTCCGCCCGGTTCCGCAAGCTGATCACCAATGCCGATTACGCCGCCGCGCTCGACGTGGCGCGCGACCAGGTGGAAAACGGCGCCCAGGTCATCGACATCAACATGGACGAGGGGCTGATCGACAGCAAACATGCGATGATCGAGTTTCTGAACCTGATCGCCGCCGAACCCGATATCGCCCGGGTGCCGATCATGATCGACAGCTCCAAATGGGAGGTGATCGAGGCCGGGCTGCGCTGTGTGCAGGGCAAGAGCATCGTCAACTCCATCTCGATGAAAGAAGGGGAGGAGGCGTTCCTGCACCATGCCCGGCTCTGCCGCGCCTATGGGGCCGCCGTGGTGGTGATGGCCTTCGACGAGGACGGCCAGGCCGATACCGAGGCGCGCAAGGTCGAGATCTGCACCCGGGCCTACCGGCTGCTGACCGAGGAGGTCGGCTTCCCGCCCGAGGATATCATCTTCGACCCCAACGTCTTCGCAGTCGCCACCGGTATCGAGGAGCATGACAATTACGGGGTCGATTTCATCGAGGCGACCCGCCGCATCGTCCAGGACTGTCCCGGGGTGCATATCTCCGGCGGGGTGTCGAACCTCAGCTTCTCGTTCCGCGGCAACGAACCGGTGCGCGAGGCGATGCACGCCGTCTTTCTCTATCACGCCATCCAGGCGGGGATGGACATGGGCATCGTCAACGCCGGCCAGCTGGCGGTCTACGACCAGATCGACCCGGAGCTGCGCGAGGCCTGCGAGGACGTGGTGCTGAACCGCACCCCGGCCAGCGGCGGCTCCGCCACCGAGAACATGCTGGAAATCGCCGAGAAATACCGTGGTCAGGGCGGTGCCAAGGGGCGCGAAAAGGACATGTCCTGGCGTGAGCTGCCGGTCGACAAGCGGCTGGAACACGCGTTGGTCAACGGCATCACCGAATTCATCGAGGCCGACACCGAAGAGGCCCGCCAGCAGGCGGAGCGCCCGCTGCATGTGATCGAAGGCCCGCTGATGGCCGGGATGAACGTGGTCGGCGATCTCTTCGGGTCGGGCAAGATGTTCCTGCCGCAGGTGGTGAAATCGGCCCGGGTGATGAAACAGGCCGTGGCGGTTCTGCTGCCCTATATGGAAGAGGAAAAGGCGCAATCTGGCGGCGACGGCCGCAGCAGCGCCGGCAAGGTGCTGATGGCGACGGTGAAGGGCGATGTGCATGACATCGGCAAGAACATCGTCGGCGTCGTGCTGGCCTGCAACAATTACGAGATCATCGATCTGGGCGTGATGGTGCCGGCTGAGAAGATCCTCGCCACCGCCAGGGCGGAGAATGTCGATGTGATCGGCCTGTCGGGTCTGATCACTCCCTCGCTCGACGAGATGGTGCATGTCGCCTCGGAGATGGAGCGCGAAGGCTTCGATATCCCGCTGCTGATCGGCGGCGCCACCACCTCCCGCGTGCATACGGCGGTGAAGATCCACCCGCGCTACGACAAGGGGCAAGCGGTCTATGTCACCGATGCCTCCCGCGCGGTGGGGGTGGTCTCCTCGCTGCTGTCGGAGGGGCAGAAGCCCGGCTATGTCGCCAATATCCAGAGCGAATATGCCGATGTGGCGGAGAAACACGCCCGCGCCGAGCTGGCCAAGAAGCGGATCACCCTGGAGCAGGCCCGCGACAACGCGCTGAAGATCGACTTCTCTGAGTACAAGGTTCCGGCGCCGAGCTTCCTCGGCACCCGCAGCTTCGACGGCTGGGACCTGGAAGAGCTCGCCGGCTATATTGACTGGACGCCGTTCTTCCAGACCTGGGAGATGAAGGGCGTCTATCCGAAGATCCTGGAGGACGAGAAACAGGGCGCCGCGGCACGGGCGCTGTTCGACGACGCCCAGGCGATGTTGGCCCGGATCATCGACGAAAAATGGTTCCACCCGCGCGCGGTGGTGGGCTTCTGGCCGGCCAATGCGGTGGGCGACGATATCCGCGTCTTCACCGATGGCACGCGGTCCGAGAGCCAGGCGACCTTCTATACCCTGCGCCAGCAAAGCGCCAAGCGTGGCGACCGACCCAATGTCGCGCTTGCGGATTTCGTTGCCCCCGAAGGCCAGGCGCCGGATTACATCGGCGGCTTCGTGGTGACCGCCGGGGTCGAGGAGATCGCCATCGCCGAAGCCTTCGAGCACAAGAACGACGATTATTCCTCGATCATGGTCAAGGCGCTGGCCGACCGTTTCGCCGAGGCCTTCGCCGAGCGGATGCACCAGATGGTCCGCAAGGAGCTCTGGGGCTATGCCCGCGACGAGGACAGCTCCAACGCCGATTTGATCGCCGAACGCTACGCCGGGATCCGGCCCGCTCCGGGCTATCCGGCGCAGCCCGATCACACCGAGAAGGCGACGCTCTTCGAGCTTCTGGATGCCACCGCTGCCACCGGGGTGGAGCTGACCGAAAGCTATGCCATGTGGCCCGGCTCCTCGGTCTCGGGGCTCTATATCGGCCATCCCGACAGCTATTACTTCGGCGTGGCGAAGGTGGAGCGCGATCAGGTTCAGGACTACGCCGCGCGCAAGGGCATGGATGTGGCCGAGGTCGAGCGCTGGCTGGCGCCGATCCTGAACTACACCCCGGGCGATGCGGCCGCCATCGCCGCCGAATGATCCGGCGCTGAGGCGTGGCCGGCGGCCGAGGCCGCCGGCGGAAGGAGGGGGCCGTCTGCCCCCTCTTGGCCCTGCCGGGCCAATTCACCCCCGAGGATATTTGTTTCCAGGTCGAAGACAGTAGCGGTTTGTTAATCGGGCGCCGGCAGAGTGGGTCTGCGGTACAGGCGGGGACGCCGATGACCGTCCAGGTCGAAGGCACCCGGTTCCGCGCCAGCGACAAAGCGCCGGATCGGGTGTCTTTGCACTGGGGCCCCTTCGATCTGGCCCAAATATCCCGGGGGAGGCGCCGCAGGCGCCGGGGGCAGAGCCCCCTGCCACCACCGGACTTGTGGCGGGAGGTCGAGGGGTGATAGCTCTGATCCGCCTGCCGCGCGGCCCGCGCGGCCAGACTGGAGAGCCCCGCCCATGACCCAAGACACTGCGCCGCGTCTGACCCAGAACCCGCATGCCACGCGGGAGCCGCGCGAGAAGAACCTGGAGCTCGCCATCGGCCGGCAGGTGCGGGAGCTGCGCAAACGGGCGCGGATGACCGGCTCCGACCTGGCGCAGCAGACCGGGCTGTCGGTGGGCATGTTGTCGAAGATCGAGAATGGTGTGATCTCCCCCTCGCTCAATACCCTGCAGGCGCTGGCCCACGCCCTGCGGGTTCCGCTGACGCAGTTGTTCTCCGGTTTCGAGGAGGAGCATGGCTGCGTCCATATCAAGGCCGGCAGCGGGGTCGAGGTGGACCGCGCCGGCACCCGGGCCGGGCATCAGTACACGCTTCTGGGCCATATCGGTTCGAACAGCTCGGGGGTCGTGGTCGAACCCTATGTCATCACCCTCTCGACCGAGAGCGACCGCTTCCCGGCCTTTCAGCACGAGGGGATGGAGTTTCTCTACATGCTGGAAGGGGTGGTGGATTATCGCCATGGCGAGGCGATCTACCGGCTGGAGCCGGGCGACAGCCTGTTGTTCGATTCCGATGCGCCGCACGGGCCGGAGGGGCTGGTCGAGCTGCCGGCGCGTTATCTGTCGATCATCACCTATCCACAGAAGACCTGACCCGGCAGCGCGCCGTCTGCCCAGAAAGCGGGCAGGGGGCGGGCGCTTTCCCACCAAGGTGAGAAATTTCCTGAAAAGAAAATTTATGTCTTGAAGGGCAACTCTGTCTTCCGTTAGCTAAGGCTGAGCGACAGATGAGTCGCGCCACGACGGAGACAAACATGTGCGGCATCGTTGGCCTGTTCCTGAAAAAGGATGATTTGCGCCCGCGTCTGGGTGACATGCTGACCGATATGCTCATCACCATGACCGACCGCGGCCCCGACAGTGCCGGGATCGCGATCTATGGCGATGAAGCGGACGGTCTGAAGATGACCATTCAGTCCGATACCCCTGAAACCGATTTCGCCGGGCTCGACGGCGCGCTGGAAGCGGCGCTGGGGCAGCGGGTGACCCTGCAGGTGATCGACACCCATGCGGTGTTGGGCCTGCCCGAGGGCAGCGAGGCCGCAGCGCGCGCCTTCCTCGAGGAGAAGGGCATCCGGGTGATGGGCGCCGGCACGGCGATGGAGATCTTCAAGGAGGTCGGCCTGCCCAAGGATGTGGCGGCCCGCTTTGGCATCCGCGCCATGGGGGGCAGCCACGGTATCGGCCACACCCGCATGGCCACCGAAAGCGCCGTCACCACCCTGGGGGCGCACCCGTTTTCCACCGATGACGACCAGTGCCTGGTGCACAACGGGTCGCTGTCGAACCACAACCAGATGCGCCGGGTGCTGACCGAGAAGGGCTTCGCCCCCAAGACCGAGAACGATACCGAGGTCGCGGCCTGCTACATCTCTTCGCGGCTGGCCGAGGGCGCCAACCTGGGCGAGGCGCTGGAAGGCACGCTGGAGGACCTGGACGGGTTCTTCACCTTCGTCGTCGGCACCAAGAACGGCTTCGGCGTGGTGCGCGATCCGATCGCCTGCAAACCCGCGGTGATGGCGGAGACCGAGGATTACGTCGCCTTCGGCTCGGAGTACCGGGCGCTGGCCAATCTGCCGGGGATCGAGACCGCCCGTGTCTGGGAACCCGAACCCGCAACCGTCTATTTCTGGGAGCGTTGAGAATGCCCGTACTGGACATGTCCGAAACCCCGCTGCGCGAGGTCAACACCACCCTGCAGGCCGCCGCCAAATCGCTGGCGAACGAGGCCTATGTGATCGAGAACCCGCGTGGCTCCCATGCCATGGCGGTGGGGCTGGATGGCCCGCTCGAGGTCACTGTCAAGGGCTCGACCGGCTACTACTGCGCCGGGATGAACAAGGAAGCCACCGTGCATGTCGAAGGCTCTGCCGGGCCGGGCGTGGCGGAGAACATGATGTCGGGCACCGTCATCATCGACGGCGATGCCAGCCAGTACGCCGGGGCCACCGGCCACGGCGGCCTGCTGGTGGTCAAGGGCAACGCCTCGTCGCGCTGCGGCATCTCGATGAAGGGGATCGACATCGTGGTGCATGGCAATGTCGGCCATATGTCGGCCTTCATGGCGCAGAAGGGCAACCTGGTGGTGCTGGGCGACGCCGGCGACGCGCTGGGGGATTCGCTCTACGAGGCGCGGCTTTTCGTGCGCGGCTCGGTCAAATCGCTGGGCGCCGACTGCGTCGAGAAGGAGATGCGGCCCGAGCATCTGGCTGTGCTGAAGGAGCTGCTGGCAAAAGCCGGCGCCGATGCCAAGCCGGAAGAGTTCAAGCGTTATGGCTCTGCCCGCAAGCTCTATAATTTCAACATCGACCACGCCGGCGAATACTGAGGAGCGCGACATGGACAAGACACCGCATACCGAACCGCGCCAATCCTGGACCTTTTCCAACGAGATCAACTCGGAAATCCGCCGGGCGGCGGCGACCGGCATCTACGACATCCGCGGCGGCGGGGCGAAACGGCGGGTGCCGCATTTCGATGACCTGCTGTTCCTCGGCGCCTCGATGTCGCGCTATCCGCTGGAAGGCTACCGCGAGAAATGCGGCACCGAGGTGGTTTTGGGCACCCGTTTCGCCAAGAAGCCGATTGAGCTGAAGATCCCGGTGACCATCGCGGGGATGTCCTTCGGCGCGCTCTCGGGCAACGCCAAGGAGGCCCTGGGCCGTGGCGCCACCATGGCCGGCACCTCCACCACCACCGGCGACGGTGGCATGACCGAGGAAGAGCGCGGCCATTCCGAGAAGTTGGTCTATCAGTATCTGCCGTCGCGCTACGGCATGAACCCCGACGACCTGCGCCGCGCCGATGCCATCGAGGTCGTGGTGGGGCAGGGCGCCAAGCCGGGCGGCGGCGGCATGCTGCTGGGGCAGAAGATCACCGAACGGGTCGCCGGCATGCGCGATCTGCCGGTGGGGATCGACCAGCGCTCCGCCTGCCGGCATCCGGACTGGACCGGCCCCGACGATCTGGAAATCAAGATCCTGGAGCTGCGCGAGATCACCAACTGGGAAAAGCCCATCTACATCAAGGTGGGCGGCGCGCGACCCTATTACGACACCGCGCTGGCGGTGAAGGCCGGCGCCGATGTGGTGGTTCTGGACGGCATGCAGGGCGGCACCGCAGCGACCCAGGATGTGTTCATCGAACATGTCGGCCAGCCGACGCTGGCCTGTATCCGCCCGGCGGTGAAGGCGCTGCAGGATCTGGGTATGCACCGCAAGGTGCAACTGGTGGTCTCGGGCGGTATCCGCACCGGCGCCGATGTCGCCAAGGCGCTGGCGCTGGGGGCCGATGCGGTCTCGATCGGCACTGCGGCGCTGATCGCGCTCGGCGACAACGACCCGAAATGGGAAGCCGAATACCAGAAGCTGGGCACCACCACCGGCGCCTATGACGACTGGCACGAGGGCCGCGATCCCGCCGGTATCACCACCCAGGATCCGGAGCTGGCGGCGCGGCTCGACCCGATCGAAGCGGGCCGGCGTCTGCGCAACTACCTGAGCGTGCTGACGCTGGAATGTCAGACCATCGCGCGCGCCTGCGGCAAGAGCCACGTGCACAACCTGGAGCCGGAGGATCTCTGCGCGCTGACCATCGAAGCCGCCGCCATGGCCGGTGTGCCGCTGGCCGGCACCAGCTGGATCCCGGGCCAGTCCGGCTTCTGAACCGGAACATGAGGCGGGGGGAAACCTCCGCCTTTTTAGATACAACAGGGGAAACCGAGGATAATCCGATGACCGATCTCGCCGCCTTCGCCAAGGAGAAGGGCGTTAAGTATTTCATGATCTCCTACACCGATCTGTTCGGGGGCCAGCGGGCCAAGCTGGTGCCGGCACAGGCGATCGCGGACATGCAGGAGGATGGCGCCGGCTTCGCCGGCTTCGCCACCTGGCTCGACATGACGCCGGCGCATCCCGACATGCTGGCGGTGCCGGACCCCGCGACGGCGATCCAGCTGCCGTGGAAGCCGGAGGTCGCCTGGGTCGCGGCCAACTGCGTGATGGAGGACGCCGAGGTCGCCCAGGCGCCGCGCAACGTGCTGCGCCGGCTGATCGCCGAGGCGGCAGAGGCCGGACTCAGGGTCAAGACCGGGATCGAGGCGGAGTTCTTCCTGCTGACGCCCGAGGGCGACAAAATCTCCGATCCCGCCGATACCGCCGCCAAGCCCTGCTATGACCAGCAGGCGGTGATGCGCCGCTACGACGTGATCTCCGAGATCTGCGATTACATGCTGGAGCTGGGCTGGGGTCCCTATCAGAACGACCACGAGGACGCCAATGGCCAGTTCGAGATGAACTGGGAATTCGCCGACGCCCTGGTCACCGCCGATCGCCACAGCTTCTTCAAGTTCATGGTGAAATCGGTCGCCGAGAAACACGGCCTGCGCGCCACCTTCATGCCGAAACCGATCGAGGGGCTCACCGGCAACGGTTGCCACGCCCATGTCTCGGTCTGGGATCTGGACGGCAAGACCAATGCCTTCGCCTCGAAGGACGGCACCGGCCAGACCGGTGAGGTCGGGCTCTCCGAACAGGGGGCGCATTTCCTCGGCGGCATCATGAAACATGCCGAGGCGCTGGCGGCGATCACCAACCCCACCGTCAACAGCTACAAGCGCATCAACGCGCCGCGCACCATGTCGGGGGCGACCTGGGCCCCGAATACGGTGACTTGGACCGGCAACAACCGCACTCATATGGTGCGGGTCCCGGGCCCGGGCCGGTTCGAACTGCGGCTGCCTGACGGGGCGGTGAACCCCTATCTGCTGCAGGCGGTGATCATCGCCGCTGGTCTCTCCGGCATCCGGTCCAAGGCCGATCCGGGGCCGCGATACGACATCGACATGTATGCCGAAGGCCACAAGGTCGAGGGCGCGCCGAAGCTGCCGCTGAACCTGCTCGACGCGATCCGCTCCTTCGACGCCGATGCCGGGCTGAAGGAGATGATGGGGGCGGAGTTCTCGGCCTCCTACATGAAGATGAAGATGCAGGAGTGGAACTCCTTCGTCTCGCATTTCTCCCATTGGGAGCGTGAGAACACGCTGGACATCTGATCCCCCGTCTCTGCGGCCGGTCCGACCGGCCGCCGCGCCCCCGCCCGATCTCCCCCGGGCGGGGGCGTTTCCGTTTCGGCCAGGCGACAGCAAGGACGACAGCAAAACGGGCGGCGACCGCGTGGTCCCGCCCGTATTTTGAGAGCCTGTCTGGAGTGTCCGTGTTGAAACGGCGCCGCTCTACCCCCGGCTCTTTTTCTGGCCCCAAATATCCCGGGGAAGGTGCCCGTCCGGGCGGCGGGGGCAGCGCCCCCATCGCCCTTGGGCCTCAGCCCATCCGTTCGGAGGCGTAGGAGCCCGGGCTTGCCGGGAAGACCACCGTCTTGTTGCCGTTCAGGAACACCCGGCGGTGGATATGGGCGTGGATCGCCCGGGCCAGCACCTGGCTTTCCACGTCGCGGCCGAGGCTGACGTAATCGCTCGCCGATTGCGCATGGGTCACCCGCACCGTGTCCTGTTCGATGATCGGGCCCTCGTCCAGGT
>NZ_JASNJD010000016.1 GCF_030164425.1 Pseudodonghicola flavimaris | reverse complement strand
CTCCATGTGGTTGGAGATCACCGCCACGATGTCGATCGGCAGCGCCCCGATCCGCCAGCGATAGAGCAGGTCGTTCAGGCAATGCCCGAACCGCGACACCATGATCACCACCTTCATCTTCTCCGACGGATCGTGGAAGGCGAAGTCCATGCCGAAGGCCTCTGCCGTGGCGGTGAAGCTCTCGCTCAGATCGGCGCGGCTGCGGCCGCCTTCGGACACAAAGCTCAGGCGCATGAAGAACCGGTCGTTCTCCAGATCGGAGAATTGCGAGCTGTCGTGGATGTTGCAGTCCTGTTCGGACAGGTAGGTCGAAATCGCCGCGACGATACCCGGGCGCACCGG
Organism: Pseudodonghicola flavimaris; assembly: GCF_030164425.1. Lineage (GTDB taxonomy): Bacteria > Pseudomonadota > Alphaproteobacteria > Rhodobacterales > Rhodobacteraceae > Pseudodonghicola > Pseudodonghicola flavimaris. Next base: position 106,566 of record NZ_JASNJD010000016.1, on the reverse strand, counting down.
GCAGGACACGGTCAGAGTGATCTGGGACATGTCTGTTGGACCTTTCTGAGGGTCAGCATTCCGGCAGATTGACGGCAATCCCACCGGTGGAGGTTTCTTTGTATTTGAGGTTCATGTCCTGCCCGGTTTCCAGCATCACGCGGACGCAGTTGTCGAGCGGCATGAAGTGTTGGCCATCGCCCTTCAGCGCCAGCGAGGCGGCGGAGACCGCCTTGATCGCCCCGAGCGCGTTGCGTTCGATGCAGGGCACCTGAACCAGCCCGGCGGCCGGATCGCAGGTCATGCCCAGGTGGTGTTCCAGTGCGATCTCGGCGGCGTTTTCGATCTGCTCGTTGCTGCCACCGAGCGCCGCGCAGAGCCCGGCCGCCGCCATGGCCGCGGCCGAGCCGACCTCGCCCTGGCAGCCGACCTCGGCGCCGGAGATCGAGGCATTGTGCTTGATCAGCCCACCGATGGCCGCGGCCACCAGCAACAGATCGCGGCACCCCGCGTGGGTCGCGCCGACGCAATGATCGCGGTAGTAGCGCAGCACCGCCGGCACCACCCCCGCCGCGCCGTTGGTGGGCGCGGTCACGATCCGCCCGCCGGCGGCGTTTTCCTCGTTCACCGCCATGGCATAGACGCTCATCCAGTCGTTGGCCTGATGCGGCTGCGCCAGGTTGCGCCCCTTCTCGGCCTGCAGCTGATCGTGGATCGCCTTGGCCCGGCGCTTCACCTTCAGCCCACCCGGCAGGATGCCCTCCTGACCCAGGCCGCGCTCGATGCAATCGTCCATGGTCTTGAGGATGAGGTCGATCTTGTCGTCGAGCGCCGCGCCATGCAGCACGGTCTCGTTGGCGCGTTTCATCTGTGCCACCGACAGCCCCGACCGCGCGCCCATCTCCAGCATCTCGGCGGCAGTGCCAAAGGGGAAGGGAAACGCCTGCGCGGCCTTCTCCTCGTGCAGATCGGGCTCGGCGGCCTTCTGCGCCTCGAGCTCGGCCGCCGTCAGCACGAAGCCGCCGCCGATCGAGTAATAGGTCTGCTGGTGATAGGTGTTGCCGGCGGCATCATAGGCGCGCAGCAACATCCCGTTGGCGTGACCCGGCAGCGCCGGACCCCAGTCGAACACCAGATCGTCGTCCGGCACGAAGCGCAGCTCGCCCAGGCCGTCCGGGCGCACGACGCCCTCGCGCCGCACCTCGGCCTCCAGATCGGCGGCCCGGTCGGGGTCGAGCGTCTCCGGCAACAGGCCGCAGAAGCCCAGGATCACCGCCCGGTCGGAGGCATGGCCCTTGCCGGTGAAGGCAAGCGATCCGTGCAGCCGTGCGCCGAGACCCGCCAGGGCATCGGCCCCGGGTATTTTCTCGGCCCCGCCGCGCAGATCGTCGAGGAACCGCGCGGCGGCAACCATCGGCCCCATCGTATGCGACGACGAGGGGCCGACGCCGATCTTGAAGATATCGAAGACCGACAGGTACATATCAGCCCGCCGATGCGTAGATCGGGAAGGCGTCGCACAGCGCGCGCACTTCGGCCCGGACCTCGGCCTCGACCTCGGCATTGCCCTCGGGGCTGTCGGCCAGCGCGTTCAGAACCCGCAGGATCAGGCTGCCGACCTGCTCGAACTCGGCCTCGCGGAACCCGCGGGTGGTGCCGGCGGAGGTGCCCAGACGGATGCCGGAGGTGACGAAGGGTTTCTCCGGGTCGTTCGGGATCGCGTTCTTGTTGCAGGTCAGACCGGCGCGTTCCAGCGCGATCTCGGCGACCTTGCCGGTAACCCCCTTGGGCCGCAGATCAACCAGCACCATGTGGCTGTCGGTGCCGCCCGAGACGATGCCCAGACCGCCGACCATCAGCACATCGGCCAGTGCGCGGGCGTTGTCGATCACCTGTTCGGCATAGGCGGCGAAGGAGGGTTCCAGCGCCTCGCCGAAGGCCACGGCCTTGGCGGCGATCACATGCATCAGCGGCCCGCCCTGGTTGCCCGGGAAGACGGCCGAGTTCAGCTTCTTGGCCAGCGCCTCGTCATTGGTCAGGATCACCCCGCCGCGCGGCCCGCGCAGCGTCTTGTGGGTGGTCGAGGTGACCACATGCGCATGCGGCACCGGGTTGGGGTACTGGCCGCCGGCGATCAGGCCGGCGTAATGCGCCATGTCGACCATCAGATAGGCGCCGACCTCATCCGCGATCTTGCGGAAGCCTTCGAAGTCGATCTTGCGCGGATAGGCCGAGGCGCCCGCCACGATCAGCTTGGGCTTGGTCTCCAGCGCCTTTTCGCGGACCTTCTCCATGTCGATCAGATGGGTCTGCGCGTCCACCTCGTAGGACACCACATCGAACCATTTGCCCGACATGGTCACCGGCGAGCCGTGGGTCAGGTGACCGCCATGGGCCAGCGACAGGCCCATGATGCGGTCGCCCGGCTGCAGCAGCGCCAGGAACACCGCCTGGTTGGCCTGGGCGCCGGAGTGCGGCTGCACGTTGACGAACTCCGCCCCGAACAGCTGCTTGAGCCGGTCGATGGCGACAGCCTCGACCTTGTCGACGAATTCACAGCCGCCGTAATAGCGCTTGCCGGGGTAGCCCTCGGCATATTTGTTGGTCAGCACCGAGCCCTGCGCCGCCATCACGTCTGCGGAAACGATGTTCTCCGAAGCGATCAGTTCGATCTGGGTTTGCTGACGGTCGAGTTCCTCGGCGATGGCCGATGCGATCACGGTATCGGAGATACCGGCCTTGGGAAGGGTATGGATCATCGGTGACGTCCTTTCGGGGTCAGAGGCTCTCGGCGGCCAGTTCGCGCACGCCGGTGTCGAGCAGATGGAAAAGATGGGTCGCGAAGCTGTTCCAGCAATCCAGCCGGAAGCTGGTATCGCCGTCGCGCCACAGGATCACGGTGGCGCCGTCGAACAGGGTCCGACGCCCCTCGCCCACGGCGATGGAGTCGAGATCGCGGGCACAGCCCAGCGTCAGCAGTTCGGCGCCACGCGGCCCGTCGATGACGAAGCTCACCTCGCGGCCGGAGATATCGACCAGGCTGTGAGGGTGGTCGGCATAGACGCCGGCGCAGGCCGCGGTGATCGCGGCTCCGTCGCGCTCCGGCGCATGCAGGACCCATTCGTCCGGCCCGAGGCAGAGCAGCTGGCGCTCACCGGCGGTGACGCGCTGGCCGATCCGGGTCGGCAGGCTGAGACCCAGCGCCGCCTCGAGCGGCGCCAGATCGCCCCGGGCGCGCAGCGAGAACCGGGCGCAACGGGGGGCGAAACCAACCCGGGCGGCGTCGCTATGCGCGAGAACGCCGGGCGTGAAGGAAGAAATCGGTGCGGTCATCTTCGCCTCCGGGTCAGATTTTCAGACGGGTGTTGTCGGGATCGACGAAGACCGTAGAGGTGATCTTCGCCGCGATGGTGCGGTCGGGCATCGGGATATAGACGGTCTCGCCCATCTTCTCGTGGCCGCCCGCGACCAGCGCCAGCGCGATCGGCTGATCGGTGGTGCCGATGTCGTAGGAGGAGGTCACATGCCCCACCATGGTCATCGGGATCGCCTGCTTCGGGTCGAAGACGATCTGCGCGCCCTCTTCCAGCTTCGATCCGTCCTCGGTCAGCAGACCGACCAGCTGCTTGCGATTCTTCGCCTGAAGATCCGGGCGCGCCAGCCCGCGCATGCCGACGAAGTCGGGCTTCTTCTTGCCCACGGCCCAGCCCATGCCACAGTCATAGGGCGTCACCGTCCCGTCGGTGTCCTGACCGACAATGATATAACCCTTCTCGGCCCGCAGGACGTGCATCGTCTCGGTGCCATAGGCGGTGATGCCATATTGCTGCCCGGCGTCCCACAGGGTCTCCCACAGCTTGCGGCCCAGATGCGCCGGCACGTTGACCTCGAAGCCGATCTCGCCGGTGAAGCTGACCCGGAACAGCCGCGCCGGCATGCCGGCGACGGTGCATTCCACGCAGGACATATGCGGGAAGGTCTCCTCGGTCAGCTCGACGCCTTCGACGAAGGGCGCCAGCAGCTTGGCGGCATCGGGGCCGTTCAGCGCCACGGTCGACCATTGTTCGGTGGTCGAGGTCAGCCAGACGTTCAGATCGGGCCATTCGGTCTGGAGGTAATCCTCCATCATGTTGAGAACCCGCGCCGCACCGCCGGTGGTGGTGGTGACGTGGAAGCGGTCCTCGCTCATGCGGCCGATGACACCGTCGTCGCGGATGTAGCCGTCGTCGCCCAGGAGCAGGCCATAGCGGCAGCGGCCCGGCGCCAGCTTGGTCCAGGGGTTGGTGTACATGCGGTTCATGAATTCCACCGCATCGGGGCCGACGACCTCGATCTTACCCAGCGTCGAGGCATCGAAGATGCCGACCGAGGCGCGGGTGGCGGCGCATTCGCGACGCACGGCGGCATCCATGTCCTCGCCCGGTTTCGGGAAGTACCGGGCCCGGCGCCACTGGCCGACCGGTTCGAACACCGCGTTCTTCGCCTCGGCCCAGCTGTCGATGTCGGTCTTGCGGGTCACCTCGAAATGCTCGCCGCGGTGATAGCCGGCAAAGGCCCCGAAGCTGGTCGGCGTATAGGGCGGCCGGAAGGTGGTCAGGCCCACCTGCGGCTGCTTCTTGCCGAGCGCGTCGGAGGCGATGTTCAGGCCGTTGATGTTCGACATCTTGCCCTGGTCGGTCGCCATCCCGTTGGTGGTGTAGCGCTTGACGTGCTCGATCGAGCGCATGCCCTCGCGCACGGCCAGACGCAGGTCCTTGGCGGTGACATCGTTCTGGAAGTCGACGAAGGCCTTGGCCTTGCCGGCGCTCAGGTCGGTCGGCAGTTCCTTGTGCGACACCCCGGTGCCGGGGCGGTCCGCCTCGACGGCATAAGCCACCTGCGCCCCGGTCTTGCCCAGGGCCTCTACCACGGCACGGCCCTTTTCGGCGCCGTCGGCCAGAGCGGCCTCGATGCCCCAGAGCCCGCGGCTGGCGCCGGCGATGACGCAGTCTTCCGGCGTGTTGTTCGGCAGGAAGGTGGTGCGGTCGTCATCCCAGGTCAGCGACCCCTTGGTGTGCGAGAACAGATGCAGCGACGGCGTCCAGCCGCCCGACATCAGCACCGCGTCGCAGCGGATTTCCTGACCGGAGCCGACGGTGCCGCCCGCGACCGGGTTGATCCGCAGCGAGGAAACCCGCAGACGGCCGGAGGTCGCGGTCGCGGTATGCGACAGCTTGACGGCGATGCCGCGTGCGCGGGCCTCGTTCAGCAGCAGCGCGTCGACATCGGCACGGGTGTCGACGATGGCCTGTACCTGGGCGCCGGCATCTTGCAGATCGAAGGCCGCGTACCAGGCCGCGTCATGCGAGGTCAGGATCACCGGACGCTTGCCGACCAGAACGCCGTAACGGTTCAGGAAGGTCTGCGCCGACCCCGCCAGCATCACGCCGGGACGGTCGTTGCCATGGAACACCAGCGGTTTTTCCAGCGCGCCCTGCGCCAGGACGACCTGTTTCGCGCGCACCCGCCACAGCCGTTCGCGGGGGGTGTCGGCGGGCAGCTTCGGCAGATGATCGGTCAGTTTCTCGACCAGGCCGATCAGGTTCTGGTGATAATAGGCGATGGCGGTGGTGCGGGTCATGACCTTCACACCCAGGGCCTTCAGCGCCTCCAGCTCGGCGGCCAGCCAGTCCCAGGCCGGCTTACCGTCGATCCGCGCCTGCGGTTCGGACAGCAGCGTGCCGCCGGCCTCGGCGTTTTCGTCCACCAGCACCACGCGCAGCCCCTCGACCGCCGCGGCGCGGGCCGCGGCCAGCCCGGTGGGCCCGGCGCCGACGATCAGCACGTCGCAATGCAGGTTGCGCGAGGCGTAATGATCCGGATCCTCCTCGGTCGGGCTCACGCCCAGGCCGGCGGCGGCACGGATGAAGGGTTCATAGACCTTGTCCCAGAAGCTGCGCGGCCACATGAAGGTCTTGTAGTAGAACCCGGCCGAGAACAGCATGTAGGCGGCATCGTTCACCGCGCCCACGTCGAACTTGAGGCTGGGGAACTTGTTCTGCGAGCTGGTTTCCAGCCCATCCCAGATCTCCTGCACGGTGGCGCGGGTGTTGGGCTCGAACCGGCCGGCGCCGCGGCGGGTGCCGATCAGCGCGTTGGGTTCCTCGGAGCCGGCGGCGATGGCGCCACGGGGACGGTGATATTTGAACGACCGGCCCATCAGGTGCACGCCGTTGGCCAGCAGCGCCGAGGCGACGGTATCGCCCTGAACGCCACGATAGCTCTTGCCGTCGAAGGTGAAGGTCACGGCACGGGAGGTGTCCACCCGGCCCCGGCCGGAAACGCGGTACTGGCTCATTTCAGGCCCTCCGTCAGGCTGGAGAGGTCAGGGCGCGGGTCGCCCGCCTTGTAGGTGGTGAGAAACTTGTCGGTGACGGTGTCGCGCACCGCATTGAAGAACCGGCCGCAGCCGTGGATGTGCCGCCAGCGTTCATAGAGCGGCCCCTTCACGTTGGAACGCATGAAGAGAAACTCGGCCCAGTCCTCGTCACTGACGTCGGAGGGTTTGGCCGGGCGCGCGATATGCGCCTCGCTGGCATAGGCGAATTCGACCTCGGGGAGGGTTTCGTTGCAGTAGGGGCAATGAATCAGAAGCATCTGTTTGACCTCAGTGAGCGTGCTTGTCTGCGCGCATGTCAGTGCGCGACAGCGGCGGCGGCGGCTTCGTCGATCAGACGGCCGGTGCGGAAGCGCTCAAGCGTGAAGGGCGCGTTGATCGGGTGCGGTTCGTCCTTGGCGATGGTATAGGCGAAGACATGCGCCGAACCTGGCGTTGCCTTGAACCCGCCGGTGCCCCAGCCGCAGTTGACATAGAGGTTCTGCACCGGGGTCTTGCCGATGATCGGCGAGCGGTCCGGTGTGTTGTCGGTGATCCCGCCCCATTTGCGCAGCATCCGCATGCGGTTGAAGATCGGGAACACCTCGGAAATCGCTGCGATGGTGTGCTCGATCAGCGGCAGGCCGCCGCGCTGCGAATAGCTGACGTATTGGTCGGTGCCCGAGCCGATCACCAGCTCACCCTTGTCGGACTGGCTGCAATAGGCGTGAACGGCGTTGGACATCACCACGCAGGGGAAGATCGGCTTCACCGGTTCCGACACCAGCGCCTGCAGCGGCATCGATTCCAGCGGCAGGCGCACGCCCGCGGTCGCCATGACCATGGAGTTGTGGCCCGAAGCGCTGACTGCGACCTTCTTGGCCTTGATGAACCCCTTTTCGGTTTCCACCCCGGCGACCGACCCGCCGGCATTGCGGCGGATCGCGGTCACGGCGCAGTTCTGGATGATGTCGACACCGCGTGCCGCCGCGCCCCGGGCATAGCCCCAGGCCACCGCGTCGTGGCGCGCCGTGCCGGCGCGTTCCTGCAGCGCGCCGCCCATCACCGGATACCGCGCATCCTTGGCGATGTTGATCGGCGGGCAGTATTCCTTGCACTCTTCCGGGGTCAGCCAACGGTTGTCGACACCGTTCAGCCGGTTGGCATGCACATGGCGCTTGAAGCTCTGCACGTCATGCACCGTGTGGGCCAGCATCAGGCAGCCCCGGTTCGAATACATGACGTTGTAGTTCAGCTCCTGGCTCAGCCCCTGCCACAGGTCCACCGAGTGATCGAACAGCCGCTGGCTCTCGTCATAGAGATAGTTCGAGCGGATGATGGTGGTGTTCCGGCCGGTGTTGCCGCCGCCCAGCCAGCCCTTGTCGATCACGGCGATATTGGTGATGCCGTGCTCCTTGGCGAGATAGTAGGCAGCGCCGAGCCCGTGGCCACCCGCGCCGACGATGACGACATCGTATTCGGACTTGGGCTGGCTGTCCGGCCATTGCTCTGTCCAGTTCTTGTGACCGCTCATTGCGTTCTTGAGCAGGTTGAAGGCGTTGAAACGCGTCATGGGCGTGCCCCCGGCTGAGAAAAGATCTGACGGAGTTGGTAGACCTCTGCGACGCGGTGGAATTGAATGTTTGCGACATCTGGACCGGAGATAAGCGCCAGCCCCTGTCGCCGCGGACCCGCGATCGGGCCATGACAGCACCGAAATGGCGATCAAACCCGGGTTATGTGCTCTGCCGCACCGTCACAGAAGCGTCACGGGGTCGGGTTAGCATCCGCTGAGCGGCGCAATGCTCCTGCCCGATGCGAATCGCTGCATCGCGCCACGCCTGAGTCCCGGCCGGATCCACCAGGTTGCCGCCGCGGGCGCAGATCGGCAAAGGCCCGCCCAGACGGGCCCGCAGACCGGTGGAAACCGGGCGCGCCGCATTGCTACTATTGGATCGTCGCAAAAATTCTGCCCCGACCGGCATCCTCCATCAATAACCGCCGGATCGGAGACTTTCGCCCAATACCGACCGCTGCGCCGGCCCGATTCCAGGGCCGACTGCCAGAACGAACTGGACGCACAGAGGCCGGCGGATGGGCGCGAAACGGGCAGACGACCGGCGCTCTCGCGGCGCCCCGCGCTCCCTTCTTCCAAGAAAGAGCAAGACCCGGGTCCGCCGGGCCGCAACGGGGGATCGCTTCCCTGAACCAACACGGAGAACGCTTTTGACGCAAATAGACAAGACTGGCGCGGCGGCGGGGGATTTCCCGGCCGAGACCGCGCCCGAGGGTCAGATCCAGACCGACTACACCGTCGGTCAGGACAATATCGAAGGCTCGCTCGGGCCGTTCGGCTTCGATGTTCACAATCCGGTTTTCCTGATCTCCGCCCTGGCGGTCATCGCCTTCGTCGTCTTCACCCTGGTGCTTCCGGACCAGGCGGGATGGCTGTTCAACCTGCTCTTCACCGAGGTCACGAAGGGCTTCGACTGGTTCTTCATCGGCGCTGCTGACATCTTCGTGCTGCTCTGCCTGGTGCTGATCTTCAGCCCCTACGGCAAGGTCCGTCTCGGCGGCCGCGACGCGACGCCCGACTTCAGCTATGCCAGCTGGTTCTCGATGCTGTTCGCCGCCGGCATGGGCATCGGCCTGATGTTCTACGGCGTCTCCGAACCGCTGAGCCATTTCGCCTCCTCCTCCGGCGGCACCGCCATGGGAGCCGAAGGGATCAGGGCCGACTGGGCCCCGCTGGGCGCGGCCCCCAATCAGGCAGAAGCGGTCCGCCTCGGGATGGCGGCCTCGATCTTCCACTGGGCGCTGCACCCCTGGGCGATCTACGCGATCCTGGCGCTCAGCCTGGCGCTGTTCAGCTATAACAAGGGTCTGCCGTTGACCATCCGCTCAGCCTTCTACCCGATCTTCGGGGAGCGGGTCTGGGGCTGGCCCGGCCATATCATCGACATCCTGGCGGTCTTTGCCACGCTCTTCGGTCTGGCGACCTCGCTCGGGCTCGGGGCGGCGCAGGCGAATGCCGGGTTCAACAAGATCTTCGGCCTGCCGATCAGCACCTCCACCCAGATCGTGCTGATCATCCTGATCACTTCCATCGCGCTGCTGTCGGTGGTCCGCGGTCTCGAGGCCGGGGTCAAGCTGCTGTCCGAGATCAACATGGGGCTCGCCTTCCTGCTGCTGATCTTCGTGCTGGCCGCCGGGCCGACGCTGCTGCTGCTGACCGACACCGGAGACTTCCTGCTGGCCTATCTGGAATACCTGCCGGCGCTGTCGAACCCGGTCGGACGCGACGACGTCAACTTCATGCAGGGCTGGACCTCGTTCTACTGGGCCTGGTGGATTTCCTGGTCGCCCTTCGTCGGCATGTTCATCGCCCGCGTCAGCCGCGGCCGCACCGTGCGCGAGTTCATCATCAGCGTGCTGCTGATCCCGTCGCTGGTCTGCGTGATCTGGATGTCCGTCTTCGGCGGCGCCGCGATCAGCCAGGTTGTGCGCGACGGCTATATGGCCGCCAAGGACGCCGCGCTGCCGCTGCAGCTGTTCGCGATGCTGGACGCGCTGCCGATGGCGCAGATCACCTCTCTGGTCGGGATCGTGCTGGTGATCGTCTTCTTCGTCACCTCCTCGGACTCCGGCAGCCTGGTGATCGATACCATCACCTCCGGCGGCAAGGTCGACGCGCCGGTGCCGCAGCGGGTGTTCTGGTGCCTGTTCGAAGGCGTCATCGCCATCGTGCTGCTGCTGTCGGCGGGTGGCCTGAAATCGCTGCAGTCGATGGTGATCTCCACCGGCCTGCCCTTCACCATCGTTCTGCTGGTGATGTGCGTCGCGATCTGGCGCGGACTGGCCAGCGAACCGCGCTGACCCAAGGGGTGCCCGGCCCAAGGCCGGTCGGGCACCGCCCCCCCCTGCGCCGCAGCGGGATCACCCGGGGCTCAGGTCGCGGCGGCCTCCCGCCGCAGCGCATGCGGGGTGATTTCGAATCGGCGCCGGAACATCCGGCTCAGGTGCGAGGAATCGCAGAACCCGCAATCGACCGCGATCTGCGCGATGGATTTTTCGCTGGTCTCGATCAGATGATGCGCCAGCGACAGCCGGATGGTCAGGAAGGCCGCCTGCGGCGAGACATCCAGCGCCGCCCGGAAATGCCGTTCCAGCTGGCGTTTGCTGTGCCCGATCCGACGCGCGATATCCTGCACCGACATCGGCGTGTCGATGTTCTGCTGCATCAGCAGCAGCGCCCGCAGCACGATCGGGTCCCGCGTCTTGAAATCCAGCGTGATCCCCGGCTGCGGTTTTTCCGGTTGCAGCGCATCGTCGATGATCATGATGTGCAGGCTCTTGCTGGCCTGGGCGCGACCGACGTGCTTGTCGACCAAAAACGCCGCCAGATGCGCCGAACTGGCGCCGCCGGAACAGGTCAGCCGGTCGCCATCGACCACGAAGATCTGGTCGGTGACCGGGTTGAGCCCTTCGAATTGCTCAAGAAAATCGGCATGATGGAACCAGCTCACGCAGCAGCGATAGCCATCGAGCAGCCCCGCCTCGTGCAGCATGAACGCGCCGGTGCAAAGCCCCACCAGCGGCACCCCCGCCGCGGCCGCCTGATGCAGGAACCGGACATAGGCGGGGCTGAGCTTCGACATCTCGTCCATCAGCCCGCCGACCACCACGATGTAATCGAACCGCGTCGGGTCGCCCAGACGCTCCTTCGGCTGCACCGAGATGCCGCAGCTGGAGGTCACCGCATCCATACTGTCGGACAGCACCGTCCAGTTGCACAGGATCGGCCGGCTGCGGTCGCCCTCATCGGCGGCGAGCCGCAGCACATCGACGAAATTCGCGAAGGCGCAGAGGGTGAATCGCTTGGCCAGAATGAAACCGACGGAGAGCCGCACCCCGTCGGTACGGGGCCGGAACGCCCGTGCGGTGGCGCTGCGCTGGGGCTGAGTCTGGAGTTCGGAACCGGGTTGCATCGGGGGCCACGCATGAGATCGGAAAATTCCTGATCCACTGTCGTAGCCGTAATCCCGCATTGACGCAATCGTTCTGTTTTTCAAATCGGCCCTGTCGCAATACTGCCGGTCACGAATCCATGCTCCCCGTTCCGCTCCACCATGCAGGAACGGGGCAAACCCCGATCCCCGATCCGGCGGAAGAGCAGCGGCAAGCGGCGCATACGGCTCACGGCACGTCGCTTTCGTTCTACCCTCCGGGTCCAATCGCCCGCCCGAAGCGGCGGTACGCGCGCAGCGCCGACAGAGAGGAAAACAGATGAAGGTACTGGTGCCGGTCAAACGGGTCGTCGACCACAACGTGAAGATCCGCGTCAAGGCGGATGGCAGCGGTGTCGACCTGGCCAACGTCAAGATGTCGATGAACCCGTTCGACGAGATCGCCATCGAGGAAGCCGTGCGCCTGAAAGAGGCCGGCACCGCCGATGAGGTGATCGCGGTTTCGGTCGGCCCCGCACAGGCCCAGGACGTGCTGCGCACCGCGCTGGCGATGGGCGCCGACCGGGCCATCCTGATCACCGTCGATGGCGCGGTGGAACCGCTGGCCGTTGCCAAACTCCTCAAGGGCGTGGTCGCGACCGAGGAGCCGGGACTGGTGATCCTCGGCAAGCAGGCGATCGACGACGATTGCAACCAGACCGGCCAGATGCTGTCGGCGCTGCTGGGCTGGAGCCAGGCCACCTTCGCCTCCGAGATCGTGCTGGCCGGGGGCAAGGCCAAGGTCACCCGCGAGGTCGACGGCGGCCTGCAGGCGATCGAGGTTGCCCTGCCCGCCATCGTCACCGCCGACCTGCGCCTGAACGAGCCGCGCTATGCCTCGCTGCCGAATATCATGAAGGCGAAGAAGAAGCCGCTCGACAGCAAGACCCCGGAAGACTTCGGCGTCACCGTCGCACCGCGACTGAGCGTGCTGCGGGTCGAGGAACCGGCGGCGCGCACCGCCGGCATCAAGGTCGGCAGCGTCGCCGAGCTGCTGGACAAGCTGAAAACCGAAGCCGGCGTCATCTGATCGAAGCGGGAACACGAACCATGGCTATTCTTCTCTTTGCAGACCACGACAACGCGGCGCTTTCCGAGCAGACCGCGAAAACCCTGACCGCCGCCAGCCAGATCGGGGGCGAGGTCGATATCCTGATCGCTGGCCAGAACGCCGGCGGCGCCGCCGCCGAGGCCGCATCGCTGGCCGGTGTGCGCAGCGTGATCCTGGCCGAGGCAGAGGCGCTGGAACACCGCCTGGCAGAACCCACCGCGGCGCTGATCGTGGCGCTGGCGGCCGATTACGACAGCATCATCGCCCCAGCCACCACCACCGGCAAGAACGTGATGCCGCGCGTCGCGGCGCTGCTGGACGTGATGCAGATCTCCGAGGTGATCGAAGTGGTCGCCGCCGACACCTTCAAACGCCCGATCTATGCCGGCAACGCCATCGAGGTGGTGCAGAGCACCGAGGCCAAGACCGTGCTGACCGTGCGTACTGCCGGCTTCGCCGCAGCCGGAGCCGCCGAGGCGGCCGCGCCGGTGAAGACCGTCGAGGCCACCGCCGAGGGGGCCGATCTGTCCCGTTTCCTCGAAAATACCCTGTCGCAGAGCGACCGGCCCGAGCTGAACGCCGCCAAGATCATCGTCTCCGGCGGGCGCGCGCTCGGCTCGGACGAGAAGTTCCGCGAGCTGCTGAACCCGGTGGCCGACAAGCTCGGCGCCGCGGTCGGCGCATCGCGCGCGGCGGTCGACTCGGGCTATGCGCCCAACGATCTGCAGGTCGGCCAGACCGGCAAGATCGTCGCCCCCGATCTCTATGTCGCATGCGGCATCTCCGGCGCGATCCAGCACCTGGCGGGGATGAAGGATTCCAAGGTGATCGTCGCGATCAACACCGATGAGGAAGCCCCGATCTTCCAGGTGGCGGATTACGGTATCGTCGGCGATCTGTTCGAAATCCTGCCGGAAATCGAGCGTCAGCTCTGAGCCGGCCGGGTGACGGCCGACCCCAACACACCGGGGGCGTCTGTGGCCGCCCCTGCCTCACCGCGCGGCGAACGGTCGTTTTCCGCGCGGTGAATGCCGGTTGAGCCTTAGCGCCCGGCCGGATCAAGATTACTGTGCAAACCAAACCTCTCGAATAAGTGGAATGACCCATGTCTTCGTTTCCTGAACGTGCAAATGTCGTCATTGTCGGCCTCGGCGGCATTGTCGGCGCTTCGGTCGCGCATCATCTGATCGAGCGCGGCTGGGACGATATCGTCGGTATCGACAAGTCGGCCATCCCGACCGATATCGGCTCCACCGGCCACGCGTCGGACTTCTGCTACGTGACGAGCCACGATCTTCTGAGCACCTGGAGCTCGGTCTACTCGGTCGATTTCTACGAGAAGCTGGGCCACTACAGCCGCATCGGCGGGCTGGAAGTCGCCCGCGTCGGCGATGACGAGCGGATGGAAGAGCTGAAGCGTCGCTGCGACTCGGGCCGCGCCTTCGGCACCCGGGTGAAGATGATCTCCGCCGCCGAGGCGAAAGAGAAATTCCCGCTTCTCGAGGAAGACCAGATCCAGGGCGCGATGTGGGACCCGGACGCCGGCCTGGTGGTGCCGCGCTCGCAGACCGTCGCCGGCAAGCTGGTGGATGCTGCCGAGAAGGCCGGCAAGCTGCGTGCCTTCGCCAACACCCCGGCGCTGGAGCTGATCCAGGAAAATGGCCGCGTCGTCGGCGTCAAGACCCATCGCGGCACGATCATGGCCAACCATGTCGTCGTCTGCGCCGGTCTCTGGGGCCGCCTGATCGCCGACATGGTGGGCGAAGACCTGCCGGTGATGCCGGTCGACCACCCGCTGACCTTCTTCGGGCCCTATGACGAGTTCGCCGGCACCGGGCTGGAAATCGGCCGTCCGCTGCTGCGCGACCAGGGCAACTCCGCCTATCTGCGCGACACCGGCGATCCCGCAACCACCGAAGGCGGCCAGATCGAATGGGGCTATTACTACGAGGAAGAGCCGCGTCTGGTGCACCCGCGCGACATTCTCGAGAAAGGCCAGGCGCGCCTCGGGCCGTCAATGCGCGATCTCGTCCTGGAAGACGTCATCGAACCGCTTGAAAAAGCGATGGAACTGACCCCGATTCTGGCGGAACTCGGCTTCAACGAAAGCCATTCGTTCAACGGCCTGCTGCAGACCACCACCGACGGCGGCCCCTCCATGGGCGAAAGCCGCAAGGTGCGCGGGCTGTGGTACGCGGTGGCGATCTGGGTCAAGGACGCGCCCGGCATGGGCAAGCTGATCGCCGACTGGATGACCGACGGGCGCACCCATATCGACCATCACGGCATCGACTATTCCCGCTTCAGCGATTTCCAGCTGACCGAAGAGTTCATCTACGACCGCTGCTGGGAAACCGCGAAGAAGATCTACAACCCGCCGGTTCACGTGCGTGAACCCTTCTCCAAGGGCCGCAACGTCCGCCGCTCGCCGTTCTACGAGCGCGAAGTGGAGCTGGGCGGCCACTTCATGGAGCTGGGCGGCTGGGAACGCGCCCACGGCTATGCCGCCAACGAGCATCTGCTGGAGAAATACGCCGATCAGGTGCCGGTGCGCGAGGCCGAGTGGGACAACCGACACTTCTGGCGCGTGTCCAACGCCGAGCAGCTGGAGATGAGCGCGGATTGCGGCATCATCAACCTGTCGCACTTCCACATGACCGATATCTCCGGTCCCGACCATGTCGCGCTGATGGAATATCTCTGCGCCGCGAAAATCGGCGGCGACAACAACATCGGCAAGGGTATCTATACCCATATGCTCGATGACGAGGGCATGGTGCGCGCCGACTTCACCGTCTTCCGCATGGAAGACCGCTGCCGCCTGGTGAACGGGGCCGACGCCGGTCCCCGCGATCTGATCTACATGAAGCGGATGGCCGAGGATCGCGGTCTCGATGTGACCATCGAGGAAGTGACCGAGGAGTTCACCACCATCGGCATCTGGGGTCCGAACGCCCGCGAAAACCTGAAAAAGGTGGTTGCCGATCCGGATATGCTGGATGCGGAGAACTTCCCCTTCGCCGCGATCAAGACGATCGAGATCGCCGGCAAGTCGGTCTCTGCCTTCCGCATTTCCTATGTCGGCGAACAGGGCTGGGAACTGCACATGCGCTATGAGGACGGCCTGGCCGTCTGGGATGCGCTGCGCTCGACCGGCGTGATCGCGGTGGGTGTCGAAACCTACGCCAACTCCCGCCGTCTGGAGAAATCCCTGCGGCTGCAGAACGCCGATCTGAACACGCAGTACAACCTGATCGAGGCCTCCCTGGCGCGGCCGAAGGTCAAGGAAGCCGATTTCCGCGGCAAAGCCAAACATGTGGAGTTCAAGGCGCGCGAGCATCAGCCCGCCATGCTCTGCACCCTGGTGATGACCGAGAACACCGACAAGAATGGGGTCAAGCGCTATCCCAACACCACCATGCCGGTGATGGATCCCGAAACCGGCGAAGTGTTGATCGACGAGCTCGGCCGCCGGTCCTACACCACCTCGGTGGCATATGGCCCGACGATCGGCAAGAACATCGCGCTGGCCTATCTGCCCTGGGCGTATTGCCAGGAGGGCCGCAAGCTTCAGGTCACCTATTTCGACGAGACCTATCCGGTCGAGGTCGTAGGCGTCGGCTACAAACCGCTCTACGATCCGGAAAACCTGAAACCGCGCAGCTAAGCTGCCGCGAGCGGCTCCGACATCAGACCGCCGGCGACCCTGTCGCCGGCGGTTCGCGTTTCAGAGCCCGTGATCCTCTTCCGACAGCCAATCGGCGAACAACCGGGCATTGGCCGAGGCGCGGCCGTGAATGCGCAGATAGAACGGATAGGGCGAAGCCATCGCCTCCGGCACCAGCTGCACCAGCCGCCCGCTGTCGAGCGCGCTGCCTGACAGCCCCTCCCAGCCCAGCACCGCGCCGATATCGTCCTCCGCCGCCTTCAGAGCGATCAGATAGTTGTTCAGCGAGAATTCCGGCCCGTGCGGCGACGGCCGGTTCAGGGCGGCGAACCATTCCGGCCAGTCGGTCCAGGCGTTGGCGCCCGACTGGATGCGGATCAGCGGCACCTGCGCCAGATCGCCGATCTGGCGGATATCATAGGTCTGCGCGAACTGCGCGCTCCCCAGCGCCAGAATTCGGTCGTGGAACAACACACGGGTCTCGTCGCTTTCCAGTGCCGGATCGCCATAGTGAATGCTCAGGTCCACGCCCTGCGCCCGGCCGCTGTCCTCGATGACCTGGGAAATCGCCACCCCCGGATGCGCCTTCCAGAAGGCCGCCAGCCGCGGCGTCAGCCACAGCCCGCTCATCGCGGTGGTGGCAGCGATCACCACCGCGGTGCGGTCATGCCGGCTGCGGATGCGCGCGACACTGTCCGAGATGCCCTCGAAACTGCGCTGCAACGACACGAACAGCAGCGCCCCCGCCTCCGTCAGCTCGACTCCCCGGTAGTGACGGTTGAACAACGGTTGCCCCAATTCCTGCTCAAGCGCCTTGATCCGGTGACTCACAGCCGCCGGAGTGACATTCATTTCGGATGAGGCCAGCTTGAAGCTTAAATTTCGTGCAGCCGCTTCAAAGCAGGCCAGATCGCCTAAAGAGGGTAGATCATAGGGCTTTCGCATATAGAGTAGTCGCTTTCAGACAACTGATGTCGCTAATGACACAATCGCGAAGAGAGTTTAGCCAAACTAAACTCAGATGAGTTTTTTGGCAATTGCAAACACCCCCGCGCGATGGCTTCGTGCCGGCCAATTCCCCCTCGCGCGACAGGAGTTCCGCCATGGCAAGCCAGACCGCCCCGCTTTCCGAGCTGATCGGACATCACCGCCCCGGACATGCTCTGCAGCAGCCGTTCTATACCTCGCCCGAGATCTACGAGGCCGACCTCGAGGCGATCTTCTACCGCGAATGGCTCTATGCCTTCCCGGCCTGCCTGCTGGACAAGACCGGCAGCTATCAGCGGCTGCGAATCGGCGCCTACGACGTGATCGTGATCCGCGACGGCCAGGGCGAAATCCGCGCCTTCCACAACACCTGCCGTCACCGCGGCTCGGTGATCTGCTCGGCCACCAAGGGCCGCGTCGCCAAGTTGACCTGCCCCTATCACCAGTGGACCTACGACCTGGACGGCCGGCTGATCTGGGCCCGCGACATGGCCGCCGATTTCGACGCCACCAAACACGGGCTGAAGCCGGTGCAGTGCCGCGATGTGGCCGGTCTGGTCTATATCTGCCTGGCCGAGGACGCGCCCGACTTCGACGCCTTCGCCGAGACCGTGCGCCCCTATCTGGGTGTGCACGACCTGTCCAACGCCAAGGTCGCCCATCAGTCGACGATCATCGAGAAGGGCAACTGGAAACTGGTCTGGGAAAACAACCGCGAGTGCTATCACTGCGCCGGCAACCACCCCGACCTGTGCCGCACCTATCCCGAAGATCCCTCGATCACCGGGGTGAACCCCGATGGCACCTTCCCCGAGAAGGTCGAGACCCATTTCAACCGGATGGAAGCCGCCGGCGCTCCGTCGCGCTTCCGCATGGCGCAGGACGGCCAGTATCGCGTCGCCCGGATGCCGCTGCTCGACGGCGCCGAAAGCTACACCATCAACGGCAAGATCGCGGTGCAGAAACGTCTGGGCCAGGTGCCGACGCTGGATGCCGGCACGCTGCTGCTGTTCCACTATCCGACCACCTGGAACCACTTCCTGACCGACCATTCGATCACCTTCCGGGTGACCCCGATCGGGCCGCAGGAAACCGAGGTGCAAACCACCTGGCTGGTCAACAAGGACGCCGTCGAGGGCGTGGATTACGATCTGGAGAACCTGACCCGGGTCTGGACCCACACCAACGACGAGGATCGCCGCGTGGTGGAAGACAACCAGCAGGGCATCAACTCCCCGGCCTATGAACCCGGACCCTACTCCACCACCCACGAAGATGGCGTGCTGCAGTTCGTGAACTGGTATCTCGACCGGATGCGCAGCACCCACGCCCCGCAAACCCTGGCGGCGGAGTAATCCGGGATGGCGAAAACCCAAGTCGTACCCGCCGGTCCCTGGACCGACGACGAGATGCTGGAGTGCGTGTCGATCCTGCCGGAGACCGAGAATGTGGTCACCGTCTGTTTTCAGGCCCCCTCACGGCGTCCGTTCATCTTCGACGCCGGCCAGTTCATCACCCTTGAACTGCCGGTGCCGGGCGGGCCGCTCTACCGGACCTTCACCATCTCCTCGTCGCCGACGCGGCCGAAATCGCTGACCGTGACCATCAAGGCGCAGTCCGATTCCATCGGGGTCCGCTGGATCATCGAGAATCTGAAGCCCGGGATGAAACTGAAGGCGACCGGGCCGACCGGCCATTTCACCTCGGCCAAGAGCCCGGCGGAGAAGTATCTGTTCATCTCGGCCGGCTCCGGCATCACCCCGATGATGTCGATGACCACTGAGATCTACGATCTCGGCGGCCATTGCGACATCGTCTTCGTAAACTGTGCCAAGCGGCCGTCGGACATCATCTTCAAGCGGCGGCTTGAGCATATGGCGACGCGGATTGCCGGTCTGGACCTGAAATGGGTCGTCGACCGACCCGATCCATTCCAGCCCTGGACCGGGTTTCAGGGCCATTTCAACCAGCTGATGCTGGGTCTGATGGCGCCCGACTACCTGGAGCGGGAAGTATTCTGCTGCGGTCCGGAATCCTTCATGCAGGCGGTGCGCGAGGCTCTGGCCGGCCTCGGCTTCGACATGGACCACTATCATCAGGAAAGCTTCCACGCGCCCGGCACGCCGGGACCGGAACTGATCGAACTGCCGGTGCCGGACGACGACCTCCCCGAGGAAGACGTCATGGCAGAGGTCATCTTCGACATCTCCGGCGTGTCGCAGTCCTGCCCGGAAACCGAGACCGTGCTCAGCGCCGCGCGCAGCGCCGGTGTCGCGATTCCCTCCGGCTGCACCTTCGGTGTCTGCGGCACCTGCAAGACCAAGAAGCTCTCGGGCGAGGTCCATATGGTGCACAACGGCGGCATCACCGAGGAAGAGATCGAAGAAGGCTATATCCTCGCCTGCTGCTCGAATCCGCGCGGCAAGGTCACGCTCGAACTCTGACGGTTGCGGGCGGAGCGGCGGTGCATAGCATCGTCGCCCCCCGTTCGTATTCTATCGACGTTTCGAGAAGTTTGAGCTACTTCCATCTCTTGGACAGATTCTGGGATAATCTATGCTCAGAACTTCGGTAACGGGTCTCCCGCCGTCAAGAGATTTCAGGCATGCGACTTGAGCCGACAGAGGGGCTTTGTTGAGCGAATCGGATAAAGATCAGAGTTCCCCTTTCCCCGGACGGATTTACCCTACGGCCTCTGTGGCCGATCTATCAAAGGTTGTGTAACTGTTGAGTAGCCGTGACAATCAACGGACCGATGCCCGAGATCGTCATCAGGCGCCAGGCGACGACGCTCTCGCAGGCTCAAGACCCTGGGCGGCCTCACGCCTTACGAATATGTCTGCAAAGTTTGGCCTCCAGAGCCGGACAGATTCATCGTCGGCCCGATCCACCAGATGCCGAGACTGAACACCTAACTTCCCTAAGTGGCTTTTTGTATTCAATTTCGACTTTGCGCACAGGAAGGTTCCCCCTCCGGTTTCCAAGTAGACGGGATTTTTTCGGACACTCCCCCTCTGTTCCGGTGGCGGACCGGGAGCTCGCCCTGCGCCAGGTGGAACAGCTCTATGCCGAACCAGCCGACTTCCGGGTCCGCGTATCTCTTTGTTCAACCGTCAGTCTGTCCCCACCTGCTCAATGGTGAGGTTCGGAGCGAAGGGCATAGGACGACTGCCCACGCGGCGAGGCGCGGCAGTCCCTATGCCCTCTGCGTGAAGATCCTGCTCAACGGAGCCGGTCCATCGCTTTGGGCCCAACTGGTCGTGCGTTCCTGCCAGTCGGTCGGTTGCTGCTTGCGACGCATGAACGCTGCGCCGGGGATCGGACCTCAACCTTGCGGACTGCCCTTTGCCTGTGATCCCGCCCGTGGTAGGCTTTCCGATGTGGAGCCACCGTTGCTAACCCGTTCCACCACATCGGCCCTGCGTCTGGGGTGGCGCGCAGGGTCGCCACTTTCTCACCTCTCAATCACCTCCAGATCGCCCTCAGGCGCGCTACGCAGCTCGATCACAAGCCGGCGCATGATCTGCTCTTGCTTGGGAGTGGGGCGCTTACCGTGGCGCGCGATGGAGCGGGCGAAGCCCTTGATCCACTCATCGCCATTGGTCATCGCGCAGCGGAGCACAGCCGGCCAATGAAGGGTCAGGATCTCGTCCAGCTCGCGCTCCGTCACAGCTGCACCCCCCTATAGCGGGCCGCAGCCCGGGCCATGTGCGGCGAGGAGGTCAGGCTCTCGGCATCCATCGGCGACCGGCCATCATAGTGCAGCGCAGCCTGATCCATGATCGCTTGGGCGATCTCTGCCGGAATGTCGCTGGCAGCTGCGCCGAACCCGGACTGATACTCAACCACGATCAGTTCCGGGCTCAGGTCTGCGTAGCTGTCGCCCCAGATGATCAGCGGATGCCCCCCGCCGATGAAATCGAAATCGGTGAAGGCCACTCCGTCGATAGCCACAGCCGGTACGTTCTCGACCTGTGCCGGCCCGATGGGCAGCGAGAGCAGGCTACCGCCTTCCGGGGCGATGATCGTCAGCTGAACGGTCTGGGTCAGCAGCGCGACCTGAGCCAGCTGCTCGAATTCAGCCGCAGCGGTCCGCCCCATGTTGGTGATCGCGGCGTCCTCTTCGGCACCATCAACCCGCATGTGCAGCTTTACGGCGGCCAGATCGAACGGCAGGGAGGCCGGCGCTTCCCGGTTCACAAGCATCCTCATGCCGCAATCTCCACTTCGCCGATGTGACGGAAGAAAGCGGCCTGATCCTTGGCGCTCATCGCGTCATAGGCGGCCAGAGCATAGGCTTTCAGCTCACAGCGGGAGGCAAGGGCAGCCCAATATCTGGCGTCCTCCATCCCCCCGAGGAAGGCCGGCAGCGGCACACTTGCCCGGCGCATGGAAGCAGCCGCAACCAAGGCGGCCTGCTCGGGGGAAAGGGAGTTGAGTACTGCATAGGCCAGTGCCGCCCGCTCTTCGTCGGACAGACGCAACGCCGCAACCTTACTGAAAACGGCCCAGCCCTCGGCATCGCCCAGCGTCAGGCTGTAGCCCAGAACCCGCGACATGCGCTTGTGGGTCGGCTTAATCAGATCCCCGAAACGGGCCGTCGGTTTGTGTCCCGAACCGTTGGGCAACCCATTGATCTTCTTAGCCCCCCTCCCCAGCCTCGTGTCCCGGCCCGGGGCTTGTAGCCCTTTGTTTTTCTGGCAATCCCTGATTTCCTTCTGGGATCGCCAGTTTTCACGCCCCAGCATCCGCCTGCCGCTGCGGAAACGTGATTTGCCAGATCGATCCGCTGTGATTAGAGTGCGGAGCCGGGAGGGCCGGACATAGAAACCAGGCATCAGCATATCGATCGCGTGATCGAAACGGCGCAGTCGCCCACGGCGGCGGCGCGGTCTCCTCTGGCGGCTTCCTGGCGGCGGTCGATCGAGCGCCATGGGCTGGATCCGGCTGCGGTTCGCCCGGTCGAACGGGTCGACGACAGCGCCCTGTCGCAGCGCCGAGAAGCGCTTGACCGGTTCCTGCGGGTCGCCGGGCCGAAGATCGACCAGCTGTTTGGGCTGGTCGGCAATTCCGGCTGCGGCGTGGTACTGACCGATGAAAACGGTATCGTGCTGGACCAGCGCTGCGCGGCCGCCGATGCGGCGATCTTTCAGGACTGGGGGCTGTGGTCCGGCGCCGACTGGAGCGAGGCCGCCGAGGGCACCAACGGCATCGGCACCTGCCTGACCGAGAAACGCCAGGTCACCATCCACCGCGACGAGCATTTCTTTCTGCGCAACATCGGCATGAGCTGCATGGACGCGCCGATCTTCGGCCCCGATGGCACCCTGCTGGGGGCGCTCGACGTGTCCTCGGCCCGGGCCGACCAGACCGAGGGCTTCAACCGGCTGATCGCCGCCACCGTCGCCCAGACCGCCCGCGCCATCGAGGCGGATGTGTTCCGGGCCGTCTTTCCCAAGGCGCGCATCGTCACCGCCGAGAACGAGGACGCGGCGCTGCTGGCCATCGATTCCCACGATCTGGTGATCGGCGCCACCCGCGGCGCCCGCCGCGCCTTCGGACTGGAACCCTCGGGCGATCTGAAACCCAGGCCGGCCTCGGACCTGTTCGGCCGCGAGGACGAGGCGCGCGGTTTCGAGAAAGCCGAACGGGCCGCGGTGCTGCGGGCACTGGCCCGGGCCGAGGGCAATGTCTCAGAGGCCGCGCGGGCGCTGGGAATCGGCCGCGCCACCCTCTATCGCCGGATGAAGCGGCTGGGCATCGGCGAATAATCCGCCCTACCTGTCTCAGCAGTGAGACAGGTTCGCCCGTCTCTCGCCCCTGCCCCGGCTGACAAGCGCATCCCCGACACGCATGGTCGTTCCACGCCCGGATGGAGGATCCGGACGGTCAGGAGGACCACCCATGAATGAGATGACTCAGGTCGAAAGCCAATACGCTTCGCCCTTCAAATCCCGCTACGACAACTTCATCGGCGGCCAGTTCGTCGCCCCGGTGAATGGCCGCTACTTCGACAACGTCACCCCGATCACCGGGGCCAAGGTCTGCGAAGTCGCCCGTTCCGACGACGCCGATATCGAGCTGGCCCTGGATGCCGCCCATGCCGCCAAGGATGCCTGGGGCAAGACCAGCGCCGCCGAACGGTCGAACATCCTGCTGAAGATCGCCGACCGGATCGAGGAAAACCTCGAACTGATCGCCACCGCTGAGACCTGGGACAACGGCAAGCCGATCCGCGAGACGATGGCCGCCGACATCCCGCTGTCGGTCGACCACTTCCGCTATTTCGCCGGGGTGCTGCGCAGCCAGGAAGGCACCATGTCGGAGATCGACGCCGACACCGTCGCCTATCACTTCCACGAGCCGCTCGGCGTCGTCGGCCAGATCATCCCCTGGAACTTCTCGATCCTGATGGCCGCCTGGAAACTGGCCCCGGCGCTGGCCGCCGGCAACTGCATCGTGTTGAAACCCGCCGAACAGACTCCGGCCGCGATCATGGTGCTGATCGAGACCATCGCCGATCTGCTGCCGGCCGGCGTTCTGAACATCGTCAACGGCTATGGCGCCGAAGTCGGCGCGCCGCTGGCCCGGTCCCCCCGTATCGCCAAGATCGCCTTCACCGGCTCCACCGCCACCGGTCGCAAGATCATGGAGGCGGCCACCGTCAACCTGATCCCGGTGACGCTGGAGCTGGGCGGAAAGAGCCCGAACATCTTCTTCTCCGACGTGATGGCGCAGGACGATGCCTTCCTCGACAAGGCGGTCGAGGGCTTCGTGCTCTTCGCCTTCAACCAGGGTGAGGTCTGCACCTGCCCCAGCCGGGCGCTGATCCAGGAAGATATCTACGAGGAGTTCATCGCCCGCTGCATCGACCGCGTCAAAGCGATCAAGCAAGGCGATCCCCGCGACATCGAAACCATGGTCGGGGCCCAGGCCAGCCAGGAACAGCAGGACAAGATCATGTCCTACCTGACCATCGGTGTCGAAGAAGGCGCCCAGGTGCTGGTCGGCGGCGATGCGGCACGGTTCAACGGTGAGCTGTCGAACGGCTTCTACATCCAGCCGACGATCCTGAAGGGCCACAACAAGATGCGTGTGTTCCAGGAGGAAATCTTCGGCCCGGTGGTCTCGGTCACCACCTTCAAGGACGAGGAAGAGGCGCTGGCGATCGCCAATGACACCATGTACGGGCTCGGCGCCGGGGTCTGGACCCGTGACGGCACCCGCGCCTATCGCTTCGGACGTCATATCGAGGCCGGCCGCGTCTGGGTGAACAACTATCACGCCTATCCGGCCCATGCGGCCTTCGGCGGCTACAAGCAATCCGGCATCGGGCGCGAAACCCACAAGATGATGCTGGATCACTACCAGCAGACCAAGAACATGCTGGTCAGCTACAACCCCAACAAACTCGGCTTCTTCTGAGGTCAGAGTTTCTTCCGGGCCTTCGGGACCCCCTCCGACAGGAGGCCCGGAAGGCGGGGCGCGCCCTCCACCTCGCGCCCCGCCAATTGATTTTCAGCGGTTGATTTCCATCCCGCTGCTTGCGCCGCCAGGGCAGGCCCCCGACGGGGCAACCGAGGCTACTGCGTCACGCTCAGCCCCAGCAGCCGCCAGGCCTGCATCCCCCCGCGATAATAGAAGATCTTCTCCGCCGGATAGCCGGCCTCGATCATCCGCCGCGCCGCCGTCGGCGACTGTCCGCACCAGGAGCCGTTGCAGAAGAGTGCCACCGGACGGGCGTTCTCACAGTCGAACCCGTCGAAATCGATCTCGCAGCCCAACTCGTCCAGCCGGTCGGCCGCCTCGGTATAGGGGATATTGACCGCACCAGGGATCGAGCCGCCCTCGAAATCGCGCCGCACGCGGCCATCGACCACCATTGCCTCCGGGTCCTGCAGCATCGCCATCAACTCCAGCTCTCCGATCGGGGTGACCCCGGGTGCCGGGGTGATCGGCTGGATGCAGAACGGCGGGCAGGCCCGCGAGGTACGCGCCCAGTCCCCGTCAATCCGGTGCTCGTTGTCCTGTTCGCGGGAGATCACCGCGCTGCCGCCGCCAGGCAGCGGCACGGTGACCGCGCTCATGTCCCGGGTGATCCCCACAGGATCGGCCGCCGCCGGCAGCGCCGCCATCAGGGCCAGAGCGCTGAGCAGCCGCGTCATCGGACCACATGCACCGCACAGCGCGCGTGCCGCACCACCTGCGCCGCAGTCGA
This sequence comes from Pseudodonghicola flavimaris, assembly GCF_030164425.1. GTDB lineage: Bacteria > Pseudomonadota > Alphaproteobacteria > Rhodobacterales > Rhodobacteraceae > Pseudodonghicola > Pseudodonghicola flavimaris. Next base: position 81,303 of record NZ_JASNJD010000016.1, on the reverse strand, counting down.
GCCCAGCAGCAGATCCTGCATCCCCGGCCGATGCGACGCGATGATGATCAGATCGGGTTTGTTGGTCTCCGCCCATTCCAGGATCGACCGGCCGGAGTGGCCCTCGATCACCAGCCCGGTGGCATTGGGCAGACCGGCGGCAAGATCATGCAGCTCCCCCTCGATCGCCCGGCGCGCCTCAATCAGATAGTTCTCCGGCACGTAGGAGATCGCATAGGACGGGATATGTTCGATCACATGCAGCAGCGTGACCTTGGCATCCGGCGTCCCCAGAAGCTCCGCCAGCTTCAGGGGCGCGGTCACGTCGCGGTCAGCGTCGAACGCGATCGGAACGAGAATATTGTGATACATGGCAAGCCTCCTCTCACACCCCATCAGTCTGCGGCGGTTCCGGCCGCGGGGCCTTGATCCATATCACGGAACGGTCGCACCGGCTCCGGCGACCGAGAGCGGTGCCCCGGTGCGATGCCGGCAGTCTATGCAGATCGGGACCCGTTGATCCAGACATTCCGCCCGCGCCAGCGCCGGAGGCGGGCACCGACCCGGCGGCAGGCGCCCGCATGGCCAGCGGGGATCGCTCAGCCGAAGGTCGCCGCAACCTCGTACATCACCGGCTCGAAGCTCTTGCACAGATCGTTGATGGCCCGGTTGCGCCGGCGCATTTCCGGCGTGCGCAGCATGGCCTGGAAATCCTCCCGCCGCTGCCATTGCGAATAGTTGGCGATCCGGGTCTGGGCGTCATTCACATGCAGCCCGGCGGCAATGAACCCGGGCTGCTTGGAAATGAACGCCTCATAGGCCTCGGTCAGCGCCTCCAGCAAATCCTGACAGGTGCCCGGCGTGGTCTCAAACGTGGTCAGAACGGTCTGACCTCCGGAATCGCGGGAAATCGTCGGCATCGGCTCCTCCTCCTGCTGCTCGGACGGAGCCCCATGCTAGCACATCGTCACAGCCGGTCGAGCACTGCCTGCACTTCCGCCACCAGCGCGTTGACCTCGTCATGTGCCGGCCCCTTGCGCGCCTCCAGCGCGGCCCTGCCCTGGCCCAGCGTCTCGGCATAGACGACACGGTTGGCCATCGAGGCCTCCGCCACATCCGCCTCGAGCTCGGAGGCTTTCTGCGCCACCTCCCCGGCCAGCCGGGTGCCCGGCCGGTTGCGGGTCATCACGATCATCGCCGGCTTGCTTTCGCGCCCAGCGAGATAGAGCACCACTTCCACTGCCCAGAGATCCAGATGCGAGGTCGCCACCGGCACCAGCACCAGATCAGACGCCCGGAGCGCCGGTCGCAGATCGCTGTCTGCCTTCGGTGGCGTATCGATGATCACGATATCATGCGCATCCGCCAGTTTGCGCACCTCATAGGTCACGCCCCAGGCCGACGCGGTGGAGAAATCCAGATCCGGCGTGCCGTCGCGGTCTTCCAGCCGCGCCATGAACCAGCGCCCGGCACTGCCCTGCGGATCGGTATCCATCAGCGCGACGGATTTGCCCGCCTTGGCGAAACCGACCGCCAGATTGACCGCCAGCGTGGTCTTGCCGGCACCGCCCTTCTGCTGCGCGATGGTAATCACATATCCCATTCTGCCCTCGCCTCAACGCTGCACCGCAGGATAGGCGGCTGAACCGCCAGCGCAATCGGAATCGCACCGCCGCCCGGTGGGACGACAGGGAAATCCACCGGCCACGTCACGCCTAAAGGATTCGTTAACCATCGCACGACAGGCTGGAACCCGAGGTGCCCCATGCGCTGTCTGGTCTGTTTCACGGTTCTCTGGTTTCTGCTCTGCCCTTTCCCCGCCATCGCCGGCGCCTGGTTGCGGCAGAAGGGGGAGACCTTCGTCTCGCTCACCGCGATCACCCGCCACGGCGATCCGCTGGCGGCGCGGGAGATCTCGCTTTATGCCGATCACGGTCTCGGCCCGGGGCTCTCTCTCGGCCTCGACCTGAACCAGCGCCCGGGCAGCTCCGGCCATGCCACGCTCTTCGCCCGGCTGCCGCTCTCGCGCCCCGGGGCACGGCTGAAGTTCGCCACCGAAGCTGCCGTCGGCGGCCACCACTGGCAGGGCACCTGGCACCCGATGTACCGCCTGACCCTCTCGGCCGGGCGAGGCTTTTCCACCCGGAGCGGCGCCTGGGGCTGGATGGCGGTCGACCTCAGCCGCGAACGCCGCTTCGGCGACGCCCTGCCGATCCACAAGCTCGATGCCACCCTCGGCCTCTCCGCCCCCGCCCGCATCCGCCCGATCCTGCAGGTGGAAACCGCCCATATCGCCGGCCAGCCGCTGCTCTGGGCGGTGATCCCCGGCCTGCTGATCGACGCCCCGAACCGGCGCACCTGGCATATCGGCCTCGAACGCAAATCCGCCGGCCACCAGACGCTCGGGCTGAAAATCGGCCTCTGGCAGCGGTTCTGAGCAGCCTCTCCCGGTCGCTCCGGGCCACGGTGGAAGGAAGGGACGCCTTCCGGGGTCCGCCCGTTCGCGGCTGACTCGCTCCTCCGGAGCGTTTCCGGGATGCCGTTCACCCCACCGTCTGTTTCTGGCTGCAAATATCCCGGGGGGCGGCCGCGGGCCGGGGGGCTGGCCCCCCTCCGCGTCAGAGGCTAGGACAGACCCATGACGACAAAGCCCGATCCGATCCGCCCCACCGATGACGAGGCCCGCGCGCTGGCCCGCGACCTGCTCAGCGCGGCGCGGATCGCCGCCCTGGCCGTCCAGCTGCCCGAAGGCGGGCCGATGGTGACGCGGGTGGCCTTCGGCCTCTCGCCCGAGGGTACGCCGCTGACGCTGATCTCCGACCTCGCCGCCCATACCCGGGCCCTGAGGGCCGATCCCGCCGCCTCACTTCTGGTCGGAGAGCCCGGTTCCCGCGGCGATCCGCTCACCCACCCCCGGCTGACGCTTCTGGCACGGGCCCGCTTCGTCGCGCATGACGATCCCGACTACGCACGGCTGGCACGGCATTACCTGTCCACCCACCCCAAGGCGCAGCTCTACATCGGCTTCGCCGATTTCAGCTTCGCGCTCTTCAGCGTGCAGAAGGGGCTGCTGAACGGCGGCTTCGGCCGGGCCTTTCACCTCACACCCGCGGATATGGGGCTGGCGGCCCGCGACTAGCCCCCTGCCCCGAGCGCATGCGCGCGCCCCGCGTCAGGTATCGATCCGCAGGCTCAGTGCCACCTCACCTCTCAGCGCCTGCGACCAGACCAGCTTGACCTTGTCCTTGTCGCTGCCCTGACGCAGCAGCACATAGGGCATCTCGAAAACCTCGGTGCTGCCGCTGGTGCGGATATGATCCAGCGCCACGATGGAATCGACCCCGCGCGCCTCGGCCCCGAAGGGCAGCTCTCCCTCGGGGTCGATGGTCCAGCTGCTGGCGACGCTGGGCTGATTGTGCCGCACCCGGAGCGGGTTCATCACCTGCGCATTCACCGCATGAAAGCTGTTGCCGGCAAAGGTCACGTTCTTGGTCTTGCTGAAATCCAGCGTGGCGAAACTGTCATCCACCCGTTCTGCCCGGTCGATGCTGCCGTTGATGCTGCGGAACATATTCCCGGACACGTTCATCCCGTTCAGGAAATGCCCCGCGCCATAGGGTTTGACCACCAGATAGCTGAACCAGGAGGCGACCCGCCCCGACAGGAAGATATTGTCGGTGATGTTCATCGCGCTGAAGGAATAGCCGCTGACGAAGTCCGGGATCTGGTCCTGTTCGTTGGTCCATTCGATATGGCAGTTGTCGACATAGTTCCCCACCAGCGTCGAGCTGCAATAGGTCTGGGCGAAGATGATGCCGGCGGTGCGCACGCCGTCGGCCTCGCCGTCGCCCTGAAAGAAGTGATTGCCGATCACCACATTGTTGCTGCCGGCGAGAAAGGCGAAATGGCGGAATTTCTCGGCCCGGTTGTGGCGCAGCTTGACGTCGTTGGCATTGGCGTTCAGCGCGATGGAGCTGCGTTCCTCCACCGTCAGCGATCCTTCCGCCGACAGGAAATTGCAGCGGTCGATCAGCATCCCCTGACAGCCCGTCGCGATCGAGGTAATGCCGCGGTCCTTCGGGCGCGAGATGAAACAGTCGCGCAGGTGAAAGGTGGTGCCGGTCTGGGCCAGCCGGATGGCGCTGCACAGCCCCTCGCACTGCAGCTCCACATCGGAGAGGGAGAATTTGCTGAAATTGGTGAAACCGCTGAAATCCAGCAGGTATTTGAATGACCGAAAGGTATAGCTCTGCCGTCCCGCCGCATCGTAGAGCGGCCCGCTCAGCGTCAGTTCGCCAGCGCCGACGCGGCGGTCGGTGACATAGACCTCACGGCCGACACCATTGCCCTCCACCAGGGCGCCGATCGGGATATTGGCGACATTGTCCACGTCGGTCAGACGCTTGGGATCCTCCGTGGCATAGGTCGCCCTCGAGGTCACCACCTCGGTGTCCCAGGCCGCGCTCTCCACCGCCTCCAGCTGGCCGTTGCGGATCACCCGGCGGGTCGAATAGGCGGTCTTGTTGGGCACTGCGGCCTGCATGTCGATGGGCCCGGTGACGGTGATCTTGCGCCCGCCCATGTCCAGGCTCTCGTGGTCCGAATTGTTCAGCAGCGCCTGAAATGCCTTGCGGAAAGCAATCTCCTCGCTCCCGAAGGCGGCGACATAGCGCGGCAGATCGAAATCCTTGGTCAGAAGCAGCATCGCCTCCGTCGGCATCGTCACCCTCCCTTCGAAGACCACCTCCGAGTCCAGCGTGACGGTCTCGCCCAGCCAGTAGCTGCCCTCGGGCACGAACACCCGGCGGCCATCGGCGGCGGCATCGGCGGCCTCGAAGGCGGCGCTGTCGTCGGTGATGCCGTCCCCCAGCGCGCCATAATCGCGCACGTCCACCTGGCTCAGCATATCGCGCAGGAACACGCCGGTGATATCGACGATCTCGATATCGTCGATCCGCACGACACCACCGTTGGCGCCGGTCAGGTCCAGCCCGAAATGACCGTGATCCACCGCCATGCCCCAGACCATGTCGACACCGCCGCGGTTGCCGGTGCCGACGATGGCGGAGAGCTCGACAATCTCGCCATAGCTGGTCAGCGCGACCTCCGCCGCCGTCTCGGTCAACCCGCCGACATGATCGCCACCGCGATCGCCCGCCCAGCCGGCAATCCGCACGGTGGGAAAATTGCCGCTGATCGCCTTGATCCGCACGGTGATCCGTAGATAGCAGCCCGGCAAGATCGGCGTTTCGGTCATGTACCGCAGCTTCTGCACGGTATCGATCTTCTGCAGCTCCAGACAGCCGTCGAAATCCTGATCCGCCGCCACATAGGCCGCATTCAGCGCGTCCTCATAGGTGTCCGACCCCGGGGTGCCGTTGCCGCTGGACCACAGATCCAACCCTGCCGCGAAGGGGGCGGGCATCAATACCAGACCCTCGGTGATTGCCTTGTTCATCGAAATCCCTTTCCCTGATCCGCCGCGGCCCGGGTCGCGCCGCGACCGCCGGCGAAAGGGATAGGAAGGACCGGTTAAGAGAGGCTCAGACCGGCGCGCGCCGCATTAGGGACAGCCCCCCAGAACACGAAACGCGCCAGCCTTGCGGCCGGCGCGTGCAACAATTCAGCAGGAAGGTCGCGGTCAGACCAGCTCGCCCGCCAGCGCCTTGTCGATCAGCGCGATGGTTTCCTCGACCCCGTAGAGCGCGATGAACCCACCGAAGCGCGGCCCCTGGCTGGCGCCCAACAGCACCTCGTAGAGCGCCTTGAACCAGTCGCGCAGCGGATCGAACCGGTCACGGCCCACCGCATAGACCAGCGATTGCAGCGCCTCATCCTCGACCGGGCCGTCGTAGGCTGCCAGATCGGCGCGCAGCGCCACCAGCGCCTCACGCTCCAGATCGCTGGGGGCGCGATAGCTCCGCTCCGGCTTCACGAAATCGTTGAAATAGCGCACCGCGAAACCGGCAGCCTGATCCAGGTCGGGATGGGTCTCAGCCGAGGCCTCCGGCGCATAGCGGTTGATGAACCCCCAGAGCTGCGCCTTGTCCTCCGCCCCGGAGACCGAAGCGAGGTTCAAGAGCATCGCGAAGGGCACCACCAGCGTCGAGGCCGGCACATCGCCATTGTGAATGTGATAGACCGGGTTGTTCAGCTGCGCTTTGGGCTCCTGCGTCGGATAGGCGCGCAGCTGCTGATGGTATTCGTCCACCGCCTTCGGGATCACGTCGAAATAGAGCCGCTTTGCAGTCTTCGGTTTCAGATACATGAAATAGGACAGCGACTCGGTCGAGGCATAGGTCAGCCATTCGTCGATCGAAATCCCGTTGCCCGAGGATTTCGAGATCTTCTGCCCCTTGTCGTCCAGGAACAGCTCATAGGTGAAATGCTCCGGCGCCGGTGCACTGAGCGCGCGGCAGATGCCATCGTAGATCGGCGTATTGGTCGAATGGTCCTTGCCGTACATCTCGAAATCGACCCCCAGCGCCGCCCAGCGGGCGCCGAAGTCTGGCTTCCACTGCAGTTTCACGTTGCCGCCGGTCACCGGCAGGGTCCATTCGCGCCCGTCGTCGTCGTCGAAGGTGATGGTGCCGTCCTTGGCGTTCACCTCTTTCATCGGGACATAGAGCACGCGGCCGGTCTCCGGATGGATCGGCAGGAAGATGGAATAGGTCTGGCGCCGTTCCTCGCGCAGCGACTTCAGCATGATCTTCATGATGTCGTCATAGCGTTCGGCCGCCAGCAGCAGCGTCTGGTCGAACTGGCCGGACTTGTAGAACTCGGTGGCCGAATAGAATTCATACTCGAACCCGAAGGTGTCGAGGAAGCGGCGCAGCATGGCGTTGTTATGATGGCCGAAGCTCTCGAATTCCTCGAAGGGATCGGGCACGGAGGTCAGCGGCTTTTGCAGATGCTCGCGCAGCATCTCCTGATGCGGCACGTTGCCCGGCACCTTGCGCATGCCGTCCATGTCGTCGGAGAAACAGATCAGCCGGGTCGGAATGTCCGAGATCACCTCGAAGGCGCGGCGGATCATCGTGGTGCGCAACACTTCGCCGAAGGTGCCGATATGCGGCAGACCTGAGGGGCCATAGCCGGTCTCGAACAGCACATAGCCCTTCTCCGGCGGCTTCTTTTCGTACCGTTTGAGGACCCGGCGCGCTTCTTCAAAAGGCCAGGCTTTCGATTCCAGGGCGGCTTCGCGCAGGTTGGACATTTCAAACTCCGAAAAAGAAGGATCGCGCACCCCGCGCGATCTGACGCCGCTACCTATTGTGCTGGCGGTGCGGCGTCAATATTTTGAGCAGCAACGCCCGTAAAACCGAGGATCTCCCAGTGACTACCCCCGAACAGCACGTGCTCAGCGCACAGGATTGCCTTGTTGCCCTGATGATCGCCGTCTCCGCCTCGGACGAGAACATCCGCACCGTGGAACTGGTCAAGATCCAGGCCGCGGTGAACAACCTGCCCGTCTTCGCCGAATACGATATCGACCGGATCAACCAGATGTCGCAGATCGTCTTCGACCTCTTCGAGCAGGAGGACGGGCTGGATGCGCTGTTCGGGCTGATCCGCGGCGACCTGCCGGAACGGCTGTTCGAAACCGCCTATGCGCTGGCCTGCGACGTCGCCGCCGCCGATGGCACCCTGGCCGAGACCGAGCTGCGGCTGCTGGAAGAAATCCGCTATGAGCTGAATATCGACCGGCTGCATGCCGCCGCCATCGAACGCGGCGCCCGGGCCCGTCACCTGACCTGAACGTCACCTGACCTGAGTATCCCCGGCCCGAGGCGCGTGGCCGGGGTTAGCGCCTCAGCTGGCGTAGACCGCGCTCCAGCGTTCGATCAGCTGCTGCTGCAGCGCCTTCGACTTGCGGTTCCAGCTGCGCGCGCCCTGCGGGATCTCCTGATCGCTGTCCTTGCTCCGCGCCCGCCGCGCCGGATCGGCGGTGAAGATGGCAAAGGCCAGCTCCCTGCCGTTCGGCGCCGTCAGGAACCCGCCCAGACCGGAGACGAAATTCAGCGTCCCGGTCTTGGCGTCGACCTTGATCGGATGGTTCTGCATGATCCGCCCGCGCGCATCCCGCATCGGGAAGGGTTTCAGCAACGGTCGCAGGATATTCTGCCGACGCACCTGCACCAGCGCCGAGACCAGATCCCCCGCCGTCATGCGCGAGGCATCGCCCAGGCCGGAATGATCGACCATCCGGGTGTTGCTCATGCCCAGACGGTCGGCGGCCCAACGGTTCATCTCCGCCGCCGAGGCGCGCAGCGAATCCGGCGTCTTGCCGCCGCTGGCGCTGGCGGTCATGCCCACCATCTCTGCGGTCAGGTTGTTGGAATACTTCAGCATCAGGCGCAGGACATCGCGCAGCGCATCGCTCTGATGGGTGATCAGCACGGTGCCGCCCGGCAGACTGCGGCCGACCTGCGCCGCCGGCAGTACCACGCCATAGGCCCGCGCCAGGGTACGGAAGACATCGCCGGTATAGGCCGCCGGCTTGCGTACCGGCAGCCAGCGCGACCCGCCCTTGCCCAGTGCAGCACGGGCCACGGTCCAGTCGTCGATCCCGTCGCGATCGGCATAGGTATAGACCGGCAGCTGACGATTGGCGATTCGCATCCGTGCCATGGCCACCTCCGGGCGATACCGGTCGCTGCGCGCATCCATCGCCACGCTATAGCCCTTGCCAGCCGGCGCCCACTGGAAATGCACCCGATTGAAATTCAGCGCGATGCCGGACACCGCCGGGCTATAGCCCAGATGCGCCGGCTGGCTCTCATCTATGCTCTGAACGAAGGGCAGCACGCCGTCATAGACCCGGAACCGGCCACGCACTTCCCGCACGCCTGCGGCTTTCAGCTCCGCGGCCATGCGCGCCAGATCGTCGGTCGACAGTGTCGGATCGCCGCCGCCCGCCAGCACCAGATCGCCCTGCAGCACGCCGTTCTGCACCGGGCCGGTCGCGATCAGCCGGGTGGCGAAACGATAATCCGGCCCGAGCCGCTCCAGCGCGTAGAGCGTGGTGAGTATCTTCGCCACACTCGCCGGTGGCAGCCCCTCGCTGCCCTGCACGCTTTCCAGCATCTTGCCACTGCGGGGATCGGCCACCGCGCAGACGACCTCTCCCGGCAAACCCGACCGCGCGATCAGCCCCTCGGCACCACCGGCGGCCCGCGCCGCGAAATCCCCCGCCCGCAGATGCGGTCGCAACGACACCGCCGGAGGCCCCGCCGTGGCCGCCGCAGGCAGGGCGACCGCCGCCGCCAGAGTGCCAAGAAGCTGCCGTCTCGAAACCCGGTCTGTCGTCATCCTGCGCTGGCCCTCTTGCTCCCGTGACAGACATAAAATCCCAGCTCATCGCGGCAGACAAGCGGGCGGAATGGGGTTTTTCCGGGACACTCCGGCGCAGCCCCGCCCTAGTCCTGCGGTTCCCCCACGCCGGGACGGCGGCGATGCCAGCCCCCTGCCGCCCGGATCTGGGTCGAGCTGAGATCGACCATCGGCACGTTTACGAAACACCAGGCCGGCGGCGCGGCGCGCGCCAGCAGATGGCTGTCGGCACTGGACAGCCGCGCCTGTCGGTAGATCCGAGCCGCCGGCGACATTCGCGCCGAAATCCGGTCGCCCGGCCGCGCCAGCACCCCCACTGGCACGCTGTCCATGATGCGCCGCCAGTTCTGCCAGCGATGCAGCTGCGCCAAGTTGTCCGCCCCCATCAGCCAGACGAAGCGCACCCCGGGATAAGCCCGGCGCAGGGCGTCGAGCGTATCGGCGGTAGCGCGGGTGCCCAGCCGGGCCTCGATATCGGTGACGGTGACACGCGGGTCCTGCATCACCGCGCGGGCCCGCGCCATCCGGCTGGCCAGCGGCGCCGGCCCCTCGGCCTTCAGCGGGTTTCCGGGGCTGACCAGCCACCACAGCCGGTCCAGCCCGAACCGCGTCAGCGCCTCGCGGCTGATATGCACATGGCCGGCATGAGGTGGATCGAAGGATCCCCCGAAAAGACCGACAGCCTGTCCACGCGCGGCGGGGGGATACCCGTTTCTCATGCCCGAACTCCTCTGGCGCGCGACCCTAAGGCGCGTGCTTCGGACGGTCCAGCCGAAACCGGAGGATCGGCGCTCAGGCGTTTTCGGCCCGTTTCATCTTCTGGTGCTCGTCTTCCACCAGGCCAATCTTCCAGTAGCCGGAGATATAGGTGTCGCCCCGGTCGAGCCCCTTCTCCTGATGCAGGAATCCCCGCAGCGCCTTGATCACGCCGCTTTCGCCAGCGATGCAGGTCTGCACCCGGCCGGCCGGCCAGTCGAGCTCGCGGATCATCTCCTCCTGCACGGTAGAGGGCACATGCGGATCGGGCTGCAGCAGCCAATGCTGCTCGATCCCTTCCGGCGCATCGATCTCCTGACGATCCTCGGGGCTGGTGATCTCGAAGATCGCGATCCCCTTGGCATCACGCGGCATCGCCTCCAGCACCGCCGCAGCCACAGGCAGCGCCGACATATCGGCAGCGACCAGATACCAGTCGGCGACGAAATCGGTGATCTTGGCCGGGCCCGGCCCCGCCAGCGCGCAGAAATCGCCCGGCTCGGCGGCCCGGGCGAAGGCGCTGGCCGGCCCGCCATCGCCGTGATCGACGAAATCGACATCCATTTCCAGCAGCTCCGGCCGCCAGTAGCGCACTGTATAAGTCCGCGTCACCGGCCGCTGCCCCTCGCTCAACCGGGCGGCAAAGGCCTCGCGCGCCTCCCCCGGCTCAGGCAGCAGGATCTTGCAGTTCGCCCCCTCGCAGCCGAGCGGCACATTCGCCAGCTCCGGCGCGGTCAGGGTCAGGCGGATCATATTGGGGCTGATCCGCTGCGTGTCCGCGACGGTCACCACCCGGGCCGACGGGCGTTTCTGCGCCGGGCGTCTGAGGTTGGGAATGGACGACGGCGCGGCGGCGGGCGGGGTCTGTGCGGACATGGAACGTCTCTCCTTCTGCGCGATAGGCGCGGCCTCTTATTTCTGAGCATTCAAGTCAGGTTTCAACCCCTGCACCCGGTTTCCGCCGGTTTGGCGCGGCAAATCGCCGAAGATGCCCATTCCTTCGACGCATCCTGCCGAACTGCGTCGCGCCTTTCCGGCGCCCGCCCTTTCCCCCCTTCGGCAGGGCAGGGAATGCGATGCCGCGGCCAAGCCGGATATTGCCCTTGGGCCGCCGACTGGATAGACACCTAAGCCGATGTCCCAAAGCCGGAGCTGACCAGATGGCCGCCTATCAATACGTCTACCACATGCAGGGTGTCTCCAAGACCTACCCCGGGGGCAAGAAGTGCTTTGAGAACATCCATCTCAATTTCCTGCCCGGGGTGAAGATCGGTGTGGTCGGCGTCAACGGCGCCGGTAAATCCACTCTGATGCGGATCATGGCCGGGATCGACAAGGATTTCTCCGGCGAGGCCTGGGTCGCCGAGGGCGCCAAGGTCGGCTACCTGCCGCAGGAACCGCAGCTGGACGAAAACCTGACCGTGCGGGAAAACGTCATGCTCGGGGTGAAGGCCAAGAAGGACATCCTCGACCGCTACAACGAACTGGCCATGAACTACTCCGACGAGACCGCGGATGAGATGGCCCAGCTGCAGGACGAGATCGACAGCCAGAACCTCTGGGATCTCGACAGTCAGGTCGATGTGTCGATGGAGGCGCTGCGCTGCCCGCCGGACGATGCCGATGTCTCCACCCTGTCGGGCGGGGAACGCCGCCGCGTCGCGCTCTGCAAGCTGCTGCTCGAAGCGCCCGACATGCTGCTGCTCGACGAACCGACCAACCACCTCGACGCCGAGACCATCGCCTGGCTGCAGCAGCACCTGATCGACTACAAGGGCACCATCCTGATCGTCACCCACGACCGTTACTTCCTCGACGACATCACCGGCTGGATCCTGGAGCTCGACCGCGGCCGCGGCATCCCCTACGAGGGCAACTATTCCGCCTGGCTGGAGCAGAAGGCCAAACGGCTGGAACATGAGGCCAAGGAAGACAAGGCGCGCCAGAAGACGCTGGAACGCGAACTCGACTGGATGCGGCAGGGCGCCAAGGCGCGCCAGGCCAAGCAGAAGGCGCGGATCAACGCCTATAACGACCTGGCCAACCAGTCCGAGCGCGAGAAGATCACCCGCGCCCAGATCGTCATCCCCAACGGCCCGCGCCTGGGCAACAAGGTGATCGAGGTCGAACACCTGTCGAAACACATGGGCGACAAGCAGCTGATCGAGGATCTGTCCTTCAGCCTGCCGCCGGGTGGCATCGTCGGTGTCATCGGCCCCAACGGCGCCGGTAAATCGACCCTGTTCAAGATGCTGACCGGTCAGGAACAACCCGACGCCGGCACCGTCGAATGCGGCGATACGGTGAAGCTGGCCTATGTCGACCAGTCGCGCGACGATCTGAACGCCGACGATACCGTGTGGGAGGCGATCTCCGGCGGCGCCGAGGTGATCGAACTGGGCGACGCCCAGATGAACTCCCGCGCCTATTGCTCCGCCTTCAACTTCAAGGGCGGCGATCAGCAGAAGAAAGTCGGCCTGCTGTCGGGCGGGGAACGCAACCGCGTCCATATGGCCCGGCTGCTGAAGGAGGGCGGCAACGTCATCCTCCTCGACGAACCGACCAACGACCTCGACGTCGAAACCCTGCGGGCGCTGGAAGACGCGCTGGTCGATTTCGCCGGCTGCGCCGTGGTGATCTCGCACGATCGTTTCTTCCTCGACCGTATCTGTACCCACATCCTCGCCTTTGAGGGCGAGGCCCATGTGGAATGGTTCGAAGGCGACTTCACCGCCTATGAGGAAGACAAGAAACGCCGGCTGGGACCGGACGCGCTGGAGCCCAAGCGGCTGAAGTACAAGAAATTCACGCGGTAATTCTGCCGCTGATGTAGCCTCCGGAACGCCCGCCCCTTTCGGCGGGCGTTCCATTTTGCGGCTCCCGGGTCAAAGACGATCCGCCCTCGCCCGGCTCATCCAGCCGCGACCCTCTCCGTTTCAATCAAAACGCGCCCCTTCCCAAACCTCCCTCGCTCCGGCACAATTTCCCAAACCGCCGGAGTTCCCCATGCGCCGCCTCTCCCTGCTGTTCCCGCTCCTTCTCGCCGCCTGCGGCTGGGTGGATTACGACGCCCTTCCGGAGGGGGAGATCAAGGGCACCGTCTTCGTCATGTGGGTGGGGGAAGGATCGGCGACCGAGGGCGCAGGAAAATTCGTCTATGTCCCCAACCCGCGCGATCCGCTGCGGCTGGTGCGGGGCGACGGCGCCGTACCCAAGGAAATCCGGCCCGAGATGATCTATACCGATGGCGGCTCGATCCCCCGCGCCGGTCAGATGTTCAACGGCTTCTCCCCCTGGGGCTATGCGCCGGCCTACATGATCCACGACTGGCTGTTCGTCGCGCGCCATTGCCTGACCGACGACACCCCGACCCAGGCCGAGCGCGCCATTGCCGATATGGAATTCAAGGAAAGCGCCGAGATCATCGGCGAGGCGATCCAGGCGCTGATCGCCTCCGGCCAAGTGGCCGCCAACGATGTGGCGCCGCAGGTGATCGCGGGGGCCGTGGCCGGACCGATTTCCTACAGTCGCTGGCGGGCCGAAGGCGCCTGCACCGCCGATCGGGTCAGCGACGCGCATCGCGCCCAGGCCGAGGCCGCGATCCCCGGCACGGGCCTGCGCGGGCTGCGGGCGATGACCGATGCCAAGGGCGCGCCGCTGGCGCCCGCCCGGATCATCACCACCCTCAGCTTCTGATCCCCCCGCTCCCCTGACCGGGAGAAGGCTGAGGAGTCCCCCGCGAAGAGCGGCTTATGCCCCGATCCAGCCGATGATCTGCGGCTCGCGCATGGCGCCCGATTGGCGCTTCACCTCGCGCCCGCCGGCGAATTCCACCATCGTCGGGATGCCGCGGATGCCGTATTTCATGCCGGCGGCCTGGTGGTCCTCAGTGTTCAGCTTCACCAGCCGCGCCCTGCCCTCCAGGCTCGCCGCCGCCTTGGAGAATTCCGGCGCCATCATCCGGCACGGTCCACACCAGGGCGCCCAGAAATCCGCCACCAGAGGCAAGTCATCGTTCTTTGCTGCCTTGGCCAGAACCGCCGGATCGACCTCGATTGCCTTGGCCGGCAGCAGCGCCTCGCCGCAGGTGCCGCATTTGGCTCCCGCCATCAGCTTCTCCTCCGGCACCCGGTTCAGCTGGCCGCAGTGCAGACAGGTTAGTTTCTTGCCCGCCATGATCCGTTCCTTTCGACAGAAAACACATTCACAAAACCATATAAGTCTGCCGGACCAGTCCGACAAGACGTCCGTCCGGCCCCGGTGATATCGTCAAGTTTGACACAAAAGCCTGAGTTTTCCCATTGTGCAACGCTTGTCTCCCGCGCAGGCTCACCGCATTCCAAAGTCTTAGTTCATCAATTTATCCAAGGGGTTCACCATGGCAGAGCCTATTTTGTCACCCGCCGCCCGCCTGATCCGCCACCGCGGCATCGCCACCCGACACGATCAGCCGGAGGCGCCGTGACATGGAGCTGACCCAGGAGGATCTGGACTGGATCGCGGCCCATCTGCACGATCCCGACACCGACCTGCGGCGCCACCGCCGGCTGTCAGTACAATATCTGATGGCCGCCACCCTCTTCATGGCCGCCGCTCTGCTGATGCAACTGGCCTGGGTGGCCCTGCCGGTCTGGGCGCTCTTCGCCTTCTGGCTGGCGATGCGGCTGCACGCCATGGGCCAGCGACAGGCCCGGCTGACGCGGATCCTCAAAGCGATGGAGACCGCCGGCCTGCTGCCCGGCTGATCCCCGTGGCCACAGCGCCCGGCGCGCCGTCAAAGGCGTTGACCGGGCGGGGCCCTCCGTCCCTATAGTGGGGGAACCAGAAACCACGCCAGGACCGATCATGCAGACCCGCCGTTCCTTCCTGACAACCGCCCTGACCGCCAGCGCCGCCGGTGCGCTGCCGCTGCTGTGGCCCGAAATCGCCCCGGCGCAGGAGCAGGTCTTTGACCCGACGCCGCAATATGTCCGCATCCGGAAAGATTTCCTGCCCGGCCAGATGCTGATCCTGCCGCGCTCCTATTACCTCTACTGGGTGACCGAGCCCAGAACCGCGATCCGCTATGGTGTCGGCGTCGGCAAGGCCGGGCTTGAGTTCACCGGCACCGCCACCATCGACGCCAAGCGGGAATGGCCGACCTGGCGCCCCACCGACGAGATGATCGAGCGCGACCCGCGCAGCTATGGCCGGTTCAAGGGCAACACCTATGTCCAGCCCGGTGGCCCGGAAAACCCGCTGGG
This sequence comes from Pseudodonghicola flavimaris, assembly GCF_030164425.1. Classification (GTDB taxonomy): domain Bacteria; phylum Pseudomonadota; class Alphaproteobacteria; order Rhodobacterales; family Rhodobacteraceae; genus Pseudodonghicola; species Pseudodonghicola flavimaris. The sequence goes on along the minus strand of NZ_JASNJD010000016.1, from coordinate 65,992 downwards.
GGCCCGCGCGCTCTATCTGTTCCAGAACGGGGTCGATACCTATTTCCGCATCCACGGCACCACCCAGCCCGAGTCGATCGGACAGAGCTGGTCGAATGGCTGCATCCGCATGCTGAATGACCATGTGATCGACCTATATGAACGGGTCCCGCTGGGCACGGTGGTCAACGTGCTCTGACGCACAGACTCTGCGGCGGATTTGCTACGCCCGGGAAAATCGCGGCACTGCCCCCTTGCGTGACATCATCTCGCGTTCCATCTATCGGGCGCAACGTTACGCTATCGACTCTACTGCTCCTACCACAAGGCTCAGTCTTCGATCTTGCTACGACCGAGCCGAGCTGTCGCATTTTGCGGGCAGAGACTTAAACAGGAGAAACGACGATGGCAAACGGCACCGTCAAATGGTTCAACTCGACCAAAGGCTATGGCTTCATCGCACCGGAAGACGGCGGCAAGGATGTGTTCGTGCACATTTCCGCCGTTGAGCGTTCGGGCCTGACCGGCCTGGCCGACAACCAGAAAGTGACCTACGATCTGCAATCCGGCCGCGACGGCCGTGAATCGGCAGTCAACCTGGTCCTGGCCTAAATCACGGCCCGACCCGTCGGAGCGCGCGCTGAACTGAGGCCCGCCCCGAGGTCTGCAGATTTCGCCCCCTTCCGGCCCGCCCGGGAGGGGGTTTTCGTCTCAGCGACCCTGTTCCCGGCTCATTCCACCGCGCCCACCAGCTCCAGCACCCTGGGCCCCAGCGCCGCCACGATCCGCCGGACGCCCTCGGCATTGGGATGGATGCCATCGGCCTGCATGAAGCGCCCCAGCGCCGCCGGATCGCCGCTCTCTCCGGTCAGCCCGGCAAAGAAGCTCTCGGCGTAAAGCGCCCCATGCGCCGCGGCAAGCTCGGGGTACATCGCGTCAAAAGCGGCCTTGTACTCGGGCCCGTAATTGCCCGGCGCCTGCATCCCGATCAGCAGAACCCTGACCCCGGCCGTGTCCGCAGCGGCCAGGATCCGATCCAGATTGGCGCGCGAGACGGCCGGATCGATCCCCCGCAACATATCGTTACCGCCCAGCGTGACGATCATCGCATCAACCTCCGGGCTCAGCGTCCAGTCCACCCGGGCGGCGCCACCGGCCGTGGTATCGCCCGAGACCCCGGCATTGATCAGCACCACCTCTGCGCCTTCTGCCCGCAGCCAGCGCTGCATCTGCGGCACGAAGCCATCGGCCTCCGGCAACCCGTAGCCCTGCGTCAGACTGTCGCCGAGGGCGGCCACCGTGACCTCGGCCCGCACCGCCTGCGCCGTGGCCAACGCGCCACAAAAGGTCAGGATCAATGCCATGACAAACTTGTACATTCAGTCCCGCGCTCCATATCCCAAGAAACCGCCCGCTGCTCAGGACCTGCCGATGCCCGACCCGATCCTCTCGCTCAAAGATGCGGCTTTATCGCTGAATGGCAATGCAGGTCGGGTGGATATCCTGCATGGCATCAGCCTCAGCGTTCCGGCAGGCGAAACCCTGGGCCTGATCGGTCCCTCCGGCTCTGGCAAATCGTCGCTGCTGATGCTGATGGGCGGGCTGGAGCGGGCCACCGGCGGCAGCGTCGCCGCACTGGGCCATGACCTGACCGCGATGGACGAGGATGCCCTGGCACGGTTCCGCCGCGATCACATGGGGGTGGTGTTCCAATCCTTCCACCTGATCCCCACCATGACCGCGCTGGAAAATGTGGCGACGCCGCTGGAACTGGCCGGCCACCGCGATGCCTTCACCCGGGCCGAGGCCGAGCTGGAGGCGGTCGGCCTGGCCCATCGCGCCGGCCATTACCCGGCCGAGCTATCGGGCGGCGAACAGCAGCGGGTGGCGCTGGCCCGCGCCTCCGCCCCGCGACCGCAGATTTTCCTGGCCGATGAACCCACCGGCAATCTCGACGAAACCAACGGGCGCGCGATCATGGACATGCTCTTCGCGCTGCGCGACCGCCATGGCGCCACGCTGGTGCTGGTGACCCATGCGCCCGAGCTCGCCGCCCGCTGCGACCGGGTGGTGCGGCTGCGCGACGGCCGGCTCGACCCCGACGCGGCGCGGGACGCCGCCGAATGAGGGCGCTGACACTGGCGCTGCGCTTCGCCCGCCGCGAATTGCGCGGCGGTGTCCGCGGCTTCGGCATCTTCCTCGCCTGCCTGACACTGGGGGTTGCCGCCATTGCCGCCGTCGGATCGGTGCGCGCCGCGATCGAAACCGGGCTGGCACGCGAAGGCGCCGCGCTGCTGGGCGGCGATGCCGAGATGGAATTCACCTACCGCTTCGCCAGCGAGGCAGAACGCGCCTGGATGGCAGAGACCGCCGACCGGGTTTCGGAGATCGTCGATTTCCGGTCGATGGCGCTGGTCGACCATGAGGGAGAGGCAGAGCGCGCGCTGACTCAGGTCAAGGCGGTCGATACCGCCTACCCGCTGGTCGGCAGTGTCCGGCTTGCCCCCGAGATGCCGCTGGACCAGGCGCTGGCCGGACAGGACGGGCTGCCCGGTGGGGTGATGGAACGGGTGCTGAGCGACCGGCTGGGCATCGCCCCCGGCGACCGCTTCCGTCTCGGCACCCAGGACTTCGTGCTGATGGCGACGCTGTTCAAGGAACCCGATGGCGCTGGGGCGGGCTTCGCGCTGGGGCCGCGCACGCTGGTGGCCACGCCGGCGCTGGCGCAATCGGGCCTGCTGGCCCCCGGTACGCTCTATTCCACCAAATACCGACTGGACCTGCCGCCGGGCAGCGATCTGCACCAGCTGGCCGGCGCCGCCCGCCACCAGTTCGCCGACACCGGCATGCGCTGGCGCGATGCCCGCAACGGCGCTCCCGGCGTGAAACAGTTCGTCGACCGTCTGGGCGCCTTTCTGGTATTGGTCGGCCTCTCCGGCCTGGCGGTGGGCGGCGTGGGCGTTTCCGCCGCCGTGCGCAGCTATCTGGCCGGCAAGACGGCGGTGATTGCCACGCTCCGCACGCTGGGAGCCGACCGGGCAACGATCTTTCTGACCTATTTCCTGCAGATCGGCGTGCTGGCGCTGATCGGCATCGGCCTCGGGGTGACGCTGGGCGGGCTGCTGCCGCTACTGCTGGGGCCGCTGATCGGGGCGGAACTGCCGGTGCCGGCGGTCTTCGCGCTCTATCCCCGGCCACTGGCGGAGGCGGCGCTCTATGGCGCGCTGACGGCGCTGATCTTCACCCTCTGGCCACTGGCCCGGACCGAGGAGGTGCGCGCCGCGACCCTCCTGCGCGAGGCGCTCTCCGGGGCCAGGCTGTGGCCGGCGCCGCGATATCTGATCGCCATCGGCGCGGCACTGGCCCTGCTCATCACCCTGGCGGCGCTCTTTGCCGGGACCTGGCGGCTGACGCTCTGGACCGCGGGCGGGATCGCCGTGGCGCTTCTGGCCCTGGCGCTGGCCGCCGGGCTGCTGCGACACCTGGCTCGCCGCCTAGGGCCGCTGGCGCGGGGTCGCCCGGCGCTCAGATGGGCGCTCGATGCCATCGGCTCGCGGCAGGAGGGCGCCCGATCGGTGGTGCTCTCGCTCGGCCTCGGCCTCTCGGTGCTTTCAGCAGTCGGCCAGATCGACGGCAACCTGCGCCATGCGATCTCCGGCAATCTGCCCGAGGTCGCCCCCTCCTATTTCTTCGTCGACATCCAGAAGGACCAAATGCCCGGCTTCCTCGCCCGGCTTCAGGACGACCCGGGCGTGCACAAGGTCGAAAGCGCGCCGATGCTGCGCGGGGTGATCACCCGCATCAACGGCAGACCCGCGCGCGAGGTGGCGGGCGATCACTGGGTGGTCCGTGGCGATCGCGGCATCACCTATGCCGCCGCCCCCGGCGCCAACACCCGGATCACCGCCGGGCAATGGTGGCCCAGCGACTATGCCGGCGCGCCGCAGATCAGCTTCGCCGCCGAAGAAGCCGCGGAACTCGGCCTGCAGCTCGGCGATCAGATGACCGTCAATATCCTCGGCCGGGACATCACCGCCACCATCACCAGCTTCCGTGAGGTCGATTTTTCCACCGCCGGCATGGGCTTCGTTCTGACGATGAACCCTGCCGCGCTATCCGGTGCGCCGCACAGTTTCATCGCCACCGTCTATGCCGATCCTGAGGCAGAGGCAGCGATCCTGCGCGATCTGGCCGGTCAGTTCCCCAATATCACCGCGATCCGGGTGCGCGACGCCATCGACCGGGTGGCAGAGGTGCTCTCGGGCATCTCCGCCGCCACCCGCTGGGGCGCGGGGATTTCGCTGGTCACCGGATTTCTGGTGCTGATCGGTGCCGCCGCCGCCGGGGTCGGTGCCCGCACCTATGAGGCGGCGATCCTCAAGACCCTGGGCGCCGCCCGTCTGCGCATCCTGCTGAGCTTCGCGCTGCGCAGCGCCATTCTGGGCGGAGCGGCCGGGCTGGTGGCGCTGGCCACCGGGCTGGGCGCGGCCTGGGCCATCACCCAACAGGTTCTGGACACCGACTTCACGGTGATCTGGCCCTCTGCCCTTCTGGTGGTGGCCGGCGGCATCCTGGCCACGCTTCTGGCCGGCCTGCTCTTCGCCTGGCGGCCGCTGGCGGCGCGGCCGGCGCAAACCCTGCGCGCACGGGAATGATCCCGGCGCCAACAACGCGGTGCGGGCCGGGTCAGCGGCCGCAGGTCACCGGTTGCAGCAGTTTTACCAAATCGAGGTTGTCGCAGATCAGCGCATCCAGCGTCACCTCGTCCAGCGAGGCATAAAAGGCCTGCGCCGCATCCATGAGCGCCAGACGCAGCCGGCAGGCGGCCACCAGCGGACAGGTGTTGTCGGCATCGGCGAAACATTCGGCCAGCGGCAAGCCGCCCTCCAGCAGGCGGAACACCTCGCCGATCCGGATGGTTTCGGCCGGCCGCGCCAAGCTCATGCCGCCATTGCGGCCACGCTGGGTATTCAGGTACTTCAGCTGGCTCAGCTGGTTGATGACCTGCGCCAGATGGTTTTCCGAGACATTGCAGCTTTCCGCGATCTCGGCCTTGGTGACCAGGCGATCCTCATGGGCGGCGCAATACATCAACAGGCGAATTGCGATGTTGGTTCTCTTGGTGATCCGCACTGGCGTACCTCTCCGTTGTAGCTGGCTGTCTGCCACCCCGGAAAGGGGCGCCAGGACTGGCTGGGTGAAGAGCTTATGACATCTTTCGCAAAATGGCGGTTTGACATACATCAATCGCGGATTCACGGCAAGCGGAGGCCCGCAGATGGCAGATCCCTATTTCTTCGGCTACGGCAGCCTGGTGAATTCGGCGACCCATGATTTCGCCGATCCGCATCCGGCACGGCTGGCCGGCTGGCGCCGCGCCTGGCGGCACACCGACCTGCGTCAGGTCGCCTTTCTGACCGCGATCCCCGACCCCGGAAGCGAGATCGAGGGCATGATCGCCCATGTCCCCGGTGGCGACTGGGAGGCGCTGGACCAGCGCGAATGGGCCTATGACCGGCTGCCCGCGACAGCGGCGGTGACCCACACGCTCGACCGCGAGATCGAAATCGCGGTCTATGCCGTGCCCGATCGCAGCCGCACCGGCGACGACCGGCGCCATCCCATCTTGATGAGCTATCTCGATGTGGTGGTGCAGGGCTATCTGCGCGAATTCGGCATCGCCGGCGCCGAACGATTCTTCGCCACCACCGACGGCTGGGAGGCGCCGATCCTGAACGACCGCGCCGCCCCGCGCTATCCGCGCAACCAGGCGCTCAGCCCGCGCGAACGTCAGGTCGTGGACGACCACCTGGCCCTGCTGGGCGCGACGGTCGTCCCCGCGGCTTAGGCCTTCGCCCGCACCTTCTGCAGCAGCGGCATCAGCGCCGCCATCTCGGGCCCGTGGTTCATGCCGGTCAGCGCCTTGCGCAGCGGCATGAACAGGCCACGGCCCTTGCGGCCGGTGGCGGCCTTCACCGCTGCGGTCCATTCGCCCCAGGTCTCGGCGGTAAACGGCGGCTCGGGCAGCAGCGTCATCGCCTCGGCGATGAAATCCTTGTCCTCGTCGTCGATCAGCGGCTCCGCCCCGTCGCGGCAGAGCGTCCACCAGCCGTCCAGATCCTTCAGCGTGGTGATATTGTCCCGCGCCATTAGCCAGAAGGGTTCGGCCAGATCGGCCGGCACGCCAAGCGCGTCGATCTCGGCCCGCACCGCCTCCAGCGGCAGCGACTGCAGGTGATGCGCGGTCAGCGGGAACAGGTCCTGAACGTCGAACTTGGTCGGTGCCGCGCCAAAGCGCGAGATGTCGAATCCCTCGATCAGCTCATCGAAACTGCTGCGCAGCTCGACCGGATCTGAGGACCCCAGCCGCGCCATCAGGCTCAAGAGCGCCATCGGCTTCACCCCCTGCTCACGCAGATCGCGCAGGGACAGCGTGCCCAGACGTTTCGACAGCGCCTCGCCCTGCGGGCCGGTCAGCAGCGAATGGTGGGCAAAGGCCGGGGCGGTGCCGCCCAGGGCCTCGATGATCTGGATCTGGGTCGCGGTATTGGTCACATGGTCGGCGCCGCGCACGATGTTGGTCACGCCCATTTCCATGTCGTCGACCACCGAGGCGAGCGTGTAGAGGATCTGGCCATCGCCGCGGATCAGCACCGGGTCGGAGACCGAGGCGGCGTCGATCGAGATCGGGCCGAGGATGCCATCCTCCCATTCGATCCGCTCGCGGTTCAGCAGGAAGCGCCAGACGCCATTGCCCCGCTCGGCGCGCAGCGCGTCCTTCTCCGCCTCGGACAGGTCCAGAGCGGCGCGATCGTAGACCGGCGGCTTGCCCATGTTCAGCTGCTTCTTGCGCTTCAGGTCCAGTTCGGTCGGCGTCTCGAACGCCTCGTAGAACCGCCCCATCGCCCGCAGCTTATCGGCGGCGTCATGATAGCGGTCCAGCCGTTTGGACTGATATTCCATCCGGTCCCAGCTGATCCCCAGCCATTCCAGGTCCTGCTGGATGCCGTCGATATATTCCTGTTTCGAGCGTTCCTGGTCGGTATCGTCGATGCGCAGGATGAAGGTGCCGCCGGACTTGCGGGCGATCATATAGTTCATCAGCGCAGTGCGCAGGTTGCCGACGTGGATGTAGCCGGTGGGCGACGGGGCAAAACGGGTGGTGGTCATGGGGCGTCTCCTGTTGTCGGCCATTTGTCACAGAGGTATGGATTTGTCCAGTTCGGGCCGCCGTTCGGCCATACACGGAAGGGGAGGCCGCCATGCCGATGCCGCACACCTACCGACAGGCCAGCCGCGAATGGCGCGTCATGCTGGACGACGCCAGGGCTCGCATGGGCTGATCTCGGACAATACCGCCTATACCGCGCTGCAGGGGGTGCTCTACGTGTTCCGCCGCCGCGTCTCGGTACAGCAGGGCTCATCTTCGCCCCCATTCTGCCCTGCGTGCCACGCGCTATCTTCGTCGAGAACTGGGATATCTCGCTGCCGCAGCGCCCTTCGGCAGCCGCCAGGAGATGACGGCAGAGGCCAAGGCGCTGCGCCCCCACCACAACCTGACACCCGACAACGCGATCGAGGCCACCACCTGGACCCTGCGCCGCGCCGTGCTGCCGGCCGCCTTCGACAGCGCCGTCGCCGCCTGCCCGCAGGGCGCCGCGGCCTTCTGGCATACCGATGCCGACCCGTCCGAATTGGGCCCGCGCATCGCCTGAGCGAAAAGCCGCGCTTTATATCGCCTCTTTCGCATATCAGCCTCGACCTGTGACGCGGGCAGCCTAGATTCCCGCTCAGTCATTTCAGCGAGGAGTAGACCATGACATTCAGCCTGACCCGGCGTGCCGCTCTGGCCGGCGCCGCCGCTTTGCCCCTGGCCGCCGCCGCCGTGCCCCGGCCGGCCCGCGCACAGGCCACCGCCGGCACCGGCCTGCCCCGCGCCCGCGGCTTCACCCTGGGCGAAATGGGGGTGACCACATTGCTCGACGGCTCTGTCCCGCGCGAAAACCCGCAGGCAATCTTCGGCGGCGGCGCCTCGGATGAGGATTTCGCCCGCGTCTCGGCGGAAAACTTCATCCCCACAGACATGGCGCAGTTCTTCTTCACCCCGACGCTGGTGGAAAGCGGCGGCCGCCGGATCCTGTTCGACACCGGGCTGGGTCAGGGCGGGATCGGCACCGCGCTGGCGGAGGCCGGGCTCAGCCCCGATCAGATCGATCTGGTGGTGATCACCCATATGCACCCCGACCATATCGGCGGGCTGACGACCGATGGCGCGCCAACCTTCGCCAATGCCAGCTATGTCACCGGTCGGGCGGAATACGATTTCTGGTCGAAGGCGGACCCCAGCAAGGGGGTCGGCGCGCTGATGGCGAAGAACGTCGCGCCGCTGGCGGAGAAGATGAGCTTTGTCGAGGACGGGGCAGAGGTCGCTCCCGGCATCACCGCCATGGCGACCTTCGGCCACACGCCGGGGCATATGTCCTACCGGCTGGAAAGCCACGGCCAGCAGCTGGTGCTGACCGCCGATCTGGCCAACCACTATGTCTGGTCCTTCGCCCACCCCGAATGGGAAGTGCAGTTCGACATGGACAAGGCCGCCGCCACCGCCTCGCGCCGCAAGGTGCTGGGCATGCTGGCCGCCGACCGGCTGCCGATGATCGGCTATCACATGCCCTTCCCCGCCGCCGGTTTCGTCGAGGCACGCGGCGACGGGTTCCGCTTCGTCCCGGTGAGCTATCAGATGATGTGATCCGCCCGCCGTCAGACGGGAGGTGCCCGAACCGGGTGCCTCCCACGCCGGGCGGGGTCAGAACCCCTTGTCGAGCGTGACGCGGCTGCCGTCGCTGAACCGCGACAGCCGGAACGGGGTCGGGTCCACCACTGGCGCCGCCCCGGTCACCAGATCGGCCATCAGTCGCCCGGCCCCCGGCCCGATGCCGAAGCCATGGCCGGAGAAGCCGGTGGCGATATGCATCCCGGCCATCCCCTCCACGGCTGAGATCACCGGCACCGCGTCCGGCGTCACATCGATCATGCCACCCCAGCTTTGCAGCATCTGCGCGCCCTGCAGCAGTGGGAAGGCCCGCTGCGCCTCGGCCCAGCAGGATTTCAGCACCTTCTCCGACGGCGCGGGATCGAGAACGCGGCAGGTTTCGAAGGGCGTCACATCGCCGGGCGCCCAGCGGCGCGGCATCCTCGCCTCCTCGCGCCAGCGACCGCTCAGCCGGAAGCTAAGGCTCGACCATTCGTGGAACAACGCCGGCAGGAACGCCCGCATAAGCCGGAAGCTGTCAGGCACCAGATCGCAGGTATTCTCCACCCCGGAGGCGACGGTATAGCCGCCATCGGCGCGTTTCCTCAACGCGAAGCGATCGGCCCAGACCGACACCTCCGGCCCGCCCTCGACCGCAGAGGTCCGCATCACCGTGTTCAAAAGCTTGAGCTGCGGCAGCGCGATCCCGGCATTGCCGGCAAAGAGCCGCGACCAGGCCCCGCCGGCCAGCACCACCGCCTCGCAGGCGACGCGGCCCCTTTCGGTGAAGACCCCGGAAATCCGCCCGGCGGCCAGATCGACGGCCCGCACGGCGCAGCCGGTCAGCACGGCGGCCCCGGCGGCGCGCGCGCCCTCGGCCACGGCGGGAGCGGCCCATTGCGGCTCGGCCCGCCCGTCCAGCGGTGTATGGAGCGCGCCCTTCAGCCCGATCTGCCGCCCCGGCAGCAGCCCGTCCAGGTCCGCGCCAGAGACCATCCGCGCCTCGATCTGATATGGCCGCAGGTTTTCCGCCCAACGCTCCTGCTGCCGAAAGGTCTTCGTATCGGCGGCGGTGAACAGGATGCCGGCGCGGCGATAGCCGGTGGCGCCGCCGACGCGGGCGTCCAGCCCCTCCCACAGCCGCAGCGCCTCGATCATCAGCGGGATCTCGCGCGGATCGCGCATCGACAGACGCACCCAACCCCAGTTGCGGCTGGATTGCTCCCCGCCGATCTCGCCCTTTTCGCAGAGCAGGACGGACAAGCCGCGCTCCGCCAGCTCAAGCGCGGTGGAGGTGCCGACGATACCGCCGCCGATCACCACCACATCGACACGCGGCGGCAGATCGGGATCGGAAACAAAGGGGGTCAACTGAGGTCCGGGCATGGCGCGACTATAGGACCGGCGCCAGCGGGCGCATCACATTTTCGCAGGTCCCTGTGGAACCGGCGCGGGTGTCGTAACGGCAACCGCCTTCGGCTGCCGCGGCTGCACCAAAGTCAGCCCCAGAACAATCACCGCCAGCGCCGCCCAGACCCAGACCGAATGCCGTTCGCCGAAGAACGCCATACCCAGCAGAACCCCGGTGCCGGTCATCGCATAGCCGACCTGGGCGGCGAACACCGGCCCGGCCCGGCCGATCAGCCAGATATAGCCGGCATAGGCCACCATGTTCAGCGCGGTGATGCCCAGCACCGCCAGCTCCGGCGGGCCGAAAACCGTGAGATCGAAACCGGCGCCCGTCACCAGCATGACCGGCGTCAGCAGCGCCAGCGCCCCCCAGCTCAGCCCGCAGAGCGTGGACAACGGGCCGAGGTCGCGGATCTCGGACTTGGCGATGACGATATTCTCGCCGGAATAGGAAATCGCCACCGCCAGCGGCGCCAGGATCCAGATCGCCTGCGACGGGTCCGGCAGGCTGCTGCCCGGCAGCACGATCAGCGCCACGCCCGCGGCACCCAGACCCAGCCCCAGGACCCGGCCTGCCGACGGGGCCTCCAGCCCCAGCGGCCAGGCCAGCAGCAGCGTCACCATCGGAATCGCCGACAGCAGCATCACCGTGACGCCGACCGGCAGATGCGCATAGGCGGTATAGGAAAGGCTGCTGGGCAGCGCCGTGCCCAGCAGGCCGCAGACCAGAAAGAACCGGATGTGGCGCGGACTGAGGGGCAGCCGCCGCCGGCGCAGAACCTGAATCGATGTCGTCACCAGCGCCGCCAGCAGCGTGTTCCAGAACGAGATCCCGATGGCGCCGTGCCCGGTGGAGACCGCCAGTTTGGACAACGGTCCGGTCGCCCCCCAGCACAGCCCGACCCCGAGCACGGCAAGCCAGAGCCGCAGGGTCGAAGGCGCCAGGCCCTGCAATGCGGGATGATGAACCACCGGCAAACCCTCCTGAACCGTCAATGAGCCCCCCCGTCGAACGGGTCCCCTCAACCAGCGCCGGAGCCCTGACCTCTGTCAAGCCTGACCACGCGGCTCAGGACGGATCGCGCCAGCGGTTGACGATGGGATAGCGCCGGTCCAGCCAGAACGCCCGTTTGGTCAGCCGGGCCCCGGGCGCCGACTGGAAGCGTTTGTATTCGCTGATATAGAGCAGATGCTCCACCCGTTTGGCGGTGGCCCGATCGAAGCCGGCGGCGACGCAATCGGCGATGGATCCGTCCTGATCGACCAGAATATCCAGGATCGCATCCAGTTCCGGATAGTCCGGCAGGCTGTCGCTGTCCTTCTGGTCGGCGCGCAGCTCGGCGCTCGGCGGCTTGTCGATGACACGCGGCGCGATCACCTCGCCCGCCGGTCCCTTCATCCAGGGCCGATGGTTGGCGTTGCGCCAGCGGCAGGTCTCGAACACCCGGGTCTTGTAGAGATCCTTGATCGGGTTATAGCCGCCAGCCATATCGCCGTAGATGGTGGCATAGCCCACCGCCACCTCGGATTTGTTGCCGGTAGTCAGCAACATCTCGCCGAACTTGTTCGACAGCGCCATCAACAGCAGACCGCGCAACCGCGACTGGATGTTTTCCTCGGCCAGGTCGGGCTCCCGCCCGGCGAAGAGCGGCGCCAGCGTGTTGGTGATCGCCGCCCGGCCCTCGGTGATCGGCACATAGTCGTAGCGACAGCCCAGGGCCTTGGCGACGGCCTCGGCATCCTCCAGCGACTCCGGGCTGGTGTATTCCGACGGCAGCATGACGCAGCGCACATTCTCCGCCCCCAGCGCATCGACGGCAATGGCCGCGACAATGGCCGAATCGATCCCGCCCGAGAGGCCCAGCAGCACCTTGGAGAAGCCGGTCTTGCCCATGTAGTCGCGCAGCGACTGCACCATCACACGATAGTCCTGCTCCCATTCGGAGGCATGGACATGCTCCTCGCCTCGCAGGATGCGCCAGCCGTCCGGGCCGCGCGCCAGATCGACATGCACCAGCGCCTCGTCGAACTGCGGCAGCTGAAACGCCAGCTCACCGCCCGGGTTCAGCCCGAAGCTGGCGCCGTCAAAGACCTGATCGTCCTGACCGCCGACCATGTTCAGATAGATCAGCGGCAGCCCGGTCTCAACCACGCGGGAGACCATATGCGCCAGCCGGACGTCGTGCTTGCCGCGATAATAAGGCGACCCGTTGGGCACCAGCAGGAATTCCGCCCCGGTCTCGGCCAGCGTCTCCGGCACTTCCTCATGCCAGGCGTCTTCGCAGATCGGACTGCCGATGCGGGTATTGCCCACCGAATAGGGGCCGCCGAGCGGACCGGAATCGAAGATCCGCACCTCGTCGAAGACCAGCTCGTTGGGCAGGTTGTGCTTCAGCATCCGGCTGGCGATCTTGCCGCCCTTGAGGATGAAATAGGCGTTGAACAGCTGGCCGTCCTCGACCCAGGGGCCGCCGATGGCCAGGGCCGGACCGTCGGTGATCTGCGCCGCCAGCGCCTGAACCTCGGCAATGGCATCGCGGTGAAACGCCGGTTTCATCACCAGATCCTGGGTGTTGTAGCCGGTGATGAACATCTCCGGCAGCGCCACCAGATCGGCCCCCGCCGCGCGCCCCTCCCGCCAGGCCGCCAGCGCCTGCGCCGCATTGCCCTTCAGGTCGCCCATCACCGGGTTGGCCTGCGCCAGCGTGACACGGAACCGGTCCGACATCGCCTCTTGCATCCTGTCCTCGCGTCTTTCTTCGTCGCAAATGCCCTCAAGGCCATTTAACAGATCCCGCCCCGAGGGGAAGGCCACAGCCGCAAAGTCACCGCAAAAGACATTGCCTGTCCCCTGCCCCTCGCCTAGTTTCTAGAGGCGCCGCAGAGCAGTCAGAGCGCAGCACAGCGGCAGTCGAGGCAAGCAGGATATCCGATGAAACAGTTTGGCAAGGCATTGGCGGCGGCAGCGACCGGCCTGGCACTGACCGGGGCGCTGGCCGGCACGGCAGCGGCGCAGGACGGTCAGGTTCTGACCACCGAAGACGATATCGGCGGCGTCTACGAGGGCACTTTCCGCGGCGGATTGCAGCACGGCAAGGGCACCTACCGTCTGCCCAACGGCTATGAGTACAGCGGCGACTGGGTCGATGGCGAGATCCGCGGCAAGGGCACCGCGCGCTTCCCCAACGGCTCGGTCTACGAGGGGGATTTCGCCAAGGGCAAACCCAACGGGCTGGGCAAGATCACCTTTTCCGACGGCGGCACCTATGAGGGCGAATGGGTCGATGGGGTGATCAACGGCCAGGGCGTGGCGACCTATGCCAATGGCGTGCGCTACGAGGGCAGCTTTCTGAACGCTCAGCACAATGGCTACGGGGTGATGACCAGCCCCGGCGGATACGAATATCGCGGCGACTGGGTGAATGGCGAAAAACAGGGCCACGGGGTGATCACCTATCCCGACGGCGCCATCTACGACGGCGAGATCAAGGCCGGCCAGCGCGACGGCCAGGGCACGCTGACGCTGCCCGACGGTCTGACCTATGTCGGCACCTGGGTCGATGGCCAGATCAGCGGCAAGGGCACGCTGACCCAGCCCAACGGCGATATCTATATCGGTGAGCTGGTCGCCGGCCGGCGCGAGGGCAAAGGCAAGGTCACCTATGCCAACGGCGACACCTATGAGGGCGATTTCGCCGACGACCGCCGCCATGGACAGGGCACCTTCACCGGTCAGGACGGCTATGTCTACACCGGGTCCTGGGTCGCCGGGCAGATCGAGGGCCAGGGCCGCGTCACCTATCCCGACGGCTCGATCTACGAAGGCCAGTTCCGCGCCGATCTGGCCGATGGCACCGGCAAGATCACCTATCCCGACGGCTCGACCTATGAGGGCGAGTGGAAGGCCGGGGTGATCGACGGCGAGGGCACCGCCAGCTACACCAACGGCATCACCTACAAGGGCGGCTTCAAGAACGCCAAGAACGACGGCTACGGCGTGATGACCTATGCCGACGGCTACCGCTACGAAGGCGACTGGAAAGACGGTCAGCGCCACGGTCAGGGCAAGGCCACCTATGCCGACGGCTCGGTCTATACCGGCCAGTTCGTCGGCGGCCAGCGCGATGGCGAGGGCGAAATCGCGATGGCCGACGGCTTCCGCTACAAGGGCCAGTGGTCGGGCGGCGAGATCAACGGCCAGGGCGTGGCCACCTATGCCAATGGCGATGTCTACGAAGGCATGTTCCGCAACGGCAAACGGCAGGGCGAGGGCACCATGCGCTATGCCACCGGACAAGAGGCCAGCGGCACCTGGGAAAACGGCGCCCTGAAGAACGGCGGCTGAGCCGGACACAGAGCGGTAAATCGCGAAGACGGAAAAGGGGGCCCTGCAAGGCCCCCTTCGGTCTTTCGGCGGCTCTCAGGGCCAGCCGGATCGGGCGCCTCAGCGGCCCATGGCATAGAATTCGTCGTTGGGCCGCATGCTGGTGACATTGGCCATCCGGTTCGACAGCCCGAAGAAGGCGGCGATGCCGGCGATGTCCCAGACATCCTCCGGCTCGAACCCGTGGCCGGCCAGGGTGTCGAAATCCGCCTCGCCGACCTGATGTGCCTCCTGCGACACCTTCATGGCGAAATCCAGCATCGCCCGCTGCCGCGGAGTGATATCGGCCTTGCGATAGTTGACCGCAACCTGATCGGCGATCTGCGGGTTCTTCGCCCTGATCCGCAGGATCGCCCCATGCGCCACGACGCAATACTGGCACTGGTTGGCGTTCGAGGTCGCCACCACGATCATCTCACGCTCGGCCTTGGTCAGATTGCCGGGCTTGTCCATCAGCGCATCGTGATAGGCGAAGAAAGCACGGAATTCGTCCGGCCGATGGGCCAGCACGAGAAAGACATTGGGGATGAAGCCGGATTTCTCCTGCACCGCGAGAATGCGGTTGCGGATATCCTCCGGCATCTCATCGAGAGCGGGCACCGGAAAGCGGCTGATCGGGGCGGATGTCACGGGGTAAACCTCCTGTGGGGTAAAATCATCGTCTGGGTATATCTGGAAACGGACGCAGCACGGCGGCGGCACCAAGGCCCCGCCCGCCCCCTCCTTCCGGGGGCCGGTCCTGCGCGGCGCCGTGCGGGCTCAGTCGCTGTCGTGTGATCTGTTCATGGGTCTCCTCCCCCAAATTGTCCGGGTTCAGGGCGCGTTGCCGGTCAGGCCGGCGAAATAGCCCCTTGCGAAAATCTCCAGCGGGGCCGCGCGACGCTCCAGCTTGGCGCGCAGCACCGCCCCCTCCCATCCGATCCAGAACACCGCCGCCAGCTCGTCGCAGTCGCGCCCGGCGGCGATCTCTCCGGCGGCCTGGGCCCTGCGCAGACAGGCGGCGGTCCGCGCCTGCCAGTCATCGAACACCTGCATCAAAGCGGCGCGAAACGATTCCGGCAGCGTCCCCATCTCCTGCCCCAGATTGCCGACCAGACAGCCCCGGGCGAAACCGTGACGCGCCATGCCGTCGCGGGCATCCTCGGTGAAATTCACCAGCCGTTGCAGCGGTTGCACCGTCTCGTCCAGGAACCAGCGGTCCAGCTTGCGCGCGAAATAGCCGGCGTAGGCGGCGATCAGCTCCAGCCCGAAGGCCTCCTTGCTGGCGAAATAGTAGTAGAAAGAGCCCTTGGGCATCGCCGCCGCCTGCAGGATTTCCTCGATCCCGACCGCGGAAAAGCCCTTTTCCGTCAGCGTCGCGACACCGGCGCGGATCAGCCTGCCACGTGTTTCCGTCAGCTCCGCCTCCGTCTTGCGGGGGCGGCCACGCTTGCGGGGGGCGGCTTCGGTCCGGGTCATACAGGTTTATTAGACCGAACGTCTAATAAAATCAACGCCCGGCTTTTCCCGCCGTCGCTGCTGCCTGCTATTCCCCCTTCAGCTTGTGGATTTTGGCCAGCTTCATCACGAACCGCTCATAGAAGGGTTCGCTCACCCCGGTGCGAATCTTGCGCATGAAATACCATTCGAAGACCAGCTTCGCCCAATGCACCCAGCGCCCTTCGGAGGCCCAGTTGAGATTGCGCGGCGGCAGCTGCGGCATTGCCAGGAAGGCCGCGCCCCGGTCGCCGAAATCCGCCAGGCACAGCGCGTTCCAGGTCGGCTGATAGACCGGCTCCTTGCCCTCGATCAGCAGCGGGATGTTCCGCGCCGTCGCCGTCACCATGCTTTCGATCATAAAGCCGGTCTTCGGCACACCGGTCGGCACCGGGGTCGGCTCCGGCGGCGCGATGGCGATGCAAACCCCGATCCCGAAGATATTGGGATAGGTCGGGTTGCGCTGATAATCGTCGGTGATCACGAAACCGCGCGGGTTCACCAGCCCCTCGATCCCCATCAGCGCCGGGATACCGCGGAAGGCCGGCAGCATCATGGAATAGGAGAAAGGCAGCTCGTAGGTCTTCCTGTCGGCGCCATCGTCGTCCACCTGGGTCACAAAGGCGGTACCATCGGCGAATTTGTCGACCCGGGCATTGGTGATCCACTTGATGTCGCGATCGCGCATGATGCTTTCCATCATGCCCTTGGTATCGCCCACCCCGTTCAGCCCCATATGGCCCACATAGGGTTCCGAGGTCACAAAGGTCATCGGCACCTTGTCGCGGATCTTGCGCCGGCGCAAATCGGTATCCAGCGTCATGGCGTATTCATAGGCCGGTCCGAAGCAGGAAGCCCCCTGCACCGCCCCCACCACGATGGGGCCCGGGTTGGCGCAGAACGCCTCCCAGTTCCGGCTCGAGATCTCGGCGTCCTCGACATGGCAGATCGAATTGGTCAGCCCCTGCGGCCCGAAGCCCTCGATCTCGTCAAAGGCCAGATCGGGGCCGGTGGCGATCACCAGATAGTCGTAGTCGACCTCCCGGCCGCTGGCGAGCCGGATCCGCTGCGCCTCGGGGTCGAGCCCGGTGGCCGCGTCGCAGATGAATTCGATGCCGCGCCGGTCCATCACCGGTGCCAGATCGATGGTGATCTCCTCCTTCTTGCGCCAGCCGATCCCGGCCCATGGGTTGGAGGGGGTAAACTGGAAATAGGGCTTGTTCGATATCACCGTGACCCGATCGGTCTCGGCCAGCGACTGGCGCAGCTCATAGGCCTGAATGGTGCCGCCCAGACCGGCGCCCAGGACAACGACATGTGTCATCTTCGATCCTCCTCATCAACGGCCCTCCGTCGCCCTTGAGACGACTCTCCCCTGCCGTTTCCGGGTCGGGGCCACCGCGGATTGCCGCCACCCCTCCTCTTGAACATATGCAAAAATCATAACCTGACAATCGCCCGCGGTTTCTGACCAGGATCAAGTCCGGCCGAAATCCCCCGCGCGGGCCCATGCCGCAGTGCAGCGGCGTTTTGGGCTTTCCCTTTCTCAGGATCGGCGTATAAGCTGCGCCCCATGACCAGCCAGGCGCATATCCCGACCCCGACCGTTTCCAACGGCGCGTCGCTGCGTGGCCTACTGATCCTAACCCGCCTCTGAGCGTGCCCTTTGGCGCGCCCGCTCAGAGGAGGACGCCTGCGCGCCACTAGGCTTTAGGACAGATACGAAAGTTACCGACATGACCAATGCTTCCGAACAAGACCGCGTCTTGATTTTCGACACGACTCTGCGCGACGGCGAACAAAGCCCCGGCGCCACCATGACCCACGACGAGAAGCTGGAAATCGCCGGCCTGCTCGACGACATGGGCGTCGATATCATCGAGGCCGGGTTCCCCATCGCCTCGGAGGGCGATTTCCGCGCCGTGTCCGAGATCGCGAAGAATTCGCGAAATTCGGTGATCTGCGGCCTCGCCCGGGCCAATTTCGCCGATATCGACCGCTGCTGGGAGGCGGTGCGGAATGCCGCCAAGCCGCGCATTCACACCTTTATCGGCACCTCGCCGCTGCACCGCGCCATCCCCAACCTGACGATGGACGAGATGGCGGAGAAAATCCACGAGACCGTCAGCCACGCCCGCAATCTCTGCGACAACGTGCAATGGTCGCCGATGGATGCCACCCGGACCGAATGGGATTACCTCTGCCGCGTGGTGGAGATCGCCATCAAGGCCGGCGCCACCACCATCAACATCCCCGATACCGTCGGCTATACCGCGCCGGAAGAAAGCGCCACGCTGATCCGCAAGCTGATCGAAACCGTGCCCGGTGCCGATGAGGTGATCTTCGCCACCCATTGCCACAACGACCTGGGCATGGCGACCGCCAACGCGCTGGCCGCCGTCGCCGGCGGCGCCCGGCAGATCGAATGCACCGTCAACGGTCTGGGCGAACGTGCCGGCAACACCGCGCTGGAAGAGGTGGTGATGGCGCTGAAGGTGCGCCACGACATCATGCCCTGGTCCACCGGCGTCGACACCACCAAGATCATGCATATCTCCCGCCGTGTCGCCACCGTCTCGGGCTTCCCGGTGCAGTTCAACAAGGCCATCGTCGGCAAGAACGCCTTCGCGCATGAATCCGGCATCCACCAGGACGGCATGCTGAAGAACAAGGAAACCTTCGAGATCATGCGCCCCGAGGATGTCGGTCTCACCGGCTCCAGCCTGCCGCTCGGCAAGCATTCGGGCCGCGCCGCGCTGCGCGACAAGCTCAAGCAGCTCGGCTACGAGGTGGGCGACAACCAGCTGAAAGACATCTTCGTGCGGTTCAAGGCGCTCGCCGACCGCAAGAAAGAGGTCTACGACGACGATATCATGGCCCTGGTCACCGTCACCGCCGACCCCTCCGCCGAGCGGCTGCAGATCGTCTCGCTCAAGGTACTCTGCGGCACCGGCGGCCCGGCCGAGGCGACGCTGGAGATGGAGGTCGACGGCAAGGACGTGATCGCCACCGAACATGGCGACGGCCCGGTCGATGCCACCTTCAAGGCAGTGCGGGCGATCTACCCCAATGCCGCGCGGCTGCAGCTCTATCAGGTGCATGCGGTGACCGAGGGCACCGATGCTCAGGCCACCGTCAGCGTCCGGCTGGAGGAAGACGGCATGATCACCACCGGCCAGTCCGCCGATACCGATACCGTGGTCGCCTCGGCCCGCGCCTATGTCAACGCGCTGAACCGTCTGGCCGTGCGGCGGGAAAAGGCAGGCCCCGGCGCCGACGCCCGCGAAATCTCCTACAAGGACATGAGCTGATCACATCTTCGGCATGGCCGGCGCCCCCGGCCATGCCATCCCCCGGGGTCTGACCGCCGGCGCCCCGTCCCGGCACCGGCGCTTCGACCGGCGGTGCGATCGCGCGCCACATCCACAATCGCCCTGAAAACCGGGAAATTCGCGCCAGGCCCGCCATCGCACGCGCGCCGCCGCTTCTTCTCTGCCCAAATACTCCCGCCGGACGCACCTGCCGCGGCCGCCCGCGCGCCCCGCCGGCGAAAACGCGCGCCCCGCCGGATTCCACCCTTTCGCCCACAGCCGCTGCCGCATATAAGGCGAAAGTCAAGCGGTCATCAGAGTCGCGGGACAAATTTGCAGTATCTTAGCAGGATCTCACAGGAATGGCGGTGTTTGGAAATCTGGGCGGTCTCTTTTCTTCGGATATGGCGATCGACCTCGGCACGGCGAACACGCTGGTCTATGTCAAAGGCCGCGGTGTGATCCTGTCCGAGCCCTCGGTGGTGGCGTATCATATCAAGGATGGCGTCAAGAAGGTTCTCGCCGTCGGCGAAGACGCCAAGCTGATGCTGGGCCGGACCCCCGGCTCGATTCAGGCGATCCGGCCGATGCGCGAAGGCGTCATCGCCGACTTCGACACTGCCGAAGAGATGATCAAGCATTTCATCCGCAAGGTGCACAAGCGCTCGACCTTCTCCAAGCCGAAGATCATCGTCTGCGTGCCGCACGGCGCCACCCCGGTCGAGAAGCGCGCGATTCGCCAGTCGGTCCTGTCCGCCGGCGCCCGCCGCGCCGGGCTGATCGCCGAACCGATTGCCGCGGCGATCGGCGCCGGCATGCCGATCACCGATCCCACCGGCTCCATGGTCGTCGACATCGGCGGCGGCACCACCGAGGTGGCGGTGCTGTCGCTCGGCGATATCGTCTATGCCCGCTCGGTCCGGGTCGGCGGCGACCGCATGGATGAGGCGATCATTTCCTACCTGCGGCGCAACATGAACCTGCTGATCGGCGAAAGCACCGCCGAGCGGATCAAGACCACCATCGGCACCGCCCGCATGCCCGACGACGGCCGCGGCTCTGCCATGCAAATCCGCGGGCGCGACCTGCTGAACGGGGTGCCGAAGGAAATCGAGGTCACCCAGGCGCAGATCGCCGAGGCACTGGCCGAGCCGGTGCAGCAGATCTGCGAGGCGGTGATGACCGCGCTGGAAACCACCCCGCCCGATCTGGCCGCCGACATCGTCGATCGCGGCGTAATGCTCACCGGCGGCGGCGCGCTTCTGGGCGATCTGGATCTGGCGCTGCGCGAGCAGACCGGGCTGGCCGTCTCCATTGCGGACGAAAGCCTGAACTGCGTGGCGCTCGGCACCGGCAAGGCGCTGGAATACGAAAAGCAGCTGCGCCACGCCATCGATTACGACAGCTGAGCGGCGCCGATTTGTGACGCCGGCCGGGCGCCGTTGCCCGGCGTGACGGAAGGAAGCCATTGGCGAAAGACCGGTCACAACGCGACGATTACGCGGCCCCTTTGCGCCGGCTGGTGCTGGGGATCCTGGTCCTTTGCCTGATCGGCATCTTCCTGGTCTGGCGGATCGACAGCCCCCGCGTCGAACGGTTCCGCGCCCAGGTGGTCGACCGGGTGGTGCCGTCAATGGACTGGGCGATGGCCCCGGTCACCGGCGCCATCAACCTGCTGCGCGATTTCCAGAGCTATCGCCGGCTGGCCGAACAGAATCAGGAGCTGCGCCGCGAGCTGCGCCAGATGAAGGCCTGGAAAGAGGCGGCACTGCAGCTGGAGCAGGAAAACGCCCGCCTGCTCGATCTCAACAACGTCCGGCTCGACCCGCGGCTGACCTATATCACCGGCGTGGTGCTGGCCGATTCAGGCTCGCCCTTCCGGCAATCTGTGCTGCTGAACGTCGGCGCCCGTGACGGCATCCGCGACGGCTGGGCGGCAATGGATGGCATCGGGCTGGTCGGCCGCATCTCCGGCACCGGAGAGAACACCGCCCGGGTGATCCTGCTGACCGATGCCTCCAGTTCGATCCCGGCAATCATCCAGCCGTCGCGCCAGACCGCGCTGATCACCGGCAACAACACCGCCGCGCCGCTGATCGACTTTCTGGAAAACCCCGACCTGGTCCGCCCCGGCGACCGGGTGATCACCTCCGGCGACGGCGGCGTGTTTCCCGCCGGCCTGCTGATCGGCCAGGTTGCCGCCGACCCCAGCGGCCGGCTGCGAGTGCGGCTGGCCGCCGATTACGAGCGGCTGGAATTCCTGCGGGTGCTGCGCCACCACGGCACCGAGACGGTAACCGATCCCGGCGATGTGGTGCGGCCCGACGGCGCGGCCGTCGCCCAACCCGATGCCGCACCCGATGCCGCCGCCCAGAGCCCAGCGGAGCCCGGCGTCGATGGCTAATTTCTCCGCCTCCCGGCTGTGGCTGATGCGGGCCGCCTTCCTCGGGCTGGGGCTGCTGATCATCTACTTCCACCTGCTGCCGCTCGACACCGTGCCGCGCCGCTGGGCACCGCCGGATTTCCTGATCGCCTTCGCCTTCGCCTGGAGCCTGCGGCGGCCGGATTACGCCCCCATGCTGATCATCGCCGGCATCATGCTGACCGCCGATTTGCTGTTCCAGCGCCCGCCCGGGCTGATGGCGCTGCTGGTGGTGCTGGGCAGCGAATACCTGAAGAACCGCGCCGCCGCGCTGCGCGGCGCCAGCTTCGTCGCCGAATGGCTGGCGGTCTGCCTGACGCTGCTGTCGATCACCGTTCTCAACCGCATGGTGCTGGCCGTCTTCGCGGTGCAGCAGGCGCAGCTCAGCCTCAGCCTGATCCAGATGGTGATGACCATGCTGGCCTATCCGCTGGTGGTGCTGGTCACGCAATCGGTGCTGGGCGTGCGCAAACTCACCCCCGCCGACATCGAAGCCATGGGAGGCCGCGCATGAGACGCAATCCCCGGGAACTGATGATGCTGAACCGGGTGTCGACCCGGCGGGCACTGCTGCTGGGCGGGGTTCAGCTGGCCTTTGCCGGCGGGCTGGCGATGCGGATGCGCTATCTGCAGGTCGATCAGGCCGATCAGTTCCGCCTGCTGGCCGAGGAAAACCGGATCAACATCCGCCTGATCCCGCCGACCCGTGGCAAGATCTTCGACCGCAACGGCAACGTGCTGGCGCAGAATTCGCCCAGCTACCGAATCGTCATCGTGCGCGAGGATGCCGGCGACGTCGATCAGGTGCTACAGAATCTCTCGGAACTGATCGAGCTCGACCCCGAGGATCTGGACCGCGCCCAGAACGAAATGCGCCGCAGCCCGCCTTTCCTGCCGGTCACCCTGGCCGATCAGATCGACTGGAACGATATCTCCAAGGTCGCGGTCAACGCTCCCGCCCTGCCCGGCATCACCCCGGAGGTCGGCCTGACCCGGGTCTATCCACGCGGCGCCGATTTCGCCAATGTGATCGGCTATGTCGGCCCGGTCAGCGATTACGACCTCAGCAAGATGGAAGACCCCGAGCCGGTGCTGCGCATCCCGCGGTTCCAGATCGGCAAGGTCGGGCTGGAGGCCAAGCGCGAGGACATGCTGCGCGGCAAGGCCGGCGCCAAACGGGTCGAGGTCAACGCCACCGGCCGCGTGATGCGCGAGCTCGACCGCCGCGAAGGTCAGCCCGGCGCCGATCTGCAGCTGACCGTCGATGCCGAACTGCAGGCCTATATTCAGGCCCGGCTGGGCCAGGACAGCGCCAGCGCCGTGGTGCTGGACTGCGAAACCGGCGATCTGCGGGCCATGGGGTCCTCGCCCAGCTTCGATCCCAACCTCTTCGTGCGCGGCATTTCCGTCGCCGATTACCGCGGTCTGCTCGAAGACCCCTATCGCCCGCTGGCCTCGAAATCGGTGCAGGGGGTATATCCCCCCGGCTCCACCTTCAAGATGATCACCGCCATGGCGGCGCTGGAAGACGGGCTGATCGGCCCCGACGACACCGTCTATTGCCCCGGCTATCTGGAGGTCTCGGGCCGGCGGTTCCACTGCTGGCGGCGCGGCGGCCACGGCCACGTCGACCTGCAGACTTCGCTGAAACAGAGCTGTGACGTCTATTACTACGATCTCGCTCTGAAGGTGGGGATCGACAAGATCTCTGCCATGGCACAGCGCTTCGGCATCGGCGTGCGCCACGATCTGCCGCTGTCGGCGGTGGCCCGCGGGCTGGCACCGGACCGCGACTGGAAACAGCGGGTTCATGGCCAGGACTGGCTGATCGGCGACACTGCCAACGCCTCCATCGGCCAGGGCTACATGCTGGCCTCGCCGCTGCAGCTGGCGGTGATGACGGCACGGATCGCCACCGGGCGCACGGTCACGCCGCGGCTGATCAAATCCATCGACGGCATCGAGCAGCCTTCCGGTGCCGGCGAGCCGCTGGAGATGAACGAGACCAACATGCGCACCATCCGGCGGGCGATGTACGCGGTCTCCAACGACCGGCGCGGCACCGCCTATGGCAGCCGCATCATCGAGGACGCCTTCCGCATGGCCGGTAAGACTGGCACCAGCCAGGTGCGCAACATCACCGCCGCCGAACGCGCCGCCGGAGTGACCCGGAACGAGGACCTGCCCTGGGAACGCCGCGACCACGCGCTGTTCGTCTGCTTCGCCCCCTATGACAAGCCGCGCTATGCGGTCTCAGTGGTGATCGAACACGGCGGCGGCGGCTCCAGCGCCGCGGCGCCGGTGGCCCGCGATATCCTGCTGCAGGCGCTCTATGGTGACACCCCGCCCCTGACCGCCTATCCCGCCAAGGACCGCGACCGCGTCAAGGCGCTGCAGGAGCGGCTGCACCGCGAGAAGCTGCGCCGCGATACCGAGGGGAGCGGCCGCGCATGAGCTATCTCGAATATGCCGTCAAATCGACACCGACCGGTTTCCGCAAGATCCTCTATCTGAACTGGCCGCTGACGCTGCTGCTGATCTCGGTTGCTGGCGTCGGCGTTCTGATGCTCTACTCCGTCGCCGGCGGCTCCTTCACGCCCTGGGCGGAACCGCAGATCAAGCGCTTCGCGCTCGGCATGGCGGCGATGCTGTCGATCGCCATGGTGCCGATCTGGTTCTGGCGCAACATGGCCGCCCTGGCCTATGGGCTGTCCGTGCTGCTGCTGATCGCGGTGGAACTGTTCGGATCGGTCGGCATGGGGGCGCAGCGCTGGATCGATCTCGGCTTCATGCGGCTGCAGCCCTCCGAGCTGACCAAGATCACCCTGGTGATGATGCTGGCCGCCTATTACGACTGGCTGCCCGCGCAGAAGACCTCGCGCCCGTTCTGGGTGCTGGTGCCGGTGATCCTGATCCTGCTGCCCACCGCCCTGGTGCTGAAACAGCCCGATCTGGGTACCTCGATCCTGCTGCTGGCCGCCGGCGGCGGGGTGATGTTCCTGGCCGGCGTCCACTGGGCCTATTTCGCAGCGGTGATCGCCGCCGGCATCGGCCTGGTGACGGCGGTCTTCGAATCCCGCGGCACCCCCTGGCAGTTGATCAAGGACTACCAGTACCGCCGCATCGACACCTTTCTCGACCCGGGCAGCGATCCGCTGGGCGCCGGCTATCACATCACCCAGTCGAAGATCGCGCTGGGATCGGGCGGCTGGGCCGGGCGCGGGTTCATGCAGGGAACCCAGTCTCGGCTGAACTTCCTGCCCGAGAAGCATACCGACTTCATCTTCACCACCCTCGCCGAGGAATTCGGCTTCATCGGCGGCATCTCGCTGCTGACGCTTTACGCGCTGATCATCGTCTTCTGCATCGCCACCGCGATTTCCGCCCGAGACCGGTTTTCGTCTCTGGCGACGCTGGGCATCGCCATCACCTTCTTCCTGTTCTTCGCCGTCAACATGTCGATGGTGATGGGGCTGGCGCCGGTGGTGGGGGTGCCGCTGCCGATGGTCAGCTATGGCGGCTCGGCCATGCTGGTGCTGATGGCCGCCTTCGGCATCGTGCAAAGCGCCCATGTCCACCGCCCCAGATAGACCCGAAGAAGGCCCCATGACGACCAATGTACTCTTCCACTCCACCCCGAAACGCTGGGCCGAGTATCAGGCACCCCTGACCCGCGCCTTCGCGGCCGCCGGCCTCGACGACATCCACCTGGCCGAGGATATCCCGGCGGCGGAGGTCGATTACATGATCTATGCCCCCGGCGGCGCCACCGATCACGACTTCTCGCAACACCCCCGGCTGAAGGCGGTTCTCAGCCTCTGGGCCGGGATCGAGACGATCATCGACAACCCCACACTGACCGTGCCGCTGGCACGCATGGTCGATCACGGGCTGACCCAGGGGATGACCGAATGGGTCACCGGCCATGTGCTGCGCCACCACCTGGGGATGGATGCCCATATCCTCGGCCAGACCGGCACCTGGGACCCGGTCGCCCCGCCGCTGGCGCAGGAGCGCCGGGTGACGATCCTGGGCCTCGGCACGCTGGGAACCGCCGCCGGCCTAGCCCTCGCCGCGCTCGGCTTCCCGGTCACCGGCTGGAGCCGCAGCCAGAAATCCGTGGCCGGGCTCAGCTGCCTGTCCGGCGACGCCGGCCTGCTGCAGGCGCTGACCGTCGCCGACATCCTGGTGCTGCTGCTGCCCGACACCGCCGCCACCCGCGACATCTTGAACGCCGACACCCTGGCGGCGCTGCCAGAGGGCGCCGTGGTGCTGAACCCCGGTCGCGGCGCGCTGATCGACGACGCCGCCCTGCTCGCGGCCCTCGACAGCGGCCATATCCGCCATGCCACGCTGGACGCCTTCCGCATCGAACCGCTGCCACCGGAGGACCCCTATTGGGCCAACCCGAAGGTGACGGTCACCCCGCATATCGCCTCGGAAACCCGCGCCATCACCGCCTCCGAGGTCATCGCCGAGAATATCCGTCGCGGCGAGGCGGGAGAGCCGCTCCTGCATCTGGTGGACCGCTCTCTGGGCTACTGACCCGCCCGGACCAGACGGCGGCGTTTGAGTATTTTTGCAGAGAAGAAGATACCGGCCTGACGAGAAAACCCGGGGCGTGCACCATCGCTCCGGGCTTCTTCTCTGTCCAAATACTCCCGCCGGAGGCTTGCGCCGCAGGCGCAATCCCTTTCCCGGCTCAGGCCGCCAGGCCGCGGCCCTTCAGCAGCGCCTCGACCCCCGGCAACCGGCCGCGGAAGGCGGTATAGAGCGCCTCCGGTTCGTCCGAGCCGCCCTTCGACAGGATGTTCTCCGCCAGAGCACGGGCGCGCTCCGGATCGAAGGCGCCGCCGGCTTCCTCGAAGGCGGCGAAGGCATCGGCATCCATCACCTCGGACCACATGTAGCTGTAGTAACCCGAGCTGTATCCATCGCCGGAGAAGACATGGGCGAATTGCGGCGTCGCGTGGCGCATGCCGATGGCATGGGGCATGCCCAGATCGGCCAGAACCTCGGCCTGTTTCGCCATCGGATCGCTGGGTGCCGGGCCGTCATGGAACGCCAGATCGACCAGGGCGGAGGCGACATATTCCACCGTCTGGAACCCCATGTCATAGGTCGCCGCCTTCAGCACCTTGTCGCGCATCGCCTCGGGCATCGGCGCGCCGGTCTCCACATGGGTGGCGAATTCGCTCAGCACCTCGGGCACCTCCAGCCAATGTTCGTAAAGCTGGCTGGGCAGTTCGACGAAATCACGCGCCACCGAGGTGCCGGAGATGCTCTCATAGGTCACATTCGACAGCATCTGGTGCAGCGCATGGCCGAATTCGTGGAACAGCGTGCGCGCATCGTCATAGGACAGCAGCGCCGGCGTCGATTTGGCGAAATTGCACACGTTGATCACCACCGGCGTCTGCACCTCGGGGTATTTCGCCTGGCTGCGCATCGCCGAACACCAGGCACCCGAACGTTTCGAGCCGCGGGCGAAATAATCCCCGATGAACACCGCCAGATGCTGACCGTTCCGGGTCACGTTCCAGGCCAGGCAGTCGGGATGATAGAGCGGCACGTCCAGCGGTTCGAACTCCAGCCCGAACAGGCGGCTGGCGCAGGCGAAAGCCGCCTCGCGCATCCTGTCGAGCTGCAGGTAGGGCTTCAGCTCCGCCTCATCGAGGTCATACTCCGCCTTGCGCCGTTTCTCCGCGTAATAGCGCCAGTCCCAGGGCTCCAGATCGCCGTTGATCCCATCGGCATGCATCATGCCTGTCAGGATCTCGCCATCCGCCTCGGCCCGCGCCCTGGCCGGGCCCCAGACCTGCATCAGCAGGCCCTTCACCGTCTCCGGTGTCTTCGCCATCTCGGTTTCCAGCTTGTAGGCCGCGAAATTCTCATAGCCCAGCAGCTGCGCGCGCTCTTCCCGCAGCTTTAGGATCTCTGCCGCGATCCCTCGGTTGTCGGTCTTGCCGCCGTTGGCGCCGCGCGCCGCCCAGGCGCGATAGGCGGTCTCGCGCAGATCGCGGCGGGGCGAGAATTGCAGGAACGGCACGATCAGCGATCGCGACAGGGTGATCACCGGACCGGTCACGCCCTTCTCCGCGCCAGCCGCGCGGGCGGCATCGACGACAAAGCCGGGCAGCCCCTCCAGGTCCTCTTCCGTCAGCTCCATCTTCCAATCGCGCTCATCGGCCAGAAGATTCTGGGTGAATTCGGTACCCAGGGTCGCGAGCCGCGCCTTGATCTCCTTCATCCGCGTCTCCGCCGCCCCCTCCAGCGCCGCGCCGGATCGGACAAAGCCACGATGCGTCAGCATCAGCACCCGCGCCTGTTCCGGCGTCAGCCCCAGCTCGTCGCGCCGCGCCCAGAGTTCCGCCACCCGGGCGAACAGCGCCTTGTTGGCGGAAATCTCCGACCAGTGCTGCGCCAGCCGTGGCGAGAAGGCGCGCTGCAGCTCCTCGCGCCGGGGCGTGCTGTCGGCACCCGCGACGGTGAAGAATACCGACAGCACCTTGTCCAGATCGCGCCCCGCACCTTCCAGCGCCTCGATCGTATTGACAAAGCTCGGCGCCTGCGGGTTGGCGGCGATCGCCTTGATCTCGGCATCGTGCTCAGCCAGCGCCTGATCCAGCGCCGGGGCGAAATCCTCGTCCGAAATGCGGTCGAAAGGGGCGATTTCAAAGGGGGTGGTCCAGTCAGAGAGGATCGGGTTGGTCATGTTGATCTCCTTTGACACTGAAGCTAGGGGCGCCACCGGAAATGGTCCAGTGGCAGGCCACCGCGATCTCCGCCCGCCCGCCATTTTTCACCGGTCTTTTTCCGGCTGCAAATATCCCCGCCGGAGGCTTGCGCCGCTCGCGGCGGCGCAATCACCCGTCCCGGGCCTCATGCACACCGCCGCAAACAGGACAATCGGGGCGGGGTTTCAGCCCGATGCGCCGGGTTTCGGCGTAAAGCCCGTCATAGATCAGCATCGCGCCCCGCAGCGGCGCGCCGGTGCCGGCAATCACCTTGATCGCCTCCATCGCCATCATCGTGCCGATCACCCCGGGCAGCGGCGCGATCACGCCGGCCTCGGCACAGCTCGGCGCCAGGCCGGGGGCCGGCGCCTCGGGGAAGATGCACTGATAGCAGGGGGCGCCATGGGCCGGATCGAACACGCTCAGCTGGCCTTCCCATTGCGCCAGCGCGCCGGAGACCAGCGGCTTGCCCTGCGCCACCGCCACCCGATTGACCAGATAGCGGGTCTCGAAATTGTCGGTGCCGTCCAGGATCAGATCGTAATCGGCGAAAAGCGCCGGCGCCATCTCCGGCTCCAGCGGCCGGTGATAGGGACGGACCTGGACATGCGGGTTCAGCGCCTGCATCGCCAGTTCTGCCGAAAACACCTTGGGCATGCCGATCCGCGCCTCGGTATGGATCACCTGCCGCTGCAGGTTCGAGGCATCGACAGTATCACCGTCGATCACCCCGATGGTGCCGACACCGGCGGCGGCCAGATACATCAGCGCCGGAGAGCCGAGCCCGCCGGCCCCGATCACCAGCACCCGCGCCGTCTTGAGCCTGGTCTGCCCCGGGCCGCCCAGTTCACGCAGCACGATATGACGGGCATAGCGGGTGATCTCACCCTCGGCATAGGGGCCCGTCGCGGGGACGTCGGCCGCCCCCGGTGCGGTCCCGGCATCCGAAGCACTGTTGCCCCGGGCCAGCGCCCGGCGTTTCAGCGCCCGAACCCCGGCGCCATAGATCAGCGCCAGCGCGGCAGCCCCGCCCAGCAGCAGCCAGAGCGCCGGGCTTTCGCCGGTGGCCAGGCGCAACGGATGGCGCGCCGGCAGGGTCAGATGCAGCCCCAGCACCGCGACATAGAGCAGGCCGATCCCGACCCAGCGCAACCGGGTGGGCAGGCCGATGATCCAGCCCAGCCCCCAGATCGCCGCGCCCAGTGCCAGAACCAGCAGCATCAACGCCGCCCGGTGGATCCGAAGCCGCCGCTGCCGCGGTCGGTCTCGCTCAGGTCGTCCGCCAGCTCGAACCGCGCCTGCACCACCGGGGCCACCACCATCTGGGCGATGCGGTCGCCGTGGGTGACGGTGAAGCTCTCGCTGCCGGCGTTCATCACGATGACGCCAAGCGGGCCGCGATAATCGCTGTCGATGGTGCCGGGCGTGTTCGGCAGGGTGATGCCGTGTTTCAGCGCCAGACCGGAGCGCGGCCGGATCTGCACCTCATAGCCATCGGGGATCTCGATCCTCAGGCCGGTGGGGATCAGCGCCCGGGCGCCGGGTGCCAGCTCCACCTCGCCCCGGTCGGGAAGGTTCGCGCGCAGATCGGCACCGGCGGCACCGGCGGTTTCATAGGCCGGCAGCGGCACCTGCCGGTCGGCGCCCTCATCGTGGATCAGCCGGATCGCAACCATTGATCTTCGTCCTTTCGTCTCAATCAGCCAGCGCGGCGGCGATGCGGTGGGCCAGACGGTCTGCCACCTCAGCCTTTCCCATGCGCGGCCAGTCTTCCGCCCCGTCGCCGGTGATCAGGGTCACCGCGTTCTCGCTGCCGCCCATGATACCGGTGGCATGGCTCACGTCATTGGCGACGATCCAGTCGCAGCCCTTGCGCAGCCGCTTGGCGGTGGCGTGTTCCAGCACGTTGTCGGTCTCGGCGGCGAAGCCCACCACCAGCCCGGGGCGGCCTTCGGTCAAATGCGACACGGTCTTGAGGATGTCGGGGTTCTCCGCGAATTCGAGCACCGGCAGACCGTCACGGCTCTTCTTCAGCTTCTGATCCGAGGCGCTCGCCACCCGCCAGTCGGCAACGGCGGCGACGAAAACGCCGGCATCGGCGGGCAGCGCCGCCTCGACCGCCGCCAGCATATCCCGCGCGCTTTCCACCGCGACCACCTCGACCCCGGCGGGGGGCGGCACGTCCGCCGGGCCGGTGACGAAGACCACATGCGCCCCGAGCGCGGCCAGCGCCGCGGCGATCGCGGTGCCCTGCGCGCCAGAGGAACGGTTGGCGATATAACGCACCGGGTCGATGGGTTCATGGGTCGGGCCGGAGGTTACCAGAATGCGCTTGCCGGTCAGCGGCCCGTCGCTCAGCGCGGTGTCGATGGCAGCGACGATCTCCAGCGGTTCGGCCATCCGGCCGGGGCCGAATTCGCCGCAGGCCATGCCGCCTTCGTTCGGGCCGACGAAGGCCACACCGTCGGCCCTGAGCTGTGCCACGTTACGGCGGGTCGCCGGGTGATCCCACATCCGCACATTCATCGCCGGCGCCAGCAGCACCGGCGTATCCGTCGCCAGCAGCAGGGTCGAGGCCAGATCGTTCGCCAGCCCCTGCGCCATCTTCGCCATCAGATCGGCGGTCGCCGGTGCCACCACGACCAGATCGGCGCTGCGCGACAGCTGGATATGGCCCATCTCCGCCTCTTCGGTCAGATCGAAGAGCTCGCGATAGACCTTCTGCCCGGCCAGCGCCGAGACCGACAGCGGCGTCACGAATTCGGCGCCGGCGGCGGTCAGCACCGGGGTGACGCTTGCGCCGCGCTCCTGCAGGCGGCGGATCAGCTCCAGCGATTTATAGGCGGCGATGCCGCCCCCGACGATCAACAGAATGCGTTTTCCGGCCAGCATCGGCTCTCGATCCTCCAGTCTTTCGGCAGCCACCCACCCGATGGCCGGCCTGCCCGGGACCCTAGGCAAGCGGCGGACGAAGCGCCAGCGGAGATTGCCCGCTCAGGGCTTGGCGAAGGCGGCGCAGGGATCGGGGCGTGCCACCTCCGGCGCGTCGATCACCGCGTCGAAGGTCCCGGCCAGCTGCCCCGCCTCCGACTGGCCCAGAGCGAAGAGCCCGAGACCCGGCGCGGCCCGCCGCAGATAGACCGGCACGCCGCGATCGGCGCGGGCATGGCCATTGCCGGTGATCACCGCCACCGGGCCGCCGGTCTGCTCCAGCGCGTGCAGCACCGTCCGGGCCAGGGTGGCATCGCGCAGCCGCTGGATATCGACCAGCATCCACAGCTTGTCCGCCGGCATGGCGTTGCAATGGGCCGCCTGCTGATCAGCCTCCCGCGCGACCTGTTCCGCCTCGGGCAGCGGGTCGGTCAGGCCGAACTCTGTCGCCTCAGGCCCGAAGCTGGCCGACAGCCCTTCGGCCATCACCGTACCGACGGCAGCGCGCGGCACCAGCGCGCCATAGTTCCGCGCCCCCCGGGCGGCGCGGAACACCGGCAGATACTCCGCCAGCGGCGGCCAGCCGCTGTCGTCCCAGCCGGTGACCTCTGCCAGCCGGTCGGGATCGTCGATCACCTCGGCAGTCACCTGCGCCGCGGTCTCGGCGGTCATCATCTCCCAGACCACCGCCCGGGGGGCGAGGGCCGCCAAGGCCTCCGCCTGTATCAGATGATGCGCCGGATTGTCATGGATTTCGCCCAGCATCACCACGTCGGCGGCGCGCATCGGCGCCACCACCTCCGCCGGCAGCGGCGCGGCCGCCAGCGGCAGGGCAAACGACAGGGACAGGGCGAGACCGATCAGAGCTTCCTTCATGACAGGAAGTTCTGCACCTCTTCCGACTGCGCCTCAAGGCTCTTGCGCATCTTCTGGAACGCCGCCGCTTCCAACTGCCGCACCCGTTCCTTCGACAGACCCAGCTCCTGACCGAGGCTTTCCAGCGTGCGCGGCTCCGCCCGCAGCTTGCGTTCCCGCACGATCAGCTGTTCCCGCGCGCTCAGCACCGACATCGCCTGCACCAGCCAGTCCCGCAACTGGGCGTTGTCCAGCGTCTCCTCGACGATCTCCGAGGTCTGGGCGCCATCGTCTTCCAGCGTATCGATCCATTCGCGGCCATCCTCGTCCGCCGACTGCACCGCGTTCAGCGAGAAATCGCTGCCCGACAGCCGCCCGTCCATCATCTCCACATCCCGCAGCGGCACGCCAATCTCGCTGGCGATCATCTGATGCAGCTGATGCCGGTCCAGCTCGGCGCCCTCGGCGCTCGCCTCCCGCTCCAGCTTGGCCTGCACCCGGCGCATGTTGAAGAACAGCGATTTCTGCGACGAGGTCGAGCCGGTGCGCACCATCGACCAGTTGCGCATCACGTAGTCCTGGATCGAGGCCTTGATCCACCAGACCGCATAGGTCGAAAACCGGACGCCCCGGTCGGGGTCGAACTTGTCGGCGGCCTTCATCAGGCCCAGACCAGCCTCCTGGATCAGGTCGTTCATCGGCGCACCATAGCGGCGGTATTTCGACGCCATGGAAATCGCCAGCCGCATATAGGCGGTGATCAGCCGGTGCAGCGCGGCTTCGTCCCGCTGGTCGCGCCAGGCATAGGCCAGCGCCAGCTCGGTCTCGGCGTCGAGGAGCTCGGCCTTCATAGCGCGGCGAGACAGTGAGGTATCTTCAGTCAGATCGAGTGCCATGTCGTCCCCCTTCCCCTTGCAGGTCTGTGGCGGCGAATCTTGCGTTACCCTCTCAGCATGCTACCCCTGCGGCCCGGACAGGGGCGCGGATCGCGATGAGGACGAAAGATGTTTCCTAGACTCACATTCATACTCGGCGGTGCCGCCTCGGGCAAATCGGAATTCGCCGAAAGGTTGACCGAAACGGCCGGTCTGGCAAAGCATTACCTGGCCACCTCACAGCCTGTTGATCGCGAAATGCGTGATAAAATCGAACGACATAGAGGCCGCCGCGGCGCCGATTGGGTGACCCATGAGGAACCGCTCGATGTCGGACCGGTGCTGGCGGGCCTGGATCACGATTGCGTGTGCCTGTTCGATTGCGCGACACTCTGGCTCGGCAATCAGATGATGGCGGAACGCGATCTCGACGACGCGCAGACCCTGCTGATCGCCGCGCTCACCGCCTGCCGGGCGCCGGTGATCTTGGTCAGCAACGAGATCGGCCAGGGCATCGTCCCCGCCGATGCGCTGAGCCGCCGGTTCCGCGAGGCGCAGGGGCGGCTGAACATCGCCCTCGCGCGGGAGGCCGATCTGGCGGTGCAGGTGATCGCCGGCCTGCCCAACGTGCTGAAGGGGCGGCTGCCATGACCCGCCTGCACCTGATCCGCCACGGGCCGACCCATGCCCGGGCCATGGTCGGCTGGACCGACCTGCCCGCCGATCTCTCCGACACCGCGGCGCTGGCACGGCTGACCGCTGAACTGCCGGCGGCGGCGCCGGTGATCTCATCCGACCTCTCCCGCGCGGTCACCACCGCCGACGCGATCCAGCACGACCGCCCTCGCCTGCCCCACGATCCCCGCCTGCGCGAGATCAATTTCGGCGGCTGGGAGATGCGCGGCTTCGCCGAGGTCGAGGCCGAGGAACCCCGCCGTATCCGCGCCTTCTGGGAAACCCCGGGAGAGATCAGCCCGCCCGGCGGTGAAAGCTGGAACGCGCTGCGGGCCCGCGCCGATGCCGCCATCGACGCGCTGATCGCCCGCCATCCGGGCGGCGATCTCGTGGTGGTGGCGCATTTCGGCCTGATCCTCAGCCAGATCCAGCGGGCGCGGGGCATCGGCGCGGCCGAGGCCTTCGGACAGAAGATCGACAATCTGTCGCTGACCGAACTCAGCCACGGCCCCGGCGGCTGGTCGCTCGGGCGGATCAACCACCGGCCCTGAGACAGGCACTGACATCGGCCCGGCGACCGATCCATCATCACCGGTGAGCCCCGCCGTCACGAAATGTCGTTTCCACCGCGCCGGCCCGCCGGTCTAGGCTCGGCCCATGACATACGATCTCTTTATCGCCGACCGGAGCTTTTCCAGCTGGTCGTTGCGCGGCTGGCTGATGCTCGAGAACTTCGGCCTCTCCAGCCGGCTCCATATGGTGGGTCTCTACAGCGGGACAATGGCCGCGGATCTGGCCGCCCTCGCCCCGGCGCGGCTGGTGCCGGTGCTGCGCACGCCCGAGGGCACGGTGGTGGGCGAAAGCCTCGCCATCGGCGAAACCCTGGCCGAACGCCACCCCGAAGCCGGCCACTGGCCCGCCGATCCCGCCCTGCGCGCCACTGCCCGCTGGCTGGTGGCAGAGATGGCGACCGGCTTCACCGCCCTGCGCAGCGCCTGCCCGATGCAGCTGCTGCACTGCTACGACGGCTTCACCCCCTCTGACGCGGTGCGCGCCGATCTGGACCGGCTGGAAACCCTCTGGGCCCATGCCCGCAGCCTGTCCGGCGCCACCGAAGGCTGGCTCTTCGGTGCCTACAGCCTCGCCGATGTCTTCTACACCCCCGTCGCCGCCCGCATCATCGGCTACGACCTGCCGGTCAGCCCGGAGGCCCGCAGCTACGCGCTGGCGCTGCTCTCCGATCCGGCGGTGCGCGCCTGGCGGGCCGAAGGCCTCAAGGTCAGCTACGATCCCCTGCCCTACCCCAACCCGCTGCCGACGCGTGCCTGGCCGGTCCCGGCCTGAGCCTTCTTCTCTGCCCAAATACTCACATCCCGACGGCGCCCCCGCGGCGCCGTTAACACTTCCTAAACCACCTTGACGCTAGCGATAGGGACCCCAATCGCAGGACGTCCCATGGTCGCACGCGCCTATACGGTCGCCTTTCAGGGCATCGACGCCCGGCTGGTCGAGGTGCAATGCGCCGTCACCGCCGGGCTGCCGGGGTTTTCCATCGTCGGGCTGCCCGACAAGGCGGTCTCGGAGGCGCGCGACCGGGTGCGCAGCGCGCTGAGCGCCCTGGCCATCGCGCTGCCCGCCAAGCGCATCACCATCAACCTGTCGCCTGCCGATCTGCCGAAGGAGGGCAGCCATTTCGACCTGCCGATCGCGCTGGCGCTGCTCGCCGCCATCGGCATCCTGCCGGAGGATGCGGTGGCCACCGCCGTCGCCCTGGGAGAGCTGTCGCTCGACGGCCGGTTGATCGCGGTGCCGGGGGCCCTGCCGGCGGCGATGACCGCGGCCGAGGAGGACCGCAGCCTGATCTGCCCCGCCGCCTGCGGACCGGAGGCCGCCTGGGTCGGCCAGTGCCAGGTGATCGGTGCCGCCGACCTCGGCGCGGTGATCCGCCATGCCACCGGCCAGGCGGCGCTCGATCCGGCCGAACCCGGCGAGGTGATCGCGCCGCCCGGCGACCGTGACCTCGCCGATGTCAAAGGCCAGGAACGCGCCAAGCGGGCGCTGGAGATCGCCGCCGCCGGCCGCCATCACCTGATGCTGGTCGGCACGCCCGGGTCCGGCAAATCCATGCTCGCCGCTCGCCTGCCCGGGCTGCTGCCCCCTCTCACCCCGGCGGAGGCGCTGGAAACCTCGATGATCCAGTCGCTCTGCGGAGTGCTGGAGGAGGGCGGCATCAGCCGCGCCCGCCCGTTTCGCGAACCCCATCACACCGCCTCGATGGCCGCCATCGTCGGCGGTGGCCGCGGCGCCCGGCCCGGCGAAATCAGCCTGGCGCACAACGGTGTCCTCTTCATGGACGAATTCCCGGAGTTTTCGCGCACCGTGCTGGAGACCCTGCGTCAGCCGGTCGAGACCGGCGAGGTGATGGTGGCCCGCGCCAATGCCCATGTGACCTATCCCTGCCGCTTCCTGCTGGTGGCCGCCGCCAACCCCTGCAAATGCGGCTATCTCTCCGACCCCGCCCGCGCCTGCGCCCGAGTGCCGCAATGCGGCGCCGATTACCTCGGCCGCATCTCCGGCCCGCTGATGGACCGTTTCGACCTGCGGGTCGAAGTGCCCCCGGTCGCCTTCACCGACCTCGACCTGCCAGCGACGGGGGAGCCCTCGGCCACCGTCGCCGAACGGGTGGCCCGCGCCCGCGCCCGGCAGAGTGCGCGGTTCGACGCCCACCCCACCGCGCGGCAGAACGCCGACGCCGAAGGTCGCCTGCTGGAGGAGATCGCCACCCCGGATGCCGAGGGGCGGGCGCTGCTCGGTCAGGCGGCGGAACGGTTCGGCCTCTCCGCCCGCGGCTATCACCGCATCCTGCGGGTGGCCCGCACCATCGCCGATCTCGACGGGTCCGACGCCCTGCGCCGGCCGCATCTGGCCGAGGCGCTCAGCTTCCGGCTGACGGCACAGCTGTCGTCCTGATCCAGCCGGCCAGGGCCTGCAGCGTCATCTCCGCCTCCGGAAGCCAGCGCCAGGAGAACGGCCAGACATGCGGCAGATCGCCGGCGATGACGGCCTCCACCGCGACTCCCTGGGCGCTGAGGCGTGCTGCCAGCCGGCGGGTATCGTCCAGCAGGATCTCGGTTCGGCCGACGGTCAGCCAGACCGGCCCCGCCCCCGCGAAATCGGCGAACAGCGGCGAGGCGCAGGGATCGCGGGGATCGGCGCCCTGCAGATAGCTTGCCGCCAGGTCCCGGGTGCGGGCCGCCGGCAGCATCACATCGCGATCCGCATTGTCGCGCAGGCTGTCGCCCGAGAAGCTCAGATCGGTCAGCGGCGAGAAGGCGAAACAGCCAGCCGGCCGCGGTGCACCGCGGGCGCAGAGGTCGCCCAGAAGCGCCAGCGCCAGGCCACCGCCGGCACTGTCGCCCCCCAGCACGATCCGCCCGGCCGGCACGCCGCGCGCCAGCAGCGCCTCATAGGCGGCGCGAGCATCGTCGAGCGCGGCGGGAAACGGATGTTCCGGCGCCAGCCGATAGCGTGGCAGAACCGCCGGCAGGGCAGCCAGTTGGCTCAGCCGCGCCAACAGGCCCATATGCGTCTCCGGGGTTCCGAAGACATAGGCGCCGCCGTGGAAATAGAGGATCACCGGCCCCGGCCCCGGCGCACCGCCGACCCAGAGCCCGCCCGGCACCGCCGTCACCGGCACCGGCCGCGGCACCGGGAAAAACAAACGCGCCCGGCGGGAAAACCGGGCGCGCAACGCCTCCGGGTCATCGGCCCGGGACAGATAGGGCTTTTCCGTCAGCCGCAGCAGGCGGTTGAAGACGGCGCCCTGCCAGCTCATCCAACCCGGGCTTCGATCGCTTCCCAGATCTTCTCGGCCGCATTGGTGCCGTCGAACCGCTCCAGTTCCTGGATGCCGGTTGGAGAGGTCACGTTGATCTCGGTCAGATAATCGCCGATCACGTCGATGCCGACAAAGATCTGGCCCTTTTCCTTCAGCAGCGGCCCGATGGTGGCGCAGATTTCCAGATCGCGCTCGGTCAGGCCGACTTTCTCGGGACGGCCGCCCACGTGCATGTTCGACCGCGTCTCGCCCGCCGCCGGCACCCGGTTGATCGCGCCCACCGGCTCGCCATCGACCAGGATCACCCGCTTGTCGCCATTGCGCACATCCGGCAGGTATTTCTGCACGATCAGCGGCTCACGCGAGAAGCCGGTGAACAGCTCATGCAGCGACGACAGGTTGCGGTCGTTGGTATCCAGCCGGAACACCCCGGCGCCGCCATTGCCATAAAGCGGCTTGAGAATGACATCGCCATGCTTTTCCTTGAACGCCCGGATGGTGCGCAGGTCACGGGCGATGGTGGTCGGGGGCGTCAGCTGCGGGAAGTTCAGAACCAGCAGCTTTTCCGGGTAGTTGCGCACCCAGAACGGGTCGTTGACCACCAGCGTATCGGGCTTCAGACGATCCAGAAGATGCGTCGAAGTGATGTAATGCATGTCGAAGGGCGGGTCCTGACGCAGCCAGACCACATCGTAATCGGCGAGATCGACTTCGCGTTCCTCGCCCAGGATCGCCGGTGTGCCGGCAACCCGCTGCACGGTCATGTCCTGGCCGCGCGCGGTGATCCGGCCTTCCTGATAGGCCAGCTGATCCGGGCCGTAGAAAAACAGCTCATGCCCGCGCGCCTGGGCCTCTTCAGCCAGCCGGAAGGTGCTGTCGGCATTGATATCCACGGCCCCGATCGGGTCCATCTGAAAGGCGATCTTCATGGCGCTCTCCCTGTTCCGGCACTGCAGGGATACATGGCGCAGCCAGCCCGGGGGATCAATGGGGCGCGGACGCGAAGTCAGGCGCCGAACGCATTTTCGACGATCTGATAGGCGCCCTGCCCATTCACCAGCGCCACGTCGAAGCGCGCCTCGGTCAGCAACCCGGCCGGCTCCCCGCCCAGAAATTCGCTGGCCGCCTCGTAGAGCCGCGCCATCTGCCACGGTCGCAGCGCCTCTGCCGCGCGGGCGAAATCGCGGGCGGCCTTCACCTCGATGAAAACGACGACATCGCCGCGACGCGCGATCAGGTCGATTTCCCCGCCCCGGCCGCGCCAGCGCCGCCGCACGATGGTGAAGCCGCGCCGCTCGTAATCCTGGGCGATCCGCGCCTCGGCGGCCGCCCCGGCAAGATGCGCCCGCAGGCCCCGGTCGCGCCGCTGAACCGTCTGAACCGTTCGCCCGGCCCCGATGCCTGCCATCGCCTCACCCTTTCGACAGTTGCAACGCCAGTTGATAGACTTCGCGTCGCTTCTGCCCATGCATCCTGGCCACCAGATCGGCGGCGTCCCGAACGCTGTGATCCTCCAGCGCGGCGCGCAGATCCGCTTCTATATCGGAGGCCTTAACAGGCTCTGAATGGCCACGATCCACCAGGATGACGATTTCGCCCCGCGGCGGCTCCGTCAGGGCGCCCTCGGCCAGCTCCGCCAGGCTGCCGCGGCGGATCTCCTCGAATTTCTTGGTCAGCTCGCGACAGAGCGCCGCCGGCCGGTCGGGCCCCAGCACCTC
This sequence comes from Pseudodonghicola flavimaris, assembly GCF_030164425.1. GTDB lineage: Bacteria > Pseudomonadota > Alphaproteobacteria > Rhodobacterales > Rhodobacteraceae > Pseudodonghicola > Pseudodonghicola flavimaris. The sequence goes on along the minus strand of NZ_JASNJD010000016.1, from coordinate 26,629 downwards.
GGCCATGTCGGACAGGCTGGCGGCGGCGCGCTTGGGGGATTCGTAGAAGATCAGCGTGCCGGGGATCGGCTTCAGCTCTTCCAGCCGGGTGCGCCGGGCGGTCTTCGCATTGGGCAGAAAACCCGCGAAGAAGAAGGCATCGGTGGGCAACCCCGCCAGGGTCAGCGCCGCCAGCGCCGCCGAAGGCCCCGGCGCCACGGTGACGGCAAAGCCGGCCTCCGCCGCGGCCCGGCCCAGATCATAGCCGGGATCGGCGATCAGCGGCATGCCCGCTTCGGAGGCATAGGCGACCGAATGACCCGCCTCCAGCGCCGCGATCAGCTGGCCCCGCGCCCCCGGCCCGCTGTGATCGTGATAAGCGAGGATCCGCCGCCCCTCCAGCGGCACGCCGTGGATCTCCATCAGGTGGCGCAGGCTGCGGGTATCCTCGGCTGCGATGACATCGGCGGAGGCGAGAATATCCAGCGCTCTCAATGTGATGTCGCGGGCGGTTCCGATCGGGGTGGCAAGGAAGTAAAGCCCCGGGGTCAATCTGACCTTTTGGTGATTCAACGCTGGACCCGACCTTTCTGACGTCTATTATCCGAGGCGTATTGAAACGCGGTCCCGCCGCCTTCGGATTTGGGAGTTCATTTGCTCATGTTTGCCGTTTTCGCCACCGCCCGCAAGGCGGCGACTTTGTTTGTCGCATTGTTCGCCCTCCTCTGGGTCGCGGCCTGCGATACCGCCATGGTCGGCGGCGGCGGTCCGATGATCAATACCGACAAGCCGGTGCCCGTGGCCCTTCTGGTGCCCAAGGGATCGGGGCAGAGCGGCGACGCCATCCTGTCCCAAAGCCTTGAAAACGCGGCCCGTCTGGCAATCGCCGACCTGCAGAACGTGCAGATTGACCTGCGTGTCTACGACACCCGCGGCGATGCCGCCACCGCCGCCGCCGCCGCCAGCACCGCGGTGAACGACGGCGCCCGCATCATCCTCGGCCCGGTCTATGCCGAAGCCGCCAATGCCGCCGGCCTCGCCGTCGCTTCGCGCAATGTCAACGTGCTGTCCTTCTCCAACAACGCCTCCATCGCCGGCGGCAATGTCTTCGTGCTGGGGCCGACCTTCGACAATACCGCCAACCGGCTGGCCGGCTATGCCGCGCGCAATGGCCGCAAGAACATCCTGATCATCCATTCGACCGATGTGGCCGGCCAGGCCGGGCGCAACGCCATCCGTCAGGCGCTGGCCGCCAATGGCGCGACCGAGGCCGGAGCGATCAGCCACGAGCTGTCGCAACAGGGCGTGATCAACGCGGTCCCGGCGATCCGCGACGCGGTGCAGACCCAGGGGGCCGACGCGATCTTCCTCACCGCTACCACCGCCGGCGCGCTGCCGCTGTTCTCCCAGCTGTTGCCGGAGGCCGGCGTGACCCCGCAGACGGTGCAATACATCGGCCTGACCCGCTGGGATATCCCGTCGCAGACGCTGGAACTGCCCGGTGTGCAGGGCGGCTGGTTCGCCCTGCCCGACCCGACGCTGTCGCAGCAGTTCCGCAACCGCTATGCCATGGCCTACGGTGGCTTGCCGCATCCGATCGGCGGGCTGGCCTATGACGGGATCGCGGCCATCGGCGCCCTGGTCGGCGCCGGCAAGTCCGACGCGCTGACCGGCGCCGCACTGACCCAGCGGGCCGGTTTCCGTGGCGTCAGCGGCATCTTCCGGCTGCGCCCCGACGGCACCAACGAACGCGGCCTCGCAGTGGCCACGATCCAGAACAAACAGGTGGTTGTGATTGACCCGGCTCCCGCAAGCTTCTCCGGCGCTGGCTTCTGAGCCGGCGCACCCCCAACAGACCCGGCGCCGCCAGGATCCCGACGGCCTGCTGATCTGCGACCCCAGGGATATATTCGACGTCGCCGGCATACGCGACCGGATCGACGCCGCCGCGGCGGGCAAGGACCCCACCGCGCTGCGCGCGGCGGTGATGGACATCCTGCGCGAGGCGAAGGCGGCCGGCCGCGAGGCGATCGCCGAGGCCTTTGCCGAGGCGCCCTTCGCCGCCCGGCCGCTGACCCGCTCCTATACCTTCCTGACCGACGGGTTGGTCACCGCCGCGCTGCATGTCGCCGTCAGCTATCTGCAGCCGCATCCGACCCCGCATTCGGCCGAGCGGCTGGCGGTGATCGCAGTCGGCGGCTATGGCCGGGGCGAAATGGCGCCGTTCTCCGACGTCGACCTGCTGTTCCTGACCCCGAACAAGATCACCTCCTGGGCGGAGAACGTGATCGAAACCATGCTCTACATGCTCTGGGACCTGAAGCTGAAGGTGGGCCATGCCAGCCGCACCGTCCGCGATTGCGTCAAGCTCGGGCATGAGGATTTCACCATCCGGACCGCGCTGCTGGAACACCGGTTTCTGGACGGCGATGCCCAGCTGGCGGAGAAGTTCGCCAGCACCCTGCGCCAGGAGCTGTTTTCCGACGGCGCCCGCGCCTTCATCGAGGCCAAGCTCTCGGAACGCGAGGCGCGGCACCGCAAGCAGGGCGAACGCTATGTGGTGGAGCCCAACGTCAAGGAGGGCAAGGGCGGCCTGCGCGATCTGCAGTCGCTGTTCTGGATCGCCAAATACATCCACGGCGTCCAGGACGTCGCCGAACTGGTGCCGCTGGGCGTGTTCCGCCCCGACGAATTCGCCCGCTTCGAGGAAGCGGAGGATTTTCTCTGGGCGGTGCGGGCGCATATGCATCTGGCCACCGGCCGGGCCACCGAGCAGCTGACATTCGACCTCCAGGTCGAGGTGGCGGACCGCATGGGCTATCGCGACCGGGCCGGGCGGCGCGGCGTCGAAATCTTCATGCAGCGCTATTTCCGCGAAGCCACCGCGGTGGGCGATCTGACCCGGATCTTCCTGACCAAGCTGGAAGCGATCCACCTGAAGAGCGAACCGCTGCTGGAGCGTATCTTCCGCCGCCGGCCGAAGGTACGCGACGGCTATAAGGTGATCAACAACCGCCTTGCCATCGTCGACCCCAAGGCCTTCCTGTCGGACAAGCTGAACCTGCTGCGGCTGTTCGAGGAAGGCCTGCGCACCGGTATGCTGATCCACCCCGACGCGATGCGGCTGGTGACGGCCAACCTGGCGCTGATCGACGACGACATGCGCAACGACAAGGAAGCGCAGCGCATCTTCCTGGATCTGCTGCTGAAACACGGCAACCCCGAACGCGCGCTCAGACGGATGAACGAACTGGGGGTGCTGGCGGCCTTCATCCCGGAATTCGAACCCATCGTCGCGATGATGCAGTTCAACATGTATCACAGCTATACGGTGGACGAGCATATCATCCAGTGTATCGCCCAGCTCGCCAAGCTGGAGCGGGGTGAGCTGAAGGAGGCGCTGCCGACCTCCTCGACCATCCTCAAGCGCGGGGTGAACCGGCGTATCCTCTATGTGGCGCTGCTCCTGCACGATATCGCCAAGGGCCGGCCCGAGGATCATTCGATTCTCGGCGCCAAGATCGCCCGCCAGGTGGCGCCGCGGCTGGGGCTGAACAAATCGGAATCCGAAACCGTGGAATGGCTGGTGCGCTATCACCTGCTGATGTCGGATCTGGCGCAGAAACGCGATATCGCCGATCCACGCACGATCCGCGATTTCGCCAAGGCGGTGCAGACCACCAAGCGGCTGGAACTCCTGACGGTGCTGACGGTCTGCGACATCCGCGGGGTCGGTCCCTCGACCTGGAACAACTGGAAGGCGGCACTGATCCGCGCGCTCTATCGCCAGACCCGCAAGGCGCTGCAGGGCGGGATGGAGGACCTGACCCGCGAGAACCGCGGCGCCGAAGCCAAGCGCGCCCTGCGCGCCGCCCTGCCCGACTGGACCAAGGCGCTGCTCAAGGCCGAAACCGCCCGGCATTACCCGCCCTACTGGCAGGGGCTGCATGTCACCGCCCATGTCGACTTCGCCGAGATGCTGCGCGAGCTGGAGGAAAAGGGCGATTCCGCCGGCATGGTCATCCGCCTGCACCCGGACGAGGACCGCGATGCCACCCGGGCGAGCTTCGTCATGGTTGACCATCCCGGCATCTTCGCCCGCATCGCCGGCGCGCTGGCGCTGGTCGGCGCCAATGTGGTCGACGCGCGCAGCTATACCACCAAGGACGGCTATGTCACCGATGCCTTCTGGATTCAGGATGCCGAAGGCCGCCCCTATGAAGTCAGCCGGCTGCCCCGGCTGACGCAGATGATCCAGAAGACCCTGGCCGGAGAGGTCATCGCCGCCGAGGCGCTGAAATCGCGCGACAAGATCAAGAAACGCGAGAAGGCGTTCAACGTGCCGACCCATGTCACCTTCGACAACGAAGGCTCCGACATCTACACCATCATCGAGGTCGATACCCGCGACCGGCCCGGGCTGCTCTACGATCTGGCCAGCGCGCTGGCCTCGGCCAACGTCTATATCGCCAATGCGGTGATCGCGACCTATGGCGAACAGGTGGTCGACAGCTTCTACGTCAAGGATATGTTCGGCCTGAAGTACCATTCGCCGGCCAAGCAGAAATCGCTGGAGGCGAAGCTGCGGCAGGCCGTCGCCGCCGGGGCGGAACGGGCCGACGGCTGACCCGATGCCCGCTGTCTCCCGCGCCAAGAGGACCCCATGAAACCGATCCGCCTGATGGCCGGCTTCTTCACCGTCGGCGTCTGGACCCTGGCCAGCCGGGTGCTGGGCTTCGTCCGTGATGCGATGATCCTGGCGCTGGTCGGCCCCGGCCCGCTCTATGAGGCCTATGTGGTCGCCTTCCGGCTGCCCAACATGTTCCGCCGCTTCTTCGCCGAAGGCGCCTTCAACATGGCCTTCGTGCCGATGTTCTCGAAGAAGTTCGAACGCGAGGAAGACCCCCGCGCCTTTGCCGAGGACGCGCTGAGCGGGCTGGCCAGCATCCTGATCGTCCTGACGCTGATTGCCCAGGTGGCGATGCCCTGGCTGATCTTCGCCACCGCGAGCGGTTTCAGCGGGCAGGAGCAATTCGCCCTGTCGGTGGAATTCGGCCGCATCGCCTTTCCCTATATCCTGTTCATCTCGCTGGCGGCGCTGTTCTCCGGCATCCTGAACGCGACCGGCCGGTTCGCCGCCGCCGCCGCCGCGCCGGTGGTGCTGAACGTGTTCCTGGTCGGCGGCATGCTGGTCGCCAACACGGTGGGCGGCGATGTCGCCCGCGCGCTGATCTGGATGATCCCGGTCTCCGGCGTGGCGCAGCTGGCGCTGGTCTGGATCGCCGCCGCCCGCGCCGGCTTCGCGCTCAGGCTTAAACGGCCGCGCTGGACGCCGGAACTGGCCCGGCTGGTCAAGATCGCGGTGCCCGCCGCGCTCGCCGGTGGCGTGGTCCAGGTCAATCTGCTGGTGGGGCAGCAGGTCGCCAGCTACTTCGATCGGGCCGTCGCCTGGCTCTATGCCGCCGACCGGCTGTATCAGCTGCCGCTGGGCGTGGTCGGTATCGCCATCGGAGTGGTGCTGCTGCCGGATCTGTCGCGCCGGCTGTCGGCCAGCGATCACGACGGCGCCCGCCACGCGTTTTCCCGCGCCGGAGAAGTGTCGCTGGCGCTGACCGTGCCCTCGGCGGTGGCGCTGGTGGCGATCCCGCTGCCGCTGGTCTCGGTGCTGTTTCAGCGCGGCGAGATGACCGCCGCCGACAGCGCAGCCATCGCCCAGGCGGTGGCGATCTACGGGCTGGGGCTGCCCGCCTTCGTGCTGCAGAAGATCCTGCAACCGCTGTTCTTCGCCCGCGAGGACACCCGGACGCCGTTCCACTATGCGCTGGTGGCGATGATGCTGAATGCGGTGGCCGCCATCGGCCTGGCGCCGGTGCTGGGCTGGATCGCCCCGGCGATCGCCACCACGGCGGCGGGCTGGGCCATGGTGTTTCTGCTGGCGCGCGGCGGCCGCCGGTTCGGCGATGTCGCCCGGTTCGACGACCGCTTCCGCAGCCGCATCTGGCGCATCTGCCTCGCCGCCCTGATCATGGGCGCGGTGCTGCGCGCCGCGGCCTGGGCCCTGGCCGACGCGTTGCAGACCGGCGGGCTGCGCTATCTGGCGCTGGCCGGGCTGATCGGGCTGGGCATCGTCGTCTATTTCGGCGTCGCCGGGGCGATCGGTGGTGTCAGGCTGTCGGAATTCGGGCGTGCCCTGCGCCGGCGGCGGGGCTGATCCCGCCGCGGCATCCAATCGCAAGACGCGGCGACAAAACCGGTCTATCCTCGGGGCATATGGCTGAGTCTCAGAAAGGAGAACGTGATGCCGCGCAATGAAGGCACCCTGGACCGCACCCTTCGCATCATCGTCGGGCTGATCCTGCTGTCGCTGATTTTCATCGGCCCGAAATCCATGTGGGGGCTGGTCGGCCTGATCCCGCTGATCACCGGGCTAGTGGGCTATTGCCCGCTCTATTCGATCATCGGCCTGAACACCTGCCCGATGAAGAAATAAGCCTGCCGGGGCCGGCCCGGACCGCGGGCCGCCCCCCTTCTGGCAGCGGCGTCAGTCGTGGCGGATCCTGTTGCGCACCCGCGCCCAGCCGCCCGGCGCCACGAAGAAGGACAGGGCAAATCCGGTGGCGAAGCCGCCCAGATCGGCGATCCAGTCGGGGTTGCCACCGAAAATCAGCCCGAACAGCAACTGTACCCCCAGCAGCATCGCGATCAGCGAAAATGCCCGCGCCTGATTGGCGCCCACCGCCTCGAGCCGGCGCCACAGGATATAGGTGAAAGCGCCGATCAGCCCGTAGACCGCCGGAAAGCCGCCGATCAGCGGCAGCGGATCGTTCAGCACCAGCCCGTAGATCAGCGCGCCGCCGGCGGCCGAGACCACGAAGACGAGCAGCATTGCCAGGCTGCCGAAGATCTCTGCCACCATCTTGCCCATCGCCAGCACGAAGACGCCGACGAACAGCGCCTGGGTAAAGGTCACATGCACGAAGGCATAGGCCACGAAGCGCAGCAGATGCTGGACCGGCCAGTTGCCGCTTTCCCACATCCAGCGCAGGATCTCGCCCGAGAACGCGTAGCGCTGGATCGCCTCCAGCCGCCAGCCGACAGCGGCGGGACCGCCGATCAGGCCGCGCGTGCCCAGCCAGAACGTCATCTCGATCCCCATGATGACCAGAAACAGCGCCACCACCACCGGCGGCAGCGGGTTGACCGCGGGGTGTTTTTCGTTCGGCTGCATCGATTGCTCCTTGGCTTGCCTGTTCTGCCTCTACGCCATGCCGGCTTTGCGCCGGCACCATGGCGCCTGTTGACGCCACCTGGGCGCATGGGTAAGCGACACTGGGCCTTTTTTCCAGACGGGAGTTGTCTCAGATGACCGAGACCAGTTTCACGCCCCGCGTGTTTTCCGGGATCCAGCCTTCGGGCAACCTGCACCTTGGCAATTACCTCGGCGCGCTGAAACGCTTTGTCGACATGCAGGAGGCAGGCGGGTACGAGACCGTCTACTGCATGGTCGACCTGCATGCGATCACCGTCTGGCAGGACCCCGCCGATCTGCGCCGCTCGACCCGCGAGCTCTGCGCCGGGTTCATCGCCAGCGGCATCGACCCGGAGAAATCCATCCTGATCAACCAGTCCCAGGTGCCCGAACACGCGCAGCTGGCCTGGGTGTTCAACTGCGTCGCCCGCATGGGCTGGATGGGCCGGATGACCCAGTGGAAGGACAAGACCGCCGGCAAGAACGCCGAGGCCGCCTCGCTCGGGCTGTTCGCCTACCCGTCGCTGATGGCCGCCGACATCCTGATCTATCACGCCACTCATGTGCCGGTGGGCGAGGATCAGAAACAGCATCTGGAACTGACCCGCGACATCGCCACCAAGTTCAACCACGATTACGGCGTCGATTTCTTCCCGATCACCGAACCGGTGATCGAGGGCGCCGCCACCCGGGTGATGAGCCTGCGCGACGGGTCCAAGAAGATGTCGAAATCCGATCCCTCGGATGCCAGCCGGATCAACATGACCGACGATGCCGACGCCATCGCCAAGAAGATCCGCAAGGCGAAGACCGACCCCGAGCCGCTGCCGTCCGAGGCCGCCGGCCTGGCCGAACGCCCCGAGGCGCGCAACCTGGTCAATATCTTCGCCGCGCTGAACGGCCAGACCGTCGATCAGGTGCTGGGCGATTTCGGCGGTCGGGCGTTCTCGGAATTCAAGCCGGCGCTGGCCGAACTGGCGGTGGCACATCTGGCCCCGATCTCCTCCGAGATGTCGCGGCTGATGGACAATCAGGACGAGATCGACCGCATCCTGACCCGTGGCGCCGAACGCGCCCGCGAGATCACCGCGCCCATCCTGAAGAAAACCTACGAGATCGTCGGCATGGTCGGCCCGGTCGAACTCTGATCCCATCGGCGGCCTGCCCCGGCGGGCCGCCCCTCAGCCCCGCGACAGCCGCGACATCCCGGGGGCTGGACCTTGTCGCCCCTTCTGCCTAGGGTCCGTCCGATTGTAGGGCCCGATCCGAGGGAGAACGCATATGGCGACCGGCACCAATATCCGCACCTATTTCAACGGCAGCTGGCATGATGGCGATGTTCCGATCATGCAGGCCGCCGATCACGGCGCCTGGCTCGGGTCCACCGTCTTCGACGGCGCCCGCTTCTTCGACGGGCTGAGCCCCGATCTGGACCTGCATTGCGCCCGCATCAACCGCTCTGCCAAGGCGCTGATGCTGACCCCCACGATCGGCGACGCCGAGATGGTCGAGATCGTGAAAGAGGGGCTCAAGGCCTATTCCGACGATGCCGCCGTCTATATCCGGCCGATGTACTGGGGCATCGACGGCGATGCCAGCGCCATCGGCCCCAGCCCCGACACCACCGGCTTTGCCATCTGTCTGGAGGAAATCCCGATGGCCCCCGCCGATGCCGGCGCCACGCTGACCCGCACCCGGTTCCGCCGCCCGGTGCTGGAAAACGCCGTCTGCAACGCCAAGGCGGGATGCCTCTATCCCAACAACGCCCGCATGCTGGCAGAAGCCAAGTCCAAGGGCTTCTCCAACGCGCTGGTGGCCGACGCGATGGGCAATGTCGCCGAAAGCGCCACCGCCAATGTCTTCATGGTCCGCGATGGCGAGGTCTTCACCCCGATCGCCAACGGCACCTTCCTGTCCGGCATCACCCGCGCCCGCCACATCAAGAACCTGCGCGCCGACGGCTTCATCGTGCATGAGGCGGTGCTGAGCTTCGACGACTTCCACGCCGCCGACGAGGTCTTCCTGTCCGGCAACATGTCCAAGGTCACCCCGGTGACCGCCTTCGACGACACCCAGTATCAGATGGGCCCGGTCACCCGCCGCGCCCGTGAGCTGTACTGGGACTGGGCGGCCTCGACCCGCTGAGCGGTCCGGCAACAGCCGCTTGCCTGAGCTTGCGCCTTGGGGCATGATCCGCGCCAAGGAGACGGCCCCAATGCGCAAGTTTCTCGTCGTTCTGGACGACAGCCGCGAATGCCTCAATGCCATGCGTTTTGCCGCGATGCGCGCCGCCCACACCGGGGCGGGCGTGACCATCCTGTCGGTGATCCCGCCGGAGGAATTCAACCACTGGATCGGGGTGGGCGAAGTCATGCGCGAAGAGGCGCGTGAACGGATTCATGCGCATTTCGAGGTCTTCGCCAAATGGATGCGCGACAAGCAGAATGTCGATCCGGAACTGGTCATCCGCGAAGGCCGCCCGGTCGAGGAGATCATCGAACAGGTGCAGGAGGACCCGAGCATCGGCGTGCTGGTGCTGGGGGCCGGAACCGGCCGCAAGGGCCCCGGCCCGCTGGTCACCCAGATGACCAAGAGCTCCGGCAGCCTGCCGATCCCGATCACCATCGTGCCCGGCGATCTGAGCAAGGAAAAGCTGGAAGCCATCACCTGATAACCGCAGGTGGCCGCAGCGCCCCGGCAAATCCCGGTTTAGAATCGTTCCAAACCTTGACGCGCCGCGCGCCCGGGCGCATATATTCTGCAACCGAGGAAAGGTGCAAACCAGATGTTCATTCAGACCGAATCGACCCCGAACCCGGCAACGCTGAAGTTCCTGCCCGGACAGACCGTGCTTGAGGCCGGCACCGCCGATTTCCCCTCGGCAGAGGCGGCAGCGAAATCGCCGCTGGCATCGCGCGTCTTTGCCGTCAACGGGGTGACCGGCGTGTTCTTCGGCAATGATTTCGTCACCGTTACCAAGGCCGACGGGGTCGAATGGGATCACATCAAGCCCGCCATCCTCGGCGCCATCATGGAGCATTACCAGTCCGGCGCCCCGGTCATGGAAGGCGAAGAGAAGATGGCCTCCGGCCATGCCGATTTCGCTGGTGAGGACGAAGAGATCGTCGGCCAGATCAAGGAGCTGCTCGACAGCCGCGTGCGGCCGGCGGTGGCCCAGGACGGTGGCGACATTACCTTCTACGGCTTCGATCGCGGCGTTGTCTATCTGCACATGCAGGGCGCCTGCGCCGGCTGCCCCTCCTCGACCCTGACGCTGAAGATGGGGATCGAGAACCTGCTGCGCCACTACATCCCCGAAGTGGTCGAGGTGCGACCGGTTTCGGCCTGACCGGTCCCCGAACAGACGATGACCGACAGCCCGCTGATTCTGGCCTTCGACACATCGGCCGCGCATTGCGCGGCCGCTCTCGTTTCCGGCGACACCCTGCTGGCCTCCCGCACGGAGGAGATGGGCCGGGGTCAGGCGGAACGGCTGATGCCGCTGCTCGAAGAGCTGCTGGCCGGGGCCGGCAGGACCTGGGGCGATCTCGCGGCCATCGCGGTGGGCGAAGGTCCGGGCAATTTCACCGGTATCCGCATTGCCGTGGCCGCCGCCCGTGGGCTGGCGCTGGGGCTGAAGGTGCCGGCCATCGGCGTGACCAGCTTCGATGCGCTGCGCGCCGGGCTGGATCGGCCTGCCCTCGCTGCCGTCGCCGCGCCACGTGGGGCGGTCTATCTGCAGGCGCCCGGGGCCACGCCGCTGGGACCGCTGATGCCCGAGGACATGCCCGGCGATCTGCACGACAGCGGCCTGCCCGTCGTCGGGGCGGAGGCAGAGGTGCTCGCCGCACTGACCGCCGGCCCCTCGCTTGCCACCGCCTGCCCGATTGCCGAGGGGATCGCCCGTACCGCGCGCAGCCGGCTGGGGCTGGATGCGCCCCTGCCCCGCCCGCTCTATGTCCGGCCCGCCGACGCCGCGCCCTCGCGCGATCTGCCGCCGGTGCTGCTGGACGAATGACCCCTGCGGACATGGCGGCCACCCATGCCGCCGCCTTCACCCAATCGCGCCCGTGGCGCGCCGAGGAATTCGCCGACCTCCTGTCGATGTCCGGCAGCTTTGCCTGTGGCGATGCCCGCTGCTTTGCGCTGGTGCGGGTGATTGCCGATGAAGCCGAACTTCTGACCATCGCCACCCACCCCGATCATCAGCGCCTGGGGCTGGCCCGGGCGCTGATGCCGCTGTGGCAGGCAGAGGCCGCCGGTCGCGGCGCCACCCGCGCCTTTCTGGAGGTCGCCGCCGACAACGCCCCGGCCCGCGCGCTCTACCTTCAGACGGGGTATGAGGCCGTCGGCCTGCGGCGCGGCTATTATCCACGCCCTTCCGTAACGGCAAGTGACGCCATTTTGATGGCGCTGAGCCTGCGCCCCTCGACGGATCGCTAAACCTGTACCAGCCGGTCAAAAACCTGTTGACCCCCTGCTGAGCCTCCGGCCTTAATCGGCTCAGTCCGGGCACCAACGCGCCGGACCGGGCCGGCGGCTTTCGCCTGTTCGCCCCAAAAGCAAATTCGCACCGGGAGCTACTCGATGACCTTTATGAAATCCCTTCTGGGCGCCGCCGCCGCATCCGCGTTGATGGCCGGTGCCGCTGCGGCAGAGCCGGCGATGATCTACGATCTGGGCGGCAAATTCGACAAATCCTTTAACGAAGCCGCTTTTGGCGGCGCCGAACGCTGGGCCAAGGAAACCGGCGAGAGCTTCCGCGAAATCGAGCTGCAGTCCGAAGCCCAGCGCGAACAGGCGCTGCGCCGCTTTGCCGAGGCCGGTTCCAACCCGATCGTGATGGCGGGCTTTGCCTTCGCCGATGCGCTGGGACAGGTTGCCGCCGATTACCCCGATACCAAATTCGTCATCATCGACATGGTGGTGGACGCGCCCAACGTGCGGTCGGTCGTCTTCAATGAAAACGAGGGCTCTTATCTGGTCGGCATGCTGGCGGCGATGGCCTCGAAAACCGATACCGTCGGCTTCGTCGGCGGCATGGATATCCCGCTGATCCGCAAATTCGCCTGCGGCTATGCCGAGGGCGTGCTGGCGGTGAAACCCGAGGCCAAGGTCATCGCCAATATGACCGGCACCACGCCGGCCGCCTGGAACGACCCGGTGAAAGGCTCCGAACTGACCAAGGCACAGATCAGCCAGGGCGCCGATGTGGTCTATGCTGCCGCCGGCGGAACCGGCGTGGGCGTGCTGCAGACCGCCGCCGACGAAAACATCCTGTCGATCGGCGTCGACAGCAACCAGAACTACCTGCACCCGGGCAAGGTTCTGACCTCGATGCTCAAGCGGGTCGACAATGCGGTCTACGATGCCTTCAAGGACGGCCCCGAAATGGAAACCGGGTTCCAGGTGATGGGCGTGGCCAATGGCGGCGTCGGCTATGCGCTGGACGACTACAACGCGCCGCTGGTCTCGGACGAGATGAAGGCCGCCGTCGATGCCGCCGCCGCCAAGATCGCCAGCGGCGAGCTGAAGGTGCATGACTATATGGCCGACGACAGCTGCCCGGTGCTGAGCTTCTGAGCATGACGGACGACCAGGCGGGGGGGCGGCAGGCACCTGCCGCTCCGGCCATCGAACTGCGCGGGATCTCCAAGGCCTTCGGTCCCGTACAGGCCAACAAGGACATCTCGATCCGGGTGATGCCGGGTACGATCCACGGCATCATCGGCGAAAACGGCGCCGGCAAATCCACGCTGATGAGCATTCTCTACGGCTTTTACAAAGCCGATGAGGGAGAGATTTTCATCAACGGCCGCAAGACCGAGATCCCCGACAGCCAGGCGGCCATCGCTGCCGGTATCGGCATGGTGTTTCAGCACTTCAAGCTGGTGGAGAATTTCACCGTGCTGGAGAATATCATCCTCGGAGCCGAGGACGGCGGCCTGCTGCGCCCCTCGCTGTCAAAGGCACGCAAGGTGCTGTCGGAACTGGCGGTGGAATACGAACTGAACGTCGATCCGGAATCGCGCATCGACCAGATCGGCGTCGGCATGCAGCAGCGGGTGGAGATCCTCAAGGCGCTCTACCGACAGGCGGATATCCTGATCCTGGACGAACCGACCGGCGTACTGACCCCGGCGGAGGCCGATCAGCTGTTCCGCATCCTCGACCGCCTGCGGGCGGAGGGCAAGACGATCCTGCTGATCACCCACAAGCTGCGCGAGATCATGGAGATCACCGATACCGTAAGCGTCATGCGGCGCGGCGAGATGACGGCGACAGTAAAGACTGCGGACACCAGCCCCGAGGAGCTGGCAGAGCTGATGGTCGGCCGCAAGGTTCTGCTGCGCGTCGACAAGGTTCCGGCCCGCCCCGGCCAGACCGTGCTGGAGGTCGATAACCTCCGGGTCCGCGATCCCAAGGGGGTGGAACGGGTCAAGGGCATCGACCTGACAGTGCGGGGGGGTGAAATCCTCGGCATCGCCGGGGTCGCTGGCAACGGCCAGTCCGAATTGCTGGAGGTGCTTGGCGGCATGCGCCCAGGCCACGGCCAAATCCGGCTGAACGGAACGCCTTTGGCGCTGGAGGGGCCCGGCTCAGACGGGCGGGCGCGGCGCGCCGCCGGCATCGCCCATGTGCCGGAAGACCGTCAGCGCGAAGGGCTGATCATGGAATTTCACGCCTGGGAAAACGTCGCCTTCGGCTATCACCGCGATCCCGCCTATCAGAGCGGCCCGCTGATGAACAACGCCGCCCTGCTGCGCGACACTCAAGCGAAGATGCAGAAATTCGATGTTCGTCCACCCGACCCGTCGCTGGCGGCGAAGAATTTCTCCGGCGGCAATCAGCAGAAGATCGTCGTCGCACGTGAGATCGAGCGCAATCCCAACCTCCTGCTGGTCGGCCAGCCGACCCGCGGCGTCGATATCGGCGCCATCGAATTCATCCACAAGCAGATCGTCGCCCTGCGCGATCAGGGCGCCGCGATCCTTCTGGTCAGTGTCGAGCTGGACGAGATCCTGTCGCTGTCGGATCGGATCGCGGTGATGTTCGACGGCCGCATCATGGGCGAACGCCTGCCCGGCGAAACCGACGAACGCGAGCTGGGCCTGCTGATGGCCGGCGTGTCGGGGGAGGCCGCCTGATGGACAGAATGCCCAAATGGGCCGATGTGGTCCTGATCCCGCTGATCAGCCTGATCCTCGCCGCCATCCTGTCGGCGCTGGTGATCCTCGGCATCGGCGAGGATCCCGTCGCTGCGGTCAAGATGATGGTCTCCGGCGCTCTGGGGTCGACCTATGGCTGGGGCTATACGCTCTATTACGCGACCAATTTCATGTTCACCGGCCTGGCGGTGGCGGTGGCCTTCCATGCGCGGCTCTTTAACATCGGCGGCGAGGGTCAGGCGATGCTGGGCGGCTTGGGCGTGGCGATCGCCTGTCTCTATGTGCCCTGGCCGCACTGGACCCTGGCGCTCGGCGGTGCGGCGGTGCTGGCGGCGCTGTTCGGTGCGGCCTGGGCGGCGATCCCGGCCTGGCTGCAGGCCAAGCGCGGCAGCCATATCGTGATCACCACCATCATGTTCAACTTCATCGCCTCGGCGGTGCTGAATTACGTTCTGGTCAACGTGATGCGGCCGCAGGGGTCGATGGACCCGGCAACGGCGCGATTCTCCGAAACCGTGCATCTGCCCACCCTGCACGAGCTGCTGGCCCCGATCGGCATCAGTTTTTCCAAGGCCGCGCCCGCCAATGTCAGCCTGCTGGTGGCGGTGGCCGCCTGTGTCCTGGTCTGGCTGCTGATCTGGCGCACCCGGCTGGGGTATGAGATCCGCGCCTATGGCCATTCCGAGACCGGCGCGCTCTATGCCGGGATCTCTCCGGTGCGGATCACCATGATCGCGATGCTGATCTCTGGCGGTCTGGCCGGGTGCATGGCCATCAACAACGTGATGGGCGAAGCCGAGCGGCTGGTGCTGAACGCCACCGAGGGCGCGGGTTTCATCGGCATCGCGGTGGCGCTGATGGGCCGCAGCCATCCCTTCGGCGTCTTCCTTTCCGCCATCCTCTTCGGCTTTCTCTATCAGGGCGGGGCGGAACTGGCGCTCTGGACCTCGATCCCGCGCGAGCTGATCGTGGTGATCCAGGCGCTGGTGATCCTGTTCACCGGCGCGCTCGACAACATGGTGCGGATGCCGCTCGAGAAACTGTTCCTGAGCCTCAGGAAAGGACGCGCGTGATGGATTTTCTGACGCTGATCCAGATCTTCGACAGCACCATCCGCCTCTCCACCCCGCTGTTGCTGGCCTGTCTGGCCGGGCTGTTTTCCGAACGGGCCGGCGTCTATGACATCGGGCTGGAAGGCAAGATGCTGATGGCGGCCTTCTTCTCCGCCGCAGTGGCGGCGGTCACCGGATCGGTCTGGCTGGGGCTTCTGGCCGGGATCGCCGCATCAATGGTTCTGGCCGGGCTGCACGGGGTGGCGGCGATCACCTTCCGCGGCAATCAGCTGATCTCCGGCGTGGCGATCAACTTCCTCGCCGCCGGGCTGACCGTGCTGATCGCCCAGGACTGGTTCCAGCAGGGGGGCCGCACCCCGTCGCTGATGGGCGGTGGCCGTTTCACCCCGCTCAGCCTGCCGCTAGCCGAGACACTTGCGCCGGTGCCGGTGATCGGCCCGATCTATGCCGAGCTTCTCTCCGGTCATTCGATCCTGGTCTATCTGGCCTTTCTGGCAGTGCCCGCCAGCTGGTGGGTGCTCAACCGCACCCGTTTCGGCCTGCGGCTGCGCGCGGTGGGCGAAAACCCCGCCGCTGTCGATACCGCCGGCGTCTCTGTCGTCGGGCTGCGCTTTGCCGCGGTGGCGATCTGCGGGCTCCTCTGTGGCATCGCCGGCGCCTATCTCGCCACCGCGCTGCAGGCGGGCTTCGTCAAGGACATGACCGCCGGGCGCGGCTTCATCGCGCTGGCGGCGCTGATCTTCGCCAAATGGCGGCCCTGGCACGCGATGTGGGCCTGTCTCCTGTTCGGCTTCCTGCAGGCTGTCGCATTGCGGTATCAGAATCTTGATATCGGCGGGTTGGTGATTCCGGTGCAGGTGATGGATGCCCTGCCCTATATCCTGACCGTGGTGATCCTGGCCGGCTTCGTCGGCAAGGCGATCCCGCCGCGCGCCGGCGGCGAACCCTATGTGAAGGAGCGCTGAGAGAAATTCCCTTTCGGCGCCGGGACCATGGTAATGTGAATTGACGCCATCCGAGCGGGGAGCCTAACTGAACCCATGCAAACCTACCTTCCGGTCGCCGAAGTCTCTGTAAACGCCTTTCTTCTTCTGGGGCTGGGCGGGATCGTGGGGATCCTTTCGGGGATGTTCGGCGTTGGCGGCGGGTTCCTGATCACCCCGCTCCTGTTCTTCATTGGTGTACCACCCTCGGTGGCGGTGGCGACCGGAGCCAACCAGATCGTCGCCTCCTCCTTCTCCGCCGTTCTGGCGCATCTCAGGCGCCGCACCGTCGATTTGACCATGGGCAGCGTGCTGCTGGTCGGCGGCCTGATCGGCGCCGGCCTGGGCGTCTTCGTCTTCAACTATCTCAAGAGCCTCGGCCAGGTCGATCTGCTGGTACGGCTCTGCTATGTGATCTTTCTCGGCATCATCGGCGGGCTGATGTTCATCGAGAGCCTGAACGCCCTGCGCAAGGCCCGCCGCAGCGGCCCGGCACAGCCGAAACGGCGGCGGTCGCGCAAGCTGATGCATGCGCTGCCCTTCAAGATGCGGTTCCGCACCTCGGGCCAATACATGTCGGTGATCCCGCCGCTGATGGTCGGGCTGGCGGTCGGTGTGCTGTCGGCGATCATGGGGGTCGGCGGCGGCTTCATCATGGTGCCGGCGATGATCTATCTGCTGGGCATGCCCACCAAGGTGGTGGTCGGCACCTCGCTGTTCCAGATCATCTTCGTCACCGCCTTCACTACCATGCTGCATGCCACCACCAACCAGACGGTGGACATCATGCTGGCGCTTTACCTGATCATCGGCGGGGTGATCGGGGCGCAGGTCGGCACCCAGATCGGGCTGAAGCTGAAGGCCGAGCAGCTGCGGGTTCTGCTGGCCGCACTGGTGCTGGCGGTCTGCGGCAAGCTGGCGCTGGAGCTGCTGATCGAACCGTCGGAACTCTATAACCTCACCAGCCTCGACGGGGGCTGAGATGAGACTGCGCCACTTGCTTCCCGCCCTGTTGCTCTGGCTGATCGCCGCCCTGCCCCTGCGGGCGGAGGAGGTGGTGCTGGGCCTGTCGACCGACCGGGTGGCGATCACCACCAGTTTCGACGGCTCGGAAATCCTGATCTTCGGCGCCGTGAAACGGGAAAAGCCGATCCAGGAAATCCCGTTGGAAATCGTCATCACCGTCGCCGGCCCGTCGCATCCGGTGCTGGTGCGGCGCAAGGCGCATCGTTACGGCATCTGGATCAATGCCCATGCGGTGACGGTGGATTCGGCGCCGTCCTTCTACGCCGTCGCCACCACCGGCCCGTTGAAGGAGGTGCTGACCCAGACCGAGGATCTGCGCCATCGCATCAGCATCGACCGCGCCATTCGATCGGTCGGCGCGCCATTCGATGTGACCGATTCCGAGCAATACACCCAGGCGCTGATCCGCATCCGCCAGAAAGAGGGGCTGTATCAGGAGCTGGAGGGCAAGGTGGCGCTGGACCAGCAGACCCTGTTCCGCACCGCCATCGACATGCCTGCGGACCTGACCGAAGGCGCCTATTCCACCCGGATTTTCCTGACCCGCGAGGGCCGGGTGGTATCGCAATACGAAACCACCATCAACGTGCGCAAGGTGGGGCTGGAACGCTGGCTCTATGTGCTGTCACGCCAGCACGCGGCGCTCTATGGCCTGCTGTCGCTGGCCATCGCCATCCTCGCCGGCTGGGGAGCGTCGGCCGGGTTCAGCCTGCTCAGGGACCGCTGAGCTGCCGACCCTACCGGGGGCGCCGGATCACGGCCTCAGCCACGGCCGATATAGGGCATCTTGGTCGCCATGACCGTCATGAACTGGACATTGGCCGCCAGCGGCAGATTGGCCATATGCAGGACCGAGGCGGCGGCATCCTCGACCGCCATCGTCTCCAGCGGCGGCGCGGCGGGATCGGCGGCCTGCAGCTTGTCGGCCATATCCTCGACCAGCGGCGTGCGGGCATTGCCGATGTCGATCTGGCCGCAGGCGATGTCGAACGGCCGCCCGTCCAGCGACAGGCATTTGGTCATCCCGGTGATCGCGTGCTTGGTCGCCGCATAGGGCATCGAGCCCGGCCGCGGCACATGGGCAGCGATGGAGCCGTTGTTGATGATCCGCCCGCCCTGCGGGCGCTGCTGCCGCATGACCGCAAAGGCGGCGCGGGCGGCGAGGAACATGCCGTTAAGATTGACGTTGACCGAGCGATACCAGTCGTCCAGCGGCGTTTCATCGATGGTCGCTGGCGGGGTGAAGATGCCGGCGTTGTTGAACAGCACATCAAGCCGCCCGGCCACAGCGATGAATTCGGCAAAGGCCCCGTCCACCGCCGCCGGATCGGTCACATCCGCCGCCAGCACCACGGCGCCGGGCCGGTCGGCGGCGACCTCCTCCAGCAGGTCGGTGCGGCGGGCCAGCAGCCCCACGCGCCAGCCCTCGGCCAGAAACAGCTCCGCGGTGGCGCGGCCGATGCCGGAGCTGGCCCCGGTGATCAGAATGCTCTTCATAGCAGGCTCTCCTCCGTCTCAAGTGTCAGGGCCGCCGCCGGCACCGCCCGCAGGTCATCGACCCTGAGCGGATGGCTTGGTTTCGACAACCGGTTCCGCACCACCCAGATCAGCCGCTCCTGCGCGCGGGTGATGGCGACATAGGCCAGCCGTTTCCACAGCGGCTGCCCTGCCTCGACCCGTCCCATGCGCGCGGCGGCATAGAGATCGGGGGCGAAGACCTGCACCGTGTCCCACTGGCTGCCCTGCGCCTTGTGGATGGTCACCGCTGCCCCATGCAGAAACGCCGCGCCCATGCGGGCGGCGAAGGGGATGAAAGGCTCTTCCTCATCCGGCTTCTCGATCTTGATGATCGAGGCGGCAGAGACCTGCGGATCCTCGGCACCGATCACATGCAGCCGCGAGAATCCCGGCTTGCGCCCCGGCCCGAGATAAATCACCTGGGCACCCTTGATCAGCCCGCGCGCCTCAAGGTCCAGCCGTTTCTTGCGATGCTTCAGCGGTAGTTCGATGCCGTCGCAGATCAGCGGCTCGCCCTCCAGCAGATCGTCTTCGGGCGCGCCGTAGACATGGCGGAAGGCGGTGATCAGCCGGATCCGGGTGGCATTGCGCCAGACCAGCACCGGGCTGCGCGCCATCAGATCGACTTCCACCCGCTGGCCCCAGACGACGCGATCGTCACGGCGCGAGGTTTCTTCGACCATCCGTTCGAAGTCCTCGAAGGTCAGCGCCGGATCGGCCAGCGCATGCGCCAGATCGAGGATCGGGTTGTCGGCCTCCTGCCGGTGGATCCGGTGCAGGATGCGCTTGCGCTCCTCCGGCAGGGCATCGAAGACCATGGCGCCCGACTGGTTGACCGGCGCCAGCTGGGCCGGATCTCCGAACAGGATCAGGTTGGGAAAGATCTCCTGCAGGTCCTCGAACTGGCGGTTGTCGAGCATCGAGGCCTCGTCGACGAAGCCGATGTCCAGCGGATCCTCCCGCCGTTTCCAGCCGGTGATGAAATCCGATCCGCGCAGCCCGGCGGCGGCCAGCGCCCCGGGGATCGATTTGTTGGTCTGGAAGAACGCAAAGGCACGGTCCAGCGCCTGATCCGTCAGCCCCTCGATCTCCGGCCGTTCATCGTTGCCGGCGAGCCATTCGGCGATCCGCTCGTAATCCGGGTCGTAGACCGGGGTATAGAGAATGCGGTGGATGGTCGTCGCCGGCACCCCGCGGAACCGCAGCACGCTGGCCGCCTTGTTGGTCGGCGCGAGGATCGCGAGCGTTCGCCGTTCGCGTCGCTTGCGGCCTTCGTAATCGCCCGAGACGACCTCGACGCCCGCCTCTTCGAGGGACTTGTAAAGTTCTGACAGCAAAAGGGTTTTCCCCGATCCCGCCTTGCCGATCACGGCCATGACGCCGGTGCCTTCGGCGCGCGGCGGCACCAACAGGCTGTTGTCCATATCGACACCGGATCCGCGCAGCATCTCGGCCACGCTATCGAAAGCGGCGGCCTGGTCTTCGGAAAAGGCGATGGGGGGCTTGCTCATGCCCGGACCCTACCTTGCCCCCGGGACCGGCACCAGAGCCAAGCCGCGGTCAGCCCCCGATGCTCCCCGCCTCAGCCACCCGGGCGCGGCCAAAACAAAACCCCCGCGACCGGATCGGCCACGGGGGTTCCTGTATCTGGCGGGCGCTGCTGCGCAGGCAAATCAGCCGCGTCCGGCTTCCAGAACCTCTTCGAAGGTGCGCAGGCCGGTTTTCGGCGACTGCACCAGCACCGACATGTTGCCGGGCTTATGTTCGTTGCGCAGCATCTTCATATGCGCCTGCGGCAGGTCTTCCCAATCGAAGACCTCCGACATGCAGGGGTCCAGCCGGCGCTCCAGCATCAGCCGGTTGGCGGCGGCCGCCTGCTTGAGATGGGCGAAGTGCGAGCCCTGCAGACGCTTCTGGTGCATCCACATGTACCGCACGTCGAAGGTGCAGTTGAACCCGGAGGTCCCGGCGCAGATCACCACCATGCCGCCCTTCTTGCAGACCAGCGAACTGACCGGGAAAGTCGCCTCACCGGGGTGTTCGAAGACCATGTCGACGTTCACACCCTTGCCGGTGATATCCCAGATCGCCTTGCCGAACTTGCGCGCCTCTTTCAGCCACTCGTTATATTCCGGCGTGTTGACGGTGGGCAGACGGCCCCAGCATTTGAAGTCCTTGCGGTTGATCACGCCCTTGGCGCCCAGCTCCATGACGAATTCGCGTTTGTCTTCGTCCGAGATCACCCCGATGGCATTGGCGCCGGCGGTGTTGATCAACTGGATCGCATAGGAGCCCAGGCCACCCGACGCGCCCCAGACCAGAACGTTCTGGCCCGGTTTCAGATCGTGCGGGTGATGCCCGAACAGCATGCGATAGGCGGTGGCCAGGGTCAGCGTGTAGCAGGCCGATTCCTCCCAGGTCAGATGCTTGGGACGCGGCATCAGCTGCTGCGCCTGCACCCGGGTGAACTGGCCGAAGGAACCGTCCGGCGTCTCATAGCCCCAGATCCGCTGGCTGGGAGAGAACATCGGGTCGCCGCCGTTGCATTCCTCGTCGTCGCCATCGTCCTGGTTGCAGTGGATCACGACCTCGTCGCCGACTTTCCAGCGCTTGACCTTGTCGCCAACCGCCCAGACGATCCCGGCCGCATCCGAGCCGGCGATGTGATAGGGCTGCTTGTGGCCGTCGAAGGGGCTGACAGGCGTGCCGAGCGCGGCCCAGACACCGTTGTAGTTGACGCCCGCGGCCATCACCAGAACCAGCACTTCCTGGCTGTCCAGTGTCGGGGTGTCGACCACTTCCAGCTGCATGGCCGTATCGGGTTCGCCGTGCCGCTCCTTGCGGATGGCCCAGGCATACATCTGCTTCGGCACATAGCCGAGCGGAGGCATTTCGCCCATTTCGTACAGGTCTTTTTCGGGCGCCTCATACGGCGCGATGCCACCGTTGGTGTCCAAAGCCATGACGGCCTCCTTGATCTAACCACTCCGCCGCGATGCAGAATCGCGGCTCTCTCGGTGGGATAAGAATTGCCGCGCAACAATGCAACACCAAAAGTACTTCTTTTGTAATTTTATGACCTCGCGGATGCAGAATATCCCTTTGCCTGCGCAGAATCCCTCTTCCGCGCAGCCCGAACCGGGGTAGACTTGCCTGACACGCCGGGGCCCGCGCGCCCGCCAAGGCGCCGGTCCCCCGATTCCTGTCGCCGCTTCGCCCCGTCGTGCCGCCCTCCAGTGCGGTGCCGCAGCGCAGCGAATTGACAAGGGACGAAAATTACGATCTAGAACGCCAAAGCGAAATATTATTGCGACCCCGATTCAAGAGGCTCCCGATGACGCAGACGCAGAAAGACCGCCCCTGGCTGATCCGTACCTATGCCGGCCATTCCACGGCGAAAGCCTCGAACGCGCTTTACCGTGGCAACCTCGCCAAGGGTCAGACCGGCCTCTCGGTGGCCTTCGACCTGCCGACCCAGACCGGCTATGACAGCGACCACAAGCTGGCGCGCGGCGAGGTCGGCAAGGTTGGCGTTCCGGTCTGCCACCTGGGCGACATGCGGGTCCTGTTCGACCAGATCCCGCTGGAACAGATGAATACCTCGATGACCATCAATGCCACCGCCCCCTGGCTGCTGGCGCTTTACATCGCGGTGGCAGAGGAACAGGGCGCGGATATTTCCAAGCTGCAAGGCACCGTTCAGAACGACCTGATCAAGGAATACCTGAGCCGCGGCACCTATGTCTGCCCGCCGAAACCGTCGTTGAAGATGATCGCGGATGTCGCGGAATATTGCTATAACAATGTTCCGAAATGGAACCCGATGAATGTCTGTTCCTACCATCTGCAAGAAGCGGGGGCGACGCCGGAACAGGAACTGTCCTTTGCGCTGGCCACCGCGATTGCGGTTCTCGACGAATTGCAGCCCCGCGTCCCGGCCGAGGATTTCCCGGCCATGGTCGGGCGGATTTCCTTCTTCGTGAACGCCGGCATCCGCTTCGTCACCGAAATGTGCAAGATGCGCGCCTTCGTCGACCTGTGGGACGAAATCTGCGAAACCCGGTACGGGGTGAGCGATCCGAAGTTCCGCCGCTTCCGCTACGGGGTGCAGGTGAACTCTCTCGGGCTGACCGAACAGCAGCCGGAAAACAACGTCTACCGCATCCTGATCGAAATGCTCGCCGTGACGCTGAGCAAGAAGGCCCGGGCCCGGGCCGTGCAGCTGCCGGCCTGGAACGAGGCCCTGGGCCTGCCCCGCCCCTGGGATCAGCAATGGTCGATGCGGATGCAGCAGATCCTGGCCTATGAAACCGACCTGCTGGAATATGGCGACCTCTTTGACGGCAATGCGGTGGTCGATGCCAAGGTCGAGGCGCTGAAAGAAGGCGCCCGGGCGGAACTGGCCAACCTCGAATCGATGGGCGGCGCCATTTCGGCGATCGACTATATGAAATCGCGGTTGGTGGATTCGAATGCCGAACGGCTGAACCGGATCGAGCGGAATGAAACCATCGTCGTCGGCGTCAACAAATGGACCGAGGGCGAGCCCTCGCCGCTGCAGACCGAAGACGGCGGCATAATGGTGGTCGACCCGGCGGTGGAACAGGCGCAGATCACCCGCCTGCAGGACTGGCGCGCGGAGCGCGACAACGACGCGGTCGCACGGGCGCTGAATGCCCTGCGTGAGGCCGCTGCCAGCGGTGCCAATATCATGCCCGCCTCGATCGCCGCGGCCAAGGCCGGCGCCACCACCGGCGAATGGGCGGAAGAGATGCGCAAGGTCCACGGCACCTATCGCGGCCCCACCGGCGTGTCACAGGCGGTGTCGAACAAGACCGAAGGGCTGGACGATCTGCGCGCCGCGGTCGATGCGGCCAGCGACCGGCTGGGCCGGCGGCTGAAATTCCTGGTCGGCAAGCCCGGGCTCGATGGCCACTCCAACGGCGCGGAGCAGATCGCCTTCCGCGCTCGCGATTGCGGTATGGAGATCGTCTACGAGGGTATTCGCCTGACGCCCGAGGAAATTATCACCGCAGCACAAAACGAAACGCCGCATGTAATCGGACTTTCGATTCTTTCGGGGAGTCACATTCCACTTATTGAAGAAGTAATGGAGCGCCTGAAACAGGCCGGGCTGGGTCACATTCCTGTGATCGTGGGGGGAATTATTCCAGAAGATGACGCTCACAAATTGCAAACCATGGGTGTTACAAAAATATATACGCCTAAAGATTTTGAGCTAAACGTCATCATGAGCGATATCGTGACCCTGGTCGATCCGAAGAAAGCTGCTGCTGAATAAGATCAACTAACTCACATTTTGACGCTGATTAGCGTCACATTGATCGCTAGTGTGCCAACATTGTGCCGGAGTCACTCACCGGCACCTTTAATAATGGAATGGAGACAGAAATGGCGATCAACCTCGACGGCTTGTCCCGAAAGGACCTGTTGGAACTTCGGGATAATGTCGAAAAAGCGCTGAAAGACGCTGAAGTCAGGGAACGCAAAGAAGCGCTGAAAGCCGCAGAACAGGCCGCGGCGGAATTCGGGTTTTCCCTCGCCGACCTTTCCGCTGACGGAAAGGTTCGCACCGGCGGCAAGCAATCCAAGGCCCCGGCGAAATATCGCAACCCCAATAACCCCGAAGAAACCTGGTCCGGCCGCGGCCGCAAACCGCGCTGGGTGCATGAGGCGCTGAGCAGCGGCGCCGATATCGCCGACCTGGAAATCTGACGGATAAGGCCGGGCATGACCATTCACATCGACGCCGCCCCGGGTGATATCGCGGAAACCGTTCTGTTGCCGGGCGACCCCTATCGCGCCAAATGGGCGGCGGAACATTTCCTCAGCGATGTCCGGCAGGTCAACGCCGTACGCGGCATGCTCGGCTTTACCGGCTTCTGGCAGGGCCATCGGGTCACGTTTCAGGGCAGCGGCATGGGGATGCCGTCGCTCTCGATCTACGTGAACGAACTGATCCGCACCTATGACGCGCAGACGCTGATCCGTATCGGCTCCTGCGGGGCGATGCAGTCACACGTCGGGCTGCGGGATGTCATCCTGGCGATGACGGCAACCACGCTCAGCTCCCCCTCCGCGTCGATCTTTCGCGACGTGAACTTCGCCCCCTGTGCCGACTGGTCCCTGCTCCGGGCTGCGGCGGCCGCGGCAGAGTCCCACGACGTCCCCACCCATGTGGGCGGCATCTATTCTTCCGACACCTTCTATGACGAACGGCCCGACCTGAACGAACAGATGGTCCGCCACGGCATCCTGGGGGTGGAGATGGAGGCGGCCGAACTCTATACGCTGGCGGCCCGCTACGGCCGGCGCGCGTTGGCCGTGCTCACCGTATCCGACCATCTTGAGACCGGCGAGGCGCTGCACCACGACCTGCGCGAACGCAGCTTCTCCGACATGGTCGAAATCGCGCTCGAGGCGGCCTTCGCCGAGTAAGCGCCGTCACCGTCCGTGGCTGCGGTCATACCCATTCACGGGCGGCTGATTCCATCCGGCCAGCGCCCCGGCAACAGGGGCGAAAACCTCGATCAGCAGCGGATGGCAGGCGGCACTGTCGCTGGAATGCTCCGCCGAACAATCGCCCCCCGGACAGGCACTGAGCGCGCCGATCAGATCGATTTCCGCGAAAAGCTCCAGATAATCTCCCGGTCGCACCGGGCTCGCCTTCATGAAATACTGCCCGGTGTCGCGGGTGAATCCGGTACACATGAAGACATTCAGAACGTCATGCACATGCGGCTCCGCCTCCGCCAGGCTCATGCCGGTGTGATCGGCCAACGCCCGGGTCAGGTTGGAATGGCAGCAGTGGTGATACTGCCCGCCCGACAGCAGATTATGGGTGTAGGGATCACAACGGGTGCCGATCACATCGTGCACCGACCCGCCGAAGGCATCGATCCCGTACCATGACAGGCTGTCATCGGTGATCGTCGCCATCGGCCGCAGGGCGGGAAAACTGCTCCACAGCCGCTCTCCCGTGGTCACGTGGGTGCCATGCAGCGCCCGGGTCTTGCCGGAATAGAACCGCTCGCCCAGCTCCCGCGCATTCCATAGGTTCAGATCCCCCACCTGCGGGCCGCCGACGCAGGAAATGCGAAAGAACTGGCCCGCCTTCACCTCGAAACTCGCCGCTTCCCGCGGCGGCGCCAGCACCTCCGCGACCTTTTCGGCCCCGGCCCGCGCCCCGGCATAGAGCGCCAGATCGGGCACCGGCAGGCTGTCGTTGGGATAGCAGATCACCGGTGGGACCGCCCGGCGCAGGGCGGCATCTTCGGGGGCCTGGGTCATGGCAAAACCTCCTGTGGTTTCCCTCAGATGACCCGTTCGACGCCAGCCGCGCAAGCCCCGGCGCCTTCGATCTGGCCCAAATATCCCGGGGGGCGGCCGCAGGCCGGTGGGGGGGGGCGGCCCCCCCCCCCCCCCCCCCCCCCCCCCCCCCCCGCGGGGGGGGCGGGGGGGGGGGGGGGGGGGGGGGGGCCCCCCCCCCCCCGCAGCCGGTTCACGCCGGCCGGTCGCGGTCCAGCGGCTCGAGCGAGCCCATACGCGGCGTGCCGTCCATCATCGCGGGCAGCTTCATATCCATGCAGGTGCCGGCATCGACCAGCTTCC
>NZ_JASNJD010000015.1 GCF_030164425.1 Pseudodonghicola flavimaris | reverse complement strand
GGAAGTTAAGTGCCGTCGCGCCAATGGTACTGCGTCTCAAGACGTGGGAGAGTAGGTCACCGCCAAACCTAATAAGCGCTCTTGTATCTCTATATACGATAAAATTTACCCAAACATAAAACACATCAATCCAAGCTCCCCGAGCTACGCCGCAACA
Organism: Pseudodonghicola flavimaris; assembly: GCF_030164425.1. GTDB lineage: Bacteria > Pseudomonadota > Alphaproteobacteria > Rhodobacterales > Rhodobacteraceae > Pseudodonghicola > Pseudodonghicola flavimaris. The sequence continues at coordinate 110,429 of NZ_JASNJD010000015.1, read as the reverse complement.
CCGTGGAGCCACGCACTCCCTCAAGTGCGCGCTGTCCCTCTGCTTCTTCGCATCGGGCTCCACGCGCCCACCTGGGCTCCAGATGGGCTCCAGACCCTCTCCCCCGCGCGAAGACCACCCAAAGGCAGGGCGGCGATCAGCCCACCCACCAGATCGCCGGCGCACCACAACCCAAAACCTCCCGCACAGACACACCACAAAAAAACCGGCAGAGGTCATACCTCCCCCGGTTCCATCTCATTCAACTGCGATCCCCAAGGCTCAGCTGCGGATACCCGCAAAGCGGCTTTGCCAGTCTTCCCGGTCCTCGTCGCTGATCTTCGCGAACAGCACATCGGGAACGCTGAAGCCATGGCCCGCGGGCAGGGCGGTCAGCGCCGCGGCGACATCGTCCGGCCAGCCCAGATCGGGAATGCCCATCGCTTCGGCCAGCCGGGCGGAGGTGAAGGGGATGAAGGGCGCCGAGAGCACCGCGTAGAGCCGGATCAGGTTCAGCCCCAGACGCACCTGCATCGCCGCTGTTTCCGGATCGGTCTTGAAGGTCGACCAGGGGGCGGCGGATTGCAGGTATTCGTTGCCGGCGACCCAGATCGCCCGCAGTTCCTGCGAGGCCTTGCGCACCTCCATCGCCTCCATGCAGCCCTCATAGGCGCGCACCCGGGCGGTCAGATCGGCGAGCAACGCCTCTTCCTGACTACCATAGGCGCCGCCCTCGGGCACCGCTTCGCCGAATTTGGAACGGCAGAACTTGGTGATCCGGCTGACGAAGTTGCCCAGCACGTCGGCCAGGTCCTTGTTGACGGAGACCTGGAAGTTGTCCCAGGTGAATTCCGCGTCCGAGCTTTCGGGCGCATGGCTCAGCAGCCACCAGCGCCAGTAGTCCGCCGGCAGGATCTCCAGCGCCTGGTCCATGAACACCCCGCGTCCGCGCGAGGTGGAGAACTGGCCGCCGTCATAATTCAGATAGTTGAACGACTTGATGTAATCGACCAGTTTCCACGGCTCGCCGGATCCCATCAGGGTGGCGGGGAAGCCCAGCGTGTGGAAGGGGACGTTGTCCTTGCCCATGAATTCGACATAGCGCACGTCGTCGGCACCCTTGTCGGTACGCCACCAGCGTTGCCAGGCGCTGTCGTCCAGCCCCTTGGCATCGGCCCATTCCTTGGCGCAGGCGATATATTCGATCGGCGCATCGAACCAGACATAGAAGACCTTGCCTTCCATCCCCGGCCAGTCCTCGGCACCCTTCTTGACCGGGATGCCCCAGTCCAGATCGCGGGTGATGCCGCGGTCCTGCAGCCCGTCGCCGTCATTCAGCCATTTCTTGGCGATTGACGTGGTCAGCACCGGCCAGTCGGTCTTGCTATCGATCCAGGCCTCGAGCTTGTCCTTCATCGCCGATTGCCGCAGGTAGAGATGCTTGGTCTCGCGCAGCTCCAGATCGGTGGAGCCGGAGATCGTCGAATGAGGGTTGATCAGGTCGGTCGGGTCCAGCTGCTTGGTGCAGTTGTCGCATTGATCGCCCCGCGCGCTTTCAAAGCCGCAGTTGGGGCAGGTGCCCTCAATATAGCGGTCGGGCAGGAACCGGCCGTCCGCCCGGGAATACATCTGTTGTTCCACCACTTCGCGGATCAGCCCATGCTCGGCCAGTTGGCCGGCGAAATGCTGGGTCAGCGCATGGTTCTGCGGGCTGGACGAGCGGCCGAAGTGATCGAAGCTGAGGCCGAAGCGGCGGGCGATATCGGCCTGCACCTCATGCATCTCGGCGCAGTAATCGGCCACCGGCTTGCCGGCCTTGGCCGCAGCCAGCTCCGCCGGGGTGCCGTGTTCGTCGGTGGCGCAGAGAAACATCACCTCGTTGCCCCGGCCGCGCTGGTAGCGCGCGAAAAGATCGGCCGGCAGCTGAGAGCCCACCAGATTGCCCAGGTGTTTGATCCCGTTGATGTAGGGAATTGCAGAGGTGATGAGAATGCGTGCCATGGGATGCCCGACTGTTTGGTGATCGGACCTCCCATACATTTCGGGCCGCCGAAAGGCCAGAGGCAAGCCACCGGGGGCGTGCGGTCGCGGTGGGCCTAGCGGTCGCGGTCGCGTTGTCGCCCGGTCAGCCGCCCGATCAGAAAGGAGGTGCGGGGGCTGTAGACATAGCGCGTGCGTCGCTCGGCCGGGCGGGCGCGCATTCGCCACAGGCCGAAGACGATCAGCAGCGCATGTGCGAGAGAGATCATGGTGAACATCGCCGCTGGCCCATAGGCGTCGATCAGTACGGAGGCGCTGTAGGGCGCGGCAATCGCCCCCAGCGCGAAATAGAACATCAGCGCCGCCGACAGCTCCACCCGTTCCGATGTCTCGGTGAAGTCATGGGCATGGGCCACCGCCACCGAATAGATCGGAAAGCTGGTCAGCCCGAACAGGAAGGCCGCGCCCATCACCGCCCAGGTGCCGTTCTGCTGCATCAGAATGGTCACCGCCGCCGCCGCGATGGTTGCGACCGACAGCCAGATCAGCACGGCGCGGCGGTCGAATTTGTCGGCGATCCAGCCGATCGGATATTGCGCCAGCGCGCCGCCGAGCACGAAGGCGGCGAGAAAGGTGGCGATCTGATCGGTGCTGAGCCCGACGGCGCGGCCATAGACCGGCCCGACCATCCGGAAGGAGGCGGAGGAGAGCGCCGCCACCAGCACGCCCGCCACCGCCAGGGGCGACCGGCTGAGCGGCAGCAGCGGTCTCAGCCGCGGCGCCGCCGGCGTCTCCGGCTGCGCCACCCGGGTCAGGGTCAGCGGCAGCAACGCGGCGCAGCAGAGGATGGCGAGGAAGTTGTAGGAGACGTAGCTGGCCGGCTCCAGCACCCCGATCAGCAGCTGGGCGAGCAGTGAGGCACTCATGTCCACCACCCGGTAGGTTCCCATCGCCCGGCCGCGGGTCTCATTGGTGACCTTGGCCTGAATCCAGGCCTCGATCACCGTGTAGCAGCCCGCCACGCAGAGCCCGGTCGCCACCCGCATGATCGCCCAGGCGGTGGGGTTGATCAGCAGCATATGCGCCAGCAGCCCGATGGCGCCGGCGGCGGTGAAGGCAGCAAAGGCGCGGGAATGGCCGATGGTGCCCATCAGCCGCGGCGCCCACCAGCAGCCGATGAAGAAGCCGATGAAATGCGACGACCCCAGCGCGCCGATCTCGGCGGTGGAAAACCCAAGGGAGAGGCCCGAGAGCGCGTCGAGCGGACTGACCCCGCCTGAGGACAGCTGCAGCAGCAGAATCGACAGAAACAGGGCAGAGAAGGAGATGATCAGGCGCATGGTCTGCCCAACCTGACGCGCACGTTCCGGTTGTCGAGCCGGTTTGCGACGGAAAATGTCGCCTTTCACCCTCTCTCGCGGTGCGGGCCGGGGTCGGGATGGGGCCTGTCGCCGCCGCGGCTGTTCCGTGGCTTGGGTCCTGCCGCTGGGGCGGGGGAGGGCGGGCGCTGCCGTGGTGTCCATTTCGCGGACGCTCGCCGGGCCGGTGTGCCGTCATCGTCGCCTTGCGGCCGGATTTCGATTGCCCCCGTCCCGCCAGGGACTAGGGTCCGCCGGGACTGACGACATGGAAGACTGACGAAAGGAACGCGCGATGAAAATGAATCCGCTCGGCCGCACCGGCCTGATGGTCTCGGAGCTCTGCCTGGGGACGATGACCTATGGCAACCAGACCCCGCCGGAGGAAGCCCATGCGCAGATCGACCGGGCGCTGGCCGCCGGCGTCAACTTCATCGACACCGCTGAGATGTATCCGGTCAACCCGCCCCGCAAGGAGACGCTGGGCCATAGCGAGGCGATCATCGGCGACTGGATCGCGGCGAACCCGGGGCGGCGGCAGGAGTTCATCCTCGCCACCAAACACTCCGGCGAAGGCTCGGCGATTGCCCGCGACGGGGCGCCGATTTCCTCGCGCACCATCCCCGAGGTGGTCGAGGCGTCGCTGCGGCGGCTCAAGACCGATGTCATCGACCTTTATCAGTTCCACTGGCCGAACCGGGGCAGTTACATGTTCCGCAAGAACTGGACCTATGACCCCTCGGGCGGCGACCGAGAGGCGGTGATCGCGGATATGGTCGATTGTCTCGAAGCGCTGAAGGCGCAAGTCGACAAGGGCAATATCCGCCATTTCGGCCTGTCGAACGAAAGCGCCTGGGGCACCGCGCAATGGCTGCGGCTGGCAGAGCAGACCGGCGGCCCCCGCGTCGCCACGATCCAGAACGAATATTCGCTGCTCTGCCGGCTCTATGACACTGATCTGGCGGAACTGTCGGTCTATGAGGATGTCGGGCTGATGGCCTTTTCGCCGCTCGGGGCGGGATATCTGACCGGCAAGTATCGCGGTGGCGCGGTGCCCGAAGGCTCCCGCATGTCGCTGGTGCCGGAGCTGGGCGGGCGCAAATCGCCCTATGTCGACGCGGCGGTCGAGGCCTATATCGGCATCGCCGAGCGGCATGGGCTCGACCCGGTGCATCTGGCGCTGGCCTGGTGCCGGACCCGCCCGTTCATGGCAAGTGCGATCTTCGGGGCCACCCGGCTGGAGCATCTGGACCGGATCCTGAGCTCGGTCGAGGTCGAGTTGAGCGAGGAAATCCTGGCTGAGATCGACCAGGCGCACCGGGCGCATCCGATGCCCTACTGACCGATCCCGGCGCCCGGGGGGATGCCGCTGGCGCGGCATGCCTCCGGCGGGGATATTGGGCGCTAGAAAAAGATCGCGGCGGGGCGTCAGGGCCGGGCGCGGCGCAGGCTGCGGGCGCTCTGGCCATGGGCGGCGCGGAAGGCGCGGGAGAAACCGGCGGCAGAGGCGAAACCAGTGGCGAGCGCCACATCCATCAGCGGCAGGTCGGTTTCGAGGACCAGGCGCCGGGCCTCGGCCAGCCGCAGGCTCAGCGCGTGGGCGCTGGGGGTGGTGTCGAGGCGGGCGCGGAACTGGGTTTCGAGGCTGCGCGCACTGCAGCCGCAGCGGCGGGCGATTTCGGCGATGGGCAGCGGCGCGTCCAGGTTCTGCTCCATCAGCAGGCTGGCCTTGCGGGTGAGGGCGGAGTGGCGCGGATCGCGGCCGAGGCGCCGCTGCGCCCGGGCCGGATCGCCGGGACTGTCGTAGAGGAAGAGACCGGCGACCCGCGCCGCCAGCGGGGTGCCGAAACGATGGCCGATCAGGTGCAGCATCATGTCGATTGCCGGCAGGGCGCCGCCGCAGGTCATCCGCGGTCCGTCGATGTGAAAGCGGTCCTGCAGCACCTGCACCTCGGGGAACCGGGTGGCGAAGCGATCGAGATCCTCCCAATGAGTGGTGGCGCGATAGCCGTCGAGCAGCCCGGCCGCCGCCATCAGCCAGGGACCGCCGTCGACGCCGGCCAGGGTGGCGCCGGTGGCGGCGATCCGGCGCAGGCTGGCGCGCAGGGCCGGGGTATCGTGCCGCTCCAGTCCGAAGCCCGCCACTGTCAGCAGCAGATCGCAGCCGGACACCCGGGCCAGCGCCTCGCCCGGCACGGCGATGCCGCTGGTCAACTGCGACGGGGCGCCGTCGGGGGTGGCGAAGCGCCAGTCGAACAGCGGCCGACCGGCCATCCGGTTCGCCGCGCGCATCGGGTCGACGGCCGCGGCGAAGCTGAGCGTATTGGTCTCCTCCGGCACCAGGATCACGGTGCGCAGCGGGCGGGCGCTCGGGGTCAGGATGTTTTTTGCGGATTTCATCAACTTTGCTTCGTATCATGAAAACTCTTGCAGCAGAACCCGGGTCAGGCTGGCGGCGACACCATCATCAGACAGCCTGAGGGAGTTTCCACAATGCCGCTTGCCATGAACCGCGAGGTCTTCATCACCTGTGCCGTCACCGGATCGGGCAGCACCCAGGACCGCAGCCCGCATGTGCCCCGCAGTCCGGCGCAGATCGCCGACAGCGCCATCGAGGCGGCGCGGGCCGGGGCGGCGGTGGTGCATTGCCATGTCCGCGATCCCGAGACCGGGGCGCCGTCGCGCGATCTGGCGCTCTATCGCGAGGTGACCGAACGCATTCGCGAATCGGAGGTCGACGTGGTGCTGAACCTGACCGCCGGCATGGGCGGCGATATGGTCTTCGGCCCCACCGAGCGGCCGCTGCCGCTGATGGAGGCGGGCACCGATATGGCCGGCGCGGCCGAGCGGGTGGCGCATGTGGCGCAATGTCTGCCGGAAATCTGCACGCTGGACTGCGGCACGATGAATTTCGCCGAGGCCGATTACGTGATGACCAACACGCCGGGCATGCTGCAGGCGATGGGCCGGATGATGACCGAGCTTGGCGTGAAGCCCGAGATCGAAGCCTTCGACACCGGCCATCTGTGGTATGCCAAGCAACTGGTCAAGGACGGGGTGCTGGACAGCCCGGCGCTGGTGCAGCTCTGCATGGGGGTGCCCTGGGGTGCGCCGGACGATCTGAACACCTTCATGGCGATGGTCAACAACGTGCCCGACGACTGGACCTTCTCTGCCTTCGGGCTGGGGCGCAACCAGATGTCCTATGTCGCGGCCTCGGTGCTGGCGGGCGGCAATGTCCGGGTTGGGCTGGAGGATAACCTCTGGCTCGACAAGGGGGTGCTGGCGACCAACGCGCAGCTGGTCGAGCGTGCGGCGGGCATCGTCGAGCGGATGGGCGCCCGGGTGATCGGCCCGGAGGAGGTCCGCGCCAAGCTGGGCCTGACCAAACGCGCGCCCAAGGCGGTCTGATCCGATGACGGCAGGGCGGGTGGTGATCACCGGCGGTGCGGCGGGGATCGGCCTGCGGTTGGCGGAACGGTTCGCCGCGCGCGGCGACCGGGTGGCAGTCTGCGATGCTGACGCGGCGGCGGTGGCGGCGGTGGCCGCCGCCCATCCCGACTGGATCGCGGCGCCGGCCGATGTCACCGACGAGGCCGAGATGGGCGCCTTTCTCGCCCGGGTGGAATCCGACTGGGGCGGCGCGGACGTGGTCTGCGCCAATGCCGGGATCGGCGGGCCCGCGGGCCGGATCGAGGATCTGGATTATGACGGCTGGCGCGCCTGTCTCGATGTGTCGCTGAACGGGGCGTTTCTGACCTGCCGCTGGGCGGCACGGGTGATGCGGGCGCAGGGGGCGGGGCTGATCCTTCTGACCTCTTCGACGGCCGGGCTCTTCGGCTATCCGCTGCGCGCGCCCTATGCGGCGGCGAAGTGGGGCATCGTCGGGTTGACCAAGACCCTGGCGATGGAACTGGGGCCGGACGGTGTCCGGGTGAACGGGTTGGCTCCGGGCGCGGTCGAGGGGCCGCGCATGGAACGGGTGCTGGCCAAGGAGGCGGCGGCCTCCGGCCTGCCGGTGGAGCAGGTGCGTCAGCAATATGTTAAGGGCGTCAGCCTGCGCAGCTGGGTCAGCGCCGATGAGGTGGCGGATATGGCGCTGTTTCTCGCCTCTCCCGCCGCGGCAAAGATTTCCGGCCAGATCCTGGCCATCGACGGACATACGGAGACATTGGTGCCATGAGCAAGATTGCAACCATCGTCGGCGGCGGCGTCATCGGCGGCGGCTGGGCCGCGCGGTTTCTGCTGAACGGCTGGGACGTGCGAATTTTCGATCCCGATCCGCAGGCAGAGCGCAAGATCGGCGAGGTGCTGGACAACGCCCGCCGTGCCCTGCCGGGGCTGACCGATGTGGCGCTGCCGACGGAAGGCGCGCTGACGTTCCACGACGATCTGGCGGAGGCGGTCGCCGGCGCGGCCTGGATTCAGGAAAGCGTGCCGGAGCAGCTGCCGCTGAAGCAGAAGGTCTTCGCCCAGATCCAGGCCGCCTGCGATCCGGGGGCGGTGATCGGTTCCTCGACCTCGGGGTTCAAGCCGTCTGAATTGCAGGCAGGGGCGGCCTGGGTCGGGCAGATCGTTGTCACCCATCCGTTCAACCCGGTGTATCTGTTGCCGGTGGTGGAACTGGTGACCTCGCCGGACAACCCGGCCGAGCTGGTGGCGCGGGCCGCCGATACGCTGACCTCCATCGGCATGTATCCGTTGCACCTGAAGAAGGAGATCGACGCCCATGTCGCCGATCGCCTGCTGGAGGCGGTCTGGCGCGAGGCGCTCTGGTTGGTCAAGGATGAGATCGCCACCACCGAGGAGATCGACAACGCGATCCGCTATGGTTTCGGCATCCGCTGGGCGCAGATGGGGCTGTTCGAGACCTATCGGATCGCCGGGGGCGAAGCCGGCATGCGGCATTTCATGGCGCAATTCGGTCCGGCGCTGAAATGGCCCTGGACCAAGCTGATGGATGTGCCGGAGTTCACCGAGGACCTGGTCGATCTGATCGCGGACCAGTCGGATGCGCAATCCGGGGCCTATTCCATCCGGGAGCTGGAGCGAATCCGCGACACCAACCTGGTCGGCATGATGCGGGCGCTGAAGGCGCAGAACTGGGGCGCGGGCGAGCTGCTGAACGCCCAGGACGGGCGGCTGAAATCCGGCAGCGTGCTGGGGGCCCGGGCCGGCGAGATCGCGGATGTCAGCCAGCCCATCGTCACTCTGCGCCGCGCGGTGCCGCTGGACTGGACCGATTACAACGGCCATATGACGGAATTCCGCTATCTGGAGGCCTTCGCCAGCGCCTCCGACCGGTTCATGGAACTGGTGGGGGCGGATGCGGATTACATCGCCTCGGGGGGCAGCTATTTCACCGCCGAGAGCCATATCCGCCATATCGACGAGCTGCACGCGGGGGCGCTCTTCACCATCCACACCCGGGTTCTGCTGGGGCAGGGCAAGAAGATGCACCTGTTCCACGAGATGCGGGCCGGCGACCGGCTGATCGCCACCGGCGAACATTTCCTGCTGCATGTCAGCCTGGAGAGCCGGCGCCCCTCTGACCCGTCGGCCGAGATTCAGGCGGCGCTGGAGCGGATCGCCACCGCCCATGCGGCGCTGCCCTTGCCGGAGGGCGCCGGGCGCTTCGTCGGGCAGCCGCGCTGATCTCCGGGGGGCGGGGGGTCAGGTGATCTCCCGGCGCAGGCGCCGCAGATGATCGGGCAGGCCGCGGGCGGTGACCGTGGCCTCCCGCACCAGCCGGTCGAAATGATGGGTAAAGACCTCGATCCGGTCGCGGTCGCGAAAGGTCAGGTAATGGCCTCCGGCATAGAAGACGCAGAGCAGCGGACCGAACAGCGTCACCGGCGCCGAATAGAGCCGCCGGGCGTCGAAGAGATAGAGCCTGAGCCGCGGATAGAGCTGTTCGCTGAGTGTCAGGAACTGCGCGATCTGCTCCTGCCGGACCGTTGCCGGCAAGCCGTGGTAGTAGCCGGTGCCGCGCGCGAAACTCTCCATCTCATGCAGCGGCAGGGCGATTTCGTAATCAGATTGCGAGCCGCGCATCCAGTTCAGTCGATCCTCTGACGCGCCGATGGCCTGATCGGCCGTGCGCCCCAGATGCGGGGTATATTCCCACTCCAGCATCGCCCGCGTCTTCAGCATGTCGGGCAGGGCGGCGGGCACATGGCGGATCTTGTACCCGGCGGCCTCGCGATGCCAATCGAAGATCTGCTCGTCGACCAGTGCCCGCGGCGCTTCGGTCATGCCGAGCGAGGTGGACAGCAGTTCCGCTGCGCTTTCGGGCCGGTCGGAGAGGCTGAGCAGCCAGTCGGCCGAGACCCCCAGCGCGGCTGCACAGGCGCCGATCACATGGGCGTTGGGCAGGCGGGCGCCCTGATCGGTCAGCAGCTGCGAGATGGTGGAGCGGTCGACGGCGATGGCCCGGGCCAGCGCGCTCTGGCTGATGCCGGTCTGGGCCATGGCGGCGGCGAGCCGGGCGCGAAACTGCGCGGCGCGCAGGCGTTTGTCGATGATTTGCGACATGTGGTGATAAATATCACATCCGATGAATTTTGTTAATCACATTCAGAATGGTCACATGCCGCGCCGCAGCGTTAGCTGGAGCGAAGGCAGGCATGAGGGTGACATGAGCAGACAGGGCAGGGCGGCAGGACAGATAGATTGGCCCACGGTTCTGCTGATCCCGCTCTGCTACGGCGGCTGGATGGCGGCGCTGTGGCTCCTGCCGCTCTGGGCCGGATGGCCGCTGGCGGTGCTGGCCATCGTGCTGCATTCGTCGCTGAGCCATGAGGTGTTGCACGGTCACCCGACGCGCTGGCGCTGGCTGAACGAGGCCAGCATGGCTCTGCCGATCGGGCTGGCCTTTCCCTATAACCGGTTTCGCGATCTGCATCTGGCACATCATCGCGACGCCAATCTGACCGATCCCTATGACGATCCGGAATCCAATTACCTCGACCCGGCGGTCTGGGCCGGGCTGCCGCGCTGGCGGCGGCGGCTTTTCCGCGCCAACAACACGCTGCTGGGGCGGATACTGCTGGGGCCGGCCATCGGTCAGGCCAGCTTCCTGGCGGCGGACTTCGGGCTGGCCGGGCGCGGCGACCGGGCGGTCTGGCTGGCCTGGGGGCTGCATCTGCCCGGGGTGGCGCTGGTGATCTGGCTGGTGCTCTGCGCGCCGATGCCGCTCGGCTCTTATCTGAGCGCGGCCTATGCGGCGATGGGCGTGCTGAAGATCCGCACTTTCCTGGAACATCGCGCGCATCAGAAGACCCGCGCCCGCACGGTGATCGTCGAGGATCGTGGCCCGCTGGCCTTTCTGTTTCTGAACAACAACCTGCATGTGGTGCATCACCTGAACCCGGCGGCACCCTGGTATCGGCTGCCGGCGCTCTATCGCGCCGGGCGGCAGCGCTATCTGGCGGTGAACGACGGCTATCGGTATCGCTCCTATGCCGAGGTGTTTCGGCATCATTTCCTGCGTGCCAAGGATCCGGTGCCGCATCCGCTCTGGCCGCAGGGGTGATTTGGGCGCATAGGGGGGCATGAGCCTCTGGATTCCCGTTACCCTCGCCGCCGCCAGCTTTCAGACCGTCCGCTTCATGCTGCAGAAGGTGTTGAGCGGGGGCCGCCTGTCGGTCTCTGGCGCGACCTTTTCGCGGTTCGCTTATTCGGCTCCGGTGGTGCTTGCTGCACTCGGCCTCTATCTCGCCGTGACCGGCCGCAGCCTGCCGGCGCTGGACGCGCGGTTCTGGGCCTTCGCGATGATCGGCGGGACCACCCAGATCCTCGCCACGCTCTGTGTCGTGGCGCTGTTCAAGCAGCGCAACTTCGCGGTCGGCATCACCTTCAAGAAGACCGAGGTGATCCAGACCGCCATCGTCGGCCTGCTGGTGCTGGGCGACCGGATCAGCCTGGGGGGATGGATCGCCATCCTGCTGGGGCTGAGCGCGGTGCTGGTGCTGTCGAAACCGCCGGAGGGCGATGGTCGCTGGTGGCAGCATCTGACCAACCGCGCCTCGCAGCTCGGGCTTGGGTCCGGCGTGCTCTTCGCGATCTCGGCGGTCACCTATCGCGGTGCTTCGCTCGAACTCGACAGCGCGGACCCGGTGTTCCGCGCCGGGGTGACGCTGGCCTGCGTGGTCAGTTTCCAGATGCTGGCGATGGGGCTCTGGCTGCTGTGGTGCGACCGGGCAGAGCTGCGCGCAGTCTGGGCGGCGCGCCGCACCGCCGCCTTTGTCGGGCTGACCAGCCTCGGCGGGTCGTTCTGCTGGTTCCTGGCCTTCACGCTGCAGAACGCCGCCTATGTCAAAGCGCTGGGGCAGGTCGAACTGCTCCTCAGCCTCCTGGCCTCGATTCTGGTGTTTCACGAGCGGATCACCCGGCGCGAGATCGCCGGGATGGCCCTGTTGGGGCTGTCGATTCTGGCGCTGGTCCTGGCGCTCTGATCCGGGTCAGCCGTCCGGCATCGGAAAGCCACGCAACCGCAGGAACAGGCTTTCCTCATCGTTGTTGCGGAAGAAGGGCACCGATTCCGGCGGCGCCGGATCCTGGACCCGGCCGGCGACCTCGGCCAGCACCACTTCGGTGATGAAGGGCAGATCGAAGCTGCGCGCTTCCTTCAGCGGAATCCATTGCAGATGCGACAGCTCGTCCGAGGCATGGGTGAAATCGTCCAGGTCGCCCTGAATCGCCTCCGCATCGACCAGGAAGAACCGGGCATCGAACCGCCGCGGCCGGCCCGGCGGGGTCAGCGCGCGAAACACGAATTGCAGTGCCTCGGCCGAGGGCAGGTTGCCGGTATCGGCAAAGCGCTGCCAGTCGGCGGGCACCGCGCCCGGCCAGGCACCGGGACGGCCCAGCACCAGCCCGGTCTCTTCCCAGAGCTCGCGGATCGCGGCGGCGGCCAGTGCCCCCTGCATGCCGCCCGGCGCGTTCTCCTCCAGCCGGTTATGGCAAAGCGCGGGCAGGGGGGTGGCCAGCGGTATATGGGCATCGCCCGGATCGACCGCGCCGCCGGGAAAGACGAACTTGTTCGGCATGAAGGCGGCCTTGGCGCCGCGCTGCCCCATCAGGATCGCCGGCTGGTCCATGCGGTCGCGCAGAACGATCACGGTCGCGGCGTTGCGCACGGCAGTCTTGTCCGGCGCGGGTTTGGTCTGGTCGTTGGTCATGCCCCCTCCTCATATTGGCGGAAGGGTCAGTCTTCGTCTCCGAACCCGTGCATGCGCCGCGCCCATTGGAAAGCGACCACCGCGCCCTTCAGTCTGGGCAGAAGGTAAAGCGACAGGACCAGACAGCCAACCGCAAAGATGGAAAACAGCACCATCGGTTCGGGACGGAAGATCTCAAAAGCCACCAGCAGCAGCGGCGCCATCAGGTGCCCGACGATCAGGATCGTCAGATAGGCCGGGCCGTCATCGGCGCGGTGATGGTGATAGTCCTCGTTGCAGACCGGGCAGTGATCCACCACCTTCAGATAGCTGTGCAGCAGCCCGCCCTTGCCACAGTTCGGGCATTTGCGCCGAAAGCCGCGAAACACCGAGGCGCCGAACGGCCGCTCTTCTGTCGCGGTGACGGCCATCGTCTGATCTGTCATGCTCCCCCCTCATCGAATGCGGTCCACAGACCGGCAGCAGCCTTGCAAATCCCGGCCGGAAAGGGAACCGAAAACGCAGGTCGAATTTTCTGCGACGGATTTTTCGCCCGGCATCGTTTGAAGGATATGAACGGCGGCGCTGGGCCGTCGGGCAGCGAAAGGAAAGACAGATATGAAACACCGTCATTTCATCGCAGGTATCGCGGTCGCAACAGTGGCACTGGCCGGCGGGGCCGCGCTGGCGCAACAGCAAGGGCCGATGGGCGGTCGTCACATGGGGCAGGATATGCGTCCGCCGATGTCCTTCGAACAGCTGGATAGCAACGGTGACGGCCAGATCACCAAGGACGAGATGCAGGCGCGGGCCAAGGCACGCTTCGACGCGCTGGACACCGACGGCAACGGCACGCTGAGCCAGGAGGAACTGGGGGCGCCGGCCCGCAAGTTCGCCGACGAGCGGACCGCCCGGCGGTTCCAGATGCTGGACGAGAACGGCGACGGCGCCATCAGTGCAGAAGAGATGAAGGGGCCGCGTCGGGACGACGACATGATGAACCGGATGTTCATGCGCTCCGACGCTGACAAGAGCGGTGGCATCTCGCAGGAAGAGTTCGACGCGGCCCGCGAAAGAATGCAGGCCCGTATGGGCGACCGGCCGCAGATGGGCGGACAGCCGCAGATGGGCAAGCAACATGGCATGGACGGCGGCATGGGCCACGGTCATGGCATGGACCGGATGCATCAGAAAGGTCCGCGGATGGGCGGTGACTGCGACGGCTCCGGCCGTGGCGGGATGAAGCCGGCGATGCCGGGGCAACCCACGCCCGAGGGCAACTGATCCGGTGGCCCGGTTCGGGACCATATTTGGCTCCAGGGCCGGGCGTGGCCGTGCCGTTCCGCCCACCGGCGGGGCGGCCGCATCCGGGGCGACGGCGGCTGACGATCTGTCGGACGATGCGCTTTTGGTGCTTTTCGCGAATGGCGATCCGCTCGCCGCGCGGCACCTGGCCCAGCGGTTGGGGCCGCGGACCTATTCGGTCGCGTTCCGGGTGCTGGGAGATCGCGACGAGGCCGAGGACGTCGCGCAGGAAGCGATGATGCGGCTGTGGAAGATGGCGCCGGACTGGGTGCCGGGACAGGCGCAGGTCTCCACCTGGCTTTACCGGGTGACGATGAACCTCTGCCTCGACCGCAAGCGCCGCGACGGCCGCAGCGGGCTGCAACGGCTCGATGACGTGCCGGAGCCGCTGGACCCGGCCCGGACCGCTCCGGAGCAGATGCAGGAAGACGCGCGCGCCGATGCCCTGCAACGGGCGCTGCAGAGCTTGCCGGACCGGCAGCGCCAGGCAGTGGTGCTGCGCCATATCGAGGAACTGTCGAACCCCGAGATCGCGGGGATCATGGATATCAGCGTCGAGGCGGTCGAAAGTCTGACCGCCCGGGGCAAACGGGCGCTGGCAGCGGCTCTGGCCGGCCGGCGCGAAGAACTGGGGTATAGCGATGACTGACAAACAGAGACAGGACGTCGGGCTGGACGGGTTCTTCGCGGCGGCCCGACGCGACCGCGATACGATGCCGGTGGGGCTGGCCGAACGGATGCGCGCAGATGCCGCGATGGTGCAGGCCGGTTTTGCCCGCGCCGCCGCACCGGTGCCTGCGCAGGGCGACGGGTTGCTGGGACAGCTGTGGCGGGCGCTGGGGGGATGGCCGGCGCTGTCGGGGATGGCGGCGGCCTGTGCCGCCGGCGTCTGGATCGGTGTTGCTCCGCCGACCTTCCTGCCCGATCCGCTGGGGCTGGTGACGCAGGCGCAGGAACAGGCGGATGTGAATGTTCTGGACGGTTACACCCTGTCCACCCTGATCCAGGAGGATGGATAAGATGACCAAGTCTGACAGCAAACCGCCCCGGATGCGGCCCTGGATTCGCGTGCTTCTGGGGGCGTCCCTGGCGCTGAACCTGGCGGTGGCCGGGCTGGCGATCGGGTCGGCGATCCGGTTCGGCGGCGATCGCCCGGACCGAGCCCGCCCGCCGATGCCTTTGGGGGCGCTGATGTATCGCGCCCTGCCGCGCGAGGATCGCGACATGCTGCGCCAGCGCGACCGAATGACCCGTGAAGAACATGAGGCGCGGCGCAAGTCGGAGGCGGCAGAGCTGGACGCCGCCCTGCGCGCGGTGCCCTTCGATCCGGCGGAGGTCGAGGCCTTCGTCCGCCGCGACGCGGAGCGCCGGCAGAATTTCGACCGCGAGATGCGCGAGGCCTGGATGGCCCGTATCATCGGGATGAGCGATGCGGAACGCGCCAACTACGCCGATCGTCTGCAACAGGCGCTGACGGCGCAGGCCCGTCACCCGGGTCCGCCGCCGCACGACAAGAAAGACCGCGACTGAGGCACACATGAGGCGCGCGCTCGGCGGATGGCGTTCGGCGGTCGCGGCTCAGGCCGGGGCGGTCTGGGCCAGAGTCACCCGGTTGCGGCCGTCGCGCTTGGCGGCATAGAGCGCGCGGTCGGCCCGACGGATCAGCCGGCTGAGCGCCAGTGCCGGATCCGGTCCTGAGACCTGCGCAGGATGCCCCGGCGCGACGCCGATGCTGGCGCTGATATGGATCGGCTCCTCCACCCCCATCACTTGCATCGGTGTGTCGGACAGGCTGCGGCGCAGGAAATCGGCGGTTCTGGCTGCGGTCTCGGCGGTGCAGCGGGGCAGGGCGATCAGGAATTCCTCTCCCCCCATGCGGGCGATCAGGGCGCTGTCGTCCAGCGCCTCGCGCAGCCGATGGGCGGTTTCGACCAGAACCGCATCCCCGGCCGGATGGCCCCAGCGGTCGTTCACCCGTTTGAATTCGTCCAGATCGGCCAGCATCACCGCGAAGCCTTCGCCGCGGTCGGCGGCGGCGCGGGCGATCTCGGCCAGGCGCGGCATCGCATAGCGGCGGTTGAACAGCCCGGTCATCGGATCGCGCAGCGCCGCCTGCAGCTCATCGCGCAGGGTGGCGCGCAGCCGGTCGGCCATTGCCTTGCGCCGGATCTGCGCATCCAGCCGCAGCGCCAGTTCCTCCGCATCGAACCCGTCGGTCAGAACGTCATGGGCGCCCCGGTCCAGCGCCTCGGCGGCGAGCGGCAGATCGCCGGCCGGCGGGACCGCGATCACCGCGGTGTCGCGGGTGGCGCCGCGGGCGCGCAGATCGGCCAGCAGCCGCAGCCCGGCATCGCGGGCGGGACCGCTGAGATCGACCACCGCCGCATCGGGGCCGGGGCGCACCGGAAACCGGTCGAGATCGCCGAAGCTCATCGCCCGCATGCGATAGGGCAGCTCACGCTCCAGCGCCCGTCGCCAGCCCGCCGCGGTGGCCGTCTGATCGGCCAGCAGCACCACCTGATCGTGATCCTGCGGTTGGGCGATATAGGCCGGCGCCGGATCAGCCATGCCCGAGGGGTTGTAGCCGCGGATCGTCACCGCCGGGGTCGCCAGTGTCAGATCCTCGGAGGTGAAATGCGACCGGATCAGGCTGCGGATGCGGGCCTGCAGCAGCCGGTCGTCGAGCGGCTGGAACAGCGCCTCATCCATCCCGGCCTGCAGCGCGCGCAGCTTGGCGGGGCGGTCGTTCTGGCCGACCACGGCGATGATCGGGATCGCCGCCAGCAGCGGATCGGGTTGCAGCAACTGCCGTAGCCGGGTGGCATCGCCATCGGGCAGCGACATCGAGGTGATGATCAGATCGGGCCGGACCTTGCGCACCAGATGCAGGATGCCGGCCAGCCGGCTCGCCTGCACCACGCGATACCAGGCGGCGGAAAGCTGGACTTTCAGCATGATGCGGGTGGTTGAGACCCCATCGAGGATCAGGATTGTCCCTTGCACACGACGGCCTTTCGCATTCCCCCGGGGGGCAGAACTGTCGAAACAATTTTGGCGCAGTCTGGTTAATAAAGCGTTGCGGTTTTGCCTGGACCCCGCGTCAGGAAAGGAAAAGGCCCGGCATCGCGGGGATGCCGGGCCCGGTGATCAGCGCCGGAGCGCGTGGCGGCCGGTTAGGCCGCCTGCTGTGCCTCGGGGTCGAAACGTTCGTAGAAGGTCTCGCCCTTCTCGGCCATCTCGCGCAGCAGCGGCGGGCAGGCGAAGCGGTCGCCATAGGCGGTGGTCAGCTGGTCGCAACGCTCGGCGGCATATTCGGCGCCGATGATATCCAGCCAGCTCAGCGGGCCGCCCGACCAGGGGGCGAAACCCCAGGCCAGGATGGCGCCGACATCGCCTTCGCGGATGTCCATCAGCACGCCTTCCTCCAGTGCGCGGACGGCTTCCAGCACCTGGGCGAACATCAGCCGCTCCTGTACCTCGATCAGGTCGGGCTGCGGATCGGCCAGCGGGTATTTGTCCGCCATCCCTTTCCAGTAGCCCAGACGCTTGCCCTTGTCGTCATAGTCGAAGAAGCCGGCCTTGGCCTTGCGGCCCAGACGGCCTTCGTCCTCCATCCAGAACACCAGATCGTCCGACGGGCTTTCGGGATAGGCATTGCCCATCGCCGCCTTGGTCGCCCGCGCGATCTTGGCGCCGAGGTCGATCGAGGTCTCGTCGGTCAGCTGGATCGGCCCCACCGGGAAGCCGAGCTGCTGTGCGGCATGGTCGATCAGCACCGGCGAGACGCCCTCGGTCACCATCCGCATCGCCTCGTTCATGTAGGGGATGATGCAGCGGTTGCAGTAGAAGAACCGCGCATCGTTGACGACGATCGGGGTCTTGCGGATCTGGCGCACATAATCCAGCGCCTTGGCCACCGCCCGGTCGCCGGTTTCCTTGCCCTTGATGATCTCGACCAGCAGCATCTTCTCGACCGGCGAGAAGAAGTGGATGCCGATGAACTGGTCGGGTCGTTTCGAGGCCTTGGCCAGTTCGGTGATCGGCAGGGTCGAGGTGTTGGAGGCGAAGATGCACTCCTCGGGGATGATGGCCTCGACCTTCTGGGTCATCTCGGCCTTGACCTTCGGATCCTCGAACACCGCCTCGATGATCAGGTCGCAGCCCTTGAGCTGTTCCAGATCGGGGGTGGCGGTGATCCGCGACAGCATCGCCTCTTTCTTCTCCGCCGTCACCTTGCCGCGCTTCATCCCCTTGTCGAGGTACGCCTCGGTATAGGCCTTGCCCTTGTCGGCGGCGGCCTGGTCGCGGTCGATCAGAACGACCTCCATGCCCGCCTGGGCCGACACCAGCGCGATGCCCGCGCCCATCATGCCGGCGCCCAGCACGCCCAGTTTCTGCACCCGTTGATCGGGCACGTCCTTGGGCCGCACGGCGCCTTTTTCCAGCGCTTCCTTGTTCAGGAACAGCGATCGGATCATGGCGGAGGACGACGGGTTCATCAGCACGTTGGTGAACCAGCGCGCCTCGATCCGGAGCGCGGTGTCGAAATCGACCAGCGCCCCCTCATAGACGGCAGACAGCAGCGCCTTGGGCGCGGGAAAGGCGCCCTTGGTCTTGCCGTTGACCATGGCGTTGGCGCCGACGAAGGTCATGAAGCCCGCGGGATGATAGGGGGCGCCGCCCGGCATCTTGTAGCCCTTCGCATCCCAGGGCTTGACCAGATCGGCATCCTTGGCCTGCAGCACCCAGTCCTTGGCGGCGGCGACCGGATCGGTGGCGATCTCGTCGATCACGCCGGCGGATTTCGCCTTGGCGGCATCGACCATCTTGCCTTCCAGCAGGAAGGTCGAGGCACCCATGGCGCCCAGCTTGCGGGCCATGCGGGTGGTGCCGCCGGCGCCGGGGAAGATGCCGACCAGGATTTCCGGCAGCCCGTATTTCGCCTTGGGGTTCTCGGCCACGAAGATGCGATGGGTCGCCAGCGGCAGTTCCAGACCGATGCCGGCGGCGGTGCCGGGCAGGGCGGAGGCGATCGGCTTGCCGCCCTTCTTGGTCTTCAGGTCCATGCCGGCGAGCTCGATCTTCCGCAGCAGCCCGTGCATCTGCATGATGCCGTCGAACAGGCCCTGGGCGGGGTTGTCGCCGGCGTCTTCCTTCATCTTCGCCAGCAGGTTCAGATCCATGCCGCCGGCGAAGGAGCCGGGCTTGCCGGAGGTGATGACGATGCCCTTCACGGCCTCATCGGCCAGGGCGTCGCTGACGCAGGCGTCCAGCTCGGCCAGACCCGTGAAGGACATCACGTTCATCGACTTGCCGGGCACGTCCCAGGTGATCAGGGCGACGCCGTCGGCGTCCTTGGTCATTGTGAATTCGGTCATGTTTCGTCTCCGATCTGGTCAGCCGTCAGCGGGCTGCCGTCCTTGCGGGTAAAGTTCGCGCCCTCGGCGCCGATCTTCACCATCACGTCGATATCGCTGTAATACGCGGTTTCGGTTTCGGTGCGCGTGCCCACCACCAGAAAGCTGGCCGGCACGTCGGTCCTGTTGACGAAGTGGTGGCCGTTGGCCTCCCCCGCCTTGAAGGTGGCGCAATCGCCCGGGCGCATCTCGGTCTCGCCGTCGTTCTCGATCAGGGTCAGCACCCCTTCGGTCACCATGGCGAATTCGTCCTGCTGCATGTGGTAGTGGCGCAGCGAGGATTGCGCGCCGGGCTCCAGCCGGACCAGGTTCACCCCGTATTGGGTGAGCCCGCCGGCGTCGCCCAGCCGCTGGCTGGCGCGCCCGGCCACCGCGTCGGCAAGCTTGCCGGCGGGGTAGATCGAGCCCGTGCGCCAGGGGATCTGTGTCAGGTCCAGCTTGGGCATCACACCCGCTCGATGATGGTGGCCGCCCCCATGCCCGAGGCGATGCAGAGCGTGGCGAGACCCACTTCCTTGTCCTGGCGTTCCAGCTCGTCCAGCACGGTGCCGATGATCATCGCCCCGGTGGCGCCCAGCGGGTGGCCCATGGCGATCGAACCGCCGTTGACGTTGACCTTGGAGGCGTCGACATCGAAAGCCTGCATGAAGCGCAGCACCACGGCGGCAAAGGCCTCGTTCACCTCGAAGAGGTCGATGTCGGAAATCGACATGCCGTTGTCCTTGAGGATCTTCTCGGTCACCGGCACCGGGCCGGTCAGCATGATGGTCGGATCGGTGCCGATCTTGGCGGTGGCCTTGATGCGGGCGCGCGGCTTCAGACCGTATTTCTCGCCGAATTCCTTGTTGCCGATCAGCACCGCGGCGGCGCCGTCGACGATGCCGGAGGAGTTGCCGGCATGGTGCACGTGGTTGATCTTTTCCAGGTGCGGGTATTTCAGCAGCGCCACCTTGTCGAAGCCTGGCATCTGTTCGCCCATCATCTGGAACGAGGGGTTCAGTGCGCCAAGGCTCTGCATATCGGTGCCGGGGCGCATGTACTCGTCACGGTCGAGGATGGCGAGCCCGTTCTGATCGCGCACGGTGATCACCGATTTGGCGAAGCGGTTGTCGTCCCAGGCGGCCTTGGCGCGGCGCTGCGATTCCACCGCCAGCGCATCCACCTCCTCGCGGGAGAAACCGTATTCGGTGGCGATGATATCGGCCGAAATGCCTTGCGGCACGAAATAGCTGTCCATCGCCAGGCTGGGGTCGACCGCGATCGCGGCGCCGTCCGAGCCCATGGCGACCCGGCCCATCATCTCGACGCCACCGGCGATATAGGCCTCGCCGGCGCCGCCCTTCACCTGGTTGGCCGCCAGGTTCACCGCTTCCATGCCGGAGGCGCAGAAGCGGTTGATCGCCAGGCCAGGGATCGATTCATCGAGGTCCGAGGCCAGCACCGCCGACCGCGCCAGGCAGCCGCCCTGTTCCATCACCTGGGTGACATTGCCCCAGATCACATCCTCGACGGCATGGCCGTCGAGATTGTTGCGCTCCTTCACCGCGTTCAGCGTCAGGGCGCTGAGCCGCAGCGAGGTCACCTCGTGCAGGGCGCCGTCCTTGCGGCCCTTGCCGCGCGGGGTGCGCAGCGCGTCATAGATATAGGCTTCGGTCATGGTCTTCTCCTTATGCGCGGTCCGACGGGTTGCCGGGCATCAGATCATAGGGGTGTTTCCAGCCGGGCTGTTCGGAAAGCCGAGAAAGCCAGGCGTCGATATGGGGCCAGTCGGCCCGGTCGAACCCGAAGGGTTCGGGATAATAGAGATAGCCGCAGCAGCTGAGATCGGCATTGGTGAGACCGTCGCCGACGATCCAGTCGCGTCCCTCCAGATGGGCATTCAGCACCTGATAGGCCGCCTTCAGCCGGCCCTGGGAAAAGGCGATCACATCGGCGTTGCGGTGCTGCTCGGGCAGGAAGTTCATCAGGAAGCGGGTCATGCCGGCCTGGGAACTGAGCTTGTGGTTGTCCCAGAGCACCCAGCGCAGGACCTCGTATTTCTCCGCCTGGGTGGTGCCGCCGAACTTGCCGGATTTGTCGGAAACATATTGCTGGATCGCGCCCGACTGGCTCAGCCTGAAATCGCCGTCCACCAGCACCGGCGCCTCGCCCAGCTCGTTGACGGTTTCGCGATAGGCCGGCGTGCGGGTCTCGCCGTTGAAGAAGTCGACATAGACCGGCTCCCAGTCCAGCCCGCTCAGTTGCAGCGCCAGAGCTGCCTTGTAGGAATTGCCGCTTTCGCCGAAGCAGTAGAGTTTGATGGTCATGTCAGATATCCTCCCGTTGCGCCTGTGACTGCTGCCGGATTTGAGTATTTGGGCAGAGAAGAAGCAAGGGCCGGGGTGCCCGGTAACGCAGTGTCACGTGCGGCTCTGCACCGGGGAGCGGCGCGCGCGCCCGGTATCCTCTCTGCTGAAATACTCTCGCCGGAGGAACCCGCAGCGGGCCATCCGGCCGGCCGCTCATGCGTGGCGCGCCGCGCATCGCTCAGCGTTTCCTCGCGTCGAGCTCGGCGTTGAACCGGCGCAGCCGGAACGCCAGCTCCTCCGGATCGGTCACTTGGTCGAAATTCTCGAACAGGAAAGACAGCGCCTCTCCTTCGTCGAGCCCGGCCTCGGCGGCGAAGCTGCGCAGGCGGCGAAAGCCGTCTTCGGTCATCGCGACGGGGAAGCGGCGGGTCAGTCGGAAGCGTTTCGGCATGATCTCCTCCCAGAGGTCCGACAGGGCGGGGTCCGGCGGGGCCAGATCCGACAGGGCCAGATCCGACAGGGCCAGTTCCGACAGGGTCAGAACCGGCAGGGCAGGGCGCGCCGCGATCAGGCGCGCCCCACCGGGATCAGAACAGCTCTGCGTCCAGGCTCATCACCGGGTCGGCGCCGCTTTGGATCCGCGCCAGGTGCAGTGCCGTCGCCGGCAGGCGCCGCGCCATGTAATAGCGGCCGGTGGTCAGCTTGGCGCTGTAGAAATCCGGGTCCGAGGTGCCGCCGTCCAGCGCCGCGCGGGCGGCCTTGGCCATCCGCGCCCACATCAGCCCGAGGCAGACATGGCCGAACATGTGCATGAAGTCATAGGAGCCGGCGAGCGCGTTGTTGGGGTTCTTCATGCCGTTCTGCATGAAATACATCCCCGCCGCCTGCAGGTCCTTCGACGCCGTCTTCAGCGGTTCGATGAAATCGCGGTCATAGGCCTCGTCCGCGCCGGCGCTCTCCTTGCAGAAGCTCTTCACCAGGTCGAAGAAGGCCATCACATGCTTGCCGCCGTCGGTGGCCAGCTTGCGGCCGACCAGATCCAGCGCCTGCACGCCGTTGGCACCCTCGTAGATCATCGCGATACGGGCGTCGCGGGTGTATTGCGACATGCCCCATTCCTCGATGTAGCCATGGCCGCCGTAGACCTGCTGTGCCTGCACCGTCATGTCGTAGCCCTGATCGGTGAGGAAGCCCTTGATCACCGGGGTCAGCAGCGAGATCAGCCCGTCGGCGTCCTTGTCCTCGGCGCGGTGCGCCTGGTCGATCAGCGTGGCGCCCCAGAGGATGAAGGCCCGGGCGCCTTCGGTGAAGCTTTTCTGATCCATCAGGCTGCGGCGAATGTCGGGGTGCACGATCAGCGGGTCGGCCGGGCCGTCGGGGTTCTTGACGCCGGTGACGTCACGGCCTTGCAGCCGGTCCTTGGCGTAGATCACCGCGTTCTGATAGGCGGCCTCGGCCTGGGCCAGGCCCTGCATGCCGACGCCCAGGCGGGCCTCGTTCATCATGGTGAACATGGCGCGCATGCCCTTGTGTTCCTGACCCAGCAGGAAACCGGTGGCACCGTCGTAGTTCATCACGCAGGTGGAGTTGCCGTGAATGCCCATCTTCTCTTCGATCTTGCCGACCGAAACCGCGTTGCGCTCGCCCAGGCTGCCGTCGTCATTGACCATGACCTTCGGCACGATGAACAGCGACACGCCCTTGATGCCCTCGGGGCCGCCGACGATCTTGGCCAGCACCAGATGGACGATGTTCTCGGCCATGTCGTGGTCGCCGGCGGAGATGAATATCTTCTGACCGGTGATCTTGTAGCTGCCGTCGGCCTGCGGCTCCGCCTTGGTGCGCATCAGGCCCAGATCGGTGCCGCAGTGGGGCTCCGTCAGGTTCATGGTGCCGGTCCATTTGCACGACACCATATTGGGCAGATAGGTCTGTTTCTGCGCGTCCGAGCCATGCGCCAGGATGGCGCTGGCGGCACCGTGGGTCAGGCCCTGGTACATGGTGAAGGCCTGGTTGGAGGCCGAGAACATCTCGCCCACCGCGGTGGACATCAGATAGGGCAGCGCCTGACCGCCGAAATCCTCGGGCATGTCCAGCCCCGGCCAGCCGCCGTCCTTCATCTGTTCGAAGGCGTCCTTGAAGCCGGAGGGGGTATAGACCACCCCGTTTTCCAGCCGGCAGCCCTCGGTATCGCCGACCACGTTCAGCGGGTGCAGCACCTCGGAGGAGAGCTTGCCGGCCTCTTCCAGCACCGCGGCGGTGAAGTCGCGGTCCAGCTCGTCATAGCCGGGGATGCCGGAGGCGCTGATGTTCAGGACGTCATGCAGGACGAACTGCATGTCCTTGGTGGGGGCGGTGTAACTGGGCATGTCGAGCCTCTCCCAAATTGTCTCGGTTTGCGTCAGAGGGGTGGGACGGGCCTATTCGGCGGCCTTCCCGGTTTCAGTCATCGACGCGATCACCCGCTCGCCCCATTTCAGCTGATCCTTCAGCTCGGAAATGGCGCTGTCGAGTTCATCGCGCTGGCGTTCCATATCGGCCAGACGCTCGCGCGCGATGTCATAGGTGCGCGAGATCTGGGTGTGTTGCTGGTCGCCGATATCGTAGAGATCGAGCAGCTGGCGGATCTCCTCAAGGCTGAACCCGAAACGCTTTCCGCGCAGGATCAGCTTCAGCCGGGCGCGGTCGCGCTTGCTGAACAGCCGCTTCTGGCCTTCACGTCTGGGAAAGAGGAGTTCCTTGGACTCGTAAAAACGGAGCGTGCGCGGTGTCACGTCGAAGGCGTCACACATTTCGCGGATTGTCATCATCTGTTCGCTCATAACTACTGTCTCTCGCGGCCTGGTTCTTCGATCTTGCATCGAGCCTCAGGTGCGACCTTGAGGGCTCGTATACAACAGGGAGTTGACGTTTACGTAACCCATACGTCACGTCACTTTACGGTGTGACGTGGGATCACGTCAATTTACGGGTTCGACCTGTACAAATGTCATTTTGTCCTTTGTTTCCAATGTATAGGACGGTGCCCCAAGGGAAGTGTAAGCGCTCGGCGGCGGCGCGGCTACCGGAAACGACCGAAAACAGCTGAATGTTGCCGAACCAAAGGGGACCGGCTGAACCCGCTTGCGGCCCGCGTCGAGTCGGGGCGGCGCCGGCGTTTCGCGGCGCCTGGCGGCAGCGGAAGGGGAGACAACGATGCTCCGCGCGCGTTCGTCGGGGGCGGTATCGCGAGGCAGGGCGGTGGCCGTCGGTCCTGACGATCCGGGGCACCGGGCGCAGGCGGCGATGGAGGGCCTGCGGCGTGCGGGGCGCTGGGCGGCCGGGGGATGGCCGATCCGGGGGCGATCCGGGGCGGGGCGTTTCGGGCGTGGCAGGACAGGCCGGCGGTGCGGCGGTGGCCCGAGGTCACTCAACCTGAAATGGAAAAAATCTTTGGTTTCAACGGGCTTCGGAGCGGATCGGTTCGGGCGGTCTGCGGCCAGTCTCGGGCAGGACGCGCAGGGGCAGGCCCAAGCTCTGGCCGCGCGGGCCATGGCCCGGGCGAATCGCCCGGCCAAGCGGGTGGCGCTCTCAGCGCCCGGAGGCTTCGGCGAAGCGGCAGAGCGCCCGTCCTTCAGGCAGTGCGGATGGACAGGCGCAGGAACGTCACGTCAGAGCTGGTCGAGCGCCCGCAGGGTTTCCGCCCGCATCTCGGTCAGTTCGTCCAGCGCCTCGTCGATCTGCTGACGCTGGGTCTTCAGTTCCTTGAGCTGCCGGTCGGCCATTTCGATGAAGGCCTGAAGCTGCGCTTCCGTGCCCTCATTCTCATAGATCAACAGCCATTGGCGAATCTCTTCGAGCTGGAAGCCGAATCTGCGGCCGCGCATGATCAGGATCATCCGCGCCTTTTCGCGCGGCCCGTAGAAGCGGGACCTGCCTTCGCGCTCGGGGCTGAGCAGCTCGATATATTCGTAATAACGCAGCGTACGCGGAGTCACGTTGAACTCAGCGCACATTTCCTTGAAGGACAACCGCGGATCGGACATTGAACTTTCTCCCTCGCGGCGCAACTTATGGCGGCGCCGGGGCGAGCGCAATGGCCGCGCTTGCCTTGGGGGAGGGGCAGACCCTAAACAGAGACGACCCACAAGCAGGAGATCACCCCCTTGGCGGATAAGGTCAAAATGGCACAACAATTCATCCAGGCCTTGCCGCACGCGCGCGCGCTCGGGCTGCAGCTGACGGAGATCGGCGATGGCCGGGCCGTCATCTCGATGCCCTATGACGCAGCGCTGATCGGCGATCCCAAGACCGGGGTAATTCATGGCGGCGCGGTGTCGGCGATGATGGACACCTGCTGCGGCGCCGCGGTGATGAGCCATCCCGAAGCCCCCGGCGCCACGGCGACCATCGGGCTCAGGATCGATTACATGCGTGCCGCCACCCCGGGCCAGACCGTGACCACCACCGCGACCTGCTATCACGTCACCCGCAATGTCGCCTTCGTCCGTGCCGTGACGGTGGACGAAGACGCGGATCGCCCCGTCGCCACCGCGACCGGCAGTTTCACGGTGGAGAAAAGCTGATGGCCCGTCCCAGACCCGAACCCGTCCAGGTGGTGAAACAGCGCCGCGATGCCGCGCTGAAGGCGCTGGTCGAGGCGGTTCCCTATATCAGCTTTCTCGGCATCACCTTCGACCGGCGCGGCGATGAGCTGACGGCGGTTCTGAACTATGACGAACGGCTGATCGGCAACCCGCTGCTGCCGGCGCTGCACGGCGGGGCCACGGCGGCCTTTCTTGAGGTCACGGCGATCATCACGCTGGGCTGGTCGCAGCTCTGGCCGCAGGTGGAATCGGGCAGCATTGCGCTCGACGATCTGACCGCCGGAAACCTGCCGCGACTGCCCAAGACCATCGATATGTCGGTCGACTACCTGCGGTCCGGCCTGCCGCGCGATGCCTATGCGCGGGCGCGGATCAGCCGGTCGGGCCGGCGCTATGCCTCGGTCCACGTCTCGGCCTGGCAGGATCAGCACGACAAGCTCTTCGCGCAGGCGACGGGTCATTTCCTGATGCCACGGCCGCCCCAGGCATGAGCATGTCTTCGGCGCCGGGCGGCGCGCTGACCAACCGGCGCATCCTGCACATCGCCCTGCCGATCGTGCTGTCGAACATCACGGTGCCGATCCTGGGCGTGGTCGATACCGCCGTGGTCGGACAGATGGGGGCGGCGGCCCCGATCGGCGCCGTCGGGCTGGGGGCGATCATCCTGTCCGCGGTCTACTGGATCTTCGGCTTTCTGCGGATGGGAACGGTCGGGCTGACCAGCCAGGCGCTGGGTGCCGGCGAACGCGGCGAGGTCACCGCGCTGCTGCTGCGGGTGCTGCTGATCGGGCTGTCCGCCGGTCTGGTGATGATTCTGCTGCAGGTGCCGATCTTCTGGGCCGCCTTTCGGCTGGCCCCCGGCAGCGTCGAGGTCGAAGGGCTGACCGCGACCTATCTGCAGGTGCGGATCTGGTCCGCCCCGGCGGCGATCGCGCTATTCGGCATCAACGGCTGGCTGATCGCGCAGGAGCGGACCCGGTCGGTGCTGGCGCTGCAGCTGTGGATGAACGGCATCAACGTGGCGCTGGATCTGCTCTTCGTCCTCGGGCTCGGCTGGGGCGTCGGCGGTGTCGCGCTGGCCACCTTCCTGGCGGAATGGTCCGGGCTGGTCTTCGGGCTCTGGCTCTGCCGCGGGGCTTTCTCCGGCGCCGGCTGGCGCCAGCGCGCGGCGATCTTCGACCGTGACCGCCTGGCGCATATGCTGGTGGTCAACACCGACATCCTGATCCGGTCGCTGCTGCTGGAGGCGATGCTGGTCAGCTTTCTCTTCGTCGGCGCCGGCTTCGGCGATGTGACGCTGGCGGCCAATCAGGTGCTGATGCAGTTTCTCACCTTCTCCGCCTTCGCGCTGGATGGTTTCGCCTATACCGCCGAGACGCTGGTGGGGCAGGCGATGGGCGCCCGGGCGCGGGCCCGCCTGCGCGAGGCCGCCCTGCGCAGCAGCGCCTGGGGGGTGCTGGTGGTGGTCCTGGTGGCGGCGGTGTTCGGGCTGTTCGGCGGCGCGATCATCGATCTGATGACCACGGCGCCCGAGGTCCGCGAACGGGCGCGGGAATTCCTGCCCTATCTGGTGGCGGCGCCGGTGGTCGGGGTCGGCGCCTTCATGCTGGACGGTATCTTCATCGGGGCCACGGCAACCCGCGACATGCGCAACATGATGGCGGTGAGTTTTGCCATCTATGCCGCCACCGCGGCGGCGCTGGTGCCGCTGCTGGACAATCACGGGCTGTGGCTGTCGCTGCTGGTGGGCTTCGTGGCGCGGGGCGTCACACTGGGCCTGCGCTATCCGGCGCTGGAGGCGCGGGCCGCCGCCTGAGCTTCAGGACCCGTCCCTCAAAGGCCGGTTCTCAGAGCAGGTCGAGCAGCGCCTCGGGCGGGCGACCGATCACCGCGCGACCGTCGCGGATCGCCAGCGGGCGTTCGATCAGCACTGGATGCGCGGCCATCGCCGCCATCAGCTTGGCGTCGTCGTCGGTCTTCGACAGGCCCAGGTCGCGGAACAGCTTTTCCTTGGTCCGCATCATCTCCACCGCCGGCGGATTGCCCAGGGCGGCGCGGGCGGCCGCCAGTTCCTCGGCGCTGGGGGCATCGTCCAGATAGCGGCGGATATGCAGATCGGCGCCCTTCTCCTCCAGCAGGGTGAGCCCCTGGCGCGATTTGGAGCAGCGCGGGTTGTGCCAGTATTCGATCATAGCCAGTCCTCTCTCTTGCAGCCGGTGGCCTCCGCCACCGAGGCGAAGCCATCGCGTTCCAGCAGCCGGTCGAGCCCGCGGGCGATCTCGGCCACCAGCCCCATGCCCTGATAGATCAGCGCGGTATAAAGCTGCACCGCGCTGGCGCCGGCGCAGATCTTGGCATAGGCCTGTTCGGCGGAGCCGACCCCGCCGACCCCGATCAGCGGCACCTGCGCATCGGTCAACTGGCTGAGCCGGGCCAGAACCCGGGTCGATTTCTCGAAAAGCGGCGCCCCGGAGAGGCCGCCCGTCTCGTCCCGGTGGGGGCTTTGCAGCCCATCGCGCGACAGGGTGGTATTGGTGGCGATCACCGCATCGACGCGGGTGCTCAGCGCCACCTCGGCGATATCGGCCAGCTCGGCCTCGTTCAGATCCGGGGCGATCTTCAGGAACACCGGGATCGGCCGTGCCAGGACATCGCGGGCGGCGATCACCCCCGACAGCAACGCCGCCAACGCCGCCTTGCCCTGCAGATCGCGCAGTTTTTCGGTGTTGGGAGAAGAGACATTGACGGTGGCGAAGTCCAGCGCCGCGCCGCAATGGGTCAGCACCCGGGCGAAATCGCCGGCGCGGTCGTCGCTGTCCTTGTTGGCACCGAGGTTGAGGCCGACGGGCAGCCGCCGGGGCCGGGCCTCAAGCCGGGGCAGCACCGCCGCCATGCCCTGGTTGTTGAAGCCGAACCGGTTGATCGCGGCGCGATCGGCATCCAGCCGGAACAGCCGGGGCCTGGCGTTGCCGGGCTGCGGTCGCGGGGTGATGGCGCCGGCCTCGAGGAATCCGAAACCGCAGCGCGCCAAAGCGTCCAGCGCCTCGGCGTTCTTGTCGAGCCCGGCGGCGAGACCGATGGGGTTGGCCAGATCGAGCCCGGCGAGCCGGGTCTTCAGCCGTGGCGAGGTGATCGGGCCGGGGCCGCCCACCAGTCCGGCGCGCAGCGCCTTCAGCGACAGCCCATGGGCGACCTCCGGGTCGAAACGGTGCATCAGCGCCAGCCCGGCGCGGTCGATCAGTCTCATGTCATCGGGTCCGGAAAGCGATGCTGCCCGTCGATCAGCGGCAGCGGCGCCGACCACAGCACATCGGAGATCCGCAGCGGCCGGTAGAGATGCGGAAAGAGCGCCCCGCCGCGCGAGACCTCCCATTTCAGCGCTTCGCCCATCTGTTCGGTTTCGCAGGCCAGAAGCACCAGCCCCTCGGCCCCGGCGAAATGTTTCGCGGCGGTCTCGGCCGCCTGAGCGGCGGTGGAGAAATGGACGAAGCCGTCGGCCACATCCACGGGCGCGCCAGATGTTTCGCCCGCGGCTTGCAGGGCGGCCCATTCGTCGGCGCGGAAAATCTTGTAGATCAGCATGGCGCACCTCTGCCGGGGATTGGCGCGGCGGTCAATCCCCGGCGGGGGGCTCGCGTCACATCCAGCGGGCGCAGCGGCGCTGGATCTGCGGGATGATCACATAGACCATGGAGGCGACGATGATCGGGACCATCACCAGATTGCGCTCCCAGATCGCCCAGCCCTGGGTCAGCGGCATCAGCAGATAGAGCAGGAGGGTCACCAGCGGGTAGACGCCGCAGAAGACGAAGAGCGCGAAGCGGAGCCGCGATGGTTTGCGGGTCAACTGGGGAGGAGGGGAGGACATTCGATTATCCTTTAACGAGACGGAACGTTCCGTTACTATGAGGCGAGGCAAGGAAAAGTAAAGGGGCCGCGATGCCGAAATCCGATGATCCGTCGGCGCCGGAGGAAAAGCGCCACTCGATCGGCGCGCGCCGCAACCCGGCGACCGAGGCCGCGATCCTCGACGCGGCGATCGAGATCGTGGCGGAGAAGGGCATCGCCCGTTTCAGCATGGAGGCGGTGGCGCGCCGGGCGCGGGCCGGCAAGGCGACGCTCTATCGCTGGTGGCCGACGCGGGGGGCGCTGCTGATGGCGGCCTACGAGCGGCAGAAACAGATCGGCGGTTATCCCGACACCGGCACCCTGGAAGGCGACGTGGCCGCGGTGCTGCGGTTGCTGTTCGACCACTGGGCGCGTCCCGAAGGGGCGATCTTCCGCCATATCATCGCTGCCGCCCAGAGCGACGCCGATCTGGCCGCGGCGCTGGAGGGCTATCGACGCGAGCGGCTAGACAGCCTGACGGTGCTGGTGGACCGCGCCGCCGCGCGGCGCGAGCTGTCGGGCGCGGTGTCGGGGCCGGACATGGCGCGGGCGATCATGGCGATGGCCTGGCTGCACCTGATGGTCGGGCGGCTCGATGCCGATGCGGAGGGCATCGCCCGCACGTTGGTGCGCGGCTGGGTGGCCGACACGCCGTCGCCCGGTCCGGCCGTTTGATCCGCCGCAAGGACAGGCCGCGCCGGTCGGGTAGGGTGGTCGGGCAGAATGGGCGGCGGGTGATCGGGAACAGGACCGGAGGCTGAGCGATGCAGGTCGAAGATCAGGGCAGGACGATGGCGTTTCTCGCCGATCCCGCCAGCCATGGCGGCGCGGCGGCGGTGGAGCGGATCGACACCCATATCTCGGCGATCTTCCTGGTCGGCGACCGCGCCTATAAGCTCAAGCGCGCGGTGCATCTGCCCTATGCCGACTTCTCCACTCCGGCGATCCGGCTGGCTGCCTGCGAGACGGAACTGGCGTTGAACCGGCCGGCGGCGCCGGAGCTTTATCTGCGGGTCCGGCGGATCACCCGGGGGCCTGAGGGGCTCTGTTTCGACGGGACGGGAGAGCTGGTGGATGCGGTGGTCGAGATGGCCCGTTTCGATCAGCAGACGCTGTTCGACCGGCTGGCGGCGCGGGGGGCGCTGGACGCGCCGCTGATCCGGGCGCTGGCGGGCCGGATCGCCGCAGCCCACGATCAGGCGCCGGTGGTGGTGCCGACGGACCCGGGGCAGGGGGGCGCGGCCAATATCGCTGGCGTGCTCGACATCAACCGGGCCGGCTTCGGCGAAAGCGACGCGTTCTCCCAGGCGGAGATCGACAGCCTCGACGCCGCCTTCCGCGCCGGGCTGAGGCGGCATGCGGCGCTGCTGGACCGACGCGCGGCGGCGGGGGCGATCCGCCGCTGTCACGGCGATCTGCACCTGCGCAATATCTGCCTCTGGCAGGGGCAACCGCGGCTATTCGACTGCATCGATTTCAACGATCAGCTCGCCACCATCGACGTGCTCTACGATCTGGCCTTTGTGGCGATGGATCTTTGGCACCGCGGCCTGAGGGCAGAGGCCAGCCTGCTGGTGAACCGCTATCTCGACCTGAGCGGGGCCGAGGACGGCTTTGTCCTTCTGCCCTACTTTCTGGCGCTGCGGGCGGCGGTCCGGGCCCATGTCACGGCGACGCAGGTCGCCACCGCGCCGGCGGATCGGCGCGATGGGCTCAGGGCGGCGGCGCGCGGCTATTACGATCTGGCGCTCGCGACGCTGACGCCGCGGCCGCCACGGCTCTGGGCGTTGGGTGGGCTGTCGGGCAGTGGCAAATCGACGGTGGCAGAGGCGCTGGCGCCCGAACTGGGGCCACCGCCGGGCGCCCGGCTGATCGAAAGCGACCGCAGCCGCAAGGCGATGTTCGGTGTCGCGCCGGAGACGCGCCTGCCGGAAGAGGCCTATCGCCCCGAGATCTCCGAGCGGGTCTATGCCGATATGGCGACCCGGGCCGAGGCGATCCTGCAGGCTGGCGGCACCGTGCTGGCCGATGCGGTCTATGACCGGCCCGACCGGCGGGCGGGGATCGCCGCGGCGGCGGCGCGGGCGGGGGTGCCCTTTACCGGGCTCTGGCTCGATGTCCCGGCAGAGGTGCTGCGCGCGCGGGTTGCCGCCCGGCGCGGCGGCGCTTCGGATGCCACGCCGGCGGTGTTGGAGGGACAGCTGGCCCGCGATCCGGGGCCGGGGGATTGGCGGCCGGTGGCGGCGACAGCGTCCATCGCGTCGGTTGTCGCGGCGATTCTGACGCCCCCCTGACGCGCGGAGCCGGGTTCCGCCCCGGCATCGCATCCACGCTTTGACTTGGCCCCGGCACCACGGCAAGCTCGTTCTGTCCCGACACCGACAGAGAGGATTCCGATGTCGTTTCGCCTTTTGACTTCCGCGGCCCTGATGGCGCTCAGCGCCGGGGCGGCCTCCGCCGATTACAAGCTGACCATTCTTCACACCAACGATTTTCACGCCCGTTTCGAGCCGATCAGCAAATACGACAGCGGCTGCAGTGCCGAGGACAACGAGGCCGGCAAGTGCTTCGGCGGCTCGGCCCGGATCGCCACCGCGATTTCCGACGCCCGGGCGCGGTCGAACAATTCGATCCTGCTGGACGGCGGCGACCAGTTCCAGGGCACGCTCTTTTACACCTACTACAAGGGCAAGCTGGCGGCGGAACTGATGAACCGCTTCGGCTATGACGCGATGACGGTGGGCAACCACGAATTCGACAACGGGCCGGAGGTTCTGCGCGGTTTCGTCGATGCGGTGGACTTTCCGGTGCTGATGGCCAATGCCGATATCAGCGGTGAACCGGCGCTGAAGGGCAGTGCGCTGCGGAAATCCGTGGTGCTGGAGCGCGGCGGCGAGAAACTGGGCATCATCGGGCTGACGCCGCAGGACAACCCGGAACTGTCCAGCCCGGGGCCGAACATCATCTTCACCGATCCGGTCGACGCGGTGCAGGCCGAGGTCGACAGGCTGACCGCCGAGGGCATCGACAAGATCATCGTGCTGAGCCATTCGGGCTATACCGTCGACGAGCGGATCGCGGCGGAGACCAGCGGCGTCGATGTGATCGTCGGCGGCCATTCGCATACCCTGCTCAGCGATACTTCAGACCGGGCGGCGGGACCCTATCCGACGATGATCAACGGGGTCGCCATCGTTCAGGCCTATGCCTATGGCCGGTTCCTGGGGGAGCTGAACGTGACCTTCGACGATGACGGCACCCTGACCGAGGCGACAGGGGCGCCGCTGCTGCTCGATGCCAGCGTCGCCGAAGACAGTGCCGTCAAGGCGCGGATCACCGAGGCGGCGCAGCCGCTGGAGGAAATCCGCAACCAGGTCGTGGCCCAAGCCGCCGCTGCCATCGACGCCGGGCGTGAAAGCTGCCGCGCAGGCGAATGTGCCATGGGCAATCTGGTGGCCGATGCCATGCTCGATCGGGTCGCCGACCAGGGCGTGACCGTGGCGATCACCAATGGCGGCGGGCTGCGGGCCAGCATCGATGCTGGCGATATCACCATGGGCGAGGTGCTGACGGTGCTGCCGTTCCAGAACACGCTGTCGACCTTCGAGATCTCCGGTCAGGGGCTGATCGATGCGCTGGAAAACGGGGTCAGCCAGGTCGAGGACGGCGCCGGCCGCTTCCCGCAGGTCTCCGGTCTCAGCTTCACCTGGGACCCGTCGAAACCGCCGATGGAGGGCCGCATCACCGAGGTGCAGGTTGCCAGCGAAGACGGTTTCGTGCCGATCGACCCGGCGGCGACCTATCTGGCGGTCACCAACAACTATGTCCGCAACGGTGGCGACGGTTACAAGGTGTTCACCGGCGACGACAAGAACGCCTATGACTTCGGTCCCGATCTGGCCGATGTGACGGCGGCCTATCTGGCGGCGAATTCGCCCTATGAGCCCTATACCGACGGTCGTATCAGCAAGAAGTAAGCCAGGACTGCCCGGCGCGTCCTGCCAGCGGGCGCGCCGGATCTGGGGTCAGGGCTGTCCCGTGTCCGAAACCCCGGGCCAGAGCGCCGGATCGAGCGTTTCGGTAAAGGGCGCGAGAATCTCCGCATAGGCCCGCCACTTGCCCACCGACCTGCGGTGCACCGGCTGGCGCAGCTGCGTCGCGCTCATCGTCAGCACGGCGGCACCGGTCTCATGCGGGCGCGCCATCTGCGCCTGCCAGTCGAGCCCGCAGTGATCGGCCAGCTGGCGGCTGGCGGCGTCGATATCCGCCGTCATCGCCTCATAGCTCAGATCGAAGATGCGATCGGGGAACAGCGCGTGCCAGCGCTGCATCATCCGGGCATAGAGGTTGAACCGGTGCCCCATGGCCCTGAGGTCATAGGTGTAGTTCAGCGCGCCGCCCTGGAACTGGCTGCGCCACATCGACAGGGCGATATCGCGCGGATCGCGGGTCAGGTGAACGATGCGGGCCCGCGGATGGGCAGCGGCGAGAAACCCCAGCAGCCGGTAATTCTCGGGCATCTTGTCGACAAAGGCGCGGCTGCCGGCGGGCAGGGGCGGGTGCTGCTGTGTCTCGAAGCTGCGGAACTGCGCCAGCTCGGTCGCGCCGATCGGGCTTTGCGCCTCGACAAGCGGATAGAAGTAGCGGCCGGCCGCGATCTGCTCGCCCAACCCGGCCACCTGCGGATGCGCTGCCAGGATCGCCTCGGCCAGGGTGGTGCCGGAGCGTGGCAGCCCGAGGACGTAGATCGGGGTGATGATCTCCTCCTCCGCCATCGCGGGCGGCAGCGGGAAATAGCCCAGCAGCCGGTCGTTCAGCGCGGTGTCGGCCTCCGGGTCATAGGGGCGCTGGCGGGCCATGTCGCGGTTGGCCTCGGCCCAGTGCCGGGCGGCGCGGGGGATGTCATCGGCCTGATCGGCGATCCGGGCCAGGGCGAAATTCAGCAAGGCCTTGTCGGCGCCGCGCGCCGGGGCGCGTTTCAGGGCCGCCTGCGCAACCGGGGCCAGAGCGGCATTCTCGGCCGGGTCCTGCAGCAGGCTGAGCTGTTCGATCGCCTGCGCATTGCGTGGATCGAGCTTGAGGACGCGCTGGTATTCCGCCGCCGCCGCCTGCCGGTCGCCGGTTTCCGTCAGCGCCGTGGCCAGGCGCAGATGCGCGCCGACGTGCCCGGGCGCCAACGCCACCGCCTTGCGCACCACCGCCAGGGCTTCTTCCTGACGCAGCTGGCGCGCCAGCGGCAGGCTGATGTTGATCAGGGTTTCGATGTTGTTGGGGTCGATGTCCAGCGCGGTCTCGAAATCCCGCAGCGCCGCATCGCTCTGCCCCATCTGGTCGCGCATCAACCCGCGCAGGTTGTAGCTGCGGGCCTGCCGGGGGGCGAGGGCGATGGCACGGCCCGCCGCCGCCTCGGCCGCCTCGCTCCGGCCCAGATTGGCCAGTGCCTGCGCCACCAGATACTGCGCGCCCTCATCTCCGGGCTGGGTGGCGCAGAGCCGTTCCAGCACCGTCAGCGCCTTGTCCGCCTGGCCCAGAAGGATCAGCGTCTGGCCGAGATTGCGGTGCGGATCGGGAAACCCGGGGTCCAGCTTCATTGCCTTCTGGAACATCGCCAGCGCCTCGCGCTGTTGGCCCAGGCCGCACATCGCCACGCCGACCAGATTGGGCAGGCGCGCATCCTTCGGCGCCCGCGCCATCGCGGCCTTGGCGCTTTTCAACGCCTGCTTGTATTGTCCGTTCATGAGGTGCGACTGCGCACGCGCCAGGGGCGTCTGGAGTGTCATGGTCTTGTTATCTAGATGTTACGCTGGCGGCGGCAATATGCCCGTTGCGCGATCGGCGGGTCCCGGCCACCCTGACGTCGGGGCCGCCCGGATTTTGGACAGCTGCAGACAGGAAGGACCGGTCCGATGTGCGGACGCTACGCCCTGACGCTGCCGGACGACGCGATGGCGCGGCTGTTCCGGGCCCAACCCTCGAACCGGCTGCCGAAGCTGCCGAATTACAACATCTGCCCGTCAGATCAGGTGCATGTGGTGATGCAGGAGGCGGGCGGCCGCCGGCTGCGGCCGATGCGCTGGGGGTTTCTGCCCTCCTGGTATCAGACCCCGACCGCCGGACCGCTGCTGATCAACGCGCGGGCCGAGACACTGGCCGACAAGCCCGCGTTTCGCGCCGCCTGCCGGCAGCGGCGCTGCCTGATCCCGGCCAGCGGTTTCTACGAATGGGAGCGGCGGGCAGAGACCCGGCTGCCTTGGTATGTGCTTCGCCGCGACGGGGCGCCGATGGCGCTCGGCGGTATCTGGCAGGACTGGGGCCGGGACGATCCGCAGCCGACCTGCGCCATCGTCACCACCGCCGCCAATCCGGTGCTGGCGCCGATTCACCACCGCATGCCGCTGCTTCTCGAACCCGAGGACTGGCCGCTCTGGCTGGGAGAGGCGGGCCACGGCGCCGCCCGGCTGATGCGCCCTGCGGCCGAGGAGATCCTCGTCCGCCACCGTGTCGGGACGGAGATCAATTCCAACCGCGCCGAAGGGCCGGGGCTGATCGAGGAGCTGATCGAGCCCTTCGATCCGGAGTGATCGCCGCCGCTACTCTTCCACGCGGGGGGACCGTGTCTCGGGCGTCTTCAGCGGCGCCCGGCTCAGGGCATTGCCGGCCATCGTGGCCTTCTGCATCAGCCTGAGCAGCACCGCCTGCTCTTCGGGCGACAGGCCCGCCAGGATATCCGGCTGCAACGCCTCCACATGCGGCCGGGCCGCCTCCAGCAGCGCCGCGCCGGCCTCGCTCAGGCTCAGCTCCTTGGCGCGGCGGTCGGTGGCCGAGGTGCGCCGCACCACCAGCCCACGCCGGTCCAGCCGGTCGATCACCTTGCCCAGGGTGGCGCGATCATAGGCGACCAGCCCCGCCACCGTCGCCTGGTCGATGCCGGGATGGTCGTGAATCGCGCTCAGCGCGGCATATTGCACCGAGGTCAGCGACAGCCCCGCCGCCGCCATCCGCTCCATGAACAGCGCGACGGAGATCTGGTTCAGCCGCCGGATCAGATGTCCCGGCATGGTATGAATATCCATTGGCCCTTTCCCTCGGCTGCGGCGCATCGTCATATCTATAGAAGCCTGTCCTCTCCAGGGGAATGGGCGCCGATCCCCGCAGCTTTGCCGCCGGGGGGAGGCGCCCTTGGGTCTTGTTCTGGTCCGAAATATCCCCGGGGGTGAATTTGCGCGGCGCGCAACCAGGGGGCGGACAGCCCCCTGATCCGCCCAGCACCCGCGCACCCCGGCGCGGGGCGCGCCAATCCTCCCCCGAGGTTACCGTGCCGGCTTCCCCTGCGGCGACCGGCGCGCTAAGTCTCGGCCATGCCAATCGCCTTCACCACGCTCGCCGACCTCTTCGCGCACGGGTTCGACACCGTGATCGATGTCCGCAGCCCCGCCGAATATGCCGAGGACCACCTGCCGGGCGCGATCAGCCTGCCGGTTCTCGATAACGAGGAACGCGCCCGCGTCGGCACGATCTACAAGCAGCAAAGCCCGTTCCTGGCCCGCAAGCTGGGGGCGGCGCTGGTGTTTCGCAACGCCGCGCATCACATCGAAACCGCGCTGCAGGGCTATGCGGGCGGCTGGCGGCCGCTGGTCTACTGCTGGCGCGGCGGGCAGCGCTCGGGGTCGTTTTCCTGGATGCTGGGACAGATCGGCTGGCGGGCCGACAGCATCCAGGGCGGCTATCAGACCTATCGCCGGCTGGTTTATCGCGCGCTCTACGATGCGGAGCTGCCCCATCGGCTTATCCTGCTCGATGGCTATACCGGCACCGCCAAGACCGATGTGTTGCACCGGCTCTCCGGGCGCGGGGTGCAGGTGCTCGATCTCGAAGGGCTGGCGGCGCATCGCGGGTCGCTGCTGGGCGAGATGGAGACGCCGCAACCCAGCCAGAAAGGCTTCGAATCGGCGCTGGTCGGTGCGCTGATGGCGCTCGATCCGGCCCGCCCGGTGGTGGTGGAGGCGGAATCCAGCAAGATCGGCGCACGCATCCTGCCGCCGGCGCTCTGGGCGGCGATGAAACGCGCGCCACGGATCGAGGTCTCGGCGCCGCTTTCGGCGCGGGCTGCCTATCTGGTGGCCGCCTATGACGACATCCTGTCGGATGGGGCGCGGCTCACCGACCGGCTCGATCCGCTGCGGGCGCATCGCGGGCATGCGGTGGTCGATGGCTGGGCGGCGCTGATCGCGGCGGGCGACAAGGCCGGGGTGACCCGGGCCCTGATGGACCAGCATTACGACCCCTCCTACGACAAGTCCCGCCGCGCCATCGGGGCGGAGGTTCTGGCCCGGGTGCAGGCCGGGCGGCTCGATGCCGCCGGCATCGATCGCCTTGCGGCGGAAGTGGAGCAGATCGTGGAGACCTGGGCGGGCTGATCCGGGGGGCTCAGGTCTGGCGGGCTCAGGTCAGGTGGATGCCGGGGGGGCCGGCCGACAGGGCGCCGATCCGGGCTGCGGCATAGCCGGCGCGCTGCAGGGCGGCGACGGTCTCTGCGGCCTCTGCTGCCGGGATCGCGGCGAGCAGGCCGCCGGCGGTCTGCGGATCGAACAGCAGGGCGCTCAGCGGATCGTCCGGCAGATCCGGTAGCAGCGCCTTGTTGTCGTCATAGAGCGTGGAGCGATGGCCGGCGCGCGACAGCTCCAGCGCACCCTCCAGCAGCGGCACGGCGGTCAGCTCCAGCGTCGCCGCCAGGCCCGAGGCTTCGCAGATATTCAGCAGATGGCCGGCCAGGCCGAAGCCGGTGACATCGGTCATCGCATGGGCGTTCGCCAGGACCTGCGCCGCGTCGCCTTGCGGTTTGGTCATCCGGTCGAAGGCCGCGGCGATCCAGGCCCCGCGCGCCGCCCCCTGCATCTCGGCCGCCATCAGCACCCCGGTGCCGATCGGCTTGGTCAGCACCAGCGCATCGCCGGGCCGGCCACCGGCGAGGGTGATCGGCGCCCGGTTCAAAAGCCCGGTCAGGGTGAAGCCGATGGTCATCTCCTCGCCCATGGAACTGTGGCCGCCGGCGATCTCGGCCCCCGCCGCGCGCAGCACGGCATCGGCGGCGGTCATGATCTCGGACAGGCTGCGGCGCTGCAGGGCAGGGGACATGCGCGGCAGGATCAGGGTAACCGTGGCGGCCTGCGGCGTCGCTCCCATTGCCCAGATATCACCAAGCGCGTGAACCGCGGCGATCCGGGTCATCGTCACCGGGTCCTCGGTGAAGGCGCGCAGGTGGTCGGTGGTCAGCACCTGCCGCTGGCCGCCGATATGCAGCAGCGCGGCGTCGTCGCCGGGCAGCGGTGTCACGTCGCGGCGCAGCCCGCCGGGCAGCCCGGCCAGCGCCGCCCGCAGCGCACCGCGCCCGACCTTGGCGCCGCAGCCGCCGCACATCGGTTTCTGTGGCAACTCCTCGGCGCCGGCGGTCCGCAGCGCGGGCGGCGCCGGCGGTGCCATTGCCGGCAGGGCGCGGAACCGGTCCATGAACCGCTGGTCGATCCGGTTCTTCCAGCGCCAGATGGCGGGGCCGGAGAACGGCAGGCCCCATTTCTCTCCCAGCGCCGACTGGCCGCCGAGCGAGATCAGCTTGAGGTAATCCTTTTGTGGCCGGTAGCGCCTGAGCGGACCCGTCTCCGACAGCCGGGTGCGCAGGTTGGCCAGTAGGACCGGCGCCTCGCGCACCGCATAGACCCCGGCCTTGGGCCGTGGTGCCGCGCTCAGGTGGGCGCAATCGCCGGCGGCGAAGATCGCCGGATCGCTGCTTTGCAGATATTCATCGACGGCGATGAACCCATCGTGCAGCCGCAACCCGGTGTCGGCGATCCAGTCATAGGGACGGGCGCCGGCGGCCCCGGTGATGAAATCGGCCGCGATCCGCGTGCCATCCGCGAGCCGCAACCCATCTGGCCCGATCGCGGCGATCTCCACCCCCTCGCGGATCGTCACCCCATGAGCGGCCAGCGCCGCCCGCAGCGGGCCGGCGGCGGCACGTCCCAGCGCCGACAGCGCGCGGGCGCGCTCGACAAGCACCAGTTCGGCCGGGCGGCCGCGGGCCTTCAGCGCATGGGCCATGGCCAGGATCAGCTCGGCCCCGGCGACGCCGCCGCCGATCACCGCCACCCGCGCCGGTCCCTCTGCCGCCAGATAGGCAGACCAGCGGCTGGCGAAGGGGCCGAGCGGCTTGGCGGGCACCGCATGTTCGGCGAACCCTGGCAACGCCGGCATGGTCGAGGTGATGCCGACATTGACCGAACAGAGATCATAGCCGATCGGCGGCCGCCCCGGCACATGGATCAGCCGTGCCGCCGGATCGATCCCCTCGCATTGGCCCAGGACCACCCGGGCGCCGGCGAAGCGCGCCAGGCGCACCAGATCGATATCGAGATCGTCGCGCCGGTAATGGCCGGCGACAAAGCCCGGTAACATACCGGAGTAGGGCGCGGTGGGGCCGGGGTTGATCACCGTCACCCGGGTGCCGGGCAGCGGGTCCATGCCCCACATCCTCAGCACCAGCGCATGGGCATGGCCGCCGCCCACCAGCACCAGATCGCGGGTCAGCGGAACCGGCGGCCTCCCCTGCATGATCAGTCCCGGGCGAGGGGCGCGGTCGGCGCCGCTTCGGGCGAGGCCGGCACATCATGGGTGGCCCAGAGCCCGTCCTCGCCGGCGGGCGGCAGGCTCTGCGGCGTCTCGTGACGGTGAATATGCGCCTTGGCGATGAAATTCGCGGTGATCGGCGCGGTCAGGAACAGAAACAGCGTGATCAGGAGTTCATGCCAGGACAGGTGCCCCTCGGAGGCGATCGCATGGATCATCGAGGCGATCAGCACACCGCCGACCCCCAGCGTCGTGGCCTTGGTCGGCGCATGCAGCCGGGACATCGGATCGTTCAGCTTGACCAGCCCGAAGGAGCCGACCAGCCCGAAGATGCCGCCCAGAACCAGGGCGGCGGCGATCAGATATTCGAAGATCTGTGACATCGTCCGGCTCCCCTCACTCGATGATATTGCCGCGCAGCATGAAGCGCGCATAGGCGACCGTCGACACGAAGCCGAGCATGGCGACGATCATCGCGGCCTCGAAGAAGATCTCGGTGCCGTTGGCCAGCCCGTAGAGGATCAGCAGGGCGATGGCGTTGATCACCATGGTATCCAGCGCCAGCACCCGGTCGCCGACACCCTCGGCGGTGGCGATTTTCCACAGGTTCAGCAGCAGCGCGATGGCGAAACAGCCGGTGGCGAAAAAGATGGCATAGGTCAGGATCATTCGAAAATCTCCATCAGGCGGCGCTCGTACCGGGTCTTGATCTCGTCGCGCACGGCGTCGGGATCGGGGGCATCCAGGCAATGCACCAGCAAATAGTGCCCCTCGGCCGACAGGTCGGCGCTGACGGTGCCCGGCGTCAGGGTGATGGTGCCGGCCAGCACGGTGATCGCCTCGGGCTTGCGCAGCTCAAGCGGAATGGTGATCCAGGCCGGGTGGCGGCTGGCATTCGACTTGAACAGCACGATCCGGGCGACGGTGAAGTTGGCCACCACGATATCCCAGATCACGATCAGCAGATAGGCGAGGATCTTCAGCGGATTGCGCAGCGCCGGCCGGTCGGGCCAGTAGGGGCGGGTGATGAAGGGGATCACCGTCCCCAGCAGCAGCCCGAACAGCAGCGAGTTGATCGAATAGCGGTTGACCAGCAGCAGCCAGACCAGCGTCAGAAGGCCGGTCAGCAGCGGGTGCGGAAAGATCCGGGCAAACATGCGCATGGGTCAGGGCCTCTGCAGAACGGATTGGATGTAATCCGCCGGCGCATAGAGCTGGGCGGCGGTGGCTTCGGTGAACTTCAGGATCGGACCGGCCAGAACCGTCAGCAGGACCAGACCGGCCAGCAGGGCGAAGGCCGCGACGAAGGCCAGCCCCGGCACCGGTTCGGGCGCCAGTTCGGGCGTCAGCGGCTGGCCGATGTCGGTTTCCTCCTCGGTCTCGGGCGGGGTCACGCTGCGGTCGTGGGCCTTCCAGAACACCAGGCTGCCGGCACGGCTGAGCCCCATGATGGTGATCAGCGAAGTGATCAGGATCACTGCCCAGATGGTCCAGACCCAGGCGTCGCCGCGGGCGGCATCCATCACCAGAAGCTTGCCGACGAAGCCGGACAGTGGCGGCATCCCGGCCATGGCGATGGCCCCGGCGAAGAACAGCGCCGCGATCAGCCCGTTCTGCGGCATCACCGGCCGCGGGCTCAGCGCGCCGCCGCGCCGTTCCATCACCAGATCGGCGACCAGGAACAGCAGCGCAGCGGTCAGGGTCGAGTGGATGGTGTAATAAAGCGCCGCCGCGGTGGCCTGTGGCGTGAACAGCGCGATGGCGATCAGCAGGGTGCCCATCGAGGCGATGGCGCCGAAGGCCACCAGCCGGCCGATCTCGCGGGTGCCGAGAATACCGATGGAGCCGGCCGCCAGCGTCAGCAGTGCCGCCGGCAGAAGCCAGTCGCCGGCCAGCCCTTCGGCCACCGGAACGTCGGGGCCGAAGACCAGCGTGTACATGCGGATGATCGCATAGGCGCCCACCTTGGTCATGATCGCGAAGAGCGCGGCGACCGGGGCAGGGGCATTGGCATAGGAGGCCGGCAGCCAGAAATGCAGCGGCAGGACGGCGGCCTTG
This sequence comes from Pseudodonghicola flavimaris, assembly GCF_030164425.1. Lineage (GTDB taxonomy): Bacteria > Pseudomonadota > Alphaproteobacteria > Rhodobacterales > Rhodobacteraceae > Pseudodonghicola > Pseudodonghicola flavimaris. The sequence goes on along the minus strand of NZ_JASNJD010000015.1, from coordinate 67,789 downwards.
ATGGCGAAGACCAGCAGAAGCAGCACCGCACCGACCCGGATCAGCGAGGTGTCCTCGGCCGGCAAAGTCGCGACCCGCACCGCCAGATCGGCCATGTTGAGCGTCCCGGTCACCGAATAGAGCGTGCCGAGCGCGATCAGGAACAGGCTGGAGCCGATCAGGTTATAGACCACATACTGCACCCCGGCGCGCAGCCGCACCGAGCCGCCGCCATGAATCATCAGCCCGTAGGAGGCGATCAGCAGCACTTCGAAGAAGACGAAGAGGTTGAAGGCGTCGCCGGTCAGGAACGCGCCGAGAATGCCCATCAGCTGGAACTGGAACAGGGCATGGAAATGCCGTCCGCGGGTGTCCCACCCCGAGCCGATGGCATAGAGCAGCACCGGCAGCGCCAGCACCGTGGTCAGCAGCACCATCATCGCCGACAGCCGGTCCAGCACCAGCACGATGCCGAAGGGCGCCGGCCAGTCGCCGAGCCTGTAGACCTCGATGCTGCCGTCCAGGGTGCGGGTCAGCAGCGTCACCGCGATCAGGTTCAGCAGCACGACCGAGGCGATCGAGAACACCCGTTGCAGATCGCTGTGAAAGCGGATCGCCATCAGGATGAAGGGGCCGACCAGGGCCGGCAGCACGATGGGCAGGATGATCAGGTGGCTCATGCGTCCTCTCCCCCCTGCGCGTCGCTGTCGGTCATGTCGATCCGGTCATCCTTCGACGCCAGATAGGCGCTTAGCGCCATCATCAGCACCACGGCCGTCATCCCGAAGGAAATCACGATTGCGGTCAGCACCAGCGCCTGCGGCAGCGGGTCGGTATAGCCGACCTCGGCGTATTTGTTCAGGATCGGCGGCTGGTTCAGTGCCAGCCGGCCGGTGGCGAACAAAAACAGGTTCACCGCGTAAGACAGAAGCGACAGGCCGATGATCACCGGGAAGGTGCGTTGCCGCAGGATCAGGTAGATGCCGCCGGCGGTCAGGATGCCGACCGCGCTGGCCAGAAGGAGCTCCATCTGTTCAGTGTCCCTCTTGTTCGATTTCGGCGTCGTCGCGCTCGGGGTTGATGTCCATCGGGTGTTCGCTGGCGATGCCGGGCTGCCACGCATAGCGCGACAGGCTCTGCAGGGCGAGCAGCACGGCGCCCCAGACGGCCAGGAAGACGCCCAGATCGAAGAGCGCGGCAGTGGCCAGTTCGAATTCCTCCAGGAAGGGCAGGTGCACATAGCCGAAGGCGCTGGTCAGGAAGGGCAGCCCGTTGAACCAGGCGCCCATGCCGGTCACCGCGGCGACCAGCACACCGGTGCCGATGATGCCGTGATAGGGCAGTTTCTGACGTTCCGCCGCCCAGCCGAAGCCAGAGGCCATGTATTGCATGATGACGGCGATGGCCGCGATCAGCCCGGCGATGAAGCCGCCGCCCGGCAGGTTGTGGCCGCGGAAGAAGATATAGGCCGCCACCATGAAGGCGATCGGCATCATCATCCGGGTCGCCACCACCATCATCAGCGGGTGGGCGTCACCGGCCAGCGGCTTCCACGGTTTGCGGTTCAGCAGCCGCGCGCGGACCCGGCTGCCCAGCGTCGCCTCGGTGATCGCGAAGATGATGATCGCGGCGATGCCCAGCACGGTGATCTCGCCGAAGGTGTCGAAGCCGCGGAAGTCCACCAGGATCACGTTCACCACATTGGTGCCACCGCCGCCCTTGTAGGAATTGGCCAGGTGATACTCGGAAATCGACGGCATGGCGAAATCGCGGGTCATCATCGCATAGATCAGCCCGCCCATGCCCAGACCGGCGGTGACCGAGATGGCGATATCGCGGATCCGGCGCGCCGGGCTGCTTTCACGCGGCGTTTCCTGCGGCAGGAAGTTCAGCGCCAGCAAGAGCAGGATGATTGTCACCACCTCGACCGAGATCTGGGTCAGCGCCAGGTCGGGGGCGGAGAGATAGCTGAAGCTCAGCGATACCATCAGCCCGGTGACCCCGATCAGCACCAGCGACAGCAGCCGGTTGTGGTGGAAGGCGACGACGCAAAGCGACGAGCCGACGAGGCAGAACCAGCCGAGCAGCGGCATCGCGGTGATCGGCAGCGTCTCATGGGTTTCCGGGCCGAAGGCGCCGGTGCTGAAGGCATACCAGCCAAGACCCATGGTGAAGATCAGGAAGATCACTGCGTAGCGGGTCAGCGATCCGTTGTGCAGCCCGTCGGTGATGCCCCGGCTGGCCTGAGTGAGGCCGCGGACCAGGGCATCGAAGATCACCTTCGCCTCGGGGCGGGGCAGGTTGTTCCAGACCGCGAGCGCACCCCGGTGCAGGGCCAGGAGCAGCAGACCGCCCAGCACCGCCACGATGGACATGTAGAGCGCCGGGGTCAGCCCGTGCCAGAGCGCCGGGTGGAAATGCACCTCATGTCCGGTCACCGCCGTTGCCGCCGCGGTCACCAGCGGCGTGGCGATGGCGTTGGGAAACAGGCCGATCAGCACCACCAGCGTCACCAGAACTGCGGGCGGCAGCCACAGGCCGGGGCCGGGATCATGCGGGTGACTGGGATAATCATGCCGTTTCTTGCCCAGGAACACATGGGCGATATAGCGCAGCGAATAGGCGACGGAGAACAGCGCGCCGAAGACCGCCAGCGCCGGCACCAGCCAGGCCACCCCGGCCCAGTCGGTATGGGCGGCGGCCTCCAGCATCATCTCCTTCGACAGGAACCCGTTGAAGGGCGGGATGCCGGCCATCGACAGCGCCGCGATCCCGGCCAGTGTGAAGGTCACCGGCATCAGGTGACGCAGCCCGCCCAGCAGCTTGATATCGCGGGTATGGGTCTCGTGATCGACGATGCCCGCATTCATGAACAGCGCCGCCTTGAAGGTGGCGTGGTTGATGATGTGGAAGACCGCGGCCACCGCGGCGGCCTCGGTGCCGAAGCCCAGCAGCATGGTGATCAGGCCCAGGTGGCTGACGGTGGAGAAGGCCAGCAACGCCTTAAGATCGTCCTTGAAGAGCGCGATGACCGCCCCCAGCACCATCGTGATCAGCCCGATGCTGCCGACGATGTAGAACCACAGATCGGTGCCCGACAGCACTGGCCACATCCGCGCCATCAGGAACAGCCCCGCCTTCACCATGGTGGCCGAATGCAGATAGGCCGACACCGGGGTGGGGGCGGCCATCGCGTGCGGCAACCAGAAGTGGAAGGGGAATTGCGCCGATTTGGTGAAACAGCCCAGCAGGATCAGGATCAGCGCCGGTGCATAGAGCGGCGAGGCCTGGATCAGCTCCTTGTGCTGAAGGATCACGCTCAGGTCGTAGCTGCCGGCGATATGGCCCAGGATTAGCATGCCGGCGATCATCGAAAGCCCGCCGGCGCCGGTCACCGTCAGTGCCATCCGGGCGCCCTGGCGGCCTTCGGGCAGATGTTTCCAATAGCCGATCAGCAGGAAGGAGGAGAGCGAGGTCAGTTCCCAGAAAATCAGCAAAAGCAGGATGTTGTCGCTCAGAACGATGCCCACCATCGCGCCCTGGAACATCAGCAGATAGCTGTAGAACTGGCCCATCGGGTCCTCGCGGCTCAGATAGAAGCGCGCGTAGGTGATGATCAGCAACCCGATGCCGAGGATCAGCGTCGCGAACAGCAGCCCGAGCCCGTCGAGCTGGAAGTTCGCATTCAGCCCGAGATCGGGAAGCCAGTCGAACCGGGAGGTGACGACCTCGCCGCGCAGCACTGCGGGGGCATGGACCAGAAGACCGACCAGGGCCAGCAGGGTGACCGCTCCGGTCGAGAGCGAGGCGGCATTGCGTCCGGCACGGATCAGGAGGGCGGGGAACACGGCGCCGATAAAGGGCAGGGCCGCGATCAGGAAAAGGGACAAGTCAGTTCTCCAGCGTAGCGGACTGTGGCAATTTCATCTTGCCTAAGCAATTTCGTGCCGCTGTCCAGTCCCGGCGGGGAATGGGCGCGGCAGTTTCAGGGGGGACGGTCATATGTTCGTCAGAACATGGGGGCGTCACGGGCGGGGACAAGGGCGCGGCGGGACCGCAGAGGACGGCTCATGTCACAAAGCGCGCGGCGTGGCAGCTCTGCAACATCTGAACGACTCGCTGTCATTCGATCCTCTCTCCCTGTCGTTGGTTTTGTTGTTTCGCAGATAGCGCGAAGCGGCGGCAATGTCACCCGAAAGCGGCGCAAAACGGGGGCCGCACGGGAGAGACACGGGGCCGCAGCGGCGCCCCGGGGGACGCCGCAGGCAGCCCGCGCGTCAGCCCCAGGACAGCGGGTCGAGCCGGAACAGCTGTGCCAGTTGCCGGTAGACGGCGGGTTCGTGATGGTTCAGCGCGGCGGGCTTTTCGAAGAAGGTTTCCACCGCCACGGCGAAGAATTCCTCCGGCCCGGTGGCGCCATAGGCGTCGAACACGGTCCTGTGCCCGGCCTGCACGTTTTGCACATGGGTCTGATAGGCGGGCACGAAGGTCCGGGCCCAGCCGGCGACGCTCTGGCCTTTGGGCAGGTTGGGCAGCCCGTCGGTATGGCCGGAGAGGTCGTCGATCTGATGGGCGAATTCGTGGAACACCACGTTATGGCCATCACGATCGTTCAGCGCGCCGCGTCGGGTATCGGCCCAGGACAGGATCACCGGCCCGCGGGACCAGCTTTCGCCGCTGCGCACGGTTTCGCGTTCGGTCACGACATAGCCATTGTGCTGCCGCTGCCGCGACTTGAAGGCGGCGGGATAGATCAGGATGGTGGTGAGATGATCGTACCAGGTGTCGCTGTTGACGATCAGCAGGCAGGCCTGGGCGGCGATCGACAGCCGCATCTCCTCACTCACCTCGAGGCCGTTGCAGCCGACGAAATCGACCTGCCCGATAAAGGCGTTGATCTTGCCTTCGAGCGCCTGATGAAACCGGGCCGGCAGCTTGCGGGTCAGCGGCACCTCCGTGGCGACGATGGCGCGCTGTGCTTCGGTCAGCCGGGTCCGCAGCAGGGCGGCGCGGCGGCGGTGTTTCAGGACAAGGCGGATCGCCACGGCCGCGGCCACCGAGACGATCAGCAGCAGGATCAGATAGGCAGCCATGAGATATCCTCCTCCAGCCCGGTCACGCCCGGTTCGGCCGGGCCTGTCTTAGCTGGGGATCGGCCGGCGGGAAACAACCGCCGGCGCTCTGATGCGCGGGGCGGGGGCTACCCGCCCTTCAGCCGCATCATCAGTACGACTTCGCTGTTCTCGCCCACCGGTTCGGTCAGGCTGGAGGCGATCACCCGGCCATCCACCACCACCGACACCCCGGCGTCGAGGGTCGGCGCCAGCGCCGGGTAATTGCGCCGGATCGAGTCGAGGATCTGGCCCACGGTGCGCCCCTCTACGGCGATGCTGTCCTGCCCACCGACAAGGGGCCGCAGCCCGGACCAGAGCGCGACGTCAACCATCCTTGCTTTCCAGCGCCTCCAGCACACGCGAGGGGCGCATCGGCAGCTGCCGCATCCGGACGCCGACGGCATTCGACACCGCATTGGCGATGGCTGCCAGCGGCGGACAGATCGAGGTTTCGCCGACACCGCGCACGCCGAAGGGATGGCCGGGGTTCGGCACCTCGACGATCACCGTGTCGATGAAGGGCAGGTCGGAGGCCACCGGGATACGGTAGTCGAGGAAGCCGGCGTTCTGCAGCCGCCCGTCCTCGCCATAGATGTATTCCTCGTTCAGCGCCCAGCCGATGCCCTGCGCCGCGCCGCCCTGGAACTGGCCCTCGACATAGGTGGGATGGATCGCCTTGCCGGCGTCCTGCACCACGGTATAGCGCACCACCTTGGTCGCGCCGGTCTCGGGGTCGACCTCGGCATCGACGATATGGGTGGCAAAGCTGACGCCGGCGCCTTCCGGGGTCGCCTCGAAATGGCCGTTGATCGGGCCGCCGGTGGCGCCCATGTCGGCGGTCAGCTCGGTGATATGCAGGGGCGCGTGATCGCCGGCATTGGGGCCCGAGGGCTTGGCATAGCCATCTTCCCAATAAACCGCCTCTTCCGGGATGTCCCATTTCGCCGCCGCGCGCCGGCAGAGTTCCTCCACCGCCGCCTCGGCTGCCTTGATGGTGGCGAGACCGGAGGCATAGGTCACCCGGCTGCCGTGGCTGATCTCGTTATAGCCCAGCGAGGAAGTGTCGGCGATGGTGCAGCGGATGTTCTCGTAAGGAATGCCCAGCACCTCGGCCGCCATCAGCGCCATCGAGGCGCGGGAGCCGCCGATATCCGGGGTGCCGACCATGATCTGGGCAGAGCCGTCCTCGGACATCGCCAGCGAGACCGAGGTTTCGCCGCCGTGGTTGAACCAGAACCCGCAGGAGATGCCACGGCCCTGACCCTCTTTCAGCGGGGCGGTGTAATGCGGATGGGCGCGGGCGGCCTCCAGCGTCTCCACCAGGCCGATGCGCGGCCATTTCGGGCCGAAGCTGGCGCGGGTGCCTTCGCGTGAGGCGTTCTTCAGCCGCACCTCGAACGGGTCGAGGCCGAGCTGGTTGCAGAGCTCGTCGATCACCGATTCCACGGCGAAGGCCGCCATCGGCGAGCCCGGCGCGCGATAGGCCGCCTGTTTCGGGCGGTTGGTCATCACGTCATAGCCGACCTGATGCACGTTCGTCAGGTTATAGGGCGCGAAGGCGCACATCGCCGTCATTTCGCAGGGGCCACCGGGGAAGGCGCCGCCCTGCAGCCGGAAGGTGCCCTGCGCCGCGGTGATGGTGCCGTCGGACTTCATCCCGATCTTGACGTCCATCGAGGTGGAGGAGGTCGGGCCGGAGGCGCGGAACACCTCGGCCCGGGTCATCACCAGCTTGACCGGGCGGTTGGCCTTGCGGCTCAGCGCCAGCGCCACCGGTTCGATGAAGATGGTGGTCTTGCCTCCGAAGCCGCCGCCGATTTCCGAGGCGGTGACGCGCAGCTGGCTGGTCTCGATCCCCAGCATCGCGGCGCAGAGCTTCTGCACGTTCCAATGGCCCTGGGTGCAGCACCACAGTTCGCCCTTGCCATCTGCCCCCAGCGTACCGAGGCAGGCGTGCGGTTCGATATAGCCCTGGTGGGTCGCCTCGGTGGTGAAGTGATCCTCGATCACCAGATCGGCCTCGGCGAAGCCGGCCTCGACATCGCCATGGCCGCTTTCGTAATAGCGCACGACGTTGGGGTGCAACCCTTCGGGAACGGAGGCATCGGCGGCGCCGGCACGGATCACCGGGGCATCGGCTGCCATCGCCTTGTCGACATCTGTGACATGCGGCAGCAGCTCGTACTCCACCTCGATCGCCTTCATCGCGTCGCGCGCGATCAGGGCGGAGGTGGCGGCGACGGCGGCGACCGCGTGGCCGTCATAGAGCGCGGTCTCGCCGGCCATGACGTTTTCCAGGACATTCCAGGTCTCGCCGGTGAGACCTTCGGCGAAATCGGCACGGGTGACCACGGCCTTGACCCCGTCCATCGCCAGCGCCTTGCTGGCGTCGATCTTCAGGATCTTGGCATGGGCATGCGGGCTGCGCTTGATCGCGGCGAACAGCATTCCGGGCGCAGTGGCATCGGCACCGAACTTGGCGCGGCCGGTGACCTTGTCGAGCCCGTCGGGCCGGTCGGGCCGGGTGCCGACATATTTGAAATCGGTGGTTTTCGAGCTGTCCAGCGCCATTACGAGGCCTCCCGCATCTCGGCCGCGGTATCCATCACGGCGCGAATGATCTTGTCATAGCCGGTGCAGCGGCACAGGTTGCCGGCCAGCCAGTAGCGTACTTCCGTCTCGGTCGGGTCGGGGTTCTTTTCCAGCAGCGATTTCGCCGCGATCAGAATGCCCGGGGTGCAGATGCCGCATTGCAGGGCGGCATATTCGATGAATTTCTTCTGCAGGGGATGCAGCGTCTCGCCATCGGCGATGCCCTCGACGGTGCCGATCTCCTTGCCCTCGGCCTCGACCCCCAGCATCAGGCAGGAGCAGACCAGCCGGCCGTCGACGGTGACGGAACAGGCGCCGCAATCGCCGGTGCCGCAGCCTTCCTTGGCGCCGGTCAGCCCCAGCCGGTCGCGCAGCACGTCCAGCAGGGTTTCGCGCGGATCGCAGAGGAACTCGACCGCGTCCCCGTTCACTTTAGCGGTTACATGGGTCTTGCTCATGCCTTGGCTCCTTTGGCGCGGTCATAGGCGATCTGGGCCACCCGCCGGGCCAGAACCCCGGCGGTATGGGTGCGGAACTTCACCGTGCCGCGCTTGTCGTCGATCGGATTGCAGCTGGCCTCGGCCAGATCGGTCAGGGCCTTCAGCGCCGCGTCGTCCAGTGTGCGCCCGACCAGCGCGTCGGCGGCGGCATGCACCACGACGGCGGTGGGCGCGACCGCCCCCAGCGCCATCCGGGCCGAGGTGATCACCTCGCCCTCCACCGTCAGGTTGATGGCGCAGCCGACCACGGCGATGTCCATCTCGGTGCGCGGTATGAAGCGCAGATAGGCGTCGCCGCCCTGCGCGCCGCGTGGCGGCAGGGTCAGGGCAGTGGCGATCTCGCCCTTCTTCAGCGTGGTCTTGCCGGGGCCCGCGGGCACCTCCTCGACCGGGATGTCGCGGGCCCCATCGGGACCGACGACACTGAGCACGGCGCCGGCGGCGATCATCGCGGGAACGGAATCGGCCGCCGGAGAGGCGTTGCAGAGGTTGCCGATGGGGGTGGCGCGGCCCTGCACCTGGGTCGAGCCGATCAGGTCCATCGCCTCGACCACCCCGGGCCAGTCGCGGCCCAGGTCGGGATGTTCGGACATCTCCGCCCCGGTCACCGCCACGCCCAGCCGCCAGCCGCCGTCTTCGGTGCGGGTGATGTCATGGGTTCCGGGGATCGCCTTGATGTCGATCAGGACATCCGGCGTCACCAGGTCCGAGCGCAGCTGGACCAGCACGTCGGTGCCGCCGGCGAGGAACCGGGTGATCCCCTCGGCGCCGGCCGCAAGGGCCGAGGCCTCTTCGAAAGTGGCGGGTTTGAAATATTGCATGGGCATTCCTTGCAGATCGCTGGGTCGTCCCCCCGGCGGGACCGAAACGCCGGGCCGGGGTGCTGGGCGGAACTCTAGCGTCTGAATGCCATGTGGCAAGCGTTGTGGCCCCGTCATCAAACTGTCGTGCGGTCAGCCCCAAGGGACGGGTGACATTTTGCGCTGCGCGCGCTAGGCGCAGGGGGAATGTGAAAGAGGCAGGCGATATGCGGGATCTTTTCATCATCGGCGGCGGGATCAACGGGTGTGGGATCGCCCGCGATGCTGCTGGCCGCGGGCTGAGCGTTACCCTGGCCGAACAGGGCGATCTGGCCAGTGCGACCTCCTCGGCCTCGACCAAGCTTTTCCACGGCGGGCTGCGCTATCTGGAGTATTTCGAATTCCGTCTGGTGCGCGAGGCGCTGATCGAGCGCGAGGTGTTGCTGAAGGCGATGCCGCATATCAGCTGGCCAATGCGCTTCGTGCTGCCCTATGAGCGCGAGATGCGCTTCGACAGCGAAACGCCGGCCTCGAAATTGCTGAGCGCGGTGATGCCCTGGATGAAGGGGCGGCGTCCGGCCTGGATGATCCGGCTTGGGCTCTTTCTCTACGATCACCTGGGGGGGCGGCAGATCCTGCCGGGCACCCGGACGCTGGATCTGAAAACCGATCCGGCCGGAGCGGTGCTGAAGGAGCGGTTTGAACGGGCCTATGAATATTCCGATTGCTGGGTGCAGGACGCCCGGCTGGTGGTGCTGAACGCGCGCGACGCCGCCGCCCGGGGGGCAGAGATCCTGACCCGCACCGGGGTGATCGCGGCCGAACGTCTCGCCGATCGCTGGGCGATCACCCTGCGCCGGGCGGACGGGTCCGAAACCCGGGTCGAGGCGAAGATGCTGATCAATGCCGCCGGCCCCTGGGCGGGAGAGCTGCTGCACGGCATGCTGGGCAGCCACACGCCGGGCGATGTGCGGCTGGTGCGCGGCAGCCATATCGTGACGCCGCGGCTTTACGATCACGACAAATGCTATTTCTTCCAGGGGCGCGACGGGCGGATCATCTTCTCGATCCCCTATGAGGAGGAGTTCACCCTGATCGGCACCACCGACGCCGATCATCCCGATCCGGCGACGCCGCCGGTCTGTACCGAGGCGGAGCGCGATTACCTGCTGGCCTTCGCCAATGAGTATTTCAAGCGGCCGCTCAGCCCGGCGGATGTGGTCTGGACCTATTCCGGCGTCAGGCCGCTTTATGACGATGGGGCGAGCTCGGCCACGGCGGCGACCCGCGATTACGTGCTACGCCTGGACCGCGAGGCGGCGCCGCTTCTGACCGTCTTCGGCGGCAAGATCACTACCTATCGCCGGCTCGCCGAGGGTGCGCTGGAGAAGATCGCGGAGGCGCTGCCAGTGGCCAAGGGGCCCTGGACCGCCGGGGTGGCACTGCCGGGCGGTGATTTCGCGGTGACCGGCGTATCGGAGCTGATCGAGCGGCTGCTGGCCGATTATCCCTTCCTCACCGCGGCTTGGGCGCGGCGGCTGATCCGCTGCTATGGCACCGAGGCCCGCGAGGTGCTGGGCGCGGCGAAGACCGCCGCCGATCTGGGCCGGGATTTCGGCGCGACGCTGAGCCAGGCGGAAGTCGACTGGGCGGTGGCAAGGGAATGGGTGCGCGGCGCCGAGGATATGATCTGGCGGCGCACCAAGCTGGGCCTGCGTCTGAGCGCGGCCCAGGTGGCTGAGATCGAGGCCTATATCCGCGGCCGCGTCACGCGCTGAGCGCCGCGGCGATCAGGGCCGGCACCCCCGGGTGCTGACCCAGCGGCGGCAGCAGCGCGCCGAGAAAACCAGCGGTCTCCAGCGCGTCGGGCACGTCTTCGCGGTAATGCCCGCCCTCGGCGGCGAAGACCGGCAGGCAGAGCGTCTGCGCCGGCAATCCCCGCGCCGCCTGGGCCAGATAGGGTGCTTCTTCGACAAAGCCATAGATGGGCGGCGATCCGGGCCAGAGCGTGGCAAGCGCGGCGCCGAGATCCCGCGCCGCCGCCGCCGCGCGCGGGCCGCGGGCAGAGCCGTGGGCGGCGATCAGCAGGGCGGTCGCCGCAGGCTCCCAGCCTCGCGTGGCGCAGTCCCGGGCCAGGTAGGTCGCCGCAAGATCGACCAGCGCCGGATCGCGGCCCAAGGGCGGCAGCACCCGCGCCGGATGCCCGTTCAACCGTTTCGGCAGCGCCTGCCGGACGAACCAGCCGTCGGCCATGAAGAATGGATAGATCGCGCCGTCGGCGCCGAGCCGCTCCAGCGCCGCCTCCAGCGCACCCGGGGCCGCCAGCGTGGCAGAGCCGATGCGCCGGCCCGGCAGCAGGTGTCCGACCCTGGAGGCAAGCTCCGCCAGCGCCGCCTCCGCCGGAGCGGGCGCGGAGGGTTGGCCATGGGCCACGATCAATGCGTCGAGACAGTCGGGCACGCGGAACCTCCTTTTTCCTATGTGGCGCGCCGGGGTCGCCTCGCCAAGGGCCGAGAGGAAAAAAGGCACAGCCATAGCTGCGCCCGTCGTCTTGGTTCAACCATGATGCCGGGGCGGCGTTTCTCATCTCGTCCGCACCATCGCAACCTCGCTTGAGCAAGTGAGCTTTGGCAGCGGGGGCTCTCACCCCCAGTTGATCGGCTCGTCCGTCATCACCTGACCAAAGACGTTCTCACGATGCCACTTCAGGTTTGCGGGGCTGGGCCAGTTCTTTCGATCCGAGGGTTTCCAAAGCTTGCCGTCTGGTCGGAGCAGCCGGGTCACCACATCCCCCGGCACCTTGTTGCGCGAGACCAGTATGGTCTCGCAATCCTCCGCGACGGAGATCAGGCCACGATCAAACATCCAGTGTAACGTTCCGGACAATGCCAGACCATTTCGGATGGCATCGCTGCCCTGTCGCTCGACAGGGCGAATATGCGCGGCTTGCACTTCGGGGCGACCGCCGCCGTTCCGAAGCTGGAGGCCAGACATGGCGCAACGGTAATCGTAGGCCTCGCGGACCTTCCTCCGAAAGGCGACATCCCGATAGGGGCGGCGTGTGAGCCGTTCCAGAACGGGTCGCTGGAAGGGGGTGGCCTCCTCCGCGAGATCGTCGGAAGCGGGATCGTAGCGGGTTGCCTCGCGCCGTTCGAGGTCCTGGGGCAAACCAAGATCAACAATCCGCGCGAAGTCGGCCTCTGGGAGCCGCCGTACGGCGAGCTGAACGGCACCACCTTTCTTTGGTGTTCCGTCCGGTTCTGCCAAGGAGGTCTCCAGCGGGCGTCCCTGCACAAGGCGCGGGACCTCTGCATCGAAAGGAAGGAAGCTGCCCGGCTCGATGAGCGCAAGATACCGCCCCTCAACACCCGGTTTCGGAATGACCTGCTGAATTTTTGCGACAGCAAAGTACCCGCGGGGTCCCGCCTTGACGGGTTCGTAATAGACGATCCAGTCGCCTTCGGCCTCTCGGACGGCTTTCAGATAGCTTCGGGGGAAATCGTAAACGACATCCGGCTCGTCCTCGTAGATCGAGTCGGCCTTGTGCAGAAGAACCAGCTTTACCATGAGATTAGAAAAGCCGATGGCCCTGGAAGTGCAAGCCCTTTCGGCTCATAGCTTTTTAGCGCCGGGGCGTGTTCGCCCCGGGTTTGGTCCCGTCACGACGGCGCGGCATCTAAAACTCCTGATGTCGGCGCCGGTGTGCCCTTTCGGTATTCGTCTCCGAGTTTTGCTCAGTCGACGCATTCCAGCAGCATGGTGCCGGCGCCGGTGTTGGAGATCGGGATGTGGTAGTTGGCGTGCAGCGGGCGCACCTTGTCGCCCAGAGCGCCGCGCATCATCATCCACATCAGGAACTCGGTGCCCTGGGCGCCGGCCTTTTCCACCAGCTCGCGGCGGGAGATTTTCGTCAGCGCCTCGGGGTCGGTGACGATCTTCTCCATGCAATACTGGTCGAACTCCTTGTTGATGAAGCCCGCCCGCTCGCCGTCGAGCTGGTGGCTGAGCCCGCCGGTGCCCAGCACCACCACCTTGATATCCTCGGGGTAGCTGAGGATGGCCTTACGCAGCGCCTTGCCGAAATCGAGCGCCCGTTTCAGCGTCGGGATCGGGTGCTGCACCGTATTGGCGCTGATCGGGATGGCGCGCGGCATGTCGGGGTTGTCCGGCGCCCCGGGCCAGAACAGCTGCATCGGCACCACGAAACCGTGGTCCACCGCCAGTTCCTGACACGAGGTGATGTCGAATTCCTGCTCCACCATGCTTTCGATGATGTGCCAACTGAACGGCGCATCGCCGGGGAAGGGGGGGCAGCTGCGGGATGCCCCAGCCTTCGTCCTCATTCTTGTATTCATGCGCGGCGCCGATGGCGAAGGTCGGCATCTTGTCGAGGAAGAAGCCCAGCCCGTGGTCGTTGTAGATGTTGATCGCCACGTCGGGTTTGTGTTCGTCGAGCCAGTCGCGGATCGGCGGATAGCCGTCGAAGAAGGGTTTCCAGTAGGGGTCCTCGAACAGGCCCTTGTGGATCGCATTGCCCACCGCCGGGATGTGGGAGGTGGTCAGACCGCCAAGAAGTTTCGCCATCGTCTCAGTCCCCCGCCCGACGCAGTTTTTCCTGGAACGCCGCCTTGGTCATGCCGGTCTGCTGCGCGCCGATGTCCTGCATGTCCAGCCGGTAGATGCCGGCGAATTTGGCGAGGTAATAGATATTGCCGCCAGCGGCGATCATCGCCAGCACGTTCTTGTCGCGGCAGGCCTGCTTCTGCGCCTCGTTCAGGCCGAAGCGGTCCATATAGGCCTCCGGGTCGGCCAGATAGGCCTCCCGCGCGGCAGCGGCGTTGAAGGAATAGCACATCTTGTTCAGCGCATATCCCTTCATCGCCATCTCGCCGTCGAAGAGCGTGGTGCCCTCTATCGGCGTGTGGTGATCGAAATCGGTGATCTCCATGGTCTCTCCTCCAGTCAGACCGGTTGCAGTCCTCAGGCCCAGTAAAGGCGCATCGGGTTGTCGATCAGAAGTTTCTGTTGCAGCGCCTCGGTGGGGGCGATCTGCGGGATCACGTCCACCAACTGGCCGTCATCGGGCATGTGGGATTTCATGTTCGGATGCGGCCAGTCGGTGCCCCAGAGCACGCGGTCGGGGAAGGTTTCGACCAGATGCCGGGCAAAGGGGACGACATCTGCATAGGGCGGGCCTGCGACGCTCAGACGTTCCGGGCAGCTCACCTTGGTCCAGAAATTCTCGTTACGCGCCAGCAGATCGACAAAGCGCTGGAAGTCCGGGTGATCGACGCCCTTGTTCACATCGGGGCGGCCCATGTGATCGACCACCACGGTGGTCGGCAGGCTTTCCAGGAAGGGGATCAGCTCCTCCAGATCGGGAGCTTCGAAATAGACGACGATATGCCAGCCCAGTTTGGCGATCCGCTCGGCGACGCCCATGAACACCTCTTTCGGGGTGGCGTCGACCAGCCGTTTGACGAAGTTGAAGCGCACCGCGCGGACGCCGGCGGCATCCATCCGGGCCAGCGCGTCATCACTGATGTCGGGGCTGACGACGGCGACGCCGCGGGCCAGATCGCCGGCGGTTTCAAGCGCGTCGACCAGCGCGGCGTTGTCCGTGCCGTGGCAGGAGGCCTGCACGATCACATTGCGCGAGAATCCGAGGTGGTCGCGCAGCGCGAAGAGCTTTTCCTTCGGAGCATCGCAGGGGGTGTATTTGCGCTTCGGCGAATAGGGGAAGGTCTCGGCCGGGCCGAAGACATGGCAATGGGCATCGACGCTGCCGGCGGGCACCTTGAAATCGGGCACCTTGGGGCTGGGGTGAAACGGCAGGTAATCGGGGTCCATCGGCCCTCCTCCTCGAACGCTTGGGGCACCGCCCGGAACCGGCGGCGCTGATCGGCGCGACCTTAGGCGCGCGACGGCGTGACGCGCCAGTTGGAAGCTTGGCTTTGCGAATTGGCAGATGTTATAGATCCCCTGAAACCCGGGAGAGGAGCCAGCCGGGTCAGCGGGGTTCCAGAGGCCCCGGGCAGGCCGCATCGGCGAGGAGGTCCGGATGGATTTCGTATTCCCGAACGTTCGTCACCTGCAGGCGGTGCAGGAGGTGGCGGTGCAGAACCGCATCAACCTGGCCGCCGATGTGGTGCATCTGTCGCAGCCGGCGGTGACCCAGGCGGTGGCCAAGTTGGAACAGACCCTGTCGGCGCGGCTGTTCGACCGCCGGCCAGAGGGCATGTTTCCCACCGAGGTCGGAGAGATTTTCCTGACGCGGGTGCGCCGGGCGCTCGACCTGCTGAAGGAGGGCGAACGGCAGGCGCGCCGCAAGGCGCCGCGTCCCGGCCCGGCGGGGCGGCGGGATTTTCACCGGCTGACCACGGCGGTGCAGCTCCGGGCGCTGACGGCGGTGGCGCAGACCGGCAACTTCAGCCATGCGGCGCGCCAGCTGGGGGTGTCGCAGCCCGCCGTGCACCGGGCGGCCCGCGATCTGGAGCGGCTGTCGGGGCTGCGGTTCTTCGATCCGGTGCGGCGCGGCGTGATGCTGACCCCGGCGGCGGAGGCCTTCGCCCACCATATCCGGCTGGCCAATACCGAGATCCGGCAGGGGCAATACGAGGTGTCGGAGTTCCTGGGCCGCGATTCCACCCGCATTGCCGTGGGCTCCATGCCGCTGTCGCGTACCGCGATCCTGCCCAATGCGATCGACCAGCTGCTGCGCGAAAGCGGCGGGCAGCTGCAGCTGCAATGCGTCGACGGCCCTTATGGCACCTTGCTGCGCGATCTCAGATTCGGCGATCTGGATCTGCTGATCGGCGCGCTGCGCGATCCTTTGCCGGCCGAGGATGTGGTGCAGGAGGCGCTGTTTTCCGATACCCTGTCGGTGGTGGCCGCGCGCGATCATCCGCTGGCCGGGCGGGCGGGGCTGACGCTGGAGGATACGCTGGACTACCCCTGGATCGCGCCGCCGCTGCCGACGCCCTCGGGCAGTTACCTCTATGACCGGCTGAAGATACCGCAGCTGCCCAACACGCCGGTGCGGGTGGTGGCGAATTCGCTGGTGCTGGTGCGCGGGTTGATGATGCGGGGCGAGTATCTGACCATCATGTCGCACAAGCAGATCGAGGTGGAACAGGAATATGGCATCCTCGCGCCGCTGCCGATCGAGCTGCCCGAGAGCGCCCGCCCGATCGGCCTGACCTATCGCGCCAACTGGCGCCCAACGCCGACACAGGCGCGGTTTCTCGATCTGATCCGGGCGCAGGTGGCCTGATCGCCGCCCGGTGCGGGCGACGATCTGTCGGCGATCTATAACAGAAACGAATGCCCCTGCGCGGCATTGAATTTCTGACCGGGCGGCGGGGCTGGTAAGCGGGTCGCAATTACCGATCCTTGGGAGGAAGGCGATGACGGACCCTCAGGACAAACCCTATGACGATATCCCGGGCACCTTCGTGTTCGACGCGGATCGTTCGCGCGAGGGGTACCATCTCAATCAGTTCTGCATCTCGCTGCGCCTGCAGAAGAACCGTGACGCGCTGACCGCCGATCCGGAGGAATACATGTCCCGTTTCCCGATGACGGAGGCGCAGAAACAGGCGGTGCGGGACCGGGCCTGGAACCGGCTGCTCGAACTGGGAGGGAACATCTATTACACCTCCAAGCTCGCGGCCTTTGACGGCATCACCTTTCAGGACCTCGCCGCGATGATGACCGGCGTGTCGCGGGAGGATTATCGCGACATGATGCTGCACGGCGGCCGCCCGATCGAGGGCAACCGCTACAAATCCGAATGGGAGAAGAAATAATGGCGCGGATTACCGCAGGCGTGGGCTGTTCGCATGTGCCGGCCATCGGTGTCGCCATGGACACCGGCATCACCGATCAGCCCTATTGGAAACCGGTGTTCGACGGCTTCGTGAAGTCGCGCGAATGGATGAAAGAGAACCAGCCCGACGTCATCTTTCTGGTCTATAACGATCATTGCACCGCCTTCGACGCCTCTTGCATCCCGACCTTCGCGCTGGGCTGTGCGGCGGAATTCGCGCCCGCCGACGAAGGCTGGGGGCCGCGCCCGGTGCCGGTGGTGAAGGGGCATCAGAAGCTTGCTTCCCATATCGCGCAATCGGTGATCCTGGATGAATTCGACCTGACCATCATGAACGAGATGGAGGTCGATCACGGGTTGACCGTGCCGCTGTCGGTGATGTTCGGGGAAACCGGCGTCGACGACGCATGGCCCTGTCCGGTGATCCCGCTGGCGGTCAACGTGGTGCAATACCCGGCACCGACGGGCAACCGCTGCTATAACCTCGGAAAGGCGATCCGCCGCGCCATCGACAGCTACCCCGAGGATCTGAACGTGATGATCTTCGGAACGGGCGGCATGTCGCACCAGCTGCAGGCGGAACGCGCCGGGCTGATCAATGCCGAATGGGATCGGCGGTTCCTCGACATGATGGCGAATGACCCAGAGGCGGCGCGACGGATCGAGCACGTCGAATACCTGCGCGAGACTGGCTCGGAAGGCATCGAAATGGTCATGTGGCTGGTCATGCGCGGTGCGCTTGACGAGAAGGTGACCGAAGTGCACCGCCATTATCACGTTCCCGCCTCGAACACCGCGGTGGGTCATATCATTCTGGAAAATCACAGCTGACGGAGACTCCGAGATGAGACTTTGCGTGGCCGGTGCCTATGGCGCCTTCGGCATCAAACACCTCGACGCCCTTGCCAATATCGAAGAGGTCGAGGTCACCTCGGTCATGGGGCCGACCAAGGCGAAGATCGAAGCCTTCGCCGCCGAGCGGGGTATTCCGCATGCGGCGGACAATCTGGCGGATTGCCTGGCACGCGACGATGTCGACGCGGTGATCCTGGCGACCCCGACCCAGCTGCATGCCGAACAGGCGATCGCCTGCATGGAGGCGGGCAAGCATGTTCTGGTGGAAATCCCGATGGCGGATACGCTGGCCGACAGCCAGGCGGTGGTCGACAAGCAGAAGGAAACCGGGCTGGTCGCCATGGCCGGTCAGGTGCGCCGCTTCAACCCGTCGCACCAGTGGATCCACAACAAGATCGCCGCGGGCGAGCTGAAGATCCAGCAGATGGACGTTCAGACCTATTTCATGCGTCGCACCAATACCAACGCCAAGGGCGAGCCGCGGAGCTGGACCGATCACCTGCTGTGGCACCACGCCTGCCACACCGTCGACCTGTTCCAGTATCAGACCGGAGAGACCTGCTCTCAGGCCTTCGGCCTGCAGGGGCCGCTGCATCCCGATCTGGGTATCGCTATGGACATGTCGATCGGCATGAAAACCCCCTCCGGGGCGATCTGCACCCTGTCGCTCAGCTTCAACAACGACGGGCCGTTCGGCACCTTCTTCCGCTATATCTGCGACAAGGGCACCTATCTGGCCCGCTACGACGATCTCTATGACGGCTACGACAAGCCGGTCGATCTGTCGGGGGTCGCGGTGTCGAACAATGGTATCGAGCTGATCGACCGCGAATTCGTCGCTGCCATTGCCGAAGGGCGCGAGCCGAACTCCTCGGTCGCACAGGTTCTGCCGGCGATGGCGACGCTCGACCTGATCGAGCGGGGGCTGACCTAACTCTCCTCTGGTCCCCGGCGACGGGGCGTGAAAGGATATCGACGGGTGCTGCGTCCGCGGCACCCGTCTTTCGTTTTGATGTGAGGAGTACGCGCGATGAACGGCGCCGAAAGCCTGGTGCGCAGCCTGCTGGCCAGCGACGTGGATGTCTGTTTCACCAACCCCGGAACCTCTGAGATGCATTTCGTCGCGGCACTGGATCACGTGCCCGGCATGCGCTCGATTCTGGCCCTGTTCGAAGGGGTGGCCACCGGTGCGGCGGATGGGTACTGGCGGATGGCGCGCAAGCCGGCCTCGACGCTGCTGCACCTCGGTCCGGGGTTGGCCAACGGGCTGTCGAATCTGCACAACGCCAAGAAGGCGGGCTCTGGCGTGGTCAATATCGTCGGTGAACACGCCTCGACCCATATCGCGCTGGATGCGCCGCTGACCGCGGATATCGAGGGCATCGCCCGGCCGGTGTCGCAATGGGTGCAGACCTCGCTCTCCACCGCCGATGTCGGTGCCGATGCGGCCCGCGCGGTGCAGGCGGCGCGGACGGCGCCGGGGCAGGTGGCGACACTGATCCTGCCCGGCGATACCGCCTGGACCGAAGGCGGCGCGGTGGCCGGGCCGCTGGCTCCGCCGGCGCCCGAGGCTGTAGCCGGCGATCTGCTCGACCGCGCGGCGGCGACGCTTGCGCAGGAGGGGGCGCTGCTGCTGCTGGGCGGCGGCGCGCTGACGGCGGAAAACCTTGAGCTGGCGGGACGGATCGCCACAGCCACCGGCTGTGCGCTGATGGGCGAATGGGCGAGCGCCCGGACCGAGCGCGGGGCAGGGCGGGTCAATATCCCCCGTGTGCCCTATCCGATCGACCAGGCGCTGCAGGCGCTGGCGCCCTATGACAAGATCGTGCTGATGGGCGCACGCGAGCCGGTCGGCTTCTTCGCCTATCCGGGCAAGCCGGCGCGGCTGACCCGGCCCGATGTCTCCTTCGTGCCGCTGGCCTCGGCCGATATGGATCTGAGCGCGGCGCTGGAGGCGCTGGCCCAGGCCACCGGCGCGGCGGCAGAGGTGCCGGAGCTGACCCCGGCGGGGCTGCCCGATCTGCCGGCGCTGTCGCCGCTGACGCCCGACAGCATGGCACCGGTGATCGCCCGGGCGATCTGCGAGGGTGCCATTGTGGTGGACGAGACCGTCACCAGCGGCCGGTCGCTGGGGCCGGTCACCGCCGGTGCGCCGCCGCACAGCTGGCTGCAGAACTGCGGCGGCTCGATCGGCTATGGCATGGCGGTGTCGATCGGCGCCGCGGTGGCCTGTCCGGATCGCAAGGTGCTGGCGCTGATCAGCGACGGCAGCGGCATGTATATGCCGCAGGCGCTCTGGACCATGGCGCGCGAGGGGCTGGATATCACCGTGCTGATCTTCGCCAACCGCGCCTATCAGATCCTGCGCGGAGAGCTGACCAACGTCGGCGTGCAGAACCCCGGACCGCGTGCCATCGACATGCTTTCGCTGGACCGCCCGGCGCTGAACTGGGCCGAGATGGCCCGCGGCATGGGGGTGGAGGCCAGCCGGGTGGAGGACACCGCCCAGCTGGATCAGGCGCTGGCGGCGGCGATGGCCACGCCCGGCCCGGTGCTGATCGAGGCGTTGATGTAGGCCGGAGCGCCCGTTCCCCTCTCGGGATCGGATCGGGAAACAGTGTAGATCGGGGCGGCCAGCGGCCGCCCCGATGCGTTTCGGCCTGGCTGTGGCGATTGGGTTGCGAGTGTTTCGCAAGAAATCGACCCGGCCGGGATGCGATTGCTTGACAAATCCGACAATATTAATCAGGTTCCGGCCTCAGCAACCCCTCCCGACCGGGGCAGCCAGACATTCCCCAACCGGAAGAGCCGGGAACGGCCGGGCAAATCCACCGGTCCGCCTTTCCTCCCCACCGGCGGGAGCGTTCTTATTCCGCCGCCGGCGCGCCACCGGTGGCCGCCCCGGGGTCGGACCCCTGATTGCAAGAGGATCAAACGCATGAAACGTCTCGCCCTGACTGCCGCCCTTCTGAGCAGCGTGGCCGCCCCCGCGCTGGCAGCCGACAAGGCCGCGGTTCTTGAAAACTACGCCAATATCGCCGCTGCCGCCTATGGCGACAGCGCCGCCACCGCCAAGCGCCTGCAACAGGCGGTCGACGCGCTGATCGCGGCCCCCTCGGCCGAGGCGCTGCAGGCGGCGAAGACCGCCTGGCGGGAAGCCCGCGGGCCTTATCAGCAGACCGAGGTCTTCCGCTTCGGCAATGCCATCGTCGACGACTGGGAGGGCAAGGTGAACGCCTGGCCGCTGGACGAGGGGCTGATCGACTATGTCGATGCCGCCTATGGCGGAGCGACCGACGAAAACCCGCTGGCGGCGCTGAACGTGATCGCCAACCCGAAACTGACCATCGCCGGCGCCGAGGTCGATGCGACCGAGATCACCCCGCAGCTGCTGGAGGGCACGCTGCAGGAGGCCGAGGGCATCGAGACCAATGTCGCCACCGGTTACCACGCCATCGAGTTTCTGCTTTGGGGCCAGGATCTGAACGGCACCGGTCCCGGAGCCGGCAACCGGCCCTGGACCGATTACGCCCAGGGCGAGGCCTGCACCCATGATCATTGCGACCGGCGCGGCGCCTATCTGAAGGCGGCGACCGATCTGCTGGTCAGCGATCTGGACTGGATGGCGGCGCAATGGGCCGAAGGCGGCGAGGCGCGCACCACTCTGATGGCGGATGAGAACGCCGGGATCGTGGCTATCCTGACCGGTATGGGCAGCTTGTCCTATGGTGAGCAGGCCGGTGAACGGATGCGGCTGGGGCTGATGCTGAACGACCCGGAGGAGGAGCACGACTGTTTCTCTGACAACACCTATAACAGTCATTTCTATGACGGTCTGGGCATTCAGAATGTCTATCTGGGGCACTACGTCGGCGCCGACGGCACCGTGGTCTCCGGCCCTTCGCTGTCGGCGATGGTGGCCGAGAAGAACCCTGATCTGGACGCCGAGATGCGCGCCAAGCTGACCGCGACGATGAGCGCGCTGCTGAACATCAAGATCGCGGCCGAGGCCGGTTTTGCCTATGACCAGATGCTGGCGCGCGGCAATGCCGCCGGTGAGGCGCTGATCATGGGCGGTGTCAACGGGCTGATCGATCAGACCAAGACCATCGAACGGATCGTCGCCACGCTCGACGTCGATACGCCGGAATTCGAAGGCTCCGACAGCCTCGACAACCCCTCTGCCGTGTTCCAGTAACCGCGGCACGGTGACGGCCCCCGCCTGCGGGCGGGGGCTTTTTTATGAAGACCAGCAAGCCCGCCGCCAGCCAGGTCGCTTCCTCTCGAAAAGAAAGACCATAAGAGATGAGCAAACATCTGACTGCGGCGCTGCTGTTGAGCGCGCCGGTTGCGCTGTGCGCGGCCCAGGCCCAGGCGCAGGACGCGGGACGGTTCACCTGGGAAGGGTCGCTGGAGATCGGCAATGATCAGGTGATCGATTCCGACGCCCCCGGCAATGAAATCCGTGACACCTATGCCATCGGCGAGGTCAACGCGGCCTTCGCCCTGACAGACCGGGTTTCGGTCTTCGGCGGGCTGACCTGGGAATCGGTCACCGATGCCACCGCCGACCGCAGCTTCGACGACATGGGGCTCTATCTGCACGAACTGGGGCTGCAGTTCGACCTGGGCAACACCGTCCTGCGGCTGGGTAAGGTGCATCCGGTCTTCGGCTCCGCCTGGGACACGGCGGCCGGGTTCTATGGCTCCTACCTTGCCGACGATTACGAGCTGACCGAGATGGTCGGGGCCTTCGCCGATGTCGATCTGGGCGAGGCGGGGGTGCTGTCCTTCGGCCTGTTCTATGCCGACGACACCGTGCTGAGCGAATCCGCCGGCTTCAACCGGGGCCGCAACGACACCGCGTTCGGCGGTGCCGGCAACACCGGCAAACTGAACAACGCCTCGGTGCAATGGTCGAAGGATTGGGACGATACCTTCGTGCAGATCGGCCTGCGGTATCTGAGTGCCGGCACCGGCGATGTGCAGGATGAAAAGGGCATTCTGGCCGGGATCGGCCATTCCTTCGCCGGTGGCATCGACGTCTTCGCCGAGCTGGCGGCCTTCGACGGCTATGGCGGCACCGCGGATGACGCGACCTATGCCACGCTGAGCGCCGCCTATGCTCTGGGCGACTGGAGCCTGTCGGGCAACTTCGCCACCCGGGATGTCGACAGCACTGGCCGCACCAACATCTTCTCTCTCGGTGCGGATTACGAATTCGCCAACGGCATCACCATGGGCGGCGCGCTGGCCGCCGTCGACGATGCCGGGGTGGACGACACGCTGTTTGGCGTGAACGTGGTGATTCCCTTCGGCAACGGCGCCTGAGGCATCCGGCAGTGCTGCCGGGCAGGCCGGGGGCAAGCTGAGAGGCCGCGCGATCACGCGGCCTCACCTTTATCTGACCAAAAAGATCGGAAAAAAGACTCGCCTGAGCGTCAAAAGCTGACTAATACACTTGGGAAAGCGGTGACCGCGCCGCGTTCAGGGACCGTCACGCCGCAGCCAGAAGGGGGCCGCATGATTGTTTGCCACTGCATGTCGATCAGCGATCACGATATTCATTCCGCCATCGACTGGATGCGCGCCGCCGATCCCGAAACCCTGATCACCCCCCGCAAGGTCTATCGCGCCCTGGGTAAATCCGCCGATTGCGGCGGTTGCCTGCCGCTGTTCCTGGAAACCATGCGGAAAAATTCGAATTTGCAAATCCCGGTGCTCCCGCGCAAGCTGGTCGGCATTCATCAGGAAGAAGCGAAGGCTCGGGAGAAGCGACATGAAGGGTGATGCCAAGGTCATCGAATACCTCAACAAATCCCTGCGGCACGAATTGACGGCGGTCAGCCAGTACTGGCTGCACTTCCGCCTGCAGGAAGATTGGGGCCTGGCCGCCATGGCCGCCAAGAGCCGTGAGGAAAGCATCGAAGAGATGCAGCATGCCGACAAGCTGATCGAGCGGATCATCTTTCTGGAAGGGCACCCGAACCTGCAGAAGCTCGACCCGCTGCGAATCGGCCAGACGCCGAAAGAGACGCTGGAATGCGATCTGGCGGCCGAAGTGGATGCCCGTGCGCTTTACGCCGAGGCGCGTGCCTATTGCCAGCAGGTGGGCGATTTTGTCTCGATGAAGCTGTTTGACGATTTGCTGGCCGACGAAGAGGGTCATATCGACTTCCTCGAAACACAGCTGGACTTGCATGACCGTCTTGGCGCAGAAAAATACGCGCAACTCAACGCCGCGAAAATGGACGCGGGCGAGTAATCCAATCGCTGTCCTGGCGCTTGTCCTCGTGGCGGGCGCCGGGCAGGCCGATCCGCTGCCCCCCCTGACAGAGCCGCACCTGACCTCGGTGCCGCGCCAAGCGGCAGAGGCCGCGCGCGTGCGCGCCGTGACGGCCCCGGCGACCGGCTTCGCGGCGGCGGAAGCCTTCGAGGATCGTCCCGCCGGCGCCGCCACGGTGCTGAAAGCCGACAAGGATGCCTTTGCCCAGCCCTCCGCCAATATGGCGTTCGAGTCGCTTCTGGACTTCCGGCTCGGCCATGGGATGTTCGAAAAGCTCTGGGTGTCCTCGCCGTCCTCGACGTTGGCTTCCGACGGGCTGGGGCCGCTTTACAACGCCCGGGCCTGTCTCAGCTGCCATCCGCGCGATGGCCGTGGCCACCCGCCGGCGGCGGGGGAGGCGGCGCTGTCGCTGGTGCTGCACCTGGCCCGCCCGGTGGGCGTGGCTGGCGACCCGGCACTGGCGGCGGTTCCGGGGTTTCAGCCCACCGCGCCCGATCCGACCTATGGCCGCCAGCTGCAGAACCGCGCCGTGGTGGGGCTGGCGCCGGAATACCGGCTGGGTCTCTCCTATGACCGGATCGAGATTCCCCTCGCCGGTGGTGAGAGCGCGACGCTGCACGCCCCGCGCTACAGGCTGGAGGAGCTGAGCGCCGGGCCGCTCGCCCCCGACACCGCCTGGAGCCCGCGGGTGGCGCCGGCGATGATCGGGCTGGGGCTGCTGGAGGCGATCCCGGCCACCGACATCCTGGCCCATGCCGATCCGGAGGATGCCGATGGCGACGGGATTTCGGGGCGCGCCAATATCGTCTGGTCCGAGGTCTACCGGCGCCCGATGCTGGGCCGTTTCGGTCTCAAGGCCGGCCAGCCCACCGTGGCGGAGCAGAGCGCCCACGCGTTTTCCGACGACATCGGCATCTCCACCCCGCTGTTTCCCGCCGCCTGGGGCGATTGCACCGCCGCCCAGCCCGAGTGCCGAGGCGCTCCTCATGGCGACGGTGACGCGCGCGGCCAGGAGATCGATGCAGAGGCCTTCGGCAAGCTGGTCTACTACAGCCGCAATCTGGCGGTGCCGGCCCGGCGCGACAGCGGCACCCCCGAGGTCCTGCGGGGCAAGCAGGTGTTCTACGATACCGGCTGCCCGGCCTGCCACGTGCCGAAGTTTGTCACCCACCGGCTGGAGGATCGGCCGGAGCAGAGCTTTCAGCTGATCTGGCCCTATTCCGACATGCTACTGCATGACATGGGGCCGGGGCTGGCCGACGATCTGGTCGAGGGCCGTGCCACCGGGGCCGAGTGGCGGACCGCGCCGCTCTGGGGTATAGGGCTGACCAGAACGGTCGAGCCCCGCGCCGGTTTCCTGCACGATGGGCGGGCCCGCAGCCTGCTCGAGGCGATCCTCTGGCATGGCGGTGAGGCCCAGCCTCACCGCGACCGGGTGATCGCGCTGTCGCCCGCCGACCGATCCGCCCTGGTCCGATTTCTGGAGAGTCTCTGATGCGATACCTCATAACTGCCGCCGTCACCCTGTTCGCCGCCCTGGCGGGTCCGGGGGCCCGGGCCGGAGAGAAGGCCGAGGCGATCCTCGATCAGCATGTGTTGCCCGGCATGCGGCTGCTGGCGGAACGGACCGCCGATCTGGATGCCACCGCGCAGGTCGATTGCGCGCCGAAGAGCGAGGATCTGCGCGCCGCCTATGGCGCAGCCTTCGATGCCTGGATCAGCGTCAGCCACCTGCGGTTCGGCCCGGCCGAGACCGATACCCGCGGCTTCGCCCTGGCGTTCTGGCCCGACACCCGCAGCATGACGCCGAAGACCCTGCGCGCGATGATCGCGGCGGCGGATCCGGCGGTCGACACCCCGGAGAGCTTCGCCACTGTCTCGGTCGCCGGCCGTGGCTTCTATGCGCTGGAATATCTGCTCTACGATCCGGCCTTCACCAGCGACGAGACCGCCGATTACAGCTGCCGGCTGGTGCGGGCCATCGCCGTCGATATCGCCCGCAACGCCGCCGCGCTGGAGGCGGACTGGCGCCAGAGCTATGCCGACAAGATGCGCCATCCCAGCGCCGAGGGGCCCTATCAGAGCGAGGAGGAAGTGCTGCAGGAGTTCTTCAAGGCGCTGGTCACCGATCTGGAGGTCGATGCCGACATGCGGCTGGGGCGGCCGATGGGGCAGATCGACAAGCCGCGCCCGACCCGCGCCGAAGTGCGCCGCTCGGGCCGGTCGCTGCGCCATGTGGTGCTGTCGCTGACGGCCCTGCGGCAGCTCTCCGATCTGCTGTCTGCCGACGATGCCGGGCTGAGCACGCGGATGGACAAGGATTTCGATTATGCGCTCAGCCGCGCCGACAAGTTGAGCGACGATCCCGCCCTGGCCGGGGTGGCGACGCCGCAGGGCCGGATCCGGATCGAATCGCTGCAGCAGGCGATCCGTGCGGTGCGTGCCGACGCCAATCAATTCATGGGGCCGACGCTGGGCGTGGCGGCGGGCTTCAATTCACTGGATGGAGACTGATCATGACCTCACGGCGTGGATTTCTGGCCGGGCTGCTGGCCACCGGCGTGGCCCCGGCGGCGACCTGGGCCGATGTCGGGGCTCCGGCCTATCTCTCTGCTGCGCAGGGCGCCGACGGGGCCTATTATCTGCTGGGCGTGGGGCCTGAGGGCGGCATCCGCTTCCGCCAGAAGATCCCCGGGCGCGGCCACGCCGCCGCGGCGCATCCGCAGCGGGCCGAGGCGGTGGGATTCGCCCGCCGGCCCGGCACCTTCGCCTTCGTGCTCGATTGCCTCAGCGGCGATACCGTGGCCGAGCTCAGCTCGCCCGAGGGGCGGCATTTCTACGGCCATGGGGTGTTCTCGCGCGATGGGGCTCTGCTCTTCACGGCGGAGAACGACTATGACAACGCCCGAGGGGTGATCGGCGTCTGGGACGTGCGCGCGGGCTATGTCCGGACCGGCGAATTCGACAGCCAGGGGGTGGGGCCGCATGATGTGCGGCTGATGCCGGACGGTGAAACGCTGGTGGTCGCCAATGGCGGTATCGAGACCCACCCCGACAGCGGCCGCACCAAGCTGAACATTCCGGTGATGCAGCCGAACCTGACCTATCTGCGTCAGAACGGCTCGGTGCTGGAGACGGTGGAACTGGCACCGGCGCTGCATATGAACTCGATCCGGCATCTGGATCTGCGCGCTGACGGGCTGGTGGGCTTCGCCATGCAGTGGCAGGGCGGGCAGGGGACCTTGCCGCCGATCCTCGGGGTGCATCAGCGCGGTGCCGCGCCGCGGCTGTTCGGCGCCGATCCCGAGGTCGCCGGCCAGATGAACGGCTATGGCGGCAGCGTCTCCTTTTCCGGCGACGGCCGGCATCTGGCGGTCTCCTCGCCGCGCGGTGCGCGGGTGCAGGTGTTCGACGTCGCCAGCGGCGCGCTGGCGCAGGTGCTGGAGATGGAGGATGTCTGCGGTCTGGGCGCCGCGCCCGCGGGCTTTCTCGCCTCGGCCGGCACCGGCCAGGTCGCCATGCTGGAGGCGGACGGCAGGCATCCCCTGGGCACCGCCGATGTGCGCTGGGACAATCACCTGGTGCCGCTGCACACCTGATCCTAGACCGGGTTTTCGATCAACCGGCCTCCGCCCCGGCGGGGCCGGTTTTTTCTTGCATGGCAGGGGCTTGACCGGTGGGGCGCCCCGGCGCGCGGCGCACGGCAAAACGCACCGTGAGTCACGATCTCTGTCTGCTGCTTTGCCCGGGAAAAGTGGCAGCCCGTAGGGGAATCGAACCCCTCTTTCCAGGTTGAAAACCTGGCGTCCTAACCGATAGACGAACGGGCCACGCTGTGGTGAGCGCTTCTCTATGCAACTCCGGCAGCGGGCGCAAGAGGGGGTGGAGAGAAAATTGTCATCTTCCCGACATGGAAGATCGGAGGGTGGACAGGCGGCAAAGAGCCACAATGAAACCGGCCCGGGGCGGGGCAGACCTGATGCAGGATGTCGGGAAAAAATGGCAGCCCGTAGGGGAATCGAACCCCTCTTTCCAGGTTGAAAACCTGGCGTCCTAACCGATAGACGAACGGGCCACGTTGTGGTGAGCGGTTCTTTAGGCAATCGCGCCGGCCCCCGCAAGACAAAATCGGTGGTCCGCGGAAAGATTTTTCGCTCAGGCCTCGGCGGCATCCTCCAGCCGCAGCTGCACGTTCTGGCGACCGCCCCAGGTGTTGATCTCCAGCCGGCCGGCCAGGTGAAACCGGGCGCCGCCATGCGTCTCCAGCCGTGGCCCCAGATCGCTGTCGAAGGCGCCGAAGGCGATGGCGTCCAGCCGGCCCTCCATCCCGTCCGACAGCGACAGTTTCAGGTGGCTGGCGCCGACCCGCTTGGCATAGCGAATCTGCACGTCGGGCAGGGCGAAGCGGGGGGCGGGGGCACCGGCGCCATAGGGTCCGGCGCGCTCCAGCTCCTCAATCAGCGGCACGGTGGCGGCGCCGGGCATCAGCAGTCCGTCGAGTTTCAGATCCGCCGGTCCCATCGCCCCGGCGCCCTGTCGCGCCAGCAGGTCCGACAGCCGTGCCATCGCCGGTTCCAGCTGGTCGCGCGCCACCGTCAGACCGGCCGCCATCTTGTGGCCGCCGCCCTTGATCAGCAGCCCGTCGGTCGCCAGCCGCTGGATCGCGGCGCCCAGGTCGATGCCGGAGACCGATCGTCCCGATCCCTTGCCCTCATCGCCGTCCAGCCCGATCACCACCGCCGGCCGGTTGGCGGCCTCCTTCAGGCGCGAGGCGACGATGCCGACAACACCCGGGTGCCAGCCGTCGCCGGCGGCCCAGACCAGCGGGGCATCCAGCCCGCGCTCTTCGGCCTGGGCCATCGCGGCGGCGCGCACCGCCTCTTCGATCTCGCGCCGCTCGGTGTTCAGCTGATCCAGCCGGTCGGCCAGCGCCTGCGCCTCGACCGGGTCATCGGTGGCCAGCAGCCGCGCGCCCAGGTCGGCCTTGCCGATGCGGCCGCCGGCATTGACCCGCGGCCCCAGCAGAAAGCCCAGATGATAGCTGTTCGGGGCCGCATCCATCCGCGCCACATCGGCCAGCGCCACCAACCCGGGCCGTTGGCGCTGCGCCATCACCCGCAGGCCCTGACGCACCAGCGCCCGGTTGGCGCCGATCAGCGGCGCCACATCGGCCACTGTCGCCAGCGCCACCAGATCCAGCATGGCCATCAGATCGGGGCCCGGCGCCTGACCGGCGGCGCGCAGCTGCCGCCGCACCTCCACCAGCATCAGGAACACCACGCCGGCGGCACAGAGATAGCCCAGCTCGCCATCCTCGTCCTGGCGGTTGGGGTTGACCACCGCCAGCGCCGGCGGCAGCGTCTCGCCACCCAGGTGGTGATCCAGCACGATGACATCGGCGCCCTTGGCCGCGGCAATCGGCTCGTGGCTGAGGGTGCCGCAGTCGACACAGACGATCAGATCGTGGCGCGCCGCCAGATCGCGCATCGCCGGTTCGTTGGGGCCATAGCCCTCGTCGATGCGGTCGGGAATATAGAGCGTCGCGGCCAGTCCCATCTGTCGGAGCCAGACCAGGAGCAGCGCGGCGGAGCTGCCGCCGTCGACATCGTAATCGGCAAAGACCGCGATCCGCTGGCGCCCCCGCACGGCGGCGACGAAGCGGGCGGCGGCGGCCTCCATGTCGCGCAGGCGCCGCGGGTCGGGCAGCAGATCCTTCAGCTGCGGCTGCAGGAACCCCCGGGCCTCTTCCTGCGGCACTCCGCGCCGGGCCAGCACCTGGGCCACCGGCCGCGGCAGGTCGATGCTCTGTGCCATCGCCTCGGCGGCGCGGTCGGTCTCCACATCGGGGCCGACCCAGCACCGTCCTGTCAACGACCGTTCCACCCCCAGAAATGCCATTCTCTCACCCTTTGTCCTGCCTGCGCCGCACGGGGCCCTCCGCGCGTCTCCCGGGTCGGGATCGAACCCCGCGACCGGGCTGTTTCCCGGGCACCCCTCACCGTCTTTTCTGGCCCCCAATATCCCCGCCGGAGGCTCCCGCCGGCGCCCTTTGCACAGCTGGCTGCAAGGCCCGGGCCTGACGCCGATGCCTCAGACGTGTTCGATTCGCAGCGCCACGGGCTGCAGCGCCACCACATCGGTGGCCTGCATCTCCTCCAGCGCCACATCCAGTGCAGCCCGCGTGGTCTTGTGGGTCACGAACAGCAC
Organism: Pseudodonghicola flavimaris; assembly: GCF_030164425.1. GTDB lineage: Bacteria > Pseudomonadota > Alphaproteobacteria > Rhodobacterales > Rhodobacteraceae > Pseudodonghicola > Pseudodonghicola flavimaris. The sequence continues at coordinate 37,628 of NZ_JASNJD010000015.1, read as the reverse complement.
CGGCGCGGCGCCATCGGTATGGCCGTATTGCCGCATCCGGTCGATGGAGACTCCGGCATCGCCGAGGATCTTGGCGATCTTGGCCAGCGCGCCGGGTTTGTCCAGCAGCGCCATGCGCAGGTAATAGGGCGCCGGCAGCCCGGTCTGGGCCGGCGTGGCGGCCTCCAGCGTGGCGGCGGGCTGGCCGAAGACCGGCAACCGGCAGCCGCGCGCCAGATCGCAGATATCGCCCAGCACCGCGCTGGCGGTGGGGCCCTCTCCGGCGCCGGGACCGCGCAGCACCAGTTGTTCGATCGCGTCGCCCTCGATCACCACCATATTGGTGCCGCCTTCCAGCTGGCCCAGCGGCGAATGCGCCGGCACCAGGCAGGGCTGCATCCGCTGCACCAGCCCGCGCGGGCTGCGCTGCGCCACGCCCAGAAGCTTGATGCGATAGCCCATGTCGGCGGCCTGGCGGATATCCTCAAGGGTGATCCGCTGAATGCCCTCCAGCTCGACACCGTCGAAATTCACCTGGGTGCCGAAGGCCAGCGAGGCGAGGATCGCCAGCTTGTGCCCGGCATCGATGCCGCCGACGTCGAGGTTCGGATCGGCCTCGAGATAGCCCAGATCGCTGGCCTCCTGGAACAGCGCGTTATAGCCCTGTCCGGTCGCTTCCATCCGGGTGAGGATATAGTTGCAGGTGCCGTTCATCACCCCCATGACGCGGGTGATCTCATTGCCGGCCAGCCCTTCGGCCAGCGCCTTGATCACCGGGATGCCGCCGGCGACGGCGGCCTCATAGCGGATCGACAGGCCGGCTGCCTCGGCCAGTTCCGCCAGCGCCTGACCGTGATGGGCCAGCATCGCCTTGTTGGCGGTGACCACGTCCTTGCCGCTGCGCAGTGCCGCTTCGACCGCGTCCTTGGCCGCGCCCTCGGCGCCGCCCATCAGCTCGACGAAGACATCGATGTCGTCGCGTTTGGCCAGGGCCACCGGATCGGTCTCCCAAGCATAGGCGGAAAGGGGAACGCCGCGGTCCTTGGCGGCGTCCCGGGCGCTGACGGCGACGATTTCGATCCTGCGGCCAGTGCGAGCCTCGAGCAGGGCAGCCTGTTTGCGCAGGATGCGGACGACGCCCACACCGACCGTGCCGAGACCGGCAATCCCAAGGCGCAGAGCGTTCGTCATCGGTGGTATCCTTCGTGCTGTCGTAGTGAAACGCTGACCCGTGCCTTAACCGCTTCGCAAAAAGGGTGCAACGCGGCAGCCGCGTGCCGCAGGGCAGATGCGGGTCAATCGACGGGGCGGTTGCGCAAACGCGCGGCGCGGGCATCCAGCCGGGCCTGGCGGGCGCGCATCTGGGTTTCCAGATCCTCGGCCGCCTGCGGTGCCGGCGCCTGCTGCGCCAGCGCCTGATCCAGCGGCACCAGCGCCGGATAGGGGGTGGCGCGCAGATCGCCGGTGATCCGGTCCTCCAGCTCCGGGACCGGGGTGCAGGCCGTCGCGGTGAGCAGAAGCAGGCCGAGCGGCCCCATCAGGCGCAGTCGCGTCTGGCGCAGGGCAGTGAAGGAAGGGACAGGCAGGTGCGGCTGGGTCATGGGTCTGGTCCGGTGTTCGGCCCTTTGTGCCCGCTCCGCCCGGGCAGCGCAAGCTGTGGCGCTTTGGCGGCGGTCAGAGGATCTCCTTGGGAGATCCGGTGGCGCGCCGGGTTTTTTCTGAACGTACGTTCATATAGACTCGGCGCATGGCACGCACTGCAGGCTCACATTCCGACATCACCGGCCCGCGCATCCAGCGCGCGGCGCTCAGCCTTTTCGCGCGGCAGGGCTATGCCGCCGTTTCCATGCGCCAGATCGCGGCGCAGGTGGGGGTGCAGGCCGGCGCGCTCTATAATTATACTCCCGACAAGCAGAGCCTGCTGTTCGGGCTGATGCGCGATCATATGGAAGAGCTGCTGGCGACCTGGCGGGCGCGGGCCGGCAGCGGCAGTCCGATGGCGCGGCTGGAGGATTTCACCCGCTTCCACATCCGGTTTCACCTGACCCGGCCGGAGGAGGTGTTCATCGCCTATATGGAGTTGCGCAACCTCAGCCCGGAGAATTTCGCGGTGATCGAGGGGCTGCGCGGCGATTACGAGGACGCGCTGGAAGAGATCCTGCGCGCCGGGGTGGAGGCGGGGGTGTTCGACGTGCCCGATCCGAAGATCGCCACGCTCGCCGTGATCGCCATGCTGACCGGGGTGAACACCTGGTATCGCAGCGGTGGGCGGTTGTCGCTGGAAGAGGTCGAGACGATCTATTGGGACATGGTGCGCAAGGCCGTCGGCGTCGCACCGGCGTGACCGGGGGAGGGGCGCTGCCCCCGTCTCCCGCGGAGACTCCACCGGGATATTTAGAGCCAGAAAAAGAACGGGGGTGAGCGGCGCAGGGACAAACAGTCCGGTGGACTGTTTTCTGCCGCGACCGGGCGGAGCCCCGGGAGGCGCCCGGACATGCTCCGGGCCACGGCACTCAGGGGAAAAGCATCGGAGCCCCGAATGGGGCTCCGGTGGGCGTTACGGGCTGGCGGGGCGTCAGTGCTGCGCCTTGATGAAGGTGCCGTTGCGGAGATCGCGCATCGCCTGCATCAGCTCTTCCTGCGTGTTCATCACGATGGGGCCGTGCCAGGCCACCGGCTCGGCGATGGGGGCGCCGGAGATCAGCAGGAACCGCACCCCTTCTGGGCCGGCCTGCACCGTCACCTCGTCACCGGTGCCGAAGCGGATCAGCGTGCGGTTGCCGGAGAGGTCGCGGATGTTGACCTCCTGTCCGGCGACTTCCTTCTCCAGCAGCACCCCGGTCGGCTGCGAGGCATCGGCGAAGGCCGCGGAACCGTCGAAGACATAGGCGAAGGCGCGGCGGTAGGTGTCGATCCGGAAGGTCTTCTTCACGCCGGCAGGCACGAAGATATCGAGGTATTGCGGATCGGCGGCGATGCCGTCCACCGGGCCGCGCTTGCCCCAGAATTCGCCGACGATGACCTTTACCCGGGTGCCGTCGTCGTCGACGATCTCGGGGATCTCCTGGCCCTGCACGTCCTGATAGCGCGGCGCGGTCATCTTCTGGGCCGAGGGCAGGTTGCCCCACAGCTGAAAGCCGTGCATCTGCCCCTTCGCGTTCCCCTTCGGCATCTCCTGATGCAGGATGCCCGAACCGGCGGTCATCCACTGCACATCGCCGGCGCCGAGCGTGCCGGTGTTGCCCAGAGAGTCGCCGTGTTCGACGGTGCCGGAGAGCACATAGGTGATGGTTTCGATGCCGCGATGCGGGTGCCAGGGAAAGCCGCGGATGTAATCCTCGGGTCGTTCGTTGCGGAAATCGTCCATCATCAGGAAGGGATCGAGCTCGGTCGGGTCCTGAAAGCCGAAGACGCGGTGGATTTTCACGCCGGCGCCTTCGGTGGCGGGGATGGCGCGGCGGGATTCGAGAACGGGTCTGATCGACATCGGAGGGTCTCCTGTCTGAAGGCTTGGCCCTGAAGATAGGGCCTGGCGGCATTTGCGCAATCCGGCAGAGATCACGCTGACTGTGCGCCACCGCGCAATGGCGTCGGCCGGGCACCCGTCGCCGGCCCCCCTGTTGCGTGGCGTCGGAATCGGATACATCGGCAGCGGCTGACAACGGCGGCGGAGGGACCGATGGACGAGGAAATTCTTGCGGTGATCGAGGTATCGCCGCTGCGCCGGGCCTTCGGGATCGCGGTGCTGGTCTGCTTCGGGGCGGTTCTGATCTATGTCGCGCTGGCGACCCCGCCGGCGCCGGGCTGGCAGCTGTTCCTGATCGCGGTCGGCGGCCTGTCGCTGTGGATGGCGGATCGGATGCGGCGGGCGACGGCGCAGCGGCTGGAGCTGACCGCGACCGCGCTGCGCGACGATGCCGGCCTGCGGATCGTCGAGATCGCCGATATCGCCGGGCTGGAGCGCGGCACCTTCGCCTTCAAGCCCTCGAACGGCTTCGTCATCCGCACCCGCAGCGGTGCCGCGCGGCACTGGCGTCCCGGGCTGTGGTGGCGGCTGGGGCGGCGGGTCGGTGTCGGCGGCGTGACCTCGGCGCCGCAGACCAAGGCGATGGCCCAGATCATCGAGGCGATGCTGCTGGAACGCGGCGAGGGCTGAGCCGCCCCGGGCGGACAAGGCCGGGACCTTGTGCGGTCAGCTGTCGGACCAGGCGAGCTGGGGGCCGAACCGCAGGCTGGTGAAGACGAAATTGTCCAGATGTTTGGTGCCGATGCCGACCGCGAAGGGCGGCTCGTAGGTGGCTTCGGTCTCGACCAGGATCACCCGCTCGTTATGCGGCATCAGCGGCAGCTTGTCGGCGATCTCCAGCATGTCGGCATCGGTGCGCGGCGCGTCGAAGCCGCGGGTTTCCGACCAGTCGACGTAATAGCGGTTGTCGTCGGCGTCCCAGCGTACCACGCTGATGCGCAGCTTGGTGGCGCTGCGGGTCATCATGCTCAGGACCTTCGCCATGCTGTCGATATAGGTGTCGTTCACCGCCTCGGTCTCGCGCGAGACCATGTCGCCGATGGAATAGGCCGCCTTCAGGTTCAGGACGCTCTGGCGGTATCCGTCGAAAAACACGTAGCTGGCCATGAAGGCCCAGAACAGCGCCGGCATCACCAGCACGAATTCGACAGAAATGCTGCCACGGGTGTCACGGGCGAAGCGGCGGAGCAGAGCGGTGAGAGCGGCACGCATCGCGGTTACCTCGGTTCCTGCACGAAGACGGTCAGCGCCGTCAGCGAATATTGTCCGAACTCGTCCTTCACCAGTTCCTTGCCCAGGCCAGTGGTGGGGAAGACCGGATCGAATTTGGCGCAGGCGCGCAGCACCATCAGCTCGTTCGACTGGCCGTTGACGAAGTTGCGCACCGGCGAGACTTCCTCGGATTTGTCGGTGCAGTCCGGGGTGGGGTCGATATCGGTCCAGGCGCGGGGGTCGACCTGGATCATCTCCAGACGCAGGTTGGTGTCGCAATTCGGGATGAAGCCGGCATAGCCGCAGATCATGTTCTTGATATCGTCATGCTGCGGTGCCGTGCCGGTGCCCAGCCGGATGTCGCGTGCGGTCAGATCCATGGCCCGCTCCAGCATCGCGTGTTCCAGGGTAATGAATCCCAGTTCCAGCCCCGAGAGCATGATGGTGATGATCGCCGGGAAGACGATGGCGAATTCGATGGTCGCATTGCCGTCCTCGGCCCGCCACAGCCGGTGCAGGCGGTCGCGCAGGGAGGCGATCATTGGGTCAGCCTCAGCTTGCGGATCGACGAGGCGATGGAGGAAAACGCATCGGCGATCTCCAGCCCCTCGACGTCGAAGAAATGGCTGTCCGAACTGGCGCAGTCCTTCAGGACGGCGAGGCCGCTAGAGGGCGCTTCGAAACCGATGGTGAAGACGATGATCCCCTTGGCCTTGGCGGCGGAGCAGATCGCTGAGGTCCGCGCGTTTTTGGTATAGGCGTCGACATAGGTGTAGCGGGTATCGTCATTGTACCAGTCGTTGCGCGCCTTGGCGCTGCCGAAGACCGGGGCGAAGATATCGTCGGCGATGGCGTCGGCAGTGGTCTTGGCAAAGAGATCCGCCTTGCTCAGCGCGACCGGGGTTCCCTCCTCCTCGACCGTGGTTGTGGTCGTGGTTGTGGAGTATTCGATGCACCAGCTGGTCCCGTACCAATAACGCGAGCAGGTGGTTTCCGTGGAGGTTTTCTCGTAAGTGCCGGCCCCGTAGGGGTGGTCGGCCCAGACATTCTTGCCCACCCAGTAGTAGATATCCTCACTGGTGTCGTCGTCGCTGTCGCGGTCATAGACATCGGGGCCGTACAGGACGGAATAGACCTTTTCCTCGGGATTCCAGAACACGCCGGCATCGCCGGAGTGATACTCGTCGGGCAGGTAGTATTGCGCGGTGTTCTGGCCGTCGGTCATCAGCACGATGACCTTGATGGTATCGCCGCTGGCATAGGTGGTCGGCCGGTCGCTGAACTGGAGGGAGACCTCGCCATCGTCGATCATCTGGATGACCACCGGGTTGATGCTGGGGTCGAGCAGGGCGGTCCCCCATTTCATGCCGACGTCGATCGAGGTGTTCCCCTGCGCCGAGAGATTGGAGATGAAGGTCTTCAGCGTGTCGCGGTTCTTTTCCAGCACGACCATTTCGCGATGTGCCGCATTCGAACAGACCGGGGTTCTGACCAGCCGCTCGGGGCTGTAGGCGCGCCCGTCGTAGTTTCTGTTCCAGGGGTCGAAATGCATGGTCCGCTGCATTGCCAGATCGGGGGCGAGCGTGGTGGTGGCGAAATCGGCGCCCTGGAAGTTGACGCAGTTGGAATAGTTGTGCTCCGCCGAGACATTGAATTTGGACAGGAAGTTGGCCGGGGCGGAGACCTGCGTCGCATAGGGCACGATCGAGATCGACAGATTGCCGTCCTCGGTGTTGTCCTCCATCTCGTCGACGAACTCCCGTGCCGCCAGTTTCAGGTTGGTCAGCTTGTTGTTGCTGGCCATGGAGCCGGATACATCGAGCACGAGCGAGATCTCGACCCCGTCGATGCGTTCCTCGGCGGTGCTGGCGGCCGGGGTGGACAGCGATTTGACCCCGGTCAGCTTCATGAACTGCGTGGCCATGGAGCTTTTCGCGGTGGCGGAGACGACGCGATAGCTCAGCCCCTCGTCGACGGTGACGCTGGTGAGGTAATCGCCCACCCCGGCCTTGTCGAGGTAATCGCGCACCACGGTTTCGGGGTCGAGCGTCTGGTCGAGGTCGGCGGCGGCCAGAACCGCGCGATCCAGCGTGTTCTGCAGGCTGGTGCGGTTGCGTTCGTAGTGCATCAGGTCGACGCCGATGCCGGCGAACATCAGGATGATCAGAAACACGTAGATGCCGAAGACGATCAGATTGCCGTCTTCCTCGCGGGCGAAGCGGCGCAGCGCTGGCGCCAGCCGGATGCGGGGCCGCCCGGTCGCGGGGGCTGTTCTGGGCTGATCGAGCGGTGTCTGACGCGGTGCGGGCATCGGGGTCTTCCCATTCTTCTGAAACGGGCTTCGGTATCTGGCCTCTGGATCGGGGTCGGGCGGCCGTCGGCGGCGTCGGACGGATCTCGGGCTGGACTTTCAGATGCGCGGCAATCATGGCCCAAATGCGGCGAAAGCCGGGGAATTTCCGGGTCATCCCCTTGGCATACAGGCTTTTGCGGGAGTCCCGGCGGCCGGGTTCAACCAGATGGGAAATATTTGCTCGAATCCCCCTCCCAAAGTCGCCGGGACTGGGTCAAGTTGGGAGCCATTGCGCCGGCGGGGGCGAGTCGCAGCGACCGTCCCGCCGGGCAGGACTGAAGGAGAAGAAAGCAATGGTCCGGCAGGAGCCGAGTTTCCGGGAAAGCGTCGATCTGATGTTCAACAGGGCCGCCGCCCTGATGGATCTGCCGCCCGGGCTGGAAGAGAAAATTCGCGTGTGCAATGCCACCTACACGGTGCGTTTCGGGGTGCGGCTGCGCGGTCAGATCCAGACCTTTACCGGATATCGGGCGGTGCATTCCGAACATATGGAGCCGGTCAAGGGCGGCATCCGCTTCGCGCTCAGCGTCAATCAGGACGAGGTCGAGGCGCTGGCGGCGCTGATGACCTACAAATGCGCGCTGATCGATGCGCCGTTCGGTGGCTCCAAGGGGGGGCTCTGCATCGATCCCCGCCAGTATGAGGAGCATGAGCTGGAGCGGATCACCCGCCGCTTCGCCTATGAGCTGGCCAAACGCGATCTGATCAACCCCAGCCAGAACGTGCCGGCGCCCGATATGGGCACGGGCGAACGGGAAATGGCCTGGATCGCCGACCAGTATGCCCGGATGAACACCACCGACATCAACGCCTTGGCCTGCGTCACCGGCAAGCCACTGAACGCCGGTGGCATCTATGGCCGGGTCGAGGCGACCGGGCGCGGCGTGCAATATGCGCTGCGCGAGTTCTTCCGCCACCCCGAGGACGTGGCCAAGGCGCAGCTGTCGGGCAAGCTCGACGGCAAGCGGGTGATCGTGCAGGGGCTGGGCAACGTCGGCTATCACGCCGCCAAGTTCCTGTCGGAAGAGGATGGCGCCACGATCACCGGCATCATCGAACGCGACGGTGCGCTGTTCGATCCCGAGGGGCTGGACGTGGATGCGGTGCACAACTGGATCGCGCGTCATGGCGGGGTGACGGGCTATCCCGACGCCACCCATACCGCCGAGGGCGCGGCGGTGCTGGAGGAGGAGTGCGATATCCTGATCCCGGCGGCGCTGGAGGGGGTGATCAACCTGACCAACGCGCACCGGATCAAGGCGCCGCTGATCATCGAGGCCGCCAATGGCCCGGTGACCGCCGGTGCCGATGAGATCCTGCAGCAAAAGGGCACGGTCATCATCCCCGACATGTACGCCAATGCCGGCGGGGTGACGGTGTCCTACTTCGAATGGGTCAAGAACCTCAGCCATATCCGCTTCGGCCGCATGCAGCGCCGGCAGGAGGAGGCGCGCCACCAGCTGGTCGTCGATCAGCTGGAATCGCTCAGCGCGGCCCTGGGCAAGACCTGGTCGCCGACGCCCGACTTCAAGCAGAAGTATCTGCGCGGCGCCGATGAGCTGGAACTGGTGCGCTCCGGTCTCGATGACGCCATGCGCGAGGCCTATCAGACCATGCGCGTCCTCTGGCACGAGCGCGAGGATGTGAAGGATCTCAGGACCTCTGCCTATCTGGTGAGCATCGACAAGGTGGCCCGCAGCTACCGCGCCAAGGGGCTCTGACTGCGCAAAGCGCCTGAAAGACCCTGGAACGGCGCCGGACCTCCGCGGGTCCGGCGCCGTTTTGCGCATTTGCACGCCGCTGCTGCCGTGCGGGTCTCGGCGGCGGCATCGGGCCGGCGGGAAATCCGGGGCTGGTTTGACGGCGGCGCGATGCTAGTCTCGGCGGCAGGCGGGCGAGGCGCGCCGCGGGCAGGAGGTCAGAATGCGATTTTCCGGATGGCGGATCCTGAAGGAGGGGCTCACCGGCAACAGCGGCTGGACGCCGCAGTGGCGCGACCCCGAGCCGAAGGAGGCCTATGACATCGTCATCATCGGCGGTGGCGGCCATGGCCTGTCGACCGCCTATTACCTGGCGCGCGAACACGGGCTGCGCAATGTGGCGGTGCTGGAAAAGGGCTGGATCGGTGGTGGCAATGTCGGCCGCAACACCACCATCGTGCGGGCCAATTACGGGTTGCCGGGGAATTCCGAATTCTACTCGCATTCGCTCAAGCTCTGGGAGGGGCTGGAGCAGGAGCTGAACTACAACGTGATGTTCTCGCAGCGCGGGGTGATCAATCTCTATCACTCCGATGGCCAGCGCGATGCCTTCGTGCGGCGTGGCAATGCGATGGTCAACCAGGGCGACGATGCCATCCTGCTGGATCGCGCCGCGCTGCGCCGCAAGCTGCCCTATCTCGATTTCGACACCGCGCGGTTTCCGGTGCTGGGCGGCCTCTATCACCCGCGCGGGGGGACTGCGCGCCATGACGCGGTGGCCTGGGGCTATGCCCGCGGCGCCGACAGCCGCGGCGTCGATCTGATCCAGAACTGCGAGGTTACCGGCATCGATATCGACGCCGGCCGGGTCACCGGGGTGCAGACCAGCCGCGGTGCGATCCGCGCCGGCAAGGTCGGCATCGTCGTCGCCGGCCGCTCCAGCCAGGTGGCGGCGATGGCGGGGCTGCGGCTGCCGATCGAAAGCCATGTGCTGCAGGCCTTCGTGACCGAGGGGCTGAAACCGGTGATCGATCAGGTGGTGACCTTCGGCATGGGGCATTTCTATATCAGCCAGTCGGACAAGGGGGGGCTGGTCTTTGGTGGCGATCTCGACGGCTATGCCTCCTACGCGCAGCGCGGCAACCTGCCGCTGGTCGAACATGTGATGGAGGCCGGCATGGCCTTGATGCCGATGATCGGCAAGGCGCGGGTGCTGCGCAGCTGGGGCGGTATCATGGACATGTCGCCCGACGGCTCGCCGGTGATCGACCGGACCGGGATCGAGGGGCTCTATCTGAACTGCGGCTGGTGCTACGGCGGCTTCAAGGCGGTGCCGGCCTCGGGCCATTGCTTCGCGCATCTGCTCGCCACCGACCGGCCGCACGCGGCCGCGGCGGGCTTCCGGCTGGATCGGTTCCGCAGCGGCGAGGGGATCATGGACGAGGAGGCGACCGGTGCGCAGCACAACCTGCACTGAGGCGCGGTCCCTGGACCGCCGCGTTTCCACCACGAGCCGGAGGGCGCCGCGATGAGGATCTCCTGTCCGCTCTGCGGCCCGCGCGATCGCCGCGAATTCTATTACAGGGGGGCGGCGGTTGCGCTGCAGCGGCCAGCCGCGGATGCCGGCGAGGATGCCTGGCAGGCGTATGTCTTTCTGCGCGACAACCCGGCGGGGGTGACCCGCGATCTGTGGTATCACGCCCAGGGCTGCGGGGCCTGGCTGGTGGTCACCCGGGACACCGCCAGCCATGAGATCCTGGCCACCGAACTGGCGGCGGAGGTCGCATCATGAGGATCGCGGGCAAGGGGCTGCTGGACCGCTCGAAACCCGTCGCCTTCCGGTTCGACGGGGTGCGCTACGAGGGGCTGGAGGGCGACACGCTGGCCTCGGCGCTGCTGGCCAATGGCGTCCGGCTGATGGGCCGGTCGTTCAAGTATCATCGCCCGCGCGGGGTGCTCAGCGCGGGCAGCGAAGAGCCGAATGCCCTGGTCACGATCGGGCGCGGGGCGGACCGTATCCCCAACACGCGAGCGACGGTGCAGGAGATTTTCTCCGGCCTCGACGCCGTCAGCCAGAACCGCTGGCCGTCGCTGGCGGTCGATCTGCTGGGCCTGAACGATCTGGCCGCGCCGTTCCTGGGCGCGGGCTTCTATTACAAGACCTTCATGTGGCCCGCGGCGTTCTGGGAAAAGCTCTATGAACCGGCGATCCGGCGGGCGGCCGGGCTGGGGGCGCTGTCGGGGCAGGCGGATGGCGATGTCTATGACCGCGCCTATGCCTTCTGCGATCTGCTGGTGATCGGCGCGGGGCCCGCCGGGCTGATGGCGGCGCTGGTCGCGGGCCGGGCCGGGGCCGATGTGATCCTCGCCGATGAGGATGCCCGCATGGGTGGGCGGCTGTTGTCGGAAACCGGCGCGGTGGGGGAGGAGGCCGGGGTGTCCTGGGCCGGCGAGGTGCTGGCAGAGCTGGAAAGCCTGCCGAATGTCCGGCTGATGCGGCGCACCACGGTGGTGGGGCCCTACGATCAGGGCACCTTTGGCGCGCTGGAGCGGCTCGGTCATCATCTGCCACACCGGGGCGGCGGCCCGCTGGAATGCTTCTGGCGTATTGTCGCCCGGCGCAGCATCCTGGCCGCCGGCGCGCTGGAGCGTCCGATCGCCTTTCGCGACAACGACCGCCCCGGCATCATGACCGCCGGCGCGGTGCGCAGCTATCTCAACCGTTGGGGGGTGAGCCCGGGGCGCGCCGTCACCGTCTTCGGCAACAATGACGATGCCCATCGCACCGCCCGTGACCTGGTCGATGCCGGGGTGCATGTCGCCGGGCTGATCGACAGCCGCCACGATGCGCCGCAATCCGATCTGTTCCCGGTCTATCGCGGCGCCCAGGTCTGCGGCAGCGCCGGCCGGCGCGGGCTGGAGAATATCACCATCCGCAGCATCGCCGGCGAGGACCGGCTGCAGACCGATTGCCTGGCTGTCTCCGGCGGCTGGAACCCCAGCCTGCATCTGACCTGCCACATGAACACCCGCCCGCACTGGCGCGAGGATATCGCCGCCTTCGTGCCGGCGCCGGGGGCGGTGCCGGGGCTCAGTGCCGCCGGGGCCTGCAACGGCACCTTCTCAACCGCCGGCTGCCTGCGCGAGGGGGCGGCGGCGGCGCGGGCGGCGCTGGAGGATCTGGGGCGTACCGCGCCGCCGGTGGTGGTGCCGGAGGCAGAGGACGATCCCTATCGGATCACCCCGCTCTGGGCTGTGGCGGGGCGCGGTCGCGCCTGGCTGGATTTCCAGAACGATGTCACGGTGAAGGACGTCAAGCAGGCGGCGGCGGAGAACTTCCGCTCGGTCGAGCATATGAAGCGCTATACCACGCAGGGGATGGCCACCGATCAGGGCAAGAGCTCGAACGTCGCCGCGCTGGCGGTGCTGGCCGATGTCACCGGCCGCAGCATCCCCGAAACCGGGGCGACCGGCTTTCGCCCGCCCTATAGCCCGGTGGCCATCGCGGCGCTGGGGGCGGGCGGCAGCGGCAAGGGCTTCGCGCCGGAGCGGCAGACCACCAGCCATGCCGCCAGCCTGGACCGAGGCGCGCCGATGATCGAGGCGGGGCTATGGTATCGGCCGTCCTTCTTTCCGGCGCCGGGGGAGAAGACCTGGCGGCAGTCCTGCGACCGCGAGGTGCGGATGGTGCGCGAGGCGGTGGGCATCTGCGATGTCTCCACTCTGGGCAAGATCGACATTCAGGGCCCGGACGCGGCGCGGCTTCTGGACTTCGTCTATACCAACGGCTTCGGTTCCCTGCAGGTCGGGCGGGTGCGCTACGGGCTGATGCTGCGCGAAGACGGCTATGTGATGGACGACGGCACCACCGCCCGGCTGGCGGACCAGCAATACCTGATGACCACCACCACCGCCGCCGCCGGGGACGTGATGCGGCATTTGGAGTTCGTCACCCAGGGGCTGCATCCGGACTGGGATGTGCGGCTGATCTCGGTCACCGAGCAATGGGCGCAGTTCGCTGTCGCCGGGCCGTGGGCGCGGGCGCTGCTGAACGGATTGCTCGATGCGCCGCTGGCCGATGGCGATTGGCCGTTCATGGCCTGCGGCGAGGTCTCGGTCATGGGGGTGGCGGGGCGGCTCTTCCGCATCTCCTTCTCGGGCGAACATGCCTATGAGCTGGCGGTGCCGGCGCGGTACGGCGAGGCGTTGTTTCGCGAACTGGTGGCCCGCGCCGAGGGGCTGGGCGGCGGTCCCTACGGGATGGAGGCGCTGAACGTGCTGCGCATCGAAAAGGGACTGATCACCCATGCCGAGATCGATGGGCGCACCACTGCCTTCGATCTGGGGTTGGGGCGGATGCTGTCGTCGAAGAAGGATTTCATCGGCAAGACCCTGGCGCAGCGTCCCGGCCTGCTGGCCGCGGACCGGCAGCGGCTGGTCGGGCTGAAACCGGTGGGCGCGGTGAAGCTGATCACCGCCGGCGCGCATCTTTTCGCGGCAGAGGCCGAGCCGCTGCGTGCGAACGATCAGGGCTGGGTGTCCTCCACCGCGTTTTCGCCGACGCTGGGGCATCAGATCGCGCTCGGCTTTCTGAGCCGCGGGCCGGAGCGGCTGGGCGAGGTGGTGAAAATGGTCGATCACCTGCGCGGGGTGGAAACCCTGTGCGAGGTGGTGGCCCCGGTGTTCTTCGATCCAGAAGGAGGGCGCGCACGTGGCTGAACTGACTGCGAAATCCCCCTGCGCGGGGCGGTTGCCCCTGACCATCGGCGCCGCGACGGTGACGGAGGAGACGCTGGGGCCGATGACCTCCATCGCGCCCTACCGCGGGCGGCAGGCCGATCTGGCCGCGGCGTTGGCGGCCGCCCACGGGCTGGGCTGGCCGCAGCCCAACCGCAGCCTGACCGGGGCCGGTGTCCGGCTGATCTGGTTCGGCCGCGATCAGGCGCTGCTGACCGGGGCGGTGGCCGATCCGGCGCTGGAGGACATGGCGGCGCTGGCCGATCAGTCCGATGCATGGGCGGCGGTGCGGCTGCAGGGGGAGGCGGCCGAGGCGGTGTTGGCGCGGCTGGTGCCGGTCGACCTCAGGCGCGCGGTTTTTGCGCCGGGCGCGACGCTGCGCAGCCAGCTCGGCCATATGCCGGCCTCGCTCACCCGGCTGGACGATCACGGCTTTCTGATCCTGGTCTACCGCTCGATGGCCGGCACTTTGCTGCATGATCTGAAAACGGCGATGGAAGCGGCCGCCGCGCGGGGGTAATCTGGGCCATCCCAACCGATTCAGGAGCCGCCCGATGACGATCCGCCCCCTTTCCGTGTTTGCAGCCGCTATTGCCGTCGGCGTGTCCGCCCTGGCGTTGCCGGCGCTGGCCGAGCAGGAGCTGAGCAAGGAAGAAAGCTGCGGCTATGAGGGGCAGGTGATGGCGGCGGTGCAGCAGGCGCGGCTGGACCGGGTCGCCCAGGACAAGGTGGCGGCGCATATCGCCGCCGGCAATCCCGGCTGGCCGGCGCAGTTCAATGCCGCGATCCCAGGCATGGCCGACTATATCTATCAGCTGCGCCGCAAGGACCTGCGGGGCAACGATTTCGGCGCGATCTGGAAGGACCAGTGCATTGCGGTCTGGGATCAGCGCCAGGAGATGATCAAGCAGCTCAACAACTAAGCGGATCCAACGCCCCCGATGTCACTGCCTCCCGGATTCCTCGATGAATTGCGCAACCGCACCTCGCTGACCCAGGTGGTCGGGCGCAAGGTCATGTGGGACACGCGCAAATCGAACCAGGGCAAGGGCGACATGTGGGCGCCTTGCCCGTTTCATCACGAAAAGAGCGCGTCTTTTCATGTCGATGACCGCAAGGGCTTTTATTACTGCTTCGGCTGCCACGCGAAGGGGGATGCGATCTCCTTCGTGAAGGAAACCGAAAACGTCTCGTTCATGGAGGCGGTCGAAATCCTCGCGCGTGAGGCGGGGATGGAACTGCCCAAGCGCGACCCGCGCGCCCAGCAGAAGGCCGACCGCCGCAGCCAGCTGGCCGAGGTGATGGAACAGGCGGTACAGATCTTCCGCCTGCAGCTGCGGACCGGGGTGGCCGGGCCGGCGCGGGACTACCTGACCCGCCGGGGGCTCAGCCCGGCGGCACTGGAACGCTGGGAAATCGGCTTCGCGCCGGAGGGCTGGCAACACCTGTGGGATCAGCTGCGCGCCAAGGGGGTGGAGGAGGAACTGATCCTGGGCGCCGGGCTGGCCAAGCCCTCGACCAAGGGCGGCAAACCCTATGATACCTTCCGCAACCGCATCATGTTCCCGATCCGCGACGCCCGTGGCCGCGCCATCGCCTTTGGCGGCCGGGCGATGGATCCGAACGACAATGCGAAATACCTGAACTCGCCCGAGACCGATCTGTTCGACAAGGGGCGCAGCCTGTTCAACCACGGGCCGGCGCGGGTGGCGGCGGGCAAGGGGATGCCGCTGATCGTGGCCGAGGGCTATATGGACGTGATCGCGCTGTCCGAGGCCGGGTTCCAGGCCGCGGTCGCCCCCTTGGGCACGGCGGTCACCGATAACCAGCTGCAGATGCTCTGGCGCATCGCCGACGAGCCGATCATCGCGCTCGACGGCGACAAGGCCGGGATCAACGCGGCGCTGCGGCTGATCGATCTGGCGCTGCCGCTGCTGGAGGCGGGAAAATCGCTGCGGTTCGCGCTGATGCCAGATGGCCAGGACCCTGACGATCTGATCCGGGCCGAGGGCGCCGGCGCGGTGCAGGCGGTGCTGGATCAGGCGCAGCCGATGGTCAACCTGCTGTGGCAGCGGGAGACCGAGGGGCGCAATTTCGATAGTCCCGAACGCCGCGCCGCGCTGGACAAGGCGCTGCGCGAGAAGCTGCGGCTGATCCGCGACCCCTCGATCCGCAGCCATTACGGCGAGGCGATCAAGGACCTGCGCTGGGAGCTGTTCCGGTCGCGTAAGCCGGCGCGGGAGGCCTTCGTGCCCGGTGGCGGCGGCGGCAAGGGCGGTGGCAAGCCCGGCCGCGGCGCCCGGGCGCCCTGGGCCGGTCGCGGCCAGCCGCTGGCGCCGCAACCCAGCACCAAGACCTCGCTTCTGGTCGCCGCCGGCGAACAGGCGGAGACCCAGCTGCGCGAGGCGGTGATTCTGGCCACCGCGATTCTGGCGCCGGGGCTGGTGCCGGAATTCGAACACCGGATCGAGCGGATGACCTGCAGCGATCCCGACCACGCGCTGCTGCGCGATCTGATCCTGCGGCACGCGGATGAGGCTTCCGAGGCACTCAAAGACAGAATCGCCGCGGCGGCGGGGCCGGAGGCCCTTGAAAACCTCTTTGCCTTGCGCCATGTCGCAATCAGCCCCTGCGTGCGCAAACCCGGCGATATCGACCTGGCCCGAATGACACTGGCCGAGGAACTCGCAAAACTCGAAGCGCGGCGCGGGCTTTATGCCGAGGTCGCCGAGGCCGAGGAAGAGTTGACCGGTATGGCGGATGAGGCCGTGACCTGGCGCCTGGGACAGGCGGCACGGGAGCGGGATCGCGCCATGCGCAGTGCCGGTGCCGAAAACAAGGTGGAATATGACACCGGAGAAAACGGCGCCCGCATCAACCGCGAGGAGCGAGACGCCTTCGACGACCTGCTGAGCCGGATCAGCTATTCCAAATCGGGCCGTTGAGGCGGAATTTTGTAACGAATAGAGGTGGACAACCGGGCGAACCGATGACCGAATCGCGGGATTATCCGATGATTCGGATCCGAGCGAATCGCCCCACGCCTCTGCAGGAGCACCGAATGGCAGCTAAGGACACCGACGACCAGAAGCCTGAGGAACAGGAACAGGAAATCTCGCTGGACATGAGCCAGGCCCAGGTCAAGAAGATGATCGCCGAGGCCCGCGAGAAAGGCTACATCACTTATGATCAGCTGAACCAGGTTCTGCCTCCCGATCAGGTCAGTTCGGAGCAGATCGAAGATGTGATGTCCATGCTTTCCGAGATGGGCATCAACATCATCGAGGACGAAGAGGCCGAGGAAGAAGAGCAGAACAAGGGCTCGACCGAGGTGGTTACCACCTCCGACGCCCGTGAGGTGACGCTCGCCAACCAGCAGACCGAGAAGCTGGACCGCACGGATGACCCGGTGCGCATGTATCTGCGTGAGATGGGGTCGGTCGAGCTGCTGTCGCGCGAGGGCGAGATCGCCATCGCCAAGCGGATCGAGGCCGGGCGCAACACGATGATCGCCGGGCTGTGCGAAAGCCCGCTGACCTTCCAGGCGATCACCATCTGGCACGACGAACTTCTGTCCGAAGACATTCTGCTGCGCGACGTGATCGACCTCGAGGCGACCTTCGGCAATCAGCTGGAGGACGACGACGGCGTGGCCGAGCCCATCGTGTCGGCCGGCGGTGCGGCGAAGAAATCCGAAAGCGACAGCGGCCCCGAGCTCGATGCCGACGGCAACCCGATCGCCAAGGACGACGACGAAGACGACGATCAGGCCAACATGTCGCTGGCCGCGATGGAAGCGGCGCTGAAGGATCAGGTGCTGAGCACGCTGGAGCGGATCGCCAACAATTATTCCGAACTGTCCGAGATGCAGGACGACCGGATCGCCGCCACGCTCAGCGACAGCGGCGCCTTCAGCGATACGCAGGAGGCGCAGTACCAGAAACTGCGCTCCGAGATCGTCGAACTGGTGAACGGTCTGCATCTGCACAACAACCGGATCGAGGCGCTGATCGACCAGCTCTACGGCATCAACAAGCGGGTGATGTCGATCGACGGGTCGATGGTGAAACTGGCCGACCAGGCCCGGATCAACCGGCGCGAATTCATCGACGAATATCGCGGCCGCGAACTGGATCCGACCTGGCTGGACGAGATGAGCCAGAAGTCGGGCCGGGGCTGGCAGATGCTGATCGAGCGCAGCTCTGACAAGATCGAGGAACTGCGCGCCGATATGGCCCAGGTCGGTCAATACGTCGGTCTCGACATCAGCGAATTCCGCCGCATCGTGCAGCAGGTCCAGAAGGGCGAGAAAGAGGCGCGTCAGGCCAAGAAGGAAATGGTCGAGGCGAACCTGCGCCTGGTGATCTCCATCGCCAAGAAATACACCAACCGCGGGCTGCAGTTCCTTGATCTTATTCAGGAAGGCAACATCGGCCTGATGAAGGCGGTGGACAAGTTCGAATATCGTCGCGGCTACAAGTTCTCGACCTACGCCACTTGGTGGATTCGTCAGGCGATCACCCGCTCGATCGCCGATCAGGCACGCACCATCCGGATCCCGGTCCATATGATCGAGACGATCAACAAGCTGGTCCGCACCGGTCGCCAGATGCTGCATGAGATCGGCCGCGAGCCGACCCCGGAGGAACTGGCCGAAAAGCTGCAGATGCCGCTGGAGAAGGTCCGCAAGGTGATGAAGATCGCCAAGGAGCCGATCTCTCTCGAAACGCCGATCGGCGACGAGGAAGACAGCCAGCTGGGCGATTTCATCGAGGACAAGAACGCGGTTCTGCCGCTGGACTCGGCGATTCAGGAAAACCTGAAGGAAACCACCACCCGTGTTCTGGCCAGCCTGACCCCGCGCGAGGAACGGGTTCTGCGGATGCGTTTCGGCATCGGCATGAACACCGATCACACGCTGGAAGAGGTTGGTCAGCAGTTCTCGGTCACCCGCGAACGGATCCGTCAGATCGAGGCGAAGGCGCTCAGGAAGCTGAAGCACCCGAGCCGCTCGCGCAAGCTGCGCAGCTTCCTCGATCAGTAAGCCCGGAAAACCGACGCTATCGACGCCCGCGCAGGTCTGCTCCCTGCGCGGGCGTTTTTGTCGGCGGTCCGCCGCCATGATTTACCCTGCGTCTCTGCGCCGCTGTTCGCGGCGGTTGCGCAGTCCTATGTTACACTTGAAAAATCTCTGAAGGTCACAGCCATGAAACGGTTTTCTTTCGTCCTGGCCGGTGTTTCGGCCATGATCCTCAGCTTTCCCAGCCTGGCGGCCGCAGATCGGGTGGGGCGGAACATGCGTGCCTATCCGGTCGATGCGGCCGTGTTCGAAGTGATCCCGCGGACGGCCTCCGGCGCTGGGGATTACTGGTGCGGTGCATCCGATTACGCCCAGCGGGTGCTGGGGGCCAGCTGGACCGATCCGCTGTTCGTGGTGCGCGGGCGTGGCCCCAGCGCGACCACCGGGCGCAAATCGGCGGTGCAATTCACCCTCGATCCGGTGGCGGCGGGCCTGAGTGGCGCGGCTGCCGCGCGGGCCAATGCACCGCTGAACGACCGGTTCCCGATCATTCTGACCAACAGGCTGTCGCCCGGCGATCACATGTCGGTGCAACAGGCGCGCAGCTATTGCGACCGTAATCCGGCCCGGCCCTGAGGCCGGTGCCTGAGTGTGAGGAGTAAGATCATGAGACAGATGCTGTTGGGTGTCGCCCTGCTGACGGCGCTGCCAGGGGCCGCTCTGGCCTGGCGGGCGCAGAACGGTCATCAGGTTCACGATCTGGGGCAAGGGGTGTTCGAGGTGGTCGGCCGCGCCGGGTCCGGGGCGCAAGACTACTGGTGCGGGGCGGGCGATTATGCCCGCAGCGTGTTGGGCGTGGCGGCGGCGCAGCGGATTTTTCTCTGGGCGCCGGTCGGGCCCTCTGCCAGCTCTGCCGGCAAGCGGGCGGTGCAATTCGCGCTGACCGCGCCGAAAGGGGCCGATACCACGCCTGGCCTCAGCCTCAGCGTGAAACGTGTGGGCGATAATCTCAGCGCGTCGATGGCCCAGCAATATTGCTATGGCGGCAAGTTCGACAGCTTCCCCTGGTCCATGCGCCCCTGAGGGGCGACCCCGGCCCGCCGCGGCAGGCCGAGGCCTTGTCGGGATCAGCCGGCCAGGGCGGCGGCGATGGTGGTGGCCAGCGGCGTGGTCGGATGGCCGATCAGCTGCGACAGGTCCTTGCTGGTGGTGGTCAGCGCGCCGCCTGCGGCCTTGGCGTCGCTGTCGGCGAGGATGGCGGCGAAGCCTTCAGGCAGGCCGGCCTGAACCAGAGCGGCGGTATAGGCCTCTTCCGGCATATCGGTATAGCTGACTGGCTTGCCGGCCAGTTTGCTCAGCGCGGCGGCGAAATCGGTAAGGGTGAAATCGCTGTCGCCGGCCAGTTCATAGGTTTTGCCGGCGTGATCGCCGCCCGCCAGAACGATGGCCGCGGCTTCGGCATAATCCTTGCGCGTCGCGGTGGCGAAGCGGCCCTCTCCGGCGCAGCCGAAATGTTGGCCGAGCTCCAGATCGGTGGGCAGGCTGGCCAGCAGGTTTTCGGTGTACCAGCCGTTGCGCAGCAGCGCGTGGGGAATGCCGCTCTCGGCCAGCATCGCCTCGGTGGCCTTGTGCTCTTCGGCCAGCGCCATCGGCGAGGTCGCGGCGTCGAGGATCGAGGTATAGGCGATGAAGCCGACGCCGGCGGCCTTGGCGGCGGCGATGACATTGCCGTGCTGGCGGGCGCGTTCGCCCACCGCGCTGGAAGAGATCAACAGCAGACGGTCGACACCGGCGAAGGCGGTGGTGAGCCCTTCGACATCGTCGTAATCGCCGATGCGGGCGGCGATGCCGTCCGCCTCATAGGCGGCCTTGACCTCGGGTTTGCGGACCAGCGCCACGATCTGCGACGCGGGCACCAGGGTTTTCAGATGGGCGACGGCCAGCTGGCCCAGCTGACCGGAGGCGCCGGTCACCATGAGAAGAGGGGTGGACATGAGAGACTCCTTTTAGTCTTCAATCGTTGACAGGTCTCAGATAGAGACCTATTTGACCTCTGAAAAGGAGGCAGGTTTTTCTGCCCAGGTTACACGAAGGGAACCACCATGCGCGATGCCGTTGCCCTCGACCGGTTGGAAGTCTGGAAACAGAAGGGGCAGGATCTGTCCAAATGCCCGGTGCGCCACGTGCTGGATCACGTTGCGGCGAAATGGACCACGCTGATCCTGATGGAGCTGTCGAAGGGACCGGCGCGGTTCAACGCCATCGGCCGGGCGCTGCCGGATATCTCCAAACGCATGCTGACCCAGTCGCTGCGCGATCTGGAGCGGGACGGGCTGATCGCGCGGGAGGTCTTTCCCACCAAGCCGCCCAGTGTCGAATACCGTCTGACCGAGATGGGCCTGTCGCTGCTGGGGCCGCTTGGGGCGCTGATCGACTGGGCGGAGCTGCATGCCTCTCCGATCGCCGAAGCCCGCCGCGCCTATGCCGCCGGCTGAGCGGCTCGGCACCGGCGCCTTGCCTTCGTGCGCCGGCCGGGCCTAACTGCGCGCATGCAGACGAGTTTCACCATTTCGACCCGGGGCCAAGGGCTCTATGAATTCACCGCCGATGTGGCCGGCTGGCTGCGCGGGGTGGAGGCGAGCGATGGGGTGCTGACGCTTTTCGTGCGTCACACCTCCTGTTCGCTGTTGATCCAGGAAAATGCCGACCCGGAGGTGCAGAGCGATCTGCGGGCCTTCTTTCACCGGCTGGTGCCGCCCACCACCGACCCGACGATGCGCTATCTGACCCATACCTATGAGGGACCGGACGATATGCCAGCCCATATCAAGGCGGCGATGATGCCGGTCAGCTTGTCTGTTCCTGTGATGGATGGGCGTATGCGGCTCGGAACCTGGCAGGGAATTTACCTTTTCGAACATCGGACCGCGCCGCACCGGCGCGAGGTCGCCGCTCACCTGGGCTGAGCGCGGCTAGAAGTCGTCTTCTGACGGCGGGTGGAAAAAGAACCGGTCCAACGCCAGGTCGGCCGCGCGGATGCCCTCGAACAGGATATTGGTGACGCCGCCATCGCCGGTGACCAGCGCCCCTTCGGTGGTGTCCTTGATGTCGAGATGGAACAGCCCCTCCCAATCGGTCAGGACCGCTTCGCGCAGATCGTAATCGACGATGCGGGCGGTGAGACCGGAGCGGGTGAAATCGGTGCGGGTGAAGTCGAACCGGTCGATCCCGGAACCGCCCTGCAGGATATCGCCGTCGAAATCCGAATAGAGCAGATCGCGATTGGCACCGCCGAACAGCCGGTCGCTGCCGGCGCCGCCATCGAGCTGGTCCCGGCCGGCGCCGCCCCGGATGATATCCTCGCCGCCCAGCCCCAGCAGCGTGTTGCCCTCGGCCGAGCCGGTCAGCACATCGCTTCGTTCGGTGCCGGCAACATGTTCGATCTCGCGAATGCGGAACTTCTGCGGCCCGTCCGGAGAGGCGAGGTTCCAGCCCTTGCCAACCCCGAGATTGATTTCCAGCCCGCGCAGCAGCGCCCCGGTGGACAGCGTCACCATGGAGAAATCGACCGTGTCGCCGCCCCGGCCATCGGTGCCCCCATCGATACTCACCCCATAGAGGCTGCCCTGAGTGCGGGTGATATCCAGGCTCCAGTGGCCGGGGGCGCCGAACAGGATGGTATCGGCGCCGTCGCCGCCGTGAATGATATCGTTGCCCGAAAGGGAGCGGATGATGTCGCGCCCGGCGCCGCCCACCAGCTTGTCATCGCCGGAAAAGGAAAACAGCAGGTCCGCGCCGCCGCCGCCATAGAGCCTGTCCAGATCGGCATCTGTGCTGGCCGGCGGGCCAGTTCTCGGGTCGAAATGATCGAAGAGAACATCCCGATAGCCGCCGCCGCGCAGCACATCCGCGCCCACGCCGCCGACAAGCGTGCTGCCCCGGTCGGGGTGCCCGGGATTTTCCAGCGGGTTGGCGACCAGCCTGTCGTCGCCGCTGCCGCCGATCAGTTCGAAGGTGGCGCCGCCGGCGCGCAGCACATCGTCGTGGGCGCTGCCGATCACGGTTTCGATGGACTTCAGCTTGACCGCGGCGATGCCGTCGACAAAGACCGTGTCGCCGCGCAGATCGGCGGCGTCGGGGGTCAGGTGAAACCAGAAGCTGTCGGCGCCGGCGCCGCCGTTGGCCAGATGCACCTTGCCGTCGATCGGCCTGGTGGTGCTGCCGTAGAATATGTCCGAGCCGGCGCCGCCATAGGCCCGGTCCCAGGCCAGCCCGTCGCCGACATCGCCCAGGGTGATCCGGTCGTCACCGGCCTCAGCGAACAGCAGGTTGCGGCCTCTCTCTCCGTCCAGAAAATCGTCGCCGCCCCCGGCGCGGATTTCGTCCCTGGTCTGGAAGCTGCCCTTATGGGGACCGCTCGGGACGGTGCCATCGCCGGTGAAGATATCACCGGCACCGTCGCCGATCTGCAGCCAGGTCCGGTTGAAGTCCTGAAAGACGCGGGTGAAGGCCATGGCTCAAATCTCGCTGCGGCGGAATGGATGAAATATGCGGCTATCCTAGGGGAAACCGTTGCGCTTGTGCACCCTTTGCGGATTTCCGCGCCATTGCGGGGCGGGAACATGTGCCCGGGCAGGTCCAGCGCGATCACTCTGAAGTCTTCCGCCGGAATGTTGGTCCAGCCGGCCCATGTCTGCAGCGCGGCGTTGGAACCGTGCACCAACAGCAGCGCCGGGCCGCTGCCCTCGTCGCGGTAGTGCAGGCGCAGCCCGTCGATTTCGGCAAAACGGGGGGCATCGCTGTATTTCTGTTCGAGCTCTGCGGCCGGCCGTTCTGGCGTATAGGCGGCCAGCCCTGCCAGCAGCATGGTTGCCAGCGCCAGCAGCGCGACGAGTTTCGGTTTTGGTGTCATGGTCCTCTGCTCCTTTGAGGGATGTTCGGGGCTGGGGAGCGCGACAGCCGTTGCGGCGGCCATCAGAGAGAAAACGGACCAGGCCTGCGATCTGCGACAGGAGGGTGGGAAAAAACCGCATCGCGCCGGTTTCCCCGGATCCGAGGTCCGCATATTGCGGCTGCATTTCCCCTCTACCCAAACCCTAGCGGGCAGCCTATAGTTGTGGATAACTATGCCGGGACCTCCACAACCAGAAACTGGGGCGGTCGGGGCGGTCAGAAGAGGGGAACGGCACATGCGCTGCCCGTTTTGCGGAAATATCGACACGCAGGTGAAGGATTCCCGGCCGGCGGAAGATCATGCCGCCATCCGCCGGCGCCGGTTCTGTCCGGCCTGCGGTGGCCGTTTCACCACCTATGAGCGGGTGCAACTGCGCGATCTGGTGGTGATCAAGACCTCCGGCAAGCGCGAGGATTTCGACCGCGACAAGCTGGAACGTTCGATCCGCATCTCGATGCAGAAACGCCCCGTGGAGCCCGAGCGCATCGATCAGATGATCTCCGGCATCGTGCGGCGGCTGGAGAGCATGGGTGAAACCGATATCCCCTCGAAACGGATCGGTGAGATCGTGATGGAGGCGCTGGCCCGGATCGATACCGTCGCCTATGTGCGCTTTGCCAGCGTGTACAAGAACTTCCAGGCCGCGGACGATTTCGAAAGCTTCGTCTCGGAACTGCGTCCCAACCCGGCCCCGGAAGAGTGAGCGATCAGGATCAACGTTACATGGCGCTGGCTCTGTCGCTGGGCCGGCGCACTCAGGGCGCCTGCTGGCCGAACCCTGCGGTGGGCTGCGTCATCGTCAGGGACGGGCGGATCGTCGGCCGCGGCTGGACCGCGCCGGGTGGCCGGCCGCATGCCGAACCGCAGGCGCTGGCGCAGGCGGGACCAAAGGCGCGCGGCGCGACCGCCTATGTCACGCTGGAGCCCTGCTCTCATCATGGTCAGACCCCGCCCTGCGCCGATGCGCTGATCGGCGCCGGCGTGGCGCGGGTGGTCGCGGCGCTGGAGGACAGCGATCCGCGCGTCTCGGGCCAGGGGTTCGACCGGCTGCGCCGCCACGGGATCGAGGTGGTGACCGGCGTTCTCGCCGATGAGGCTGCTCGCGATCACGCCGGTTTCTTTCTCAGGACCGAACAGGGTCGGCCGCTGGTGACGCTGAAGATGGCCTCCAGTTTCGACGGACGTATCGCCACCGCCACCGGTCACAGCCAGTGGATCACCGGGCCCGGCGCCCGGCGGGCGGTGCATGCGATGCGGGCGCGCCACGATGCGGTGATGGTCGGCGCCGGGACCGCGCGGGCCGACGATCCGGCGCTGACGGTGCGCGACATGGGGGCCAGTCGCCAGCCGGTGCGGGTGGTGGTCTCGCGCCATCTCGACCTGCCGCTTCTGGGCCAGCTGGCCCGCAGCGCCGCCGAGGTGCCGCTCTGGCTCTGCCACGGGCCCGGGGTGGACAGCGAACGGGTGCGCGCCTGGGAAGGGCTGGGCGCCCGGCTGATCCCCTGTGCGCTGCGCGGTCCGCAGGTCGATCCGGCCGATATGCTGCGCCAGCTGGGGGCTGCGGGGCTGACGCGGGTGTTCTGCGAAGGCGGCGGCGCGCTGGCCGCCTCGCTCTTGGGCGACGATCTGGTCGATGAGCTGGTCGGCTTCACCGCCGGGCTGACCATCGGGGCTGAAGGCCTGCCGGCGATCGGCGCGCTGGGGCTTGGCCGGTTGGATGAGGCGCCGCGGTTCGATCTGGTCGAAACCCGCGCCATCGACGGCGACGTGATGACCCGCTGGTGCCGGGCGTTGATCCCCGGCTGAGCTTTTCGGTCCTGCCCAGGGCGGGCGCTTTTGAGCAAGCCTTACCCGGCGTTTTGCCCGTTCCTGCCGAACGGCCACCGCGCGCGGCTTATCCCTGCGCCTCTCGGGGCTCCGCCTGTTCGCGGCTGGGAACTGTCCATCGGCCTGTTTGTTCCTGCGCCACTCAGCCCCGTCCTTTTTCTGGCTCTAGATATCCCGGGGAAGTCTCTCCGCAGGAGACGGGGGCAGCGCCCCCTTGAACCACCGCCGTCTGGTGTCACCGCCACAGATGTGCGCGGCTGGCGAAGATCCCCTGCAACTTGGCAAGGCTGCGGTTGGCTAGGCGGGGGCGGGGCAGATCGCCGGTCGCCAGCCGCTCGGCCACCACTTCGGCCGGGCAGGGCAGGCCGGTCCTGGGATCGAAATACCGAGGGTAGTCGATCAGCACCGCATGGGCCAGCCCGTGCAGACCGGGGCGTGCCTGACGCCGCGCCGGCACCGGACCCAGATCCCGGGTCAACCCCCAGCCGGCGTAGAAGGGCGCGCCCAACGTGGTCACCGGCAGCCCGCGCAGCAGCGCTTCGAACCCCAGCAGGGAGGTCAGGGTCCAGACCTCCTGCACCTCGGAGAGAAGCGCCATCGGATCGGCGTTCCGCGCCACCAGGTCGGCGAAGGCCTCCGGCTGCTCCACCGCGCCCCGGCGCAGCCCGGCCTCGACATCGGGGTGGGGCTTGTAGATCAGCACCGCGTCGGGATTGGCGGCGCGCGCCGCCCGCAGCAGATCGAGATTGCCGCGCTGTCCCGCCACCGTCCCGGTGAGGATCGAGGCATCGTCTTCCACCTGGCCGGGCACCAGGATGCGGTGCCCCTCGGGCAGGGCGGGGCATGTGCCGCCGAGGTTGTACTTGCTGAGCGCGGCGGCGGTGATCCGGGCGATCAGCCGCTCCGCCCGCAGGTCCTGATCGGCGCGCAGATCGGCGCGGGCCTCGATCAGCCGTTCCAGCCGGCTGGGCCGGCCGGGGTCGTAGTAGATGCCGAGATCGTCTGTCACCAGCGACAGCGGCGGCACCAGATCGGCACCGAGGCCGCGCGATCGCAGAAACCCGTCCTCGACCCGGACCAGACCGGACGCGGGACTGGCCTTCGACGCCCAGGCCATCTGCCGCCGTCCGCCCGCCGTGGCCAAGGCCTGCGCCTTGTCTGGATCGTCGGTGAAGATGATCGGCTTTTCGGTGCCGAAGACCGCCTGCAGCGGGCGCCGCTTCCACAGCCGCATGCCGGAGGCGACCCAGCCATGACGGTCTTCGCGCCAGGCCCGCACCTGCGCCTCCAGCGTGTCCAGCGCGGTTTCCAGCGGGCACAGCGCATCGCGATAGGGATCGTACCAGATCGGATAGATCATCATCGCCGCCGCAAACAGCTGTGCCCGGGTCAGCCGGCGCTGGCGCCGCGGCAGCGGGTATTCATCCTCGCTCAGCCCCCAGCCGGCATAGAAGGGCTGGCCGAAGACGCGTGGGCGGTGGCCGGCCAGGATCGCCTCGAACCCCATTTGAGAGGAGACGGTATAGACCCCCACCGCGCCCTCCATCAGCGCCCAGGGATCGACCGGATCGCTGAGCAGGCTGACCCGGTCGTTTGCGTCCTCGGGGCCGAAATGGCCGGGGCGATAGCCGGCGCGGGTTTCCGGGTGGGTCTTGATCACCACTTTCATGCCGGGGTGTTCGACCTGAGCGAAGACCAGCATTTCGCGGAACCGGGCCAGATCGGCGCCGCTGGCGGTGACAGAGGCATCGCCGCGGGTCTGGTCGATCACCAGCACATAGGGCGCCTCGGGCAGCGGGGCATCGGGATCGAAACCGCTGTATTTGGTCAGTCCGATCTCACGCATCCGGGCGATGGCGTCGCGGGCGCGGGCCATCATCGCGCTGTCGTCCAGCGGGTGGCGGGCGAGGATCGTCTCAAGGTCGGAGGGCCGGGCCGGGTCGAAATGCGGCCCCGACCAGTCGAGGTTCAGCCCGATCGGCGGCTCTCCCGCCCGGCCGGGGTGGAGCGAGCGCAGGAAGGCATCCTCTACCCGCAGCACCGGAACCTGCCGGCGCGCGGCGACCGACAGGCCGCGATGGGCGGTGGGGCTGTTGCCCCAGACGGCGACGGCGTCGTCGTGCCCGGGCAGGCCCAGATGCAGGCTGTGGCCGGCGAGGCGTAGCATGCGCCTGAGCCGGCGCTGGGTCAGGAAACCGCCGTTGAAAACGAAAAGCCGGGGGCGCTGGCCCCCGGCTGTCTCTGTCCCGGATCGGGCGCTCATGCGGTTAGCCGCCGGCGAGCGACTGGACGCTGGCCACCGGGGTGATCGACCCGGCAATGAGCGAGATGGTCTTGGTCCACTGGGCGTAGGGCGCCTCGGTGACATAGAGGGTATCGTCGTCGCGCACCACGAAATCGCGGGCGACGAACATTCCGTTGGGCTCGGTCAGGTTCAGCACGTAGACCATGCGCTGCGCCCCCTGCAGATCGTCACGGCCCAGCACCTGATTGGCGATTTCCGCCGGTTCGTTGCGGAAGATGAAGACGCCGGTGGGGTCGGAGGAGGTGGAGATCAGACCGCCGACCTGGGCGATGGCCTCCAGCGCCGACAGCTGCTGGGTCTCGAAGGGGACGCGGGCCTGCTGGCTGGTGGCGCCGAGCGCGGTGAAGGCGCGGGTATCTTCCTCGACCAGAATACGGTCGCCGCTGCGCAGCGCGATGTCGAGGCTGGGGTTGTCATAGAGGTCCTGATACCAGATCTTGCCGCGCTGATCGCCGCGGTTGACGGTGACCTGGGCGACGCCGGGGCGAATGGTCAGGCCGCCGGCGCGCGACAGCATGGCGCTGAGCGTCCGGGTCGGGCGTTCGATCGGATAGACGCCCGGAGCACCGACCGAGCCGGCCAGCGAGACGGTCGAGCCGTCGCCGGCGACGCGGCGCACCTGCACCTGCGGATCGGGGGTCTGGTCCTGCAGCCGCTGGGTGATGGTCTCGCGCAGTTCGTCCGGAGTGCGGCCCGAGGCGCGCAGCCGGCCGGCATAGGGGACGAAGATATAGCCGGCGCTGTCGACCTGCACCTCGTCCAGCACGGTGGCGTTGGTACCCTGATTGGCCAGCAGCCCGTCATCGACGTTTTCCCAGATGGTCAGGCCGAGGACGTCGCCCGGGCGGATCGCGTCGGAGGTCAGCAGCCCGGCGCTGACGAAGGAGCGGGAAAAGCCCAGGGCGGGTGTCACCGCGGTGGCCCGGGTCACGCGATCGTTGACCGAAACGACAAAGGCATCGCCCTCGCGCTGAACCGATCCTGCGAAGATTTCTCGTTTGTTGGGGCCGACTCGCGGCAATGCACAAGCCGCCAGCAATGCAAGCACAGCCAGCATAGCGACGGGCTTAGCCCATCGGGGGGTCATGGGTTTCACTGCTCGGTCTCCTCGACCTGTTATTGTTCTGCCTCAGGTTTTTTTGCCAAGCTACCGGAAAGGGGAATAAAAATCCAGTCTTGCGTCACCCGTCCGTCAGGTCACCGCGCGCAGGTGTTGCCGCGGTGCCGCTGTGCCCGATTTCAGGGCGTCATAGGGGTCCTCGGGAGAGAGCATCATATCGACCACGTGGCGCAGCAGCTGGCGGCGCCCACGGCGGGAATAAAAGCCGCCGGGCACCTGGCTGGTTTCCAGCAGATAGCGGCGATAATCCTTGTAGGCCCGGCTGTCCGGACGGCCGGCGGCGGCGAAGAATTCGCTCAGCGGCTGGGTCGAGACGAACTCCGGCTTGTCATAGACGGCCCGGCCGAAGACCTTGATCGGAATGCCGCGCCACAGCACCTGCTGGCCGGCGGTGGAGTTCACCGTGACCGCGCTGCGGGCATCGTTCAGAAGCTGCGCCAGCTTGCCGCCGCGCACGTAATGTACCCGGGTCTCGATCCCGTATTGCCGGGCCAGCCGGCGGGTTTCGGCGCGCACCGGCACCCGGCCGTCCTCCAGCGGATGCGCCTTGATCACCAGGTGATGGTGCCGTGGCGCGCCCTCGGCGAAGCCGGCGATCACCCGCTCCAGAAACTCGGTCATCGAGGAGAACGGCGAATGCATCTGGAAGGAGCTGTCGTGTTCGAGCTGCAGCAGCGCCAGGTGATAGGGAAAGCCGCCGTTGCGGATGCGCCAGGTGGCGATGCGCCGGTCGATCGCCTGGAACGGCATCAGCACCAGCCGTTTCAGATAGAGCTGGAATTCCTTGGTGACCGGCAGCGCCCGATGTGGCCGGAAGTTGCGGTAGCCGCGGTTCCAGAACATCACGAACCAATGGTAGAGCGCGCCATAGAACACATGCTGGCGCATGTCGCCCCAGCTGGCCGGCGGCAGCGGCGCCTCCATGTCCGACAGCGCCAGCGCCGACTGCATGTCGGCGATGCTCATCTCCATCAGCCGGGAATTGCCGTTCGATCCGCCGCGTTCGTAGGTGATCCAGTAGGGCCGCATGTAGCCTTCTTCGAAGACATGCACCGTCAGCCCGCGCGCCCGGGCGGCGGCGACGGCGGCGGCATGGATCGGCCGGGTGTCGCCATAGAGCACGATATCGGTGATCCGCCGTTCGGCCAGCAGGCTGTCCAGCCGCTGCGGCCAGTCTTCCGGCCGGCCCCGATAGGGGATGTAGCTGTCGCGATGGCGCCAGAACATCCGGTCGCCGGCGTTGAAACCGACCCGCCAGACGGTGGCGCCGGCGGCTTGCAGCAGCGTCGCGAGACCGCTGAAGAACGGGCCGTGCGGTCCCTGCAGGAACAGAAATGCCCGTTCGGCCTGATCTGTCTTCAATGCCTGCCTCATCGTCCCGTCTGCTGTCCTGTCCGGCCAAAGCCTAATGCGCTAGATTTGAACGATGATTAGCGGTTTATTTTGTCGAAACTATGGCCCTGCGCCGGCGAAGGTGCAACCGGGGGCTTGCCGGGGGCAGGGCGGATCGTTACCTCGGGGGCGTCGCAGAAGGCAGGAGTAGCGCCATGTTCACAGGGATCATCACCGACGTCGGCACCGTGACCGAGCTGGAACGGCGCGGCGATCTCCGGGCGCGGATCGCGACGCATTACGATACCGCCGGCATCGATATCGGCGCCTCGATCGCCAGCGACGGCGTCTGCCTGACGGTGATCGACCTCGGCCCGGACTGGTACGATGTCGAGATCTCGGCCGAGACCCTGTCAAAGACCAATATCGGTGGCACCGACAATGATCCCAGCGGCGGCTGGCAGACCGGCAAGAAGGTCAACCTGGAACGCGCCCTGAAGGTGGGGGACGAACTGGGCGGGCATATCGTCTCGGGCCATGTCGACGGTGTCGCCGAGGTCATCGCCATGGCGGAGGAGGGCGACAGCACCCGCATCACCTTCCGCGCGCCGGCGGCATTAGCGCGCTTCATCGCGCCGAAGGGATCGGTGGCGCTGAACGGCACTTCGCTGACGGTGAACGAGGTGGCCGGCGAAACCTTCGGTATCAATGTCATTCCCCATACCCAGCAGGTCACCACCTGGGGCCAGGTCCGGGTCGGCGATCGCATCAACCTCGAAGTCGATACGCTGGCCCGCTATGTCGCCCGGCTGAACGAGGCCGGCTGACCTCTGGCGCCGGTGGTCCCGCATCCCGGTCTGCCCAGTCCTTGGGCAGAGACGCGGCGATCGGGGGCGGAGGCGGGCGCCGGTGTTCCGGGGGATATGTCCTTCGCCCCGGTGTCGGCATAGCTCTGGTCCGAGGACCGAACAGGAGACGCCGCATGAGCCTCATCAGACTTCCCAGCGCCGCGGGCGCCGCCGGAACGCCCGCCGCCTCAGCCGGGATCGGCCATAACGGCGGCCCGTCGATGGAGCCGGGGCAGGTGTTGCGGACTCACCAGTGGCGCCGGGCGCAGCGGGCGCTGATGCCCAATGCGATCCCCAAGCTGGTGCTGCAGATGCGCATCAGCCGGGCGGCGGAACTGGGAATGGACTACAAGACCTATGCGCGGGTGCGGCAGTATTCCGGCGACGATATCACCGGGCTTCTGTTTTCCTCCAACGCGCTGCGCATCTTCGCCGGCGATGCCCGTATTCCTGTGCCCGAAGCGGAGCATCTGGAGCAGGTGCGGCGCGCCCGCAAGCTGGCGCTGGTCCACCGGCCGCAGACGCCGGAGCGGGTGCTGACTGCCAACCCGGTGCTGGATGCCGCCGATGCCGCCCCCCGCTTCACCGACAGCTGGACGCAGATCCGGGACCGGGTGCAGGGGCTGATCCGCACCGAACGGCTGTCCGGCGCCCGGGTGCTGGTGATCGGAGATGCGCCGCTGGAATCGGAATGGATGGCCGCCGGCCGCGCCGCGGCCTATCTGACGGCGGGCGAATACTTCCGCGCCACCGGCTGACCGGCCCGGCGCGGAGCAGGGTAGGAAAATTTGTTTGATTTTGCATGCTTTCGCCTCGTGCAGGGCTGCTGTGCAGGCCTGCGGGGGCCCGTAGGTCTGGCAATCGTGGGCGCCGTGGTCTATCTGCCCTTCTAAGCGATGGAAGAAAGGCCGCTGTCCCATGACTTTTGAAACCCCCGGCCCCGTGGAAGCCGGGCTGCGCGATGCGATCAGCCCGATTGAGGATATCATCGAAGACGCCCGTCTGGGCCGCATGTTCATTCTGGTCGATCACGAGGATCGCGAGAACGAGGGCGACCTGGTCATCGCCGCCGAATTCGCCGATGCCGATGCGATCAATTTCATGGCCACCCATGGCCGCGGTCTGATCTGCCTGCCGATGACGGCGGAGCGGGTGGAACGCCTGGGCCTGCCGATGATGGCGATCAACAACTCCTCGCGGCACGAGACCGCCTTTACCGTCTCGATCGAGGCGCGCGAGGGGGTGAGCACCGGGATTTCCGCCGGGGACCGGGCCCATACCATCGCCACCGCGATCAACGAACAGAACACGATGGCGAGCCTGGCCACCCCCGGCCATGTGTTTCCGCTGCGGGCCAAGCGGGGCGGCGTTCTGGTGCGCGCCGGTCATACCGAGGCCGCGGTCGATATCGCCCGCCTGGCCGGGCTGAAGCCCGCTGGCGTGATCTGCGAGATCATGAAGGACGACGGCAGCATGGCCCGGTTGCCCGATCTGGTGGAATTCGCCCGCCGACACGATCTGAAGATCGGCACGATCTCGGACCTGATCACTTACCGGTCGCGCAACGACAACCTCGTGCGCGAGACCGCGCGGCGCACCGTGATGTCGGAATTCGGCGGCGAATGGGACATGCGCATCTTCACCGACCAGACCCATGGCACCGAACATGTGGCGATGATCAAGGGCGACATCACCACGCCTGAACCGGTGCTGACCCGGACCCATGCGCTGCATGAGGCCACTGATATCCTCGGCCTGGGGCCGAAATCGGCGCGCCAGCTGCCCCGGTCGATGGAGATCATCGCCGCCGAGGGACGGGGTGTTGTCACCCTGTTCCGGCAGCCGCGCAACGTGCTCTTCGCCGATGAGGACGAGGGGCCGCGCACCATCAAGCAGACCGGGCTGGGGGCGCAGATCCTGGCCAAGCTGGGTCTGAGAGATCTGATCCTGCTGACCGATTCGACGAAGACCAAATACCTGGGCCTCGATGCCTTCGGTCTGCAGATCGTCGGCACCCGCCCGATCCTGAAGGAGGACTGAGCCATGGCCGGACATGAGAGCCATTACATCCTGCCGCGCCCGGTCTTCGACACGCCGGTGAAGCTGCTGATCGTGGTCGCGCCCTATTACAAGGATATCGCCGACAACCTGATCGCCGGCGCCAAGGCGGAGATCGAGGCCGCGGGCGGCAGCTGGGACATCGCCGAAGTTCCCGGCGCCCTGGAGGTGCCGACCGCCATCGCCATGGCGGACCGCTATTCCAACTACGATGGATTCGTCGCCCTCGGCTGCGTGATCCGTGGGGAAACCACCCATTACGACACTGTCTGCAACGACTCGAGCAGGGCGATCCAGCTGATGGGTCTGCAGGGGCTGTGCATCGGCAACGGCATCCTGACGGTGGAAAACCGTCCCCAGGCCGAGGTGCGGGCCGATCCCGCCGATCAGAACAAAGGCGGCGGCGCTGCGGCTGCGGCCTTGCATCTGATCGCGCTCAGCCGTAAGTGGGGCAGCCAGAAAAAGAACATAGGCTTCCGGCCCGCCTCAGAAGAGATCCTTCTGGCGGGCGACAACGACGGATCCCCCACCGCATGACCAGCACCGACGCCCCCCTGTCCGGGAACCAGAAACGCAAGATGAAATCGGCGGCCCGGCTTTATGCCGTGCAGGCGCTGTTCCAGATGGAACAGTCCGGCCAGACGACCGATCAGGTGGTGCGCGAATTCCTCGATTTCCGCTTCGGTGCGGAATACGAGGATGGCGAGATGGTCGAGGGCGATGCCGCGCTGTTCCGCAAGCTGGTCAGCGATGCCGTCAACTATCAGGCGCGGATCGACCAGATGACCGACCGGGCGCTGGTGGCGAAATGGCCGATCGCCCGCATCGATCCGACGCTGCGCGGTCTGTTCCGCGCTGCTGGGGCCGAGCTGACGCAGTCGACGACGCCGCCGAAGGTGGTGATCAGCGAGTTCGTCGATATCGCCCGCGCCTTCTTTCCCGATGGCAAGGAGCCGAAATTCGTCAATGCTGTGCTAGATCACATGGCGCGCGAAGCCCGGCCCGAGGCGTTCTGATCCACTGCGCTCTGCCCCGACTCGGGCAGGTTTCGCCGCCCCGCGATACCGGGCCCGCCACTGGCCCGTCCCCCGCCCGAGAGGGCGGGTTTTTCGTATCTCCGGCCCGGGAGAGGGCGGCAAACCTTGGATTTCGCCCGATCCGTCACCATATCAGCTGTAATCCGCCCCTGCGACGAGATGCGCGTGAATTCGGCATAGACGAGGCGCAATCGCGTGATACCATCGGCGGGATTGGAGATTGATCATGCCCGAACTCATCAAGCTTTATATCCGCAACGTTCTGATCGGTTTCGCCATTGCGGCGGTCTTCGTCGGCCTGCTGTTGTGGTTCAACGTGATGAACCTTTGGCATCTGGTCAGCAGCTCGGACGCCGGTATTCTGGCGGCAGTGGTTCTGTGGTTCGCCCATGGCATCGTCTTCGCCGGTGTGCAATTCGCCTGGGCGGTGATGGCCATGGCCGAGCGTGAGGACAGCGGCCCCCGCGGTGGCACCCCGGTCGCGGCGCGGGAGTTCCTGACCGTGCCGGTGCCGGTGGAAGAGCCCAACGCCCGCAACCGTCAGCTGCAGCGCCGACGCTGAGATGGCCGGACTGAGGCCGGGTGGGGCGGTATGCCCCGCTCATCGGTGAGAAAGATTTGCGCCCCGGGCTTCGGCCGCCGGGGCGTTTTTGTGTCCGCTGTGTAGGGTGGAGGCGAAACGGGGAGGGGCGAGACGCTGGGAAAAGGGGAGAGAGGCCGAGTGTCGGGCATGTCCGGCGTCCGCAGCGGCGGACAAGTGGCGGGACCACCGCAAACGTGCGATTTTGATTCCCGAGGACCTGTATATACAGGTGGGCGCCAGGTAATCAGGCCAGGACCTGAACAGAGCCAGCCCCCTCGGAATTGCTTAAGGCCACCGGAATGCTATCGGCACAGGAAGGGCAGAGCCCGCCACCGGCATGAGGTAGGGCGCAGCGGCGGCCGGCGCAAGGGGGCAGTTGCGTTTTCGCAGACTGTTGCCGAGTAGACCGGCGGCAGGGCGCCCAGGCGAAGGTCGGGGGGCTGCGCCCATCGCCTGCGGCGAGTCCCGGGGGATATTTTCGGTCAGAAAAAGACCGGCCGTCACGGGCGGGTCGGGGTTTGACTTTTGTTCCGCTTTCGTTCACATCTGGGGCATGCCTGATGACCTTCAGCCCGGACAATTGCTGGCCCGCGGGGTGGCGCGCCACCTCAGGCGGCTGGGATTCGTCTCGGTCGAGGAATTCGTGCCGACGCGTGGGCTGCGGGTCGATGTGATGGGGCTGGGGCCGAAGGGTGAGCTCTGGGTGATCGAATGCAAGTCGAGCCGGGCGGATTTCCAGTCGGACGCGAAATGGCAGGGTTATCTGGATTGGTGCGACCGCTACTTCTGGGCGGTCGACATGGCGTTCCCGACCGAGCTTTTGCCGGAGG
Organism: Pseudodonghicola flavimaris; assembly: GCF_030164425.1. Classification (GTDB taxonomy): domain Bacteria; phylum Pseudomonadota; class Alphaproteobacteria; order Rhodobacterales; family Rhodobacteraceae; genus Pseudodonghicola; species Pseudodonghicola flavimaris. The sequence goes on along the minus strand of NZ_JASNJD010000015.1, from coordinate 2,207 downwards.
AGACCGGGCTGATCATCGCCGATGCCTATGATGCGGAGGTGATCCGTATGGCGCCGGAGGCGCGGCTGGCGGCGGCGCGGCGCAAGGTGCTGATCCAGAAATTCGCCACCCACGCGGCGCGCCGGCTTCAGGCGCTGCGCGATCCGGGGGTGATGGGGATCGTCAGCGCGTGACGCTGCGGGCGGCCTGGGCGGCGGCGCGGATTTCCTCGGCGATTTCCTCGGCTTCCTCGGGATCGAAATCCATCGGAATCTCGACCCCCTGGGCGTCGATGAACAGGCGCACCATGCCGGTGTCGGTGGGGCCGATCTGAAGATTGGCTTCGATGTCGCGTTCGGTGTTGATGCCCATTGCGGACCTCCTGTCTCAAGGCGCTTCTGCTAGCGGTTTGAGGGTTGAGAATCAAGCGGCATCCGCGCTCATATGGCCTATGACAGATGTGATCCTGCGCCCGTTTCGCCCCGAAGATGCCCCCTGGTTGGTGGAGCGGCACCAGACGCTCTATGCCCGCGATGAGGGTTTCGACGAGAGCTTCGGGCCGCTGGTGGCGGAGATCCTGCAGGGCTTCATCGCCGATCACGATCCCGGGCGGGAAGCTGGCTGGATCGCCGAGGCCGAGGGGCAGCGGCTGGGCAGCATCTTCTGCGTCGATGCCGGGGATCGCGTCGCCAAGCTGCGGCTGTTCCTGCTGGTGCCGGAGGCGCGGGGGCTGGGGCTGGGCAAGCGGCTGCTGTCCACCTGCATGGACTATGCCCGCGCCACCGGCTATCGCGAGATGGTGCTCTGGACCCATGAAAGTCATCGCGCGGCCTGCGCGCTCTATGCCGCCGCGGGCTGGGTGCTGGAGGAGAGCAAGCCGGTTCATTCCTTCGGTGTCGATCTGGTCGAACAAAGCTGGAGAATAGTTCTGTAAACCGCTTGCAATCCTCCAACCGGTTGGCTAAATCGGCCTCCACAGTGCCGCCTTAGCTCAGTTGGTTAGAGCGCTGGATTGTGGATCCAGAGGTCCCCCGTTCAAGCCGGGGAGGCGGTACCAAAAATCACTCAATCAAGATGACGATGCCAACTCGCCGGGATGGTGCGTTTTGGGCGGAGAGCGTCTGGGGTAACACCTTTTACCTCAGCGTGCAGGCTAAAAGCGTTATATGTCACATGTGGCCGAATGGCATGTGGCGGATCTTGTCGGCCCGCCCTGATTCTGTCGGAGAAACCGGGGCTTGAAAAGGCAGGGCTCTCGGTGTCGACAAGGCGGGACACATCTCAGGCACCCGGGCTGTTGCTGCTTTCCTCTTCGTCGCAGTCTTCCTTTCCGCCTGTCGCATTCTTTATGGGGCGACACGGGGTTCTGTGCGATGACGCGCGCCTCCGCAGGAAAATGAGTTCGCCATGCATCTTTACGTTGCCGAAACAGATCATCTCGGGCGAGTGACCCATGTCTGGGCGCAAAAAGCCCCCCATGAGAGAGCCTCTCCGGTCAACATGAGATGCGACGGACTTGACCACGCCAGCCCGCTTCAACATGCGGAAGTGTCGGGGGCAACGAAGGAAGAAATCGAGCAGTGGCTTTTGAAGGCCCGAGGCTGACGGAGACGACGCCTTGCGGGACAAGGTCGGGTGGTATGGGACATCGGCGTCCTCCCGGCCCCCCCCCCCGCAGCCGGCGCATGGCCGTCGAGGACATGTTCGAATTGCCGAAACGGCAAGGTTAGTTCCCGATGCGATCGTGACGGACCGGCTTGGGTCCCGGGGCACCGCCCTGCGGGAGCCGGGAGCGGCAGAAAACTTCCTCCAAGTCGGCCGGATCGGCGCATCGCGTCCGCTCCTTTCACGCGGCCATTGCCAAGGGGTCTGAGCAGAAGGGCGTGCGATCATGGCGGCTAGAGGATGCTCTCGGACGGTGCCTCTGGCTCCGGCAAGATCCGATGGCAGCGCCGTGCAAAATGTCCCGACGGCGGACACACCCATGACAACGCCGGGCGGGGAGCTGCCGAGAGCCCGCGCCGCCGTTCCGGGCCTTGACGTGATATCTCTTTCGGGCGAATGATGCGGCAACTTTTTTCATCGCCCGTCCGCAGATGGTTTTCATGTCTGTGGCATCAGGGTTTCGGGGTCGGCCGGTTTTGGCCCGCTCCGCGCGGTCGGTAGGGCGGCCGGACTTTCAAGACGGGCCGTTGGGCCCATAACTTCAATGAATGACAAGCGATCCC
>NZ_JASNJD010000014.1 GCF_030164425.1 Pseudodonghicola flavimaris | reverse complement strand
GACCGCAGCAAGTTCACACTTTCCGCCCTTCACATTAAAGAGAAGGCATCATTTCGATGGCACTTTGGGTTTCACCGCCCCAACCGCTTTGCCCTCTCAGCAATCCTAACCACTTGCGCGCTTGCCGTCGCCGCAGCGCTCCGCACCACCGCGGGCGCCTGCACCGCCCCCCGCCCAATCGCCTCACCCGTGGTCATTGCACCGATCCGCGCCCTGCCCTGCACCCCAGAGGTGTTCATCAGCCCCCGCAGCACCCCCGCAGACCCGTTGGCAATCGCAGGAGCCGCAGCCACCATCAGGTTCCCCGAGATCCCCCGCACGATCAGGGGCGTTGCCGCGACAAAGCCCTTGGCGAGGAACACCATCACGAAGAACGGCACCAGTGAACCGATGTTGGTGGCCGAGTTTGGGTCACCGAGCTGGGCCAGCAGCGAATTCGCCATGCCGACGACGGTCGAGAACATGGCGGCGATGACAATGGGGTAGAAGGCATAGCTGATCGTGGTTGAGACCCATCTGTGGAAGAAATCCTTCGTTGCATCGAAGAGCGACAGGGCGATCATGATCGGCGCGAGGCCGAGCATGAGTGTCAGCATCATCTTGGCGAAGATGAGGACGATGCCGGTCATGAAGCCAAGGAGGCTCAAGAGCACGAGGCCGATGCCGCCGAGGATCGCGCCGGTCATCCAGTTCAGGTTGTTGCCGATCGCGTTCAGGTATTGGCTGAACTCCGTGATGAGATCATCGAACTCGCCTGCGAAGTAGGTAGCTCCTGCCCCGCCGCCGCCGACAGAGGAGATCAGGGCCCCGGCAACGTAGTCGAGCCCGCCGATCACGGCATTGGCCACAGCGTTGAAGTTGGCCCAGTTGAAAGCGAAGAGCCCAATCAACATCAGTTTGACCAGGTACCAGAAGAAGCTGGCTCCATCCATGCTGCGGAACTGGAAGGCCATGTTGATGCAGACGCCGATCAGCGAGAGTGTGACCATCAGCAGGACGATCGTGCCGGTATTGCTGGCCACAGCCCCGAACTGGGACTCGGCCGCATCGGCAAGGAAGCCGTCGGCAGTTCCGACCATCCAGCTGACGATGCTCATTACCAGTTGCCTTGCGCTTCGCAGATATCCTGGACGTCGCGGGCGATCTGGTTCTGTTCGTTACGAATGGCCAGCCTCGCTTGGGTATGCTCGGCCTGCGTGCTTGTAGCGAACCGTTCCTCGTACTCGGCCGAGGCGGCATCCCATGACGGGAAGCGCACATCACAGCCGCAGTCGCCAGTTTCCTTGATCGTCTCCCAGGATCGCAGCTCGTAGAGCCGCATCAACGTCAGCGCCTTGTAGGCCTCGCGCGGGTGGACTTCATCCATCCAGGTCGGTCGTGCGGGCCGGTCGTTGCAGATCCGGTACTGCTGGGGCGTGACGGTCACGGTGAGATCGTTCGTGATTTGAGGCGATGTCTGGGCCGCGAGGGGAGCGGCCAGAAGGGTGACAACTGCGGCGAGGGTGATCTTGCGCATGGGGTTTCCTTTCGGGTCATTCGGCGGCGACCGTTGGGCGCTTTGTGACCCCGGTTCCGGCCGTGTTCTGGTCTGGATGTCTTGCCTGCCCCGGCAGGAAGAACTCGGTGATGCCGCGGGCGCCGTCATGGCGACCGGCCTGGATGATCACGTCGATGGAGCCCTCGATGTAGTCGACCATGTCGGCATAGGTCATCGGCACATCGGTCTTGAGCGCGGCAATGGCGAGGCGGCGGACGGCCAGTTGCGGGGTCTCGGCATGCAGCGTCGTCAGTGAGCCGCCATGCCCGGTGTTGATCGCCTCGAGGAAAGTCATGGCCTCACGTCCCCGGACCTCACCGAGCACGATCCGGTCGGGCCGCATCCGCAGGGTTGAGGCCAGAAGCACATCGGCGCTGCGGGCATCGGTGTCCCGGTCCGCAATCAGCGTCACGGCATTCGGCTGCTCTGGCCGCAGTTCTGCCGCCTCCTCGATAGTGATGATCCGCTCTTCCGGCGGGATCAGCGAGAGGATCTTGCGCGCCGCAACCGTCTTGCCGGTCGATGTGCCGCCCGAGACGATCATGTTGAGCTTGTTCTCGACGCAGAAGCGCAGGGCGGCGTCGATGTCGCCCGAGGCCACCACATCGCGCAGCGCGGCGTTCCGTTCGCGGCGCAGGCCTTCGAGGCTGCGCTCCTTGCCATACAGGAAGCCAAGCTTGATCGCCTCCAGCGGCAGCGACGAGAAGAACCGCAGCGAGATGGAAAACCCGCCTTCGACGGCCGGGGGCTGGATGACTTGCGCCCGGATAGGGCGATCCCGGTAGAGGATCGAGACCGAGACGATGGGCTTCTTCTGGCTGAGCGTCGTCGAGGCAGCCGAGGCGATCTGGTTGCCGAGGTCCTTGATTTCGGTCTGGGTGAGCGGCGTGCCGAGGCCGCGCATGAAATGATCGCCCTGGAGCTCGCCCCAGACCTGCCCGTCGGGGTTGATGCAGATCTCGATCGTGTCGTCGCGCTGCGCGGGCGCGCCAAGCCGGTCGAGCGAGGCTTCGAGATAGCTCGCCGCCATGTCAGAATATCTCCAGATCGCGATCGACCATGACGGTGATCCGCGTGCCCTGGTCGACATGGATCACGGGCCGGATCGCGAGATAGTCCTGCATCACGCTCTGGGTGCTGTCGCGCAGGTCCGTGCCGACGTCGCTCGCGATGTCGGCCGCAGCCTCATCCTCAATCTGGCCTGCAGCTGCGGCAGGAAGAGCCCCGATCAGCGAGATCAGCGCGGCCGAGCCGAAGCGTTGCGCGAAGCGGGTGTCGACAAATCCGGTGGTGCCGGTTCGACCGAGCTCATCTCCGCCGAAGGCGCTGATCTCCAAGGTCTGGTTGTCGGGCAGGATGATGCGGTCCCAGGCCACCATCACCCGCGACTGCGCGAGCGCCACATCGGAGCGATAGCGGCCAATGAGGCGCGCGCCGCGCGGGATCAAGACCCGCGTGCCGTCGAAGGAATGAACGTCTTCCGAGACGATGGCGCGGATTGCACCAGGCAGCGTGCTGTCGAGCGCCGTCTCGGTCACGGCCTGGATCATCGTGCCTTGCACGACGGTGTTGCCGGGGTTCACGATCACTTCGGCCCGCGTCACGGGTGCGGGCCGCGCACCTGCGCGCACGAAGGCTTCGTCCTCGTTCAGACGCGCCGCCTCGAGGCTGTTCCCCCGGTCGGTCCCGGCCCCCATCCCGGAGAACGCGATCATGGGCGACGCGATGCGTTCGGCCCGGGCTTCCGCTTCGGCGATGCGGCGGCGCTCGAGTTCCGCAAGCCGCAACTCCTCCTCGTTCGGCCCGAGATCCATGGGCGCAGGCGGGGTCAGCCGCGCAACCTCGAGGTCCATGCGCAGCAGGTCAAGCTCGCGGTCGCGTTCGGTCAATTGCCGTTCGAGCGCGCGCTGCGCCTCAGATGAGGCCTCCTGCAGCGCCGCGATCTGTGCCGTGAGATCGGCGATGGCTTGTTCTGCGCCGTTGTCCGATGCCTCGACGGGCCGCGCCCGGAGGTCTTCGAGTTCCGCCCGCAGCGTGGCGAGGCTTTCCATCAGCGCGAGTTCCGACGCGGTGGGGCCCGTCTCGGCCGGCGGCGGGGCAGGCTCGACGACGGGCATGGGGGCAAGGTCGCCGAAGCCCGATCCTGTGGTCTGGAACTCTTCGGGGGCTGCGGTCGGCAGGGGCGCTTCCGGCGATGGCTGCAAGGCGGCCCAGGCCAGGCCGCCTGCGGCCACGATCCCGGCCACACCGAGGATGGCGGCCAGCGGGGAGGACCGTGCGGCACCGCGCTTCTTCTCGCCCGTCGCTTCAAGGGCCGCGAGGCGAGCGGCGAGGTCTTCGGTCTCCTGGCTCATGATGTGGGCCCACCCATATCCTGAACACAGACCTCGTCTTCGCCAAGACGCAGCACCCATTGGCGGTTCACGCCCGAGACACGGATGACACCGTCCTCGAGTGCCGTGCTGTTCACCGCCCGCTCGCCGCCATTGGCATAGCGGAAGATCGCCGGGACCGGCGCGTTCCGCGCGAAGCGGAAGTAGGTGAAGGTGCCATCATCCCAGATGGCGGTCGGTGTGAACTCCTCCCGGGCGCTGACGGCGTAGTTTGCATTCGGCGCCTCGGCCGCGACAGCCCGGGTCGGTTCTACGCGGCTCTCGGGATAGCGGAACTGCACGACGTAATGCGGGGTCTCGCGCGCCTCGACGACGTGGAAGTAGTAGGAGCGGCGGTTCGTGTAGACCGTGATGTTGGTGGCCACGCCAGAGGCGGCAGGCTTGATCGCGAAGGCGCGTCCGCCGGGCACGCCGTCGAACTGGAAGCCAACCGTGTCGCCCGCGATGATCGAGCGGATGGTTTCACCCTCACCGAACTCGACGGTGGTGACCCGGGTCAGGGTGGTGACGACGCGGTAGACCTGCCCCTCGGTCCAGGTCGCGATCCGGACGCGGTTGTCATGGGGACCGGGGCGCGGCGTGGTTTCAGCGAAGGCTGCGGGTGCGGAGAGCATCAGGGCACCGGCGACGAACAGGGCGTGAACAGGGGCAAGAACTGGAACAGAGGTCATTCGGAACGGTCCGATCGGATGGCATATTGGGTGACGGTGAAGCCGAAAGGGTTTTGCCAGACATCGTCGATCGAGCGGGTCCGTTCGGGCTGAAAAGCGAACATCAGTGTTGCGGTGAACGATCCGTCCTGCGCCCCTTGCGGACTGGTCAGGCGCTTTCTGAGGCGGACCTGCGCGCGGTTCTCGCCGATGAGCGTGATCGAGGCGATCTCGACAGCCATCTCGGCCGCGGGGCCATAGCGGGTTGGAGGATAGCTTTCCTGCCCCGAGGTCCACATGGCGCGCATGCTGGCCTCGGCCGCTCCGGTGGATTGCGCCAGCACCCGGCGGACGCGCAGATCGTTGTCGAGCTGGTTGTAGGCCTCGCGGTCAAGGATGTAGCGGTAGATCTGCGCCTCGATGATCGCAGGCCGCTCGGCAAGCCGCACCGTTTCGACCGTGGCATTGGGCAGGGCCAGACCCGTCGCGGGGTCATAGGGCACGACGACCGGCGGCGGCGTCTCGACCATCAGGACGACGGCTGCGGCCGCAAGGCAGCCGAAAACGCCAAAGCCTGCCCCGCCAAGGCCGATCATCCGCCAGAGCTGCTCCCGACGCAGTGCGCCATGGATCAGTTCCTCCTCAACCAGTTCGCGCGCGCTCATGCCCGCCGTCATGTCGGGACCTTTGCTCATGGCCGCAAGCTCGGCAGAGTGAAGTCCATGTAGCGGCGCTCTTCGGCGACGGTGGCGGCATCCACCACGCCCGCATTGCCTGCGCCGAGGGTCTGGATGGCCTCAAGCTCCCACATCCGCGTCATGGCGATGGCCAGTTCCGCCGTGACGCGGGTGTTGTGGTCCATCGACTCCTTGAGGTCCTCCATGTCGGGGATCATCGCGACGAGCTGTTCGACACGTTCGAGGGATTGCGCTGCCTCTGCATGGCTGTTCTGGGCCGCCGCCGACATCACGGCACCGGTCGTGGCGCGGGTCGCGACTCCTTCTGCGCCGGGATTGCCGCTGGTGGCAATCTCGCGCAGCGAGTCCTCGTCGAACCCGGCACTGGCGAGCGCCTGTTCCATCTGCGTGCGCAGGGGCCCCGCGTTTGGGCCGATCAGGCTCGACCAGTCGCCCGCCTGGATGCCTCGGATCAGGCCGGGGATGTCTTCGAAATTGGCCTGCAGGAGGTCGTCGAGGTCGCCGCCCATAGCGAGGCCGAGGATGCTGCGCGGACCGGTGAGCGAGGCATACATCTCGTTCAGCTGATCGAGCTGGCCTTGCAACGTCTCGAGTTGCGCCAGCGCATTGTCCAGAAGATCGGTCTGGATCCCGAAATCCTGCAGCATCTGCTGAAGCTGGCGGATTTCCTGGGCGATGTTCTGGGTATCGACCGTGGGCACGCCCTGTGCGGTGACGGGCCCCGCGAGGGCGGAGGTCAGCGCGAGGGTCGCGGCGGTGGTGGTGAGGGAACGGTACAAGCGCCGGATCATCGCAATGTCTCCTGGGTGAAATCCATGAACTGCCGCTCGGCGGCTTGGGCTGCGGCCATGGCGAGTTGTTCCTCGCTGAGCGGCTGGGTATGGGCGGCCTTGATCCGGGTCCGGATCGCGACCAGCCGGGCCAGCTCGGCGCGGGCATAGGTGTTGAGCGCGATGGCCTCATGCAGGTCTTCCGTCTCGCCGATGCGGATGATGATGTCTTGCACCCGCAAGGCGGCGGCACGGACCGAGACGAGCGAATAGTCCCCATAGACCCCCGCCCCATGGGCCGAGAGGCTGAAACTCGCGTTCGCCAGAAGGACGGGATCGATTGTGCCGAGCGCATCGATGCCGCCCACGGCGGCGAGATAGCTGTTGTACTGCTGGGGGATCATAACGACGTAGTGCTGCGTCTCCGCGAAGGGCGGGACGCCGCCGTAGTTCTGCACGTTGCCGGGGCCAGCGTTATAGGCCGCGAGGGCGTGGATGATGTTGCCATCGAACATGTTCAGCATCTGCGCGAGGTACCGCGCGCCCCCCGTCACCTGCAGCCAGGGGTCGTCATAATAGGCCGGATAGATCCCGAGATCGCCGGCCGTACCGGGCATGATCTGGGTGAGGCCGAAGGCCCCTACGGGAGAGCGCGCCCCGATCTGGAAGCGGCTTTCCTGCCAGATCAGCGCCTGCAGAAGGCAGCGCCATTGCACGAGCGAGAGGCCCGCACGGCTCACGCCCGGCAGTCCGTGGGTATGGCGCGCCGCGCGGATGATCAGTTCCTCGATCCCTTCCCGGGCATCGCCAAACATCCGGGCTGCGGCCGGATTGTTGTCCTCGGGCGCGTAGAGGCTGGCGGCTGCGCTTTCGACGTCACCAACCGCCCCCTGCCCCGCCTCGAGCCCGGCCACGGTGCCAGCCACATCGCCCGAGCCAAGGGACATGGCATCCATGAGCCCTTCGAGCGAGGCGAGTTGCTGGCGTTCGATCTCGGCCAGTTCCCCTTCGCGGGTCAGCCGGTCTTGTTGCATCGCCAGGTCGCGATCGGTCTGTTCGAGGATTGCCTGTCGTTCGGCAAACAGGCGCAGGTCGAAGGTTGGCACGCCTTGGGCGACGGCTGGGCCCGCAGCGGGACCAGCCAGCGCAAGGCTGACCACCGAGAGAGGAAGCCAGGTCCGCATTGGCTCAGCCGCCCGCCCCCAAGAGGACGAAATCGCAAGCCGTGTCGCGGCGCGTGACCTCCGCACCCATGGTCGAGATCGTGGCTGTCGCGGTTGCACCTCGTGCGGGCGTATCGCGGAAGTTGAAGCAGTTGGCTTGCGCGGGGTTATGCTGCGCGCAAGCCGTCAGGGTCAGGCCGAGGCCGAGCAGCACAGCGCTGCGGATGATGGTACGGGTCATGTCACTCTCCAGAAATCGGGGCGGTCTCGGTAATCGGGACCGACAAGGGCCTCGCCCTTCTCCATGCCGCCGAGGATGGTCACGAGGGGGCCGAGGGCGCTCAGATCGGCATCGATCACCACTGCGCCGCGGTCATCACGAACGAGTGCGAGCCGCGAGGCGGAGCCGACGCCCAGAAGAACGTCGAGTTCTTTCTCGCTAAGGCCGAGCATCGCGTAATCGGCAGCCGAGGCGCGGATGTTGGGCAAGAGCACCTGCGTCGGCACGGCTTCCACGATGGTCTTGCCGGTCCGGGTACGTTCGAGCTGGCTGGCATACTGGGTCATCATCACGACGACGGCGTTCTGCTTGCGGGCAGTCACAAGCCAGTTCGAGAGCCGCTCCGCGAAATAGGCGTTGTCGAGCGCCTTCCAGGCTTCGTCGATGACGATGATCGTGGGTTTGCGATCCTCGATCACGCGTTCGACCCGGCGGAAGAGGTAGGACAGGACCGCCATGCGTTCCCGCTCGCTCTCAGAGTCGAGGATACCGGTCAGATCGAAGCCTGCGACGTCCCCGTCGATGCTGAAACTGTCCTCGGCATTGGCCCCGAAGATCCAGCCATAGCGGCCGTCTGCCATCCATTCCTGCATCCGCTCGAAAAGATCGCCTTCGTCATCGGTCGAGACCAGCAGCGAGGCGAAATCCGTCCAGTTCCTGAGCCCCGCGTTCCCCGCACTGGCGTTCTGGCGCACGACCTCCTGCAGGCGGTTGGTCTGCACCGGGGTCAGGGGCCGATCGCGGCGCTCGAGGAGGCTTGCAAGCCAGTCGGCCAACCAGGCCTGACCGCGGGCGTCAATCTCGGTTTGCAGGGGGTTGAGCCCCGTGGGCCGCCCTGCCCGTACCGTCGAATAGCTGCCCCCAAGCGCGCGGACGGCCATTTCCATGCCGGCGCGATAATCGAAGACGAAGAGGCGCGCACCTGCCCGCCGTGCCATGGTCATCAAGAAAGCCGCCAACACGGATTTGCCCGAGCCGGGGCGGCCCAAGATCAGCGTGTGCCCACCCGTGGGCTCGCGGTCCGGTGCGCCCTGTTCGTGGAAATTGAAGCGGAACCCGCTGCGCTCAGGCGTCGGGAAAACCGTGATCGGCACGCCCCAAGGAACTTCCATACCGGTCTTGCCGAGGGGCGTGCGGTGGAAAGTAGCAAGATCGGCGAAGTTGTGGTTCGTGATCGCGGCCTTGCGGCTGCGCGCCCCTGTGTTCCCCGGATGCTGCGCCATGAAATGCGCCCGCGCGCCGAAGGCTTCGGAGATCAGGTTGATGCCGGAGGTGGCGGAGATGTTGCGGATCTCGGCTGCGATGTCGTCGAGCGCGGCCTGAGACCGCGCGTAGACGGCCACGGTCATGTGGTGCTCGCCGAAGATCAGGCGTTTGGACTCCAGATCGTCCTGCGCGAGTTCCAACTCCTGCGCGAGGCTGACAGCCCCGTCGTTGGCGGCCTGCATGAGGCGTAGCTGCCGCTTGATCCGGCCCGCCATAATGTTGGCGTTGATCGGCACGAAGGAGTGGGTGACCACCATGTCGACGGGCAGGTTCAGTTCGTCGAGCATCAGGCTGTCGGTCTTGGCGGGGTAGTTCTTCACCGCAAAGATCGCCCCGAGCTTGTCGCCGACGGCTCCGTCGGAAAGAGCGATGGTCGTGCCGCGGAAGGTGACGCGGGTATTGGCCACGTCCTCGGCGATCACGCCGAGGCGCGACCGCGGGAAGAGCGGGTGCTCTTCGCCGGAGTTGAGCGAGCCGAGAAACCCCAGAAGCTCGCCAGTGCTGGCTGCCAAGAGGCGAGGCTTCAGCTCATCGAAGGACGACAGCAGAAACCCCACGACCTCGTCGAGCTTACGCAGACGACGGGTTGTGTCCGCCGCATGCCGGGCACGAGACGCGCCCAAGCCAAAGGGAAAACGGCTGCCGGTCTCGGGGCGCTTCAGCACAGTCAGGGTCAACGTCTTGTCGCGCAGGCCAGATTGGCCCAGATGCGCGCGCCAGCGTTGATCAACGGCAGCCGCAAACCCTTCGCCCGGAATGGGCGGCAGGGTCACATCGACCGCTTTCGACACCTTGTGCAGGTAGAAGGAGAACTCGGTCCCGACCTGCGCCACGATGCCAGCCAGCAACCCTCCGATCCGGTCGAGATGCCCGTCTTCGCTCGTGGTGCTGTTCACTCCTTCAAGGCGAATGCATTGCATCAGCTCGTTCCCGCGCGTCCGGATCGTCCGGTCGGTGACAAGGCTGACATAGGGCAGCATCATTGAGAGCCGCTTCTCGCCCTTGACCCATGCGGGCAGCGCGGTCAGCGGATCGAGCGCCTCCGCCACGTCATCGGCAAGTCCATCACGGGCCATAGCTGTCGCCTCCGTGCAGCTTGCGGTTTGTCGTGGGCGGGGTTTCCTGCAGGGTGATCACCAGGACATCGAGGAAGTTCGGATCCCAGTCCGCAGCCTTCCAAAGCGCAGGCCAGGCCAGCCCCGCGAAGACGGCCACCACCCAGCTCTGCACCCAGAGGAACAGGAGCGTCGAGCCGAAGAGCCAGACCATGGCGTACATGATCGGCAGGCCCATCAGCTTGGGCGGCCTCAGAAGGCCGATGAACACGCGGGACTGGTCGGACATCGGTATTGCTCAGGTCGTCCAGATCGCGGCGACGATGGTGGGCGCCGCAGCGATGCCTGCGATCGCGACCACGACCCAGAGCGCTTGGCGGAAGTCGAGGATCCCGAAGAGCCAGGAGAGGAAGACGCCGATAAGTGCGAGCGTGCCGATCACGATGCCCAAGGGACCGGTGATCGCATCGACGATGCCCTGTAGCAGCGTTTGCACCGGCGACAGGTCGATACTTTGGGCCAGTGCTGGGCCGGCCAGCACGATGAGGGCCATCGCGCCGAGCGCGACAAAGGAAGATTTGGACGTCACGAAAGGTCTCCTCTCAGCCGCTGGAACACGGCTGTCACACGGGCCACATGGCCTTGGGTTTCTCGAAAGGGGGGAATGCCGCCATGGCGGGTGACCGCATGGGGACCGGCATTATAGGCAGCGAGCGCCAGCGCGGGATCGCCGAACTGCTCGAGCATCATCAGAAGGTAACGCGCCGAGCCATCGAGGTTCTGGGCGGTGTCATGGGGATCGACGCCGAGATCGCGCGCGGTGTCGGGCATCAGCTGGCCGAGTCCGATGGCGCCGACGGGGCTGCGCGCGCCGGGATTGTAGGCGCTCTCGACCTCGATGTTGGCGCGATAGAACAGCGCCCAATCGCTGACCGACAGACCTGCCTGACGCAGGGCACCATGGCTGCCGTAGCGCAGCGCCGTGGTCTCGATGGCGTGGAGGATTTCGGGGGAGGCGCGGACGGCGCGCGGGGCGATCGCTGCGGCAGCTGTCACATCGCTCAGGGGAGCATCATACCCACGGGCCTGCGGTGCGGCAAAGAGAAAGAGACGATCAGGAAGGGGCCCATTCTGGGCATCTTCTTCGCCAGTGAACGAGCGCAAGGTGCTCGCAGTCTCGGCGGTGTCGATCAGTCGGCCATCGGGACTGACCTGGAAGATGAAACCGTCGGCAAGGGCCGGGGGTGCGGAACAAACACCTGTACCCAGTGCAACGACGAGCGCAAACGCGCGATCAGTTGTCCTTGACCAGAACCGGGCCGGTCCTTGGCTCGGACGTGCGCCCGGGTGCTGCGTGGCGCTCGCGGGCGCCTTCGACGAGCGGGATGCTGGCGGTCGTGCAGCCCATGTCGGCAAGGAAGCTGACAAGGCCGACGATGGTCTTGAAATCGCGCAGCTTGAGGACGCTGCGGCTGGTGACGAGCATCTTGTCGTCCCCCCCATCCGGGGCAACCGCGCGGATGACCCAGGCGCCGTACCAGCTGTTGTGGCGCTTCTCGGCGCCTTCCTTGCAGACCACCTCGATGAGATAGCCTTCGGCAAGGAGGCCGCGCAGCCCGTCTTCTGTAACCACATTCGGTGCTTCTTCTATCATGGCCTTCCCTTGGGTCCTTGTTCTGCCTGGGTGCAGTCTCGGGCCCACGGGGTCGCAACACCGCGGGCGATACAAGACAACATAAACGATAGCAAGACAATTAAAACGACTTGACGAAGATTGCCTTGCTCCGATAACGGTGATAGCTGACAAAGTCGTGATCTTAAAGGCGGCAAAGGAGTTTTGCCCTGCACATGTCCTGTGCGCGCAACATCCCCCTGGCGCTGCTGATCACCGTCCTTGTGGTGAGTGGTCCGGCCCATGCCTGCATCCCGCCCGAACGGCCGTTCCTGCCCGCGTCCCGAGAAGACATGCGCGCCTACGCGGACCTGATCCGGGGGGATTTCGAGGCCTACATCGCCGACGTGCAGGAGTATTTCCGCTGCATCGACGAGGAGCGCGCGCGAGCCTTTGTGGATGCCAGGGAAGTGAGCGAGGAATACGGGCGGTTCATCGAGGCTGTCGAGTAGCCCCCCTCCCGCTGGCACTGGGCGGGCCTGATCCGATAGGCCCATCAGGCCCGCCACCCTGCGTCGCCACGGGCTAAACGCACGGCGGCTGGAGGGCGGTTTGCCGGAATGGCGGGAGGAGGGACGGGAAGTCGCGCGCGTCGGTTGACCTCAGGCCACCTCGTCAACCCTCGTTGTCACTTCCTTAACCCAAGCCATCAGCGCCGCGGGATCAGACGGTAGCTGAACTGCCAGCCCTTCCGCGAAACTCTCGAAGGCCGGTCGGTTGAGCGCATTTAGACCGACCAGAACGGGGATCTCCATCGCAACCGCCTCGGCGATCACGTCGCGGAACCCCCGCCCCTCCGCCTCGTGCTTTCCGAACTTGTTGACGATCAGCAGGTCCGCGCCGGATGAGAGGCTGACCTTGACCAGACCCACCGCCGTTTCAAGCGCGGCAGGGTCGAGGCGGCACCCCCGCGCCTGCGGGCCAAGATCCTGGCTGATGCGCAGAACGGGACCATCGGGCAGCACCCGCACATCCATGTCGCAGGGGCCGGCATCGGCGCGCTCGCTGTTGATCTGGACAGTGCCGCAGCATCTTAGGCCCCGGGCTGCGAGGTTCGCTGCCAGCCGTTCAAGCACCAGATCCGTATCGCCGCGTCCGGGCGCCATCGTGTAGGCGAGTTTCATGTCCGGGGCTCCTTCAGGATTGGCAAAAAGGTTGGAATTCAACCAGCGCACCGGCTGGCAGGGATTCGACGTCGGCGGGCAGAAACATCAGCCCGTCCGCTGGAGAGAGCAGCCCGACACGGGCCGAATGCGTGGCACCCTCGAAACCGACGACCTCGCGACCATGTGCATCGAAACCGGCGAGCCTGGCGGGCCGGAGTTCGCAGCGCCCGGGCTTGCGGCGGATTGGGCCTGCGATCACGACATGCCGTCGGGTCGGGGCGGGTCCCTCGCCGCTCAGGGCACGGACTAGCGCCAGTCCGAAGACCTGCCATGTGACGAAGGCCGATACCGGGTTGCCGGGCAATCCAAGCCAGTGCGCCTTGCCGATGCGCCCGACCGACACCGGCTTGCCCGGTTTGATCGCAACGCCGCTGAACAGGGTTTCGCCGCCCAATGCCATGACAGCCGGCTTCACATGATCTTCTTCGCCCACCGAGATACCGCCCGTGGTGATGACAAGATCGGCTTGCGCCGACATGTCGCCCAATTGACGGACAAGGCCGGCAAGGTTGTCGGCACCATGATCCGAGGCGACGATGTCGACATCCGCAGCTGCAAGGCTTGCCGTCAGCATCGGAGTGTTGACGTCCCAGATCTGGGCGGCCTCACGCGCGCCCCCGGCGCGGCGTACCTCGTCGCCGGTGACAAGCAGTGCTACGCGGAGCTTGCGCCGAACGCGCAGAATGCCTGCACCGGCGGCGGCACAGGCGGCGATCTCCCTCGGGCCGAGCCTGTGCCCCTTGTCCAGAACGGTCGCACCCTTGGCCATGTCGCTGCCCGCACGGCGGATGTTCAAGCGCGGTTCGGGTCGGCGCGACAGATGAATGACGTCCCCGTCACGCAGGACGTCCTCCTGCATCACGACAGCGTCCGCGCCATTGGGGATTGGCGCGCCCGTAAAGATCCGGGCCGCCACGGCTCCTGCAACCGGCGTCGTCACCGCCTGCCCGGCAGGCACGCGCGCAACGACTGGCAGCACCCAGGGTCCAGCGCCAGTCAGGGCCGATGTCGCGATTGCATAGCCATCCATTGCCGCATTATCGAAAGCCGGTGCCATGGACCGGCACCGGACCGGCTGGGCAAGAATGCGGCCAAAGGCGTGGTCGAGCGACAGGGCCTCGGTGCGGCCGACCGGTGCTACATTCCCTGCAATCCGGGTCAGTGCCTCGTCGATGCTGATCAGCGCGTGAAGCATGTCCTGACTGTCACAGCCGCAGCCCGGTGACGCGATGGCTTGATGGATGGTCATTGTGCTGCCTCCTCGGCGGAATGGGTAGGCTGGAAATGCCCGGGCCCGATGCTGCAATCGAGATCGCGCAGGCGCCCGTCCTTGAGCCCGTAAATCAGGCCATGCACGCGGACATCGGCTCCGCGGCGCCATGCCTTCTGCAGGATCGGCGTCTCGCAGACGCGCCGCACGCCTTCGACCACGTTGAGTTCGGCCAGCCGGTCGCGTTGTGCCTCGAGGTCGGCTTCGCGCCCCAGATCGACCGCATAAGCACGGGCGAGGCGCCGGATCGGCTCGAGCCAGTGATCGGCCAGACCGTGTGGCAGATCCTCGGTCGCGGCCTTGACCCCGCCGCAGCCATAGTGGCCGCAAACGATGATCTCGCGTACATGCAAGGCATCGACCGCGAATTCCAGCGCCGACAGGAGGTTCATGTCCGAGGAGTGAACGATGTTAGCGACGTTGCGATGGACGAACACTTCGCCTGGATCCAGCCCCGCGACCACGTTGGCCGGCACCCGGCTGTCCGAACAGCCGATCCAGAAGAACTCGGGCGCCTGAAGGGCGGCAAGGCGGGTGAAATAGTCAGGCTCTTCGTCGTGACGTTTTCTCGACCACGCCACATTGCGCGCCAGAAGGTCATTCAACATCGGTCGTCTCCGGGAAATCTGGCAGCCCGCGTCTTGAGCGCATGTGTTTCGACAGGATCCGCAGATCGGCCCGGGTCAGCCGGGCGCGGGCAATCGGCAAGAGGATCGCGTTTTCGGCAACGAGGTGGCGCCGCACGTGCCCCGCAAACCTGGACAACACCCCGCGCTCCTTGGAGGACAGATCGGCCCCTCTATCGAGGCAACGAGTGAGCATCGCTCGCACTTCGGGCAGCAGACGCATCGCCTCATCCTGATCGGCCCTGATCCGGTCGATCGCACCCTCAATCGCATCCTCTTCTGTGCAGCGCCGGGCAAGAAGCGGGAACAGGTCCTCAGCCTCGTCGCGCAGGTGGACGTTCAGTTCCTCGTTCACAAAGCGCAGCACCGCTGTCGCTTCTTGGCGATTGAAAGCGTCCGCCGTTGCCAGCGCGTCGATAACTGCGCAAATCTGACGTTCGCGCAGGTGGTCTTCGCTGATGAAGTCCAGAGGATTTGCGAGCAGGCTCGGACTCGTCGGTTTGTCGCCACTTCCGCGCGTCACTGTCTCTGACGGTTTCATCACACGTCCTTTCGCGTGGTTCAGATCGGCGTCAGGCTTGCGCCGGAGATCTGCGCCCCTTGACCGAGGCTCTCCACGAAGGCGCGCGAGGCGCGCGCCCAGGCTGCCTTTTCCAACGCCTGCGCGATCTTCGGCCGAACGGTGTCGTAGGGCAGCACCTGCCCCGGCGCCGTGGCATTCAGTCGGATGATATGCCAGCCGTGGCGCGATAACACGGGCGCCGGGGTCACGGCCCCTTCGGTCAGGGAGCGCAGGGCTGCCTCGAACTCCGGCACGGTGTCGCCGGGGCCAAGCTGACCCAGATGGCCGCCAGAAGCCTTCGAACCGCAATCGCTTTCGCGCGCGGCAGCGGCAAATCCCTTGGCATCGCCGTCGAGTCGCGCCAGCAGGGCAATGGCCCGTGCCTCGGCCGCGGCGCACTCGGCTTCGTCGCGCGGATCGCAGGCACATAGGATGTGCGAGACATCCCAGAGCGGTGCCGAACGATATCGGGCAGGGTCCTTCTCCCATTCCGCGCGCACGGCCTCTTCACCGACGGGTTCGATCACCAGCGCCTCGTCCAGCAGGGCGCGGATCAGGGCTTCGTCGTCCGTCTCGAACCGTCCCGGCGCCAGCTCGAGCGGGTCGGGCGTCAACCCGCGCCGCTTCGCCTCCTGCAAGAGCAGCGTACGGATCGCCAGCGCCTGCGCCGCCTTGCGCCAGGCGATCCCCGGCTTGTCCTTGGGGGCGCTGTGGTTCTGGGCCTCGGCGGCGATTGCCGCCGAGGGGATGGTTTCGCCGTTCACGACGACATCGGGAAACAGGGCCACGTTCATCTAGCTCACTCCGCTGGCGTCGTGGCGCTGGGGCCGCGCTTGGCTTGCACCTTGTCATAGGCGCGGCGGCGTTCCTCGAGTGGGCGATGCCGTCTCGAGCGCACGATCTGGTAGCCTGCCCGCAAGAACAGGTAACGCAGCGGAGCGAAGATGCCCGAAGCAATATGTACCAGCCTTGTAAACGGGAAGACCAAGAAGATCGTCAGTCCAAGGAAGAGGTGCAGCTTGAAGATCAGGGCCACATCCTCGATCTGCGCCGCAGCGCCGGACCGGAAGGTGAATATCCCTTGAGCCCAGGACATGAACTTGGTCATCTCGTGACCATCGAGATGCTGAAGCGATACGAACACCGTCCCCAAACCGAGCACCAGTTGTGCCAGAAGCAGCGCTAGAATGGCGATGTCGGCAAAGCTGGACGTCTTGCGAATGCGCGGATCAGTCCAGCGGCGGTGCATGAGCATCCCACCGCCCACGAGGGCCATGACACCGGCGATGCCGCCAGCGATCACGGCCAGAAGCTGCTTTGCCCCGTGGCTGATGCCGATGGCGTCGAAGATCGCGATTGGGGTCAGCAGGCCAACGAGATGTCCGACAAAGATCACCAGGACACCAACATGGAACAGGATCGAACCTATGATCAACTGCTTGCGGCGCAGCATCTGGCTCGACGAAGTTTTCCACGTGAAGGGATCACGTTCGTACCGCACGATCGATCCGATAAGAAGAACGGACAGAGCGATATAAGGATAAATGCCGAAAAGAAAGTTGTGCATGTCTGCCTCCATTATTCGGTCACGGGCCGTGCATCCATCGCACGGCGGCTCGGGCTGTCCATCGCCGCGAGCATGTCGCGAACCTGCGGACAACCGGCGTTCGGGTCGGGGCCGAAAGTGACTTCCGTTTCCTCCCAGACAGCATCGAGCGCCGCGAGGTCGGTCGGATCATCATCTGGCTGGGCCAGCATGTCGGCCACCGCTTCGGCGTCGGCCTGCGTGTCGGCGAGCTGGGAAAGAGCGGCGAACGCGGCGGCATACCCGCTGTCGCGCCGGACAAGTCGGGCCGCGAGAGCGTCGAGGATATGCGCCGCGTCCGCCAAAGTTTCCTGCACTTCTGCGAAGGGACGCGTCGACAGGAATTCCAACAGCACCGGCAAATGATCAGGCAGCTCCGAGGTGGCGGGTTCGAACCCGCCCTCCCGGTAGGTCTCGATCAGGCTGACCATGGCGCCGCCCCGGTCACGGCTTTCACCATGAACGTGCTCGAAGAGATTTAGCGACAGCGTCCGCGACCGGTCGAAGAGCATCACATAGCTCTCTTGCAGATCGTAGAGGTCGGCGTCTGCGAAGCCATCGGTCAACGAGCGCAGCGCAGCCCGCGTTTCGGCGGCGATGCGGGGATCGCCGCCAAGAACGGCGCCGATGTCGGGCATCGCCTCCTGAAGTTCCCGCGAGGGATAGCTCAGGATCAGCGACAGGGCTTTCAGGGAACGGTCCAGCATCAGAAGGTCTCCTGCGGAAGGGCGAACTTTTTCTTCTTGCCGCCGAAGAGCGTCGTCTTGCCCGCCTCGCCGGTGGAACAGCCGTTGCCGTCGGTGAAGCCGCAGCCGCCGCGAATATCGGCGCCATGCTCGTTCTGTTCGCGGTGCGCCGTGGGGATCGCGAAACGATCCTCGTAATCGGCGATGGCCATGATCTTGTACATGTCCTCGATCACCCGACCGGACATGCCGACTCGGGCGGCGATCGCCTCGTCGCGCACGCCGTCAACGCTGAGGGCCCGCATGTAGAGCCGCATCGCCGACATGCGTTCGAGGGCGTGAACGATGGGCTCCTCGTCGCCCGCCGTCAGCATGTTGGCGAGGTATTTGACGGGGATGCGCAGGGAGCGGACGTCGGGCATCTGGTCGCTCATCGCGATCTGCCCCGCCTGAGCGGCGTTCTGGATCGGGCTGAGCGGCGGGATGTACCACACCATCGGCAGCGTCCGGTATTCCGGGTGCAGCGGGAAGGCGACCTTCCAATCCATCGCCATCTTCCAGACCGGGCTGACCTTCGCCGCCTCGATCCAGTCTTCGGGCACGCCGTCACGGCGCGCCGCGGCGATCACCTCGGGGTCGTTCGGGTCGAGGAAGACGTCGAGCTGCGCGCCGTAGAGATCGGTCTCGCGCTCGGCGCTGGCCGCAGCTTCGATCTTGTCTGCGTCATAAAGGATCACGCCCAGATAGCGAATGCGCCCGACGCAGGTTTCCGAGCAGACCGTCGGCTGGCCGCTTTCGATCCGCGGATAGCAGAAGGTGCATTTCTCGGATTTGCCGGTGTCCCAGTTGTAATAGACCTTCTTGTAGGGGCAGCCCGAGACGCACATCCGCCAGCCGCGGCACTTCTCCTGGTCGATCAGAACGATGCCGTCCTCCTCGCGCTTGTAGATCGCACCCGAGGGACAGGAGGCGGAACAGGTGGGGTTAAGGCAGTGCTCGCACAGGCGCGGCAGATACATCATGAAGGTGTTTTCATACTCTCCATAAATGTCCTTCTGCACCTGATCGAAGTTGTAGTCCTGAGACCGCTTCGAGAATTCGCCGCCGAGGATTTCCTCCCAGTTCGGACCCTTCTCGATCTTCTCCATCCGCTCGCCGGTGATCTTCGAGCGGGGGCGCGCGGTCGGGAACGCGGTCATGTCGGGCGCCGATTTCAGGTGGTCGTAGTCGAAATCGAACGGCTCGTAGTAGTCGTCGATCTCGGGCATGGCCGGGTTGGCGAAGATGTTCGCCAGGATCCGCCATTTCGACCCCTGCTTGGGATGCAGCTTGCCCGAGGCCGAGCGCACCCAGCCGCCGTTCCAGCGCTTCTGGTTCTCCCAGTCCGTTGGATAGCCGGTGCCGGGCTTGGTCTCGACGTTGTTGAACCACGCGTATTCGACACCTTCGCGCGTCGTCCACACATTCTTGCAGGTGACCGAGCAGGTGTGACACCCGATGCATTTGTCGAGGTTCAGGACCTTTCCGATTTGCGCACGAACTCTCATTCCGCTGCCTCCACGTTCTGGGTTGCGGACCGGCTTGCGGGTTTGTCGAGCCAGTCGATCTTCTTCATTTTCCGCACGATCACGAACTCGTCGCGGTTGCTGCCCACGGTGCCGTAGTAGTTGAAGCCGTAGGACAGCTGCGCGTAGCCGCCGATCATGTGCGTGGGTTTCAGGGTGGCGCGGGTCACCGAGTTGTGGATGCCGCCGCGATTGCCGGTCTTTTCCGAACCGGGCGTGTTCACGATCTTTTCCTGCGCGTGATACATGAATAGCGTCCCCTGCTTGATCCGCTGGGACACCACCACCCGCGCGGTCAGCGCGCCGTTGGTGTTGTAGGCTTCCACCCAGTCGTTATCGACAAGGCCCGCCTTTGCCGCGTCCACCTCGGACATCCAGACCACCGGGCCGCCCCTGTTCAGCGTCAGCATCAAGAGGTTATCGGTGTAGGTGCTGTGAATGCCCCATTTCTGGTGGGGCGTGATGAAGTTCAGCACCACGTGCGGGCTGCCCTCGGCCGCGTCGTTGTTGACGGCCGCGGTGATGGTCTTGAGGTCCACCGGCGGGCGATAGCTGACGAAACCCTCGCCGAAGGCGCGCATCCATTCGTGATCCTGATAGAGTTGCTGGCGGCCCGTCAGGGTGCGCCACGGGATAAGTTCGTGGACGTTGGTGTAGCCAGCGTTGTAGCAGACCTCCTCGCTCTCGATGCCTGACCATGTGGGCGACGAGATGATCTTGCGCGGTTGCGCGGCGATATCGCGGAAGCGGATCTTGGTGTGATGCGCGCCCTCCGCCAGGTGGGCATGGTGCTGCCCCGTGGGCTTCTCAAGTTCTTCCCAGGCCTTCACGGCCACTTCGCCGTTGGTTTCCGGGGCGAGCATCAGGATCATCTCGGCCGCGTCGATGGCGGTTTCGAGTTTCGGCTGGCCTTTGGACACGCCCTCGTCCAGCACGACCCCGTTCAGGTCGCGCAGGTGCTTGACCTCGGTCTTGGTGTCCCAGTTGATCCCCTTGCCGCCGTTGCCGAGTTTCTCGAGCAGCGGCCCGACCGAGGTGAACTTCTTGTAGAGGTTTGGATAATCCCGCTCGACCTCGATGTAGTTCGGCGCGGTCTTGCCCGGGATCAGGTCGCATTCGCCCTTCTTCCAGTCCTTCACTTGCGCCTGCGCCAGTTCGGCGGCGGTGTCGTGCAGCAGCGGAAGCTGGACGATGTCGGTCTCGACCCCCAGCACCTCGGGCGCGACTTCGGAGAATTTCCGGGCGATGGACTTGAAGATCTCCCAGTCCGACTTGCTTTCGTAGGCCGGGTCCACCGCCGCCTGCAGCGGGTGGATGAAGGGGTGCATGTCCGAGGTGTTGAGGTCGTCCTTTTCGTACCAGCTGGCCGTCGGCAGGACGATGTCGGAATACACCGCCGTCGTGGACATCCGGAAGTCGATGCAGACCAGCAGGTCGAGCTTGCCCTTCGGCGCCTCGTCGTGCCAGCGGGCCTCCTTCGGCATCACGCCGCCTTCCTCGCCCAGATCCTTGCCCATGACGCCGTGATCGGTGCCCAGAAGGTGCTTGAGGAAATACTCATGCCCCTTGCCGGACGACCCCAGCAGGTTCGAGCGCCAGACAAACAGGTTGCGCGGCCAGTTTTCCGGGGCGTCCGGATCCTGGCAGGACATTTCCAGATCGCCGGATTTCAGCTGTTCGGCGACGTAGTCCTTGATCTCCTTCCCGGCCTTCTTTGCGGCTTTCGAGACTTCCAGAGGATTGGTCTTGAGCTGTGGGGCAGACGGCAGCCAGCCCATGCGCTCGGCCCGGATGTTATAGTCGATCAGGCTGATGTCCCAATCGCCCTCGGGTGCGGTCGGCGACAGGATCTCGCCGGCGCGCAATGTCTCATAGCGCCATTGGTCGGTATGCGCATACCAGCACGAGGTGGAGTTCATGTGCCGCGGCGGGCGGTTCCAGTCGAGCGCGAAGGCTAGAGGCTGCCAGCCGGTCTGCGGGCGGAGCTTCTCCTGCCCCACGTAGTGTGACCAGCCGCCGCCCTCCTGCCCGATGCAGCCGCACATCACCAGCATATTGATGATGCCGCGGTAGTTCATGTCCATGTGGTACCAGTGGTTCAGACCGGCCCCGAGGATGACCATGGATTTGCCATGTGTCTTTTCGGCATTGCCCGCGAATTCGCGGGCGACCGCGATGATTTTCTCCCTCTCAACGCCGGTGATCTTTTCGGCCCAGGCGGGGGTGTAGGGACTGTCGTCGTTGAAATCCTTGGACACCCAGTCACCGCCAAGACCCCGATCCAGCCCGTAGTTGGCGCAGAACAGGTCGAACACGGTGGCAACTAGCGCTTCGGATCCGTCGGCCAGTTTCACGCGCCGCGCCGGAATGTTCCGGGTCAACACCTCGGGGTGATCGCATTTCACGAAATCGCCCGTGGCCGCACCGCCGAAGTAAGGGAAGTCGACGCCCACGACCTCGTCGTGGGCGCCATCCATGATCTGGCTCAGGCGCAGCTTGGCCTCTGCCCCTTTTGCCCGCTCTTCGAGGTTCCACTTGCCCTCTTCACCCCAGCGGAAGCCGATGGACCCGTTGGGTGCCACGATCTGGCCAGACGTCTCGTCATAGGCGACGGTCTTCCAGTCGGGGTTGTTCTTCTCACCCAGCTTGCCGTCGAAATCGTCGGCGCGCAGCATCCGGCCCGGCACGAGGTGGCCGTCCTTTTCATCCAGCCGAACCAGCATCGGCATGTCGGTATACTTGCGGGCGTAATCCTCGAAATACTCGGCCTGCCGGTCGAGGTGGAATTCGCGCAGGATCACATGGCCCATGGCCATCGCCAGCGCCGCGTCGGTGCCCGCCTGCGGGTTCAGCCAGATGTCGCCGAACTTGGCGGCTTCCGAATAGTCGGGGCTGACCACGGCCGACTTGGTGCCGCGATAGCGGACCTCGGTGTAGAAATGGGCGTCGGGTGTCCGGGTCTGGGGCACGTTCGAGCCCCAAAGCATCAGGAAACCTGTATTGTACCAGTCGGCCGATTCCGGAACGTCAGTCTGTTCGCCCCAGGTCTGGGGGGAAGCTGGCGGCAGGTCGCAGTACCAGTCGTAGAACGACATGCAGGTACCGCCCAGCAGGCTCAGGTAGCGTGAACCGGCGGCGTAGCTGACCATCGACATGGCCGGGATCGGCGAGAAGCCGAACACGCGGTCGGGCCCGTAGGTCTTGGCCGTGTAGGCGTTGGCGGCGGCGATGATCTCGGTCGCTTCGTCCCAGGTGGCCCGCACGAAGCCGCCCTTGCCCCGCGTTTTGTTGATCGAATTGCGCAGGTCGGGATCGCCCTGAATCGCGGCCCAGGCGGCCACCGGCGTCATCGTCTCGCGCATCTTCCGCCACGCCCGCATCAGCGCACCACGGATCAACGGGTTCTTCACCCGGTTCGCGGAATAGAGATACCAGCTGTAGGAGGCTCCCCGCGCACAGCCGCGCGGCTCGTGGTTGGGCAGGCCCGCACGGGTGCGCGGATAGTCGGTCTGTTGGGTTTCCCAGGTGACGATCCCGGATTTTACGTAGATCTTCCACGAACACGACCCGGTGCAGTTCACCCCGTGCGTCGAGCGGACGATCTTGTCGTGCCGCCAGCGGTTCCGGTAGGTGTCTTCCCAGCTGCGATCCTCGCGGGTGGTCTGACCCCAACCGTCGGAGAATTGCTCCAGTTCCTTGCTCTGGAAGAAGTTCAGTTTGTCGAGCAGATGGCTCATTTGGCTGTCCTTTCGGGTGTCTGGGTCCGGGCGGCGAGCTCCGCCGCCCGGGAAATCAACTGAATCATTCAGCGGGCTGGGCTGCGGTGCCCTGCGGCGTGCGGCCATGTTCGATGTCGTGGAGAAGGCCGCCGGGGCGCGTGTAGACCACCCAGGTGATGACGACGCAGATCACGTAGAAGATCAGGAAACCCCACAGCGCCCCAACGGCAGACCCGGTCATCGCGATTGATGTCCCGTAGGCCTTGGGGATGAAGAAGGCGCCGTAAGCCGCGATGGCCGAGGTGAAGGCCACGATCGCGCCGGACTCCATCGCGATCTGACGCTTGCGCTCTTCAGCACCCAAGTGCGGCATCAGGCGCGGAATTTCGCGACCCATGATCACCGGGATCATCTGGAAGGTCGACGCGTTGCCGACACCGGTCAGGAAGAAGAGCGCCATGAAGCAGGCGAAGAAGCCGACGAAGGAGCCCAATCCAAGGAAGCTGATCACACCGAAGGTGGCGACGATCATCAGGGCGAAAGTCCAGAAGGTCACGCGACCGCCCCCGAACTTGTCCGAGATCCAGCCGGTGGCAGCGCGGCTCAGCGCCCCCACGAGCGGCCCAAGGAACACGTAGTTGAGTGCGTTCACTTCGGGAAAGGCCAGGCGCGTCAGCAGAGGGAAACCCGCCGAGTAACCGATGAAGCTGCCGAAGGTGCCGGTGTAGAGGATGCACATCAACCAGTTCTGCTTGCGTCCGAAGATCACTGCCTGGTCGGCAAAGCTGGCGCGTGCATCTGCGATGTCGTTCATGCCCAACCAGGCCGCTATGGTCGCTGCGAGGATGAAGGGCACCCAGATGAAGCCTGCGTTCTGCATCCACAGCTGACCGCCGTCGGACATGGTCTGCGGTTGCCCGCCAAGTGCCCCGAAGACACCCGCCGTGATGACGATGGGCACGAGGAACTGCATGACCGACACGCCGAGGTTCCCCAGCCCCGCGTTCAGCGCCAGTGCGTTGCCCTTTTCGGCCTTCGGGAAGAAATAGCCGATATTGGCCATCGACGAGGCGAAGTTGCCGCCGCCAAAGCCGCACAGAAGGGCCAGGACGAGGAAAATCAGGTAAGGCGTGTCGGGGTTCTGCACCGCATATCCGATGCCCATGGCGGGCAGCAGCAGCGAAGCGGTCGACAGCGTCGTCCACAGCCGCCCACCGAAGATCGGCACCATGAAGCTGTAGAAGATGCGGAGCGTTGCGCCCGACAGGCCCGGCAAGGCCGCCAGCCAGAACAGCTGGCCCGGGGTGAAGTCGAACCCGATGGCGGGCAAGCGAGCCACGACCACCGACCACACCATCCAGACCGAGAAGGCCAGCAGAAGCGCCGGGATCGAGATCCAAAGGTTGCGGCGTGCAACGGCACGGCCCTTTTCGGCCCAGAATTGCTGGTCCTCCGGCCGCCAATCCTCCAGCACGCGCGGCATGGCGGTGCGTTCGGGGTGGTGAATGTCCTGCATCTCGGGCAGCTGCGGCAGTTGGTCGAGCACTTCGCCATGCGCGGCGCGCTCCATCGCGCGGATCGACAGATGCATCCAGGTCAGGGCGATGGCGACCAGTCCGAACAGCAGCGCAAAGCATGACGTATAGATGCCGGTGAGATCGAGGAGTGCGCCGAAGGCGATCGGCAGGACGAACCCACCAAGGCCCCCGATCATGCCGACAAGCCCGCCGACGGCACCCACATGTTTGGGGTAGTAGACCGGGATGTGCTTGAAGACCGCCGCCTTGCCGAGGCTCATGAAGAAGCCCAGAGCGAAGAGCGTGACGATGAAGGGCCAAAGACCCATTTGTGTCGAGAAGGCGATGGCGCCGTCCTTGCCCTGGATGACGTAATCCGTGGGCGGGTAGCTCAGCATGAACAGGAACAGCAGCGAAAAGCCGAAGGTCCAGTACATGACCCGGCGCGCGCCGAACTTGTCGCTGAGATGGCCGCCGTATGCGCGAAAGAGCGAAGCCGACAGACTGAACGACGCCGCCGCCATGCCCGCGAAGCGCACGTCGATTCCGTAGACGTCGATCAGGTAGTGCGGCATCCACAGCGCCAGCGCGACGAAGGCACCAAAGACGAAGAAGTAGTAGAGCGAGAAGCGCCAGACCTGCAGGTTCTTCAGCGGTGCGAATTGCTGCGCCAGCGACGGTGCCTTCGCCCCTGTCTTGCGCCGCTCGACCAGCTCAGGGTCGTCCTTTGCCAGCAGGAAGAACAGTACGCCGATGATGGCGAGCCCCGCGGCCCAGACATAGGCCACACCGTGCCAGCCATAGGCGACCATGACGAAGGGAGCGACGAACTTGGTGACCGCGGCGCCGACGTTGCCCGCACCGAAGATACCCAGCGCGGTCCCTTGGTGGCCGGCGTCATACCAGCGGCTGACATAGGCCACACCGATGATGAACGATCCGCCAGCGAGGCCGATGCCGAGCGCGGCAATCAGGTACATGATGTAGCTGTCCGCCAGCGTCAGCGCCCATGTGGCCAGCGCCGTCAGGATCATCTGGCTCGAGAACACCAGCCGCCCGCCGTATTTCTCGGTCCAAACGCCGAGAAACAGGCGGGTGACCGATCCGGTCAGGATCGGGGTGGCGACCAGCAGGCCGAACTGGGTGTCATTCAGGCCAAGCTCGGCCTTGATGGCGACACCGATGATGGAAAAGATCGTCCAGACCGCGAAACAGGCGGTAAAGGCGATCGTGCTCAGGCTCAGGGCGCGTGTCTGATCGGCGCGTGAGGCTGTTGCAACGGTCTGCATGGCGGGTCTCCGGCAAGAAAAGTCTTTCACCCCTGAGTGGGGATCAGTGCCAGACCTGACGCTGCTGAGCCGTCCGTGACTTGATCTAGATCACAAAACTTGGAAAAGCATAACGAAATAAATGGCTTATAGAAATTTGTCATCCGGTGCGCGGTCGCAGATCAAGGCTGCGGTCGCGAAGGTCAACCGACGGGTTGACATATATCAATTGATTTGGTGACAATTGTTAAGCGCGCAAAGTCGAAGGGGGACCGACATGCCCGATTCCGAATACCGGGATATTCGAAAACTCGATCTCTTTGCGCAGATGGCGGATGGTAATTTCACATCCTTGATGCGTGGCGCCTATGTGCAGAATTTCCCTGCACAGATCGAATTGATCACTGAAGGAGAACCGAGCGACTTTCTTCACATCGTCATTTCGGGTTCGGTCGATCTGTTTTCGACCTGGAATGGCCGAGAGACCAGCATGGCGACCGTCCGCCCGATCTCGACCTTCATTCTAGCGGCGACCATTAAGGATGCGCCCTACCTGATGTCGGCCCGCACGTTGGAGAAAAGCCGGATCGCGCTGATCCCCAGCCAGGACGTTCGCGCGATCTTCGACGCCGACGGCAACTTTGCCCGTGCGATCGTCACTGAACTGGCGCAGTGCTATCGCTCGGTCATCAAGGCGCAAAAAGACCTGAAACTCAGAACGTCGCTCGAGCGGCTCGCGAATTACCTGCTCAGGCAACAAAGGCACGCCGGCGGTGGGGCTGCGTTCGAGTTGGACTTCGAGAAGCGGCGCCTGGCCTCTGTGCTGGGCATGACACCTGAAAATCTCAGCCGCGCCTTCAAAGGCCTGCAGCCCTACGGGGTGACCGTGACCGGCACTCGCATCACCATCGACAGTCAGGCGGATCTTGAGCGCTTTGCGAGACCAAATCCACTGATTGATGACTTTTCAACTTGAGGGACTGACAGATGACCAAATCCATGCCCGGCGCCGCCGGAGATCTCGCCGAGGAACACCCCGATGTCTGGAAGGCCTATGCTGCCTTGGGCAAGGCTACAGCCGAATGCGGCCCGCTGAAGGACCGCGAAAAGCGCCTTGTCAAACTCGCACTCGCGATTGGCGCCGGATCCGAAGGCGCGGTCCATTCCCACACCCGGCGTGCCAGATCGGAGGGCATTGAGGCTGAGGCTATCATGCAGGTAGCGATGCTGGCCATCGGCCCGCTTGGCCTGCCTCGTGCCGTCGCCGCAAAGACCTGGATCGAAGACATCAAGGATTGACGTTCAGGGAAGCGGGCTGACCCCAAAAAGCAATGGATGCGCCCAGAGCAGCGCCCCGTAAAGCGCAACGCCTGCCGCAAGCCGTAGGAGAGTGCCCCCCGACAGGGACGCCAAGAGGAGCGGCGCCTCCGCTCCGCGATCAAGCATCCGTTGCCATTCTGGCCCCATCTCGCGGCGTTTGCGCCGGTCGATCAGTCGGCCTCCCAGCAGCGCGAAGGCGGCGAAGGTACCGAACAGGATCACATGGGCCAGATCTCCGTTGGGCACGACATGGGCCGCCGCCCAAAGCGCCAACGCCAGAAGCAGCGGGTGACGCGACAAGCGGACGATTCCGGGCCGTGCAGGATCGAACAGATCGTTGCGCGCCCCGCCGAACGAGAACGGGTTGGGCCGGCCGATGGACAGCGCGAGGATCAGGCAGACCGGCCCCATGACCGTCAGTGGGACATGGACCTGCCATAGGGCCCAATCCCAAAGGGTAACATGCGGTGCGCGACCCGCCGCCC
Source organism: Pseudodonghicola flavimaris (assembly GCF_030164425.1). Taxonomy (GTDB): domain Bacteria; phylum Pseudomonadota; class Alphaproteobacteria; order Rhodobacterales; family Rhodobacteraceae; genus Pseudodonghicola; species Pseudodonghicola flavimaris. The sequence continues at coordinate 89,727 of NZ_JASNJD010000014.1, read as the reverse complement.
CGATCAACCAGGAAAGTACCGCCAGCGACAGGACAGAATAGGCCAGTGTGAAGCCGGAAGCGCCTAGTCGAGCCTGAAGCCGAGGCCGCAACGGCGGGCGCACGGGCAAGGAATGCGACAGGAAGAACACGACACAGGCGAGGGCGAACTCGAACCATCCCATCGGTGCGCGCCTCAGATCCGCTTGGCGGCGGGCAGACGTAGCAAAAGCCCGCCGTAAATGACCGCAAAGCTGCCGAAGGCGACGATCCACGACAGCCCGGACACCGTGTGCAACGGGCTGGAAAACTCGGGCCATACGCCCCCAGCGACCCGCGCGAATACGGACAGGATCAGGGCCATATAGATCATGAAGGTCCCTGCTCCCGCCCGCAGGTCCTGCCCGGTATGACCAAGCGTGGCGCGTGTCATCACCGCCAGTGTCATCAGGCCGATTGCCCCCGCCATCCAGAAATGCTGCGCGCCCGCCATTCCGAAGGACCCGGGAGCCAAGATTTCTGCGGCCAATGCCAGGGCCCCCAACGGCACGAAGGCATAGCCTGCGTGCAACACAGTCACCAGCGGCTCGGCAAAGGTGTGGTGTCCGGCCCAACGGGCCAATCGCAGGGCGTGCAACACGGCTGCCAGCGCAAGCGCCAATCCAGTCAGCGTCCCGAGAGGCAGTGCTACCCACAGCATAACCGCCACCAAAAGGGTCCCGAGCGCCCCCTTATCGAAGGGCTGCATCGGCGCTGCGGGCAGTACGGCGCTGCGCCGCTTCACCAGCCAGTTACGGGTGAAGGACGGCACTATTCGGCCGCCGATGACCGCGATCATCATCACGCCCGCGCCCAGGCCTAGTCGCAGGCCGTAACCTTGCGCGGCATACTCGCCTCGCGCGGCCTCCCAGTGAAACAGCGCGTTACCGAGGGCAAAGACCGCGAGCATCCCCAGCACGATCAGATTGCGCCAGTTCCGGCCCGCCACGATTTCGCGCCCGATCACCGTGGCCAGTACGACCGGGAAGGCAAGGTCGACCGCCGCCACCAGCAGCCCCGGCAACCCCGCCGAAAAGATCACAGCCACGCGCCCCACGAGCCACAGAGCCGCCAGTCCGCCCAGCGGCCAGCCGACGATTGGCAGGCGCCCCGTCCAGTTTGGCACCGCAGTCAGGAGAAAGCCCGCGACGACGGCGCCGAGATAACCGTAGAGGAACTCGTGCGCGTGCCATGACACGGGGTCGAAGGCTGTGGGCAACATCAGGTGCCCTGACAGCATCGGCACCCAAAACACCATCGCCAGCACGGCCCAGACCGCCGCCCCGAAAAAGAACGGGCGGAACCCGTAGGTCAGGATCGCGGGTCCGGTCCAGGCGCGCATCTGTTCGGCGGTCGAGGTCATTTGTGGCGTCCCTTGCGCGCTCAGGCCGGCGCCGCGGCGGCAATGCGGCGGTAGCCCGCCGTGCCATGATAGAAACCGTTGCTCAGGCCCGCATCCCCGCTCAGCGTCGCAAGGCGGGCATCGGCCTCGCCTGTCGGCACGCGCCCATCGAGCACATCGCGAAACACCTGCGCCACCGCGACCATGTCCACCGCCTGTGGCATCAGCCGCAGGTGCGTGACGCCATCGGCAATCAGACGGGCCGCTTCGGGGAGCAGGTCGACATAGCTTTCCGACAGGGTCTGGATGCCGTTCACCCGCAGGATCGGGCGGTCGTCGCGGGTGCGGAGCGGCATGCCGTCGGGGTCTTCTTCACAGACGAACTGGCAGTTGTCCTTGGTGCGGCCGTGCGCGCGGGCGTGATAGCACCGCGCTGACACAGCCAGAGACGCGCGGCCGTAAACCTGCACCTCGACACCCAGGCCCAACGCAACTGCGGCCTGCGCCGCGGCTGCAATGGCCGGGGCCGGCATCTCGGCCGGTAGGCAAACATGGGTCGCGCCCTGCCCGGCCATCCAGGCTATCGTCGCGTCGTTGTAGGCGTTCATGAAGGGGCCGATCCGATGCGGACGCTTACCGCGCGCGTAAAGCCCTGCGGCGTTGTTCACCTCGATCTCGGGCGAGACCATCTCGGCGATATCCTCGGTTGCCTTGCGCTCGCGTTTCAGCATCACCTCGGCCAGCGTTGACAGGATCACGCGCTTGCCTGCGCGCTCCAACCGCTCGATCGTGGCCGGCAGGTCTGCCTCGTGGAAGGGCGCGCGCTTGGAGCAAATCACCTCGCCCAGATAAACCTCGTCGACGGGCGCCTCATCCGCGATGCGGGCATAGAAGTCACGCCGTGCATCCGCGGACCAGTGGTAGGCGATCGGGCCGAGCGTCAGTTTCGTCATGGTATTCACCGCCATTTCTTTGTCTCGAAGGCGCCCTGGGTCTGCTTCTGCCCCTCGGTCAGGGCGATCAGGTCGGCGATGTTTGCCTCGCGTCCGGCCTTGATGTCATCCACCGCTGCGCGGAACGCACGCACAACGCCGCGGACATAGCTCTTCGACCGCTGACGCCCTTCGATCTTGAAAGCATGCACGCCCGCCTCGATCAGGTCCGGCAGCAGCCGCGACAGATTCAGGCTGATCGGTTCCTCGAAGGCGTAGTAGCCCTCGGGGCGATGGGGCGCGGCGTAGCGGCCCTTGCAGATCGTGGGATAGCCGGCCTTCTCCTCGGGCCCGAACCGGTCGATGGTGAAACCCGCCAGCTGCGAGGACATCGACCCGTCAGCGTCGCGCACATATTCCACGTCCGAGGCGGGCGAGCACACCCCGTCCATGTTCGTGGATTGACCCGTCAGGTAATTGGTCAGGCTGCATCGCCCTTCCACCATCAGCCCGTGATTGCCGAAGATAAAGGTCTCGATCTCGCAGGGAATCTCGCGGCGGATCTGGCGGATCTCGGGGATTGTCAGGATGCGCGGCAGGACCACACGCTTTACACCGAAGTTCTCGCAATAGTAGCGGATCGCCTCGGGCGATGAGGCCGCGGCCTGTACCGACAGGTGCAGCCGGACGCCCGGATACATCCGGGCGATGTAGTCGGCCACGCCCATGTCGGCCACGATGAAGGCATCAACGCCCAAGCGCGCGCCGGTGTCCGCCGCATGTCGCCAGAGATCGACCTTGCCCGCAGGCGGATAGGTATTCAGCGCCAGCAACACCTTGGTGCCGCGCGCATGGGCATAGGTCACCGCCTCGGCCAGTTCATCGGGGGTGAAGTTCAGCCCCGGGAAGTTCCGCGCATTGGTCGCATCCTGGAAGCCGCAATAGACCGCATCGGCGCCCGCGTCGACGGCGGTGCGCAGCGCGGCGGGGGTGCCCGCGGGGCAGATCAGTTCGGCAAGGCTCATGCGTATTCCCTCGGTTTGGTGGCATCCGGATAGGCCCGCCGCAACCGTGCGAGAACCGCCCGTCCGGGTGTCCCGAACATCGCCGACGCCTCCTCGGCCAGCGAGCCGTCCATGTCGTCGAGCGCATTCCTAAGACGAACGACGGCCTCGGTGTCCCCGCTGATTTCCAGATCGCGCGAGAAGAAGGCCGCATCGCCGTCCTGCTCGGCGTCGATCAGTTCCAGAAGCAGCAAGAACCGCCCGCGGATCGTGGCCCCGACCTGCGGCGCCGTATCGCGCGGCACGGCGCGGAAGACGAGCGCCTGCGGGTCGGGGCGGAGATGCAGCGCAAAGGGCAGTTCCACGGGATCGATCAGGAAGTCAGTCGCCTGGTGCGGTCCGAGCCGCGCGAAGAGAGACGGGTGCCGCGCCGCGACCCGACGGACAACGCGCGTCAGGACCGGTTGCAGCACAAGGCAGGCAAGCCGCGCGATCGCGCCTTCGCCGGGCCGCAACCGGGCCGTTGGTTCGCTCGTCGGGATCATGATGGGTCCTTTCGCTCCCCCGATACGCCCTTCTCCGTCACGATCCTGTCGAGGGGAATGTCATGGGGCTGCGGGTAGATTGTGGTCAGTCGGGCTGCCGCCAGCGCGATGCCGATGGTGACGGGCCGCGGCGAAAGCGCGGCAAGTGTCCGGTCATAATAGCCGCCGCCCCAGCCGAGCCGGTAACAACCCTCTTCCCAGCCGAGGCAGGGCGCAAGCGCGATATCGGGCACCAGGACCTCCGCCTCGGGCGGCGGAACGGGGATGTTCCAATAGCCGCGCAGCATACGCATGCCCGGCGTCCATCGTCGGAACACGAGCGGCGCTGCGGGGGTCTCCACCACCGGCAGCGCGATACGGACGCCCGCCGCGTGAAGATCGGACAGGAACGGGCGCAGATCCGGCTCTCCTCGGATCGGCCAGTAGCCGGCAAGCACGGTCTCCCGGAGGGTCCCGCGCGCGGCGAGGACCGTTTCGAGATGACCGCAGATGGAATTGCTCACCTGCGCCCGTCCTGTCTGGCCCAACCCCTCCCTCAGGCTGGCCAGCCTTGCCCGCTCGGCTCGACGCCAGCGCGCCACGTCACGCGCCTGCTGCACATCCGTGCCAAGCGGATCGAAATAGGTCGGGTCCACCTCCGCCGCCATGCAGGGGGGCGAGGCATAGGCTCCCTGTCCGCTCATGGACACGCACCTTCCTCGGCCACAGGTGCGACAGCGGCGTTGCACCAGTCCATGACGGCAGCCTCGGTCGGTGTGAGAATCGTCGCCATGCCATCGGCATAGCGGTCGAACGCGGCCCTGTGGGTTTCGGAGAGACCCGTCAGGACAGGAACGCCGCGGGCAAGCGCCTCGGAGATCAGCGCGCGGAAGCCGCGCCCCTCTGCCTCGCTCAGGCCAAACTTGTTGAGGATCACGAGGTCTGCCCGGCCGGCCCGAAGCCGCGACATCGCCAACCCGACGGCCTCCTCGAAGGCGCTCGCATCCATCCGGCAGGCGGTGGCGCCGGGTCCGAGATCTTGCGTGATGCGCCAGCGCGGCCCGTTGGGCAGAAGCCAGAGATCGCAGTCGCACGATCCCGATCCGGCATCGGGCGAGGCCGCGCGCAACGCACCCACCAGCCGGACGCCGTCCCGCGTTAGCCGGTCAGCCATCGCGTCCATAAGACGATCCGTCCCGCCGCGTCCTTCGACTGTCACCCCCGCAAGCTGCATCTTCGCCTCAAGCCGGCTCGAAGCGCGGGAACAGCACATCGTTCTCCAGCGCGATATGGGCGGCAAGGTCGTCGAACAGCGCCGCCAGGCCGCCATAGAGCGAGCGCCAGGAGCCGCAGGCGTGCTCGGGCGGTGTCAGATCGCAGGTGAGCCGCCGGATCAGCGCGATGTTTTCGGCGTGATCGTCGTGGTCGGCGCGCATCACCGCGATGGGGTGCTCGATGCCCGGCCCACCGCCCGCGCGCATGGCCGGAAACAAAATCATCTCCTCCTTCATCATGTGATCCTCCATCTCACCGGCGAGCGTCCGGATGGCAGCGGCGAGTCCCGTGGGCGCGTCGGGATCGTCCGCATGCACCCGCTCGACCCGGTCAGCCAGTGGCATGAGCGAGGCGAGATCCTCCCGGTGCATCTCGTGATAGCGTGTTAGGATATGGTCGATCAGCGCGTCGGTGTTCTGCGGCACGTCCGTTTCGGGGAGGTCTTTCATCGCGGGTCCTTTCCCTCGCACGTCGCCCGGTCCTTGCACGGGCCGTAGCGAATTGGTATTTTCAATGCGCATACCATCTTGTGAATGCGCATTTCAACTACCAAATCAGGATCGCGACCTTGCGCCTCACTTCCTTCACCGACTACGGCCTACGCGTGTTGATGCGGATGGCGGGCGCACCCGACCGGGCCTTCACCACGTCGGAACTCGCCGATGAATTCCGTGTCTCCCGCAACCATCTGGCCAAGGTGATCTCGGCACTTGCCGCGGCAGGTCTTCTGGAAACCCGGCGCGGCGGTGGGGGAGGCGCCATGCTGGCCCGTGCACCCGAAGACATCCGCCTGGGCGATGTGGTGGCGGCCCTCGAAGCCGATCAAGCTCTGGTGGAATGCTTCGCCGTCGGCACCAACAGCTGCACCCTGACCCCGCAATGTCGGTTGAAGGCGCGGCTGGCCCATGCTGAGGCGGCGTTTGTCGCCGACCTCAACCGCGGCACCCTGGCCGATTGCGTTTACCGTCCGGAAAACGCCTGACGCGCCACCCACGCGATCCAGCCCCAGACCGCGCTGCGCAGGGCCATGGCGTAAACGGTACGCATCTCGAAGGCTCCACCTTGGGCGACATGCAGGCCGAACGCCGCGAAAACCAGCAGCGTTGCGGCGAAGATCACGAACGATAGTGGCCAGGCCCATCGCCGCCGCTGCCACAGGCCGAGACCCGCGACGACATAGGCGAGCCCGGCCAGCGTGTTGAACCACAGCACGAAGGGTACGACTGCCCCCATGTCGGCTGATCCGAGCAATGTTCGGCCACCAGAGAAAACGGTCAGCACGCCAAAGGCAATCGCAAAACCGCCCGCTATGCGGAGCGTCAGACTGGTTCTAGGCATCGCAAGCGCCCTCCTTCGCGCGTAGAAGTTCCATCTGCACGTCAAACAGCCGCAACCCCTCAGGCACGAGCGCAAAGCCCCGGGCGCCGAGCGTCCAGCGGATGGCGACACCCTGCACCAGCGACGTCAACAGGATGGCGACATCTTCCGGGCTGACGTCGTGCTTCAGATCGCCCGCAGCCTGAAGATCACGGATCACGGCAACAAGGCGGCCCTGAAAAGCGCCCAGAAGCCCCCGGAACACGTCGCGCAGGGCTTGATTGTCCACCTGCAACTCGCGCGAGAACAGGATCGAGGGCAGGGCTGGCGTCTCGGATATGGCTGACAGCTGCGCACCGATCAGCGATTTCAGGCGTTCGTGCGGCCCGGTGGCCCCTGCCTCGGCCGCAGCCCAGTAACTCTGCAACCGGTCAGCGATATCCTCGGCCACCGCCAGCCAGAGCGCGCCCTTGGTGGGGAAATGCCGGAAGATCGCAGGCTGACTGAGGCCGATGGCACGCGCGACATCCGTGGTGCTCAGCCGGTCGGGTCCGATCTCGTCGGCCAGTCGCAGAACCTCGGCCACGATTTGCGCCTTTCTCTCTTCAGCACTTTGACGGCCCGACATGAGTCACCTCTTGTTAGTTATAAGTCACTAACATATACTGTTGACAACCGCAACCTCTATCCCGAGTCGCGCACCCTGACCGAAAGGATCCTAGCCATGCCCGCCAAGACCGCCCCCACCGGCTATTCCCGCCTTCAGATCGCGCTGCATTGGCTCATCTTCGCACTGATCGCGCAGCAATATCTTTTCAAGGACGCGATGTCGGCCGCATGGGACCGCATCACCGATGGGCTGGAGGCTGGGTTCGACCCGCTCGTGCTGGCCCATGTGGCGGGCGGCGCGCTGGTGATGATCTTCGCGCTGTGGCGGTTGACCCTGCGCGCCCGGCGCGGCGTGCCCCCGGCGATCGAGGCCAGCAAGGTACAAGGCATTCTCGCGAAGCTCACCCATGTCGGGCTTTACGCGCTGATGATCCTTATGCCACTCAGCGGGTCTGTCGCGTGGTTCGGCGGGGTCGAGGCCGCGGCGCAGGGGCATAACGTGATGAAGATCATCCTGCTGGCGCTGGTTGCGCTGCATGTGATTGGCGCGCTCTACCACCAGTTCATCCTGCGCGACGACACGCTGGCGCGGATGCGCCGGGCGCAGGGCTGAACCCATGCGCCTCGCCCCGCTCCTGGCGCTGCCACCCATCGCGCTCGGCATTGCCGCGGCGGTCTGGATGATCGCGTCTGCCCCCGGCCCCGCGCAGGTCGGGGGCGGCGCGCCCGCGCTGCCCGTTCGGGTGATGACGGTCGCGGCGCAGGATATTCGGCCCGCCGCGACCGCTTGGGGCAACCTACGCGCGGCCGAGACCTGGGTCGCCGTGGCCGAGGTGCAGGGCGAGGTGATCTGGCGCCATCCGGACCTTGAGCCCGGTCGCCTGATCCCGGCGGGGACGGAAGTGCTGAGAATCGACCCCGCCGACTACGAGCTGGCGCTGGCGCAATCGCAGGCCGACCTCGCGGTGCTGGAGGCCGAGCGCATGCAGCTTACGGCAGAGGCGGACAACACGCGGCGCATCCTTTCGCTGGAACAGAACCGGCTGGCCCTGGCCGAGACCGATCTGGAACGCACGCGCACACTCGTCGCGCAAGGCGCCGTTCCGCAATCGCGCGCAGACGAGGCCGAGCGCGCGACCCTTCTGGCCCGTCGCACGGTGGCGGAACTGGAGAACACGCTCGCCCTGATCCCCTCCCGCGAGGCGCGGATCGCGGCACAGGTCGCGCGCAGCGAGGCCGCCATCGACCGGGCGCGCCGCTCGCTCGACCGCACGACCCTGACGACGCCGTTCGACCTGCGCGTAACCGAGGTGATTGCTGAGCTGTTTCAGACCGTCGCCCCCGGTCAGGTGGTGATCCGTGCCGACGGGATCGCGGCGGCCGAGGTCGTGGCGCATCTGCCCATCGACAGCTTTCGACAGCTGCTGGGAGATGCACCGGAGGGCATCACCCTTGCCGACATGATGCGCGACATGCCCGCCACGCGGATTGCAGTGACGCTTAGCCCCCTGTCGGACCCGAGGCAGATCTGGAGCGCCCGTGTTGTCGGGATCGAGGGCGCGCTGGATGCCCGTGCGCGCACCGTGCCGGTCGTGGTCAGGGTTGACGACCCCTATGAGGGCGCGGACCCGCCCCGCCGCCTGCCGCTGGTGCCCAACATGCAGGTGCAGCTTTCCTTTTCGGGCGCTTCCATGACAGGCGTCATCGCGATCCCCGAGGCGGCGTTGCATGGCGACATGGTGCGTATCCTTGGCCCCGAAGACTTGCTGGAATTGCGCCCCGTCACCGCCGCCTTCGCGCAGGATGGCCAGGATGGCCGCGTCGTTATCGCCGCTGGCCTGTCGCCGGGCGAACGCGTGGTGATCGACGACATCGCGCCGGCCATTCCCGGCATGGCCCTGACCCCGGTCGAGGTCCAGCCATGATACGCTGGTTCACCGGCCACCCGACGGCGGGCAACCTGCTGCTTCTATTGTTCCTTGCAGCGGGCATCTTTGCCGCGCCGGGCCTGTTGCGCGAAACCTTCCCCGATTTCCGCGCCGTCGAGGCCGAGGTCACCGTGCCCTACCGGGGCGCTGCAGCCGAGGATGTGGAAGCCGCGATCTGCGCGCCGCTCTGGGACGGAGTGCAGGGTGTCGAGGGGCTGGAAACCTTCACCTGCACGGCCCAGACTGGTCGCGCGCGGGCCGTGGCAACCATGGCGCCCGGTAACGATGCGCTGCGCTTCGTCAATTCGCTGCGCACCGAGGTGTCGGCCATCGACACCTTCCCCGACCGCGCCGATCCTGCCGTGGTGCGCGAATTGCACCGCTCGGATCCTGTCACATCGGTCGCCATCTCGGGCGATCTGCCTCTGGGCGAACTGGACCGCTACGCTGACGCGCTGTTGGACCGGCTGACCGCCCTACCAGGTGTCGCGGGCGTCACGCGCGGCGGCCTCGGCACCCGGACACTGACCATCATTGCGGAGCGCGCCGTGCTCGACAGCCACGGGCTGACACCCACGACGCTCGCCACCGCCATCGCCGCGCAGAACATCGACCTGCCCGCAGGCACACTGGAGGGGCCGGGCGCGGAGCTGACCCTGCGCTTCACCGCCGAGCGCGATACAGCCAGGACGCTTGCCACGATCCCGGTTCTGGTGTTGCCCAATGGCGCGACCCTGACGCTGGGCGACGTGGCGGCGATCGAGGAACGCTTCGACCCGCCACAAGACCGCGCCTTTGTCGATGGCATCCCCGCCATCGTGCTCGATATCGCCAAGGCGCTCGATGCCGACGCGCTGCGGGTGCTCGACGGCGTCGCGGCGCTGGTGGCCGAGGAAACCGCCCGCCTGCCCGACACGATCACGGTGGAGGTGGTGCAGGACGTGACCTCCATCATCCGCGACCGGCTGGTGATGCTGGTTCAGAACGGGGTGATAGGCCTTGTGCTGGTGGTCGTCGTCATGAGTCTGTTTTTCCGACCTGGCTTCGCGATCTGGGCAGCGATGGGCCTGCCCATGGCCTTTGCGGGCGCCTTCGTCTGGATGGCGCTGACAGGGCTCAGCCTCAACATGATGACGCTGGTGGCGCTTCTGATGGCGATCGGGATCGTGATGGACGATTCCATCGTGATCGCGGATTCCATCGCGGTTCATTCGGCCAAGGGGGCCACGGTCGAAACCGTCGGGGCGGGCGTCGCAGCCGTGGCGCCCGGCGTGATCTCGTCCTTCCTGACGACGTTGGCCGTGTTCCTGCCCCTTGCCTTTCTGGCAGGCGAACTGGGGGCGGTGCTGGAGGTTCTTCCGGTGGTTCTGCTGGCCGCACTCGCCGCTTCGCTGATCGAGGCCTTCCTGATCCTGCCCCATCACCTGAAAGGCGGGATGAAGGACACCGCCGCATCCCGTTTTCGCATCCGCTTCGAGGCGGGTTTCGATGCCCTGCGCGAACGTGGCGTGGGCCGCTTGGCAGACGCCGCGATCAAGGCGCGCTGGCTTGTTGTCGGTCTGGCCATCGGGGCGCTGATCGTGACCGTCGGCGCCTTGGGCGGCGGCGTGGTCAAGCGCGAGGCGATGCCCGAGATCGACGGCGACGTGCTGGAGGCGCGGCTGATGCTGCCCGCGGGCACGCCGCTTGTGCGCACGACCGAGGCCGTCGCACAAGTAGAGGCGGCGCTGGACCGCGCGAACGCCCGCCTGTCCCCCGATCAGCCCCAGGCACAACCGCTGGTGATCCGCCGCATCACCCGGCTGGGCCGCAACCTCTCGGCGGGCGAGGCCGGTGCCCATGTCGCCACCGTCGCGGTGGACCTGCTCGGCGCCGAGACACGCGGCAGCACGTTGGACGAAATCGTCACGCTCTGGCGCGCGGAAATCGGCACTCTGCCCGGTGTGTCCTCGTTGATCCTGACCGAGCCGGGGATCGGCCCGCAGGGCATCGCGGTGGAATTGCGCCTGAGCCACCCCGACCTCGCCACGCTGGAGGCGGCGGGGCGCGCCACGCTGGCGGAGCTTGAAACCTATGCCGGTGTGCGCAACGCGATCCTCGATTTGCGCCCGGGCGCGCCCGAATTGCGGCTGAGCCTGTCGCCGGGGGCCGAGGCGCTGGGGCTGGCCGCAACGGATGTGGCAAGCCAACTTCGCGCGGCCTTTCTCGGCACACAGCTTGCGGAAATCCGGCGCGGCGATCTGGCCTGGGAAATCGAGCTGCAGCTTGCCGATGAGGACCGCGCCAACCGCGCTGACCTGAACCTTTTCGAGATCGCGCTGCCCGGTGGCGGCACCGTGCCGTTGTCGAGCATCGCCACCGTCACCGAAGCACGTGGGTGGGGAACCATCACGCGCCGCAACGGGTTGCGTACGCTGACCGTCGCGGCCGATGTGGACGGCCGCATCGGCAATGCCGACGCGATCACCGCCCGGCTGGCCGAGGGCTTTCTGCCGGACCTCGCGGCTGCCACCCCCGGCCTGATCTTCGAGATCGGTGGGCAGGCCGCGAATTCGGCGGAAACCGTCGTCTCGATCCTGCGCGGGTTCCTGATCGGACTGGTGGGCATCTACATCGTCCTCAGCTTCCAGTTCCGCAGCTATGTGGAGCCGCTGATCGTGATGATCACCATCCCGCTGGCGTTCCTGGGCGTCATCTGGGGCCATGTCCTGATGGGCTACAACATCTCCATGCCCTCGCTGGTGGGGGCGGCCTCGCTTGCGGGAATCGTGGTGAACAACGCGATCCTGCTGGTCGGCGTCATCAACACCCGCCGCGCCGAAGGACTGTCAGCTGCGCTGGCCGCAGGCGAAGCCGTGCGATCGCGGTTCCGTCCTATCTTCGTCTCGGTCTCGACGACGATCATGGGCATGGCACCCTTGCTGCTGGAATCCTCGACGCAGGCCCAGACGCTCAAGCCGCTGGTGATCTCGGTTGTCTTCGGACTCTTGGCTGCGACAGTACTGATCCTTCTGGTTTTGCCTGCGTTCTACGCAGCACTTGAGGACCTCAGGCACGGAAAACGAGGAACTGGCGAACTGGCGGGAGCTGGCTGATCAGCCACTTATTTTCGGAACGACAAGCGGGCTGAAGCATTCTGACGTTTGCCCGGCCAATGGCTGCTATGAGTCGAAGCCGGTCCCCGCTTGCCCTCTTGGCAATCTGCACTCCGTAACGGTTGTGTACTATCCCGCGTCCCTTACGTTCGGGGCGTAATGTGCCCAGGGTGCGCGCGATCAATCAAATCCGCTTGCTATCGTTAGTGTTGTTTTGTATCGCCGCACCATTATAGCTGGAGTCGGTGTCATGAATCACAAGGTCCGGACCGCAGCAGCAGCTGCGGCCATCACAGTATCGAGCCTCGTCGGTTCGGTCGAGCCGGCGCAAGCCTACCAGGTCGACTGTGCCATTCTGCTCTGTCTGGCAGGCGGCTGGCCGGCATCGGCGCCCTGTGCCCATGCGCGTGCGGTCTTCATCCGCAGGATCACACCCTGGCCGATCGAGCCACCCTTGCAGATCTGGCGCTGCCCGATGGGGGCGTCGTTCAACGCCCCTGCCCCGCTCTCGCCGATGGAACGCCTTTACGACATCGGCTTCCGGGAGGCGCCTCAGGCCAGCGTACCGCAAGCTCCCCTGCCCCTGGTCCAAGTCCAGTCAGACGAGCAGGCCGACATCGATATTTCGGGCGACGCCTTCGACTTCGTCCGCAGCATCCGTGTCTTTCACATCCAGTTCAGCCAACGCGAAAACAGTGAAGGCGATTGCAACCGTTACGACGCCACGCGCCTCGGATCCTACGGTGTGCAGGGTGACTATCGATGGACACGGTCGAGTGTTGCCCACGTCCCGCCCGCATCACAGCTGCCCGACACCGGGCACTGCAACTGGGTCAGCTACCGCTCGGTCTTCGTGGACTGGCGGGATCATGAGGGGAACTACGGTTTCGAAGAGGTCCGCTACTGAACTTGGCCGGGCCTGGCCCGGGGCAGGTCCGCACCTGATCATCTTGCGCCTGTGACGGTGCACCGAACCAAAAAGGGAAACGACGCCAGACCGAAAAGCCTGACGCCGCACTAGAAGAACCCGTGAACAAGGATCTTCTAGCGCACTGTCCGAACCGCCGCAACCAGCAAAGTTGTTTTGCTGGCAATATTGTTGTTTGCTCTCGGCATGGGGTCGTCTCTCACAGGAGACACCGACCATGGAACCCACGACCGGCCTGATCCTGAGGCGGATCACTCAGACAGATCTGTCCGTTTCCGCCCACAAGCTGGCGACCGTCATCCTCGACGCCATTGCGTGGAAGGAGGGTTACAACGGGCTGCCGCGAGGGACGGCCGCCTTCACGCTGGCCGACTTGGCATCCAAGATGGGCATCTCGCGCCAGTACCTGACCGAGCTGCTGTCTGAACTCGAAGCGTCTGAGCTGGAGCTGAGACGCGACAAGCCCAACGGCGAATTCGCGCCCTGGCTCTTCCGCTTTACGGCCTTCGATACTGAGGACGGCGATCAGGATGTTGCGTCAGGCACAGGCGACACATCACTATCTAGAGAAAGAAATAACAAAACTATTTTCTCGGGACAGATCACTATTTCTGAGGTATCGAACGTCTTCCAGACGTGTTGGGCGGAGTTGATCAAAGCTGCGAAGAGGGCCCTGCCCTGCTGGAACGTCGACACGCAGGTGATCTGGGACCGATTCCTTGCCTTCAACCGAGCTCGCGGGAACGACAGGGTTCCCGCCGGCTATCTTCTCGGGTTCATGCGCCGATGGCGAACCTCACCCGGTTCGGAAAGCCGACCAACGGAAGCGCCAACTCCGCAACAGGCAGCTGACCCACGCGAGCGGGTGTTGCTCGCTCAGATCAAAGCCGCACCCAGCGGCAACCGGCAGTTTCACGCGTCAGATCTGTGTCGGCTCATCGGGCAGGCTGCCTACGATGCGCGGGTCGTCGACGTCATCCGGCAGTTTGGCTGCCCAAGGTTCACCGCGACACTCGCGGTTCATGGGAAGGCCGTGATCGCAGGCGAGATTACACGATGACTTTGCGGTGCTCCTGCGACACCGCCTGTGTCGGCTCACGTCAAAGACGAGAGACGATTTCCTTCAGGCATCGAACGCATGGACGTTGAGCAGATCGACATCGTGCGAATACCATCGCGCTGTATATCGACCGAATGGTCACGATCACATTCATGAACCAGGAGAAGCCATTGAACCTTCAACGTGCCATCGAAATCGCTGCGGAAGCCCATCGGGAACAAACCGACAAGGCCGGTGCGCCGTATCTGCTACATCCGCTCCGGGTGATGATGTCATTGGAGACCGACGACGAACGGATCGTGGGCGTCCTGCATGACGTGGTCGAAGACGGCCCCGGCTGGACATTCGAGCGCCTGGAAAAAGAAGGGTTCTCGCCGACTGTGCTCGACGCCTTGCGCCTTGTAACGAAGCGGCCCGAGGATGAAGGCGACAGCGAGGCAGTGTACGTGGCCTTCGTTCAGCGCGCCAAGGGCAACAAGATTGCGCGTCGGGTCAAGACGGCCGACATCCTCGACAACCTGAACGCTTCGCGTTTGTCCGCACTGACCGAAAAAGACATGCGCCGCATGAACCGCTACCTCGCTGCTCTACGGGAGCTGCGGGATGCAGACACCTGACAGCGCTGTATTCGGGTATCACTGGCGTGCGGCCAGCACATCGTAGAGATCCTCAGGCGACAGCCCATCATTTCGATCAGAGCTCGATCTTGTCTCTGTCGCGCGCGTCTCGACGATCCGCCACATGCGATAGCGCCCCTGCCCCGTGACCTCCCGGATCAGGCCCCGCTCCTCCATCCAGTCGACGTTGCGCTGAACCGTTGCCCGGTGCGCACCTGTCAGTTTCTCAGCCATCTGTACCGAGACGAGCGGCCAGCTTGTGAAAAGGTCCCGCAGCAACGGCGGTGTCTTGCCCGAGAGCGGTGCCATCGTTCGCTCGGCAGCCGCTGCCCAAGCCTCGATCTCGTCGAGCCTGCGCAAGGCTGCCAATGTCGCGCTCTCCATCGCGCTCAGCCAGCGCGCCAATCGGGCGGGCTGGTCCCCGATCGCGCGGAAACCCCCTCCCCCGCCCATGGCGATGGGTGCGAAGATTGCGCCCGGAGCGCTCCCCGACGGCGCGAGATCGGCGATCGCGACACGCGCAGCCGTCACCGCAGCCTCGAGCGGGTCATCGACCGGTGAAAGCTCCGCGACGTGCCAAAGATGAAAGCCCATGCAGGCCCGTGTCACGGGGTGGAGATCCTCAGCCTGATCCATCATCGCGAGCCATCCGGCGGCCCGGTCCTCAAAGGCTTCGCGCTCTGCCATCTCGGCCACGCGCGAGGGCGCCTTGGCATCGTCGAAACGCTCCCCCTGCCCCGGGCGGTCGCGCCGGTCGAGAAAGGTTTCGAGGTCGCCCACACCTGACCGATGCGCCAACGGCGCGGGTCCGCCGGTCAGCCGCCGCACGGTCCAGCCGATCCGGTACAGCGCTTGCGCATCATCCGTGACGGTCGAAACCCGCAGCGCCATGTAGAGCGACAACCGGTCGAGCCCAATGCGGTCCTGCGTGAGCCAGCTGAGATCCGCGGCTTCGATCAGGGCAAGCCGCTGCCGCCAGCCAGCCGGGCCTCGGCGCAGGCGTTCATCAAGGATTCCCAGGCGCGCAGAAACACGGGCGAGCTGCGCCGCCTGCCCGGCCTCGGCCGCGCGCCAGGCATCGACAACATCGGATTCCTTCGCCTCAGGCGGAGGTCCGGGCGGCAGGTAATCCGGTTCGTCCTCTATCGGCCCGGGCAGGAACCAGTGTCGCAATTGCTTTGCCGTTTCATTAAAAAGTTCTTACAGGATTCCAGCAGGATGAAGCGTAATCCGACGTGGTATTTTACGTTTCGATTTCAATTTTTAGCTCGCGTTTCAATAAGCGAGAACATGGGGCAGAAGATGGGGTTTAGAAACCGTGGAGGGGCGGGTTCATGACGCTGCGCGAAAACGAAGCGTCTGACGAGGCTTGGGCGAAGGCAACGCGTATCGGGCGAGAACTGGATCGCATTCTGGACGGGCAAGAGCCTATGCGCACCGCAGTTGCTCGGGCCGCATCCGAATTGCGTCTCTCGACGCGCCAAGTCTACAACCACCTGCGCCGATATCGTACCGAACGTCGGGTGTCTTCGCTGTTGCCAAAGACAGGTGGAGCTAGGCGCGCAAGGATCAGCCCGGCTGTTGAGGAAATCATTTCGGCAACACTTCGGGAGATCTGGCTTCAGCCCGAGCAACCGGACCTTGCGCCGATTGTCGATGAAATCCGCAGCCGTTGTGTCAGCGATGGTCTTGATCCGCCCGCCTATGTCACCGTTTCCAAGCGTATCCCACGACTGTTCACGCCCGAGGAGATTGCACGACGGCGACATTCAGGAGGGAAAAGCCTGCGGCGTCTGAAACCCCGCCCAGGCTATATTCGGGCCAAACACGCACTCGATGTAGTCCAGATAGACCACACCCCCGCTGACATCCAGTTTGTGGAAGTCATCGATGGTCAGGGCATCTATGTCGGACGCCCCTATCTCACTATCGCAGCCGATGTTGCAACAAGCGCGATTATTGGCTTCTGCCTGACCCTAGAGAAGCCCTCACGCCTGTCGGTCGCCCTCTGTCTTGCACAGGCGATGTGCCGCAAGGAGGACTGGCTGGCAGCGCGCGACATCAATCATTCCTGGCCGATGTTTGGCCGCCCGAAGAAGGTCGTCGTGGATTCCGCCATGGAATTCAGAAGCACCAGTTTCATCCGGGGATGTGCTGATTACGGCATTGCAATTGAAAGCCGGAACAAGGGGACCGTCCATCGTGGCGGGGTTGTCGAACGGCTTCTCGGCAAGGTGAATACGATGTTACGCTCCCTGCCTGGCAAGACCGGGCGTTCCATCGCGGATCGGGGTGAATATCTGTCCGAAGACCGTGCGAGGCTCAGCTTTGCAGACCTCGAACGCTGTATCGCGTTGGCGATCATCGATCACAATCTTAGCCAGAATGAACGCAAGCTGACGGTCCCGACCATTGAATGGAAACGAAAATGCCGTCAGCCGGATGGCCCGGAAGACAGCCCTTTCGACGTATTGCTCAGCTTTCTCCCGAACAAGACACGCAGGATTTCACCTCAAGGTGTCAGCCTGTTTGCCAACGACTATTTCGATCCATGGTTGGGCCCGTTGGTCGCCCGCCGTGATCGATTGGATGCTCTCGATGTTCGTTATGATCCTCGGGACATTAGCCACATCTACATCAAGGATCCCGATACAGGAGTCTGGCGCCCTGTGGCGCGTCGGGATGGACTGCTTGAAGGGGTCACCCTCTGGCAGCACAGGGCCGAGAGAAACCGAGCGCGCGAAACCGGTCGGCGCCCGATCGAGGAGAAGACCGCGATCCGCCGCGAAATCGCGGCGACCGTAGATGCCTCGGCATCGAAGAAGCAAAGGCTGAAGGAAGTCGCTCGGGCCAGGCATGCGGCTCATGCGCCGAAACCCTACCAGAGCCTGACTCCTGCCCCGACACCAATCCGGGAAACGCCCGACCCCGAACGTCCGCGCCGCGTCTATCCGGTGGAGGATTGGTAAAATGACGGATCGCCTCCTGGACTCCGCCGCATCACTTCTCGATGCCGGTGACGCGTGCCGCATCGCCCATATCCGGTCGGCCCGTTGGATCAGCCATCCGGTTGCATGTCGCGCCCATAACGCCATGCGTCTGCTACTCGATCGGCCAGTAACCTTGCGTCCCAGAGGGCTCTTGCTGACAGGCCCCTATCACAATGGCAAGACGATGATCGTCGAACGCTTTGCGATTGAACATTTGCGGCAGTCAGAACGTCAAAGGATCTGGATGATCCAGACCCGAGAAGGTGCCGGACTGTCTCACTTCTATGCCAGCATTCTTGCCGGGCTGCGCGCGCCTCAGGCATCTGGTTGGCGGAGCCTGTCGCGCGCGGGCGAGCAGGTGGATCATTTGCTGGACAGCTTGAAACCCCGCCTGCTCATCTTCGATGAGTTTCACAGCGCCCTTCGAGGGCGCCGACAGGACGTGAAAGCTATCTTTTCGTTCCTGCGCCGTATCGCTCGTGTCCACGACATTTCGCCCGTACTGGTTGGCGAGGTTGCGGTCTATGACGCGGTACACGACACCGAGGAAATGGGATCGCGGTTCGATACGATCCCTATTCCCAGATGGGCGTATGACGAGGATTTCGCGACGCTCCTCGATAGTCTTGAGACCAGCATGCCTCTCGCCCGAGCCTCGGACCTGTCGCGACCATCACTGGCTGAGATCATCCATGAATTGTCAGAGGGCTTGATCGGAGAGGTCGTCGATATCGTGAGCAACGCGGCTATCACGGCGATAAGGAACGGCGAGGAACACATCTCTGAAGCGACCATCGCCTCGCTTGGTTACACGTCCCTGTCAAAACGCCGAAATGCTCCTTTGCGCCGCGAAATGATGTGACCCAGTCTGCGTCCGAGATCACAGTCACACCTGCGCGCGACTACGGCAATGAGGTGGGGCAAGGCTGGCCCGTCGTTGTTGCACCGGCACCCGGAGAGCTTCTGTCGAGCTGGCTGCATCGGCTGGCCATGGCCAATGGAATTCCTCCTCAATATTTTGGGCGGGTTCTGGATGTCGCAGGTGCAGATTGGTCTGCGAAGCTTGACCGAAATCTTCCCGGACGGGTCCTCAATTTGCTGGTCGAGCGAACCCGGTTGCCCGCCGAGGAGATTGATGGCCTGGCTTTGCACCGCGACCCGCTGGCCCGGTTGCGAGTGCGGCTGATCACAGGATCAGGAGATGCCCGCACATCGACCGCTCGGGTCAATCGCCTGCAATATTGCCCGGCATGCCTGAAAGAGGATCGCGCACCGTTCTTCCGGCGCGGCTGGAGCCTGGCGACGCGCGTTTCCTGCTTTCGGCATGGATGCCGCTTGCGCGATCACTGCCCTGCCTGCGGCGGCGGCATTGCGCCTGCTCGACAGAACCGGCTTCTGCCGCAACATTTCTGCGTCTGGTGTGATGCTGATCTCCGAAAACCCACCCTGCCCGCCGAGTATGATGTGCAGCGTCTCGAACGGCTCATCGACGATTTGCTTCGAATGCATGTTGCGGGACATGGACGGCATGGAAAGACATCCCTGCCCGCCATGCTTGGGGCGGCTTGTTTCACGTTCAATGGCCAGCCGACGTCAATTTCGCGCTTGCCGCACCGGGTCCGCTACGTATTGTTCCGCCAGTTGGCCGATGGAATGACGCACCTCCAAAAACATTCCGTGCATCCTGCAATTGATCTCTGGACCCGCATTGCACGGGCTGCGCCCAAGCATTCCGACTTGGTGGCGTCATTGAGTGCAGAGATCACGTCACAGATCACACCGGGAACAAAGACGCGCTCCAGACATCCTGATTCGGCGGACTTACAACAGGTCATCGTTCGCCTTCATTCAAACCGCCGCACATCATTGGCAACGGCTATGACTGCGAATTGATGACCCCTGCATCCTCCATCTGCTCCCGATCGGGCAGGTCCTGCAGCGACTCCAGATCGAACGCGACCAGGAACTGCTCCGTCGTCACATAGGTATAGGGTGCCCCGCGCCGCGGCGACCGTGGCCCGGTGACGATCAATCCACGCGCATGCAATCTTCCGATCAGATCTCGGCTGATCTCTTTGCCGAAGATGTCTTTCAGGCCGTCCCGTGTGATCGGCTGGTGGTAGGCGATGGCGGCCAGGACAGCGACATCGTACTCGCGCAGATCGAGGTCCTGTTCACCTATATCAGCGGCGGTCCGGATCGCCGGGGCGTAGGCGGGCCTCGTCCTCAGCATCCAACCGCCGGCGACCTTCGTCACTTCGAATGATCGGCCGTCAAGGTCAGCGGCCAGGTCCTCTATCAGAAGCTCAACCGAAGCTCCTTGCCCTACCACCCGAGCCAGGTCCTCGCGCGGCACCGGCGATGCGCTGGCGAAGAGAACGGCTTCAATCCGCCGCATCCATTCGCGCCAGCGCAATTCGGCTGGCAGATCGTTCAGTTCCCGATCGAAGTCAGTTTCGGCGTGATCCTTGGCCATCGCTCAGATCCCGTAGAGCCGGAACGTGTCGCGGCCGGTCAGCTCGCGCACCGCGCCGAGATCGACCAACCGGTCACAGAGCCGCCGTGCGGACCGGTCCGGTAGTGGGAGGGCCGCAGGCGCGACGGCATCTTGGGCCAGGAACATCTCGACGGCGGCCTCCGCGCCTTTGGCACGCAGCTTAGGCGCGACCGCTTTGAGATGCGCTGCCCGCCGCGCGAGGTCAGTTGAGAGACGCACGGCATCGACCGCCGATGAGACGAGCGCACGATGACAAGCCGAGCGTAGGTCTTCGCCTCGCTTGCGCATGTCGGAGCGTTTCAGGCCCGCGGCCAGAAGCGGCACGACATGATCCCAACCAAGCGCCTGAGCGAGGGTCGCGTCAGCAAGGACGAGCGCGGGTACCTCGGCACGGGGGGCATCGTTTAGTACCGCCTCCAGCACCATTGCCGCGCGACTGACCGGTGCTCCCTGCCCGGCGTCGAGCCAACTCGCGATCTGATCACCCTGAAGTTCTGGCAGCGCCCGGACCAGAGCTTTCACGGTCACCGGCCTTTCCGTGGCAAGACGCCACGCCAGATATGTTTCGCCTGCCGGGCCGGGAAGGTCGCCGGGGCGCAGCATATGAACCACGTCACGCAGTTCCCCTGCCCGCTCCAGACGACCCGAAAACGCAACACAAGCCTCCGCCGCGCACAGCGCGAGCCTGTCCCGCAGCAAAGGCTGGTGGACAGGCTGGTATCCTAACACAAGATGCAGGTGGCTCAGTGCTGCGCCCGACAAAAACGCCACATCTTCAAGGGTTTCGGCGCGTGCCGAGGTGACCCAGGACGGCATCCGGGGTAAGCTATCAGGGTCGCTGTCGAAGGTTGGGCGGGCATATGTCATGCCACAACACTATCTTGCGGCGGCGCTTTTGGCTACCATATAGTGTAGAAACCGCCCCTCTTTGCTGAACCGTTATATGTCCAATAATCTTGCATTATCGGGCGTAAAAATGATATGCTCGAAAACATGAGCAGTCCTACGAATAACAGCACCAAAATCGAGGATTCCGACGCGTCTGGCGCAGAGATTTCGAGCTCAGCGTCCTATGACTCGTTGAACGGTGACGAACACGACAAGAGAACCTCTCGGGACCGAGCCTCAATCGCCCTGCCCGCCAATGTGGCCGGCTCCGGCGCACTCGACCGGCTGATCGATACCGCCCGTGGCTACGCCGAGGCCTCGACAGCCGGGAACACGAACAAGGCCTATGCGGCCGACTGGAAACACTTCAGCCGCTGGTGCCGGTTGAAAGGCATGGAACCTCTGCCCCCCGCGCCCGAGATGATTGGACTTTATGTGGCTGATCTGGCTGCACCAACCGGGAAGGCCCCTACCCTTTCGGTCTCCACGATCGAGCGCCGTCTCTCGGGGCTTGCCTGGAACTACAGACAGCGCGGGTTCACTCTTGATCGCAAGGACCGGCATATCGCCACCGTTCTGGCCGGGATCAAACGCAAGCATGCGCGCCCGCCGGTCCAGAAGGAAGCGATCCTGCCTGAGGACATCCAGGCCATGGTGGCCACCCTTTCCTACGATCTCCGCGGGCTCCGAGACCGGGCGATCTTGCTTTTGGGCTATGCAGGTGGCCTGCGCCGGTCGGAGGTGGTCTGCCTCGATGTGCATAAGGACGATACACCGGACTCCGGCGGCTGGGTCGAAGTCTTCGACGGCGGCGCCCTGCTCACCCTCAATGCCAAGACCGGATGGCGCGAGGTTGAGGTCGGGCGTGGCTCAAGCGGCCAGACCTGTCCCGTCCACGCGCTTGAGCAATGGCTACACTTTGCGAAGATCGACTTTGGGCCGGTCTTCGTGCGCACCTCGCGGGACGGCAAGCGTGCCCTCGAGTCCCGCCTTTCCGACAAGCACATAGCGCGACTGATCAAGGCAACCGTTATGAAGAGTGGCATCAGATCCGATTTGCCGGAAGCCAAACGGTTGGCAATGTTCTCGGGGCATTCCTTGCGTGCCGGGCTCGCCTCGTCGGCAGAGGTTGATGAGCGCTATGTTCAAAAGCAACTCGGACATGCGTCGGCCGAGATGACCCGGCGCTATCAGCGCAGGCGCGACAGGTTCCGGGTGAACCTGACCAAAGCCGCAGGGCTGTGAAGCTCAGGATTCTTGACCCATTGGTGAAGCGCTAAGGTGAAATTCCAGCGCTTCAGTTTCAGCTTACTGCTTCAATTGAAATCGGGAACTAAACGCGACACAGCGCAAGGAAACCAAGGGTTTTTGGACGAGCGCGACGAGAGAGTACCTACTTGCATTCGTTTACAAACGGTCGTTTATTAGTGGTACATGAAACTGCAAACGGCCTGTTTTGATGCCCCTGATCGGCTATGCGCGCGTCTCAACCGAGGATCAGACCCCCCTGCCCCAGTCGCAGGCCCTGAAATCCGCGGGTTGCGCCGAGATCCATGAGGAACAGGCCTCGGGCGGCAATCGTGCGCGGCCAGTGCTTGCGCGGGTGTTGGAACGCATCGGCAAGGGCGACACGCTGGTCGTCGTTCGGATCGACCGACTGGCGCGGTCGCTGTCGCATCTGCTGGAGGTGATCGAGCGGCTGGAGGCCAAGGGTGCGTTCTTTCGTTCCATTCAGGACCCGATCGACACCGGATCCCCGCAAGGCAAGTTCACGCTGCAGGTCCTGGGCGCTGCGGCCGAGTTCGAGCGCGCCCTGATCCGGGAACGCACCAAGGCCGGCCTCGCCAGCGCGCGCACAAAAGGCCGCGTGGGCGGGAACCCTGGGCTGCGGGCCAAAGACCCTGCTGCTCTTCGCAAGGTGCGGCTGGCGCGACAGGACGGCTACATTGAGCGTCTGAACGAGACGGCACAAGATTGGGTGCCCCATGTGCGCCGGTTGCGCCCCGACTTGGCCTGGGAGGATGTGTTGCGCATCGTCAACGGCCCCTTGCCCGAGGCGCGTCGCTGGACCCAAAGCCGTCTTTTGC
Organism: Pseudodonghicola flavimaris; assembly: GCF_030164425.1. GTDB lineage: Bacteria > Pseudomonadota > Alphaproteobacteria > Rhodobacterales > Rhodobacteraceae > Pseudodonghicola > Pseudodonghicola flavimaris. Next base: position 66,617 of record NZ_JASNJD010000014.1, on the reverse strand, counting down.
GCGCCGTGAAGGCCTATGTCCGCGATGGGTTCCTACCCAACGAGGTTCTGGCCCGCGCCGGCCGCCGCGAAAGGGACGATCGCCTGCCCGCCATTATTGCCGCCATCAAGGGCGCGGATCCCGAGATCACGCTTCAGGCGATCTGCACCCGGCTGGAAGCGATGCGCGAACGCACGCCCCGTGGCCGAACGAGATGGCAGCCCTCATCGGTCAAGATGCTGTTGGAGCGAGCCGAGAGGCTGGGGCTGCTCGATTGAGATTCCCGAGAATCGCCCATCCGATTCTGCCGACTGATTTCTGTACGCACTCACAATACATCTTGTGGTCACTACGTAGTTGGCAACGAGGTGTTGAAGTAGAGCGAGAGCGCAGTCGCCCAAGACGCTGATTTTTAACAGTTTACCGTCGACAGAAATCGGTGCCTTCAACACCCCCAGGCCGCTCAACGGTTTGGTCTGGATTTATCCACAATATCTGTTAAGCTTTGCAAAACAATAAAGACTTGAGGGCAGTGATGAACGGGATACGGGCCTCCCAGAGATTTGAAGTCATGTCCAAGCGGCTTGGTAGTCGGTTGCGTGAACATGCGCAGGAAACCTTCCCACCGGACGCTCAGAAGGGCCTCCGACGCTTCGCCATGCGGGAAGCGGCTGAACTGCTTCGCATTAATCAGAATACCTTTCGCCATCATGTGTCAAACCTCGAAGGCTTTCCCGAAGGTGTCCTGGAGGGCGGCAACCGCCGTAGCTTCTCTGCAGAGGAGATGGTCGAGGCACAACGCGTACTTCTCGAGACTGGAAGGATCAAGCCAGAAGAACACCCGCACAGAAGACCGGGAGAGGCTTGTCAGGTCTTGACGATCTTCAACCTGAAGGGTGGTTCGGCAAAGACGTCATCTGTTGCCCATGTAGGACAACTACTGGGTCTGCGCGGCTACCGGGTCTTGCTGATCGACCTCGACAGCCAGGCAAGTCTGACAAACCTGTTCGGGGTTACTCCCGAGCTCGATCCGGAGATGCCGACTTCATACGATCTTATCCGATCCGACGATCCATTGCCCGCAGCAGATATCATTCGCAAAACGAACTTCCCGACTGTGGATCTGATCCCGGCATCCATGGACATCATGGAGTACGAGTTCGAGGTCGCCCTGAGCTTCAGACACGGCGCCACCACGTTCCATAGCCGCATCCGGGAAGCGCTTGAGCCCGTCCTCAACCGATATGATGTGGTGATATTTGACACCCCACCGCAGCTGAACTTCTCGGTGATCTCTGCCCTCTTTGCATCGACCGGGGTCCTGATCCCGCTCAACGCGTCGATGCTCGATGTCATGTCGCTGGCGAGCTTTCTGGGCATGGCGAGCAACCTGATGGGCGTCGTCGAGGCACACGCCCCGGAACATGGACTGAACTTCGTGCGAGTTCTGATCACCCGCTACGAAAATACGGATGGTCCGCAGGTGCAGATTTCATCTCTGCTTCGGACAGTCCTCGGGGATGCCGTGCTGTCTGCCGAGTTTCTGAAATCAACAGCCGTAGGTGATGCTGCGAACACCCAGCAGAGCATCTTCGAGGTCGAACCTCGCGACGTGAATCGCAGAACTTACGAGCGCGCGATCGAGTCCGTCTCGCGCGTGACCGACGAAGTCGAACGCGAAATCCTGAAAGCATGGGGGCGTAGCCATGGCGCGTAAGGTCTTCGGGGACTCACTCAAGAACGCGATGGGCAAAACGCCGCCTTCGGACGAGAATCTGGATGTGAAGCGAACGAGCCCGACTGTAGCTCGCGCACAAGCATCCGTGCTCGAAGAGGATAAACACGCCACGCGGCTGATCGACCCGACCGCCATACGGATGTCCGCGGTCATGGACCGCATCGATCCAAGCGATGGTCTGGATGAGCTTGTCTCGTCGATCCGCGAGCACGGTCAAAAGGTTCCAGTGCTGGTTCGCCGAACCCAGGACGGTGCGCTTGAGATCGTCTACGGACGCCGTCGGCTTTTAGCTTGTCGCCAACTTGGTCAGAAAGTGCGCGCCACGGTCATGGAGATGACCGACGAGGAAGCTCTCATTGCCCAAGGCGTAGAGAATAATGCGCGCCAAGACCCATCGTTCATCGAAAGGGCTCTGTTTGTCGCCGGGATCATTCGAGAACTTGGGAAAACCGACGAAACGCGCAAGAACGCTCAAACGATCGCGTATCGGGCACTTCAGATCGATGAATCGCTCGTCTCGCGGATGAACCGTATCGCTACGGGCATCCCGATGGAACTGATCCAGGCTATCGGACCTGCACACGGCGTTGGCCGACGGGTTTGGGAAAAGCTTTTCAGGCTGTGCGAGAAAGACGTCGCGAGAGCCCGAGAAGTTGCCGGCGAAATCCCTCGCAACATCCCGGGCCCCGACCGTCTCGAAGCGGCGGTTGCCTTGCTGACAGCCACCAAACCATCGACGCAGAGGACACATCCGAGTGAGCGCGTGAAGATCGGCCGAAAGGGCAACCGCATCACCATCGATGTGGACGCTGATCTTGTCCCTCGTGTTGAGGAGGCAGTCCGGAAGCTGGTCATGGAGCTTCTTGACCGCGGTCAAGACGAGCCAGAGTGACGACCCCGTGTCTTGACCGCGGTCAAGACATCAAAAGCAACGAGCAGAAAACGAAAGGAGGACCGGCTAGAAAAAGAAAGACCCCCCGAAAGCGATGCTTCCGAAGGGCCTCAATCAGTCTCGACACCTGATTGATACCCCAAAAACGAATCGATTTCAACACCGCTCGCGGTGAACGGGGAAGCTTTTTCTTCCGAAACACCATGAGACATGCAACTGAAACAACGACCGCCCTGGCGGAACGGATATCTCTGCCCTGCCCTAACCCCTACGAGCTTCTGGGCCCAGTTCGCGTACTGAGGAAGGAGCTCGGTCTCACAACCAATGACCTCGCCGTTCTGACCGCGCTCATTAGCTTCCTACCCCGCAAAGAACGTGAGATTCAGGACAGCCAGCGACTTACGCTCACTGTCGTGTTCCCGTCGAACGCTTCTCTGTCAGAGCGCGCAAATGGACTCGATGAGAGAACACTTCGACGCAGCTTGGGACGCCTCTCAGCTGCTGAACTAATCGAACGCAAGAACTCAGCAAATGGCAAACGCTTTCCGCTGCGGTATGGAGGCGTTATCAGAGATGCCTTTGGCATCGACCTGAAGCCCTTGATCCAGAGGTACGGCTCGCTCGCGACGCAAGCCTTGCAACTCACCGAAGAACGCGAGCGCTTGCGCTCACTGAAGGCTGAGGCGTTGGCCCTACGAGCTTCGCTACTCCAACAGACACGCTTCGACGAAGCAAAGCTCTCTACCCTCAACATGATCAGAAATGTCCTGCGTCGAGCAACATTAACCGTTGATGCAGTCCTGAGCGTTATCTCGGAACTTAGAGCCCTCGGAGCCGATACTGACGCAAGCTACGGTGAACACCATGCTGCAGAAAAAGCTGGTTCCGAAGATAATTTACAAGCTATCGAACACCGACCTTATGCACCAGAATCCAACGATCTGCCCGCCACAAACGGACAAAATGTCCGGCACATAGAGTCTATAAAAAAAGATATTAAAAAGATTGCTCACTCTACGGTCAATCGCAGTGAACAAACCACAAAAACCAAACCGACGATGAACCGAGACCCAGCACGCATGGCATGGGAAGATTTCACCCATGTTGCAGGATTTTTCCCAGAACCGCCACGGACAGGAGAAGCCCTTACCCGCATTCTATACGACCTCGGTCGATTGCTTAGAATAAGCCAAGACGAACTTCGGTATGGCATCCAGAAAGCTGGCGCGGGAAAACTGCTTCTCGTCTTCGACTACCTGATAGCAAGAGCAGACACGATCAAACACCCTGACGCCTATTTCGAAACGATCCTACGCACACAACTTGCTCCCACATGAACTTCTTGACCGCGGTCAAGAACGATCGTGAGAGGGAAAGGAGTGTTGGTTTGAGGGTGACGGGAAGTGAGATCGGGAGAGTGGCTTCCGACGCCCGTCGTGGAGAAGATCTGATGACCAAAGCTGTCCAGAAAATCACCCTGTCCCCTTCACGGGATATCCCTTTCGACAAGCTGGTGCTCAGCCAGTCCAACGTGCGGCGCATCAAGGCTGGCGTGTCGGTCGAGGAACTGGCCGAAGATATCGCCCGCCGCGGTCTCTTGCAAAGCCTGAGCGTGCGGCCCGTCGTGGCTGACGATGGTACCGAGACCGGCAAGTTCGAAATCCCGGCCGGTGGACGGCGGTTCCAAGCCTTGTCTTTACTGGTGAAGCAGAAACGCTTGGCGAAGACCACGCCCATTCCCTGCATCGTCCGCGATGCTGCGTCCGACATCCTCGCCGAGGACGATTCCCTTGCGGAAAACATGCAGCGCGTCGCCCTGCACCCGCTCGACCAGTTCCGCGCGTTTGTGTCCCTGCGCGACAAGGGTCAGAGCGATGCAGAGATCGCTGCGGCCTTCTTCGTAACGCCGCAGATCGTGAAGCAGCGCCTGAAACTCGCCTCCGTCGCCCCTGCCCTGCTTGAGGTCTATGCCGAGGATGGCATGACGCTGGAGCAACTCATGGCCTTCACCGTGAACCCCGATCACGCGCGTCAGGTTCAGGTTTGGGATGTGATTCATTCATCCTGGAACAAGGAGCCATTCCAGATCCGGCGCATGTTGACCGAGACCTCGGTCCGAGCGTCCGACCGACGCGCGGCCTTTGTGGGTGTTGAGGCCTATGAAGCGGCGGGCGGCACGATGCTGCATGACCTCTTCCAAGGCGATGACGGTGGCTGGCTCGAGGACCCTGCCCTGCTCGATCGGCTGGTGACGGAAAAACTCCAGGCCGAGGCTGAGACGGTTGCGGTTGAGGGCTGGAAGTGGATCGATGTCGCGCTTGACCTGCCCTACGGCTACAGCCACGGTCTGCGGTCCTTGTCTGGCGATCCGGCGCCGATGACGGATGACGAAGGTGCGGCCCATGCCAAGCTGCTCGCCGAGTATAGGGCGCTGGAAGAGGAATACGCGGGTCAGGATGAAATCCCCGACGAGGTCGACACGCGGCTTGGCGTGTTGGAAACGGAGATGGAAAAGATCGAGACCCGGCCATTGATCTTCGATCCCTTGGAAATCGGACGGGCAGGGTCGTTCGTCACGCTCGACCGCTACGGCGCGCTGGCAGTCTATCGCGGCTATGTGCGCCCAGAGGATGAGCCCGTTGAGGAGACCGCGGTCCAGGATGGTACTGATCCTGCGGCGGCGGGGCAGGGGGATGGTCGTGATCTCACCGATGGCCTTGGCAGTGCTGCTCATGGCGGCACCGTCATCACGTCGGGTGGCCAGCCGATCGGAGCTGACTTGCCGGAGGATGAGGACGACGGGGCGTTGAAGCCGCTGCCCGAGCGGTTGGTCATGGAGTTGACGGCCCATCGGACGCTGGCGCTACGTGAAGCGATCGGGCGCTCGCCGGATGTCGCGCTGACGCTGCTGCTTCTGAAGCTGGTGACGGACACCTTCCGCACCTCCTCTGCTTCGGGCAGCTGTCTCGAGGCATCCGTGCGTCCGGTCTACATGTCGGCGCAGGCGCCCGATCTCAAGGATAGCGTGGTGGCGAAGCTGGTCGACGAGCGTCATGCGGAATGGGAAGCCGATCTGCCGCTTGGCGATGATGCGGCACTTTGGGCCTATCTGACGGTCCTCGACCAAAGCAGTCGGCTGGCCTTGCTGGCGCATTGCCTCAGCTTCGGCGTCAACGCGCTGCATGAGAAGGTGAACCCATACGGGGCAGGCATCTCCGCAGGCGGTCTGACCCGGCGGATGGCGCATTCCGATTTCGTGGCGCGTGCCACAGATCTCGACATGGTCGAGGCGGGCTGGGAGCCGACGGTCGACACCTATCTCAACCGCGTGCCCAAGGCCCGCATCCTCGAGGCCGTGCGCGAAGCGAAAGGGGAGGGGACTGCCCAGCTCCTCGATCACCTGAAGAAAGGCGAGATGGCCAGTGAAGCCGAGCGCTTGCTGAAGGGCAGCGGCTGGTTGCCCGAGGTCCTGCGCCGGAACGATCTCGTGGCGCTGGACGATGAGGACCGTGCCGAAGGGCAGGGGCCGGATGTCGATGCCGAACTGGCTGACAGCGTCAGTGAGGCTGACCTTCCTGCATTCCTGACGGATGACCTGCCTGCTCAAGGCGCGTCGATGCTGGCCGCGGAATAACGTGATCCAGCGGGGGGCGGAGATTCCGCCCCCAATCACCCTATAACGTAACAATATCAATAAGATGAATGCGATTACTCGCATTCGGAATGAGGAATCATGTCTGCAACAACCATCATCGACACCGCGCCCCTTGGGGCGCTCATTCGCTACACCGACGGCAGTCCGAAGCCACCGGCACGCTTCACCAAGAAGCTTGCCGCCTGGGAGCGATCGAACGGCGTCGGCCGTCTCGTGAAGAAGGAGCCTCCCCGGGTCTATACGACCTGGACGGCACCAGCCTCCTTCACGCTACATGAGGGCAACTTCTCCTCGGACGGGGTGATCCTCGTCACCATCATGCGCAGCCATTCTGCTGACAGCGCCCTCGTCTTCGAGGTGGCCGAAGAACCGAAGCCCGGCCAAGTGCGCGTGCTTCTCGACTTCGGCGGCAACACGGAGCTGCTGCATCTGGCGGAATCCATCACCGCGGCAGAGCTTTGGATCGCCAAGGAAGGATACAGCAATGCGCGGCTCGAAATCGTCGGCGATGAAAATAGCGAAAGGGCAGGGGGCGCGGACCTGGCCGCCTGAGCCCAACTGAAACCGAGGGGCCCGTCCAAGCGCGGGCCTCTCAACCATCACAACCTTGTCCTTTGAGTTCGCGGGGCGCCAAAGGAACCATCCCCAAGGAAGGACGTCTTCAACCAAGAGCCTGCCCGGGAGGCTGGCGGCGTTAGAAGCATCAGCGGGATAACCGGCTCCAGTCGGCAGGGCACCATCCCCCGCTCGCCATTCCCTTCCTTGGCCCGAATCCTGTCTTCGAGATCAACCCGCGAGGGGTCGGACTACGGGCAAGCCCGTGCCGCCGGGCGGATTCGGACAAGGCGAACGCACCCGGTGATGTCAGCCAGTATTCGGGCCTTCGAGGTCCTGTCGCGCGGGGGATGGTCCCCCGCCTCCCAGACAGGAGCCAAACAGATGTCCCGCAAAGATGCACACGCCTTCGCCGCCTCCCTCGCTACCACGCTCATGGTCTCGATCGTCGTCTTCCAGGCTGGGGATGGAACCTTCGGCGCCGTCCCCGCCGATGAAATCGACGGCGACGAGGTCGTGATCGTCTCGGAATACGATCCCTTCGGGTGAGGCTTCGGCCTCACTTCCCGAGGGCTTGGCGCAAAAACGGCTATCGCCGATAGATGGCCTGCTCTACAGAGCAGCCCTAAGTACATAAAAAATATAAGAAAATAGCTCTCCTATCAGAAAGCTTTCCTACGTTTCTGCGATTTTCTTCAAACTATGACGTCGCCGGTGATGCGTCAGACTTCAAGGCCAATGCTCCCGATCTTTCACACGGGCATTAGGAGCATCTGTTGGCAATCTGACGGATGCCTGAAATCCAGAAGTTTCACCGGGACGTGGTGACTGGAGCAAGAGAGAGGTTTCGATCCGTTCTGCGATGGCTGCAACGATAGCGAGGCCAAGCCCGCTACCATCAGTGTTTGCATCTGCCCTCTCGAAGCGCCCTGTCAGGCGTTTGAGTGTTTCGGTTGCTACCGCGGGGCCCTCGTTTGCCACGATCAACTGCCCCTCGCTCGTGAGTGTAACCGCGACTGGGGCATTCTGCGCCCCGTGGCGTAGGGCGTTTTCCACCAGATTCCGGCACAGAATTCCCAATGCGTCGGGGTCGATATCAGACAAGACAGGCGTGTCCGGCAAGTTCAACATAAGGCGCCCGTTCTCTGTGCTGCGCGCAATATCTTCCACCACGACCCGAGTGATGGTTCTGACATCAGCGCTCTGGTCCATCCGAAGTCTACCGCCTTCCGCCCGCGCAAGCTGCAGGAGACGCTCGGACAGCCGAGTGAGACGCTTGAGCGTCGCCTCGATCTCGGCGGCGCGCGCTTCGATGGTCGGATCTTTGGTCTCTGATCGCAGTCGCTGCGCCTGGGCGATAGCGCCCGCCAACGGTGTCCTTAGTTCATGAGCTGCATTGGCTGCAAAACTTCGCTCAGCCTCGAACGCGTCGCGCAACCGAGCCAAAAGGTTGTTCAAGGTTGCGGCCAGCGGTCCGATTTCCGTCGGCAGGTCGGCCGCGGGTACTTCTGACAGGTCGCGCACGCCGCGCGCTTCAAGCCGCGTACGGAACCGATGGAGAGGGGCGAGGCTAAAGCGCACAGCGAGAATAATCGACGCGAGCGCCAACGGCAGCACGACCAGCAGCGGCAGGCCGAGGCCCATCTGGATTTCCCGAGCAACCGATGCGCGATGCGCCAACGGTTCGGCCACGGTGATGCTGATCGTCCCCTGGAGTGCGGCGTCGCTGTAGAGGCGATGTGTGGCGTTCTGCCTAAATCCCGGCCCATCGTATGGAGGGAACACGGCAGGGTCCGCCGCATGGGATTGCAGCAGGATGCGTCCCTCGGCATCGCGTACGATGTAGGTGAAGAACTCGTCATGCTCACGGATCGGCGCGAGGCGCTGCGTCACACCCTGATCTTCCCGCCCGACGATGTCGGTCACGGCCAGCGGCAGGATGCGCTCGGCGGTTTCACGCAGGGCGCTGTCAAAGACCTCGTCCATCTCGCCCCGAACGATCACCGCGGTAACCGTGGCGGCGGCGAGCCAGAGGATCGTCAGCACAAGGCCGAGTGACAAGCCGAGCCGCACCTGAAGGCTGGATGGCCACATCATGGCTTGCCCAGTCGGTAGCCCATGCCGCGCTCGGTCTCAATGATGGCGCTCCCCAGTTTCTTGCGCAGGCGGCTTACGTGCACCTCGATGGTGTTGCTCTCGACCTCGGCGTCGAAAGCGTAGAGCTTCTCCTCCAACTGCGCCTTGGACAGGAGCTGCCCAGGACGCGCCAGGAAGGCCTCGAAGAGCGCCCATTCCCGCGCCGTCAGCGGCACATGTCTGCCATCCCGATGGACGCTTCGCGCGGCAAGGTCGATGTCGAGCGGTCCGTGGGTCACGATCGGGTTGGGGTTTCCGCTGTAGCGCCGCGCGACCGAGCCAATCCGTGCCGACAGTTCCGACAGGTCGAAAGGCTTCACAAGATAGTCGTCAGCGCCTGCGTTCAGCCCCTCTATCCGGTCTGATATCTGGTCGAGCGCTGTCAGGATGATCACTGGCGTCACGTCCCCACGCGTCCGGAGGCCCTTGAGGAACCCGATACCACGTCCGTCTGGCAGCATGAGGTCGAGCAGGAGCAGGTCGTAGGAGGTTGCGCTCATCGCGTCTGCCGCCGCGTCGAGCCGCGTGACCCAGTCTACTGACTGGCCATCAGCTGCGATCTGGTCGCGCACGGCAGCGCCGAGAGTCGTGTCGTCTTCGATCAGCAATACGCGCATGGTCGTACCCGTCCTTTCCTGATGTCCCTCCATGATCCGTCTGGCTGACACGAAGCTGAAGCGTGTGGGTCAAGCCCCTTCAGGCTGCCGTCAGCTTCGCGGCGCATGAATGGCATCAAGAGGCGAGCCACTAGGAGTGTGCCCCATGAAGAAGACATTGACAATTATCGGCTTTCTCGCGGTCTTTCCGGCCGGCGCGGTGCTGGCTGACGACGATTGTTTCGTGCCGATGGCCGAGTGGCAGCCGCGCGATTCTGTTGCCCGTCTTGCCGAGGAAAATGGTTGGACGGTCCGCCGGATCAAGATCGATGACGGCTGCTACGAGATCGACGGCAGGGATGCCGCAGGGCGCGCGATCGAGGTGACAGTCCACCCGGCCACGCTTGAGGTGATCGAGATCGAATACGAGGACGACGAGGGCGATCGGCGCGACCGGGACCGAGAGGGAGGCCACGATGACTGATGCAGTGCATCGCGCCGGTGATGTCCCGGCGCCTGGCTTTCCGACACTGCCCATGATGGGCCCGTTGCTGGTGGCGCTTCCGTGCCTGCTGGCGGCACTGCTCGGGTTCAACACCTATGCGCCTTATGGCGCGGATGCGGCACTCGGCATCGCCGTAGGGGCCGCGGCAGTTGTTGCAATGGCGCAGACCCTGATCCTCGCCGCACGGCCGCCCCTGGTGGAGCAGTTGTTCGGCGGTCTCGACCGCATGTACCGGGTCCACAAATGGCTGGGCATCTCCGCGATGGTCCTGATGATTTTGCATCAGCAGATCGAGCCGGACTTCGAGCGGACGGTGCGTGAAACCTCCCTTGGTGAACTTGGTGAAGAGGCGGGCGAACTTGCCTTCAACGCGCTTCTCGCCCTGGTTGCTGTCAGCTGGTTCCGGAGATTACCTTTCATCGGACTAGAAATCCCCTATCAGATCTGGCGGTTCAGCCATCGTTTCATGGGGGCCCTTTTTGCCATCGTGGTCTTTCACCAGTTCTTCGTCGACATGCCGACAGAGGTAGATCCATTGCTCTCGGTGCTTCTGAACACATTCGGCATCGCCGGAGTGATCGCGTGGATATTTACCGAGCTGGTCGCCCCGTACCTGCGGCGTAGAGAATTCACCGTCACAGAGATCAGCCAGACCAAGGACACCACCACGCTGACCCTCCGCCCCGAGGGGCGGGCCATGCGGTGGCGGCCGGGGCAATTCGCCTTCTTTCGCGCGCCAGAGGCAGGACTGTCTGAGCCGCACCCTTTCACGATTGCCAGCGCCCCGCGCCCTGACGGCACCCTGACGTTCTCCATCCGGGCTCTGGGTGGGTGGACACGGCGCCTTCCCGCGACTTTGCGGACCGGAACGCGCGTGCAGGTCGAGGGCCCCTATGGACGGTTCGATTTTCGCAAGGGCGGTGCACGTCAGATCTGGCTTGCCGGCGGCATCGGCATCACGCCGTTCCTAGCCTGGGCGGAAAGCCTGACAGAGGCGGAGCGTCGCGACATTCACCTCATCTACTGCGTTCCGACACAAGAAGAGGCGATTGGGGTAGAGACGCTGCGCGCTGCGGCTGCCCGCAACCCGAGGTTCAGTTTCGAGGTCGTCGTCACGACGCGCGATGGCAGGCTCACGGCCGAGCGCCTGATCGGCGCGGTCCCTTTCGCGATCCGGCAAGCCGATTTGTGGTTCTGCGGCCCAACGGGTCTGAAGGATGGGATTCTCAAAGGCTTGAAAGCACAAGGCCAAACGCCTCGCCGCGTCCGCTTTGAGCAGTTCGAATTCGCCTGAACGCGGGGCAGGGCGCATAGCCATGCCAGCCCTGTAGCCTGCGCTCGCATCTTTTTGGCCCCGCCATAATCGGCGGGGCCATTTTCCTGACGGCAAGCTGAAGCAGGAATCGCTGGGGCGTCAGGAAGCCCTCAGGTCGACGCGCCAGATTGGTCTCATCAGACGAAAGGAGACCTTGCCATGAAAAAGACCCTGACCCTTCTCGCAGCGACAACGGCGCTGACCGCCGCCATCGGCGTTCCTGCCTGGAGCGCGATGCAGGCCCCGGCCGACAGCATGCTTCGGCCCGTGGCCGCGCTCTTTGACGACGCCTCACAAGATATGCCTCTCATTCTCGCAAGCGACGATGACGACGACGACCGCTGGCGGGACGGTTCGCGTCGCGGACACGACGATGACGATGACGATGATGATGATGACTGCGACGACGACGATGATGACGACGACGATTGTCGGGGCGGTGCCCGCAATCCCGCGCCCGCTGGAACGGTCGCTCCTCCGCAGAACGGCCTCTTCGGAAACGGCGCCCCTCCGCAGGTTCAGGTGAACTGAACAGCTCCGAAGCACCCTGAACAAGGATCATTCCCATGAAATCACTTCTCGCAACGCTCGCGCTGACCACCGCACTCACGCTTCCCGGCCTCGCTATGGCACGGCCCGTGACGCTCACTACCACCCTTAACAACTATGGCGGCGACGGCGCCTACCTCGCGCTTTACGTTACCGACGCCTCGGGCGCCTATGTCGGCAGTCTCTGGATGGCCGGCGACAAGTCCAAATACTACGAGCATCTGAGCGACTGGTACCGTGCCACGGGCGGCGATACTGCGCAGGTCAACGGCATTACCGGGGCCAGCGTCGGCGCGGGCCGCAGTCTTGAGATCACGCTTGATCTGGCCGATGCGCTGTTCGATGCGGGCTACACGCTCCACATCGACGCGGCGGTCGAGGACATGCGCGACAGCCCGAACGAGGTGGCGGTGCCGCTTACGTCCGATGGCGCGGGCACTCCGGTGACCGGGCGGCGCTACATCGCCAACTTCTCCTACGACATGTGAGGGGCAGGGCCATGATCCGTACACTCCATCGCTGGCCGGGTCTTCTGGCCCTCGCGCTCGTCACTATCCTGAGCCTAAGCGGCGCTGCGCTCTCGGTCTTTCCGGCAGTTGAGCGCATCACCGCGCCGCAGGTGGAGACTGGCCTGACAGTCGCCACCCTCGTGGACGGCATTCAGGCCGTCTATCCGGGCGTCGAGCAGATCCGGCGGTCGCCCTCCGGTCGGATCACCGCCTATTGGTTCGATCAGGGCGCGCCGGGTGCTGCCGTGATCGACCCGGCGACGGGCGCGGGCGTGGCCTCGGCCGACCCGAACCAGGCCCTTCGTTGGCTGACCAACCTTCATCGCTCGCTCTTCCTCGGGGATGGCGGGCGCATCACAATGGCCGCCGGGGCCGCAGCGATGCTGGTCCTCTCGCTCTCGGGTGCTGTGCTGGTCGCGCGGCGGGCGGGCGGATGGCGGAACTGGTTCGCGCCCTTGCGCGGTCCGCTCGCGGGCAGGCTGCATGTCGAGATCGCCCGGATCGCCGTCATCGGCCTCGTTCTGTCCTCGACCACCGCCCTCTGGATGACCGCCTCTACCTTCGATCTTCTGCCGGACGGAGGTGCCATCCCGGCCATGCCGACCGAGGTAAGCGGAGAGACGGGGTTTCCTCTCGATCAGATGGCCACGCTGCTGCAAACGCCCGTCGCCGAGCTGCGCGAGCTGAGCTTTCCCTATCCCGGTGACGCGACGGACGTGTTCACGCTGAAGACTGACCGGGGCACCGGCTATCTCGACCAGGGAACCGGCGCGCTCGTGGCATGGGCCGACTTGACCGGGTGGGAGCGCGTCTCGGAAACCATCTACATGCTGCATACGGGGCAGGGGGCGGCGACGCTCGGCCTTGTGCTCGGGATGATGGCGCTCGGAGTACCGGCGATGGGCGTGACCGGCGTCCTGATCTGGCTTGCCGGGCGGCGCGGGCGGCCGCGCATCCGCGGCAACCAGCCCGCAGGCCGTGCCGAGACGATCCTTCTTGTCGGCAGCGAGGGTGGCAGCACCTGGGGCTTCGCCGCGACCCTGCATGCCGCGCTGACGGCAGCGGGGCGGAGCGTCCATGTTGGCCCGATGTCGGGCTTCGCACCAGAGCGCTACGCCCGTGCCGAGCGCATCATCGTGCTCGCCGCGACCTATGGCGATGGTGCGGCGCCCGCCTCGGCCAAGGGGTTCCTCGACCGGATGAACGCGTCGGCCCCTGCGCCTGATATCCAGATGGCCGTGCTCGGCTTCGGGGACCGCAGCTTTCCGGCCTATTGCGCCTTTGCCAAGGCCGTCACGGCAGCGGCGCAGGCCAAGGGTTGGGCCGAACTCATGCCGCTGGACACGATCGACCGCCAATCGCCACAGGATTTCGCGCGCTGGGGCCGCGCGCTTGGCGAGGCGCTTGGCATACCCCTTGACCTTGCGCACCAACCCGTCTTGCCGCGCACTGAAACATTGACCCTCGTCTCGCGGCGCAACTACGGGGCCGAGACGCAGGCAGCGGCCGCGATCCTGCGCTTCGCCCTGCCGCGCACGCCGCTGTGGCAACGGCTGACGGGCGCGGGTTTCGCGCGGTTCCAGGCGGGCGACCTGATCGGTGTCCTGCCGAAGGGCAGCGCCGTGCCACGCCTCTATTCGCTGGCCTCGGGCCGACGCGACGGGTTCGTCGAGATCGTGGTGCGCAAGCATCCGGGTGGTCTTGCCTCGGGCCAGCTAACCGCTTTGGAGCCGGGCGATACCGTCACGGCTTTCCTGCGGCGCAATCCCGGTTTTCACGCCGGTCGCGGTCGCACGCCGCTGATCCTGATCGGGGCGGGCACCGGCATCGGGCCGCTGGCGGGCTTCATTCGCGGCAATGCGCGGCAACGGCCCATCCACCTGTTCTTCGGTATGCGACATGCCGACAGCGATTTCTTCTATGGCGAAGAAATGCCCGACTGGCAGGCTGAGGGGCGGTTGACACGGGCCATCACCGCCGTCTCGCGAGGGGCGCGGCGCAGCTATGTGCAGGACGCCCTGCGCGGCGAGGCCGGTCAAGTAGCGGACCTCATCCGGAATGGGGCGCGCGTGATGGTTTGCGGCGGGCGCGACATGGCCATGGGTGTGACCGATGCGTTGACCGAAATTCTCGCACCCGTCGGGCTGACGCCCGCAGTTCTGAAGGCGGAGGGGCGGTATGTCGAAGATGTCTACTGAAAGTGCGCGCATCGCCCTGAATGGCCCGACAATGGGCACGCGTTGGACGGCCTTGTTCTACGCGGAGGCGGGCTGCGACACGGACGCAATCCGCGCCGCGCTTCAGGCGGCTGTGAACGAGGTGGACTCACAGATGTCGACCTGGAAACCAGACAGCGCCCTGATGCGGATCAACGCGGCGCCGGTGGGCGATTGGGTGGTGGTGCCGGAACAACTGTGCGCGGTCCTGGGCCTTGGCCTTGAAATCGGGCGCGCCTCGGGCGGGGCCTTCGATATCGGCATGGGCGACGCGGTAACGGCCTGGGGCTTTGGGCCCGAACCCGCCGCCCCCGAGGGCATCCGCGCCGCCATGGCCGCGCCCCGCCGCCCGGCGCATGAGGTGCTGGAGATCGAGGGGATGCAGCTGCGCAAGACCGCGCCCGTCGCGCTGGATCTGAACGGCATCGCCAAGGGTCATGGCGTGGACCGGCTGGCCGAGACGCTGCGCGAACACGGAATTGGCAATGCCCTTGTCGGCATCGATGGTGAGATGCGTGCAATGGGCGTCCGGCAGGATGGCGAGGCGTGGATCATCGCAGTAGAAGCACCGGACCCTGATCGCCGGACGCCGCATGCGATCCTGGCACTTCAGGACGCTGCCGTCGCGACCTCCGGTGACTACCGCCACTGCGTCGAGGTTCAGGGACGACGCCTGTCGCATACTATGGATCCGAGACGTGGCGCGCCGCTGATCGCGTCGCCCGCCTCCGTCACCGTCGTGGCCCGCACCTGTGCCGAGGCCGACGCCTGGGCTACGGCGCTGATGGTGCTCGGTGCGGAGAAGGGTGCGGACCTCGCAAGACAACGTGGACTCGACGCCCTGTTTCTTCTGCGCGATGATGAAGGGAATGCAATGGGCGTGGGAGTCGGGCGTCTTTTTTCCGAAGAACCAGCGGCAATCGCCTCAGCCGGGGGAAGATGAACCGCATGGAACAGACCCGTACCGATCGCTTCAAGACCGCACTCCTGCTGATGGCCTCAATCGGGCTGATCGTGGGACTCGCATTCTACCTTGCGGGCCGGAGCGATATCGCGAACCTGATCTGGATTGCAGGAGTTGTTCCCGCGCTCGCAGCGCTTGTGGTCGAAATCGTCCGGAGCATTGGGCGTGGCGAGGTGGGCCTCGATATCGTTGCCGCGCTGTCAATGTCGGCGGCGCTTGTCTTCGGCGAGACATTGGCTGCGGCTGTCGTCGCAGTCATGTATTCTGGAGGCACCTTCCTCGAAGCCTTCGCTGAGGGCCGTGCTCGTCGTTCGATGAAGGATCTTTTATCTCGCGTACCCCGGACCGCGACGCGGCACCGGAACGACGGTCTTGAGGATGTGCCTCTCGAAGAGATCGTACCGGGCGATCGCCTGCTGATCCGGCAGGGCGATGTCGTTCCCGTGGACGGTACGGTGGCGTCCGACACCGCCTTCCTCGACACCGCGGCGCTGACCGGCGAGTCCCTGCCAGTCCGGCTGGCGCGCGGGGCCGACGCGATGAGCGGCTCGACCAACGCGGGCGAGGCCTTCGACCTGACGGCGACGCGCGAGGCCAAGGACAGCACTTATGCCGGGATCGTCCGTCTAGTCGAGGAAGCGCAGGCGTCCAAAGCGCCGATGTCGCGGCTGGCCGACCGCTGGTCGCTGGGCTTTCTGGTCGTCACCGTCAGTATCGCCTTCGCGGCCTGGTGGTTCACAGGCGATCCGATCCGCGCGGTCGCCGTGCTGGTGGTCGCCACGCCCTGTCCGCTGATCCTTGCCGTGCCGGTCGCACTGGTCGCGGGTCTGTCGCGCGCGGCGCATTTTGGCGTGCTGATCAAGGGCGCAGGGCCGCTCGAGACAATGGCGCGCATCCGTACGCTGATCCTCGACAAAACGGGGACGCTGACGGATGGCCGTCCGCAGATCATCTCGATCGACAGCCACGATGGCATGACCGAGGACGACATCCTCCGCCTTGCCGCCGCGCTCGATCAGGCATCGAAACACCCCGTGGCGCAGGCCATCGTCGCCGCCGCCAAGGCACAGGGCTTCACGCTGACTGTTCCGACAGAGGTGGCTGAGATCCCGGGCGAAGGGGTCTTGGGGCGTGTGGAGGGCCGCGAGGTGATCGTCGGCGGCGACGGCTTCGTGGCGTCCCGGGTCGGGCGACCTGGGGGCGATCACCCCGCCAAGGGCGCCGGATCGGTCCTTGTCGCAGTGGCAGTTGACGGTCACATGGCCGGGCACCTCGTCATGTCCGACCCGCTGCGCGAGGGAGCGGGTGCCATGCTGGACGGTCTGCGCCGCCAAGGGATCTCGCGCATCCTGCTAGCCACTGGCGACCGCGCAGACGTCGCCGAGCGCGTGACCGAGGGGCTGGGCCTCGACGGGCTGCGGGCCGGTCTGACGCCGGATCAAAAGGTGTTGCTGGTGCTCTCCGAGCGTAAACACGGGCCGGTGATGATGGTGGGTGACGGCGTAAACGACGCGCCCGCCCTGGCCGCGGCCGATGTGGGCGTGGCAATGGGGGCACGGGGCGCCGCGGCCTCGGCCGAGGCCGCCGACGTGGTCCTGCTCGTCGACCGGATCGACCGGCTGGGACCCGGCATCGAGATCGCGCGCGCCTCACGCCGGATCGCGGTCGAAAGCGTTGTCGCCGGGATCGGCCTGTCTGTCATGGGCATGATCGCGGCCGCTTTCGGTTACCTCACCCCGGTCCAGGGTGCGCTCCTGCAAGAAGTGATCGACGTTGCCGTGATCCTGAATGCCCTCCGCGCCCTGCGTATCGCTCCCCATGAGCCAGCTACGGGCAAACCGCAGGCCATCATGTCAGAGCAAGCTGACATCGTTCAAGGAGCCACGCCATGAGCCGTCTATCACATTCTGAAATCCATATGGTGCATCGCATCGGCTGGCTGCGGGCCGCCGTTCTTGGCGCCAATGACGGTCTTGTCTCGACCGCGAGCCTCGTCGTCGGCGTCGCCGCAGCGGGCTCCGGCAAGCCCGAGGTCATGATCGCCGGGCTGGCCGGGCTTATGGCTGGCGCGATGTCCATGGCGGCGGGGGAGTATGTCTCGGTCAGCTCGCAAACTGACGCCGAACAGGCGGACCTCGCCCGAGAGAGCCGTGAACTCGAGGAAACGCCCGAGGCCGAGCTCGAGGAACTAACCCGGATTTATGTTGAAAGGGGGCTGGACCGCGACCTGGCTGAAAAGGTGGCCGTGCAACTGACTGAACGCGACGCGCTCGGATCGCATGCGCGCGATGAGCTCGGCATTTCGGAAACCGTGACGGCCCGCCCTATCCAGGCGGCTCTGGTGTCCGCACTGACCTTCGCAGCTGGGGCGGTGCTACCCCTGATCGTCGTGCTGCTGGTCTCGGAGGCGCAGATCGCTCCCCTGGTGGCTGGATCGACGATCCTCGGCCTTGCGGTTCTTGGCGGATTGGGCGCTTCGGCCGGCGGCGCAGGCGTCGTCCGTGGGGCCGCGCGGGTCACGCTATGGGGAGCGCTTGCAATGGCGGCGACAGCCGGGGTCGGTGCGCTCTTTGGGGTCGCCGTAGGCTAGAAGACAATCGGGTGTGAACGTGTTGCGAGGCCACGACTCTCCTTGTGTGCAAAAAGGCCCACGAAGTAACTGAGCCTAGTTCGGACTTGGAAACAGCCCCGACAATGGCAGCGCCGTGCAGGCTTTCACCTGTTCGAGGGCGAAAACCGAACTCACGCTCCGCAACCTGATGCTTGATGTCAGGGTGTCGTAGAATGCGTCAAATGCCGGCATGTCGGGCACGACCACTCGCAGCATGAAGTCATGGGTTCCGGCGAGACGATAGATGTCGCGAACCGGCTCGAGCGTCTCAGTGACGGTAAGGAACTCTGTGCGCCATTCTGCCGTATGATCGATGGCTTCGACCATCACGAAGGCTGTCAACGAAAGCCCAAGCGCGTCAGGGTTCAGCAAGGCCACGCGGGCGCGGATGACACCAGCCTCTTCATGCTTCTGGATGCGCTTCCAGCAGGGCGTCTGCGACAGACCCACCTTGTCGGCGATGCGGGCGACCGGAACGGTCGCATCCCGCTGCAGGATGTCGAGAATCTTCAGATCGATCCGGTCGAATGTCATCGCGCCTCCTCTCTGGCCGTTACAGGCTGTCACCTTCGAGTCGGGGCAAGGATGCCACAATTCTCTTAAATGTCGATCATCTTTATCGTGTTTATGTGTTCGCCCTCGCTTTGTGCACAAAACCTGATAATGTTGATCTTGTTAGTCGCAGTTTTGAGAGCCACTTAGGACCGATGATCACCCACAAGACCAAGTACGCGCTCAAAGCCCTCATGGTGCTCGCCGATGAAAAGGCTGGTGAAGGCACAGCCCTGCGCATCGAAGAGATCGCAGAACGCTCCGGCGCGCCGAAACGGTTCCTCGAGCACATCTTGCTCGATCTCAAGCGCGCCGGGCTGATCGGGAGCCGCCGGGGTCGCAAGGGCGGATACGAGATGATCAAGGAAGCCAGACGCGTCTCGCTGGCCGAAGTGCTGCGCCTGATCGACGGCCCGATGGCGCCGCTGCCTTGCCTGTCGCGCAAAGCTTACCAGCGCTGCGAGGATTGCACCGACGAACAGACCTGCCGGGTGCGCGCTGTCTTCGGAGGCTTCTACGCCACCTACATCCTGATGATCGAATCGCTCACGGTCGCAGATCTCCAGAAGGATGCGAGGCCCTTGGAAAGCTTCGGCTTGCCGGAACCCGCTGCCGGAGAATGATCTTCTAAAATCACGACCAAAAAGAGCGTGATTCTTCCTTTGCTAATCACGATTAAGTCTGTCGTTATTTAGGTGTCAGGCGGCGCTGGTGGCGTGTTCGAGGCAGGCCATGCGCGCCTGTCGGGGCATCCAGTCGCGACCCCAAGGTCGAGCGAGACGGTCAGTTTTCACTCTGCGTTCCGCAAGGCCCTGACCGGCGGTCATCTGCGCGGCGGTCTGCTGGCAGGATTGACGGGTCTTGTGCTTGCCTTTGGCGGCACGACCCCCGCGGCAGCGCAAGATAGTATCGAGATCCTGAACGTCTCCTACGACCCGACCCGCGAGTTCTACCGGGAATATAACGAGCTCTTCAACGCGTGGTGGACCGCGCAGGGCAACGCGCCGGTTACCATCCGGCAATCCCATGGCGGGGCAGGCGCACAGGCGCGTGCCGTGATCGACGGGCTGGAGGCGACCGTCGTGACGTTGGCCTTGTCAGCGGATATCGACGCGATTTCGGAACGCACGGGTCTTTTCCCGGCCGACTGGCAGTCGCGGCTGCCGCACAACTCCTCACCCTACACCTCGACCATCGTGTTCCTGGTGCGCGAAGGCAATCCGCGCGGCATCGAGGATTGGGACGACCTCGTCGCCGATGGCGTGCAGGTCATAACCCCGAACCCCAAGACGAGCGGCGGCGCGCGCTGGAATTTCCTTGCAGCCTGGGCCTATGCCGAGCGGAACGACCTGGATCCGGCCGAGTTCGTCGGCGCAATGTATCGGAACGTGCCGGTGCTGGACACCGGGGCGCGCGGGTCGACCACGACATTCACCCAGCGGGGCATCGGCGACGTGCTGCTGGCTTGGGAGAACGAGGCCTTCCTCGCGTTGGCGGAACTGGGCGAGGATGCCTTCGACATCGTCGTGCCTTCGGTCTCGATCCTGGCCGAGCCGCCGGTGACGCTGGTGGATGGCAACATCACCTCCGACGCGCAGCGGGCGGCAGCCGAGGCCTATCTCCAGCATCTCTACAGCCCCGAGGCGCAGGCGCTGGCGCTTAGCCACTACTACCGCGCCTGGGACACGTCGCAGGCCGCCCCCGAGGACGCTGCGCGGTTTCCCGAGGTTGAGCTGGTCACCATCGCGGATTTCGGCGGCTGGCCCGTGGTGCAGCCCGAGTATTTCGGCGAAGGCCGAATCTTCGATCAGATCTACGAGGAGTAAGACATGAGGGCGGGTATTCTCCGCTCGCCCTCACCCCTTCCGGGGTTTGGGCTGAGCTTCGGGATCATGATGACGGTGCTATCCATCGTGGTCCTTCTTCCCATCGGGGCGCTTCTGGGCCGCGGTCTGATGATCGGCCCGGCCGATCTGTGGGAGATGCTGAATTCGCGCCGGATCTGGTCCGCGCTGTCGCTTTCCTTCCGTGCGGCGCTGATTGCGTCGCTGTTCAACCTCGTCTTCGGGCTCATGCTGGCCTGGGTGCTGGTGCGCTATCGTTTCTGGGGCCGCCGCTTCATCGATGCGGCGGTGGACCTGCCTTTCGCGCTGCCCACGGCAGTGGCGGGTATCGCGCTGACCGCGCTTTACGCCCCGAACGGCGTCTTCGGGCAGGCGCTGGCGCCGCTCGGCCTCCAGGTCGCCTACACCGAGGTGGGCATCTGGGTCGCCCTTGTCTTCATCGGGCTGCCCTTTGTTGTGCGCACCGTCCAGCCGGTCATCGAGGAGCTGGAGGCGGATCTCGAGGAGGTTTCCGCCACGCTCGGCGCCCGCCGCGCCTACACGCTGCGCCGGGTGATCCTGCCCACGCTGACGCCCGCTCTGCTGACCGGCTTCGCGCTCGCGCTGGCGCGGTCGGTCGGTGAATACGGCTCGGTCATCTTCATCGCGGGCAACATCCCGAACCTGACCGAGATTGCGCCGCTGCTGATCGTGATCCGGCTTGAAGAGTACAATTACGACGCCGCCGCCGCGATCGGCATCGCGATGCTGATCATCTCCTTCGCGATGCTGCTTGCCATCAACGCCATCCAGACCTGGAGCAGACGGAGGATCGGACTTGTCTGACATGCACATCAACCGCCCCCGACACGATGATTACGCGCCCGAGGGCTCGGGCATGGCCGCTGTGGCGCTCGGCATGATGTCGGCGCTGCCGCTGATCGGCGCCGCGATCCTGACCGGCAAACCTCTTTGGTCCGTCCTGGTCCTGTGGTTTGTCGGCGGGCCCGTGTTGGCGCTGATCTTCGCCTTGCTGCCGTATCTGGCGCCGCGACCGAACAGGGGGGCGAGCCATGTCTGACATCGCTCTGACACCCCCCGTGCCCGTCACCACCGAGCCGGTGCTGATCCGCAGCCTGCTGATCGGCCTCTCGCTCGTTTTCGTGGCGCTCTTCCTCTTCGCGCCTCTTGTCACCGTCTTCGTGGAGGCGCTCCGGCAAGGCTGGGGGGCGACGGTCGACGCGCTGCGCCTGCCCGATGCACAGGCCGCGATCCGCATGACGCTGACCATCGCGGCAATCGCCGTGCCGATCAACGCCGTCTTCGGCATCGCGGCCGCCTGGGCGATCACCAAGTTCGACTTCCGGGGCAAGGCCTTTCTGATCACGCTGATCGACTTGCCATTCTCGGTCTCGCCGGTCGTGGCGGGCCTGATGCTGGTCCTGCTTTTCGGTGCGAATTCCACGCTGGGCGGCTGGCTCATCGCGAACGGCATGCCCATCGTCTTTGCCTTTCCGGGCATCGTGCTGGCCACGCTTTTCGTGACCTTCCCCTTCGTCGCACGCGAACTGATCCCGGTGATGATCGAACAGGGCCGGGCCGAGGAAGAGGCGGCGCTGACGCTGGGTGCGTCGGGCTGGCGCACCTTCTTCACGGTGACGCTGCCCAATATCCGCTGGGCGCTGCTTTATGGTGTGCTGCTGTGCAACGCGCGGGCCATGGGCGAATTCGGTGCGGTCGCCGTCGTCTCGGGCAAGATCCGGGGCGAAACGGCGACGATGCCGACGATGGTCGAGATGTTCTACAACGAGTACCTCTCGGTCGCGGCCTTCACGCTGGCCGCCGTGCTGGCGATGCTGGCGCTTCTGACCCTCCTGCTGAAATCCCTGCTCGAATGGCGCCATGCGGACCTGCTGGCAGCCACGCGACGTCATTGAGAAAGGACCAAATCCATGAACATCGAGATTGAGGAACTGGCCAAGGAATTCGGCACCACGCGGGCGCTGCATCCGGTGTCGTTGTCGATCCCCTCGGGTGCCCTGGTGGCGCTGCTGGGGCCGTCGGGGTCGGGAAAGACCACGCTGTTGCGAATCCTCGGGGGCCTCGAATTCCCGACCTCGGGCCGGGTGCTCTTCGGCGGGCAGGATGCGACCGGGCTGTCGGTGCAGGAACGTCGAGCGGGCTTTGTCTTTCAGTCCTATGCGCTCTTCAAGCACATGACCGTGTTCGAGAACATTGCCTACGGACTGCGGGCCCGCAAACGGCACGAACGCCCGGCGGAGGCGGAAATCGGCCGCCGGGTCAACAAGCTGCTGGACCTGATCCAACTCCCCGACATCGGCACCCGCTATCCCAACCAGCTCTCGGGCGGTCAGAGGCAGCGGGTGGCCCTGGCCCGCGCGTTGGCCATCGAACCTCGGATGCTTCTGCTTGATGAACCCTTCGGCGCGCTTGACGCGAAGGTCCGTAAGGAACTGCGCCAGGGCCTGCGCGAGATTCACGACCGCACGGGCCTTACGACTGTCTTCGTGACGCATGACCAAGAGGAGGCGATGGAACTGGCCGACCTCGTTGTTGTCATGTCGATGGGCCGTATCGAGCAGGTCGGCAAACCTGCCGAGATCCGTGCGAAGCCCGCCACCGACTTCGTGCGGTCGTTCACCGCAGCGTGAGCTCGCCATGGTCGGCGATGGGATGCAGTGGGAGTGGGTGATCCGGGCTCTCTCCCGTATCACAACAACGGTGCCGACCCGGCGGGCTCAGCCGTTCCTTCCAGAGGGGTGGGTCCGCAATGCCCAAGCACTTGGGTGGTATGTCCGGCTTGCGGGCCCCCGATA
The DNA here is from genome assembly GCF_030164425.1 of Pseudodonghicola flavimaris. Taxonomy (GTDB): domain Bacteria; phylum Pseudomonadota; class Alphaproteobacteria; order Rhodobacterales; family Rhodobacteraceae; genus Pseudodonghicola; species Pseudodonghicola flavimaris. The sequence goes on along the minus strand of NZ_JASNJD010000014.1, from coordinate 43,185 downwards.
CTTCATCATGTGGCGCAATCGTCTCTCGCCCGACACGGCGCCTCGGATCCTCGTTCTGCCGCATCGCGATTGCGGTCTGTCATCTATGGAGTACGAAGCAGTCCTCGTCGATCTTGCCGGCCGCGCTCGCCTCCCGGTGGCCCCTGAATGGATCAAAGGTTCGGGGCAACACTACTGGCTCGAGCGCGCGGAGCGTCGCCTCGTCGAGAGGATCGCGCCGATATCGGCGCGAATGTCATGATGAAGTGTTTCAGAACGGGAAGAAGATCGGAATGATAAGCACCGCGACCACGGCAAAGATGACGTTAAGCGGCAGGCCCACCTTGATGAAGTCAGTGAACTTGTAGCCGCCCGCGCCGTAAACGAAGGTGTTGGTCTGGTAGCCGATGGGCGTGGCGAAGCTCGCCGATGCGGCGAACATCACCGCCATGATGAAGGGGCGTGGGTCGAAACCCAGTTCGATGGCCAGCGCGATGACGATTGGCCCGATCAGCACCGCGACCGCGTTGTTCGAGACCATCTCGGTCAGCGCGCTGGTCAGAACGTAGACGGCGGCGAGGATAGCAATTGGCCCGATCCCGCCCACGGCCCCCACCACCGCCTCGACAATCACGCGGGCGGTGCCAGTTTCCTCCATGCCAAGGGACAGACCAAGCATCCCGAAGATCAGGAACAGGATGCGCCAGTCAATAGCGTCGAACGCCTCCTCGGGGTCGACGCAACGGGTCATCATCACCACGACAGCTCCGATTACCGCGAGGCCCGCGATGGGCATGACGTTCAGCGCGGCCAGCCCCATCACACCGAAGATCGTGGCGATGGCGATGGGTGCCTTGGCGCGACGCTGCGGGCGTTCGGTCGGGGTCGACAGGTTGACGATACCGCCATCCTCCATCATCCGTTGAAGTCCCTCGGGTGGGCCCTCGAGCAGCAACGTGTCAGCGAACTGCAGGCGCAGGTCCTGCAATTCCTGGCTGATGTTCTGTTCCTGTCGATGTACGGCCATGAGGTAGACGCCGTACTTCCGACGCAGCTTAAGGTCCTTGATCGGCCGCCCGCGCAGGTGCGATTTCGGTCCGACACTGGCCTCCATCGTTATGGTCTGGTCGGCGGTCACCGGCTCGACATCGTGATCTTCGCGATCCCGAAATGCGATCTGCCCGTCTTCCTTTAGCCCGAGTATCTCACCCGTGCCGGTCTTGAGGACCAGCCGATCTCCGGCTTCAAGGACCAGATCGTTCATCGTGCGGCGCATCGACACCTCGCCGCGGACCACGTCGAGGATGCGCGTCTCGGTGGTGTTGAAGGGTAGATCGGCAAGCTGCTTACCGACGTATCTGGACCCGTTCGGAATAAGAAGGCGCGCAAGGAACCGACGCTTGCCCTCCTGTCCGAGAAGGCTCGACAGAGAGGCACGGTCGGGCAACAGGTAGCGTCCGGCGAACATCATGTACGCCATGCCCACGGCCGCCAGGATCAGCCCGGGCAGCGTCATCTCGAACATAGTGATGGGGGGTTGTCCGGCCTCCTGCGCCACGCCGCTCATCAGGATGTTGGTAGAGGTGCCGACCAGCGTCAGCGTGCCGCCAAAGATTGCGGCAAAAGACAAAGGGATCAACATGCGTGAGGGTGCCACGCCCACCGAAGCCGCGACCGAGATCATGATCGGCGTCAGGAGGATCACCACGGGCGTGTTGTTCATGAAGGCGGAAGCGCCCATCGTGCCGACCATCATCAGCAGCATTGCCCGCAGGAACGAGCCGCGCGCCTGTTGTTTCAGAACGTCGCCGATGATCGTCAGCACACCCGTCCGCTCCAGCGCCGCCGAGATGATGAACATCATCGCGATGGTGATAGGCGCCGACGAGCTGAACACCGACAAGAAGTCCCGCGTTTCTATAATCCCCGTCGCGAGAAGCGCCGCCGAAGCCGCAAGCGCGGTCACCTCGGGCGGGTAAATCTCCCGGATGAAGCTCAGGAAGACAACGCCCACAAGCGCGAGAACGAAGATCTGGTCGAGACTCATGGGCGGGTACTCTCTCAAGGCAGTGGCACTTTCCCACAATAAACGATAAAGCTACTCGTGTTTTCAATCGCAATCTGTCCGGATGGCCCGAAACCGACGGGACGCGGCAGATCGCTCCTCAGGATCAGCCGATCACATGCTGCGCAAGCTAGGCACCGTCTCAGGCCTCACCCTGGTCAGTCGCATCCTCGGCTTCCTGCGCGATGTCGTGCTGGCCGCAACGCTGGGTGCCGGGCCGGTGGCGGATGCCTTCATGCTGGCTTTTCGCCTGCCGAACCATTTTCGTGCGATCCTAGCTGAGGGTGCGTTCAACGCCGCCTTCCTGCCGACATGGGCTGCCGCGGACACAAGCAGGCACGACAGCTCGCGCCTTGGCGCAGAGGTTCTAGGCTGGCTCACGCTGGCCAACCTCGCGCTTCTGGCGCTGGCGCTTGGTGCGACCGGCTGGATGCTGGCGGTGCTCGCACCCGGCCTGTCGCCCGCCGACGAGAGCTGGCCGCTTGTCGTCACGCTCACACGGATCACCTTTCCATACCTGTTCTGCATGTCACTGGTGGCCTTCCTTTCGGCCATGTTGAATGGGCGCGACCGCTTCGCGGCGCCGGCGTCCGCCCCGATCCTGCTCAACCTGTTCATGATCGGCGCGCTGCTTATGGCCGCGCAGTTCCCGAGCGCCGCCCATGCCGCCGCCTGGGGCGTGATGGCATCAGGCGTGGCGCAGGTTGCGTTGCTGGTCGTAGCTGCGTGGCGCGCGGGCCTGCCCCTACCGCGTCCCCGGCTGGGCCTGTCGCCCGATACAAGGCAGGTGTTCCGCCGCCTCGGTCCCGCGATCCTGACCTCGGGCGCGCTGCAGGTCGCGATCTTCGCCGACACGATCATCGCCACGTTCCTGCCGGCCGGATCACTCTCGCACCTCTACTACGCCGACCGGCTCTACCAACTGCCCATCGGCCTGATCGGTGTTGCGCTCGGAACGGTCATCCTGCCCGACATCGGGCGCCGCGCGGGCCTCGGTGACGAGGTCGGCATGCGCCGCGTGCTCGACCGGGCGCTCGTGATCTGTCTTGTCGTGGGGGTGCCTGTCGCGGTGACCATGGCGACCCTGGGCGACTGGGCCATCCGCATCCTGTTCGTTCGCGGCGCCTTCGATCTTGCGGCGGCGGAAGCATCGGGGGCCATCCTCGCCGCTTACGCCCTTGGTCTGGTTCCGGCACTCGCGCTGCGCTCCCTCGTCGCCGGATTCCACGGGCGTGGGGATACCCGAACTCCGCTTCGCCTGCTCGTTGCGGCAACGCTCGTCAACATCGCACTGAAGATCGTGCTTGCCCCGATGCTCGGCGCGGTCGGGCTTGCCCTTGCGACATCAGTGGGCATCACGGTCTATGCGACACTGCTCTTCCGGGAAAACCGGGTCCATGGTTACCTCACCGGGCCCGCGCCGATCCCGGCGGGCGCACTCGTCGCAACGGGGGTCGGATTGGGCCTGTTTGTCTTGTGGTCACGCGATGCCGTCCTGCGCGCCGTCGAGTATTTGACTCCAGGTCTTGCAATGCCGGTCGCATTTCTGATGCTGATGATCGCCATCCTGGCGGTTCAGGGATTGGCGAGCGCCTTGGTCGTCGGACGCCGCCCGTCTGAAGCAAAGGGCACACCGAAGGAATAGCTGCGATACTCCCGTTTTCGAACTCGCCCAAAATCGAACTATGCGCGAAATATTCAGCGCTCATCTTCCACACAGCGTAAAAAATCATGCGGACCAGTTCACAGGTCAAACCAATAGCCGTGACCGCTCCAATCCGATTTATTGATTGATGGCTAAATCCCCTGTCGTCTTCCCAGCAGCTAGCGCCTCTACGAACCACTGCGGTTTACGCCCACGACCGGACCAGGTGAGCGACGGGTTCTCAGGATGCCGGTATTTCGCCGCGGCAGGCATCCGCGTGGTTTTCATCTCAGTGCCGACAAGTTCGGCCAGAGAGTAGCCCATTTCTCTGGCCACAGCTTCGACCTTGTTGCGGGCTTCCGCCTTCTGTCGAGCCTCAAAGGTGGAGATCGCCTTGGCGATGTCCTTCTGCATTTTCTTCAGCTCGGGAAGCGACAACGCCTCGAGATCGTAATCAGCCATGCTATGCCTCGTGTCCTGAATGTTCCGGTATCGATAGCCCGCCGGGGCATGGGCCCGCAACTCCCGTAGGCAGGGAGGCAGGTGACGAGAGTTGGTTGAACCATAATCTTGGCCGCTAGTGGGGTGCTGGGCTTGGGTTCAGGCAGTCCCGATTGGCAGGGATGACAGGGTCTGGCAAGGGCTCCCCGCGCCTCTCTGACTTCTGGGCCATCCCTTCGACTGACAATCCCCTAATCCCGTTCGGTCTCCTGCCCGCAACCCCGCGTCAGCCCGGGCCGTGTTGGCCGCCTATGGCGTCCTGCCCGCTCCACCCCGGTCCTCTGGGGGTTTCCGGTGTCCGTTCCGTCCACCGTGCACGCGTCACCCGACGGGCTTTTTCCGGGTTTTGTCGAAGGGACGGTCCCGAAGACAGGAAACACAGGAGCTAATCATGCAGAACATCGTCATCCTCGCCGGCAACATCGGTCAAAAACCCGAAACCCGCACCACTCAGGGCGGTACCAACATCACCAACTTCAGCCTCGCCACCTCTCGCCCCCGCCTCTCGGAAGGTCGCGTCCTGCGCGACGAGAACGGCTACCGTGTCATGGACACCGAATGGCACCGCATCACCTGCTTCAACGGTCTCGGCAAGACGGTCGCGGAGCATTGCGAAAAGGGCATGAAAGTCCTCGTCCACGGCCGCATCCACTACAGCAAGTGGATCGACAGCATGGGCAACGACCGCTACGGCTGCGAGATCATCGCCGAGAAGGTCGACTTCCTGAGCCGCCCGAAGTCGGCCGAGAACGAAAACCCCGAGCTGGTCGACCGCGACGACGAGATCCCGTTCTGAGGAACGGGGTCTTCCCCTCGGGCCCGGCGGGGTAACCCGCCGGGTTCACTGCGGCGATGGCGAGGCAGCTTCTAGCCCAGTTTAACCCCGCTCCTACGCGCGATACAAGGAATCGATGAAACGACATTGGACTGCTGGCAGGGTGCTTGCATATTGGAAGGTGTGTGCATGGACGACAATCGGAATACTGGACAATGCCTATGTGGCTCAGTTCAGTTCTGCATATCAGGAGAGTTCGAGAGCTTCTTTCTTTGCCACTGCGCCCGCTGCCGTAAGGACAGTGGCTCGGCTCATTCGGCAAACCTGTTTTCATCAACGGCAAAGGTGAACTGGGGGTCGGGCGAGAGCAATATCAAGACATTCCGGCTTTCCGGCTCACGACACATCAAGAGCTTTTGCAAAGATTGCGGTTCCGCGCTGCCAGTTTTTCAAGCGGACCTTGGTTTGCTTGTCGTGCCTGCGGGATCACTTGATAGCCGGCTCGACATTCGGCCCAATGCGCATATCTGCTTTTCCAGCCGCGCGGACTGGGACAACGACCTAGCCTCCATCGAAAGGATAGCCGGACTTCCGGATTAAAGATTCGACCCGGTGATTGGGCCGTTAAAAACGGTCATACGACAATGACGCGACAGTCCGCTTCGTCCCGCATTTCTGCCGATTACGCCAAGATTTCTAGAGTCAGAGAAGGGCTGGTTGCTTTCGCGACGGGTTGAAGGCTGGGAGAGTGGCTCCCGGCGCCTGTCACGGGAGATTGCCGATGGGCGTTGTAGAAGTTCTGGATCCGGTGCAGCCGGCGCGGGCGGGTGGCTGGAAGGTGGATGTAAGCCGGGGTGAGCGGAACGGGCGGGTGTCGTCCGAATGGTTCAACCGTCCCGATGACGAGCGGTATCTCTCGCTCGACGATCTCTGGGCAAATGTGAAGGGCCGGTCCGAGCGCAGCCGCAGCCGGGTGGTGCAGACGGCGGATATCCGGGTCGAGGCCGCGCGCGACAACCCCGAGCGGTTGCACCTGATGTTGCCGAAGGCGCAAGAACCGGTCGCGCCCACGCATTGGGCGTTCGGCCAGCTTGCCAGCATCGTTGGCGCACCGGCGTCCTACCTGCGGCAGTTGCCTGCGCCGCTCGCGGGCATCAACCTGCAATACGGTCTGATCAACCACCGCGCCGAGCAGGTCAAAACCTTCGAGACCGAAGATGGCCGCACGGAACTGCGCGCGGTGACCGGCCCCGATTATGGCCGCATCCACGATTTCGAACTGGTCGAGGCGGTGCAGCGCATCGCGGGCAATGGCACCGGCGACACGCGCTGGAAGGTGCCGGGCGTGCTCGACTGGTCGACCGGGGTTTACAACCCCGATGTCGAGATCAGCCGCGATACGACCACCCTCTATGCCTCGGACCGCGATGTCTTCCTGTTCCTGGTCGATGATCGCAACCCGATCGAGGCGGGCAAGCTGGCGGACGGCTCGCCCGACCTCTACTTCCGGGGCTTCTACTGCTGGAACTCCGAAGTTGGTGCCAAGACCCTCGGCATGGCGAGCTTCTACCTGCGGGCGGTGTGTCAAAACAGGAATCTGTGGGGCGTCGAGGATTTTCAGGAGATCCGGATCCGGCATTCGAAATATGCCGCCTCGCGCTTTGCCCATGAGGCGGCCCCGGCGCTGACGCGGTTTGCCAATTCCTCGCCGCAGGGCTTCGTGAACGGTATCAAGGCAGCGCGGCAGCAGGTCGTGGCGCGCAGCGATGAGGATCGCGCGGACTTCCTGCGCAAGCGCGGCTTCTCGAAAGCCGAATCCGGCAAGATCATTGAGAAGGTGCTGATGGAGGAAGGCCGCCCGCCTGAGAGCATTTTCGATTTCGTGCAGGGCATCACGCGGCTTGCGCGTGACAAGACCCAGCAGGATGCGCGCCTCGACATGGAAGGCCGCGCGAAGAAGCTCCTCGACCGGGTCGGCTGACGCCGGGCCCGACAACGCGACCGCCCGCATCTGCGGCGGTCGCGCTTTCCACTTCCAAATGCATGCCACTGGCCCCGCCCTGAGAGGGCAGGGGGCTTCTGCCTGCGCATTTCAGCGAGAACCTTCATGACCCCCCAGGAAGAAACCGTCATCCTCGAAGCCCGGGACATCCTTGGCCGTTACCTCAGCCAGAACCCGGTCATCGGCAGTTGGCAGGCGCTGATGGACTATTGCGCGCTGACCGTGCGCGGCCCCATCGAACGGTTTCATGTGCTCTACCTCGACCGCAAGAACCGCATCATCTCCGATGAGCTTCTCTCGACCGGCACGGTCGACCATGTCCCGGTCTATCCGCGTGAGGTGATCAAGCGGGCGCTGATGCTGAACGCCAGCGCCCTGATCCTGATCCACAACCACCCGTCCGGCGATCCGACGCCGTCGGAGGCCGATCTCAGCATGACCAAGGAAATCCAGAAGGGCTGCAAGTACCTCGGGCTGACGCTGCACGACCACATCATCGTCGGCGCCGGGACAGAGCTGAGCCTGCGGGCCCTCGGCAAGCTCTGAAGGCCCATCGGACCCATCACCGCCGCCCCTTCGAGGACGAGGGCGGCGGTTTGGTCTTTGACGGATGAAGCGGGGAGAGAGGCTTCCCGCGCCGTCGGAGATTTCCCCATGTTCGACTTGCCCCTGCCCATCCACCCGACCACCGGCCCGCGAGGCTTCTCGCCGGTTTTCGCTGTGGGCGATGCTGATCCCAAACACCCCTTTGCCCTGACCCTGTCGCGCCGCACGCCTGCGGATCTGATGTCGGGCCGGGCCGCGCCGTTGGTCCTCGCGCGCTTTGCGACGCTGGCCGATGCCATGCAGGGCGCGATCGACCATGCCGAGGGCATGGCCACGGATGCCACGCCCCAGCTTCTGGCGATACTCGATCGCGACGAGCGCCTTGTGCTGGCCGGGGCCGACAGCGACCACGCTGTCGCCTGGTGCCACCCGGTCACGAGCGCGGCTGAAGCGCGGGGCGTCGTGACCGAGGCGAGCCAGCTGCGCGCGCAGGCGGGCCGCGCGGCTGCCTGGGCCGAGCCGGATCTGGCGCAACGGCTGCGCCACCGCGCCGATCTTCTGGATGGGCGTCTCGTAGACCCGCTCTGGCGCGCCTTTGCCGCCCGGGCGCTGCAAGTCGCTGCCTGAGGCCCGAGAGGCAGAGGAGGGCAGGGGGGAATTTGGAGCTTGTCCGGGGGAGAGAGATCGCCCGGACCGGCTCCGATCCCTTAACCTTAGCGGAGACTCACGATGACCCTGACCGAACCCACCCTCACGCCGCCGATGACACCCTCGTCCGTCGACATGGCGCAGATCTTCGCGGCGCATGCCGAACGCGCGGCCGGGATCGAAGCGCTGCGCCCCGGCAACAAGGATCGCCTTTTCGATGGCCTCACGGCCGCTGGCATCACCCATGTCACTGTCACCTTCGACGGTGCAGGGGACAGCGGCCAGATCGAAAGCATCGGCGCGTGGTTCGGTGAAACCGCCGTCGATTTCCCCGCTACTGAAATCGAATACGCTGCGCTGACCTGGGACAACCCCGAGGTCGAGATGCGGCAGCTCTCGCTGGAAGATGTCGTAGAGCAGCTCGCATACGACTTTCTCTCCGACACCCATGGCGGCTGGGAGAACAACGACGGCGCTTACGGCGAGTTCTGCTTCGACGCCGCAGCCCGCTGCATCCATCTCGAGTTCAACGAGCGCTTCACCTCGTCCGAACTCTACACCCACGACTTCTGAGGGGGTGGCAATGGCACATCCCTATCACCACGCCCTCTCCTCGGTGAAGAAATGGGGCGGCACGGTCGACGATTTCATGGCCGTGCATGCCTGGTTCGACCAGAGCAAGGAGATCACGGCCGATTTTCGGCACCGGGCGCTACGCCACCATGCCGAGGGCATATTCATGGCCGAGACGATTTTTGGGCAGACCCTCACACTCTCGACCGGGCGCATCATCCCGACCCGTTGGGTTGGTGAGCAGCATGTGAAGGAAGACCTCGGCTTTATCCCGAGCTTCGCCGACTGGGTAAAGGCGATCCGCCCTGAGCCCTGGATGGGCCGGAGCGCGCGGATTGAGGCGCTGGTCGACCCGCATCTCGCCTCGCCTGTGGTTGAGGTCAGCTGACATGACCGATCCCGCATACTTGCGCCTCGGTCTACCGCCGACGGCGTCGCCCCTGGCCGCCCTGCGCGCGGCGGTCCGGGCACTGCACCCCGACACGCGCGCTGTTCGCGGCTTCCGAATCGCGCGCAAGCGCTTCTACCGGCAGATGCTCTGTGCACACGCCGCGCGTCAGGCCGCAGACGATCCGCTATCCGGCTGATCGCTGTGCCTCATCCCTTTTTATCAATCCAGCGCCCGGCCCCTTGGCCGGGTTTCTCAATCTCAGGAGGTCCCCATGGCGGATTACTTCACCCATTTCTCATGCCTGATCGACGTTGGCAGTGCCGACAAGGCTGCCCGCGCGCTTGCGCTGTTCCAGGAACTGCGCGCTGCGGATCAGGACGCCGCCGACCCGGAGGTCGCGGGTTTCACCCTCGTGCATCAGGACGCGCCCGAGGGCCGCACCCTCTGGATCCATGACGACGAACACGGCGATGTCGAAGCGGTCATCCGGTTCGTGCTGCGCCTCGCGGACGAGCTCGACCTCACCGGCCTCTGGGGCTTCCAATACGCCCTGACGTGCTCCCGGCCCCGCCTCGACGCCTTCGGCGACGGCGCGCATGTCATCGATCTCGGCGCGCGCAAATCCATCGGCTGGACCAGCACGCAAGAATGGCTGGCCGCCGCGCTGAACGGGGAGGACGTCGATGCCTGAGGTGATCTGTACCACGGTCTACCAGTTCCCCGAACTCTCGGATGCCGCCAAGGAAAAGGCGCGCAGCTGGTATCGCGAGCTTGGCCCCCACGACGATTGGTGGGATTCGGTCTACGAGGATTTCGAGCGGGTCTGCGAAATCCTCGGCATTCGCCTGAAGACTACACCCGTCCGCCTTATGGGCGGCGGGACGCGGGCCAAACCCTGCATCTGGTTCTCCGGCTTCTGGAGCCAGGGCGACGGTGCTTGCTTCGAGGGCTATTGGTCCCACGCGAAGGGCGCGGCCGCGCGCATCCGGGACTACGCGCCCAAGGACGCCACGCTGCATGGCATAGCCGACCGGCTGCAGGCCATCCAGCGGCGGAACTTCTACCAGCTCGCCGCCGAGGTCAGCCACCGTGGCCGCTACTACCACGAATACACCATGTCCGTAGACGTCACCCGCGACAGCCCGACCTGGCAGCCGCCGACTGAGGATGCCGAGGAGATCGTGACCGACGCGCTGCGCGATCTGGCCCGCTGGCTCTACCGCCAGCTTGAGGCTGAATACGACCACCTGACCTCGGATGAGGCCATCGAGGAGGGGATCATCGTCAACAAGTACACCTTCACAGAAGCCGGGCGTCGCTTCGGGTAAGGGCGCACGGTTGAAAACTGTCAGAAAACTGCGTATGTTTCTGACAAAGGAGCGATCATGGAGCGCATGGCCGAGAGCATTATGAATGTCGCAACGACGTTGCCGGAGGGGGTACCCTTGGCAGCGAAGGGGCTTTTGCATCTCGGCTCGCGCGCGGCGGTCGATCAAACGCTGTCGCGTCTGGCTGCGCGCGGCGAGTTGATCCGTGCCGGACGCGGCATCTACATGCGCCCGGTCCAGACACGCTTTGGACCGCGTAGCCCGTCGGCTGAACAGGCGATTGAAGCGCTCGCTATGCAGCGGGGCGAGACGATCGTCCCGAGTGGCGCTGCTGCGGCAAACGCTCTGGGCCTCACGACACAGGTGCCGGTCAAGTCGGTTTACCTTACTTCCGGTCGAAGCCGCGTGCTGAGCCTTGGCCGGCAGGCAGTCGAACTGCGTCATGCGCCGCGTTGGCAGTTGGCCCTTGGGAGCAAGACCTCGGGCCAGGCCGTCCGTGCGCTGGCATGGCTCGGGCCGGATGAGGCTCCCAAAGCTCTTCAAATCCTGCGATCCAAGCTCACGGAGACGGCAAAGACTGAGCTGATGTCCGCCGCGCCGCAGTTTCCGACTTGGCTGGCACGATTAGTCGGAGAGATGGTCCATGGCTGAGGCATTCCTGCGCCTCAGCGGTAAGGACCGACTGGATGCTCTTGGTGTCGCGGCCGATCGGCTCGGCCGACCAGCCCATCTCCTCGAAAAGGACGTCTGGGTGGTCTGGGCGATCCAGCAATTGTTTGGATCGCCCATCGGCACAAACCTCGTCTTCAAGGGCGGCACCTCGCTGTCGAAGGCCTACCGGGTCATTGACCGGTTTTCCGAGGATGTGGATCTGACCTTCGATATCAGAGCGCTGATCCCGGATCTGCTGGAGGGCCGTGAAGACGCCATGCCCGCCACATCCAGCGAAGAGCGGCGCTGGTCGAAACGTGTTCGAAAGGCTTTGCCTGAATGGGTGGCCGGGACCATTCAGCCGATCCTGCAGCAGGCAATTGATCGGGAAGGGGTCGATGCCGGCCTTCGGATTGATGGCGACAAGCTGTTCATCGACTACCCGCACCTCGCCCAAGGCACTGGATACGTTTCTCCGAGCGTGATGCTGGAATTCGGCGCGCGTTCTACAGGAGAGCCCGCATCCCCACGCGATATCGTTTGCGATGCCGCGTCGGTGATCGAAGGCGTGGAGTTTCCCACTGCCCGCCCGCGCGTGATGCATGCGGAACGGACGTTCTGGGAAAAGGCGACAGCGATCCACGTCTTCTGTTTGCAAAACCGTATGCGAGGGGATCGCTTTTCTCGCCACTGGCATGATGTCGCCCGGTTGGACGATGCGGGCATCGCCGCTGCGGCCATCCAAGATCGCGCGCTTGCGACCGCTGTCGCCCGGCACAAGACGATGTTCTTTGCAGAGAAGGCGGCGGATGCCACGTGGATCGATTACGGCACCGCAACCTCTGGGCATCTACAACTGGTCCCAGGCGGCGATGCTCTCAAGGCTCTCGCTGACGATTATGGCCGGATGGTCGAGGACGGCCTGCTTGCATCAACACCAGAGCCTTTTGGCGACTTGATGGACCGTTGCGCGGGCATCGCGCGTAGGGCCAATGCAGCGTTCAAGCCTGACTGACCATCTTTTCGGAAGATTCCCGCTACTTATTTCCGTCGATCCATTTCGACATGAGCCCCTTGTCGCGGAAGCACTCTTCCGGAACGGCGCGCTGTTTGATCCGGGCAAGTTTCTCCGCGAAGGCCACCTGCTTGGAGGTCGGCAGCCGGTCCATGTCGGAGACCGGCTTCAGCTGGGCCTGAGCCTCAATCCAGACGCTCAAGGACCGGCGGTCCTGCTGAACCTCCCAGGGCAGAAGGGTCTGATTGCGCAGAGCGAGTGACCGCGCATAGGCGATCTGCTTCGGTGTCGCGGGCAGGGTGTATGTGGTGCTGTCCATCGGGAAACTCCCTTTCTAGCTTGGCCCTCAATATAGAACATAACAGGAACAAAATCAAGCCAAGCGTCCGCAACGCAACGGTTCGAGAGGAAGAGCGGGGTCGGGGAAGATCAGGCCTGAGGGTGCCCGAGAGAGAGGGTGTCCGGGCCTATCCCTGTCCCTCATTCCGGAGTTTCCCGATGACCTATCTCGTGCCTGTTGCGCCTCCCGTTCCTGTTCCGTCCACTGAACCCGCGCCCGCAATCCTCGCCGTGGCCGAGGCACTGCAGCCTGATCTCGCGCAGGGCTTCCAGATCGAAGCGCTGCGCCTGCGCGTAGAGATGGAGCGCGCCTTTGGCGGCTCCGATGCCGACGGCGCCTGGGACTGGAAGCTTGCCTATGAGGCGGGCGAGGTGGCGCTGGTCCTCTTCCTGCGGAAATTCGGCCGCGCGCTGCTGGCCCGTGCTGGATCGCCTGCGGCACTGCTGCCGATCCTTGCCAAGGTGGCGGGCCTCTTGCCGACGCATACCCGGCGCTCGGAGGAGATGGAGCGGTTCCAGCAATTCTCGACGCCGCTGCCCATGGGGCTCGCTGCACTGGCCGCCGCACAGATCACGCCGCGTGACCTGGTCCTTGAGCCTTCGGCCGGGACCGGGCTTCTGGCGATCCTCGCTGAGATCGCGGGTGGCAGCCTCGCGCTGAACGAGTTGGCCGACACCCGCGCAGACCTTCTGCGCCTCCTTTTTCCGGGGCGTCCCGTCACCAGTTTCGACGCCGCGCAGATCGACGATCACCTCGACGCAGGGCTGCGCCCCAGCGTCATCCTGATGAATCCGCCGTTTTCGGCTGTGGCCAATGTCGATGGCCGCAGCACTGATGCGACGGCCCGGCACCTGCGCTCGGCCCTTGCCCGGCTGGCCCCCGGCGGGCGTCTGGTGGCCATCACAGGGGCGGGTTTTGCGCCCGATGCCCCTGCTTGGGTCGACACTTTCGCCCGGCTGACGGAGACGGCCCATCTCGTCTTCACCGGCGCTGTGTCCGGTGCCGCCTTCGCCAAGCATGGCACCAGCTTCGAGACGCGGATTTCGGTCTTCGACAAGTGCCGCGGCGGCGAACGGGGTGGGATCACCGCCGATCTGGCTCGGGCGATGTCCGTCGATGCGCCGCAGCTCCTCACCCGGATCGTGGCCGAGTGCCCCCCGCGCCTCGAGTTGGAAGAGGGCGCGCTGCCTCGCCCCCAGCCCACTTCCCCTTTCCGGGAAAAACCAGCCCGTACGTCCGGCCTTCCCGCTCGACATTTGGGGGCAACGTCATCGGCCAGTGCTAATGCAATTGTCGCAGCGCCAGATGCCGAAGACCTCGGCTACACCCTGCGCGAGACGGCGGACGATCTCGGCGCCGCGCGCCTGTCGGATGCGATCTACGAGACCTTCCGCTTGCAGGCGATCGACATCCCCGGGGCGGCCCCGCACCCAACCAAGCTCGTGCAGTCGGCGGCGATGGCCTCGGTCGCGCCCCCGAAACCCTCCTATCGTCCGAAACTCCCGCCTGCCGTGCCGCGCGACGGTCTGCTCTCCGAGGCCCAGCTTGAGACCGTGATCTACGCGGGCGAAGCGCATGGTGCGTATCTCGCCGGATCATGGACCGTCGATGAAACCGGCGACATGGTCTCGGCCGCGCCCGACGATGCCGCTGACGCCGTTTGCTTTCGGCGCGGCTTCTTCCTTGGCGATGGCACCGGAGCGGGCAAGGGCCGCCAGTCGGCCGGGATCCTGCTCGATAACTGGTGCCAGGGACGCCGCAAGGCGCTCTGGATCTCGAAGAGCGACAAGCTGCTGGAAGACGCGCAGCGCGATTGGTCGGCGCTCGGGCAGGAGCGGCTGCTGGTCACGCCGCTTTCCCGCTTCGCGCAAGGCCGCGACATTCCGCTGACCGAGGGCATCTTGTTCACCACCTATGCGACGCTGCGCTCCGAGGAACGCGGGGCCAAGAAATCCCGCGTCGATCAGATCGTCGACTGGCTCGGGGCGGATTTCGACGGGGTGATCCTCTTCGACGAAAGCCACGCCATGGCCAATGCCGCCGGTGGCAAGGGCGAGCGCGGCGATACCGAGGCCTCGCAGCAGGGCAGGGCGGGCCTGCGCTTGCAGCACAAACTGCCCAATGCCCGCGTGGTCTATGTTTCGGCCACGGGCGCGACGACGGTCCACAACCTCGCCTATGCACAGCGTCTCGGGCTTTGGGGCGGGGAAGATTTCCCCTTCGCGACGCGCGGTGAGTTCGTCGAGGCCATCGAGGCGGGCGGGGTTGCGGCAATGGAGGTCCTCGCTCGCGACCTGCGGTCGCTTGGCCTCTATACCGCCCGCTCGCTCTCCTACGACGGTGTCGAATACGAGATGCTCGAGCATACGCTGACGCCCGAGCAGCGCGGCATCTACGATGCCTATGCGGGGGCCTTCGCCATCATCCACAACAACCTTGCTGCCGCGATGGAGGCGGCGAACATCACGGGTGAGAGCGGCACGCTGAACCGCCAGGCCAAATCTGCCGCGCGCTCGGCCTTCGAATCCGCCAAGCAGCGCTTCTTCGGACACCTGCTGACGTCGATGAAAACCCCCACCTTGATCTCCAGCATCGAGGTCGATCTCGCGGCGGGGCAGGCGTGCGTCATCCAGATCGTCTCGACCGGCGAGGCGCTGATGGAGCGCCGCCTGTCGGAGATCCCGACCGACGAGTGGAACGACATCCGCGTCGACATCACCCCGCGGGAATACGTCCTGGACTATCTCGCCCATTCCTTCCCGGTGCAGCTCTACGAGCCCTTCACCGACAGCGAGGGCAACCTGTCGTCCCGGCCGGTGGTGCGTGATGGTCAGCCGGTGGAATGCCGCGAGGCCGCCCGCAGACGCGATGCGCTGATCGAGAAGCTGGCCTCGCTGCCGCCCGTCCCGGGCGCGCTCGACCAGATCGTCCAGCGCTTCGGCACCGATCTCGTGGCCGAGGTCACGGGCCGCTCGCGCCGCATCGTTCGCAAGGGCGAGGGTCCTGCCGCGCGGCTTGTCGTGGAAAACCGTGCCGGCTCCGCCAACCTCGCGGAAACCGCCGCCTTCATGGATGACCAGAAGCGCATCCTGATTTTTTCCGACGCGGGCGGCACCGGGCGCAGCTATCACGCCGATCTCGGGGCGAAGAACCAGCGCCTGCGGGTCCACTACCTCCTGGAACCGGGCTGGAAGGCCGATGCGGCCATTCAGGGACTGGGCCGCACCAACCGCACCAACCAAGCGCAACCACCGCTGTTCCGGCCCGTTGCTACCGATGTGAAAGCAGAGAAACGCTTCCTCAGTACCATCGCGCGTCGCCTCGACACGCTCGGGGCGATCACGCGCGGCCAGCGTCAAACCGGGGGGCAGGGGCTGTTCCGGCCCGAGGACAATCTCGAGTCCCCCTATGCCCGCGATGCCCTGCGCCAGCTTTACCGCCGCATCTATCGCGGCGATGTCGCGAGGTGCTCACTTGGTGCTTTCGAGGATGCCACAGGTCTCAGCCTGACCGATGACAATGGGCTGAAGGACGACCTGCCCCCGATCACGACCTTCCTCAATCGCCTGCTGGCGCTGACGATCGACATGCAGGCCGTGCTCTTCTCGGCCTTCGAGGAATTGCTTGACCAACGGATCGAGGGGGCCATCGCGGCTGGGGTCTATGACCTCGGGCTCGAGACGCTGCGCGCCGAGAGCTTCCGCGTGACGGATGCTCGGGTGATTTACACCCACCCGGGCTCCGGCGCGGAAACCCAGCTCCTCACCATCGCGGAGAAGCGGCGCAACACGCCGACCTCGCTCGCGGATGCGCTCGACTGGCTCGACGACCCACAAGCACGCCTGCTGGTCAACAGCCGCTCGGGCCGTGCCGCGGTGCAGGTGCCCGCCACCAGCTTGATGCTGGACGACGGCACGATCGAGCCCCGCTTGCGGCTGATCCGCCCGACCGAGGCCACCACGGTTCCGGCCAGGATTATGGACGAAACCCACTGGCTCGAGGCCGACCGCGCGGCCTTCGCTGCCGCCTGGACCGCGGAACTGGCTGAGATGCCGGAGTTCTCGGAAGCCACGCTCCACATCGTGGCGGGGCTGCTGCTGCCGATCTGGAAGCAGCTCCCACAGGATGAAACCCGCGTCTACCGGCTGCAGACCGATGACGGCCAGCGCATCATTGGCCGCCGGGTCTCGCCTGCCTGGGTCGCGACCACGCTGGCCAATGACGCGCCGCAGCTGACGGCGGCGCAGGTCCATGCCCTCGTTCTCGAGGGCAAGACCGTGGTGCGGCTGGCCGAAGGGATGGAATTGCACCTCTCCCGCGTCATGGGCGTGAACCGGATCGAGCTCTCTGGCTTCACGGAAGCGGCGAAGGACCGACTCAAGGCCGATGGCTGCTTCTCGGAGATCATCAGCTGGAAGCTGCGCCTTTTCTGCCCGACGGACTCAGCCGGCATCGCCGTACTTGATCGTCTGCTTGCACGTTGTCCTGTGACGGGACTACATGCACGCGGAGGGTGCTGAGCCATGTATTCCGAGACCGAAGATGTGATCCGCGCTCTTGCGGAGAATGCAGAGAGCGTGTGTCGCGCTTACCTTCCCGCTGGTCGGCGGGAAGGGTCCTACTGGATCGTGGGCGATCTGCAGAACAACCCCGGCCGGTCGCTCTTCGTGCGCCTGACCGGGCCCGCGTCCGGCCCGGGCGCTGCCGGCAAGTTCACCGATGGCGCCACGGGCGAGCATGGCGATCTTCTCGACATCATCCGCGAGAGGACCGGGATCTCCCGCTTTCCCGACCTTCTGGCCGAGGCCCGGGCGCATCTTGGCCGCCCGCAGCCGGTTCACCCAGATGCGCCAGAGCCGAAGAAGGCCAAGGCCCCCGGTGGCACACCAGCGGCCGCAGCGCGTCTGTTTGCAGCCTCGGTGCCGATCGCAGGCACGCTTGCCGACACCTACCTCCGCGCCCGGGGCCTGACCCAAGGAGGCACGATGAGCGCGCTGCGCTTCCACCCGAAGTGCTGGCATCGGGATGAGGGCCAGACCCGGAGCCTCCCCAGACCGGCGTTGATCGCCGCGGTCACCGATGGGGCAGGGGCCTTGCAGGGCGTGCATCGCACCTGGCTTGCGCCTGACGGTCAGGGAAAGGCGGCTGTCGAGACGCAGCGGCGTGCCATGGGTCACCTTCTCGGCAATGCCGTCAGGCTGACCCCGCATGAGGACATCCTCGTCGTCGGCGAAGGCATAGAGACCATGCTGTCCTTGGTCGAGGCAGTGCCTGGCCTGCCCGTCTGGGCGGCGCTCTCGGCCTCGCACCTCAGAGCAGTCCTGCTGCCGGAGGGGGTGCAGCGCCTCTACATCGCCATCGACCGCGATCCTGCCGGCCAGCGCGCGGCAGAGAGGTTGAGCGCCAGAGCTTCCGAGGTCGGGGTGCGCGTGCGGGTGCTGGAACCGCGTCTCGGGGATTTCAACGATGATCTCCGGGCGAACGGCAAGGAGGCGCTTCGTCAACATCTGGCAGGGCAGATCGGTCCAGAGGATTGGCATCGCCTGTTGGGCTGAGCTGCATCGCGCAAGGGGCGGTCCGGGAATGCGGGGCAGGGGTCACGGATTCCTGTCGTGGCTGTGGACCGTCGGCTTTGCCTCTTCCCGGGCAATCTCATCCACCCGTCCCCCGAGCGGCCTTCAAGAGATGGGCAGGCGGCCGTCAAAGGGGCCGCCCCTTCAAGGACGGGGGGCGACTGATTTCCGCCGCGGGGGACGAGCCCCCGCTTTGCATCGCGAGACAAATCAGCCGCCCCCCGTCCTCCTCCACATGCGTTCCGGCCCCGAAAGGGGGTGAAGGGCCGTCCCCTCCCACGGCTTTCGCAGCCCATGAAGGCCGCGCGGGATGACGCGCGGACCAGACAGGCCCGGAGGCAAGAACCGATGACGATCCACACCCACGACGACGCGTATGAACCCGCCCACACCGCATCCCAGACCGCCCATGCGCTCGACGAGCTGCAGCTCTATGGCTACCGCCCCTTTGACGAGCCCGATCCGCGCCCGATGCCCGATGGGCAGCGCCTCGCGGTCGCCGTCGCCGACATCTTCGACGCCCTCGTCGCGACCCTGGAAGACACCCGCATGGAACCCGACCTCGAAGAGGTGCTCTGGGGCCAGGTCAACCTCTTTCACCGCGCCACAGCCCGGATCGAGCGGTCGCTTGACGAGAACGAGCAGGCGCAGCGCCGCCTCCAGCGCGAGCAGGACGGTTCCGAGGTGAAATCCACCGAACTCGAGCGCCTGACAGCCGAAGGCCTGACCCTGATCGAACGGCGCAACTGCATGGACATGATGCGAGATCACGCCGCCACCGAGTTCGTCCATCACACGGGATCCACCTGGCGGCCCCGCACCGGCTCGATGGTGAACCGCCAGCACATGACCGCAGCGCTGATCGACAGCCGCGATTTCCTGGCTGCCAAGCGGCGCGCGGAAACCGAAGTGATGCTGCCCGCAGGCCCCAAGGTCGCCCTCACCGGCGGGACCGACTTCAACGACCACCGCCTGATCTGGGGCAAGCTCGACCAGGTCCGGACCAAGTATCCCGACATGGTCCTCCTGCACGGTGGAAGTCCGAAGGGCGCAGAACTCATCGCCGCCAAATGGGCCGAGGCTCGGGGCGTGACGCAGGTGGCCTTCAAGCCCGACTGGACCAAGCACGCCAAGGCTGCACCGTTCAAGCGCAACGACGCCATGCTCGACGTGCTGCCCGTGGGCGTCCTCGTCTTCCCAGGCAACGGCATCCAGGAGAACCTCGCCGACAAAGCCAAGAAGCTGGGCATCCCGGTCATGAAGTTCGAGAAGGGGGCGTGAGCCCCCTGTTCCCCTCGCGGGGAAATCGAGGTGGAAGCGCAGGCTTCCACCTGATATTGTGTAGGAAACTTCACCCGATCACTACATGTACCACAGCCCGATCCAGCTCGATGTCTTCCCGACCGACGTGCAGATGCGCCGGATCGATCCGGCGCGTAACATGCGTCGCTTCTATCGGCTGAGCATACAGCGCGACCTCTTCGGCCGTGCCAGCCTCGTGCGCGAGTGGGGTCGGATCGGCTTCCGTGGCCAGATGATGGTCGAGACCCATCCTGATGAAGGCAAGGCCATCACGGCTTTGATGAAGCTCGCAGCGGTGAAGAAGCGGCGTGGGTACGTTCAGTAAACGTGCTTGGACGCAGCCATTTTCCCCATTTTTTCATCGCATCAAGAGTGCTCCTGGATCAATCAGGAGTGAGGTCCAAAGCCTCGCCCCGCTTTAGTATCTCGTAGATCACCCCTTCGAGGATCGGCAGGGCCTGCCGATCCTTGCTAAGGAGAAGCGTGGCGAGCTCGCTATGCGAGGACATGGCTCGGACCACGGCCGCCTGCACCGCGCCAGGGAGGTTCCCCTTCATCGCTTGATCCTTACTGTTCTTGTCGATCTGGGCCATCACAACTGGGTTCTGGCGGGTAATTGCGGCGACTTGGTTCACGAAAGCGACCTGGTCCTCGAGCGGGGTCGCCTCTCCGAAGAGACTGTTCAGGCGCTCGATCAGCTCCTGCATGTAGACCGGTAGGGCACCGGGCCGTCCACCGCCGCCGCCGCCCTTTATGGGGTCGAGGGTGGGGGGCTCCTCATCCTCGCCGGTGCTAGGCTCCTCTCGCTCCACGATATCATAGCCGGTCAGCGCGATTCCGTGCAGGTCGATCTCGGACGAGGGCACCCCGTCCAAACGGTTCGCCAGCAGCTTCGAGAAGGCGGCGAAGACCTCAAGGTCCGGGTCACCGAGATCGATCAGCTGAGCGACATAGGCGTAAAGGCGGCCAAACCGCGACAGGCCTGCCTTGAAATCCGTTAGCGATACGATCGCGGTCTCGACCTGTTCACGCTCGTGATCGGCGCGCTTCATCCCGTCCTCATTCCCGACCGCTTTCGCCTTCTGCCAGGCGTCCTCGGCCTCTGTGGCCCGGTTTCGAAGCTCCGTGAGCCGATGGTTGTAGGCGTCGGTTGGTTCCTGCGTCGCGGCGTACATCGCCTTGTGCGCCGCCTCGTCATCGGTGCCGCTGGCGGCAGCTGTCGCTGTCCGAAACCGAGCCTTCTGGAAGTCGAGGACATGTGTCTCGTTATAGATACCCTGATCGTCGAGGAACTCCTTCAGGTCATAGATGACGTTGAGGTCCTGCACCTCCTCGATCTTGGCGCCCCGGTCATACTGGGCAAAAGCGGCCCGGACCACGTCCGGTTCGTTGATGAAGTCGATGATGAAGGTCTGGTCCTTCCCGGGAAAGGTCCGGTTCAGACGGGAGAAGGTCTGGACGATCTCGACCGCGTTCGCGATCTTTTTGTCCACATACATCGCGACCAGCTTTGGCTGGTCGAACCCGGTCTGGAACTTGTTCGCGACCAGCATGACCCGATATTCCGGCCGGTCGAAGACGTGGCGCAGGTCCTTGCCGCCGGCGTCCGGGTTCATGTTCACTTCGGTGAACTCCGCGTCCTCCTCAACGACGAATGCGTCCCCCTGCAGCAGCTCGTCGTTCGGGTGCATCACCTCGCGCCCGGTCAGCTTGCCCGAGAAGGCGACGAGGGCGCGGATGTTGCCGTATTCCGGGTTCGCGGCGATGAAGGAGTCGAAGGCTCGCTTGTACCGGACCGCAGAGGCCCGGGAGCTGGTGACCACCATCGCCTTGGCCTTCCCGTCCAGAAGGTGGGCCACGTTCTTCGAGAAGTGCCCGATGATGAACCTAACCTTCTGGGTGACGTTTGTCGGGTGAAGCGTCATCCATTTCGCCAGCGCCCGTTTGGCGGCCTTCCCGTCAACCCTCTTCTCGTCGACGATCTCTTGCCCGAGGTTGAACGCGGTCTTGTAGGGGACGTAGCCGCGCAGAACGTCCAGGATGAACCCTTCCTCGATTGCCTGGCGCATTTCGTACTTGTGGAATGAGGCTGGCAGGTTGTCGTCCGAGGCGGGCTTGGTGGGATCGGCCGGGCGCCCGAAGAGCATCAAGGTCGAGTGTTTCGGGGTCGCCGTGAAGGCGAAATGGGACACGTTCGCCGGGCGCTTCCGGGACCGCTGGACCTCCAGAAGGATGTCCTCGACCGTCATCTCCGACATATCCTGCTTGGCTGACAGGGCCAGCGTTGCCTGCAGTTTCGAGGCGGTGTTTCCCGTCTGCGAGTTGTGCGCCTCGTCGATGATCACCGCGAAGTTCCGGTCCCGCAGGGACGTCTCCGTCAGGATCGCCTCCATGGCGAAGGGGAAGGTCTGGATGGTCACCACGATGATCGGGGTGCCCTTCAGCATCGCCTCGCTCAACTGGTCGCTCTTCGACTTCGACGAGGTTTCCCGGTCGATGGCCGCGATCAGCCCCTTCTGGTGATCGATCTGCTGGACAGCGTCCTGTAGCTGTCCGTCCAGCACGTTCCGGTCTGTTACGATGATCACCGTGTCGAAGATCGGAGTCCCGTCGTCCCGGCGCAGCTTCACCAGGTCATGCGCCGTCCATGCGATGGTCGAGGTTTTTCCGGACCCGGCGCTGTGCTCGCAAAGGTAGGGATGTCCCGACCCCTTCACCTTCGCGTCTGCGATCATCTTGTTTACCGCGTCGAACTGGTGGAACCGGGGGAAGATCAGGGTCTCTTTGACCGACCAGTTCCCCTTCAAGTCGACCACATTCTTCTTCTCGACATAGACGAAGCTGTGGAAGATCCGCAGGAACGCGTCCGGCTGGCAGATCTCCTCCCAGAAGTAGGCGACTGGGTACTCCCCATCGGCCCGGGCCGCGTTACCGGCCCGACCGTCATTCCCCTTGTTGAAGGGAAGGAAGAAGGTGTCCTCCCCCGCAAGCTTGGTGGTCATCCAGATCTCGCTGTCGGACATCGCGAAATGGACAACCGCGCCGCGATGCTGCGTCAGAAGCGGATGCTTGCGTTTCGTGACCGGGTCTACGGGCAAGCGGTCGCGCCGGTACTGGGCCTTCGCGTGTTCGACCGACTGGGTGAAATCCGTCTTCAGCTCGACCGTCGCCAGCGGCAGGCCGTTCAGGAACAGGCCGAGGTCTATGGCAAGCTCGCGGCCCGGGTGATATTTCAGCTGCGGGACGACCTTGAGCCGGTTTGACGCGTAGCGGTGCAGGACTGCATCGTTCCGCTTGTCCTCAGGGGCCGCCTCGGACAGGTCGAGGTGGCCGGCACCGGCGATCGAAAAGCCCCGGCGCAGGGTCTGGACCATCCCCTGTTTTTCCAGCGCCGTCTCCAGCCGGTCCATGATGACCGTCAGGGTCTTGTCACCGTTCGTCGCCTGGATCCGGTCCCACTTCTGCGGCTGGGTGGACCGAAGCCAGGCCTCCAGGTCCTCCGGGTACATGGCACGGTCCGCGTCGTAGGCGTCGGTCGACCCAACCAGCCAGCCCGACGCAGCGAGCTTCTGGACGATGTAGGACTCGAGGTGCTTCTCGTGATGCAGGTCGCTCATTCCGTCACCTCCGATCCGCCGGCCTGCGCCTGCTGCCACTCGTGATAATTCAACTTCGATCCCCGAACCTTCCACTCCAGCCGCCCGTTGCTGTTCCGGTCAAGCACCACTGCCGCGGCGGCCGACGGGCTGCTGAACGGCCAGGGCTTCGCGAAGCGCATCCTGTCTTCTGCATGGGGGATCAGAACGCCCTCGGCGATCATCTTCTCCTTCAAGCCGCCATAGCTCTGTTGAACATACCCGGTCTCGATCAGGGCCTCGGAGCCTTCCAGAACCACGAACTCCCCGTCTTCTTCGACGGCGGTCGCCTGAACGCCGCTCTTGTGGCGGATCTCGAAATGGACCTCTTCGGCGGTCCGGTCCTCTGCGGGTTTCGCAACCTGGGTTACGGCCCGGGGCTGGGGCTTGAGCATGTCCAGCCCGATGACCGGTAGAATGATCCGAAGGTTTGACAGGAACTGCTCCATGTTCGCGACATCGGCCTCGGGCAGGCGGCGGCGGTCGGTGTCGGGCTGGGTGCCGTTGTCGAGTGTCACCCGGCCTGCTTGCGCGGCAACACGGATAAGCCGGGCCTCAAGGTATTCGGCATGCCCCTTCGACAGGTCATCGTCGCTGGTGGTGACGGTGATCGCGGTTTCCCAGAAGTCACGCTTCTTGGCGCTCTGTTCGATCCGCTCCGCCACGGAGTTCCCCGACCCGATATAGACCCGGGTCACGCCAGGCTTGTCCGGGTCCGGGCCGGACAGGATATAGACGCCGGTCCGGTCCACCTCGGAACGGGCGGTCAGGTCGCCGAAGGCCGAGGCGCCGCTGACAAACAACAGACCGGTCCAGCCGTGGATCGTCGCCTTGCGCAGGCCCGTGGGCTTCCCGTCGACCAGGAAAAGCTGGATGGTCCGCCCGAAGGTTTCGCCTGTGGTCATGCGGGTACCTCTTTCACAAGTCTTGCCAGCTTCGTTTGGGCAGAAACCGGCATCCTCATACCTTCCATACCGCTCTTGTGCGCCAATCCGCCGGAAAGCCCATGCTGGAAGGATCGGCCAACGGGCAGCCGTCGATCAGCGCCACAAGGCGCTTTTTCCATTCATTGCCCGGTGCGATCAGCGCCAAAAGGTAATCGAGCATCACCAGCGTGTTGTGCAGATAGCGCGGATCGGCATCCCGCATGGCGACGGGCAGCTTGGCGGGGTATTTCGGAACCGTCATCGTCACCGTAAAGCGCTTGTTCCAAAGCCTGCCATGGTGGGCGCATATGTTGCGCACCGTGCTAATATGGTGCGCAAAGGACGTAACGACTGCTTCATCCAAGGCAAACGGATCAGCAATTGCTTTTCTGTCGGCGCGTGTTTTCAAGTTGCTGTAGAATTTCGACAAAAGTCCGAACGACATGACCTCAGCCGCCATCCAGACCGGCGGCAGCTTGGGTGAGTCATACTTGTCACGATAGTGAATCGCGAACGCATCGTCGGAGCGATTGAACTCTTTCTCCAAATCAGTGACGTCTTTCGCGTGATGTCGGATTACTGAGTAGTGGCCCTGTTCGAGATAGCCATGGGGGCCATGGCTCATGGCCATGTGATGTGCCCATTGCGCGCGCAGGGCTACTTCGACCCGTTCGATAGCGTCCAGGACCAAGAGCCGCAATTCACGGTCGAAGATGTAGAGGGTCAGCACATCCTCGAAGGTCGTCCCGTCGCGGAAGGCGTGATCGCCGTTGTTCGCGGCGGGCACCTCGAAGGGAAGCCAGTAGGCCCGTAGCCTGTAGTAGGAGATGAAGTTCAGGTAGTGCTGTGCCTGGGCTTCATCGCCGACAATCATGCCGCGACGTTTGAGGAGTTCGATCTGGTCCGGGACGGAAACGGCGGGTTTTTCAAACTTCATGCGGCACCCCCGTGCCGCGAAAGCGATACCCTGAAAACAAGTAACCCGCCGGGGTGCGCAGTGCGAAACCGAGGTTCCGTCCGAGGCGTGGCGGGTCTTGTTGAGACATTAGATAGGGCAGGAATCCTACCAAAGCAATAAGAAACCGACCGGTCCGCGCCAAAAGTCATGCCGCCGCCCTCACGTCAATCTTCCCGGTCACGGCGGCGGTGATCAGCGCCGAACGCTTCTCGCGCAGGAGGTCGATGCTACGCTCGGTCAGGGTGATCAGGCCGTCGATGCGGGCGGTTTCCGCGTCGATCTCCGACAGGATGCGATCCTGTTCGTCCAGCGGCGGCAGGCAGACCTTCAGCGCCCGGAAGTGATCCCAGTAAAGCCGCATCCGGAAATCCGCGATGCCGCGCGAGAACCGGCGGATTTCCTCGGCGGCGCTCTTCGTATGCAGAAGGTGTTCGATGAACTTGGTCCGGAAGGAGGTGACCGGGGCCGCGACCACATAGGCCGGGCTGACCAACCCCTTGACCGCGACCGCCCCGAACGCGCCCTGCCATGCGCGCATCATGTTGTAGACCAGATCACCGGGCGCGACGCCCTGGTATTTGGTCCGGTCCTCGCTCAGGGCGACCTTCCGGTCCCGGTCCTCATCGGCCAGTTCGCCGTCCGTCACACCATCGTGGATGGACACGGACAGCACCGGCAGGGCCGGGTCCGCCGGGCGCGAGACCTCGCGGAACAGGGCCGCGATGCGCAAGACGGCCCAATGGGCGGGCACGCGGCCCAGCCAGTCCACGCCAGAGTCCTTCATCGGCGCTTCCGGATCGACGCCCTTGGTCACCGCATGGGTGATCACGGCCGCCCGCTTTTCCTTCAGCAGCGCGATGAACCGGGTCTTCTTCTCGATCAGGCCGTCAATCAGGCCGGTCTCGCGGTCGAGGAAGCGGGCGATGGCGGTCTGTTCTTCATAATTAGGCACTTGGACGCGAACTCGTCCCAGAGCGCTTCTACTAACTCTGAGCATCGTTGTGCCGCGCGCCAAATTATTCATCATTTCAATATGATGCTTCGTAGAAAACAGATAGACGAGGAACTTCCGATTAAATTCATTGCACGGCCGGATGATGACGTTATCCACGGAGGTCACCATCCGCTCACCCAGATCGGGCACCAAGCACGCTCGTCCGATGGGAACATTCAAACGAGATACAAGGATATCACCGGGTAGGACTTCTGTGCAGCGAAGCTTCGTGAATGTATCCTCAGTGATGTAACCCGAACCTTGTTCTTTGAACTCTCCGAGTCCGACGTTTCCTGTCGTAAGGTATCGGATGCCGCTATCGGAAATGTCCTTACTCTCGATCCAGTCCCCATCAATAAAGACACCCCCGTTCTTACGGGCGATGGAAATTATGGGGAGCTTCTGAAAGTGTTCTGGAACGGAGACGTCAAACATCAATCCGTCACCTCCGCCAGCACCGCCGCGATTTCCGCCTCGACCGCCTTTAACTCGGTGTCGATCTCCTCCAGATCGCGGGGCGGCTGGTATTCATAGAAGTAGCGGTTGAAGTTGATCTCATACCCCACGACGCCCACCTGGCCGTCGTAGTCGTCGCGGAACGTCTCATCTACATAGGCGTCGGGCGCATGGGGCAGCACCTCCTGCGCCATGTAGTCCCGGATGTCCGTGCCGAGGGGGATGTTCTCGAAATCCGTCAGGTCGTCATCGGGGATGACCTCGCCGTTCTTGTCGCAGATCGGATCGATATCCGGATCACGGACGCCGAAGGCCTTCTGGAACGCCTTGATCAACGCGGCCGGGACTGTCCGCTGGCTGAGCATCGCGCCGGAGTTCTTCCGCAGCCAGGTCGCCATCCAGTGCCAGTCATGGGTCGCGCCCATCTTTCGATCCAGCAGCTTGAGCCAGAGGGCCTGCGAGTCGGTCGTCAGGCGCTCCCACGCCTTCTCGGATTCGAGCGCCTCCAGACCCTCCTGTGAGATCACGATCTTCTTTCGCAGCGGACGCAGGACCTTCACCCGGCGGTAGCCGAACTCCCGGCTGTCGAAGATGCGGCTCTCCTTCGTCTCGGCGAAGTCGGCATACATCTGGACGATCTGCCGGATCTGGCCGTCCCCGACCTTCCGGCGCTTGTTGCCCTCGCTCTTGCGCATCGGCTCGAACAGCGCGGTCGCGTCGATCAGCTGGACTTTGCCCTTCCGGGCGGCCGGCTTCTTGTTGGACAGGAGCCAGATGTAGGTGCCGATCCCGGTCCGGAAGAAGATCTCGGTCGGAAGCGCGATGATCGCCTCGACCACGTCCTCCTCCAGCAGGTAGCGCCGGATCTCGGATTCCCCTTGCCCCGCGTTCCCGTTGAAGAGGGGCGAGCCGGACAGGACGATGGCCGCCCGTCCGCCGCCGCGCTCCGGCGCCTCCAGCTTGCTGAGAAGGTGCAGGAGGAACAGC
Source organism: Pseudodonghicola flavimaris (assembly GCF_030164425.1). Lineage (GTDB taxonomy): Bacteria > Pseudomonadota > Alphaproteobacteria > Rhodobacterales > Rhodobacteraceae > Pseudodonghicola > Pseudodonghicola flavimaris. The sequence continues at coordinate 15,895 of NZ_JASNJD010000014.1, read as the reverse complement.
ATCGACCCGTCGCTGACGCGCGGCAGCTTGGGGCCGAAGCGGCCCTCGAACCCCTTCTCCTGATGCTCCCGGACCACGGCGGCCTGGTCCATCTCCCATTTCTTGCCGAAGGGCGGATTCGAGACGCAGTAATGGAACCGTTCGTTCGCCAGCTTGTCGTCGGACAGCGTGCTGCCGAGCTTGATGTTCTTCGACAGGTCGCGGCCGGGATCGGACTCGACGGTCTTGAGCAGCATCGAGGCGAGGCAGACCGCGTGGGTCTCCGGTTCCAGCTCCTGACCGTAGGGAACGATGACCGGGGCGACCGAGTACCGGTCGCGCAGGGCGTTCACGTGTTCCATCCCATCCGACAGGAAGCCGCCGGTGCCGCAGGTGGGGTCATAGAGCGTCCGGATGAGCCCCGGGTTGTCGATGAACATCTGGTCATCCGGGTCGAGCAGCAGCTCGATGGCCAGATGGACGACGTCGCGCGGGGTCATGAAGTCTTCGGCCGCTTCGTTCACCTCGGCGCCGAAGCGGCGGATCAGGTGTTCGTAGACGTTGGACATTACCCGTTCCGGAACCGCGTCCGGGTGCAGGTCGATGGCGGCGAAGTTCTGACAGATCTTGTAGAGCACCCCGGCCTTGTCCATCCGGGCCAGCGTGTTCGCGAAGTCAAACTGTTCGAAGATGACCCGGGCGTTGTCAGAGAATGAGGCGATGTAATCCTCGAGGTTCTGGCGGGTCCGGGTCGCGCCGAGGCTGCGCAGGTCGTAGTTCGAGGTGTTGTAGAACGGGTAGCCGGTCTGGGTCCGAAGGATCACGCCCAAGTCAATCGGGCTGTCCTTCATGGTCTTGACGGTTTCACGCACCTGGTCCCGAGTCGGTTCCAGCACGCATTCCAGGCGGCGCAGCAGGGTGAAGGGCAGGATGACCTTGCCGAAATCGACGTGCTTGAAGTTTCCCCAGAGGTCGTCCGCGTTCTTCCAGATAAAATCGGCGAGGGAAGTGTTCGTCGTCTGGGTGTTCATCTATTCGCCTTCACTCTTTTTCTTATTCGCTTCGAGGTGGTCTTCTAAAAGCCGGGCCGCCAGACGAAAACCGTCGACTTGGCTCATCCGGTGCCGGACACAGAGCTCCTTGAAGGCCCACCGCTCGTCGGCGGTGATCTTCAAATTTAGGTTCGAAAGTTTCGCGCCGTCATCGCCCATCGGGCATCTCCTCGCGGACAATGGTTTATCTTCCATTCTTCCATTACAGATTTCAATCTCTTTTGCTGCTGCGGGCCTTCCTCGACCTTATCCACGGGTGGATCTGTGATTTTCCAAGGGGGCGTCTGATCCAGCTCCTCCCCTGTTTGAGCTGTGCTCGTTTGGGTTACGATGAGCCCTGCGATATCGTTGTCTCCGCGAGCCGTAGCCAATACCGTGTATGCCGCCGCTCTCCGGTGCGATTGAGCGCGCCCATCTCCACCAAGTCCTGCAGGTCTCGGGTTGTGGTCGCACGCGAGGTGCCGGTGATGGCGATGTAGTTCTCGGCGCTGAGGCCGCCTTTGAACCCGTCAGGCCCCTCGCGGAACATGCGCTCGATCACCTTGGCTTGTCGTTCGTTCAGCCGATCACGGAATTGGTCGTAGAACCTCGCCTTGGCGATGAAGAACCCGACCCGTGTCAGCGTCACCTGCTGCGCCTTCAGAATGATCTCGGCGAACCAGAGTAGCCAGCCGGTGACGTCCAGTGTCTTCTGGTGGGTCTCGAGCTGGTCGTAGTAGGCCTTCCGGTCCCGTTCGATGGTGTGGGCCAGCGCGATCAGGCTCGGCTGGCCGATGTTCTGCGCAAGGGACTTTTCCGCCAAGGCGCGGCCGAGGCGACCATTGCCGTCCTCGAAGGGATGGATGCTTTCAAACCAGAGGTGCCCAAGCGCCGCGCGGGTCAATGCGGGCAGGGGCGTTGGACCGTCTGGCGCCGTTCGGTTGAACCAGTCGACGAACACGTCCATCTCGCCTTGGACCTGCGCGGAGGGCGGCGCCTCGAAATGCACCGTCGGTCGGTCGATGCGACCGGAGACGATCTGCATCGCATCAGCATGCCGCCGGTAGGCTCCGATGGTCTCGAGGCCGCGGTCATGGGATAGAAGCATCCCGTGCCAGCGGCTAAGAGTTTCGTGGGTCAGAGGCGCGGCGTGGGTCGAGTAGACGTCCACCATCATCTCCGCAACGCCCTGTTCGCGCGGCCTTGACGGTGCGCCGTCGGCGGTCAAGCCGAACTGACGGTGCAGGGAGGATTGCACGCTGGCCCTGTCCAGCACCTCGCCTTCGATGGCGCTCGTCCGCATCGCCTCTTCGCTCAGCAGCTCGATGCGCAGGCGGTCGCGCTCGTCGTCGGCCACATGGTGGAAGGCACCGACGATCTCTCCGGACGACAACAGAAACTGCCGTTCGAGAGGTTCGACGGCAATTCTGTCATAGCGGAAATTCGGCCAGTCGGGTTGCGACCAGTTCCAGCGCATGAGCTATAGGATCCCTTCCTATAACTCAAAATAGCGCTAAATCATGATTTATGGAAGCGCGATCTATGCATCATGCCAGATGCTTGAACCGGCGTACACCTCGGCAGGATCGCTAAAATGGCTGGGCCTCTGCGCGGGTCAGGCGGCCTCGACCATCGGCTCGTAGCGCACGTCGGGCATAGCATCATTGAGCCAGGCAGGTTGCAGGTCGCCATTGTTCCATTGGTACAGGTAGCCCACCAACGTGTCGGTCTTCTTGCAGAGGATGCGCATGATCGGTTCGGCCGTAAGCCGCGGTAAAATGGTCACGATGTGCTCCTCTCAAACTGACCTCAGGACTTGTTAACAACGAGGCCGCAATATCGTTTTGAACGTCTTAGGGTTGGGTTTCTGCAACTGCAAGATGAAGTCGGCGGCCTCGGCAAGAACCCACCGACAAAAGGACAAGTTGTCTTTATAGTCAGGTTTCTGGCGTATCCGTTTCTGCATTCTGCGCTGCAGCGCGAACGGCGATCTCGTGCAGGAGTATGTCGATCTCTGCCCAGACGCGCGGCTCGATCTGGCCGCGGACCAAGGCCCACTTGCTCAGTACATCGAGGGGGTCATGCGCGCGCAAGAGGGCAGTCAGCGCAGCAGCATCGACCGCCAGCGAGGTGCGTGCGCGCCATTCGGTGATCCGCGTCCGCTGCTCTTCCGACGGTAGGACGAACTCGCACCCGAGCTCCAAATTCTTGACCGCACGGCGCAGGGCGGCGCGGATGACGTGGGCAGGATCGACGCCGCAATCGATCAGGGCTTCCTCTTGTCGTTCCAGCGCATTCACCCGGATGTCGATCTTGCGCGTCGCCGGACTGCGTCGCGAGCGGGATGGTGATGACTTGACCGCAGGCGCCGCCCTCGCGTCCGCCTCCCGGCTGAGCTGAGACGTGGAGGTAGGCGGTGTGCTTGGGTGCCTGGCGACGTCATCTCCCATTGGCGCCGGTTCCACGCTACCAGGTTCTGGCATCGCTGCCGCGCGCCGCACCTTTTCCCATCCCGGGTCCTTTTCGCCCTCTGGACGCAGGGATGCGGCATATACCGGGTCGGGCCGCGTGATGGTCGGGATCTTCTTCCTCACAACCCGGTCCTCACGCGGCCAGGATGTTGTTGAGGATGTCGGTCGCTTCTTCGAGGGCCTCGACCACATGGCGCACATGGGGGCGCATGAGGGGGTTCGGGTCGGCCTGCTTCTGCAATGCCACGGCGTGCAGGAGGCCTTTCTCGTCCATCTCCTTGTAGACGTTCCGGCGCATCATCACGGTCTCGATCACCGGGAACCGCGCGATAGCCGCCTCGATGAGGGCGGCATCCGCGCGCGTGGTTTTTGGGTCGACCATGTTCAGAACGACATGGTGGCGGGGCAGGCTGTCGGGGTCATCGACGCGGGCGCGGAGCTTTTCGAACCAGTCAGCCGTCTGAGCGCCGACATCGATATCCGAGGTCGAGAGCATCACCGGCGTCACGATGTGATTGGCCAGAACGGCGATCCCGTCCGACCACTCGGCCCCGACGCCTGCCGTATCGATGAAGATAAAGTCCGCCGAGTCCGCCGCATAGACCTGCTCGATCCGGCGATCCACAGCCCCTACGCTCTCGACGGTCGCCGAACGCAGGAGCGGCGATCCCAGCCCCGCGGCTTCAGCCCGCTTGTGCCAGGTGCCGAGCACGCCGGTGCTGTCGGTATCGATCAGAAGGACACGACGTCCGGCGGCAACGGCAGCGCTGATCAAGGCGCGCGAGAGCGTGGTCTTGCCACTCCCCCCTTTCCGGGCCATCGCAGCGATCACCACGAGATTGTCGTTCGGCATGGGGCGGACCTCTCGCAAGAATGGTGTAACGCGACAAAGATGTTTCTACGTCGCTAACCTCCGTGCGCGACGGCGTCAAGCAGAAGACGGGATACGGGGTCCCTCAGGCGGAATGCGGGGCGCATGGTGCGTCGCGCCGGGGGCGGAAGGCACGCTGCACGCGACACCCGACGTCAGCCCCTTTGCGCGATGCGGTCCCCAGATGACGCGCGACATTCGACATACGCCATTCTACGCGTCGCAGGAAACGTGACGCATTCTGCATTGTACGTGGATCATCCGGCACCACGCGCGGTGCAGGCGGCACATGCCATCGGGCACTCGCCAGAAGCCGTGCTGCAGGGCGCGCAAAACGCAGTCCAAAGGACGCGATGCGCGGTGCAGGCAACGCGGGACGCGTTGCATTGAGCGCGTTGCGCGCTGCATTTGCCAAAGGACGTCAAATCGGCCCGCGAGGCCGATTTTCTACATTGAGTACAAGCCCTTGGTGCCTTCTCCGCTTGTGCTGGGAGAAGGCGGGCTTGTACGAAGTTGGCAAGAAATAGGAACGTATACTTCACATGGGACACAGTCGCAGACTGACCGATCAGGAGCGCCGTCAGATCGTCCGGGAACGGGCGAAAGGCGTTTCGGTCAGTGCGATCAGTGCAGCGCTGAAGGTCTCGCCCAAGACGGTCTACAACGTGCTGAGCCGGGGCCGTTCCGCCGCCTCGGCGAACGATAGTCGCACCCGCGTGCTGACCATGCGGGTCACCGAGCGCGACCTTCGCGGCTTCGATGCGGCCCTCGCACGGCGCGGCATTGCCCACCGGTCAGACGCCATGCGCTGCCTGATGCTGGCCGCCGACGATCTCCTGCGCCCGGATGAGGGCATGACGGATGAGCTGAAAGGGATGAGCGCGGCGCTGAACAGGGTCGGCAACAACGTGAACCAGGTTGCGCGCCGCCTGAACGAGGCAAAGCTCAAGGGCGAGCGCCTGCCCTATACCCCGGCCAGCCATGCCGAGATCCGCGACCTTGCGGTGCTAGTCTTCGACATGGCCGACCAGATCCAGGAGATGTTCCGCGCGCGGCGTCGCGATCTGGACCTCGAGGTCACCAAGGCCCTCGCCGGTCTGGCGCGGCAGGAAGCGGAGCAGGTGGCCGAACATGGCGCGGAGTGAGGCGCGGGGCGTCAGCCCCGCCCTCTTTGATCGCGACTGGAGCCGGGTCTCGGGCAGTTGGCAGGGGCTGTCGAAGAAGGCGCAGATGGTCCGGGCAGCGCGTGGCTACTCGCCTGCCATCTTCAAGCCGATCTCGAAAGGCGGGTGCCACACGGGCGCGCAGCTCAAGGCCCAGCTCACGTACCTCACCACCAAGTCGAGCCACATCCTCGACAGCCGCGGCACCCATGACGGCAAGAAGACCCTGACCGGGGCGGAGATCGACCGGGTCGTCCGGCGCTTCGAGAACCAGTGGGGCGAGCGGCACAGCCCTAAGCTCGGGCATACCTCGCATCTTCTGATGGCTTTTCCCGTCGGCACCAGCGGCGAAGAGGTGCGCGCGATCACGGAATCCGTCTGTGAGAAGTTCTTTCAAGGTGAGGGGTCGCAATTCGACTATATTGCTGCAATACACCAAGATCGCGCGCATCCACATGCGCATATCGTTCTGAACCGCCGCAGCAAGGATGGCGAAATGTTCTTTCTCGGGAAGGATCACCACTTCAACTACGACGCCTTCCGGGTGGCGATGGTCGAGGCGGCGCAGGTCCACGGGATCCGGCTCGAGGCGACACGGCGTCTTGACCGGGGGGTCACGACCTACCGCGCCGAGATAGACGAGGTCTACAAGGCCCGTGACGAGGGCCGCCCGCCGGTCGAGCGCCAGCGCACGGGGACCGACCTCGCGGCGGCCCTGCAGACGGTGGCGCGCAATGCGCTGACCTATCGGGGTCTGGCGGCCGAGGCGTCCCGGTCGAACTTCGACGACGTGACCGAGGCACTTGAGCGGGCCAGCAGCATCCTTGCCAGTGGCGGTCAGATCCAATCTGACGGAGCCATCTACATGTCCCAAGACGAAACAGCGTTCGACACGCTGATCACTGAGTTTTCCCAGAACATCCGTCAGATCGAGGCGGCGATCGGCCGGGCGCCCGCGGCCGCGCGACCGGAGATCGAGCGTAAGCTCACCGATGTGCTGGCATCGGTCGCGCATCTCAATCCGCTCGGGGACCGCTCGGCCACGCTCCTCGATGCACCATCCCGAGGCGGCGTCTATGCGCGGGCCAACATGCGCGAGGACCAGCTGGGGCGGCTCGACGATGATGCGGTGAAGGCGCGTCTCAGCGAGGCGCTGCAGGGCACGGGCATCGATCCCGAGGCAGTTGCTGCCCGCATGCGCGAGGGTGCAGGCAATGCCGCTCTCGAAAGGCAATGGTTGGCGCAGGATCTGCGCGCCATCGCCAAGGCGGGCGATCTCGATCTGGAGAAGGGCGAGGACCGCGAGGAAGCACTGGACCGGTTGGAAGCCGTCCATGTCCGTCTGGGCGACACCCTTACCGATGCGCGCATTCTGCGGGCCATCGATGATGTGGATGAGACCGAAGGTGACCCGGTTGCCTTGGCGGAACGGGTGACGCTGCCGGAGCGCGAGCGCACGGCGGGCGAGCCGGACATTTTCGCCCCGTCCGAGCGCCGGGATTTCCAGGAGCTCGTCGCCCAATTCCGCCGGACAGACTTCGACCACCCCTTCTCGGACGACCCTTCCGTGCGCCGAGCCGGTGCCGTCGAGGTCGAAGAGGCCCGCGCCGCCTTCAACGCCTTCGCGCAGCGGTCGCCCGATCATGCCGAACTGGCCTCGATGGCGTGGGACAAGATTACTGACAGCCGCAAGCCGCAGGAGTTCGCCGTCGACGAAAAGGACCGCACGCTCCATGCCGGGGACATGGACCTCGCGCTGCGCGATCCCATGCAGCATCTCGGGCCGATCACCGAAGACGACCGCATCCTGGCGCGTTACCGCGCCGAGATGCCGGACGAGGAGTTCGGGGCGGCGGTGCAGGAGGAAATAAACCGCCTGCGTGCCATGGGGGCATCACGCGCCTATATCAGCGAGCGGAGCTTCGACATCGAGGATCAGGCGCGACAGGACTATGCCGAACGGCGCTTCATGGCCGAGACCGCCCCTGATGTGATGACCTTCCTGCAGCGGGCAGAGGCCGAGGACATGAAACCGCTCAGCGAGACGGATGGGCAGCGCCTCGTCGCCCAGATCGACCGTAACCTCACGCCGAACGCGGTGACCGCGCTGCGCGCGGGCCACGCCGATGTGCTGGAGAAATTCACCGAGCACCCGCTGCGGCAGCTGGAACTCGCCAAAGCCTATCTGGAAAGCAGCGAGGTGACGGCCCACGGCCCTGCCATGGAGCGGGTGCTGGATGCCCTGGCCGAGGAGCAGATCGAGGCGCAGCGCGCCCGGCATGCCGCGACCCATGGCGAGAAGGGGATCACCCATGGATAAGGGCAAGATCGCGGGCGGGATCCTGAGCCTGACGCTGGTTGGCCTCGCCATCGGCTATGCCGTGGCGACGGGCTACCTGACCATCCGCTATGGCCTGTCGACGAACGCTTTCGACGTCACCCTGCTTGCGCGCGAGTACCGAGCCCTCGGCACCAGCGCACCGCGGGACTTCCTCTGGGTAAACCTGATCCTCGCGGGCTTCGGCATCGCCGCGCTGATGCTGAGTGTCACGCTTCTCGGCGATGCGCTTACGCGCTTCGGCACCACGCATTGGCAGACCCGGCCCGAGATGAAGCGCAACGGCTTTTTTGCCAAGCCGGGCGGCGGCTTCCTTCTCGGCAAGCTCGGCTCCCCGAAATCGAAGCGCCCCTTCCTCGTCTCGAAGACCTTCCCGCACGCGCTGATCGTGGCGCCCACGGGTCGGGGCAAGGGCGTGGGCTTCGTGATCCCGAACCTGCTCACCTACAAAGGCTCGGCCGTGGTGCTCGACGTGAAGGGGGAGAACTTCCGCGAGACCTCACGCTTCCGCGCAAGCATGGGCGACAAAGTCTTCCGTTTCGCGCCGACCGACTGGGACCGCCCGACGCATCGCTATAACCCGCTGGCGCGCATCGCCGCCATGACCAACCCTGACCGGCAGCAGATGGAGCTGAAGCTCACCGCCAAGCTCTTCCTGCAGACCGACAACGAAAAGCTGAGCGGCCTCCTGGCAGGCGGCATCGATCTGTTCGTGGCAGCTGGTCTTCTGGCCTTCGAGCGCGGCGTGCCGACCATCGGCGAGATCTACCGCATCACCGCCTCGGGTGGCGACAAGCAGAAGGAGTACCTGAAGCGCGCGCATGAGGTGAAGAACAGGTCGGCCAAGCTGATCTTCGAGCGCATGGCCTCGACCAACAACGACACCCTGACCTCCTACCTGTCGCTTTTGATGACCTCGGGTCTCGACACCTGGGACAACCGTGCCATCGACGCAGCCACCGCGACCTCGGACTTCTCCTTCCGGGACATACGGCGTCGCCCTCACGCGATCTATCTCGTGGTCGAGTCCGAGATGATCCGCCCCCTGGCCCCGCTGATCAGGCTCTTCTTCTCGGACCTCATCGCCTCCCTGCAGGCGCAGGAGCCGGGCGACGATGAACCCTGGCCGGTGATGATCATGCTCGATGAATTCGACCGCCTCGGGAAAATGCCGATCGTGGCCGAGAGCATCAAGACGCTGCGCTCCTTTGGCGGCAACCTCGCCATCGTCACTCAGACGATCCCCGCGCTGGACGAGATCTATGGCGAGAACACCCGCCGGTCGTTGCAGGGCGGCGCGGGCGTGAAGCTCTACCTCACACCTTCCGAGCAGAAGACGATCGAGGAACTGAGCCAGGCTGTGGGGAAGACGACAAAGCGCGTGGTGACCCGGTCGCGTGCGGTCGGGCGCAACCCGTTCGAAGGGCGCAGTGTATCTGAGCGGACAGAGGACACGCCGCTCTTGACCGAGGACCAAGCCCGCCGAATGGACCTCGATGAGGTGATCCTTGTCATCGACGCGCAGATGCCGATCCGGGCGCGGCGGATCAAGTATTTCGAAGACCCAGCGCTGAAGGCGCTGCATGCGGGTCAGGCGGGGAGTCTCCCGTACCCTGACGAGGACGGGCTCAGGCGGGATCGGCAGATAAGCGAAACGCGGGAGACGGTGGAGAAGTTGAAGCAGGAGTTGCGGGAGGTGCGCGCGGTAGCCGGGGCGCAGGGGTCTGGGACCGTGTCGACGGTTGCCGATGATAACCCTACAACAGGGACGACAGCTTTAAACGCTTCGTTTTCTCGTCGCGCGCGAGGGCGTTCTGCCCGGGCTGCAGTTGGTGATGGCGTGCCCGATCAGTTGCTAGTCGATCTGGCAAGGCTGGGTATCGACGAGGCGGCTAGGACCGGACTGGAGGAGGCAGTTCAAACGACACGTGCCATTATGGCTGAGTATGCGTGACCGGGCACAGCGACCATTCGGCTATTTCAAAACGCATGACGGCTATAGTCGCCAAAGCGAACCCGAGATCGCAGAAATTATTCTTCCGCCCTTGGAAGGATAAGAGACCAAATCAATCGAAAGATTTCTGCTTGGTAACGGGCGTCGCTCAAAGCGTCGTGCGTTCCAGAAAGCGTGGGCTTCAGATGTTCAGAAATTATGCTGGAACGGGTATTGCGCCATGAGCAACCAGTCGCTCCCATGTACAACGCCTTGATGTCCAGCGCTGTGAACCCAAACGGGTTTTTACCCGCAAAGCGATGGAAATAGTAGTTCACGAAAGACCAGTCAAACGGCGCATTAAACCCTACGAAAACAAGCGTGTCGCCGGGACGAGCCAGGGTCGCCAACCAATCCGAAAACGCCTTCATCGCCACTTCAGGATCGCTTCCCCGATTGTACAGCTCTCTCATCGAAAGCCTAGCTACTTCCAGCGCCTTTGGATCAAAATTGTCGTTTATCGGCTTGAATTCACAGCTGAAGCCGTTGTCCGGGTCGAACACAGGGCAGGCCCCGATCGACAACAAGCTGTATTCGCCGGGTATCGGCCCCGCTGTCTCCACATCGACAGAAACAAATATTTCACGCAGGCCTCTCATGAGATCAGCGGCTCCGTGGGAACGAGGGTCGGGCGATTCCGGATTGCGTTCCAATGTTCGCGGAACGCCCGCCGGCGGTCATCGGCACTGCCGCTTGTTTTCCAGTGATGGCCGGCGAACGTCGCGATGTCGAACGGCAGTTTCGCACCTTCTCGCACAGTGACTATGGTCGGCAGACCGCGTCCCAACGCATAACCCAGTTCGAGAAAGCAGTTTGGCCGGGCACCAGTGATGTCGGCGAGGACAACGCTGCTACGATGGAGCTTGGCAAAGATTTCCTGATCGATCCGCGGATGGTCATAGGTTTGCCGTCCGTCAATAACTATCAGACGGTACCCGAGATCGTCCTCAAGCACAGGCTTCGCTACCACGTCGAAGAAATCTTGCACGCTAGCGTAATCTTCGTGGACGGGGTTTAAGAGGCGCACGGCAAACGCCTTGGGGCGGTCCAGAGATTCGAGCAGATCGATCACGGCGGAGACGCGATCGGGAATGCTCTGTCGCTTGGGAAAGCCGATGCGGTTGATCCAGTCATGCGCATCGCCGTCATCGGCGATCTGGAACAGGCGGCGCGTCTGGGCACTTGCGAGACCAAACGCATAAAGCCGTCGCGCTCCCTTGGTTTCGGCGCCGATCGGAAGGTTTAGGGGCACGATCGGCTTGCCGGCATCGTGATAGAGGTTCGCCAGATACAAAACCCCCTCATCGCCGCCGAGCGCAAGCAGCACGTCACCGAAACGCGCCTGCGCCTCCATGCGCTTACTGTTCATATTCCAGTAGGCGGCGCTCTCGATCTTGATCAGTTGGGACGCCCGAAGCTCGTCCCACAGGTCGAGATATTCGTCGGGTATCTGCTCCTCGGTCTTGTGATGCTGCACGGCGACGATGAAGGGGCCCGGCACATTCTGAGGCCGAAGGATGAGATTGTCCTTCACCGTCTTCCAGACCAGCCAGTCAAAGCAAACAGGCAGACCATCGACGTTCCGTTTGGGCTCGTCGTCGACGGGAATGACGAAGTTGGCACCGCGTTTGACGAGTTCTTTGACGAGTAGGGCGATCAGTTCGCGTGCCGCCTCGACATCGGCCGTCGGCGCGATCGTCAGATCATTCACGACACTGCCGGAGATGTGAATACGGCGTCCGAACAAAGGAGACCGGGCCACTATTTGTCCTCCATGACCGGAGACGCATGAAGGCTAGACGCGACCGCAGTCAGGTCCGCGAAACTTAAGGGCCGGTCGGGATACGCTTTGGCGAGCGCCGCAGGGTACAGCCGGGTCCGGATATCGGAATAAGTCCAAGACGGATGGCGGTCCCGCGCTCCCGTCAACCGGGTTAGTTCGGCGAGTTGGGGCTGTGAGAGTCCGAGACCGGCAAGGTCCATCTGGAAAAGCTGCTGGCGCTCGGCATCGCTGGGACGGCTGAAGGTCTCGGTGATGGCGGCCCGGCGGCGCAGCGCAGGATCGAGAACCGACAGGCGATTGGTGCAGAGGATCACGACGATCCGTCCGCCATACTGCCTGAGATCGTCGATCCCCTGGATCAGGGTGTTTACAGCCACCTTGTCCTCATGGTGGCTGTGATCCTGCGCGCGGGATGCCGCTAGGCTGTCGCCTTCATCGATGATCAGGATCGCGCGACGGTTTTTGCCAGCCGACTGCGTAACCTTCCGGAACGCTTCGGCGATCAAGGTGCCCATTTCGCCGACCATCCCGTTGCCGCGCACCCGGTTCGACAGCTTGAACAGCATCGAATCAGAACTGCGTGCCTCAGCCACAAGGCGGTTGGCTATGCATTCCGCCATTGCCGTCTTGCCGGTGCCGACATCGCCGTGGAAAATCACCAGTGGATATTGCTCGGCGACCAGGTCGCACAGCCCGAGCTTGCCGCCGTGGTGTTTCCTGTTCCATTCGCCGAGTGCGCCGACGTTCAGCAAGAGACGAAGCTGGTCGTGAACACGGTTGTAGCGTTGCTCGAAGCCGAGCAGGCTCCCTTCACGCTTGGCCAGCGTATCGTTCGGGAGCTCCATCTCGCTGTCAAAAATGCTCGGCTGGCTCACGCGGCCCAATCCCTTCTCTGCATCCCGTAGGTGCTGCTGACATAATTGCGGCCACCGGACGAGCTGAGGCTAGAGTGACTGGTGTCGGCGTAAGATGTGGTCCAGCCGATCTTGAGCTTGCTCCTCGTAGCCTCTCGAGCCGCGTTAGTGTACGCGTTGGTGTAGCTTATCACGATCCGCAGCTCAGCGCCGGCGACGCGCGGCCACAGCACGCCACCGGGACGGCTAGTGCTCAGCGTTCCCGCGTCGGTATCGACATCGAAGCGAACGGCCTTTAGTTCGATGCCATGCTGCAACAGAGTCACATCCACCCATGCGAGATAGCCCGCCTTGGCAAGCACTTCGACATCATGGGCGTAATCGGCAGCCTGCTGAGGCGTCCATGCCCCGGTGCTGTCGGCGATCATGGCCAAATCTGCCTTAACGCGCCGAACGACGTTTTCGATATCGGTTGTCGTATAGGTGGCCGAAGCCGTTCTCGTCTGGCTCATGTCAGTCCTTCACCTTGAAGCCCGGCCCGAAGACCTCTTTCCAGACCGCATCATCGTCTTCGACCGATGCGAAGTTCACCGTCTCCCAGGCTTCCTGCGCCGCTGCGACGATCTCTTGGCGCTCGGCCTCGGAAATCCGGCTGGTGACGTTGTTGAAGCTGTAAACCGGATCAAAGATCACGACCGCGTCGGAGAACGAGCCGAGAGGAAGCGTGTTCTCAGGGAAGCTGATCTGATCCTTTAGGCCGGATTGCGCGATGTAGAGCAGGAAGTTGCGGAATCGCTGTTCAATACTGCCCTCCTTGCCCTGTGTGGCGAGTACATGCGCCATGATCAGCTCGATGGCGAAGGACTTGAGCGGCTTGATCTCCGCATAGTTGCGCCATTTCTTTGCCATCCGAACCAGCGTGCGGAAATCGCCGTCCTGGTTCTTACGGTCACGAACGAACTGAACCTGGCAGGGCGCGCAGGTCTGGATTTTCGAGCCGTCGTGGATATCGAACTGCCAGCCATAGCCCGGGCGGTCCTCGTCCTCGATCACAGGAACAATGTCGACGCTCAGGCCTGTCCCTACGAAGGTCACCGTGGCAGCTTTGCGTTGAATTTCAAAATCTTCGACTGATTTGTTTGGGTAAATCTTGATCAGCAGATCATGGATCGTCGTGCTGAGGCTGTCGAGCGTCTCCTTGCTCGCGTCGCGGCCGGAAATGTAGAACACCACATCGACATCAACGGGATCGTAGGTCGTCTTCCGCAGGATCGTGAACTTTGCGAAGGAGCCAGCCTTTACAACCTTGGTGATCTTGATCTCGGTCTTGTCCTTAACGCTGCTGCGCAATGCTTCGATCAAGCGATCTACTTGGGCGTGGTAGTCCTTGCGCTTGTCTGCAGGCAGGCGAAGTACATTGCTATCGTAGTAGCGGAGCTCGGTGTTGGTAAGCGCCATGTCTTCTCCATCTAGTCTGTCACTGTTCGCCGCGACCAGAAGCCCCTCTACATCGGCTCAGCTCGGTTTACAAAAACGTCCCAATTGCCGGACGCAAGGCCAAGATGGCGGGCCGTTAACGCAATTTCAAGAGGTATCGGTTTACAATAGTTCCACTACGTGGTAGCAATGTAAACCGATTGCCGCAAGGAGGCAACCATGATCGGAAGAAAGCTCAAGGTCGCACGCTCCGCGTCGGGTCTTTCGCTCCGCGCGCTCGCGGATGCGATGGGTGGGATTGTCTCCGCCCAAGCCATTGGGAAGTATGAGCGAAACGAGGATATGCCCAGCTCGCGTGTCCTGATCGCGCTCGCCAAGGCGCTCCACGTCTCCGAGGAATACCTCTTGAGCGAAGACGAGCTTTCGCTCGAAGGCGTGGATTTCCGCAAGAAGGTGGGAACGTCGTCCAAGGAAGAAGCCGCGCTGGAGGCGCGTGCAGTTCATCTGCTCGAGCGCTATCTGGCCGTGGAGGATTTACTCCAAATGCGAAGCGTCGAATGGGAGCAGCCGCGCAGTGCTCCCCACCCTGTCGCCGACGTCCGCGACGCGGAAGATGCCGCCCGCTCCGTGCGCGAGGATTGGGGCCTCGGAAACGACCCAATACCTCAACTTGCTGAGCTTCTGGAGGAGCGCGGGATCAAGGTGCTCTCGCTCGACCTCGACAGTGTCGATGGCCTCGCTGCCAAGGTGCGGCGCAAGGAACGCGATGCCGCCCGTGTCATCGTCATCAAGCGGAGCACGTGGTCCGAACGCAAGAGGTTCAACCTGGCACATGAACTCGGCCACATGGTCATCGCACCTTCAGGTGGGGTCGATGAGGAGAAGGCTGCACACCGGTTCGCCGGTGCCTTCCTGATGCCGGCCGACGTCCTGCGTGCGGAAATCGGTGCTCATCGGTCGTCGATCAGCATTGGAGAACTGGTCGCCCTGAAAAAACGCTTCGGCGTGAGCATTCAGGCTCTCGCTTACCGCTGCAAGGATCTTGGGATTATTAGTCAGCCGGCATGTGCCCGGCTGTTCAAGATATTTGCTGAGCGCGGATGGCGCACGGCACCCTATGAGGAACCGGAGAGCTTGGCCCCCGATGTGGAGGAGCCGCGGCGTTTCGAGAGGCTTTGCTACCGCGCGCTCGCTGAAGGTGTCATTGGAGAATCTCGCGCCGCCGAACTTCTCGGCATTTCCGTGCGGGAACTCGACAAGCGACTGGATCAGGTGGCGGTTTGACACTTGCCTATTCTCGTTTCGGATACATCGGTCCTGATTGACCTAGAAAGGGCGACCCTGCTTGAGGAGATGTTCCTTCTGCCGTTCGAGTTTGCCGTGCCTGACCTGCTCTATGAGAGGGAACTTGCCGGTGAACTCGGCGACAGACTTATACAACTTGGCTTGCGGATAGAGGAGCTCACACCTGTCGAGTTGCGGCGCGCGACCGCCGTAAACCGACAGCATAGGCGGCTCTCGGTTCCCGATACCTTCGCGTTTGCCATCGCTGAATCGCGGGAATGGGGGTTATTGACTGGTGACGGCACGCTCCGCGAACTGGCTGTCGCCGAGCAAATCGACATGCACGGTGTCATCTGGCTGTTCGATCAACTCGCCGACGGAAATCATGTAGCCTTTGATCGCTTGCATCGGGGCCTGAGCGACCTCTTCGCTCATCCAAGGTGCCGACTGCCCGCAAATGAAGTTCGAAGACGTCTATTGCGGTTCGCAATGCAGTGCGACTGATTAAAGAATTCATTGCTGAAGTTCTGAACCTCGCTGTTGGGACGCCTTAAACCGGTCATTCGGGACGACCGCAGCAAGTTCACACTTTCCGCCCTTCACATTAAAGAGAAGGCATCATTTCGATGGCACTTTGGGTTTCACCGCCCCAACCGCTTTGCCCTCTCAGCAATCCTAACCACTTGCGCGC
>NZ_JASNJD010000013.1 GCF_030164425.1 Pseudodonghicola flavimaris | reverse complement strand
CAAGACCACCCTCGAGGCCATCGCCGCCGGCCATCCGCAAGGCCGCATCGACGAACTTCTCCCGTGGAACTTCAAGCCGTCAAGCTGAACCTGAGGTGGGATGCAGCCGCCGCTTACGAAGGAAATGGGGGCAGAGGCGATCTCGCTCATGGGCACCTCGCTCAGCTTCTACCGGGGGCCGGAGGGCAATGCCGAAATTCTCGCCGCGCTCCGCGACGGTGCCGGCCTGCCGGCGACGACGATGACGGATTCGGTGCTTGAGGCGCTGACGGCAGTCGGCGGCCGTCGCGTCGCCGTCGCCACCGCCTATACCGATGCAGTCAATCAGGCGCTGACCCGCTACCTGAGCCAGAGCGGTTTCGAGGTGGCAGCACTGGAGGCGATGCATCTGAAGACGGTGGAGCAGGTCTTTGCCGTCACCGATGACGACCTGATGGCGCTGGCGGACCGCGCATTGGCCGCCGCCTCCGACGCCGATTGCCTGTTCATCTCCTGCGGCGGGTTGCACACGCTGGGCGTCATCCCGCAGCTCGAGGCGCGCCACGACCTGCCGGTGATCTCCAGCGCCACCGCCGGCGCCTGGGGCGCGGTGCGCCAGACCGGCCACAGCGGGCGGGCGCCGGGCGTCGGGCGGCTCTTCACCCTCTGATCGGCCTATGGCCGGGCAAAAACGCGAAAGGCCGCCCCGGGCGGGCGGCCCCATTCTCATCCGGCCATTCTCATCGTGCCGATCTCCTCCAGCCAGTCCCGGCGCGGGCTCAGCGCTTGCCGATAAAGGCGGTCGCCTCGATCTCCAGCAGCGCCTCGTCTTCCAGCAGGTCGGCCACCACCAGCAACGACATTGCCGGGAAGTTCCGGCCCAGCACCTCGCGATAGGCGCGGCCGACCTCGGCCTGATGCGCCATATATTCGGCCTTGGATTTAACGAACCAGGTCAGCCGGGTGATATCCGCGGCCGTGCCGCCGGCGGCCTCGACCACCGCCAGAATGTTCCGCAGCGCCTGTTCCATCTGACCGATGAAATCATGCGCTTCAAAGGTCTGCTCGGCCGTCCAGCCGATCTGCCCACCGACATAGAGCGTGCCATCCTCTGCCAGAATTCCGTTGGCATAGCCCTTGGCGGGCGCCCAGCCTTCGGGGTGGATCACCGTGTTCGTCATGTCTCGCCTTTCTCTCTACGTTCCGTCACGGCCCCGCCGGGGCCCTCGTTTCCTTGCCCCGGCCGCCCGTTACAGACCGCCGCGCAAATGCCAGAGCTCGGGGAAGAGCTCCACTTCCAGCATCCGGCGCAGATATTGCACCCCGGAGGTGCCGCCGGTGCCGCGTTTGAAGCCGATGACGCGCTCAACCGTGGTCACATGGTTGAAGCGCCAGCGGCGGAAATAATCCTCCAGATCGACCAGCTTCTCGCCCAGTTCATAGAGCGTCCACCAGCGATCGACGTCCTGATAGACCTGCGTCCATTTCTCCTGCACCGCCTCGACCGGCTGATGCGGCTGCCCCAGCTGCGGCGCCGGGATCTCGGCATCCGGGCCGTCGATGGTGGTGAACAGCAGCCGGATCACATCGTCATAGAAGCTCGGCCGCGCCAGCTCGGCCTGCAGCATCGCCTGCACCTCCGGCACATGCTCATGCGGCTTCAGCATGTTCGGGTTCCGGTTGCCAAGGATATATTCGATCATCCGGTACTGATAGGACTGGAACCCCGACGACGGCCCCAGCGCCTCGCGGAAGCGGGTGTAGTCGGCCGGTGTCATCGTCCTGAGCACATCCCAGGCGTTGTTGAGCTGTTCGAAAATACGGCTGACCCGCGCCAGCATCTTGAACACATGCGGCATGCGACCGGCGTTCATTGCTTCGCGCGCCGCCGCCATCTCGTGGATCGCCAGTTTCATCCACAGCTCGCTGGTCTGGTGCTGGATGATGAACAGCATCTCGTCATGCGCGCCGCTCAGCGGCTTCTGCTGCGACAACAGCCCGTCCAGGCACAGGTAATCGCCATAGGACATCGCATCGGCGAAACTCATCCGGGCGCCTTCGGACCCGGGATTATAGGCGGATTCGGTCATCCGAAAATCTCCTGACTTACGCGTTCCAGCCGGCCCGCTGCCGGCGCCGGTCTCGCTCCCGACCAGAGCATTCCATGCCCCCCGACGGAAGCGGAGAGCTCCGGGCAGCCCCTGCCGCGGCGACTTTCGCCACGGCAGCGCCCGCAAGATCATCGGACCCGGCCGCTGTCAACGTCTGCCCCGCCGCCATCGCCGCGCCCCGGCCTCAGCCGGCCTGAAACCCGGCCAGCGCCTGGCGGGCGATCACCACCCGCTGCACGTCCGAGGCGCCCTCGTAGATCCTGAGCGCCCGGATCTCGCGATAGAGCTTCTCGACCGTCTCGCCCGCGCGCACCCCGTCGCCGCCATGCAGCTGCACCGCCTTGTCGATCACCTGCTGCGCCTGATCGGTGGCGAAAAGCTTGGCCATCGCAGCCTCGCGGGTGACCCGCGGCGCGCCGCTGTCCTTGGTCCAGGCGGCGCGATAGACCAGCAGCGCCGCAGCATCCACATCCAGCGCCATATCGGCGATATGGCCCTGCACCATCTGCAGATCGAAGAGCGGCGCCCCCTGCACCTGCCGCGTGGTGACACGGGCCAGCGCCTCGTCCAGCGCCCGCCGGGCGAACCCCAGCGCCGCCGCCGCCACGGTCGAGCGGAAGACATCGAGCACCGACATCGCGATCTTGAACCCGGCGCCGGGCTGACCCAGCAGCGCCGAGGCCGGGATACGACAGTCGGTGAACCTGAGCGTCGCCAGCGGGTGCGGCGCGATCACCTCAAGCCGCTCGGCGATCTCGAACCCCGGCGTATCGGCCGGCACGATGAAACAGGACAGCCCCTTGGCGCCGGGCGCCTCGCCGGTGCGGGCGAAGACGCAATAGACATCGGCGATACCGCCGTTGGAAATCCAGGTCTTCTCGCCGTTCAGCACATAGAAGTCGCCATCCCGCTCCGCGGTCATGGTGGAATTCGCCACATCCGAGCCCGAGGCCGGTTCGGTCAGCGCAAAGGCCGAAATCGCGCTGCCCGCCCGCGTCTTGCTCAGCCACTCCCGGCGCTGCTCCGGCGTCCCGAAGAGCGAGATCGCCCCGGTCCCCAGCCCCTGCATGGCAAAGGCGAAATCGGCCAGCCCGTCATGGCGCGCCAGCGTCTCGCGGATGATGCACAGGCTGCGCACGTCCAGCCCCTCGCCGGTCTCCGGGTCGACGGCCGAATGGGTCAGGAACCCGGCCTCGCCCAGCCCCTTGACCAGCGCCTTGCAGGCGGCATCGGTGTCATGGTGATCGATCGCCCCCAGATGGGATGCGGCCCAGTCGTCCAGCGCCTCGGCCAGCGCCTTGTGGCGCGGCTCGAAAAACGGCCAGTTCAGGAAACTGCGGTCGGGCATCTCTCCCCCTCCCTCTTCTTCTCTGTTCCAAATACTCCCGCCGGAGGCTCCCGCCCCCGGCCATCCGCCCGGCCCCCGGAAGGACCGGGCGTCCCTTAGGTCAATCGCCCTCGAAGACCGGTTTTTCCTTCGCCACGAAGGCGTGATAGGCGCGGTGGAAATCCTGCCCCTGCATGCAGATCGCCTGGGCCTGGGCCTCGGCCTCGATCGCCTGTTCCAGCGACATGCTCCACTCCTGCGCCAGCATGGTCTTGGTCATCATGTTGGCGAAATTCGGGCCGGCGGCGATCTTCGCGGCCAGCTTCTGTGCCGTTGCCTCCAGCTCGTCGGCCGGCACCACGCTGTTGAAGAACCCCCAGGCCTGGCCCTCTTCCGCGCTCATCGCCCGGCCGAGGTAGAGAAGCTCTGCCGCCCGGCCCTGGCCGATGATGCGCGGCAGGATCGCGCAGGCGCCCATGTCGCAGCCGGCCAGCCCGACGCGGTTGAACAGGAAGGCGGTCTTCGCCTCCGGCGTCGCCACCCGCAGGTCCGAGGCCATGGCGATGATGGCGCCGGCGCCGGCGCAGATGCCGTCCACCGCCGAGATGATCGGCTTGCCGCAGCCGATCATCGCCTTGACCAGATCGCCGGTCATCCGGGTGAAGGTCAGGAGCTCCTTCATCGTCATCTTGGTCAGCGGCCCGATGATGTCATGCACATCGCCGCCCGAGCTGAAGTTGCCGCCATTGGGCAGAAAGACCACGGCCTTGACCTCATCGTCGTAATGCAGGTCGCGGAACCAGTCGCGCAGTTCGGCGTAGCTGTCGAAGGTCAGGGGGTTCTTCCGCTCGGGGCGGTCGAGCGCGACGGTGGCGATACCGTCTTTGATCTCGCATTTGAAATGCTGCACGTCGCTGCGCATGGTCAGGTTTTCTCCTCAAGAGTGTCGTTCAGGTAATCCAGCCGGCGGATCATGCCGTCGACGTCATCGGCGTTCAGCCCGTCCAGCATGTCGTTGATCCAGGTTTCGTGGGCCGCGGCCTGATCGGCGAAGGCGGTCTTGCCCTTGGGCGTCAGCCGCACCAGCGAGGCGCGCCGGTCGCCCGGCACCGCCACCCGCAACGCCAGCCCCTCTTCGGTCAGCCGGTCGACGATGCCGGTCACATTGCCGTTCGACACCCTCAGCATGTCCGAGATCTGGGACATCTTCAGCCCCTCTGGACTGCGCGACAGTGCCGACATCACATCGAACCGCGGCAAGGTCGACTGGTACTCTTCGCGCAGGCGGCGGCGCACCTGCTCTTCCAGCAGGCTGCTGGTCTTGAGCAGTTTCAGCCACAGCCGCAACCGGGATTTCGACAGCGAAGACGCGCCAGCGCCGACCGATTGGGGTGTCATGTCTCTCCTCCAGAGAGCGACAGCGCATGGCCGTTCACCGACCGGGCCGCCTCGGTGCAGAGCCAGAGCGCCGCGCCGGCGACTTCATCGGTCTGGATGAAGCGCTTTTGCGGGTTGCCCGACTTCAGCGATTTGGCGGCCTGCTCCTCGCTCATACCGGTGGTCTTTACGATATTGGCGATGGAACGGTCCAGCAGCGGCGTCTCGATAAACCCGGGACAGAGCGCGTTGACGGTGATCCCGGTCATCGCCAGCTCCACCGACAGCGCCCGGGTCAGCCCCAGCACCCCGTGCTTGGCGGCGCAATAGGCGGCGACATAGGGATAGCCCTTCTGCGCCGCGGTGGAGGCGACCGCGATCATCCGGCCCCAGCCGGCAGCCTTCATGTCGGGCAGCGCCGCCTGCCAGCAGTTCGACACGCCGATCAGGTTGACCGCCAGCATGGCGCTCAGCTGCTCCGGCGTCATCCGGGCAAAGGGCACGCTTTCGGCGGCCCCGGCATTGGCGACCATGATATCGACCGGCCCCCGATCGGCCCGGGCGGCGGCAAAGGCGGCCTGAACCGCCGTCGCATCGGTCACGTCGCAAAGCTGATAGGGCAACCCCTGCGCCTGCAGGGGCGCCTCCGACCGGCCCATGATGGTGACCGTTGCGCCAGCCTCGGCCAGGGTGCGGGCGACGTCCGCCCCCACCCCGGTGCCGCCGCCGGTCACCACCGCATGTTTGCCCGCCAGCATCATACCTTGATCGCCGCCTCTGCTTCCCGCTCCCGCTCGGCAAGACGCCAGAGCAGATCACGGCCGCCGCGATAGGGTTCCGGCCAGACGGCATAGCGGTCGCCCAGTTGTGCGCCGGCATGCAACGTCCAGTAAGGATCGGCCAGATGCGCCCGGGCCAGACAGACCAGATCGGCGCGCCCCGCCATCAGGATCGAGTTGACGTGATCGGGCTCATAGATATTGCCCACCGTCATGGTCGGGATGCCGGTGTCGTTGCGGATGCGATCAGAGAAGGGCACCTGGAACATGCGGCCGTAGACCGGCTGTTCCTCGGCCACCGTCTGACCGGAGGAGACATCGACGATATCGACGCCAGCGGCATGGAAGGCCTTGGCGATCTCCACCGCGTCCTCCGGCTGGTTGCCGGCCTCGCCGACCCAGTCATGCGCCGAGATCCGCACCGACATCGGCTTTTCGGCGGGCCAGACGGCGCGCATCGCCTTGAACACTTCCAGCGGATAGCGCAGGCGGTTTTCCAGGCTGCCGCCATATTCGTCCGACCGCGTGTTGGTGGCCGGCGACAGGAAGGTGCCGATCAGATAGCCGTGGGCGGCGTGGAACTCGATCATGTCGAAACCGGCGCGGTCGGCCATCTGCGCGGCGGCGACGAACTGGTCGCGCACCATGTCCATGTCGGCGCGGGTCATCTCACGCGGGGTCTGGCTGGCGGGCTTGTAGGGCAAGGGCGACGGCGCGATGATCTCCCAGTTACCCTCGGCCAGCGGCGCGTCGATGCCGCCATCCCAGGGCACGCAGGTGGAGGCCTTGCGACCGGCATGGCCGATCTGGCAACAGACCTTGGCCAGCGTCTCCTTATGGACGAAATCGGTCAGCCGCTTCCACGCCGCCTCATGTTCGGGGGCATAGAGCCCGGGGCAGCCGGGGGTGATCCGGCCTTCGGGGCTGACGCAGGTCATCTCGGTGAAGATCAGCCCGGCGCCGCCCTTGGCACGTTCGGAATAATGGCCGAAATGCCAGTCTGTCGGGCAGCCGTCCTCGGCCTTGTACTGGGCCATCGGCGACATCACCACGCGGTTGATCAGGTC
The DNA here is from genome assembly GCF_030164425.1 of Pseudodonghicola flavimaris. Taxonomy (GTDB): domain Bacteria; phylum Pseudomonadota; class Alphaproteobacteria; order Rhodobacterales; family Rhodobacteraceae; genus Pseudodonghicola; species Pseudodonghicola flavimaris. Next base: position 129,725 of record NZ_JASNJD010000013.1, on the reverse strand, counting down.
CATCTGACCGACCTTATAGGGGGCGAACATCGGCACCCGCACCGGCGCATCCGCAGGCACGCCGGCCTGCATCTGGAACCACTTCTCGGCCGATTCCAGCCATTCGGGATCGCGCTGACGCAGGTTTTCGTGGGAGATCCGCTGCGACCGGGTCAGCAGAGAATAGTTGAACTGCACCGGATCGAGATCGAGGTAACGCTCCACCTGCTCGAACCATTCGAGCGAGTTGCGCGCCGCCGATTGCAGCCGCAGCACATCCAGCCGGCGTTCCTCCTGATAGCGCTCGAAGGCCTTCTCAAGCGTCGGTTCAGAGGTCAGGTAATTGGCCAGCGCGATGGCGCTGTCGAAGGCCAGCCGCGAGCCGGAGCCGATGGAGAAATGCGCAGTGGCGGAGGCATCGCCCAGCAGCACGACGTTCTCGTGATACCATTTCTCGCACAGAACGCGCGGGAAGTTCATCCAGACGGCAGAGCCGCGCAGATGCGCCGCGTTCGACATCAGATCGTGACCGCCCAGGTATTTTTCGAACACCTTGCGGCAGGTCTCGACGATCTCTTCCTTGCTCATGTCCTCGAAGCCGAACTTCTCCCAGGTGTCCTGGGCGCATTCGACGATGAAGGTCGCGGTATCGGCGTCGAACTGATAGACATGCGCCCAGATCCAGCCGTGTTCCGTCTTCTCGAAAATGAAGGTGAAGGCGTCGTCGAACTTCTGATGGGTGCCGAGCCAGATGAACTTGCAGGCGCGGACCTCGACATTCGGCTTGAAGGTGTCGGCATATTCGCTGCGCACCCGCGAATTGATGCCGTCGGAGGCAACCACCAGATCGTACTCCTTGCGATAATCCTCGGCCGAGCCGAACTCGGTCTCGAAGCGCAGTTCCACCCCCAGTTCGCGGGCGCGTTCCTGCAGCAGGATCAGCATCTGCTTGCGGCCGATGCCGGCAAAGCCATGGCCGCCCGAAACCGTGCGCACGCCGTCGTGGATCACGGCGATATCGTCCCAATAGGCGAAATGATCGCGGATCGCCTTGGCGCTGACCGGATCGTTTTCGGCCAGGTTTTCCAGCGCATCATCGGACAGCACCACGCCCCAGCCGAAGGTGTCGTTGGCGCGGTTGCGCTCGATCACCACGATCTCGTGCGACGGATCCCGAAGTTTCATCGAAATGGCAAAATAGAGCCCGGCCGGCCCTCCGCCAAGACACGCGATACGCATGAGGCAACCCCCTTCTGATGGTTTGGAACGGGCCGGCACCCCGGCCTTTGATCCGACGCTAGGCCGAGTCGGAATTTATTTCAAGCTTAAACTTTATATCTATCAAACATCCAAGCATGAAGCTTATTGCCCCCTCCGTCTTAGCCGCCCACCGGGCGAAAGCCGCGCGCTGAACCGCGCCCCGACCGGGCAAGAGAAAAGCGGAAGAAAGGGGCGCCGGGCCCGCGCCGCCGCCGTCGGCCCGATCGCCCGGGCATCGCGCCGAGGGACCGCGCCCTACCCCCTTGGGGTTATATGCCGCCGTATTTGATCAGATTAACCTGGTCGGGCGATCTGCCGGGTCCCTCCGCCAGGCCGCCTACCCTGACCTGAGACGCTGATCTGACACGGAGCCGCCCATGACTCTCGACCTGCCCCGCACCACTGACGAGATCCTCACCACCGATCTGCATCTGGTGCAGTCCTTCGCCGATCTGAACGCGCTGAAACAGTCCGGCGCCCGCACCGCCATCGTCGCCGCCGAGGGCGCCATGGTGCGCGACAGCGATGGCAACGAACTGATCGACGGCATCGGCGGGCTGTGGTGCGTCAACGTCGGCCACGGCCGCCGCGAGATCATCGAGGCGATCACCGAACAGCTGCAGACGCTGGATTTCTATTCCACCTTCTACAGCTTCACCCACCCCGCCGCCGCCGCGCTGTCGGCCAAGCTGGCAGAGCTGGCGCCGGGATCGCTGAACAAGGTCTATTTCGGCAACTCCGGATCGGTGGCCAACGATTCCGCAGTTCGGATCCTGCATCACTATTACAACCGGCTCGGGCAGCCGAAAAAGCGCCTGGTGCTGAGCCGGCAGGGCGCCTACCACGGCTCCACCTATCTCTCCATCGCGATGACCACGCCGGAGTATTCCGATGGCTGGTCACGGGCCGAGGGGCTGGTGCATTATCTGCGCAAGCCGCATTACTGGCACGAGGGCGACGGCATGACCGAGGCCGAATTCCTCGATGCGCTGATGGAAGACATGCGCAGCCGGATCGAAACCCTGGGCGCCGAGAACATCGCCTGTTTCGTGGCCGAACCGATCATGGGCGCTGGCGGCGTCATCGTGCCGCCGAAGGGCTATCACAAGCGCGCGCTGGAGATCTGCCGCGACTACGAGATCAAGTATATCTCGGACGAGGTGGTCACCGCCTTCGGCCGGCTGGGGCATTTCTTCGCCTCCGAGGCGGTCTTCGACATTCAGCCCGATATCATCAACACCGCCAAGGGGCTGACCTCCGGCTATCAGCCGCTGTCGGCCACCATCATGTCGGATGAGATTCACGAGGTGATCTCGGGCCCCGGCGGCAGCTTCCTGCACGGCATGACCTATTCCGGCCACCCGGCCGCCGCCGCCGCCGGGCTGGCCAATATCGCGCTGATGGAACGCGACGAAATCCCGCAGAAGGCGCAGGTGACCGGCAAACTGTTCGAAGAGACGCTGAAAGGGCTCGAAGATATCGAGATCGTCGGCGAAGTGCGCGGCAGCCACTTCATGATCGGCATCGAACTGGTCAAGGACAAGGCGACAAAGACGCTGTTCGATCCCGATCTGAACATCGGCATGATGGTGGCGCAAAAGGCCCAGAGCAAGGGGCTGATCGCCCGGCCGCTGGGGCATATCCTGATCCTGTCGCCGACGCTGATCATGACGCCGGAGCTGATCGCCAGGACCGGTGCCATCCTGCGCGAGAGCATTCTCGAGGTCATGGCCAGCCTGAAGGCAGCCTGATCGCCGCGACCTGCCCCGGCGCCGCGCCCCCGCGGTCGCCAGGCAACACGAGACCGGTCGGGCGGGCCGAAACGGCCTGGCCGACCAATCCCTGATCACCGGGCAAGCGCTTCACAGTCTATTGAGCGCATTGAGAAAAACCGAACTTGACATCCCTTCGCGCGATTGTCTAACAGGGCCCTGTTCGAAGACTGGCGGTCAAGACCCAAACCGCCGAAATGCTTAGATGCGGACCCGATATACCCGGGTCCGGCATGTCGAGTCCGGACACCGTGGTCATAGGTTCGTTTCTCCCCCACAGAGGCGAATGTATGAAGGTGTTTGTGACATGTCGGCAATCTCTGTCCCCCCACAACACGAGACTCGGGCCCGGTGCCCCGACCGTGTCAGGCGTTTCATCCCCGCCTGTACCGCTTTTTCCGCGACTTCCGGCGCGGTTGGTGCAGGCGGGGTCTTCGACACCCCGCATCCCCCGCGAGCAGACTGACGAGTTTCCGATGATACATTTCCCATGGTGCGCCCATGCGCGTTAACTTCGCCGGGATCGGCGACCGGCTTCCCGATCCGGATACGCTCGACGATCTGTCGCTGGAGGCCTGCGGCGCCTTCACCCATCTCTATATGCATTCGCCGGCGCACCGCCGGCAGACCCTGAAAGAACTGCAGATGATGCTGCAGCCGGCGCTGGACTGGGGGCTCTACCATATCTTCCGCGATGCCGGCGGGGTGCCACGCGCCGGCGTCACCTGGGCCTGGCTGAACAGCGATGCGCAGAATCGCCATGTTGCAGGAGAGTTCCTGGCGCCGGCGGACTGGCGCTCGGGCGATCGCTTCTGGATGATCGATTTCGTCGCCCCCTTCGGCCCGCACTGTGCCACCGCGGCGATGAACTGGCTCAGGCGCAACATGCCGGCCAGCATCACGCGGGTCAGCTACATGCGCCCGTCGGAGGATTTCGGCCTGCCCGCGAAGGTGGTCACCTGCCGCCGGATGGCCAATGACCGCTGGGGCGCAGAGGCCTGTTCGGCCTGCGACTATGTCCGGGCCTCCACCCTGCGACGCGCCCGCTGGTTGCACTGAATACACACCCTGGGTGACGCAGGGGCAGCCCGCCCCGGGCCGGGCTCCGGCGCCGCGGGCGACCCCGGGAACAGTTACACAACCTTCATATTGCTGAGGAAAAACCGTCACAGAGCAAGCGTACGGGTCGCCGCAACTCAAACCCTGAAAAGGACGGTGGACTCATGTTCAAGACCACGGCGGCGACGCTTGCATTCGCCCTGACTACGACGACCGCGATGGCCGCAACCGATATCACCTGGTGGCACGGTATGGGCGGGCGCAACGGCGAAGTGATCAACGAGATCGCCCAGCAGTTCAACGCGGCGCAGGACCAATGCGCCCTGACCCCGATCTCGAAAGGCACCTATGAAGAGGCGCTGTCCTCGGGCATCGCCGCCTTCCGCTCGGGCGAGCAGCCCAACATCCTGCAGGTCTTCGACGCCGGCGCCGCGACCATCATCGCCGCCAAGGGCGCGACCATCCCGGCCGAAGATCTGATCAAGGGCGCCGGTGAAAGCTTCAACCGCGAAGACTTCATCGCCGGTGTGCGCAACTTCTACGCCGACAGCGACGGCAAGTTCATCGGCATGCCGTTCAACTCCTCGGCGCCGATCCTCTATCTGAACACCGAAGCCTTCGAGAAGGCCGGGGTCGAGGCACCGAAGACCTGGGAAGATTTCGAAGCCATCGCACCGAAGCTGAAAGAGGCCGGCTACATCCCGCTGACCGCCTCGCAGCTGACCTGGATGATGGTCGAGAACTTCAAATCGCGCAACAACCAGCAGTTCGCCACCAACAACAACGGCTACGACGCCATCCAGGGCACCGAGCTGGTCGTCAACGACGACAATCAGGTGATGATGTTCGAGAAGCTGAAGGAATGGGCCGATGAGGGCTATTTCGGCTTCTACGGCGCCGGCTGGTCGGACAACCTGAAACCCTTCGAAGAAGGCAAGGCGGCCACCTGGATCGGCTCTTCCGGCTCCTTCGGCGGGCTGCAGAAATCGGCCGAATTCCCCTTCGGCGCGGTCTTCATGCCCTACTGGGACTCGATCGAGGGTGCCGGCACCCAGAGCTTCATCGGCGGCGCCGCGCTCTTCGCCATGGCCGGCAAACCGGAGGCCGAGAACGCCTGTACCGCGCAGTTCTTCACCTTCCTGACCTCGCCGGAAACCCAGGTCTACTGGCACAAGAACACCGGCTACGTTCCGGTGACCGAGGCCGCCTATGAGCTGGCCAAGTCGCAGGGCTACTACGACGAGAAGCCGGTCGCCGAAATCGGCATCCAGCAGCTGATGCTGCCGGGCGGCGAATGGACCAAGGGCTACCGGATGGGCTTCTACCCGCAGATCCGCTCGGTCATGGAACGCGAGTTCAACCGCATCTTCTCGGGTGAGGTCTCCGTCAAGGATGCCTTCAACACCATCGAGGAAGAGGGCAACGCCCTGCTGGCCCGCTTCGCGAAGACCGCGAAGTAACGCCGCGCTCACAGCCAACTGGCGGGGTTCCGGGTTCGCGCCCGGGACCCCGTCGCAATTGGCGGATCGCCGGGTGGGCCCCCGCCCGCGCCGGCACCGCCCCGCGAACAGGACAGAACAGGTGACCGATACGCCCCTTTCATCGACCGGGTCGGATCCGAAGATCCTCCACCGGCTCCGCGCCTGGTGGTCCGGTGAGACCGCCACCCCCGTGAAACGGGTGCAATTCGACCAGCAACTGACGCCGTGGCTGTTCGTGCTGCCGCAGCTCGCGGTGGTGGTGATCTTCTTCTACTGGCCCTCGGTGCAGGCCGTGACCTCGTCTTTCTACATCGAGGACCCCTTCGGCTTCGGCGCCACCTTCGTGGGGATGGAGAATTACGCCGACGCGCTCAACAGTTCGGAATATCTCTCCACCGCCGCCTTCACCGCGTTTTTCTGCGTGCTGGTGACCGCGCTGGCGCTGGGGTTCGGGCTGTTGCTGGCGGTCAAGGCCGACAAGGTGATCCGCGGCGCGGAGACCTACAAGACGCTGCTGATCTCGGTCTATGCCATCGCGCCGCCGGTGGCCGGGCTGATCGGCATGATGTTCTTCGACATGCACATGGGGCCCTTCACCAAGCTCGCCGCGCTGTTCGGCTATGAGCTGAAGGTCGGGATCAACTACTGGGATACCGCCACCGCGCTGATCGTCATCGCGGTGTGGAAGCAGATCCCCTACAACTTCATCTTCTTCCTCTCCGGGCTGCAGTCGGTCCCCGTCTCGGTCCGCGAGGCGGCGCTGATTGACGCGAAATCGGGCTGGCGGCGGTTCCGTGACGTGACCCTGCCGCTCCTGGCGCCGACCGCCTTCTTCCTGCTGATCATCAACATCACCTACACGATGTTCGACACATTCCCGATCATCGACGTGATCGTGAAGGACAAGCCCGCCAACAACCCGATGACGCTGGTCTACAAGGTCTATCTGGACGGGTTCAAAGGCAACGATATCGGCGGGTCCTCAGCCCAGTCGGTGATCCTGATGATCGTCGTCGCGGTGCTGACGGTGCTGCAGTTCCGCTTTCTCGAACGCCGCGTTCATTACGGGTGAGACCATGCAGAAGATCAAACCCTTCGACCACCTGATCCTGATCCTCGGCGCGCTGTTTCTCTGCGTGCCGGTGGTGATGGCGCTGATGTCCTCGACCCATACCGGCGTCGATATCCATTCCAACGGGCTCTATGTCACCCCGGGCAGCAACGGGCCGGCGACCTATGCCAAGGTGCTGACCCATCGCGGCGGCTTTACCGGCGATGTCACCGGGCTGCTGATGCTGAAGAACTCGCTGATCATGGGGTTCGGCTTCGCCATCGGCAAGATCGTGCTGTCGATGATGGCCGCCTATGCGCTGGTCTATTTCCGCTTCCGCTTCGCCACGGCGCTGTTCTGGATGATCTTCGCCACGCTCCTGCTGCCGTTGGAGGTGCGCATCATGCCCTCCTACCAGGTGATGAGCACGCTGCATCTCCTGAACAGCTATACCGGGCTGATCGTGCCGCTGCTGGCCTCGGCCACCGGCACGTTCTTTTTCCGCCAGTTCTTCAAATCCGTCCCCGACGAGCTGCTGGAGGCCGCCCGCATCGATGGCGCCGGCCCGTTCAAATTCTTCATCGACGTGCTGGTGCCGATGTCGAAAACGATGATGGCGGCGATCTTCATCATCATGTTCATCTACGGCTGGAACCAGTACCTCTGGCCGCTGCTGATGACCACGGACGAAGGGTTCTACACCCTCATGCGCGGCATCAAGTCGATCCTGCAGGTCTGGGTCGGCAGCCAGATCCCCGATTACAACGAAGCCTTCGCCCTTGCGGTGCTGGCGATGGTCCCGCCCGTTGCCGTGGTGGTGATCTTCCAGCGCATGTTCATCAAGGGCCTGACAGAAAGCGACAAGTGATGGCACAGCTTACCCTCAAAGGTGTCGGCAAGACCTATGCCGGCGGCGTCCAGGCGGTCTCCGGTGTGGATATCGACATCGCCGATGGCGAATTCATCGTGCTGGTCGGCCCCTCCGGCTGCGGCAAGTCCACGCTGCTGCGCATGGTCGCCGGGCTGGAAACGGTGACCGACGGCGACATCCACATCGGCGACCGACGGGTCAACCAGCTGGATCCGGCAGAGCGCGACATCGCCATGGTGTTCCAGAACTACGCGCTCTACCCGCATATGAGCGTGCGCGATAACATGGCCTACGGGCTGAAGAACCGCGGCACCCCCAAGGCCGAGATCGCCGAGCGCGTGGCCGAAGCCGCCCGCATGCTGGAACTGGGCCAATACCTCGACCGCAAACCGCGCGCCCTGTCCGGCGGTCAGCGGCAGCGCGTCGCCATGGGCCGCGCCATCGTGCGCCAGCCCGCCGCCTTCCTGTTCGACGAACCGCTGTCGAACCTGGACGCCAAGCTGCGGGTGTCGATGCGGATGGAGATCCGCAAGCTGCAGCAACGGCTTGGCACCACCTCGCTCTATGTCACCCATGACCAGCTGGAGGCGATGACGCTGGCCGACCGTCTGGTGGTGCTGAACGGCGGCCAGGTGGAACAGATCGGAGCGCCGCTTGAGGTGTACCGCAACCCGGCCTCGACCTTCGTGGCGGCCTTCATCGGCTCTCCGGCGATGAGCCTGATGGACGCCCGGATCGAGGGCGGCCAGGTGATGCTGGAAGGCCATGCGATCGCGCCGGTCTCCCATGCCGCCGGTCCGGTGACGCTGGGGCTGCGGGCCGAGGATCTGCGGCTGGTCACCACCGGCGGGGTGCCGATGCGGGTCGAATACGTCGAGGAGCTGGGCGCCCATCGCATCCTGCACGGCATGGTCGGCGACCAGACATTGGCGGTGATCGACACCGGCGCCGAGGCCCCCGGCCAGACGGTTCACGTCGCCGCCGATCCGACGCGGCTGCATCTGTTCGACGCCGCCAGCGGCCGGCGCATCCCGATCCGGCGGCCCGCCGCGGCGGCGGCACCGGTTCGATGATCCGCACCACCACGGCGATGCTGCCCGCGCCGACGCCCGCTGACCTGGCACTCCGCGATCTGCCGCGCGACGGCGCCGCGCATGACGCCCATATGGCGCAGGTCGCGGCGATGACCCAGATCGAGACCGGCGGCGCGGCCACCGACGCCCCCCTGCCCCTGCCGCTGACGGTGGGGGCCTGGAACCTGGAACGCTGCCTGTTTCCCGCCGCCTCTGCCGCCCATGTCGCCGATTGCGATCTGCTGCTCTTGTCCGAGATGGACAACGGCATGGCCCGCAGCGGCCAGCGCAACACCACCGCCGAGATCGCCGGCGCGCAGCGGATGTCCTATGCCTATGCGGTTGAGTTCCTGGAGCTCGGCCTCGGCTCGCCCATCGAGCTGCAGTTCTGCACCGACGACCACAACGCGCTTGGCTTCCACGGCAACGGGCTGATGGCCAAATCCACGCTGCGCGATCCTTTCGCACTGCGGCTCTGGGGCAAGCGGCAATGGTTCTTCGATGCCGAACAGCCGCGTCTGGGCGAGCGGATCGCCGTAGGCGCCACGGTGGAGACCGAGGCGGGCCCGCTCCTCGCCGTCTCCACCCATCTGGAAAGCGCCTGCGGCCCGGCGCATCGCGAACGTCAGGTCGCCGGGCTGATCGCGGCGATCGACGCGGAGTTTCCCGGCCTGCCGGTGCTGATCGGCGGCGATCTGAACACCGGCAACCACAATGGCGGCGACTGGCGGGCCGAAGGGCTGTTCGATGTGGCGCGCGCGGCCGGTTTCCACGTCCATGGCGGGCCGGAGGATCAGCCGACCACGCGGCCCAGCCTGATCACCCGTTGGCCCGAGCGGGCGATGAAGCTGGACTGGTTCCTGGCCCGGGGCCTGCAACTGGCAGAGGTCGAAATCCGCTCCTCGCTCGATCCGGAGGGGCGGCCGCTGTCGGATCACGACGCCATCGTGACCCGTATCCTGGCGCTGGACTGACCCCGGGGCGGTGCGCCCTACCCACCGGCGCGGCGCACTGCTCTGTGTTGCGGGGCCAGGTCGGCTCAGAACAGGAAGTCGCCGGCGTCCAGATCGACGCCGCCCAGCAGCGTGATCTGGAAATCGGCCAGGCCGTCGCCGTCGGTGTCGCCGGCGATCAGCGTCTTTCCACCGCTCTCCCAGGCCCGCAGCTCGCCGGCGCTGCCGGAGAAATCGCTGTCACCAATCAGGGTGAAGGCCTGATCCCCGGCGCTGTTGCTGTCCGAGTCGATGCCGGAGAGATCGATCACATCGCCCTGCCTGCTGCTGAAGTCGGTGATCACATCGCCATCGGCCTGTTTCGCCGCCGCGAAGACGAAGGTATCGGCCCCGGCGCCGCCGGTCAGCCTGTCCGCCCCCTTGCCACCATCGAGCGTGTCGGCGCCCGCTCCGCCGTTCAGCCGATCATTGCCGCCGCCGCCCAGCAGGATATCGGCGCCGCCCTTGCCCGACAGGACGTCCTTGCCACCGCCGCCGTTCAACTGGTCGTTGCCGCCGCCGCCAATCAACCGGTCCTTGCCAGCCCCGCCCGCCAGCGTGTCGCGCCCGGCACCGCCATTGAGCGTATCGCTGCCGTTGCCCCCCAGCAGCGTGTCATTGCCGGCGCCGCCCAGCAGGGTATCGTCGCCGCCATTGCCCCGGATCACGTCGTCGCCGGCATATCCGCGCACGGTGTCGTCGAACCGGGTGCCGGAATAGCTGTCGTCGCCGGCGGTGGCATAGAGGTCATGCCCCTCGCCCCAGACCAGGTCCAGCAGCGGGCCGGTATCGACCGTGGAGCCGTCCAGGCCGCCGCCCATCAGCCCCTTGACGATCTCATGCACCTCGCCCTTCACCCCGGCGGCGTTTTCGACATCGAGATCGGAGAAGGTGATCAGCGCGTCGATGGCGACGAGGCCGGTCTCATCCACCACCAGATCGCCGGCTTCGGCGTCATAGGCCGAACCCAGCGTCCCCAGCATGATGGTCTCGATGGTGCCGCTGACCGAGTGGTTGGACATGGTATAGCCGAAATCCTCGCCGCCCAGCACCACCGTGCGGGTTTCGGCCTCGGCGCCGGGGGTCGGGGTATCCAGATGCACGATCTGCTGGCTGTCGCCGGTCTCCGGCAGGAACAGCGGCAGTTCATAGGGGGCGAAATCGTCGAAAAAGGCCTCCAGCGCGGCGTTGAAGTCCACGCCATCGCCGGCCAGCGTGATGGTCATTGTCATGTCATGTCCTTTCCTGGGCGCCGTGCCGGTCAGAACCGGAGGATCAGCGACGCCTGTGCGTTGAACCCCGGCTGCGGCTGGGTATCGAGATGGGGGGTGTAGCTCTGGTCGAAGATGTTGTTCAGCGTCAGGCCGAATTCGGCGGCGTCGGTGATCTCCTGACGGAAGAACAGATCGACGGTGCGCCAGGCGCCATAGGTCAGCGAACTGCCGGTCTTGCTGCCGCTGACGGTGATCCGGGTGCCGGCCTCGCGGCGCAGGTCGGCGCTGCGCAGCCCCAGCGTCATCACCAGCCGATCCGGCGCGGTGCGGTCCAGTTCCTCTCCGGTGCTGCGGTCGGTGCCGTCGATCAGCTGCGCCGCCAGCCCGGCGAAGAGCTGGCCGGCGTCGTAGCGCGCCTCGATCTCGAGCCCGTCGATGCGGACCTTGTCGATATTGCCATACTGGTAATAGCTGTCGAACAACCCGCCGACCCGTTCCAGCCCGATGTAATCGTCCACCGTGTTGCGATAGATCGTGGCGCGCAGATCCAGGCGGTCGCCCTGGGTCAGAAGGTCCCGCCGCGCGTAGCTGAGGCCGAGTTCGACCGACCGGGATTTCTCCGGGTCCAGATCGGGGTTCGGTTCGATCTGGAAATCCGCCGGCTCCGGATGCATGCCCGAGACCAGAGTTTCGTTCAGCGACGGCGGCCGATAGGCCATGGCGGCGGCGGCATGCAGGGTGAATGACGCCCCCAGCGGCAGCTCCAGCGCGATGCGCGGCGACAGAGCCGCGCCGGAGGCCCGGCCCTGTTCGCTGTCGAGTCGGTAGCTGTCGGCCGAGAGACCCAGCGTCAGGGTGCCGGCGCCCAGGGCGATCCGGTCCACCGCGGCCAGTGACCAGATCTCTCGCGCGCCCGACGGGGTCAGGCTGCCGCTGGGATCATCGACATCGGCGCTGTCGCGAAACCCCTCCAGCGTCAGGGTCACATCGTGTTCGCGCCCAGCAATCATCAGGTAGTTCTGCGCCGTCAGCAAAAGCCCGTTGGTCGCGGTGTCATAGCTGCGCCCGACCCCCGTGGCCGCCAGCGTGGTGGCGTCCAGCGTCGCCTGCTGCAGCCGGGTTTCGGTGCGATACAGGCTGCCCTCGACCCGCCAGCCCAGAATATCCTCCGCCTCGTAACCGAAACGCAGGCTGCGGCTGCGCATATCGTTGTCGCGCGGATAGCCGCTGGCGACACCAGACAGGAAATCCTTGTCGGTCCGGTCGAGGCTGAGGGTGAAGCGCTGGCCGTTGTCGGTATTGACCCCGAGGGTGCCCAGCAGGCTCCGGCTCTGCTGCCAGGCATAGACGCGGGTGCCATCGGGGGCGGTGTAATCGCTCTCTTCCTTGTGGGTCGCCGCCAGCATGATATCGACCGTCTGGCTCAGCCGGGCAGCCAGCGCCCCATGCACGGTCGGGCTCTCGCTCAGCGTGCCGTAGCGCAGCCGCAGGTCGCCGCCGGTCCTGGCGCCGTCTTTCAGGATATCCTCGGCGGTGACCCGGCGCAGCTCCACCGCGCCGGCGATCGCCCCGGACTTGGCACCGGCACCGCGGGTGACGCTGACCTCGCGCAGCATTTCCTCATCGACCGAAAACGTGCCGTTCGCGCCGTGACCGGAGCGGGCGAAATTCTGCCGCATGCCATCGATGGTCACCGCCACCCGGCCGTGATCCTGCAGCCCGCGGATGTTCACCGCCATCTCGCCGCCTTCGCCCTCGGTGGTGACCCCCGCCATGCTGCGCAGCACGGTGTCCAGACTGGCGCCCTGGAATTCGGTCTGCAGCTGCTCGGCATCCACCGTGGTCTCCGACGCTGTCGCCAGATCGGCACTCGGCGCCTCGGTCTCGACAACGATTTCGTCGAGCGCGATCAGCTCCTGGGCGCCGAGGGCGCCGGGCATGAGAAAGAGGCCGGAAACCGCCAGGGCGGTGCGCAGGTCAGACGACATCGAAGTCCTCAGGCAGGCAAGCGAAGAAGGGAGAGGCAGACAGCCGCCCGGGCCACGGCATTTCGCCGCCGCCCGGGCCGGTTGGTCCCGGTCAGAACAGGAACATGTCGTCGTTGATCTGATCGGCGGTGAAGTCGAGCAGTTCGATCTTCACCCCATCCGCGACCAGCACGACGCTGTGATCGGTGTCCCGCAGGGTGAAATCGTCAACCGAGCTGACATCCAGCGCGCTCACGTCGATGACATCCTCATCCAGGGTGAAATCGGTGATGATGTCCTTCTTGCTGACGGCAGAGATCACGAAGGTATCCTCACCCGCGCCGCCGGTCAGGGTATCGACGCCCTTGGCACCGATCAGCACATCGTCGCCCGTCCCGCCGATCAGCATGTCGCGTCCGGCGCCGCCATTCAGCTCGTCATCGCCGGCGCCACCATAGAGGGTATCGGCCCCCTTTCCGCCCATCAGCCTGTCGTCGCCGCGACCGCCCAGGATCAGATCCTCGCCGGCAAAGCCGCGGATCACGTCATTGCCCGCGAGGCCGGTCAGCGTATCGTCGTAGTCGCCGCCGAACAGCCGGTCGTTCCCGACCGTGCCGGTCATGTCGAGCGCATAGCCCGCGAACAGATCGGTCAGCGTATCGGCGTCCAGCTCCCCCAGCGCGGTATAGAGGGTGTAGACCAGATTGCTCTCGGTATTGCCGGCGCCCGGCTCCGCGCTCAGCCCCAGCCCCTCGATCACCAGACCGGTATCGAGGCCGGTGACCTGGCCGTCTTCGCCGATCCCCTGGGTGCCACCGGTCACGCCCTCGACCCAGTCGCCGAAGGTCAGCGCGTCGAGCTCGCCGGTGATGCCATGCCCGTAGGAGGAGCCATGGTGGATGAAGTCATAGGCCAGACCGTCGCCGCCAGCGATGACGGTCGCGGCAACCGCGTCCCCGGCACCGTCCTCATAGCTGAAGACGATCTGCGAGCCGTTCATGTAGTAGGTGCCGCCGAAGGCCGAATCCGGCTCGCCGCCGTAGAAATCCTTCGAACCGGAGGCGCCCAGCGCGGCGAAGTAATCGCTGATGTAGGTGCGAGAGTTGAAGCCGCCGCTCAGCGCGGAAGCGTCGATGGTAAGTGTCTGAACCATGGGTGTCCCTGTCAGTCATACGGTCGGAAAAGCACGCTGACTGGCGGGACGCTTGCTGCATGCAACTGGCGCGACCTTAGGGAGACTTAGTATTTCTGTCAACAAATGTGGCGATGAAAAATCCGATGTTTTTCATTCTCCGTCCGGGATCAGATCACGTAGGACCGGCACCCCTTCCAGCACCTCCAGCGTGCCCGGGGTGCGCGGCGGACGATCGTAGTTGTGCCTGGCCAGGGTGCGGCCGATCAGCTGCACCACTTCGGGGGAGCCGGCGAACTTGCGGTGGGTGCCGGAATCCGAATCGTGGATCCGGCTCAGGTCGATGACGCTGACCCCGAGCCCCTCCAGCGTCATGGCGTCCGCCGCCCCCAGCCGCATGACCCCGCCCGACACCCGGCGCGACAGCCGCAGCGCGAAATCGTCCTGAGAGACCAGGACATAGAGATTGCCGCGTTTGCTGTCGATCTGGCCCAGCTGGGTGCGGAACACGTCCAGGTCGATATCCGGCGCCGCCAGCATGATGTTGTTGAGCTTGCCGGTCTGATCCAGAGTATCGGCCAGCGCCGACTGCACCATCACCTCCATCAGCAGAAAGCCCCCCATCGAATGGGCGAAGACGTCGAAGCCGTTGGCGGTGCTGCGGCTGAGGATGTTCGAGGCCTCCTCGACCAGCGGGCGGGCGGCCAGGGTGCTGTTGATGTCATAGACATAATGGGTCCGGCGCCCGGCGGAGGCCCAGGAGAACACCACTGGCACACCGGTAAAGCCGGAGTCCTGCACGAACTGCCCCACCCGCAGCACCGCATCGGTCATGGTGATGTTATAGCCGTGGATGAAGAACAGGATGTTGCGGTCTTCGGGGGGCCGGCGCGCCAGTTCCGCATTGATCGCGCGCAGGAATTCCGTCTCCGCCCCGTAGACCTGCGGATCGACCACGGCGAACTGGTGTCGCGGCTTCGGCGGCAGACGGTGCGGCCGCTCCACCTCGCCGGCGACATGATCGGGCGGCACCGTCACCTCCACCGAGGCGAGTGCCAGTTCCGACGCGCGCTTGCCCGAGAAGAACACCCCGCGCGCCGGCGACGGCGCCCGGGTGGTGGTGATGAAAACCTTGTGGCGGGTGACCTCCGGCACGCTCAGCGCCGGGTCGCGACGGTCGTCGACGCCGATCATCTCCGGCGCCCGTCCGCAGGCCGTCAGCCAAAGCCCGACGCAGAGGAGCGGGAGGAGCAGACGGGACAGGGGCGGCATGGGCATCTCCAGGCATTCGGAACGGGCGGTTGGCGGCAGCGGCCCCGAACGCCCCCTCTCCGGAACGGGATCGGGCCCGGTCACCGCAGGCTGCCGCCTGACCCTCGCTACAGAAGATGAAGATGCCGCTAACGCCGATGGGGCAAGGCGCCGCAGCCCCCTGCCCCCAAAGGTTGTGCCTTACCAGGTATCGACCCAGGGACGTTTCTTGCCCGCCCGCGGCACCCGCGGCGGCGCGCTCTCCAGCATCATGCCGATCCAGACCCGGGTTTCGGCCGGGTCGATCACGGTGTCGATCTCGAACATCGTCGCGGTGCTGAGCGCCTTGCCGCGTTCGTACATATGCGCCACCATCTTGTCGTAGAGCGCCTTGCGCTCCTCCGGGTCGGCGACTGCCTCCAGCTCCTTGCGGTAGCCGAGCTTCACCGCCCCCTCCAGCCCCATGCCACCGAATTCCCCGGTGGGCCAGGACACCACGAAGTTGGGTGCCCGGAACGAGCCACCGGCCATCGCCTGCGCCCCGAGCCCATAGGCCTTGCGCAGAACGAAGGTGCAGGTCGGCACCTCGAGGTTCGAGCCGATCACGAAGAGCCGCGAGCAATGGCGCACCAGCGCGGTCTTCTCGATCTCCGGCCCCACCATCATCCCCGGGGTATCACAGAGGAAGACCACCGGCAGATCATGCGCATCGCAGAGCTGCAGGAAGCGCGCCGCCTTATCGGCACCTGGGGTGTCAATGGCCCCGGCCATGTGCCTGGGGTTGTTCGCCACCACCCCCAGCGGGCGCCCCTCGACCCGGATCAGCGCGGTGACCATACCGGCCGCAAAGCCGGCGCGCAGTTCCAGCACCGATCCGACATCGGCCATCCCCTCGATCGCGGCATGGACGTCATAGGCCTCCATCCGGTTCTCCGGCACCACATGGCGCAGCATCCGCGCATCCGGCGCCTGCCAGTCCGCCACCGGCCCCTGGAAGTACGACAGATACTGTTTGGCGACGGCGACCGCCTCGGTCTCGTCCTCCACCAGAATGTCGATCACGCCGTTTTCCGACTGCACCGCGCTCGGGCCCACCTCCTCGGGGCGAAACACGCCGAGCCCGCCGCCCTCGATCATCGCCGGACCGCCCATGCCGATGGTGGCGTCCCGGGTGGCGATCACCACATCGCAGCAGCCCAGCAGCGCCGCATTGCCGGCAAAACAACGACCGGAGCCGATGCCGACCATCGGCACCAACCCGGACAGCCGCGCCTGCATATTGAAGGTCATCACATGCAGCCCCGAGATCGACTGCACGTCGACATCCCCCGGCCGGCCGCCGCCGCCCTCGCAGAAGAAGATCAGCGGCCGGCGGTTGCGCTCGATCACATGCAGCATGCGGTCGGTCTTTTCGTGGTTCATCTTGCCCTGGGTGCCGGCCAGAACCGTGTAATCGTAGTGCAGCACCCCGCAACGCGCGACCTCCGCATCGAAGAGATCGCCATTCACCGTCCCCATGCCGGTGATCAGCCCGTCGGCGGGGGTATTGCGCATCAGGTCGTCCAGGCTGCGGCGGGAGCGCTGCGCCGCGATCACCAGATCGCCGTATTCGGTGAAGCTGTCGTCGTCGCAGAGATCGGCGATATTCTCCCGCGCGCTGCGCTTACCCTTGGCATGGCGCTTCGCCACCGCCTCGGGGCGGGCGGCATCCCGCGTCAGAGCACGTCGCGCGATCAGCTCCTCCAGATCGGGACGGATGTGATCGGGGTCGAGCGCCTCGGCCTCGACCGTCTCGCCCTCGACACTGTCGTCGGGCTCCAGCGCGAAGAGCGGATCGCCGAGCGCCACCATATCGCCCGGCGCGACGAACACATCGCGCAGCCGCCCGGCGGTTTCCGCCGCAATGGTATGCTGCATCTTCATCGCCTCCATCACCAGAATGGCGCCACCACTGCTCAGCGTGTCTCCCGGCGCGGCCTTGACCGCCAGGATGGTGCCCTGCATCGGCGCCCCGGTCACGCCGGAGCCGAGATCCGCCGGCGCCCGGCCCGGTGCCGCGTCCCCCCCGGTACCCCGGCCATAGGCCAGCACCGCCAGGGGATCGTCGCTCTTGCCGGAGGTGGCGCAGTGGGTGGCCGGTTTCGGCACCCGCTGGGCCGCCTCGAACAGCGCGCCGGCGCGCGCCTCCACCAGCCGGGTGTGGGCCTTGCCGCTGGCCAATTCCGGAAGATCGAGCAGCGCCATCAGATAGGGGATATTGGTCTCCACCCCCTCGATCCGGAAGGCGCCCAGCGCCCGACGCGCCCGCGCCAGCGTGTCGGTCAGGCTGCCCGGCGCATGCACGATCAGCTTGGCCAGCAGGCTATCGAAGGCCGGCGAGGGCCGGAGGCCGGCAAAGCCGGCCCCGTCGACCCGCACGCCGGGACCGCCCGGCGCCTCATAAACGCTCAGCCGGCCGCCGGTGGGCAGGGCACTGCCGTCTGCCGCCATCTTCTCCATGTTGACGCGCAACTGCACCGCATGGCCGCGTGGCGCCGGCACCTGGTCCTGGGTCAGCCCCAGTTCGAACAGGCTCGCCCCCAGCACCACCCGGATCTGCGCCTGCACCAGATCGACGCCGGTGATCTCCTCGGTGATGGTATGTTCCACCTGCAGCCTGGGGTTGGCCTCGATGAAGGCCAGGGTGCCA
This sequence comes from Pseudodonghicola flavimaris, assembly GCF_030164425.1. GTDB lineage: Bacteria > Pseudomonadota > Alphaproteobacteria > Rhodobacterales > Rhodobacteraceae > Pseudodonghicola > Pseudodonghicola flavimaris. The sequence goes on along the minus strand of NZ_JASNJD010000013.1, from coordinate 111,934 downwards.
TCGGCCCCGACCAGATATTCGAAGGTGCCGAGCCCGCAGTATCCGACCGCCCGGGCCATCTCCACCGCGCTGTCCAGCAGCCGCTGGCGCATATCCGGGGCCAGCGCCGGCGCCGGGGCGATTTCGATCAGCTTCTGGTGGCGGCGCTGCAGGGTGCAGTCGCGCTCCCACAGATGCACCGCATGGGTGCCGTCGGCCAGCACCTGCACCTCGATATGGCGGGCGTTTTCCAGAAACCGCTCCGCATAGATCGCCGGGTTGCCGAAGGCGGCGGCCGCCTCGGCGCTGGCTGCCTCGAAGGCATCGGCAAGCTCCGCCGCCTCGCGCACAATGCGCATGCCGCGACCGCCGCCACCGGCCACCGCCTTCAGCACGATCGGATCGCCCCCGAGTTCCTGCATGAAGGCGCGGAAGGCTTCCGGATCGGCGGCCTGATCGAGCCCGGGGTTCACCGGCGCACCAACCCGCTGCGCCAACTGCCGGGCGCGGGTCTTGTCGCCGAGCTCTTCCAGCGCCTCGGGGCTCGGGCCGATGAAGACCATGCCCGCCGCCGCCACCGCCCGGGCGAATTCGGCGCTCTCGCTGAGGAACCCATAGCCCGGGTGGATCGCCTGGGCGCCGGCCTGTTCCGCCGCCGCAATCATCCCGGCGATATCCAGATAGGCGCGGGCGCCCTGCCCGTTCAGCGCGATCGCCTCTTGCGCGCGGCGCACATGCAGCGCGCCCTTGTCGTCCTCGGAATAGACCGCCACCGGCACCATTCCCAGTTCCACCACCGCCTCTGCCAGCCGCAGCGCGATCTCTCCCCGGTTGGCGATCAGGATCTTTGTCACATCTTGTCTCATGTCGTTTTCCGCTCGCGGCCGGCCTCAGAGAAGCTGGGCCAGCTCCTCTTTCTTCACCTTGCCCGTCGCCGTCATCGGCAGCGCGTCGACGATGCGCACCTCGGGACGTTTGTAGATCGCCATTTCATCGGCGCACCAGGCCTCGATCTCTGCGGCGGTGGCCTGCTTGCCCTCGCCCAGGGTGACGAAGGCCACCGGCACCTGGCCCTTGTCCGGATCGGGCCGCCCGATCACGCCGGAGCCGATGATCGCCGGGTGACGCCCCAGCATCGCCTCCAGCTCGGCCGGGAAGACCGACATCCCCTTGACCTTCAGCATCTCCTTGCGACGGCCGAGGAAGTGCAACAGCCCCATCTGGTCCAGCACACCGATATCGCCGGTATGCAGCCAGCCGTCGCGGATGGCCTCTGCGGTTGCCTCAGGCTTGTTCCAGTAGGAAGTCAGCAGCGAGGGCGAACGCACGCAGATCTCTCCCTCCTCGCCCAGGGGCTTCAGCGCGCCGCTGTCGAAATCGCAGATCTTGAACTCCGTTCCCGGGCAGGCCATGCCGACAAAGACCGGCTGCTGATCCAGATCCCAGTCGCCCTGCTGATAGCCGGTGGTGAAGGTGTCGCAGGTATGAGTCTCGGTCATGCCCCAGGCGGCCTCCGCCATCACCGAGCCGGTCAGCTCCCGCCAGCGGGTGCGATAATCGTGGTTCAGCTTCTTGACGAAGGAGGACACCCGGGTCTTCTGCAGCGCGGTCAGATCGTATTTGCCCACCTCCGGGTGATCCATCACCTCGACCGCGTTATCGACCAGCATGCCGGCCTGATTGGGCCGCAGCCGGTCCACCGCCGACAGGAAGCTCAGCACATCCCAGCGACCCAGCAGGATGCAGGAGCAGCCGGAGAATACCGGGAACAGCAGCCCCATGTCCTCCCCCGCGATCCAGAACAGCGGGTGAAAGCAGATCGACACATCCTCCGGGCTCAGCTGGGTGCCGATGCCGCAGGTGGTGGCGGCGGTGTAGATCATGTGCCGCTGGGTATGGACGCAGCCCTTGGGCATGCCGGTGGTGCCGCCGGTGTAGTTCAGCGCCGCCATGGCGTCGAGATCGGTGGCGATCTGCGGCACCGGGGCATCGCAGGCCTCCAGCGCGGCGATGAAATCCTCGGTGCCTGTGGCCTGATCGGGCTGCGACACGATCGAGGGCGGGCAATGGAACGCCGGCGTCTTCGGCACCCAGTCGGCCATGCCGGTGGCATAGAGCTTGCGCAGCCGCACCCGGTCGCGCACCGACTGGACCAGCGGCACCAGAACGTCGGCAGCCACCATCACCTCCGCATCGGCATCGTTGAGCTCGTAGATCAGCTCATGTTCGCGGAACATCGGGTTAACTGGGACATGCACCGCGCCGGCCTTGAGAATGCCGAAGAAGGCGATGGCGAATTGCGGGCAATTGCCCATGAAAACCGCCACCCGGTCGCCCGGCGCCACCCCGTCCGCGGCGAGCCGCGCAGCGAAGCGATCCGACAGCCGGTCCATCTCTCCATAAGTGATGGTGCCGCCATAGAAGTTATAGAGCACCTTGTCCGGCTGCACCGCCGCCCAGGCGCGCAGGTAATCGCTGATCCCGGCTTCGCCATGCGGATAGATCGGCTCGCTCGGCACACCGGCAGGCCAGTTGGCCGCCTGCGCCGCCCGCACCCGGGCCAGATACTCGGCCTCGCTCAGCGGTTGGGTCTCGGGGGAAATCGTCGTCTCGGTCATTGTGCAGTCCTTTCGAGAGGGTCGGCGCCCGCCGCGCCGGGGGTCCGGGAGGTCCGGGTCACCGGCGTGGCAGAGGCGGTTTGTGCGGTCAGAAGGTGGCAGCGCGCCCAGGCCCCGGGCGCGGTGACATGGCGTTCGGGCGGATCGCTGTCGCAGGGCGCGAAACGTTTCGGGCAGCGCGGATGGAATGGGCAGCCCGCCGGCACCTTCAGCGCCGATCCGATTTCACCGATGATCACATCGGTGGGCAGCCGGTGATCCGGGTCCGGCCGCGGCGCCGAGGCCAGCAGCGCCTGGGTATAGGGATGCGAGGGCGCGCCGAAGACGGCGCCGGTGGGACCCTGTTCGACCATATTGCCCAGATACATCACGCCGGTGGCATGGCTGAAATGCTCCACCAGGGCGAGATCGTGGGCAATGATCAGATAGGACAGGCCGAACTCCTCCTGAATGTCGGAGAGAAGGTTCAGGATCTGCGCCCGGATCGACACGTCGAGCGCCGAGGTCGGCTCGTCCAGGATCACCACCTCCGGGCGCACCGCCAGGGCACGGGCGACCGCGATCCGCTGCCGCTGTCCGCCGGAGAACTCATGCGGGAAGAGCTTTGCCGCGGTGGCGTGCAGGCCGACGACCTCCAGCGCCTCCTCGACCCGTTTGGCGATCTCCGCCCGACTCAGGTCGCCCTGCGCCAGCATCGGTTCGGCCACGATCTTGCCGACCCGAAGCCGCGGGTTCAGCGAGGCGTAGGGGTCTTGGAACACCGCCTGCACCTCGCGGCGAAACTGGCGCAGCGCCCGGCCGCCGAGGCCGGAGACCTCCTGCCCGCGATAGCGCACCGCGCCGGAGGTCGGCTTTTCCAGCAGCAGCATCAGCTTGGCCAGCGTGCTCTTGCCGCAGCCGCTCTCCCCGACGAGGGCAAAGGTCTTGCCCGGTTCCAGCGCGAAGCTGACCCCGTCGACCGCCTTCACCACGCCATTGCGGGTGTCGTAGTGTTTCTTCAGCTCGTGCGCTTCAAGCAGCATCGGGCGCGCCTCCTTCGCTCAGCCGCCAGCAGGCGGCGCGGTGATCCGATCCCAGATCGCTGTCGCCGGGATAAGCGGCCTGGCACTTCGCGTCGGCCAACGCGCAGCGTGGCGCGAAACGGCAGCCTTTCGGCATCGCCAGCAGCGACGGCGGCTGCCCCGCCAGCGCATAGAGCCGCTTGCGTTTCTCCCCCAGCCGCGGGATCGCGCTCAGCAACGACCGGGTGTAGGGATGCGCCGGGTTCTCGAAGACCGCGCGCGCCGGCCCCTGTTCGACGATGCGACCGGCGTACATCACCGCGATCCGGTCGCAGATCGAGGCCGCGACCCCCATGTCATGGGTGATCAGCACGATGGCGACGCCGGTTTCCTCCTGAATCTGGCGATAGAGATCCATCATCTTGACCTGGATCGTCACATCCAGGCTGGAGGTCGGCTCATCCGCGATCATCACCTCGGGCGCGCAGGCGATGGCCATGGCCGAAACCACCCGCTGCCGCATGCCACCGGAGAACTGATAGGGGAAATCGTCGAGCCGCGCCTCCGGCGACGGGATACGCACCCGTCCCAGCGCATCGGCGGCCCGCGCCCGCGCCTCGGCCCGGGAATGCGCCAGCCCGTGATAGCGCAACGGCGCCCCGACCTGATCGCCGACGGTATAGACCGGGTTCAGCGATGACATCGGGTCCTGCGTCACCATGGAGATCCGGCGACCGCGCCAGTCGCGGGCCAATTCCGTCTCGCTGAGCTTGGTCAGATCGGTGCCGCCGACGATCACCTCTCCGGCGGCGATCCGCCCGCCCGGACGTGGCAGCAGCCTGAGCAGCGACAGGCAGGTCATCGATTTGCCCGAGCCGCTCTCGCCGACGATGCCCAGCGTCTGCCCCGGCGCAACGGAGAAGCTGACCCCGTCCACCGGCCGCAGCGCGCCGCGGCGCAGTTTCAGTTCGGTCACCAGATGGCGCACCTCGAGCGCCGGGGTCGGGTCGACCCGGTCCATCACGGTCATAGCTGTTTCCTTTTCGGGTCGAGCACATCGCGCAGCCAGTCGCCGAACAGGTTGGAGGCCAGACAGGTCAGCATGATGGCGACGCCCGGCATGGTGATCGCCCACCAGGCGTTGGTGATATAGCCGCGCGCATCGGCCAGCATGACGCCCCACGAGATGTCCGGGGTCTGGATGCCGAGGCCGAGAAAGCTGAGCGAGGCTTCGAAGATGATCACCTGGCCCACCTGCAGCGTTGCCAGGACCAGCAGGGTGTTGACGATATTGGGGGCCAGATGGCGGGCGAAGATGATCAGCGGGCCGCAGCCGGCGATCCGTGCCAGCGCCACATATTCGCGTTCGCGCAGCGAAAGGATCTCGCCCCGCACGATGCGGGCGTACCAGCTCCAGTAGGTGACGACGATGACGATCACCACCGCCTCAAGCCCCGGGTCCAGCACCGCGGCAAGGATCAGCGCCAATGCCAGCGGCGGGATCGACAGCTGCATGTCGACCAGCCGCATGATCACCGCATCGGTCCAGCCGCCGAAATAGCCCGCGATCATGCCGATCACCGTGCCCAGCAGCCCCGACAGCACAATTGCCCAAAAGGCGACGATGGCGGAGATCCGGGTGCCGGCGATGATCCGGCTGAGGATGTCGCGACCGAGGTTGTCGGTGCCCAGCGGATGCGACCAGCTGCCGCCCGCCGCCCAGGCCGGCGGCTGGAAGGCGGACCGCAGATCGAGCGCGTCGGGCCGCCAGGGCGAAACCATCGGGCCGAAGATCGCCAGCAGGATCACCGCCAGCAGGATCCCGCCCGAGACCCAGGGAAAGCCGGTGCCGAAGAGATTGAGCGCCAGCGCGCGCAGCCCGCGCGCGGGCATCGGAGTCAGCTCAGCGGTCATGGCGGATCCTCGGGTCGATGAGCCCGTAGGACAGATCCACGAGCAGGTTGGCGATGACGAACATGACGGCGGCGAACAGCACGCCCGCCTGCACCACCGGGAAGTCACGGGCAAACAGCGCCTCGACCACGGTGCGGCCCAGGCCGGGCCAGGCGAAGACCACCTCGACCACGAAGGCGCCGCCCAGCATCGAGGCGAAATAAACCCCCATCATGGTGACCAGCGGCACCGCGGCATTGCGAAAGGCGTATTTCCAGATCAGCAGCCCCTCGGGCACGCCGACGGAACGGCCCATGCGGATGTAATCGCTGTCGAGCACATCCAGCATGGCGGAGCGGACGATGCGGGTCTGCGCCGCCACCGGATACCAGCCCAGCGCGATGGCCGGCAGGATCACGTGTTTCGGGGTATCGGCGCCATAGGCCGGCAGCCATTCCAGCCCGATGGCGAACACGATGATCAGCAGCAGGCCGACCCAGAAGTTCGGCATCGCCTGCCCCAGCATCGCCACGCCCTTGGCGAAGCGGTCGAACCAGGAACCGCGGCGCACCGCGCTGATCACCCCGAAGGGGATCGACAGCATCAGCGAGAAGATCAGCGCCGCCGAGGCCAGGTAGACGGTCGCCGGCAACCGGTCCAGGATCAGCTCGCGCACCGGCATTTCCCAACGGTAGGAGGTGCCGAAATCGCCGGTCGCGGCGTCGCGCAGGAACATCAGATATTGCTGCCAGACCGGCAGGTCGAGACCGAGCCGCTCGCGGGTCTGAGTGACCAGCGCCTCGGGCGCCTCGGGCGGCAGCATCAGCACGACGGGATCGCCGCTGAGCCGGGTGATGATGAAGATGATGACGGAGGCGCCGAGGATGCTGAACACCCCCTGGGCCACCCGCCGCAATACGAACCGGGTCATCGGAAACGGTCCTCGTCGTCGGAGAGATAGGGGCCGCCCGCGACGGTCACGGACCAGCGGGCGGCAGGACAAGCGCGGTGCCGGAGCGACACCGGATCGGGGCACCCGATCAGTCGGAGACCTTCAGGCCGATTTCCTGGAAATTCCGCCAGAACCCGGGATAGGGCCAGGGGGTGTAGCTGACCTTGTCGTCGCGCCAGGCCATGGTGACCAGCGGCTGATAGGTGGTCAGTCCGCCCAGAACCAGCTCATGCTTGCGCTTGGCGATGGCGCGCAGCTTCTCGGCCCGCGCATCGGGGTCCATGGTGGCATTCACATCCTCGATCATCCGGTCGAACTCAGGATCGTCGACGTGGGAATAGCTGCCCCAGCCATGGCCCGGCTGGTAGCTGTGCAGATGCCCGCCCCAGGCGATGGCCGGGTCTGAGGGCACACCCTGCCCCCACATCCAGGAAATCAGCCCGCCCTCCAGCTGGTCGGTCTTCTCGTCCCTGCGGCCGAGGTTGATCCAGGCGCCATATTCCAGGTTCACCACCTTGCAGCGCACCCCGATGGTGCCGAGATAGGCGAACATCGCCTCGCCCATCTCCTTCATGTTGGGCTCGCGCGGGGTGATGAGGTTGTAACAGTTGACTTCGAAGCCCTTGGGATAGCCCGCCTCCGCCAGCAGTTTCATCGCCAGCGCCGGATCATAGTCGAAGGGTTTCAGATCGGGCGCATAGCCAGTGCCGCCTTCGGGCACCTCGGCATAGCGTTCACCCTGGCCGAACAGTACCGAGTCGATGATCGCATCCATGTCGATGCCATGGGCGATCGCCTGGCGCACCTTCACCTTCTGCAAGGGGCCCTCGGGGATGGTGTCCATATCCAGAAACAGGTGGTTGCCCGCCGGCATGGTGGCGGTGGCCACCCCGTCCAGCCCCTTCACATCCGCCAGCATCGCCGGCGGCACATTGTCGATCCAGTCGACCTCTCCGGTCTGCAGCGCCGCGACGCGGGTCAGATCCTCGGGGATGATCTTGACGGTCAGGTCCTTGACCCCGGGGCGGTGGTCCTTGTTCCAGTAGCCGTCGTAGGCCTGCAGCTTGAGCTCTTCCTTGACCTTGCGCGACACGAACTTCCACGGCCCGGTGCCGACAGGATGCTTGCCGAACCCTTCGTCGCCCACCTCTTCGAAGTAGGCCTTCGGCAGCGCCCAGAGCTGCAGGTAGTTGGCGACATAGCTGGAGTCGGGTTTCTTGAAATGCAGCCGGAAGTGCAGATCGTCGACGATCTCGAACCGCTCCACATTGGCCTGGAAATGCGACCAGCGCGACACCGACGGATCGGACTGGCGCTGATAGGCGAATTCGTAATCCGCCGCCGTCAGCGGGTCACCGTTGTGAAAGGTCACCCCGGGGCGGATATGGACGTCCAGAACCGGTTTCTCGGGATTGCTGTCGTCGATCGACCAGCTTTCGGCCAGCCAGTTGGCGATGGTGCCGTCCGGCATCGGCTTGACCAGCGTCTCGAACATGGTGCCGATGAAATACTGATCGACGCCGGCGGAATATTTCGCCGGATCCATTGTCGTGGATTCAGCGGCCAGAGCGACGGTGAGCGCGCCCGAGGTCTCGGCGAAGAGCGGCGCCGCCAGCCCTCCGGCCAGGACGCAAGACAAAGCGATTGCGCTCACGCCCTTGCGGATACGTGTCATGATTTTCTCCTCCCATTTCGCGGCGATGGCCCTCGCCCTCCTCGACATCGGGCCGGCCGCGGGCTCAGAGTACGGCGAAGTCGCCGCTTTCGTCAATTGTCTTCAATTTAGTTCTTTTATTTTTACTTTCAGTATGTTAGACTTTTCAAAACTTGGGATGAATGAGGTTCAGATGCGTCGCGCCGCGCCCTTCCAACGCTCTGCCATGGACGATTCGACCGGCGATCCGCTGACTTGGCGGGGCCACCGCGATCTGCCTGAGCGGATCTCGGACGACCTGACGCGGCGGATCATGGCCGGGGAGTTTCAGAGCGGCGAGCGCCTGGTCGAGGCCGAGCTGGCCGCCTATTACGAGGTCAGTCGTGGCCCGATCCGCGATGCGCTGCGCATCCTGACCAACCGCGGCCTGGCCGATCTGTTCCCCCGTCGCGGCGCAGTGGTCGGAAACTTCGATCACGACACCCTCGCCGACGCGCTGAATGTCCACGCCTCTCTGTCGGGGCTGAACGCACGCTACGCCGCATTGATGTGGCGCCCCGACACGCTGGCCGAATTGCGCCGGCGGGTCGAGGCGCTGGAGGTGCTGGCCCGCGACGACAACTGCAAGCCGCTGCGCTTCGCCCTCGCCTCCGGCCGGATCGGCACCGCGCTGACCCGTTGTTCCGACAGTAAGCTGCTGCAGCGGACCATGCACAGCAGCGCCAACGATATCGTCTGGTCGCTGCTCTGGCGCGAGTTCCACGTCGATTTCCGTACCCCGGAGCGGCGCCGGGAGAACGCCGAGATCTGGCGCGAGGTGCTGACCTGCGTCGAGACCCGCGATGCCGATGCCGCCGAGCGCTGCATGCAGGAGCTGATCTTTCAGTGCCGCGACGAGGCGCTGAAGGTCATGGCCCTGACCGAGCGGGATGGCGCCGCCGACTCGCGCCGGTTGCTGCACAACCGACCGTCCGACGCGGGTTCGGGGCCTTCCGGCGGGGAATGAGGCAGACCGCGATTGGCCCCGGCCGCCGGCCACGCTAGGATCGCCGCATGTCCGATCCCGTCTCAACCATCCGCAATCTCGGCCCGGCCTCTGTCGCGCTCTATGCCCGGGCGGGAATCCATTCGGCCGAGGAACTGCGCGCGCTGGGCCCTGACGAGGCTTACCGGCGGTTGCGGGCCTCAGGCCGGCGGCCGCATTTCATCGGCTATTACGCCATGGTGATGGGGTTGCAGGGACGGCCCTGGAACGATTGCCGGGGCGAGGAGAAGGCCGCGCTCAGGGCCCGGTTCGACGCGATCTGCGCCGAGACCCGCGGCAGCACCGATCCGGCACTGGGCGCGCTGGAGGCGGTGCTGAACGAGATCGGGGTGATCGAGCGGCGGCGATAAGGTCCTGCCACCCCGGATCGGACGCGGCCCTCTTCGGCCAAAACAAAAGGGGGCCCGAAGACCCCCTTTCGCAACGGATATGATCCCGTCTCAGCCGACGATCTCGGTGCCGGCGAAGAAATAGGCGATTTCCACAGCCGCGGTTTCCGGAGCGTCGGAACCGTGGACTGAGTTTTCACCGACGGATTCGGCGAATTCGGCGCGGATGGTGCCGGCAGCCGCATCTGCGGGGTTGGTGGCGCCCATCACTTCACGGTTCTTGGCGATGGCGTTCTCGCCTTCCAGAACCTGCACCACGACCGGGCCGGACGACATGAATTCGCACAGCTCGTCGTAGAAGGGGCGTTCTTTGTGCACGCCATAGAACTCACCGGCCTGCGCCTTGGTCATCAGGATGCGTTTCTGGGCGACGATGCGCAGACCTGCTTCCTCGAATTTGGCGTTGATCTTGCCGGTCAGGTTGCGGCGGGTTGCATCGGGTTTGATGATCGAGAACGTGCGTTCCAGTGCCATGGCGATAGCTCCTAAACTGGCCGCCCATCGGGGGATGCGGGCGGGGCTGACATTGCGCGCCGCGTAACACGGGCGGGCGGGTTTGAAAAGCCTTGAGCCGCGCCGGATCAGCCCAGATCGGGCAAAGGGTCGCGCGCGTCCACCCAGCGCACATAAAGCGCCGCCACCAGCCCCAGAACGCCGGTCACCAGCATGATCCAGAGCACGGTGAACGGCGCGGTCTCGGGCGCCACCAGCGCGCCGGTCAGGCTGGTCATCACCGCCCCCAGCGCCACCGTCATCGACCCCATCAGCCCGGAGGCGGAGCCGGCCAGCTGCGGCCGCACCATCATAGCCCCGGCATTGGCATTGGCGTTGGTAAAGCCGTTGCCCACCCCCACCACGATGGCCGATCCGAAGAACACCCACATGTTGCCCTGCCCGAGGTAGAACAGCAGCAGCCCGCCCACCGGCCCGACGGTAGCGAAGACCCGCCCGATCAGCACCATGGTGATCAGGGGCGTGCGCGACCGCACCAGGCCAGAGACGAAATTGCCCAGCATGAACCCCACGGTGATGATGCCGATGCCCAGCCCCAGTGCCGCCGGGCTCAGGTCGAACCAGGCGGCGGCGACCAGCGGCGCCCCGGTGATGAAGGCGAAGAACCCCGCCACCGCGAAGGCGCCGCAGAGGCTGTAGCCCCAGAAGCGGCGCGAGCGGAACAGCTCCGGGTAATCGCGCAACTGCCGCCCGAAGCTCGCAGTGGCGGCGGCGGCGTTGGTCTCGCCCAGATCGACCCAGAGCAGCGCCAGCATCATCCAGCCCAGCACCGCATAGAGCACGAAGGAAGACCGCCAGCCGAACGCCATGTCGAGCGCGCCGCCCAGCGTCGGCCCCAGCATCGGCGCCAACGCCATGGCGGTGGCGACATGGCCCAGCATCCGCGCCGCATCGCGGGGCTGGTGCAGATCGCGGATCACCGCCCGCGACAGCACCTGCCCGCCGATCACCCCGGTCTGCAGCATGCGAAAGCCCAGGAACACCCAGATATCCTGCGCCAGCGCGCAGCCGACCGAAGCGGCGGCGAAGATGGCGGTAGAGACCAGCATCACCGGGCGCCGGCCATAGCGGTCGGACAGGGGCCCGATCACCAGCTGCAACGCCGCCGAAATCGCCAGATAGCCGGCGATCGACAGGTTGGCCAGGGCGTAATCGGCCTGCAGCGTCTCGGCGATCCGCGCCAGCGACGGCAGGAACATGTTCAGCGACAGCACGGAGAGCGCCGTGGCCAGGATCAGGGTCAGCAGGCGCGGCGGAGTCTTGGCAGGAGCCATGGGGGTTCTTCCAGTCCAGGGGAGAAGTGGGACACCCGGTCGCGGCTAGCACAGGGTCTCGGGGATGACCATCCTGACAGCGCTGGTGAGCCCCGATCAGCTCTGTTAAGAGCCGGATATGCTCAGGATTGAAGACATTACCTACGCTGTCGCCGGCCGCCCCCTGTTCGAGGGCGCCTCTGCCGTGATTCCCGATGGCCACAAGGTGGGGCTTGTCGGCCGCAACGGCGCCGGCAAGACGACGCTGTTTCGCCTGCTCCGGGGGGAGCTGGCGCTGGAATCGGGATCGATCAGCCTGCCCGCACGGGCCCGCATCGGCGGTGTCGCACAGGAGGTGCCTTCCTCCTCGACCTCGCTGATCGACACGGTGCTGGCGGCCGATACCGAACGCGCCGCCCTGATGGCCGAGGCGGAGACCGCGACCGACCCGGCGCGGATCGCCGATATCCAGACCCGGCTGGCCGATATCGATGCCTGGTCGGCCGAGGGCCGCGCCTCCGCCATCCTGAAGGGGCTCGGCTTCGACGACGAGGATCAGAAGCGCCTGTGTTCGGATTACTCCGGCGGCTGGCGGATGCGGGTGGCGCTGGCCGGCGTGCTCTTCGCCCAGCCCGATCTTCTGCTGCTGGACGAACCGACCAACTATCTCGACCTCGAAGGCGCGCTCTGGCTGGAGAATTACCTCAGCAAATATCCCCACACGGTGATCGTGATCAGCCACGACCGCGGCCTGCTGAACCGGGCGGTGGGTGCCATCCTGCACCTGGAGGGCAAGAAGCTGACGCTCTACAGCGGGCCCTATGACCAATTCGCCCGCCAGCGCGCCGAACAGCGTGCCCTGCTGGCGGCGGCGGCCAAGAAACAGGACGCCCGCCGGGCGCATCTGCAAAGCTTCGTCGACCGGTTCAAGGCCAAGGCCAGCAAGGCGAAACAGGCGCAGTCCCGGGTCAAGATGCTGGAGAAGATGGAGAAGATCACCGCGCCCGAGGACGAGGCGCGCACAGTCTTCTCCTTCCCCGAACCCGAAGAGCTGTCGCCGCCGATCATCTCGCTCGAGGGCGCCTCGACCGGCTATGGCGACACGGTGATCCTGCGCGGCATGACGCTCCGGATCGACCAGGACGACAGGATCGCCCTGCTGGGGCGCAACGGCGAGGGTAAGTCGACCCTGTCGAAGATGCTTTCGGACCGACTGCCGCTGATCGACGGCAAGATGACCCGGTCGAGCAAGCTGCGCATCGGATTCTTCGCCCAGCACCAGGTCGATGAGCTCTACGTCGACGAGACCCCGCTGCAGCACCTGCAGCGCGCCCGCCCCGGCGAGCATCAGTCCAAGCTCAGGGCACGGCTGGCGGGCTTCGGCCTCGGCGCCGATCAGGCGGAAACCGTGGTCGGGCAGCTCTCGGGCGGGCAGAAGGCACGGCTGTCGCTGCTGCTGGCGACGCTCGACGCGCCGCATCTGCTGATCCTCGATGAGCCGACCAACCACCTCGACATCGAGAGCCGCGAGGCGCTGATCGAGGCGCTGACCGCCTATTCCGGCGCGGTGATCCTAGTCAGCCACGACATGCATCTACTGAGCCTGGTGGCCGACCGGCTGTGGCTGGTCAAGGATGGCCGCGTCGCCCCCTATGAGGGCGATCTGGAAGCCTATCGCGCCCAGCTGCTGACCCGCGACACCCCGTCCAAACCCGCCAAGGCGGCCGCGGTGGAGGCCAAACCCAAACGGGCATCGCGCGAAACCCTGCTGGCGCTGCGCTCAGAGGTGCGCAAATGCGAGGCGCGGGTGCAGAAACTGGCGGAGATGCAGGAAAAGCTCTCGGCCAAGCTGGCCGACCGGGCGCTCTATGAACCCGAGCGCGCCGGCGACCTGGCGGTCTGGAACCGCAAGTACGCCGAGGTGATGGATGCCGTCGAAAAGGCCGAAACCCTGTGGATGACGGCACAGGAACGGTTGGAAGCGGCCGAAGGCTGAGCCGGAAACGCGAAACGCCCGGGGAGCTGTCCCCGGGCGCTCTGCCGGCACTCAGCTGTCGGCGTCTTCGACGCTCATGTATTTGGCGGTAAAGGCCGGCTCCCCCATCCGCTGCAGCAGATCAAGCTGCAGGTCGAGCCAGGCCCAGTGGCCCTCCTCGTCCAGGACGATTTCCTCGAACAGCGCCCGGGTACCGATATCGTCGCTGTCGAAGGCGGCACGGGCGCCCTTGGTGTAGAAATCGATCGCGTCCCGTTCGTCCGATTTGTCGAGTTCGAACATCTCCTTCAGCGATTTTGCCCGCACCGGGGTCTTCTCCGGCGTCAGCACCGGGTCGCCGCCCAGGAACAGGATGCGATCGATGAAGCGGCCGGCATGGCCCAGTTCTTCCTGCATCTCCTCGCGCATCTTGTCGGCCAGTTTGTTCAGGCCCCAGTCGTCCAGAACATGGGCGTGCAGCAGATACTGGGTCGCGGCCGACAGCTCCATCGTCAGGGCGGTCTGCAGGTTCTCAAGACTGGTGCTGGTGTTCGACATGGACTTCTCCTTCAATCCGATTGATCCGAACGCCCCGGAGCCTGTGCCGCGGGGCTGTCGTGGCGCCGGGCGCCATGCAGACGATCACGAAGGCGGGCTTCTGCCCGGGCTGGTGCGGTCGGATCCGCACGGGCGGCGACAGCGGCTGTCGCGCCTTCCGATTGCGTCTGTTGCCGCCAATCTGGAGGTTATTGCGCAGCGCTGCAATGCGACTGGCAATGTTTCGCCAATCACATTGAAAGAAAGGCATAAGATTTGGGATTCACACGGCGAATCGCCTGTGGCATACTCCGAAGACAGACGCTCGCCAAGGGCGCATTCAAGGCAGAAAGCAGCAGCATCGTGACCCGTACCAGCCGGCCCGGATTCGGCCCTTTGATCTTCTTTGCCACCGCCTTCGCGGTCGGTGCCTATTTCACCTTTGCCGCGGTCCAGGGCGATTACGGCCTGTTCCGCCGGGTGGAGATCAGCGCCGAGGCCACCGCCCTGCAGGGGGATCTCGACCGGCTCAACGACGAAATCGCCCGGATGGAGAATCTGACCCACCGGCTGTCGGACGATTATCTTGATCTCGACCTGCTCGACCAGCAGGCGCGCTCGGTTCTGGGGCTGCTGCGCGCCGATGAGATCGTGATCCGCTGAGCGCCGCCGCGCGACACCAAGAACCGACCTCTCCGATCTGACGCGATCCCCCGGGCCCGCCGCCCGCAGGGGTGGTTTCTGCCGTCACGTCAGAAAGCCCTCGCCCCCGGGGCGGAAATCCTGTAATAGATAGTTTAACGTTGAACTATCCTTTTCCGGAGGAGGGCCATCTTCATGGCGACGCGAAAAAGCGCTGCAAAACCAAACGTTTCTGCAGAAGAGCTTCTGACCTATTATCGAGAAATGCTGCTGATCCGGCGATTCGAGGAAAAGGCCGGCCAGCTTTACGGCATGGGTCTGATCGGCGGTTTCTGCCACCTCTACATCGGTCAGGAAGCCGTCGTGGTCGGTCTGGAGGCCGCCGCCGAAGAGGGTGACAAACGGGTCACCTCCTATCGCGACCACGGCCATATGCTGGCCTGCGGCATGGACCCCAAGGGGGTGATGGCCGAGCTCACCGGCCGCGAGGGCGGCTATTCCAAGGGCAAGGGCGGCTCCATGCATATGTTCAGCAAGGAGAAGCATTTCTACGGCGGTCACGGCATCGTCGGTGCCCAGGTGCCGATCGGCGCAGGCCTCGCCTTCTCCGACAAATACAAGGGCAACGGCCGTGTCACCTTCGTCTATTTCGGCGATGGCGCCGCCAACCAGGGCCAGGTCGCCGAGACCTATAACATGGCACAGCTCTGGGAGCTGCCGGTGGTCTTCGTGATCGAGAACAACCAATACGCCATGGGCACCTCGGTGCAGCGCGCCACCAAGTCGCCCGACTTCTGGGAACGCGGCGCCGCCTACGGCATCGCCGGCGAGATGGTCGACGGCATGGATGTGCTGGCGGTGAAGGCCGCAGGCGAAAAGGCGGTGGCCCACTGCCGCGCCGGCAAGGGCCCCTACATCCTGGAAGTGAAGACCTATCGCTATCGCGGCCACTCGATGTCCGACCCGGCGAAATACCGCACCCGCGAAGAGGTGCAGAAGATGCGCGAGGAACGCGACGCCATCGAACACGTGCGCCAGCTTCTTCTGACCGGCAAGCACGCCAGCGAAGACGACCTGAAAGCCATCGACAAGGAGATCAAGGACATCGTCAACGCGGCGGCCGAATTCTCCAAAGAAAGCCCGGAGCCCGATGTCTCGGAACTCTGGACCGATATCTACGCCTGAGGGGGATGAACTGAGATGGCAACCGAAATTCTGATGCCCGCCCTGTCGCCGACCATGGAGGAAGGCACGCTGGCCAAATGGCTGGTGAAAGAGGGCGATACCGTCTCTTCCGGCGATATCCTGGCGGAGATCGAAACCGACAAGGCCACGATGGAATTCGAGGCCGTAGATGAAGGCGTGGTCGGCAAGATCCTGATCGCCGAGGGCACCGAGGGGGTCAAGGTGAACACCCCCATCGCCGTGCTGCTGGAAGAGGGCGAGAGCGCCGATGACATCGCCAGCGCGGCATCGGCCCCGGCTCCGGCGGCGGAAGCGCCCGCGCCTGCCCCCGCCGCGGCCCCGGCCGCCGCCGCGCCCAGGGCACCCGAGGTGGACCTGAGCCCGGACTGGCCCGAGGGCACGCCGATGAAGACCCAGACCGTGCGCGAGGCGCTGCGCGACGCCATGGCCGAAGAGATGCGCGCCGATGACCGCGTCTATCTGATGGGCGAGGAAGTCGCCGAATATCAGGGGGCCTATAAGGTGTCGCAGGGGCTGCTGGACGAATTCGGCTCGAAACGGGTGATCGACACGCCGATCACCGAACATGGCTTTGCCGGCATCGCCGTCGGTGCCGCCTTCGGCGGACTGAAACCGATCGTCGAGTTCATGACCTTCAACTTCGCCATGCAGGCGATCGACCAGATCATCAACTCCGCCGCCAAGACCCGCTACATGTCCGGCGGTCAGATGGATTCGCCGATGGTGTTCCGTGGCCCCAACGGGGCCGCCGCCCGCGTCGGCGCCCAGCACAGCCAGGACTACGCCGCCTGGTACATGCAGATCCCCGGGCTGAAGGTGGCGATGCCCTATTCGGCCTCCGATGCCAAAGGCCTGCTGAAAACCGCGATCCGCGATCCCAACCCGGTGATCTTCCTGGAAAACGAGCTGCTCTACGGGCACAGCTTCGAGGTGCCGGCGATGGAGGATTTCACCGTCCCCTTCGGCAAGGCGCGGATCTGGCGCGAGGGCAAGGATGTGACGCTGGTCAGCTTCGGCGCCGGCATGCAATACACGCTACAGGCAGCCGAGAAGCTGGCCGAAGAGGGCATCGATGCCGAGGTGATCGACCTGCGCACCCTGCGCCCGATGGACACCGACAGCATCGTCCGCTCGGTGATGAAGACCAACCGCTGCGTCACGGTCGAGGAAGGCTGGCCGCAGGGGTCGGTCGGCAGCTACATCTCCTCGGTGCTGATGCAGCAGGCCTTCGACTATCTGGATGCGCCGGTGATCAACTGCACCGGTAAGGATGTGCCGATGCCCTATGCCGCCAATCTGGAAAAACTGGCGCTGGTGACCACCGACGAGGTGATCGCCGCCGTCAAGCAAGTGACCTACCGGTAAGGAGCGGAGCGATGCCCACTGAAATCCTGATGCCCGCCCTCTCCCCCACGATGGAGGAAGGCACGCTGGCGAAATGGCTGGTCAAGGAGGGCGACACCGTCGCCTCCGGCGACCTGCTGGCCGAGATCGAGACCGACAAGGCGACGATGGAATTCGAGGCTGTCGACGAAGGTATCGTCGGCAAGCTTCTGATCGCCGAGGGCACCGAGGGGGTGAAGGTCAACACCCCCATCGCCGTGCTGCTGGAGGAAGGTGAAAGCGCCGACGATATCGCCGCACCCTCCTCTGCCGCCGCTGCCCCCGCGTCCGAGGCCCCGGCCGAACCAGCCGCGCCCGCGGTGTCCGAGGCCTCCGCGCCGGCCGCAGCCCCCGCCGCCCCGGTTGCCGCCGATGGCGGGCGCATCTTCGCCTCGCCGCTGGCGCGCCGGATCGCCGCCGACAAGGGGCTGGACCTGAGCGGGATCACCGGCTCCGGCCCGCATGGCCGCATCGTCAAGGCCGATGTCGAAGGCGCCAGCGCGGCGCCGAAACCCGCCGCTGCCCCGGCCGCAGCCGCGGCCCCGGCGGCGGCAGCCCCGGCCATGGCCACCGGTCCGGCGACCGAAACCGTGCTGAAGATGTACGAGGGGCGCGCGTTCGAAGAGGTCAAGCTGGATGGGATGCGCAAGACCATCGCCGCCCGCCTGACCGAGGCGAAACAGTCGATCCCGCATTTCTACCTGCGCCGCGACATCCGGATCGACGCGCTGCTGAAATTCCGCGGCGAACTGAACAAGCAGCTCGGGGGCCGGGGCGTGAAGCTGAGCGTCAACGACTTCATCATCAAGGCCTGCGCCCTGGCGCTGCAGACCGTGCCCGACGCCAATGCAGTCTGGGCCGGCGACCGGATGCTGAAGCTGAAACCCTCGGATGTGGCAGTGGCGGTGGCCATCGACGGCGGGTTGTTCACCCCGGTGCTGAAGGATGCGGAGATGAAATCGCTGTCCGCCCTGTCGGCAGAGATGAAGGACCTCGCCGCCCGGGCGCGGGACCGCAAGCTCGCACCGCATGAATATCAGGGCGGCAGCTTCGCGATCTCCAACCTCGGCATGTTCGGCATCGACAACTTCGACGCGGTGATCAACCCGCCCCACGGGGCGATCCTGGCGGTCGGTGCCGGCGTCAAGAAGCCGGTGGTCGATGCCGAAGGGCAGATCGGCGTCGCCACCGTGATGTCGGTGACCCTGAGCGTCGATCACCGGGTGATCGACGGCGCGCTCGGCGCCCAGCTGCTGCAGGCGATTGTCGAGAACCTGGAAAACCCGATGCTGATGCTGGCCTGAGCGGCCAGCCCTCTTCGGGCCGACATCCTTTGAGAAGACCCGAACGGGCCGCCCTGTGCGGCCCGTTTTTCTTGGCCCCCGCCGCACGGCCTGACCCGCGGCGCCGAGCTGCGCGGATGTAACGAAGGCATAACGAAAACCATGCCGGTTCCGCATGCCTCCCTTGCGATACCGGCAATTGTGTTAGCGCCCACAATCCTGCATTTCCGCGACAGTTCCGGTCGCTTTTCCGCGGTCCGAGCAACTGACTCCCGACAACCTGTTTTCCTCCGGCTGAAGCCCAGCCCCCAGACTTTCGGAGACCGCTATGGCCCGTTCCGACCGTCAGGCGTCGCTGACGATTCTTTCCCTTGCCATCGGTGCCTTCGGCATCGGGGTGACCGAATATGCCACCATGGGGCTGCTGCCCTTCTTCGCGCAGGATCTGCAGGTGAGCGAACCGCAGGCCGGTCATGCGGTCAGCGCCTATGCGCTTGGCGTGGTGATCGGCGCGCCGGTGCTGTCGATCCTCGGCGCCCGGCTGGAGCGCAAGCGGCTGCTGATGCTGCTGATCGGTTTCTTCGGGCTGGCCAACCTGCTGGGCGCGCTGGCGCCCAATCTGGAGCTGCTGGTCGCCGCCCGTTTCGCTGCCGGCCTGCCGCATGGCGCCTACCTCGGGGTGGCCATGCTGTTCGCCGCCGAGCTGGCGCCGCGCGGGCGCGCCGCCGCCGCCGTGGCGCAGGTGCTGATGGGGCTGACCATCGCCAATGTGGTGGGGGTGCCGCTGGCCGGGGCCGTCGGCCAGGGGTTCGGCTGGCGCTGGAGCTTCGTCATCGTGACCGGACTTGCCGCCGCCTGCGTGCTGGCGATTGCCCGCACCGCGCCGGCAGTGCATGCCGATCTCAGCCGCAGCCCGCTGAGCGAACTGCGCGCGCTGGCCAATCCGGCGGTCTGGCTGACGCTGGGCATCGGCGCGGTCGGTTCGGGGGCGATCTTTGCGGTCTACGCCTATCTTTCGGCGGCCATGCTGGATGCGGCACAGGCCCCGAGCTGGAGCATTCCGTTGGTCCTGTCGCTCTATGGGGTGGGCGCGACCGCCGGCAGTTTCCTCGCCGGGCGGCTGACCGCCTGGTCGCAGTTCGGCGCCTCGGCGCTGCTGCTGGCCGGGCTGGCGGGGTCCGCCCTGCTCTATGCCGCCGTGATGGGCAACTGGCCGCTGATGGCGCTGGCCGTGATGGTCATGGGGCTGATGTCCGGCCTGGTGATCCCCTTGCAGATGCGGCTGATGGAGGTCGCGGGCGAGGCGCAGACGCTGGCCGCCGCGCTGAACCATGCCGCCTTCAACGCCGCCAACGCGATGGGGCCGCTGGCCGCCGGTGCCGCCCTGTCGGCCGGCTATGGCTGGGCCTCCTCCGGGATCGTCGGGGCTGCCCTCGCGCTCGGCGGGATGGGGGTTCTGGGGCTTGCCTGCCTGCAGGCGCGGCAGCCGCGCCCGATCGTCCCGCTCGCACCGCCGGCAACCCTGTGATTGCTGTACGATCCGTCCTAGGATTCGGCTCAGGCTGCGGGGTTGGATCCCGCGCCTGAGCCAGGGGCCATGGCCCGAACCAGGAGGATCACAATGAGCTGGACGACCACTTTGGCCGACGCGCAGGCCGGGATGGAAGATTTCACCGCCACACAGGGCCCGACCGCAGAGGGCTTTGGCGCGCTGCATGGCGCCTCGATGGAGGCGGGCAGCCTCGGGGTGAAGCAAAAGGAACTGATGGCGCTGGCCATCGGGATTTCCAAGCAATGCATCGATTGCATCGCCTTCCACGTCAAGGCGGCGGTCGAGGCCGGAGCCACGCGCCAGGACATCGAGGAAACCGTCGGCGTCTGCATCCTGATGGGCGGCGGCCCGGCCTATATGTACGGCGTCAAGGCGCTGAAGGCCTTCGACGAATTCACCGCCTGACACGGCGCATGCCGGACCGGCCCGCCGGAAACGCAAACGGGGGCGATGCCGCCCCCGTTATCGACCTGTCAGAGACCACGCCGGGCCGCTCTCAGCCCTCGCAGAGGCAACCGGCCAGGTTCTGATCCATGCTGATCGAGGGCTGGTCGCAACCCGCCTCACCCACGATCCGGGCCGGCACCCCGGCAACGGTCTTGCAGGGCGGCACGTCCTCCAGCACGACGGAGCCCGCAGCGATCCGGCTGCAATGGCCGACGCGGATATTGCCCAGCACCTTGGCGCCAGCGCCGATCAGCACACCGTCCCCGATCTTGGGATGGCGGTCTTCCTCTTCCTTGCCGGTGCCGCCCAGCGTTACCGAATGCAGCATCGAGACATTGTCGCCCACGACGGCGGTTTCCCCGATGACGATGGAATGGGCGTGGTCGATCATGATGCCCTTGCCGAGGCGGGCGGCCGGATGGATGTCGGTGCCGAAAATCTCGGACATCCGCATCTGGAAGAAATAGGACAGATCGTATTCCTTGCGGCGCCACAGCCAGTGGGCGATGCGATAGGCCTGCATCGCCTGGTAGCCCTTGAAATACAGCACCGGCTGCACCAGCCGGTGACAGGCAGGATCGCGTTCAAAGACCGCCACCAGATCGGCGCGCGCGGCATCGACCAGCTCCGGCTCGTCGGCATAGGCCTGATCGACGATCTCCCGCAGGACCATCATCGACATTTCGTTGGAATTCAGCTTGGCAGCGACGCGGTAGGACAGCGCCTTTTCAAGACTGGGGTGATGCAGGATACAGGCATGAACGAAGCCCCCCATCAGCGGGGCGTCGCGGACAATGTCCTGCGCCTCGTTGGTGATCCGGTCCCAGACAGGATCGACCGCAGTGATCTTCTTGCGCGTTTCCAGCATGGCATGTGTTCCTTTCCTGCGCTCAGGATAGCCATCTAGGGCAGTTTTCGCCAAACGCAAACCTGTGATCGCCCCGATCAGCATTGCTGATCATCGCCTTCGGACCATGCCTGCAGCCACCGCAACCGGATCGGCGGCCCCGGAGGCAAGACCGCGCAGGACCAATACCGGATGCGTCGCCCCCCGGTTCCGGTGCTGGCGGATATCGGCGCGGCGACCGACGCCCGACGGCCAGCCGATGCGGATCGCCCTGTCAGTACCTCTCTCAGCAGCCGGTGACGTGGCGCTCCCCCCCGCGCGGGAGCCGCCAATTGCTCAGGCAGTAAGTGTGATCCGCGCCGCCGGTCCCGCCCCGAAACGGGCCGAGATCTGCGCAACCTCCAGCACCGCGGGCAGGCTCAGTCCATCGCCGGCCCGGGTCGCGGCCGGGTAGTGCCACAGAGGGTCCAAGACAGTTTCCTCCCGGATCAGCGCGCCGTCCTTGAGGACGCGGATGCGATAGGCCTCCCGCTCCTCTCCCAGCGGCACCTCCGCCAGCGTCCAGTCACTGCCATCGGTCAGCCGGCTGCGGCGCAGCCAACGGACGATGATATCGCCGGAGCCCTCCCGCGTCGCCTGCAGATGACAGGGCCGATAGGGCCTGAGCCCGACCCCGTCGAACGCCGCCGTCAGATGCACATAGGACGGATCGTCGTAGCCGCGCCGCGCCACCCCGATCCGGTAATGTCGCGCCACCCGCCGCTCTGCCGCGGTCAGCCCGATCTGCCGCGGGGTGCCGTCCAGCAGCACCACCCAGGATCCCACTGGCCAGACCGCGGGCATCACCCCGTCGCTGCCCGCCTGCCCCCGCAACCGCCCCGACAACAGGTAGGTATCCGACGCCACCAGCTCCGCCCTGCGAAACTGAAACAGCTCCCATGCAGTGCCGTCGCCGATCGCCGCCAGATTGGCACCGTTCAGCACCGCCAGCGCCTCGCGCGATTCCAGCGCCCCGCTCAGCAGACGCACCTGCAGCGCGTGGCCCTCGTCCCAGAGCCCTGTGCGCGCCGCTGCCAGCGGCGTCTCGGTCACACCGATCACCGAACGCGCGGCGATGATCCGGTCGAGCGCGTAATTCTCGTCCGAGGCGGAGGAATAGAGCGCGACCGCCCCCGGCCAGGGCGTCGCCGTCACCGCCAGATGCGGCGCCTGCGGCTGCTCGTCGCCGGTGATCAGCGGCAGGTCGAGAAACAGCGGCAACACCGGCACTGGCGCCGCGAAAGCGGCAACGCCTGCGGGGTCTTCCGCCAGAGCCGAAGGTGTATAGACCGCCGGTTCGATCCGCACCGCCTCGATCAGCTGCGCCTCCGCCTGCTCAACCCGGTCGATGCGATAGCGCCGCGCGCTGCCCCCCGTCTCCGCCAACGCGATGGTGTCGCCCGCCCCGAGCGCCATCTGCGACGGCGGCAGCAACAACCGCGCGCTGTCACGGGCGACCCGCGCCTCGCTCAGCCAGCGTTCCGTCACCGCTCGCGCCTCGCCCCGGGTCATTGCCAGCGGCAGATCGGTAATCGAGAGCGCATGGGTCGCCTCATCCGGCAACACCGCCTCCTCGGCCGCGATCTCGTGATCGCCGCCCCATTCGACGAATTGCAGCTGCACCCGGCCCGCCAGTTCGCCGTCCGCCTCGCGGCTGAGTTCCAGCAGGCCGTCCAGTTCCTCGCTCACCGCCAGGTTTTCCCGGTCGAGCGTCACGGCGCCCGCGCCGCTGCGCGGCCGGAACAGCAACCGGCCGTCGCGCTCGATGGCATCGAAACCATAGCGCAGCATCAGCAGCTGCAGCGCCGCACGGATGTCGCCGATGCTGTCGACGGCGAAGCCGCGCACCACGTCGTGCAGCTCGGACACGTCAATCTCAGCCACACCGCCGCGCCGGCACAGCTCTGTCACCACCGAGGCCAGCGACCGCGCGCCGACCCGCCCGTTCAGCCAGTGACCGCGCGCATAATTGTCGCCATCGTTCCACAGGTCGGTCCGCGCCGGAAAGGCGGGAAACGGCCGCGCGTCCCAGGCCCAGACATAGGCGTTGTCCAAATCCAGCATCGGTCCGCCATACACCTCCGAGACCGGATTGGCCGCCGGATCGTCCCAATGCCCCAGCTGCGCCTGCAAATAGCAGAGCTGGATCAGATCGTCCCGCGCGCCGGTGCTGAAATACGGCAGGGCGGATTCCGAGGATTTCGGATCGAGGAACTTGTTCGGCTGGTTGGTGCCCCGGTCGATGGCCGCACAGCCCAGTTCGGTGAACCAGATCGGCTTCATCTGCGGCTCCCACGCCGTGCTTGCCGCCTGCCGCACCCCACCGATCCGCTCGTGATGCGCATTCTCCCACCAGCCGCGCAGATCCTTGTAGCGCCAGAGCCAAGGTTCGGCATGGTCCGCATCCGCGATCGGCGTCCGGATCTGCGCCGCGCGCGCCGCGTCGGAATGGTAATACCAGTCGAACCCCTCGCCCCCCTCGACATTGGCGTCGAGATAGTCGGGATCGTAGATGCTCTCCCACCCCGCCTGCGCATCCAGATGCCCACGCCCGTCGCGCCAGTCGGACAGCGGCATGTAATTGTCGATGCCGACGAAATCGATCTCCGCATCGGCCCAGAGCGGATCGAGGTGGAAATACCGATCGCCGCTGCCGTCCCCGGGTTGATAGCCAAAGTATTCCGACCAGTCGGCGGCATAGCCCAGCTGAATCTCCGGCCCCAGCAGCTGCCGCACCTCCGCCGCCAGATCGCGCAGCGCCGCGACGGCGGGAAACCCGCCCACCCCGCGGATCTGGGTCAACCCGCGCAGTTCCGATCCGATGCAAAAGGCCTCGACCCCGCCGGCGGCGGCACAAAGCGCCGCGTAATGCAGGATGAAGCGGCGCAGCCCCCACTCCTCCGGTCCGGAGTAGATGATCGTGCCATCGCCCACCGCGAAATCGCTGGCGGCGGCCGTTCCGAAAAAGGCCGCCACCTCCGCCTCTGCCCCCGCCGTCCCGTCGGGACTACCGGCCACGCCCGGCGCCCGCGACAGGGTGATCCGCCCGCGCCAAGGCAGCGCCGGCTGCCCCTCTTCCCCGCTCCAGGGGTCGATCAGCCCGTTATCCGCCAGCTGATCCATCAGGATGAAGGGATAGAACATCACCCGGGTGCCGGCGGCGCGCATGTGTCGGATCGCCTCGACCACCGCCGCATCGGCCGGCGTGCCGCCATAGACCGGGCTCTCCCCGACCCGGGTGACCGGCGCGGCCGCGGCACGGCTCACCCCGCTGACCTGCCACGCCATATTGCTGCCCTCGACCGCCGTCTGTTCGACCTTGGGCACGATCCGGCAGGCGCCGCAGCGCAGATCGTCCCCGAACCAGGAGACCACCAGCGACACCGCGCTACAGGCCGGCAGCTCCTCCTGCAACAGCTCGAAGCTGCGGGGAAAATCCGCCATCCCCGCCGGCGTGTTCTGGTTGATGGCAGATTGCGCCCCGGCCGCGCCGGCATAGACCGTGGTGGTCGCCAGCGCATATTCCCCGGTGCCCGGCATCAACGCCACCCCGCGCACCAGCCGGCCCAGGTCCCGGTCATCGCCGCCGGCCCCCGGCTGTTCGGCCCGCAACACTTCGAACGACAGCTGCGGCACCCGGTTGCCGAAGGGGCCGAGGTCGAGATCCTCGATCACAACATAGGCGGTGCCGCGATAGGCCGGCACCGCCCCTTCGCCCTCCACCGCTTCGATCAGCGGATCGGGCAGCTGATCGGCACTGCCAGGATAAACCCGCATGTTCAGGTCACCACGCGCCATCTCCTCGCCATCGGCCCAGACCCGGCCAATGCTGCGCACCTCGCCCTCGCAGACTGCCACCGCCAGCGAAACGGAATAGCTGTATTCCGTCACCCGGGCGCTCGGGGCGCTGCCCTTGCCGCCGCCGCTCTGGCTTACGCTTTCCTGAAAATCGGTGGCCCAGATCACCTGGCCGCCCACCCGCATCCGGCCATAGACCTGCGCGGTCGCGCCGCCCTCTCCCGCCTGCAGCAGGCGGAACCGGTCGACCTTGCCGCTTTCCACCGGCTCCGCCCCCAGCCCCAGCAGGCGCTGATCGACCAGCCGGCCCAGCGTGGCCCCCACGGCACGGCCGATCACCACCGAAGACAGCCCCGCCAGCGTGCCGCCGACCGAGCCACCGACCGCCACCCCCGCGGCAGAAAGAACAATCGTCGCCATCAGTCCCCCCTCATTGGTTCGGGCAGGGCGAAATACCCCACCACCCGCCGCGCCCAGGGCGCGCTCAGCGGGCTTTCGACCACGCCACGCCGGCAATAGGCATGTATGAATCGCGCCTCGGCTCCGGCCTCGGTCAGAATGCCGAGATGTTTGGCCACCGCGCCCGCCCGCATCCGAAACAGGATCACATCCCCTGATCGGCCCGGCCCGGCACGCGAAGGCAGATACCGCCGGGCCGCTGCCCACAGTCGCTCGTCGCCCTGCGGTTCGGACCAGTCCATGGTATAGGCCGGCACCGCCACGGGCTCCGCCCCCAGAACCTCGCGCCAGACGCCACGCACCAGCCCCAGACAGTCGCAGCCCGCGCCGCGACAGGCTGCCTGATGGCGATAGGGGGTGCCAATCCAGCCCCGTGCTGCCGCCACCACATCGGCGCGCCCCGCCATCGTCATCGCCGACTGCCGCCGCTGTTGGTCTGGGTCGATTTCGGCACCGCCACCACCCAATCCTCGCCCGGGATATCCGGAAAGCCCTGGAAGTTCAGGATATTGCCGAATTTCAGCCGACAGGTTTCCAGCCGCTTGTCACAACCGGCCTCAAGCCGAAGACTGTCGCCCGCCGCCGCCCCCTCAGGCAGCGGCTCCCACAGCTCGATCACCCGGGCTCCCGCCTCGCTGCGATCCGCCTTGATCAGCCCCCAAACGCCGTCGAGCGCCCCGGAGGTGACCAGCAGCCGACCACGGGTGAACCACCCCGCCTCGAAGCCCTCGATCCCGGCCCAGCGAAACACACGATTGTCCTCCAGAACCTCGATGCCCAGCTCGGTCCCATAGCCCGGCGCCTGCAGATCGAAGCCGCAGCGTGCGTCCCCCAGAACCGCGGTGCAGGGCTTCTGATAAATCCGCCCCAGCGGCCGGTTCAGCCCCTGCGTCAACCCCCGCAGATCGGCGCGAAAGGCGCCCCCGGCCCGTTGGATTTCCCCGATGGAGCCGCGAAACTGCAACCAGCGCACCGTCACATCGGCCCAGTTGACCAGCCAGGCCCGCACCTCGGCGCCATCGAACCGGCCAGCCTCGATCTCCGCCTCGCGCAGGCCTGCATCGGTCAGGGCGCCCAGGGCCTCGGTATTGTCGACCGAAAGCCCGGTGGCCTGCTGCAGCGCCGCCACGGTCAGCCCGGTCTCGGCCCGAAAGGACACCCCCTCAAAGCTCAAATCCCGGTCGTGATCGGTGAAGCCATATGTCGCGCCATCGCGCCGCACCACCGCCCAGCAGCGGCACAGCGTGGTGATCCCGCCCGCGACATGGGCGCGAAATGCCTCTGCCATGCTCATACCCTGACCTCCACCACCGGCACGTTCGGCACGTCGCCGGCCTGGAAATTCGCCACGCTGGTCAGGATGCTGTCGGTGTCGAACCTCACCGGCACGTCGAATTCGAACCCTGCGGTCACCGCCAGGCCGCCGCCCGGCGGATAGGCGAAGGTGACCAGGCCGGTGGTGGTATCGACACTGTAGTCCACCGTCTCGGTCAGCTCATCCTGCGCCAGCCCCACCCGCACCGTCGCCGCCACCGGCTTGGCAATCGGGCGCTGATAGGTGTAGCTGCCCGACCGATAGGTCTTGGCCAGCTGAAACGTCACCCTTTCCCCGTCGCCCTGCGCGATCACCTGATCGTCAAAGCGCACCTCGGCCCGGGCGCGGCCGGATTTGTAATCCGACCAGTCCTTCCACCGAAACCCATGGAGCTGGCCCCGCCGCGCCTCGAAAAACGCGATCAACACCTCGATATCGTCGAGCGACCGCAGCCCGAGCCCGGCATCGTAGCGCCGCCGCGCATGCGCCCAGGGGCTGTTACGCTCCTCGTAACCGTTGGCGAGCGTGACGATATCGGTCCGCCGCTCCGGCCCCCCGGCCGAGCCGAAGCTCAGCGAGGCGGGAAACCGCACCTCGTGAAAACTCATGCCCATCCCTCACAGATTGCGTCTGCCGCGCCCCAGTGCCCGGCTCATCTGCGCCGCGATCTGACCGCGACTGCGCCGGAACCCGGCCACATCGGGCGTGGTCACATTCATCACCAGATTGACCGCCCCAGCGCTGCCCGACCGCACCCCCAGCTTGCCATCGGCGCCTCGCGCCAGCGGCAGGATCGCCTCGGGCCCCGCCTCTCCCATCAGCCCCGTGGCGCCGCGCATCGCAAAGGCGGTGGCCGCCCGCACCACCCCGCCGGAAGCAAAGGGCACCACCCGTCCCTCAGAGAACGCGGCACCGCTGGCAAAGGGCAGAAGCCCGGACAGAAGGCTCTCGACACCGCTGCCCAGTAGCCCGCCCAGATGATCGGTCACCGGCTTGACCGCCGCCGAATAGGTGGTCCGGATCATCGTCTGCGCCAGCCCGTCCAGCGCATCCGACAGGCTCGCCCCATCCAAGACCAGATCGTCGAAGGCCCGCCTCAGCCCGCGGGAGAACCCGCGTTCCAGCGTGGCGATGTCCTGCCCGGTCGCCGACAGTGCCGCGCGCATGCGGGCGAGCTCCGCATCGAAAACCGCCGCCATGCCCGCTGCCGCCTCCAGGCTCAGCTCCAGCCCCTCCGTCGCCTCCGTCAGCACTCCGGCTGCCTCGTCTTCAGCCATTCCCGCTCTCCTCCGTCTCGTCCGGCCAGCGCCTCAGCAGCGTCTTCAGCCCCGCCTGCGTCATCGGCCGCCGCCCCGATCCCTGCCCCAGAAACAGCGCCAGTTCCGCCGGCGTCAGTCGCCAGAAGACCTCCGGGCTCAGCCGCAGCCCCTGCAGCCCCGCCCGCAGCAGGACCGGCCAGTCGATCCGGCCCGCCCTGCTCATCCCGACTCCCCCGGAACGGTGAAAGCCCGCGCCAGCAGCGCCGCCGCCGCCCGCGCCGCCGCTAGCGGCCCGCCCTCGATCTCAGCCCGCAGCAGATCGGCGCCAGTCCAGTCACCACCGCCGCCGCGCAGCCCCGCCAGGATCAGCGCCATCAGATCGCGGCTGGAAAACCGCCCCCCCTCGAAGCGTTCGACCAGCGCCACCAGCGTCTCCTCCCCCAGCGCCTCCTCCAACTCCGCCAGCGCGCCGAGGGTCAGCTTCAACACCCGCTGCTCGCCGCCGACGACCAGCGCCACCTCTCCGGCCCAGGGGTTCACCATCTCCGACGCCCCGGTCACAGCGCCGAGAAGGTCAGCGCCCCGGCGCTGGCCATCGCCAACTCATAGGTCGCCTCGCCATCGTGATTGCCCGAATACTCGATGGCAGTGATCTGGAACGGCCCCTCGACCACCCCGAAATCGGGGATGATCACCTGGAAATCCGGCGTTTCCCCATCGAAGAAGATCTGCCGCGCGCGCTCGTCGGTATCGGCATCCTTGAACACGCCCGAGCCAGAGATCGAGGCTGATTTCACCCCCGCCCCCGACAAGAGCTCCCGCCAGCCGCCAGCGCTCTCCAGACTGGTCACATCGACGCTCTCGGCGTTGAAACTCACCCGCGTGGCGCGCAATCCCGCTACGGTCCCGAACAGGCCATCACCGCTCATGTCCACCTTGATCAACAGATCCCTGCCGTTCTGGGCTCCCATCTGCCACCTCTCTCGCTTGAAGAATTACGCATCCTCGACCCTGGCACGAAACGTCAGGTCGATCCGCCTGAGCTGCCCGGAGCTGCCGCTCCGCTTCGCCGTCGCACGTTCGAACCAGATCGCCACCACCCGCCCCCGGCTCAGCCCCGGTCGGGCATCCGCCAGCGCATCGCTCACCGCCGCGGCCACCGCCTTCGCCGCGGCGAAACCGGGCGCAGAGGAGATCACCGATACGGTGACCCGATGCAGCGCCCCTGCGCCGTCGGCATCGGAACGGTCACGCACCATTTCCGCCCCGAGCGAGACATAGGTCAGCGGCAGTTCGCCCGGCGGCACCCCGTCAAAGATCGCCCCCGCGATCAGCCCGTTCAGCGCCGCATCCGCCGCGAGATGCGCATAGATGCCCGCCTGCAGGGGGCCCGCCAGCGCATAGCTCATGCCGCTACCTCCTCATCGGCGAAACAGACCAGATAACGCCCGGCCGCATCGGCCTCGGTTACCGCCCGGATCAGATACAGCCGGGCGCCGTCGCGGAACCGCTGATCCGGGAGCGGACGCTGCAACGCGCCCGCCGGCGCCCCGCGCACCACGATGCGATAGCTGACGCGCGATACCGGTTCCCCCGCCCGGGCCCGTTCCCGGCCGCTGCGCGCCCGCACCTCGGCCCAGAGCTCCCCCAGCGAGACCCAGCTCTGGATCGCCCCCCCGGCACCATCGGGGACACGCTCCGCCGCCTCCAGCACCAACCGGCGGTTCAGCACCGGCAGGCTCATCCCAGCCTCCCGAACCGCAGCCGGCGATAGCGCTCGATCAGACTGTTCACCCCGAAGGGCATGCAGCCGGCCGACAGCGTCGTTTCCGCCCGGTATTCGTAATAATGCGCCGCCAGCAACAACACCGCCTGTCCCAGGTCCGCCGGCAGATCGTCCCAGCCGGCAGCCATTCCGGCGCGCAGGCTCAGCCGCGCCGCGCCCTCGGTCGGGATCACCGGCAACACCATACCACTCGGTCGCAGCAGCGGCAGCTGATCGTCCGGCACCAGCCGGTAAAGCCCTGGATCGACGGGGGTTTCGCCGCCATCACCGTCGATCAGGATCAGCGCATTCACCGCCACGACCGGCACCAGCGGCAAAGGCTCGCCCCGCGCATCGCGCCAGGCCCCGATCCGCCAGGCGAAGTCCCGGATCAGCAGCACCCGCCCGGTCCGGGCCTCGATCGCGGCCAGCGCCGCGCGCAGAAACCCGATCAGAAGATCGCCCTGCAGATCGTCGCCGGCAAACCCGCTGCCCAGCCGCAGATGCGCCCGGAACTCCGCTACCGGCCAGGCCGCATCGGCAATGGCGGTCTCTTCGCTCAACATCATTTGCATTCTCCGGCCCCTCTCCGTCGCCTCTGGCACGGACGCGCACCGCGCTCCCGTGTCGCTCGGACGGAGGGGAGCTGCTAGACAACACGGGGAACGGTCATCCCCGGCACGCGCCCGCCGCAGTCCCCGCCCTGGGCGGGTCCGCGATCCGGCCCGCCTTAGGCGGAGCCGAATTTCAGCAGCTTGATCGCCGCGAAGTCCGTCACGTCGCCGCCGACCCGCTTGGTCGCATAGAACAGCACATGCGGCTTGGCGCTGAACGGATCGCGCAGCACCCGCAGATCGGGCCGCTCGGCGATGGTATAGCCGGCGTGGAAATCGCCGAAGGCCACCGCGCAGGCATCCGTGGCGATATCGGGCATGTCCTCGGCGATCAGCACCGGATAGCCCAGCAGCCGTGCCGGTTCCCCCGCCGCCAGCCCATCCGCCCAGAGGAACCGGCCATCGTTGTCCTTCATCTTGCGCAGCACGCCGGCGGTCTTCGAATTCATCACGAAGCTGGCGTTGGCGCGGTACTGCGCCCCCAGCGCATAGACCAGATCGACGACCGGATCGGTCCCCGGCAGGCTGCCCGTGGCGCCAGTGGCGATATAGCCCAGGCTTGCCCAGGCCCAGCTGTCGTTCGCCACGATGTCGTGGGTCAGAAATCCAGTCGGCTTGTCGATCCCGTCGCCGCTGACAAAGGCCTGCGCCTCGGCGCGGGCGAATTTGTCGGCGATCCGTTCCGCCAGCCAGCTTTCGACATCGAAGGCCGCGTCATCCAGCAGCCGCTGGCTCGCCTTCGGCAGCGCGCTCAGCTCATGCAGCGGGATCGAAATCCTGTCGATCTGCGGCGTCGCCGTCTCGTTCAGGCTGCCGGTTTCCGTGGCCCAGCCGGCGCCCAGCTCAGTCTGGTCGATCAGCACGTCGTAGGAGGTCGCCTCCACCCGCACCACCGTCGCGATCGACCGGATCGAGGCGGTCGCCCGCAGCGCCGACTGCACCGTCTCCGCGGTCAGCGGATCGACCAGATAGCCGCCGTCGCTGTTCACCGCCGTCGACAGCGCCTTGCCCTCCAGCTCCAGCCCGCGCAGCCCATCATCGTCGCCATTGCGCAGATAGGCCCTGAACGCCTTCAGATGCGGGGCGCCGGCCTCCGCCGCCCGTGCCAGGGGCGGACGTGCCGCCGCGTGAGAGTTCCGATCCAGCATGGTCAGTCGCCCTTCCATTTTCTGAAGCTTCAGTTCCATTTCAGACTGAAACTCATTGATATCGCTTACGAAGCGTTCCATTTCGCGCCCCAGTTCCAACAGCCCGGGCGCCACCGGGCCCACTGCATCCGGCCTCTGATCCGCCGTCATTCCATTGCCTCGTTTTCCCTGTCCATCCCACCGGGCGGGCGCTGCCCCGGCGCCCGCCCACCTCGCTGCAACCGCGCATCCCGCAGGATCTCCGCGATATGCAGCCAGCCCGTCTCCTCCGCCGGCGGCACCGCCTTGGCCGCCACCTGCGCCCCCGGCAGCATCGGGAAGGTCACCAGCGACACCTCCCAAAGCTCGACTTCGGTCAGCAGCCGCCCGCCCGCCGCCGTCCGCTCCGACCGTTTGGTGCGATAGCCGATTGACAGCCCGTCGATCGCGCCCGCCGCCACCAGTGCCGCCGCCTCGCGCCCCTTCTGTGTCGCCGTCAGCAATCGGCCTCGAACCCACAGCCCACGGCTGTCCTCGCGCAGCTCTTCCCACAAGCCGATCGGCTGAGCCGGATCGTGCTGCCACAGCAGCTTGACCCGCTGTCCCGCCGCTGCCAGCGCCTGAAGCGAAGCCGCATAGGCGCCTCGGCGGACGATGTCGCCGCCCTGATCGGGATGATCGAACAGGCTGGCATATCCTTCGATCATCGCATCAGAATCGACGCGTAACCCCTCACCAAAATGAGTAAATTTTCTTTCCAGGCCCTCCATCGGACCAGCGATCGCATGCATCGGAGTTCCCCTTTTTCAGCCGGTGCCGGCGGTCAGCACCGATTGCAGCGCCTGCGCCAGGATCATCGCCACCACGCCATAGACGGTCAGCCACAGCCGCCGCTCCAGCCGCTCCATCAACTCCTCCAGCCGGTCGAGCCGGTGGCAGATATTGTCGTGCTGGATCTGGCTCACCCGCTCATGCGCCGCCAGCCGCAGCCCCGGTGCGCATTCGAACAGCGCCGCGTCACGCGGATCAGTCATCGCTCAGGCCCCGGACCCGCGGCGGCAGGCCCAGCAGGGCGCGCTTCTCCGCCTCGCTGAGGAAATCAGCCTTCAGCACCCGGTTCCACTGCGCCTCGCGCTCCGCCGCCAGCGCCGGCACCTGGTCCAGATCCGGCCGCAGCTCCGCCGTCTCGCCGCAATGGCGCATCAGCCAGTCCGACAGCGCCGCCACCACCCGGCCCGCCAACGGCAACACCGTCAGCCGATAAAACGCCCGGTTGGCCTCCTGATAGTTGGCATAGGTGGCATCGCCCGGGATCCCCAACAGCATCGGCGGCACCCCGAAGGCCTGCGCGATCTCCCGCGCGGCCGCCTCCTTGGTCTTCTGGAATTCCATGTCGCTGGGCGAAAATCCCATCGGCTTCCAATCCAGGCCGCCCTCCAGAACCATCGGCCGGCCGGCATTGCGGGCGCCGCGATAATTCTCCTCGATCTCCTCGGACAGCCGGCGGAACTGGTCCTCAGCCATAACGCCCAGCCCATCGCTGCCACGCCAGACCAGCGCGCCCGAGGGCCGCGCTGCATTGTCCAGCAGCGATTTCGACCAGCGCGAGGCGCTGTTATGCACGTCAACCGCCATCGCCGCCGCCTGCAACGGGGCGAAGCCGTAGTGATCGTCCTGGGGGTGAAAGTTCTTCACATGGCAGATCACCGGCACCGGCCCCGCCAAGTCGAACCGATGCCGGCGCGCGCCCAGCACATAATCATAGGCCATCGGCCAGCCATCCGCCCCCGGCACCACCTCGATCCGGTCCGACCGCAGTACATGCAACTCCAGCGGCAGCTCTCCGGGGGCCGCCTCCGCCCGCATCACCGCCTCGACATAGCCATTGCCGCTCAGCAACAGCTGCGCCACCAGCGCCTCAAGGAATTCCGCCCGGCTCTGCCCCGCATTGGGCCGCCGCACCAGCGCCAGCACCGGATGGCTGTCGAACCGACGCTGCCGGTCCTGCAGCACCAGGGGCAGAGCGGCGGCGGCCTCGACGATCATCTTGACCGCGCGATGCGCCACCGGATTGCCCAGATAGCCGGTCCGCGTCAGCGTCACGACATCGCGCGGCGACCAGGCAACGCGCCCGGCGCTCTGCCAGGCCACCATCGGCCCGGCGGCGCTGGCCTTGCGTTCGCCGCTCTCGACCGCCTTGCGCGGCCGCCGCATGAAATCGAATGCCATCGGTTCGTTCCTTCTGCCGTCTCCCCGGGATGGAGCGGTTATGACAGCCAGAACCGAACAGGGCGGAAACGGGGCGTGCGCTCCCTGCGCAACGGCGGGAAACGGGCGCCCCGGTGGCTAGAGCACCCTGAGCCGCGGCCGCCGCCAATGGGACGACGGTGCCACGATCAGCTCATGCAGCGCCCAGACCAGCGCATCGACCCGGTCGGGAGATCCCGGCCCGTCGTATCCGCGCTGGGTCATCCGGCACATCTGTTCCTCCAGCGCCACCAGCCCGCGCAGATGCTTCACCCGCCCCTGTTCATAAAGCGCCGCCACCGGTTCCGCCCGCGCCACCTTGCCCCGGCTGGCGCGCACCGCGCGGAACGGCACCAGGGGATCGACCTGGCGCAGCACCTCCTCGACCAGCTGACCGCCCTGGTTGACCTCGGCCACCAGCCGTTCAGCGCCGAACTCCTCCATCGCCCGGATCGCGGCCCGTGCCCAATCCGTCGGCCCGGCGCCGCAGACCGTGCGATCCGCCAGCACCCAGGCCCGCCAGTCCTGCGGCGGCCCCTGCAATTGCGCGCCGGCCACGACGATGCCGCAGGCATCCGCCCTGGCCCCGCCGGTCACCGCCGGGTCCAGGGCCACCACCACCCGGTCGAGCGGCGGCACCTTGTCGACCCGCGCCGTCTCCAGCATCCCCGAGGTCCAGAGCGCGCCTTCCGCATCCTCCAGCAGCACCCCGTCCAGTTCCTGCCGCCCCAGCCGGGTGCCCGCATAGCGCGCCCGCACCTCGGCCAGGAAGGAGGCCGCCAGATTGGCCCGGTTCGCCTCGGTCGGCGCCTGGGTCACCACCGTCGAGGGCGCTGCGAGCAGCGCCTTCAGCGCCGCCGCGTTCCGCGGCGTGGTGGTGACACAGACCCGCGGATCGTCCCCCAGCCGCAGCGCGAACTGCAGCATGTCCCAAGGCGCCTCCGCCTTCGGCCATTTCCCCAGTTCATCGGCCCAGGCGGCATCGAACTGCGGGCCGCGCAGCGCCTCGGGGTCCTGCGCCGAAAATGCCTGCGCCTCGGCCCCGTTGGGCCAGATCAGCCGCCGCTCCGATGCCTTCCAGACCGGTCGCCGGTCCGGCGGCGAACAGGCCAGAATGCCGCTGTCGCCCTTGATCATCACATCACGCACCTGATCATAGGTCTCGCCCACCAGCGCCACACGACGGCACTTCCCCTTGTCCAGCGGCCGCGCCCCTTCGACCTGCGCGCGCACCCATTCGGCACCGGCCCGGGTCTTGCCGGCACCACGCCCGCCCATGATCACCCATGCCCGCCAGGCGCCCTCCGGCGACAGCTGATGCGGCAGTGCCCAGAACTCGAACAGATAAGGAAGGGCACACAGCCCTCCCTCTCCGATCTCCTCCAGAAACTGTTCACGGATCGCCGCAGGTGCGCAGGCGAGCCAGGCGGCACCCGACCTCAAGTCTGGCGGCATCGAGGTCGAGCGCATATCCGCCCCTTGCGATGCCTGCTTTACGCTGTTGCTGTTCGACAAAACATTCCTCCACTTTCTGGCAGGAGCGGATCAGGCGCCCGGCCTGCTCCAGCTCCCGGCTGCGCGCGGCGATATCCGCCGCCCCCCCGGCCTCGATTTCCGCCTTCAGTCCCTCGGTCAGCTGCCGCAGCTCCTGCACCGATTGTTCCAGCGATCGCAGCAGATCAGCCGTTTTCGAAACCCGCTCCTCCGGGGTGATCAAGATCATCTCTGCCCATTGACCTCATGCCTGCGTGATCTCCACACGAAAGAACGAAAAAACGGCCTGCGGGATATCCCGCGGCCGTTCGCCCAGTTCTTCTAGCATGACACAACCTATAGGTGAAATCGGCCGCAAAGTCAATCCGGAACGGTATAAGGGCCGGGGGATAACCGCCCGGCCCTCTTAATGAAATTCATCCGTTCCGTACGCCGGCAACGGCCGGATCAATCCCCGCTCTTGGCGCGCTCCGCCTCGATCTCGCGCCATTTCGCGACATTGCGGTTATGCTCTTCCAGCGTTGCGGAGAACAGATGACCACCGGTGCCATCGGCCACGAAGAAGATGAAATCGGTCTCCGCCGGATTGACCGCCGCCTCCAGGCTGGCCAGCCCGGGGTTGGCGATGGGCGTCGGTGGCAGACCCTCGATCACATAGGTATTCCAGGGGGTTACACGCCGCAGCTCGCTCTGCCGCAGGCCCCGCCCCAGGATACCCTGGCCCTTGGTGATGCCATAGATCACCGTCGGGTCTGTCTGCAGCCGCATGCCTTTGTCCAGCCGGTTGACGAAAACGCTCGCCACCGTGCGCCGTTCGTCGGGGACACCGGTTTCCTTCTCGATGATCGAGGCCAGAACCAGCATCTCTTCCGGCGTGTCGAAGGGCAGCCCCTCCTGACGCTCGGCCCAGGCCTGATCGATGCGCTGCTGCTGCAGGCTCTCCATCTGGCGGATCAGGGCGGCACGTTCGGTGCCGCGGGTGAACTCATAGCTGTGCGGCGCCAGCATGCCCTCGGCCGGCACCTCGGCGATATCGCCGCTCAGCGCACCGATCGCCTTCAGGGCGTCGACCACCTGCCAGCTGGTCACCCCTTCGGCAACGGCGATGCGGAAACTGGTATCGTTTTCGGCCGCCTTCTCGGCGAACACCGCCGGCACATCCTCGGCCCCCAGATCGAATTTGGCCAGTTCGACCTCTTCCATCAGGTTGGGGTCGAGCTCGCGCAGTTCCACCCGGTTCCGGGTCACGCCGATCCGATAGACCACCTCGGCGCCGCAGGTACTGGCTCCGCCGCGGGTGACCGCATCGACGATCTCCTGCATCGAGGCATTGGCCGGCACCAGAAAGTTGCCGGCTTTCAGCTGGCCGCTCTTCTCGGTGTATTGTGCCCCCAGACGAAAGATCGTGCCGCTGGTGATCGCGCCCTGGTCCTCAAGGTTGCGGCTGACCCGGCTCATGGTCGCGCCGCCGGGCACCCGCACGCAGACCGCGTGATCCAGCGGCCCCTCGGCGACATATTCCCGCTGCCCCCACAGGATCAGGCCGGCCAGCAGGAACAGCAGCACTACCAGGACGGTCAGCATGTTCGAAGCGAGGCTGCGCCACATTTAATCGAGCTTCCCGAACAGCACGCTCGCATTGGTACCGCCGAAGCCGAAGCTGTTCGACAGGGCCACGTTGATCTCCCGTTCGCGCTTCTGGTTCGGCGCCAGATCCACCGGCGTGTCCACCGCCGGATTGTCCAGGTTGATGGTCGGCGGCGCCACCTGATCGCGGATCGCCAGAATCGAGAAGATCGCCTCGATCGCACCGGCCGCGCCCAGCAGGTGCCCGGTCATCGACTTGGTCGAGGACATGGTGACCCGCGCCGCCGCATTGCCCATCAGCCGCTCCACCGCGCCCAGCTCGATGGTGTCGGCCATGGTCGAGGTACCATGCGCGTTGATGTAATCGATATCGCCCGGCTCCAGCCCGGCGTGTTTCAGCGCCGCGCGCATCGACCGTTCGGCACCGTCGCCATCCTCCGCCGGGGCGGTGATGTGATAGGCATCGCCCGACAGGCCATAGCCCAGCACCTCGGCATAAATCTTGGCGCCGCGCGCCTTGGCGTGTTCATATTCCTCCAGCACCACGATGCCGGAGCCCTCGCCCATCACGAAACCGTCGCGGTCGGTGTCATAGGGACGGCTCGCCGCCTGCGGGTCGTCGCCGTATTTGGTGCTCAGCGCCTTACAGGCGTTGAAACCGGCAATCCCGATCTCGCTGATCGCCGCCTCCGCACCGCCGGCGATCATCACATCGGCATCGCCGTATTTGATCAGCCGGGTGGCGTCTCCGATCGCATGGGCACCGGTGGAACAGGCGGTGACCACCGCGTGGTTCGGACCCTTGAAGCCGAAGCGGATCGACACCTGCCCCGAAATCAGGTTGATCAGCGCTCCCGGGATGAAGAAGGGCGACACCCGCCGCGGCCCGCGTTCCTTGATCAGAACAGCGGTTTCCGCGATAGAGTTCAGCCCGCCGATGCCGGAGCCGATCATCACACCGGTACGCTCTCGGCTTTCCTCGTCCTCGGGCATCCAGCCGGAATCGCGCACCGCCATCTCGGCCGCCGCAATTCCATAGAGGATGAAATCGTCGACCTTGCGCCGTTCCTTCGGCAGCATCCAGTCGTCGGCATTGAAGGTGCCGTCGGTTCCGTCGCCCAGCGGCACTTCGCAGGCATAGGTCGTCGTCACGCCGCTGGCCTTGGCATCGAAGCGTGTGATCGGACCGGCGCCGGATTGTCCGGCCAGCAGCCGCGACCAGCTTTCCTCGACCCCGCAGGCCAAAGGCGTCACCAATCCCAGCCCGGTTACAACGACTCTGCGCATCTAAAGCCCTCTTGCCTCAATTCGTTCGAGAACCGCTCTTACCCTGCGGCGGGCCTTGGGGGCAAGAGAAAGGGCACGATCAGCGCCGCGCGGCCTTCTGCCCGCCGATCAGCCCGATGACCGAGGCCAGCAACTGCGCCGCGGTCCGCGCGCCGAGGCCGTCGCGATCCTGCGGCGGCATGAACTCCACCATGTCGAAAGACGCGATCCGCGCCCGGGCCGCCACCGCCCGGATCAGCTCCAGCACCTGGGCATAGCTCAGGCCGCCCGCCGTCGGCGCGATCACCGCCGGCATGATCGCCGGATCCAGCGCGTCGCAGTCGAAACAGATCGCCACCCGCGCCCCCTCCGGGACCAGAGCGGCGACCGCCAGCGGATCGGTGAACTGATGCGCCGGGATCAGGTGCACGCCCCAGTCGCGCGCCGCCTGCAGCTCCGTCATCCCGGCCGAGCCGACGCCGCGGGCGCCCACCTGGATGATCCGCTCCACATGCGCCATCTCGCTGGCACGCCGCATCGTCGAGCTCAGCCCCAGCGGTTCGCCCTCCACCGACTCGCGCCAGTCGATATGGGCGTCGATCTGCAGGATCGTCAGCGGCTCGCCGCTGTCGCCCAAGGCCTCGATCAGCGGGATCGGCAGGGAATCATCGCCCCCCAGCAGCACCGGCACCGCCCCCGCCGCCAGAATCTGCCGCGTCGCGCCGGCAATGGCGGCGCGGTTGCCGGCGGCATCGGCTGGTTCGACCGGCAGATCGCCCGCATCCACTGCCCGCACCGTTGCGGGCAGGACCGGGCCCAGCAGATCGAAGTTCACCTTGGTCAGATCCCCGCTATAGGCCGCCCCGCCGGCGCGGATCGCCGCCGGACCGCCAGCGCAATAGGCCCCGACCGAGGGATAGGGCGTGGCGCAATCGGCGCCATAGATCACGAGGTCCGCTTCCAGCGCCGTCAGCTCCGCCGCCGGCAGCCCGAGAAACCGCGCGGTTTCGCCGCCACCGAACATATCCGCCAGATCCGCCATGCCGCTGTCCTTTCCTGCCGCGAGTCACTGCGGCGCAGGATGCCAGCCCGCCAGCCCGGGCGAAAGGCATCGGCGGCCAAAGACCCGCCGGCCGCTCCCCGAACACGAAAAAGGCGCTCTCCCTGCCCGGGAAAGCGCCCTTGAAAACTCGGTGATCCGGTTGGGATCAGGAAGCTTCGGTGATGAATTTCACCGCGTCGCCGAAGGTCTGGATGGTTTCGGCTGCGTCGTCCGGGATTTCGATGCCGAACTCTTCTTCGAAGGCCATCACCAGCTCGACGGTGTCGAGGCTGTCAGCGCCCAGATCGTCGATGAACGACGCGTTCTCGGTCACTTTGTCCTCTTCAACACCCAGATGCTCAACAACGATCTTTTTCACGCGATCTGCGACGTCGCTCATGTCTCTTCCTCATTCCATCGGGGCCAGAGACCCCAGTTGCGCCCTTACCCGGTCGGGATGGCTGTCGATATATGCCCGGTCCGGGCGGCTCGATCCCGGTGGGCCGGGATATGGACAGACGGCCCCAACCTGCATGTGGCGCCGCCCCGAATGTTCGCCGCCTATAGCATAGTCCGGCGCAGAGGCAAACGCTTTCGCGTGTGGGGCCACCCACCCGTTAAAGCATGGCCATCCCACCGTTCACATGCAAGGTGGCACCGGTCACATAAGCCGCTTCGGGGCTGGCCAGATACAGAACCGCAGCGGCGATTTCCTCCGGCTGGCCCATGCGGCCGGCCGGGATCTGGGCATTGATCTTGGCCTTCTGCTCGTCGTTGAGCTTGTCGG
Source organism: Pseudodonghicola flavimaris (assembly GCF_030164425.1). GTDB lineage: Bacteria > Pseudomonadota > Alphaproteobacteria > Rhodobacterales > Rhodobacteraceae > Pseudodonghicola > Pseudodonghicola flavimaris. Next base: position 71,966 of record NZ_JASNJD010000013.1, on the reverse strand, counting down.
TCATCGCCGTGGCGATGAAGCCCGGCGCCACCGCGTTTACGGTGATTCCCCGGCTCGCCACCTCATAGGCCAGCGATTTCGACATGCCGACCAGCCCGGCCTTGGCGGCGGCATAATTGCCCTGCCCCGGGTTGCCCGTGGCACCCACCACCGAGGTGATGTTGACGATACGACCCCAGCGCGCCTTCATCATGCCACGCAGAACGCCCTTGCTCAGCTTCATCGCCGCAGTCAGGTTGACGTCCAGCACCGATTGCCATTCGTCGTCCGACATCCGCATGAACAGGTTGTCGCGGGTGATCCCGGCGTTGTTCACCAGGATATCGACGCCGCCCATCGCTTCGGCCGCCTGTTTCGGCAGCGCCTCGACCGCGGCCGGATCGCTCAGGTTGCAGGGCAGCACCACGGCGCGCTCCCCCAGCTCCGCCGCCAGCTCCTGCAGCGGCGCCTCGCGCGTTCCCGAAAGCCCCACGGTCGCCCCCGCCCCATGCAGCGCCTTGGCGATCTCGCCACCGATACCACCCGACGCGCCGGTGATCAGCGCGGTCTTCCCCGTCAAATCGAACATCTCGTCTCTCCCAGCCGCCCAGGGCGGCACAAAAGTTTTCAAAAACTTTTGCCAAGATTTTTTTGAAAAATCTTGGCGCTCAAGGGCCAGCCTTCAGCCTTGGCTCTCCACCACGGCCTTCACGTCGTCCGGAGTGCCCACCGCCTTGCAAGCGATCTCCCGGTCGATCTTGCGGATCATGCCCGACAGCGCCTTGCCGGCGCCGATCTCCCAGGCCTCGGTCACGCCCTGGGCGGCCATGTACTGAACGCTCTCGCGCCAGCGAACCGAACCGGTCACCTGCTCCACCAGCAGCTTGCGGATCAGATCGGGATCGCTCACCGCCTCGGCCCGCACATTGGCGATCAGCGGCACCGCCGGGGCGGTGATCTCGACCGCCGCCAGCGCCTCGGCCATCACATCGGCGGCCGGCTGCATCAGCGCACAATGGAACGGCGCGCTCACCGGCAGCATGATCGCCCGCTTGGCGCCCTTCTCCTTGGCGATGACGGCGGCGCGTTCCACCGCCGCCTTGGTGCCGGAGACCACAACCTGGGTCGGATCGTTGTCGTTGGCGGCCTGGCAGACCTCGCCTCCCGCCGCCTCCGCCGCGACCGCGCGCACCGCCTCCAGATCAAGCCCGAGGATCGCCGCCATCGCGCCCTCGCCGACCGGCACCGCGCTTTGCATCGCCTGACCACGGGTCCGCAGCAGCCGCGCGGTATCGGCGACGCTGATCGCCCCGGCGGCGCAGAGCGCCGAGTATTCGCCCAACGAATGACCCGCCACGAAGGCCGCTGACGCGATCGTGATCCCTTCGGCCTCCAGCGCCCGCATCGCCGCCAGAGAGGTCGCCATCAGCGCCGGCTGCGCATTGCGGGTCAGCGTCAGGGTCTCGATGTCGCCGTCCCAGATCAGCCCGCTCAGGCTTTCGCCAAGAGCCTCATCCACCTCTTCGAAAACGGCTTTTGCGGCCGGATAGGCCCCGGCGAGCGCCTGCCCCATCCCGATGGTCTGCGCCCCCTGACCGGGGAAAACGAATGCGCGGCTCATGCCGGTCCTCCTGTCTAAGTCTGCGCCGGGAATAGACCGCCCCGCCGCTCTGTGCAATGGCGCGCCCTTGCTGTGCCCCTGAGCGCGTTGCCGAAACCCTGCCGACACGTAACCTGCCGCCATATTGCAAGGAGAGCCTCCATGACCCTCGCCAACACCGTCCGCAGCTACGGCGCCGTGACCAAGAGCTTTCACTGGTTGACCGCGCTGCTGATCCTGACCGTCCTGCCGCTGGGCTGGTTCGCCACCGATCTGGCGCATCAGGTCCGCGATCCCGCCTCTGGCGCCAGCGATGCCGATGTCGCCCGCGCCGCCCTTCTCTTCACGCTGCACAAGACGATCGGCGTGACCATCTTCTTCGTCGCCCTGCTGCGCATCCTCTGGGCGCTGACCCAGATCAAACCCGGCCTGCTGAACGCCGAACACAAGGTCGAGGCCTGGGCCGCAGAACTGGTCCACTGGCTGCTCTACGGCTCGCTGGTGGCGGTGCCGCTGTCCGGCTGGATCGACCACGCCGCCTCCACCGGCTTTGCGCCGATCTACTGGCCGTTCGGCCAATCGCTGCCCTTCGTGCCGAAAAGCCCCGCGGTCTCCGCCGTGGCAGGCGGGCTGCACGTCATCTTCATGTGGCTGCTGGTCGGCGCCCTCGCGGCGCATATCGCCGGCGCGCTCAAGCATTTCGTGATCGACCGCGACTTCACCCTGCAGCGCATGCTGCCGGGCTTCCGCGAGGGCCCGCAGCCGCCGGCCCAGCATCACAGCCTGCTGCCCCCGACCCTGGCCGTTGCGGTCTGGGCCGCCGCCATCGGCGTCGGTGGCGCGACCAAGATGCTGACACCGCCGCCCGCCGCCCCGCAGGCCGCCGCGCTGGAACAGGTCGCCTCAGACTGGCGGGTGGAGGACGGCACCCTGGGCATCACCGTGCAGCAGATGGGCAAACCGGTGGAGGGCAGCTTCGCCGACTGGACCGCCGCCATCACCTTCGACGCGCCCGCCGCCCCCGGCCCGGCCGGGTCGGTCGATGTGACGATCGCCATCGGATCGCTGACCCTGGGCTCGGTCACGCCGCAGGCGATGGGGGCGGATTTCTTCAACGCCGAAGGTTTCCCCACCGCCGAATTCCACGGCCAGATCGAAAAGACCGCCGATGGCTATGTCGCGCGCGGGCCGCTGACGCTCAAGGGCGCGACGGTGGAAATCGAGTTGCCCTTTAGCCTGACACTCGACGGCAGCACCGCGGTGATGGAGGGCAGCACCAGCCTGAACCGGATGGATTTCGGCATCGGCAGCAATATGGCCAACGAAAGCTCTCTCGCCTTCGCGGTGGAGGTGCACGTTCGCCTGACCGCCACCCGCGGCGGGACCTGAGCGCTCTGCCCGGAGATTCGACCGGGCCCACAAGACCGGGCCGTCGCGGGGTTCTGCGGCGGCCCTTTGCATGCCCTTCCCGTATGCATCACCTCCCGGTCCGGCACCGCCCGCGCCGCTGCCCGTGCGGAGCGCTGCATCGCCCCCCACCGACGACCACGCCTCACGCGCCGCCGTCCCCCCAGGGTGCTTTTTCCGGCCCCAAATATCCCCGCCGGATATCCCCGCCGGAGGCGCGCGCCGCCAGGCGCGCTCTCCGCCCGGCGCCACAGGCACGTCCTCGGTCCTCTCCGCACCGGTCAGCCACAGCGCCACTCCCCGCCGCCACCCGGCGCAGCCCCAACACCGTTCCCGTGCCTGCGCACGCAGAAAGGCCGCCGACCCTTCGCAGGGGCCGGCGGCCTGACGTTTCCCGAGGGGACAGGAAAGATTATTCCGCGTCGGCTTTCATCGCCTCGACGGAGATTTCGACCACCACTTCGTCGCTGACGTAGGGGGCGAACATGCCAAGGTTATAGTCGCTGCGGATCAGCGTGGTGGTGGCGCTGAAACCGGCCCAGGGCTTGTTCGCCATCGGGTGTTCGCCGGCCTGGTTCAGCACCGCATCCAGAACGACCGATTTGGTCACGCCGTTCAGGGTCAGATCGCCGGTGATAAGCGCTTCTTTCTCGCCGGTCACTTCGATACCGGTCGATTTGAACGACACGGTCTTGTCTTCGACGGCGCCGAAGAAGTCGGGCGACATGAAGTGCTCGTAGCGCGCTTCCCAGCCGGTCAGCATGGAGGTCACGGGCATCGAAACCGACACGCTGGAATTCGCAGGATCTTCCTGATCGAACATGATTTCGCCGGCGAAGCCCGAGAACATGCCGTAGCCGGTGGAAAAGCCCAGGTGGTTGTAATGGAAGACGATCTGGCTGTGGCTCGAGTCCAGAACGTATTTTTCCGGTGCAGCATAGGCGGCGGCGGCGGCAGTCGCGAAGGCAGCGGCCAGAAGGGCGGTTTTCATGATCAACACTCCGTTGGGTTGTGCGTTTGCTTGTCCCCCCAATCTGACTTCGTCCGGCGGGGAAACAAGGCCGCAAATTCCAACAGGATCTGTGAGCAGACGAACAGCTCCCCCTGCGAAAGCGCGAGGTCAGGCGCAGAGATTCACATGTTGCGCCAACTGGTCACTCAGCTGTGCCCGCTGCGCCGCCTCGCGGACGGTGAGCCCGAGCAGAAGCGTCCCGTCCATCTCGTAGATCCGCACCCGGTGACCGCGCCACTCGACCCGGCCGAAACTGTCGTAGCCGCGGCGCAGCGTGGTCTCCACCCGGCCATCGGCCGCCATGCGCAGCACCCGCAGCTCGCGCCGCAGCGGATCGAAACAGGCCTCGGGACGGCGCAGCAGATCGTCATAGGCCATCAGCGCCACGCCGACGAGCAGGAAGAACAGCGACGCGCCCAGCTTCATCACCACCAGATCGGCATCGGCCTGCGCGTCGGGCAGCATCCACATGGCGCCGGAGGCGATCACCAGGACACTGCCGACAAAGCGCGCCAGCGCCCCATCGACCGAGAACCGCGGCGCCAGAACGATGGAAAGCGCCCCGTTGCGGCGCGGCGAGGTCACCGCGGCGGCGGTGGTCACGGCCTCGGCCGGGGAAAAACCTGCAAAATCCATCTTCGACATCTCGGGCCTCTTCGCTCTGTCTCCGGGGCCCGGTATCTGGGGCTCTCTCCCGAAGGGCGGCTTTCTCCGCGCTGCCCTCAAACTCGCGGTCAAAAGCGGCAGCATTGGGGCGGGCGACAGGCAATCGCCGGGCAATCCGCCGGCATTTCCCGGGCATCACACTGGCGTCTCGGGGGCATATCCCAGGCCGTTTCCCGACCCCGACCCACTGCGCCCGATGCGCCGCCGGGGCCTGCCGGACAAAGCGCCGCTCAGGGGTTGCCCGCCCGATGATTTGCTGTATACGGGGCCATCCTTTCGCACGACGTGATAACCGCGCAGTCTCTCGTGGCGGGGCCGCGAAAGGATCAGGCCCCACCTATGAAATGCGCCTCGACAGAAACAGGAGTCTACATGCCCCTTTATGAGCATGTCATGATCGCGCGTCAGGATCTTTCCAACGCGCAGGCCGAAGGCCTCATCGAACATTTCGGCGCCATTCTGGCTGACAACGGCGGTAAAATCGTCGACAGCGAGTACTGGGGCGTCAAGACGATGGCCTACAAGATCAACAAGAACCGGAAGGGCCACTATGCCTTCCTGAAGTCCGATGCACCGGCACCGGCCATTCAGGAGATGGAACGCCTGATGCGCCTGCATGACGACGTGATGCGCGTTCTGACCATCAAGGTCGACGGCCACGACGAAGGCCCCTCGGTTCAGATGCAAAAGCGCGACGAGCGGGACAACCGCCGCGAGCGCCGCTGATCAACGCCTGCTGAAAGGACGCTAAGACATGGCTGCAAAACCGTTTTTCCGCCGTCGCAAGGTCTGCCCCTTCTCGGGCGACAATGCGCCGAAGATCGACTACAAAGACACCAAGCTGCTGCAACGCTACATCAGCGAACGCGGCAAGATCGTGCCGTCGCGCATCACCGCCGTCTCGGCCAAGAAGCAGCGTGAACTGGCCCGCGCCATCAAGCGCGCCCGCTTCCTCGCCCTGCTGCCCTACGCCGTGAAGTAAGGAGAAAGCCGCATGCAAGTTATCCTTCTGGAACGCGTGGCCAAGCTGGGCCAGATGGGCGATGTCGTCGACGTCAAGCCCGGCTATGCCCGCAACTACCTGCTGCCGCAGAGCAAGGCGCTGACCGCGTCGAAAACGAACATCGCCGCTTTCGAAGCACAAAAAGCCCAGCTCGAGGCCCGCAACCTCGAAACCAAGCAAGAAGCCGAAGCGCTGGCCGAACGTCTCGACGGTCAGCAGTTCGTGGTGATTCGCTCCGCCTCCGACGGCGGCAACCTCTACGGCTCGGTCACCCCGCGTGACGCCGCAGACGTCGCCACCGAGGCCGGCTTCACCATCGATCGCAAACAGATCGTCATCCCGACCCCGATCAAGGAACTGGGCCTGCATGCCGTGCATGTGACCCTGCACCCCGAGGTCGACGTGGTGATCTCCGTGAACGTCGCACGCTCGCCCGAAGAGGCCGAGCTGCAGGCTTCCGGCAAATCGATCCAGGAACTGGCCGCTGAAGAAGAGGCGCAGGCCGAATTCGAGATCGCCGAGCTGTTCGACGACATCGGTGGCGCCGCCTCCGACGACGACGAAGCTCCCGCCGCGCCCGCCGCGGATGAGGAAAGCGCCTCCTGATCCCGAACGGATCGATCCAGAATATGAACGGGCCGCGCGAGACACTCGCGCGGCCCGTTTCCGTTCCGGCCCCGCGCACTGGTAAATTTCATATCAATGCCTCGGCAATGTGCCGCCCATGTCATAGACGTGCCTTCTTGCTGCCCCGGTTCCGCAGTAGCTTTTATTCAAATCCACCATATCAGGTGCTCCCATGACAGACTCACTGCGGACAGACACGACAGGCACCGCCCCGACCCGGCGCCGGGCGCTGGCCCTGCTGTCGATGCCCCTGCTGGCCGCTGCCTGCGGTCCGAAGCTGCATCGCTCCAGCCGCAACGCGCCCTACGATCCGCCGCTCTATCCGAACGAGACACCGGAGCTGCGGCGGCTGATCAACAAATGGTCCGATCACTACGAGGTGCCCCGCGCGCTGGTGCACCGCGTCGTCATCCGCGAGAGCACCCATCGCCCCTGGGTCCGCAACGGCCCCTACTACGGGCTGATGCAGATCCATCCGCGTACCGCCCGGGGCATGGGGTTCCACGGTCGCGACAAGAAACTGCTCGATGCCGATACCAACCTGAAATACGCCGTCAAATATCTGCGCGGCGCCTGGCTGGTTTCGGACGGAAGCTATGACAAGGCGGTCAGCTGGTACGCCCGCGGCTACTACTACGAAGCCAAGCGGCGCGGCCTTCTGAAGGAGACCGGTTTGATCTAGCCGGACCGCCCAGACGGCACCTCCCCGGGATGAGAACAACCTTAGGGAGATAGTCGTTGTAATGAAGCTTCCCTTACGGCAACAATTTGCAATCTGCTTTCTGTGCAGGCCTGTCCGGCCTGCTGCAGACGGGGAAGGATTGACTGTTTGGTATCTGGTTCTGGTATCCTTTGGGCGCTGTTTTGCATTGGGCGCCGCCGTGTATGGCCTCTGACACTGCAGGTGTAAGCTATGAACAAGATCGATCTCCTCGTTGGACAACGCATCCGGGCCCGGCGCCATGCCCTGGGCATCAGCCAGACCGAGCTGGGGGAAGCCATCGGCGTCAAGTTCCAGCAGATCCAGAAATACGAAACCGGGGCCAACCGCGTCAGTGCCTCCCGCCTCTGGGCCGTGGCCGAGAAACTCGGGGTCGACATCGTCTATTTCTTCGAGGGCATCCGGCCCGCCACCCCCACCGACAAGGGGCTGAAAACCCCGGTCGACCATATGGATTTTCTTTCCGATCAGGACGCCATCCTGATGATGGAACTGTTCCGCAAGCTGCCCGGCCCGCAACGCAGTGCCGTGCTCAGCTTCGTGCAATCGCTCACCACGCCCCCGAAACCGAAGAAAGTCGGGCTGGCCACCTGAGCCGCCTGTCCCCAAGGAGCCTTGGACAATGGACCTGATTGACCTCAGCGAAGCCCCCGACGCGGAAGACAACTTCACCTGCTTCCTCGATGACCTCTGCGACAAGCTGGAATTCGACTACGCCTCTTACGCGACGACGCATCCGATCACCGGCGACGTGCAGGGCTATGCCAACTATCCCGAGCAGTGGAAATTCCACTACATGAAGCAGGGGATGCATCGCTACGATCCGACGATCTATCAGTCGCTGCGCAGCATCGCCCCGGTGGACTGGCACCGGTTCAACGATGACGACAAGTTCCGCGCCGTGTTCTACGACGCACGCGACTTCGGCATCACCACCTGCGGCCTGACCGTGCCGGTGCGTGGCCCCTATGGCGAATGCGGTCTGCTCAGCGTCACCCGCGACTGCGGCGAGGACGACTGGCACAAGCTGAAACGCGCGGTCATCGGCGAGCTGCAGTTCGCCGCCGTCCACATGCATGACAACGTGATGCGCTCGGGTGTGCTGCACACCGCCCTGCAGCGGCCAGCGCTTTCGACCCGGGAACTGCAGATCCTGCAATGGGCCGCCGCCGGGAAAAGCCAGCAGGACATCGGCGATATCCTGTCGATCTCTCATCGTACGGTTGAAGTTCACCTGCGATCGGGGCGTGAAAAACTCAGCGCGTTAACCACGGCACAAGCGGTCGGTCGCGCCATCGGGCTGGGCCTGATTTACCCCGCCTGACGCCTCCCCCTCAGAACCACTCTGACTGAGTCGCCTCCTCCGGGAAATCCCGGGGGAGTTTGTCGTTTTTGCTCAAAACGATAGGAAATATGTTGCCTTTCAGCAACAGGCTGGACTCAATTTCATAAACATTTAGTATTGTTTGACACATACGGGAAACCCCTAATGGAGAAATTGCATAACATGGCTAACGTCCGGTAAACACGTATAGCGGTAGGGGAAAACCATGATTATCGTAATCGATGGTCTCAACAGGCATAAGTTCGGCGAGTTGCTGGACGAAATGTACCGCCTCAGAGCGAGAGTGTTCGAAGGGCGACTGGGTTGGGACGTCAAAGTCAAGGACGGCAAGGAGATCGACGAGTTCGACTCGCTCGATCCTGCGCATGTCGTCTGCCTGGATGAGGACGGGGATGTTGTCGGCTGCATGCGTCTGCTGCAGACCACCGGCCCGCACATGCTGGCGGACGTGTTCTATGAACTTCTCGACGGCGAACCGCCGCTGCGCAGCTCCCGGATCTGGGAAGCCACCCGGTTCTGTGTCGACACCCGGAAGCTGACCGGCACGAAAAAACGCAATTCGATCTCTTATGTGACGAGCGAGGTGATGGTAGGTGCCTTCGAATACGCACAAGAGGCCGGCGTTCTGGATGCCGTCGCGGTGATCGATCCGGTGATGAACCGGGTGATGAAGCGGTCGCGCAATGCACCCTACGATTACATCGGCTCGCCGAAACCGATGGGTGTGGTCACCGCCATGGCTGCGCTGATGGATTGCTCCGACGAGCGGATCGAGGGGATCCGAGAGTTCGCCGGCATCCGCCACGATGTCTTCCTCTCCGACGAGGACGCGCTGAAGCTGTTCTACAAGAACCGCACCCCGGCGATGGCGAGCAAAAGCATGGCCGAGCTGTTCCCCGACATGGACGGCGAGGACATCACCGCCGACAAGCAGAAATACGCCGAAGCGCTCAAGCAATATTGCTATGAGCAGGTGATGAACGCCACCACGCCGAAAGAAGTCGACGCCGCCATGGCGTTGATGGAAGCCCTGCGCGACCGTTTCGAAGCGGCCGCTGGCGAGGCGGAGGAAGAGGAGGAGACCACGATCGATCTTCCCGCCACCGCCTCTTCGGGAAAACCGGACGGGATGCAGCGCGCGATGACCTCTTTCGACTGAAGGACAGTGCGCCACAGCTGAAAAAGGGCCGCTCGCTTGAGCGGCCCTTTTTCGTCAGGGTCATCGCTGCGCCCTGCCCGCCTCCGGACATGAAAAGGGCCGCCCCAGAGGGCGGCCCGATCCGAAAAATCCGATCGACCGAGGCTTACGCGTCGTCGTCCAGCGCTTCGACGGCCTTTTCCAGCTCGTCCTTGCTGACTTCCTTTTCCTCGACCTTGGCGAGTTCGCAGACATAGTCGATGACTTTGTCTTCGAAGATCGGCGCGCGCAGCTGCTGCTGCATCTGGGCGTTCTGCTGCACGAATTCGAAGAACTGGCGCTCCTGACCCGGATACTGACGGGCCTGGTTCATGATCGCCTGAGTCATCTCGGCGTCGGTGACCTCGACCTCGGCCTTCTGGCCCAGTTCGGCCAGCAGCAGGCCCAGACGCACGCGGCGCTCTGCCAGCTTGGTGTGCTCTTCGGTGGGCTCGATGCCTTCGTGGTTGTGGTCGTGCACCTCGGGGTGCTCGTCATGCCACAGCTGATGCGCGATCTGCTTGGCTTCGGCGTCCACCAGGCTCGGCGGCAGGTCGAAGCTCACCAGCTCGTCCAGCTTGTCCAGCAGGCCGCGCTTCAGAACCGCACGGGCGGCGCCGGCATATTCGGCTTCCAGACGCTCCCGGATCTGACCTTTCAGGGATTCCAGGTCTTCCGAGCCGAATTTCTTCGCCAGCTCATCGTCCAGTTCGGCAGCGACCGGTTGTTTCACCTCTTTGACGGTGCAGGTGAAGACAGCTTCCTTGCCGGCCAGATGTTCGGCCTGATACTCTTCGGGGAAGGTGACGGTGACGTCTTTTTCTTCACCGGCCTTCGCGCCCACCAGCTGCTCTTCGAAGCCAGGGATGAACTGACCGGACCCCAGAACCAGCGGGTAATCTTCGGCGGACCCGCCGTCGAAGGCTTCGCCATCGACCTTGCCGACGAAGTCGAACACCACCTGATCGCCATCCTCGGCGGCGGCGCCTTCTTCGCGGGCTTTGAAGTCCTTGGCGTTTTCGGCCAGGCTCGTCAGGGCTTCGTCGACGGAGGCGTCGTCCGCCTTGACGACCATGCGCTCCAGGCTGATCGAGGCCAGATCGACTTCGGGGATGTCGGGCAGACGCTCATAGCTCATCTCGACATTGACGTCGTCGCCTTCTTTCCAGTCCTCGTTGGTCATCTTGACCTCGGGCTGCATGGCCGGACGATCGCCGCTCTCTTCGAAATGCGAGTTCATCGCCGCGTCGATGGTTTCCTGCATGGCTTCGCCGAGCAGACGCTGGCCGAACTGCTTCTTCAGCAGCGCCATCGGCACCTTGCCCTTGCGGAAGCCCTTCATCTCGATTTCCGGCTGGGCCTCGAGCAGCTTCTCGTTCACCTTATCGTCCAGCTCCTGCGCCGTGACCATCAGTTCATAAGCGCGCTTGAGCCCTTCGTTCAGCGTTTCGGTGACCTGCATCCGTATTCCCCATAGAGTCGAAAGCGCGCGATACCCGCGCGCACAGCAAATTTGTCGCCTTCTATGTGTCTCAGCCCCGCTGTGCAAGGGCGATTGCAGGCACGGCGTGCAAAACCGGCACCGGAAAGCCGAAACAAAGAGACCCGCCGCGCGATGCGGCGGGTCCGGTAAGACCGAAGGCGTCCGGTCTCAGAATTTCCAGCGGGCACCGACCAGAACGGCGCTCAGATCGTTGTAATCCGTGCCGCTGTTGTCGTCCAAGCTGTAGTTGCGATAGCTGGCGTAGAGTTCGACGTTATAGGCGTCGACCTTCTGCACCACGCCGACGCCCCAGGCTTCGGACTCGGAGCCGGTCGAAACCAGATCGTTGCCGCTGTAATAGTCCAGCGACATCGCGGTGGAGCCGATGGCGAAGACCTTCATCTTGTAGCCGACTTTACCGTAGATGTAGTCGCCCGAGGTGTCGCGGTCGCCATAGGACAGGGTCCCGTTCAGGCCCGAGCTGTGCTCCAGCGAGACGGAGGCCACGGTGTCGCGGGTGTCGGTGCCGGTCTGCTTATCGGTCCAGGCCACGCCCAGCCCGCCGTTGACGGTGTACTCGCCGAATTCCTTCTCGTACCGCACGGTGATGTCGTAATATTCGTCATCATTGCCGGAGGCCAGGATTTCGGTGCCGTAGGAGGCCGAGAGCACGAACCCGTTCAGCGACGGCGTATCGTAGCGGATACGACCCTTGCGGCCGCCGTCATAGCTTGCGAAGGCGTCGCTCAGCTTGATGCCCGACAGCGCACCGCCGCTGGTGGTGAACTGATAGGCGCCGGCGGCGTCCGTCACCGACTGGCCCATGACCAGCGTGGTACCCGACAGGTCCATGGTGGCGATATTGTCGCTGGCCATGCTGCCCTGACCGGCCGAAACCGTACCGAAGGCGCCGGACAGGCTGAAGTCGACGTGCCGCAGATTGGTGCGATCCCAGTCGAGGTTGCTGGGGTCGCTGGTCTGACCGACCTTGTTCGACGCTTTCAGCCCCAGCGCGGTTTCAAACCGGAACTGGAAGGTGTTGGCGCCGAAGGGCTGGCGCAGATAAAAACCCACCCGGCTGTTGGAATGGACGTTGTCCACCAGGTCGCCCTGGGTGTCGACGCCGTCGTCAACCGACAGGTAGGACGGGCTGAGCTGCCCGTAATAGGTGAAGGTGCCGCCGGAAGCGGAGGTGTAGGTCGGGCCAGCCAGTGCGGGGCCTGCGGCGCAGGCAGCCAGAGCAACGGCAGACAGACCGGAGCGGAAGGAAACGCTCATCTGCTAAATCTCCTGTTCGTTTTCAGGACCTGAATCATGACGTCATGTCCCCAACGCCCTGCTGAACTAGTTCGTTCAGTTTAGCAACCTCGAAACCGCATAGCCGCCAGTGACATCGCGACACAATTGCACTCAAAAGGTGATTTTCGAAAATCATATTCACCTAAAGATTGCCTCATCCGGGCCCCTCAGGCAGAGTTTTGAAACGCGTCTTTTCTTAGGTTCTTATGGTAATAGTATGAAATTTATCAGTTTCCCGAGGAGTCGCCAGGACACCCCAGGGCAAAATCATCGCGGGCCACTACTTGACGTTGCGACACCGGAAGTTCAAGCGCCGCCCCTGCGATCCAGGGATCACATCAATGTGAAATCACCCGCTCCGGAGGCACCGCCGGCGGCCTCCCCCGACCTTCTCGCGCGGCTCGCGCCCGTCCTCTCCGGGGACTACAGGTTCATCGCCGTCGACGTGGAAACCGCCAATGCCGACACCTCCTCGATCTGTCAGTTCGGGTTGGCATTCGTCCGGCCGGACGGGGCCATCGACACACTGGATCTGCTGATCGACCCGGAGATGTATTTCGACAGTTTCAACACCGCGCTGCACGGGATCTCCGCCGCCACGGTCGAGGATTGCCCGGGCTTCGCCTTGGTCCTGCCGCCGCTGCGGCCGCTGCTGGCGCGTCATTCGCTGATCCAGCACAGCGGTTTCGATCAGCGGGCAATCGCCGCCGCCTGCCGCCGCTATGGCCTGCCGACGCCGCATTTCGCCTGGCACGACAGCCTCGCCATCGCCCGCCGCGCCTGGCCGGAGCTGCGGAACCGGGGCGGCCATGGACTCGCCAATCTGAAAACCCATCTGGGGCTGGAGTTCACCCATCACCACGCCGGAGAGGACGCCCGCGCCGCCGCGCTCGTGGTGCTGCGCGCCGAAGCGGTCACCGGCCTGCCCTTCGACAAGCTCTCGCGCCGCGGCTGAGGGATCAGCCGGCGCTGATCAGCGCCCCGGCCGCGCTCAACCCGTCCCACACCCGCGCCACCGCGGCGGGAAGGCTGTCGCACTGCCCTTCGGCCCAGAGATCGACCGCCCGGCGCCCGCCGACCAGCGCGATATCGACCAGCAGCCCGATGGTCTCGGGCGAGGCCGAGACCCGCTCCTCGACCAGCGCCACCAGATCGGCGCGCAGCTCCGCCATGGCGGCATCGAACAACAGATGCACCTTCAGATACTCCCGCGCCAGCTGCGCCACCGCCAGCACCACCTCAGGGTCCTGCTCGATCAGCTCCGCATGGCTGCAAAACAACTGGCACAGATCGGCCATCAGCGGCCCGGTGCCGGTGCGAAAGGCCGCCACCGCCGCCGCCGGCAATTCCGGCGCCTCGCCGATGATCGCCGCCTCCTTGTTGGGAAAGAAGTTGAAGAAGGTGCGCGGGCTCACCCCGGCGGCGCGCGCGATCATCTCGGTGGTGACCCGATCGAGCCCCTGATCCAGCGCCAGACCGATCGCCGCGCGCTGGATATCGCGCGCGGTTTCCCGCCGACGGCGCTCTCGCAGGGATAAAGTGACTTCTGGATATTGCATAGTCCGCATTTATTGCATACTACGCAATTTATGCAAGTGACAAATGGCAGACAGATGATGATTTCCCAGCGGTTCAAGCGGTTCGGTCAGGGCCGCTGGCCCCTTGCCCTGACACTCCTCCTGGGCCTGACCGGCCCGGATCTCGCCAGCGCCCAGACGATGCCCGGGGCCGCCGGCCCGACCGCGGTGGGCGTGGTGACGATGCAAAAGCAGGCGGTTCCCCGCAGCTACACCCTGCCCGGCCGCGCCGTCGCCTATGAGCAGGTCGATATCCGCCCCCGCGTCGACGGTGTGGTCCAAGAGATCCTTTATACGCCCGGCGCCACGCTTTCCGTCGGCGACCCGCTGTTCAAACTGGATGACGCCAGCTACCGCGCCACCGTCGCCGGCGATGAGGCCGAGCTGGCCTCCGCCCAGGCCAGCCTGACGCTGGCGCAGACCTCCTACGACCGGGCGCAGCGGCTTAAGGGGTCCGGCTATACCGTCGCCGAGGTCGAGGCCGCCCGCGCCACCCTGGCCGAGGCCCAGGCCGCCGTCGATGCCGCCCGGGCGGCGCTGGATTTCGCCCGTACGCAGCTGTCCTGGACCACCATCCGCAGCCCGATCCAGGGCGTTGCAGAGGTCGCCGATGTGTCTGTCGGCGCATTGGTCACCAGCGGCCAGTCCGATGCGCTGACCACGGTCACCCGGCTCGACCCGATCGAGGTGGACATGCTGGAGGCCAGCGCCCGCGTCCTGTCGATCCGCAACCAGATCGACAGCGGCACGATGACGCTCGCCGACAAGCTGGATGCGACGCTGACACTGGAGAACGGCCAGATCTATCAAGGCTCCGGCACGCTGGTGGCGCCCGGCAGCACGGTGGCCACCACCACCGGTACGATTTCGATCCGCTTCCGCTTCGAAAACCCCGACCATCTGATCCTGCCCGGCATGTTCCTGCGCGGCGAGGTGACGCTGGGCACCATTCAGGCCTATCTGGTGCCGCAACGGGCCGGCAGCCATGACAGCGCTGGCAATCTGGTCGTCTTCGCCGCCGATGCCGGTGGCACCGCCCGGCAGCTGGCGCTGAAGGATATCGGCAGCTGGCAGAACAGCTGGGTGGTGACCGAGGGGCTGTCGGACGGCGACCGGATCATCGTCGACGGGCTGAAATCGCTGCGCGCCGGCGCGGAGGTGACCGCAACCGAGGTCGAGATCACCGGGACCGGCCTGGTGCGCGACGCCCCCACCAGCACGCAGGACTGATCATGGCCTCCTTCTTCATTCACCGCCCGGTCTTCGCCTGGGTGATCGCCATCGTCATCATGCTGGCCGGCGTCTTCGGCCTGACATCGCTGCCGATCTCGCAGTACCCCGAGATCGCCCCCACCACGGTGCGGATTTCGGCCACCTACACCGGCGCCTCCGCCGAGACCGTCGAAAACTCCGTCACCACGGTGATCGAGGACGGCATGACCGGGCTCGACGGTCTGATCTACATGACCTCTTCCTCGACCGAGGGGTCTTCCAGCATCTCGCTGGTGTTCGACGACAGCGTCGATCCCGACATGGCGCAGGTGCAGGTGCAGAACAAGCTGCAGCTGGTGCAATCGGGCCTGCCGACCTCGGTCACCAACCGCGGCATCAGCGTGACCCGCTCCACCAGCTCGATCCTGATGGTGGCCGCCGTGGTTTCCGACGACGGCAGCAAGACCTCGGTCGAGCTCGGCGATATCCTCAGCTCCACCATCGAGGACCCGGTCAAGCGCACCGAAGGCGTCGGTTCGATCCGTTCCTTCGGATCGCAATATGCCATGCGCATCTGGCTCGATCCCTGGAAGCTCTATCAATATCAGCTCACCCCCTCCGATGTGACCTCGGCGGTGTCGGAGCAGAACACCAATGTCACCGTCGGCGCGCTCGGCAATCAGCCGACGGTCAAGGGCCAGCAATTCACCGTCTCGCTCAGCGCCCAGTCGCAGCTCTCCACCGTGGAGGATTTCGAACGCATCCTGCTGAAGACCAATTCCGACGGCTCCACCGTCTATCTCGGCGATGTGTCGCGGATCGAACTGGCGGAAGAGGATTACAGCGCCTACAGCCGCTTCAACGGTAAGCCGGCGGCCGGCTTCGGCATCAACCTCGCCACCGGCGCCAACGCGGTGGAAACCGCCGCCCGGGTGCGCGCGACCATGGACACGCTGTCCGCCGCCCTGCCCGAGGGGGTGAGCATCCAGTACCCCTATGACACCTCGCCCTTTGTCGAGGAATCGATCAATCAGGTCTATCACACCCTGGGTGAGGCCATCGTACTGGTCTTCCTGGTGATCCTGCTCTTCCTGCAGAGCTGGCGAGCGACCCTGATCCCCACCATCGCCGTGCCGGTGGTTCTTCTGGGCACCTTCGGTGTGCTCGCGGCGCTGGGGATGTCGATCAACACGCTGACCATGTTCGCCCTCGTCCTCGCCATCGGGCTGCTCGTCGACGACGCAATCGTCGTGGTGGAAAACGTCGAGCGGGTGATGAAGGAAGACGGGCTCGGCCCGGTGGAGGCGACGGAGAAAAGCATGGGCGAGATCTCCAGCGCGCTGGTCGGGATCGTCCTGGTGCTCTCGGCAGTGTTCCTGCCGATGGCCTTCATGAGCGGATCGACCGGGGTGATCTATCGCCAGTTCTCGGTCACCATCATCACCGCCATGGTGCTGTCGCTCGCCGTCGCGCTGATCCTGACACCGGCGATGTGCGCCCAGCTGCTGAAGCCGTCGCATGGGGAAACCCGCCTCGCGCCGCTCAACTGGTTCAACCGAGGCCTCGACCGGCTGACCCTAGGCTACGGCCAGGGCGCCGGCCGGCTGTCGCGCCGGCCCTTCCGCATGCTGGTCGTGCTGGTCGCCATCGGCATCGGCGCCTGGGGCGTCTACAGCCGCCTGCCCTCCGCCTTCCTGCCGACCGAGGATCAGGGCGTGCTGATGGCCATGGTCACCCTGCCCGAGGGCGCCACCACGCCGCAGACCGAAGAGGCCGTCGCCGCGATCGAGCATTACCTGCTGACCGAGGAGACCGACACCGTCGATTCCGTCTTCGGTGCGGTCGGCTTCAGCTTCGGCGGCAGTGGTCAGAATGCCGCCATGCTCTTCGTCAAGCTGAAGGACTTCGCCGACCGCGAAGGCTTCGACGCGGCGGCACTCGCCGGGCGGGCGAACGGGGCCTTCTGGGGCAACCGGATGGGGCAGATCATCTTCATGCAGCCCCCGGCGATCCCCGGGCTCGGCACCTCCTCCGGCTTCACCATGTATCTGGTCGATCAGGCCGGCAACGGCAGCGCCGCGCTGGCCGAGGCCGCCGATGCGCTGGTCGCCGCCGCCCAGGCCGACGGCCGCGTCACCAGCCTGCGCGGCAACGACGATGCCACCAAACCCTCGCTGCAGCTGACAATCGATCCGGAAAAGGCGGAATCCTTCGGACTGACGATCTCCGATATCAACACCACGCTCTCCACCGTCTTCGCCAGCACCTATGTCAACGATTTCACCCTGGGCAACGACCTGCGCGAGGTGATCGTCCAGGGCGATGCGCCCTGGCGCATGCAACCCGAAGACGTGCAGGCCTGGTTCGTGCGCAACAGCGCCGGCGAGATGGTGCCGCTCTCGGCCGTGGTGACCAGCGACTGGACCGAGATTTCGCCCAAGCTGGCACGCTATGGCGGCACCCGCGCCCTGGAGATCTCCGGTTCCGCCGCCCAGGGCACCAGCTCCGGCAATGCGATGACCGTGATGGAGGAGCTGGTGGCCGACCTCGACGGCGGCTACGGCGCCGCCTGGACCGGCCTGTCCTATCAGGAACGGCTGTCGGGCAATCAGGAGCCGCTGCTCTATTCGCTGTCGGCGCTGGTGGTCTTCCTCTGCCTCGCCGCCCTCTACGAAAGCTGGACCGTGCCCTTCTCGGTCATGCTCTCGGTGCCGGTGGGGGTGCTGGGGGCGCTGGTCGCCACGCTGCTGTTCGATCAGACCAATGACGTCTATTTCAAGGTCGGCCTGCTGACCACCATCGGCCTCGCCGCCCGCAACGCCATCCTGATCGTCGAATTCGCCGAAGCGCTGCGCGCCCAGGGCACCGCCCTGATCGAGGCGACCGTCACCGCCGCCCGTCAGCGGCTGCGGCCGATCCTGATGACCTCGCTCGCCTTCGGCTTCGGCATCATGCCCCTGGCCCTGGCCAGCGGCGCCGGCGCGGCGGCACAGAAGTCCATCGGCATCGGCATGTTGGGAGGCATAGTCTTCTCCTCGCTCTTCGGCATCCTGATGGTGCCGGTGCTCTATGTCGCGGTGCTGCGCGCCGTCGCTCTCTTCTCCCGCCGCAAGGAGGCCGCGTCGTGAAATACGCCTCACTTTCCGTTCTCGTGCTGCTGACCGCCTGTACCGTCGGCCCCCGTCACCAGGTACCGCAGGCCACCGTTCAGCAGCGCTTCATCGGCGGCGACGCCGCGACGGTGGGGGCGGTGGCGCAGCAACGCTGGTGGGAGGAGTATCGCGACCGCGAGCTCAGCGCGCTGATCGGCACCGGGCTGCAGCAGAACCTCGACAGCCTGGCGGCGATGGAACGCATCCGCGAGGCGCAGGCCAGGCTGCGCGCCACCGGGGTCAATGCGGCGATGGACGGCGCGCTCGAGACCGGGCGCAGCCGCAGCGGCGGCGATGCCACCACCACCGGCACCGCCACCTCCTCCGGCCTCAGCGCCAGCTTCGTGATCGACCTCTTCGGCGGCATCCGGCGCGGCCGCGACAGCGCCCTCGCCGGGCTCGCCGGGGCGCAGGCCGATCTGGACACCACTGCGCTGGCCTGGGTCGCCGAACTGATCGCCGCCTATGCCGATGCGCGCTACAATCAGGAGGCGCTGGCGCTGACCCGCGAGACCATCCGGACCCGGGAACAGACGCTGGAGATCACCCGGCAGAAATACGACGCCGGTGCCGCCACCGAATACGAGGTGGCCGAGGCCGAAGCCTCGCTCGCCTCCGCCCGGGCGGCGCTGCCGCAATATAACGCCGCCTTCAGTACCAACGTCTTCGCCATCGGCACGCTTCTGAACACCCAGTCGGGCCCGATCCTGGCGCGCATGCAGCGGGGCGCACCACAGCTGCGCATCCCGGCCCCCCGTGGCAGCGGGGTGCCGGCGGACCTGCTGCGCAACCGCCCCGACATCCGCAGCGCCGAGGCCGCCCTGGCCGCCGCCGTGGCCGAGGCCGGGGTGAGCGAAGCAGAGCTCTACCCGGCGCTCACCCTCAGCGGCTCGGTCGCGCGCGTGAGCAGCACCGACAGCTGGTCCTTCGGGCCGGTGCTGTCGCTGCCGGTCTTCAACCAGGGGGCGCTGGCCGCCAATCGCGATGCCGCCGTCTCCGCCGCCCGCCAGGCGGCGATCGACTGGCAGGCCGCAGTGCTGACGGCGGTGGAGGATGTGCAGGTGGCACAGGCGCAGCTGACGCAATACCGCCAGCGCGCCGTGGCCCTGCGGCGGGCCGCCGAGGCCTATGACCGGGCGCTGCAGCTGGCGCAGCAGAACTATCGCGACGGGGCGATCACGCTCCTCGATCTGCTCGACACCGACCGCTCCGCCGCCTCGGCCCGGATCTCCGCCGCCTCCGCCGCGAATGACGCCGCCAAGGCCTGGGCGACGCTTAGGATCGCCATCGGTGCCGGCGCCGGTGCACTGCGCCCCGTCCCGGAGCCGGCCGCACCTGCGGCAGACACGCCCGCCGCGCGCAACGGCTGAGCCGCCGCCGCCGCTGCTCAGGCGGCGGCCAGTTCCGCCTCCACCATGGCGAGGAAATTCGCCAGCGTCGGGGTCCGGTCGTCACGGCGCCAGATCAGCCCGGTCTCCAGCTCCGGCGCCGGCCCGGAAAGATCGAGATAGCGCACCCCGGAGCGCGCCAGATGCCGCAGCGAGGCCGGCACCAGCGCAATCCCCATGCCGGCAGAGACCAGGCTGATGATGGTCTGCATCTGGATCGCGTTCTGCACCACATGGGCGGTGCCGCCACAGGCGGCGTAGTAACCGGTCACCAGATCGTAGAAGGAGGGGGCCGCCGGGCGCGGAAACACCACCAGCGGCGAGGAGATCACCGCCTCCGGCGGCAGCGCGGGCCCCGCCAGCCGCAACCGCCCCTCCGCCAGCCAGCTTTCCGGCACCGCCGCGATCAGCGGCTCCGCCACCAACCGGCGATAGGCGAACCCCTCCGGCACCGGCGCCTCCGCATCGGGGATGATGATACCGGCCTGGCCGTGCCCCTCGCGCAAGGCGGCGATCTGCATGTCGCTGGTCGCCTCGGTCAGCGCCAGATCGACATCGGGATAGAGCTGTCGAAAGCCGTGCACCAGCCGCGGCAGGATGCTGTAATCGGCGGTGGAGACGAAGGAGAGTTCCAGCCGGCCGGAGCGGCCACGGCGCAGCCGCTCGGCGATCTCCGGCAGCGCCCCCAGCCCGTCGAGCGCCTCGCGCACATGCGGCAACCAGGCGGCCCCGAAGGGACTGAGCGCGACGCTGCGGCGGGTGCGGTCGAACAGGGGCGCCCCCAGCTCCCGCTCCAGCGTCTGGATCGACTGGCTCAGCGGCGGTTGCGTCATCCCCAGCCGTTCCGCCGCCCGGCCGAAGTGCAGCGTATCGGCGACGGCAACAAAATGCCTGAGCTGCCGGACATCCATTCCACTTATATCTCCAAAGACCCAATCGACGCACAATAATATATTTCACTCGCAGAAGCGAGGCGTATAGGGTGCGCCGACTCATTTACCAGGGAGGGTTCGATGCCCCGCTATCGTTCAAGAACCAGTACCCATGGCCGCAACATGGCAGGTGCCCGCGGTCTGTGGCGTGCAACCGGGATGACCGACGGCGATTTCGGCAAGCCGATCATCGCCATCGTCAACTCCTTCACCCAGTTCGTGCCCGGCCACGTCCACCTGAAGGACCTGGGCCAGCTGGTCGCACGCGAGGTCGAAAAGGCCGGCGGCGTGGCGAAGGAATTCAACACCATCGCGGTCGATGACGGCATCGCCATGGGCCATGACGGCATGCTCTATTCCCTGCCCTCGCGCGAAATCATCGCCGACAGCGTGGAATACATGGTCAACGCCCATTGTGCCGACGCGATGGTCTGCATCTCCAACTGCGACAAGATCACCCCCGGCATGCTGATGGCGGCGATGCGGCTGAACATCCCCGCCGTCTTCGTCTCCGGCGGCCCGATGGAGGCCGGGAAGGTTGTCTGGGAGGGCAAGGAAACCGCGCTCGATCTGGTCGATGCGATGGTCGCCGCCG
The DNA here is from genome assembly GCF_030164425.1 of Pseudodonghicola flavimaris. Lineage (GTDB taxonomy): Bacteria > Pseudomonadota > Alphaproteobacteria > Rhodobacterales > Rhodobacteraceae > Pseudodonghicola > Pseudodonghicola flavimaris. The sequence goes on along the minus strand of NZ_JASNJD010000013.1, from coordinate 50,791 downwards.
CCGACGACAGCTATTCCGACGAACAGGTCGCCGCCATCGAACAGGCCGCCTGCCCCACCTGCGGCTCGTGCTCGGGCATGTTCACCGCCAACTCGATGAACTGCCTGACCGAGGCACTGGGTCTGTCGCTGCCGGGCAACGGCTCCACTCTGGCCACCCACGCCGACCGCGAACGGCTGTTTGTCGAGGCCGGCCACCTGATCGTCGATCTGGCACGGCGCTACTATGAACAGGAGGACGCCAGCGTCCTGCCGCGCAACATCGCCACGGTGCCCGCCTTCAAGAACGCCATGTCGCTGGATATCGCCATGGGCGGCTCGACCAATACCGTGCTGCACCTGCTGGCCGCCGCGAATGAGGGCGAGGTCGATTTCGACATGTCCGATATCGACGCGCTCAGCCGTCAGGTGCCGGTGCTGTGCAAGGTGGCCCCGGCCAAGAACGACGTGCATATGGAGGACGTCCACCGCGCCGGCGGCATCATGTCGATCCTGGGCGAGCTGGACCGCGCCGGGCTTCTGGATACCAGCGTCAATTCGGTCCATGCCGAAAGCCTGGCCCATGCGCTGGACCGTTGGGACATCACCCGCACCAATTCGGAAAGCGTGCATGAGTTCTTCCGCGCCGCCCCCGGCGGCGTGCGCAGCCAGACCGCCTTTTCGCAGTCGCGCCGCTTCGACACGCTGGATCTCGACCGTGAACAGGGCGTGATCCGCGATGCCGATCATGCGTTTTCCAAGGATGGCGGCCTGGCGGTACTCTACGGCAATATCGCCGAGGACGGCTGCATCGTGAAAACAGCCGGCGTGGACGAGTCGATCCTGACTTTCTCCGGCCCCGCACGCATCTTCGAAAGCCAGGATTCGGCGGTGAACGGCATCCTCACCGGCAAGATCAACCCGGGCGACGTGGTGCTGATCCGCTATGAAGGCCCGCGCGGCGGCCCCGGCATGCAGGAAATGCTCTACCCGACCTCCTACCTGAAGTCGAAAGGTCTGGGCAAAAGCTGTGCGCTGGTCACCGACGGACGGTTCTCCGGCGGCTCCTCGGGTCTGTCGATCGGCCATGTCTCGCCCGAAGCGGCCGAGGGCGGCGCCATCGGTCTGGTCGAGGAAGGCGATATCATCGAAATCGACATCCCCAACCGCAGGATCCACCTGGCGGTGGACGACGCAGTGCTGGCCGAACGCCGCGCCAAACGCGAGGAAAAGGGCTGGCAGCCGGACGAGAAACGCCAGCGCAAGGTGTCGAGCGCGCTGCAGGCCTATGCCGCGCTGACCACCTCTGCCGCCCGCGGCGCGGTGCGCGACGTGCGCCAGATCCAGGGCAAGAAATAAGCCTCTCGCTCCGGGGGGAATACCTCCCGGAGCGTCTCTCCCCCGCCCGGCGATCCGGGCGCCCTCTCCTCACATCGTAAACCGCAGCCCTCTGCGTTCAGCCCCAGGGTCCGCTGTTGTCCCCGCCGTCTTGCCGCGTCCGGCGTTTGCCGGCTTTCGGCACGGCGCCAAGACCGCGCGCCGGGGTCTCATAGACGCCCCCCGCATCCCGGACGGGTGCCGGCTGCGGCCGGGCCGCCCGCTGCGGCATCCGGGCGCCGGCACCGGCCAGCTGCCGCAATGCTGCGACGCGGTTCTCGGTCGAGGGGTGGGTGGCGAAGAGATTGTCGCGCCCCTGCCCGTGCAACGGGTTGATGATGAACATATGCGCGGTGGCCGGGTGCTGTTCGGCGGCGACATTGTCGACCCGCGCCGCACCCGCCTGGATCCGTTCCAGTGCCGAGGCCAGCCACAGCGGGTTGCCGCAAATCTCCGCCCCCGCGCGGTCGGCGGCATATTCCCGGGTGCGCGAGATCGCCATCTGCACCAGCGCCGCCGCCATCGGCGCCACGATCATCATCGCCAGGGTGCCGACGATCCCCATCCGCTCACGCGAGCCGCCGAAGAACAACGCGAAATTCGCCAGCATCGAGATTGCCCCGGCAAAGGTGGCGGTCACCGTCATGATGGCGGTGTCGTGGTTCCTGATATGCGCCAGCTCATGAGCGATCACGCCGGACAGCTCTTCGCGCGACAGGCTCTGCATCAGGCCGCGGGTCACCGCCACGGCGGCGTTCTGCGGGTTGCGCCCGGTGGCGAAGGCATTGGGCTGCGGTGTCTCGATCACATAGACCGCCGGCATCGGCAGCCCGGCGTTGCGGGCCAGCCCGGCGACCAGCTGGGTCAGCCCGGCCCGGTCGTTCGGCGGCACCGGCTGCGCATTGTGCATCCGCAGCACCATCTTGTCGGAATTCCACCAGGTAAAGACGTTCATCGCCCCGGCGACCACCAGCGCGATCACCATACCGCCGGTCCCGGCCATCAGATAACCGAGCCCCATGAACAGCGCCGTCATCGCGGCCATCAGCAAAGCGGTCTTGAAATACCCCATGTCTCAGTCTCCCGGTTTCACCCACTGTGGCGAACCCTGCAGATATAAGATCGCCGGCGGCCCGTGCAATTGCAGCATGGCGCTTCGGCTAGGGCTGGCCGGTGCGGGCGGGCCGATGCGTCCTGCGGCGGCGATTCACCCCGAGAGCGGGGATGAATGCGCGGTTTTCACGACTTCCTGCTCATCCGAGGTCAAACCCCGCACGGGTCACCTCCACTGAGGGAAACTTTGCGCATTTCGCGCACGCAGCATCCGCTATCAAGGAGAAAAGCGCGAACAGGAGAGCCCCCATGAGTGACAAGATGTATTTCCACCAGTCCATCGCCCGTGCCCTCTGCGACCACGGGGTCGAAACCATGTTCGGGCTGATGGGGGACGCCAACCTGTTCATGGTCGACCGTTTCGTGCGCGATTGCGGCGGCCGCTTCGTGCCGGTCGCGCATGAGGGCAGCTCGGTGCTGATGGCGCTGGCCTATGCCTCCGTCTCCGGCAAGGTCGGGGTGGCGACGGTCACCCATGGCCCGGCGCTGACCAACTGCATGACGGCACTGACCGAAGGCGTGCGCGCCCATACCCCGATGGTGCTGCTGGCGGGGGATACGCCGGTGTCGAACCCGCGCCACCTGCAAAGCATCGACCAGCGCGAGGTGGTCAAGGCCGCCGGCGCCGGCTTCGAACAGATCCGCGCGCCCGAGACCGCCGGCCGCGACGTCGCCCGCGCCTTCTATCGGGCCCAGGTCGAACGCCGGCCCATCGTGCTGAACATGCCGGCCGATTATATGTGGATCGAGGTGGCCCACGACTGCCGCGTGCTGGATGTCTTCACCGCCCCCGGCGGCGTGGCGGAGGGCGACATGCTGGACGAGGCTATCGGCATGATCGCCTCGGCCCGTCGACCGCTGATCCTGGCCGGTGCCGGGGCCATCGCCGCCCGCGACAAGCTGATCCGCCTGGCCGACCGGCTGGAGGCGCCGCTGGCCACCACGCTGAAGGCCAAGGGGCTGTTCCGCGATCACCCCTATAACATGGATATCTTCGGCACGCTGTCGACGCCCGCCGCCTATGACCTGATCGCCAAGGCCGACTGCGTGATTTGCTTCGGCACCGGGCTGCATGACTTCACCACCGATCAGGGCAAGCTGATGAAGGACAAGCGGATCGTGCAGGTGGATATCGAGCCCACCGCCATTGGCGGCGGCACCCATCCCGACGCCGCCCTGGTCGCCGATGCCGGGCTGACGGCGGACACCATCGTCTATTGGCTGGACGAGGCCGAGATCGCACCGAGCGGCTTCACAAAAGAGCTGGACACCGAAACGCTGACCGCCCATCCGACCCCGCCGGTGCGCGCCGCCGAGGGCTATATCGGCTATGTACCGACGCTGGAGCGGCTGGAGCAGGCGCTGCCGCAGGATCGCATCCTGGTCACCGATGGCGGCCGCTTCATGACCGAGGTCTGGTGCCGCGTCTCCGCCCCCGATCCGAAGAGCTTCGTGGTCACCGCCAATTTCGGCTCCATCGGTCTGGGCGTGCAGGAGGCGATCGGCGCCGGTCTGGCGGCACCGGGGCGGCCGGTGGTGCTGTTCACCGGCGACGGCGGCTTCATGATGGGCGGGCTGACCGAATTCAACACCGCCGTCCGGCTGGGGCTGGACCTGATCGTGATCGTCGCCAATGACTCCGCCTATGGCGCCGAGCATATCCAGTTCATCGACCGCAAGATGGACCCCAGCCTGACCCAGTTCGACTGGCCCTCCTTCGCCGAGGTGGCGACCTCGCTGGGCGGTCAGGGCATCGAGGTCCGGACCGAGGACGATCTGGAGGCGGCGCTGGCCGCGTTGGAGACCCGCGACCGGCCGGTACTGATCGACCTGCGGCTCGATCCCAACGACGTGCCGCGCATGCGGATCTGACGCGGCTTCGACAAGACCGGCGCGGCCACCTGCCGCGCCGCCGCTACAGCAGCAGATCCGTCGCCGTAATCCGCCCGATCCCCTCCAGCACCACCGCGAAATCGGCTTCGCGATCGCCGTCATAGTCTAGCTCGATCCGGTTCAGATCGGCGTCAAACCGCAGCTCATTGCCCTCGCCATAAAAATCCCGGCCGCCGAGGAAATAGAGCGCTCGGTCGAAGCCGGTGAAATCGAGCAGATCCTTGCCGCGGGTGAAATCGGTGATCACATCCTCGGCGCCGGTCGCGCTCTCCGCCACCGAGGTGAAGACGAAACTGTCCCGCCCGGCCCGGCCGCTCAGCCGGTCGCTGCCCAGACCGCCGATCAGGATGTCATTGCCACCGTCGCCGGAGATGCGGTCATCGCCCGTGCCGCCGTCGATCCGGTCGCGCCCGGCACCGCCGCGCAGCCGGTCGTCGCCACCGAGACCCGCGATCCGGTCGTTGCCCCGCAGCCCGTCGATCGTCTCGCCCAGATCGGTGCCGCGCAGCCCCCGGTCGTTGCCGGTGGAGCCGGTGAACTCCAGCACCCCGGTGAGGTCGCGCGTGGCGTCGGAGAAGACCGCCTCTTCCACCATCGGCACTGGCAGATCGTCGGCATACTGGCCGGCGACCCGAATGCTCTGCCCCGAACCGGTGCCGCCGTAGTGCAGCAGCAGATCGTCGCCGTCGCGGGTAAAGCTCACCTCCTCGACATAGACGTCCAACTCGATCCGGTCGAAGCCGCTGCCGGTGGTCTCATCGATCACATCCTCGGCGATATGCGCGGGTTTGAACCGATAAGTGTCCCAGCCATGCCCGCCCCACATCGTGTCAGAGCCTTCGCGCCCCAGCATCAGATCGTCGGCGGAGGAACCGAACAGCCGGTTGTTGCCGCTGTCGCCGCGAACCGTGTCCGCGATCAGCGCCGACACGAAGATCGCGGTATCGCCCAGACCATCGCCGCCATCGGCGACCGAGAAGGCAAAACTGTTCAGCCCGTCGAGGATCGGCGCGCTGACCCGCAGGATGGTGGTATAGGCATCGGCGGAGAGAACAGCGGCATGGGCGCCCTCGCCCACCAGGTTGAACAGCAGTTCCTCGGCGAAGGCACCATCGGGCGCCGCGGCAAGGTTCTGCAGCGTCGCCTGCCGCCCGTCGCCCAGCACCAGCGCGCTCAACCCGTTGACCTTCACATCGACGATATCCTGCCAGGCGGTGCCGGCGAATTCGGGAAACGCCTCGGTCACGATCACCACGTTGAAGAGATCGGCGACCGCCCAGTCGGCCCCGCCGCGCAGATCCACGTCGAGCTCGGCCGACAGCGTGACCCAATCGTCCGCCGCCCCCGGGGTGCCGATATCGGTGGAGGCATCGGCCCCGGCGCTGCTGTCGCCGTCGCTGACCTGCACCCGACCCGACAGCGCCTCTCCCGCGTCATAGGCCTCCCCGACATAGAGGTAGAGCGGCCCGTCGGTCGCCACCGTTTCGGTCAGCTCGAAGGTCGCTGACCCGCCATCGCCCAGCGACACCGCGCCACCATCCAGCGCCGAGCCGGTGTAATCGACCGCCCCGAGCCGCGCGACGCTCTCGTCGATCATCCCGTTCACCGTCCCGCCCAGGGCGGTGAAGAGTCCCGGGTTGCGCATGGTGCCGGCCTCCAGCCGGGTGCCTATCGGGCTGTAGTCGAAGACATCGAGCGTGGCGACACCGGTCAGATCGACCACCCCGCCCACCGCGTCGATCCGGTCGGGCGACAGGAAGATCCCGTCGAGGTCGAAGCCGGAAAACAGGCTGTCGGCGCCTTCCAGGTTCAAACTGTCGGTCAGCGTCAGCGTCTTCAACCCGCCGGCCAGCCCGGAGACATCGGCGCGGAAGATGGCAGAGCCACCGGCGGTGACGCCGAGCTTCTCGAAGACCAGATCGGCCTCCGATCCCGCCAGGATGCCCCGGCTGTCGCTGCCGTCGGCGCGGTTCTCCGCCGCCAGATCCCGCGCCACCCCGGTCGAAAGCACGACCCCCTCTTCCAGACCGAAGGGCGCGTCGGAAAACGCCTTGGCGCTGCCCGGGTTGCCGGCCAGAGATGCCGAGACCGTGGTGATCGACCGCGCCCCGAGATCGGCCAGCCCGTCGCGCAGCACCTCCTCGAACGGGTCGATGACGCCATAATCGTGGATCTCGAAAGGCTCCGGCAGCGGCACCGGCCCGGTCAGCGTCGCCGCGCCACCGCTGCGCCCACTGCCCGACGATGCCACCGGATCGGTCACCGCAACAAAGCTCACCGCCGGATCGGAGAGCGAAACCGCCCCCGCCCCCATCAGCACCGCGACCAGTTCCCCGGTTTCGGTCAGGGTGATGCGGCCATGGCCGGCGGCAGAGACGGAGACGCTGTAATCCGCGGCGCTGCCAGCCAGCTGCAGCCGGTCCTCGGCGATATCGAAATCCTCGATCCGCGCCACATCCTCGGCCGCGGCGCCGTAATGGCTTCCGGTCTCATCCCCCAGAACGAAGAGATCGCTGCCGGCGCCGCCGGTCAGCCCGTCGCGCCCGTCGATCACGCCGGCCAGGCCGCCAATCAGCGTATCGTCGCCGATGCCGCCCTCCAGAAGGTCGGTGCCGGCGCCGCCGACGATCACATCGTTGCCGCGCCCGCCGCTGATCACATCGTCGCCCGCCTGCCCGTCCAGCACATCGTCGCTGTTGCGCCCGTCGAGCCCGGCGATCACGTCGTCGTTGCGACTGCCAGTCAGGACCAGCCGTTCGAATTCGTAGTAGGTCGAATTGCCCTTGAGGACGAAAATCGGGCCGGAGCCCTGTTTCAGCCGAACGTTCAGCCCGGCGGGATCGCCGATGACGGCCGGCGTTTCCAGCGCCGCGTCGACCCACATCAGCCTCTCGCCGGAGTAGTCCAGGATCAGCGTGTCCACCGCCCCGTCGCTGCCGGCCCAGACCAGGTTGTCGCCGTAATCGAGCGTCACCGTATCGGCGCCGTCGCCGGTGTGGAATTCGCTGTCCACAGCCCCCAGCTGGGTCAACTGGTCCTCGCCGCTGCCGGTGGTGATCTTCTCCAGGATCTCGAAACCGGCGAAGACGCCGCCACCAGCAACGCTGAAGGCCAGCCCGCTTTCGCTGAGCGGCGAATAGGAGGCCAGCACCACCCCTGCGGTGTCATAGGAGAGATCCGCGATCAGCCGGTCGATCCCCTGCCCGCCATCCATCACGAAGGTCTCGGCCTTGGTCGCCTTGTCACGCCAGACGGTATCGTCGCCCAGCCCGGCAAAGACCTGATCGGCACCCGATCCGGCGGCGATGCGGTCCGCCCCGGCGCCGGTCGCGATGTAATCGTCACCGGCAAAATGGTCGATGCCCGGCAGATCCTCGGTCTCGTTATCGACGACGGAGGCGATCAGATCGTCACCGGCACCGGTTAGGATGGTGGCATCCTCGGTGTCCCAGATCTCCGCCCGCAGGTCACGATCCTCGATAGCGCCGGAATAGATCCGCGCCCAGGTCGTCGAGAGCTTGACGACGGAGATATCCTCCTCCGCGTCGGACCAGCTGACGATCACCCGGTCGATGCCGCCATTGCCGTCGACCTCGTCATAGGAAAACCCGGTCCAGACGCCGATATCCAGATCGTTGCCACGCAGGTTGCCCAGCAGCACGTCGTCGCCGCCGCTGCCGCGCACCGCCTCGATGCCCGTCAGGCTGTCGCCCTCGGCATCGCCGCCGGCGCCGGTGCCGGCCGCCAGATCGACGGTCACGCCGGCGCCGCTTGCGCTGTAGTCGGCGGTGTCGAAGCCGGCGCCGCCGGTCAGCTCATCGGCATCGGCACCGCCGATCAGGGTATCGTCGCCCCCCGCCCCCGACAGCACATCCTGCCCGGCCAGACCGCGCAGCACATTGGCCTTGCCGTCGCCGCTGATCACATCATAGAGCCGCGATCCGGTCACATCCTCGAAACTGCTGTTACCGGCGTCATCCTCCAGCAGGGTATCGCTGCGGCCGCCGGCGATCTCCGTCGCGGTGCCGGCGGCGAGGTCGATCTCCACCCCGTCCTTGCTGCCCAGGGTGGCGTCGAAATGATGTTCGAAGGTCAGCAGGTCGCGACCCGTGCCACCGTCGAGCCGGTCACCATCGGCGCCCCCCACCACGGTATCGTCACCGCCACCGGCGAAGATGCGGTCGCGCCCCGCGCCGCCGTCGAGCAGGTCGTTGCCCTCGAACCCGTAGACCACATCGCCCACCCGCCCGGTGGTGGCACCGAAGAAACTGTCCGCCTGCCAGGTAAGCTGATAGATCTCGATATTCTCCAGCGTGTCGCCGCTGGCATCGCCGCCCCAGATCACCCCGTGTTCGAGATCGATCAGCACCCCGGCGGTGGAGAAAGCATAGGACACCGCGTCCTCGCCATCGCCGCCATCGAGACGATCCGCCCCGGCGCCGCCCGACAGGAGATCGTCGCCCACCCCACCGATCAGCACATCGTCGCCGCCGCGCCCGTCAAGCGTGGAGTCGGCGACCGGGTCCGCCTCGATCCGGTCGTCGTAGTCGGTGCCCTTCACATATTCGATCGAGGTCAGCAGATCACCCCTGGCCTCGCCGCCGCGCCCGACCCGGGTGGTGACGCCGGCGGTTGTGACATTGACGATGCGGATGCCCTCTGCCGCGCCGGAGTAATCCGCCTCGTCGATCCCCGCGCCGCCGTTCAGCACATCGGCCCCGGCGCCGCCGATGAGGATATCGTCGCCGTTCATCCCCTTCAGCACGTCATCGCCGTCATGCCCGGTCAGCACATCGCGACCGCCATTGCCCGACAGCACGTCCGCCGCGGCGCCGCCCGTCAGCGTGTCATGGCCGCTGCCACCGGCAAAGGCCACCGCCACATCCAGATCGGCCGCCACCGTCAGCCGGTCGTCGCCGCTGCCGCCATCGCCGCTGATCAGGGAAAAGCCTGCGGTGCGGTCATAGACCTCGTAGATCCCGAAGGCCGAGACCGCCAGCGCCGCGGCCGTGTCGCCGCTGCCCTCCGGCGCGCGACCGACATAGACCACCTCGTCGCGCGCGCGGGTGTTGACCCCGGCGGCCTCCAGCGTCTCCAGCTCGGCATCGCTGGCGGCATCAAACGCGGGATCGAGGTCGATCCGCCCGGGCACATCGCGGCGGCCGGAGGCGGCGCCGACATTCAGCGCCAGTTCGCCCCCCGCGACCTTGCGGGCCAGTTCTGTATCGGAAAACCTGAGCGTGGCGGGGTCGAAATCGCTGTCGCAGGGATCGAAGCCGAATTGCGCCAGCACGGTTTCGCCGATGGTCACCCGGTCAGTCACCGACAGCTTGCCGATGCCGATCCTGACCTCGACCTCCAGGCTCGCCTCGATCCGACCGGTGATCGGGTTGAACAGGCAGCCGCCGAGATCGGCCAGCCGGGTTTTCTCTCCGCCACCGGCGAGGAACAGATCGACCACACCGCCGACGCCGCCGACGATGGAGACCTTGGCAACCCCGGCGCCGACACCGCCGCCTGCCTCCATCCCGAAGGAGAGCGTCAGGAAGGGATCGACCCGGGTGCCATCGACGGTGGTGACGTAGAAACCGGCGCCGAATTCCACGCCGCCCAGGGTGAATCCGGCAGTGTCATAGCCGATTCCGAAGTCGGTCTCCGCCGCGAAACTGCCGCCGATGAAGAAGGACAAGGGCCCGACGTCGAAGGGAATTCGCGGCGCCACCGAGAACCCCAGCGGCGGCAGATCGTAGGACACCAGCGTCACCGGCGCACCGTAATAGCCGTTCAGCAGCAGCGCACCCAGCGTGCCCAGAGGATCGGAGAGCAGCGGGATGTCGAGCCGGTCAGAAGCCTCGATCCCGGCGCCGAGCGAGCCGGTGAGAAGCCCGTCCAGACCGCTGCCGGCGATCAGGTCCAGCAGGTCGGTCTCGGCCGTGGCGCTGACACCGTCGCCGTCCAGATCGAACCGTGCCTCCGTCGTCGCCTCCGCCGACAGGACCAGATCGCCCAGATCGACCCGATAGGCCAGATCGCGCAGGTCGTCGATCGTCTCCAGCGCGTCGACCAGCGCCTCGATCGCGGTGACGAACCCCATGTTGTCGCTGTCCGACCCGAAGGCGAGGATGAAATCCGCCGCGGTGATCGAGCCGTCGCCGGTCTTGTCCAGCGATCCCGGCGCGATGGCGTCGATCACCGGGATCGGCGTGGTCAGGATATCCAGCACGGTGCCGAAGGGAAAACTGTCGGTGATCGCGGTGATCTGGCCCAGCACCGCGTTCAGGAAATCGACCAGCCCGCCCATGTCGAGCGTCAGGTTCTCCAGCCCGATGCGGCCGGCGACGTCGATCGCCACACCGTCCTCGAGGGCAAGGGCAGCGAAATCGAAACCGAGGTTCAGATCGCCGGAGATCACCGGCAGGATGTCGGAGGCGGCGGTGGTCTCGAACCCCCGGCCGAAGGTCGCCCCGCCGGAGAGCGTGGCATGGACCGCGCTGCCGTCCAGATCGACATCGAAGGACAGATCGATGCCGTCCGCTGCCGACCAGCCGCCCAGCAGGCTGTCGAGAAAGCCGAGCTCCACCCCGCCCTCGGGCAACAGTCGCCCGAAGAGATCGAGCCCGAATTCCTGACCGGGCGATGTATCCACCCGCACCGACCCGGTCTCGGCATCGAGCACCAGGACCAGCCCGGCCTCGACCGTGGCATCGAGATCCAGCGTCCCGTCGAAGGCGATGCCGGTTCCCAGACCGCCAAGCGCCGCCGCCGCCGTTTCCGCCGCCAGCGAGATCACCGCATCATGGTCGAACTCCAGCGCCAGCGTCCCGTCGGCGCGGATCGTCGCGCCCAGCTCCGGGCCCGCCAGGCCGACCGCCGCGGCGATCTCTTCCAGTGTGGCCGTGGCGGTGCCGATCCCCTCCAGCGCCGTGCGCACCCCGGTCTTCAGAGTGTCGACAAAGCCCAGAACCTGATCTGCCGTGTCAGCGAAGCTCTGGCCCAGAAGCGGGATGTCGGAGCGGAACACTGCGGTTTCGATACGGGAGCGGTAGCCGTCCAGCAGGCTGTCGATACGATCAGCCACAGCCGCAACGGGCACAACGGCTGGCGAAGAGCTGTCAAGCGCCATCGAAAAATCCTCAATAAAAGCATGTCGACCCAGAAAAAAACGGCGGGTCTGCATAAGAATAAGGGGGATAGTAGCAAAACACCCCCACCGATCAATATGGAAAATCCTGCGCCGGTTGTGCCGGATGGCCCGTCCTGGGCGGCTCAGGCCGAGGGGCCACGCGGCGGCCGGCTGCCCGCGCTCCAGTCGCTCAGCAGGGCGCGCAGCCGCTGGATCAGCAGACGGGCGGCCGAACGATGGCTGACCGGCCCCACCGTCATGGCATAGATATCGAAGCTCAGGTCCGGCTCCAGATCGCGGATGGCGAATCCGGTATCATTCTGGAAATACGCGGTAAACTCATCGGCGAGCGAGGCCACCCCGAGCGTTTGTGCCAGGGGCGGCACCAGGCTGAGGGAATTCACCGTCACCTGTGAGCTGAAATCGATGTCCTGCCCGACCAGCGCCTCGCCCAGCACCTTGCCGACCGGCCCCCGCAGGGTGGAGCCCAGCAGCGGGCTGGCCTTGAGATCGCGCATCGGCAACGGCCCGTCGCCGGCCAGCGGCCCATCCGGCGGCGTCAACAGCAACAGCCGGCCTTGGCCGATCCGTTCCAGTTGCACCCCTTCGGCCTGCACCTTGCCCGCGACCAGGCAGAGATCGACCTGCCCCGCCTTCAGCGCATGCATCTGCTGGGCCAGCGTGCCGATGTCCAGCGTCAGGCTCAGCCCCGGCAGCTGTCCCAGCAGGTGGCGCACCGCCTGCGGCACGAAATGCACCGACAGCATGTTGACCGTCATCACCGACAGGGTCTGGCCGACGCCCTTCTGCAACGCCTCGATCCGGTTCTCCAGCCGGTTGACGCCTTCGAACAGAAACCGGCTTTCGCGATAGATCGCATCCGCCTCCGCCGTCGGCATCACCCGGCCCTTGTCCAGCACGAAGAGCGACAGGCCGAGCGCGGCTTCGAAATCGCGCAGGTGGCGCGACACGGTGGGCTGCGACAACCGCAGCTGCCGTGCCGCCGCGGTGATCGAATCCTGCTCGTAGACAGCGCAGAAGACCTGCAGACGCTGAAGGGTGATAGGGCGCATTCTCGGGCTCCGCAGGGTTCGATGGGCAAGGCATAGAAAAACACTATGGGAAAGCCAAATGTTTTCTATTTCCCCATCGCCCTCCCCTGCCCAAGGTGGGCGCAAAGCAACAACGACAGGGACGATCCGGGTATGCCCGCGCCATTCATTCTCGGTTTTGCCGTTCTCGGCCTCCTGGCCGGCTCTGCCATCGCCTATGTGATCGGCGCCTCCGCCATCCTGACCTTCGTTGCCGCCGGGCGCGAAAACTTCATGGCGGTGCTGCCGCAGCGGCTGTTCAGCCAGCTCGACAGTTTCGCCTTTCTGGCGATGCCGCTGTTCATCTTCGCCGGCGACCTGATGAACCGGGGCGGGCTGGCCTCGGCGCTGATCGATTTCACCATGTCCTTTCTGGGCCGGCTCAAGGGCGGGCTGGGGCATGTGAACGTCGCCACCTCGGTGTTCTTCGCCGGCGTCTCCGGCTCGGCGGTGTCCGATGCCGCCGCGCTCGGCAACTCGCTGGTGCCGGAGATGCAGCGGCGCGGCTACACGCTCGATTACGCCGCCGCGATCACCGGCGCCTCCTCGATCATCGGGCCGATCATCCCGCCCTCGTCGATCCTGATCTTCTACGGCGCGCTGATGGAAACCAATGTGACCACGCTGTTTGCCGCTGGCATCCTGCCCGGCCTGCTGCTGGCGGCGGTGCTGATGGCGATGAACGCCTTCTACGCCCATCGCGACAATCACCCGGGCGGCCGCGATGTCGAGGTGCCGCCGTTCTTCCCCTCGCTGCTGCGGGCGCTGCCGGCGATGGCGCTGCCGGTGATCATCCTCGGCGGCACACTCTTCGGCTTCATGACCCCGGCCGAGGCGGCGGCGATGGCGGTGGTCGCGGCGCTGGCGATCGGCATCGGCTATGGCAAGCTGTCGCTCGGCGATATCGGTGCCAGCCTGCAGCGCACTGCGGTGATGCTGGGCGGGCTGTTCATCATCCTCTGCGCGATCTCCACCTTCAGCTATCTCGCCGCCCTGCTGCAATGGCCGCAGGCGATCAAGGCGGTGATCGAGGGCTGGGGCCTGGGGCCGCTGCAATATCTCATGCTGATCAACGTGATCTTCCTCGGCGCCGGCATGGTGATGGACGTCAAGGCCGCCGTCGCGCTCTTCGCGCCGATCTTCGTTCCGGTGGCGCTGGCGATGGGAATCGACCCGGTGCACCTGGGCATCGTCATCTGCTTCAACATCACCATCGGCCTGCTGTCGCCGCCGCTTGGGGGCGTGCTGCTGATCCTCGCCACCACGGTCAAGATGGACTACTGGCGGCTGATGCGCGCGACCTTCCCGTTCTTTCTGGCCGAGGTCGTTCTGCTTCTGGTCCTGACCTTCTTTCCCGACATCACACTCGCCCTGCCCCGGCTTCTGGGGCTGGCCAAATAACCCACCAAAACCCAACAGTGGAGCATGCCATGAGTTTTCTGTCCCGTACCCTCGCCGCCACCGCTGTGGCCCTGATCGCCGGCGCCGCCGTTCAGGCCGCCGAGGTCAAGATCGCCATGAATGGCGTCGACGATCCCGTCACTAATGCCGAGGCCGCCTTTGCCCACGGCTTCGCCGACGCGCTGAAAGGCACCGATTTCGAGGTCTCGATTTTCCCTTCCGGGACGCTCGGATCGGAAAAGGAGCGCTATGACCAGGTCGCCCAGGGGCTGGTCGAAGTCGACCTTGCCACTGCTTCGACCACCTATGGCATGTCGCCCCTGGTCAAGGGCGTGGCGCTGCCGTTCTTCTTCGCCTCGACCGAGGAATTCGACGCCATCATCGGGGACACCGATATCCTGGCCGAGATGAACGCGCCGTTGATCGAAAACGGCGTGCGGCTGGTCGGCTTCAACTACATCGGCGGGTCGATCGGCATCCACAATGCCACCCGCCCCATCGCCTCTCTCGATGACATGAAGGGCATGCGGTTCCGGGCGCTGAACGCCGAACAGCTCGACTTCATCCAGACACTGGGGGCGACCGGCACCATCGTCGCCTGGGCCGAGGTCGCCAATGCGATCCAGACCGGCGTCGCCGAGGGTTATTTCAACGCGCCGAACTCCGCCATCCGGACCGGGCATACCGACTTTCTCAAGTATTACACCCCCGCCGCGATCTCGCCCTCGACCCGGGTGGTTCTGATCTCGGAGGACTGGTACGCGCTGCTCACGGAGGCCGAGAAGGCGCAGATCGATGCCGCCATCGCCGCCGGCGTCGCCGCCAACCGCGCCTGGGTCGCCGACTGGCTGCCGAAGGTGCGCGCCAAGCACGAGAGCCTGGGCGTGACCTACACCGAACTGGCCCCGGGCGAGCGCGACAAGATGGCCGAGCTGTCGAAACAGGTCTGGGCCAAGACGCTGAGCCCCGAGGACCTGCAGGCCTGGACCGACGCCCGCGCGGCGGTGGCGCAGTAATCCGAACCCGAGGACGGTCCCCATGCAACGTACAGCCAAGATGATGATCGGCCTGTCGAACGGGCTCGACCGGGTGGCCACGGTGGTCGCGGGCACCGCCATCGCGGTGCTGGTGGGGGCCGTCATGCTGCAGGTGGTGGCGCGCTACATCTTCCAGCAGCCCCCCGCCTGGACCGAGGAACTTGCCCGCTACGCGATGATCTGGGCCGGGCTGACCGGCGCCACCATGAGCTTCAAGCGCCGCTTCGACCCGGCGCTGTTCAACGGCTCCAGCGCCCGCGGGCTGATCGGGATCGCCGCCGAGGCGATGAAATCCATCGTCGTTCTCACCTATCTGCTGCCGATCCTGTTCTATGTCTTCTACGGCCCCGGCATGAACCCGGCGCGCGGCTTCCTGCTGCGCCACAGCCGCAGCATGGCCGAGGCGCTGCCGTTCTCGACCGTCTGGATCGCGGTGGCGGTGCCGCTGATGATCGTCTTCATCCTGCTCCATCTCGTCGCGCGCTGGTGCGGCGACGACGGGCCGGCGCAGCCCGATAACGACGCCACATAATTTCCGAACCAAGTCAGGAGACTACCATGCACGCTGATTTCATCATCCGCGGTGCCGAGATCATTGATGGCACCGGCGCGCCGCGCCGCAGGGGCGATGTGGCCGTCAGCGACGACCGGATCGTGGCGACCGGGGATCTGAGCCACTGGACCGCCGGCCGCGAGATCGAGGCCGCGGGACGTGTCGTCTCGCCCGGGTTCATCGACCCGCATGTGCACCACGACGCCGCGCTGTTCATGCGTCCGGACATGGAATTCATGACCAATCAGGGCGTCACCACGGTGATCAACGGCAACTGCGGCTTTTCCATCGCCCCGGTGACCCGGCCGGAGAACCTGCCCGGCCAGCTGGCGGCGATCGCCGGCCGCCCCGATCTGATCTTTGCGACCTATGCCGCCTATCGCGACCGGATCGCGGCGGAACCGCCAGCGGTGAATGCCGCCTGCCTGATCGGCCAGTCGACCCTGCGCGCCAATGCGATGGACGATCTGACCAAGGCCGCCACCAAATCCGAACTGGCCGAGATGTGCCGCCTGCTCGACGGGGCGCTGGCCGAGGGCGCGATCGGCGTCTCCACCGGGCCGTTCTATCCGCCCTCGCGCGCCTCCACCACCGAGGAGCTGATCGAGCTGGGCAAGATCGCCCATCGGCACGGCAAGCTCTATGTCACCCATATGCGCGACGAGGGCGACCGGGTGATCGAGGCGCTGGAGGAGACCTTTGCCGTCGGCCGCGAAAGCTGCTGCGGCGTCCATGTCTCGCACCACAAGTGCGCGGGCCTCGCCAACCACGGGCTCTCCACCACCACGCTGAAGATGATCGACGACGAGATGCAGCAGCGCGATGTCGGTCTCGACACCACGCCCTGGATCGCCTCCTCTACCATCCTGAACTCGGGCCGGCACAAGCAGGCGACCCGGGTGATCGTGGCCGAAAGCGAGCCCTATCCCGACATGGCCGGCCGCGACCTGGCCGATATCGCGCGGGAGTGGAACACCGACCTCGACGACGCGATGGAGCGGCTGCTACCGGCCACCGGGATCTTCTTCATCATGGCGGAGGAGGATGTGCAGCGCATCCTCTCCTATGAACACACGATCATCTGTTCCGACGGCATGCCCACCGGCAAGCACCCGCATCCCCGCGTCTGGGGCACCTTCCCGCGGGTGCTGGGCCATTACGTGCGCGATGTCGGCCTCTTCTCGCTGGAAGAGGGGGTTCGGCGGATGACCTCGATGCCGGCGGACCGCTTCGGCCTCGGCGGTCGCGGTCGCATCGCGGTCGGCGCCTTCGCCGATCTGGTGATCTTCGACCCCGCGACCATCGCCGAGGGCGCCACGTTCGAAAATCCGATCCAGCCGGCGCATGGCATCGACCGGGTCTTCGTCAACGGCCGCGAGGTCTTTGCCGGCGGCAAACCCACCGGCGCCCGCCCGGGCCGGCCGCTGACCCAGACCGCGCCGGTGCAGGTGGTCTGACCCCTGCCCATTCCCCTCCCCCACCTGCGGGCCGTCGTTTCGGCGGCCCGGCTTTTTTCCGGCGGGGGGCTGGTGATCCTTGCCGGCCTAGCGCCGCAGCAGCTCCATCAGCCGTCCGGTGTCCATCGCCCGGCAGATGCCGGTGGCCGGCCGCGCCATCGGCACGTCCTCGGCGGCGCAGAGCGCGTTCAGAACCGCCTCTTCCACCGCCTCCACCGCCGCCAGATAGACCGGATCGAGCAATTCGTCGTTCAGGCAGGTCATCTGCCGCCACGGGCCCGACAGCTGCGGCAACGCCATTTCGTTGGCGGTGGAGAACGCCAGGAAGATATCGCCGGAGTTGTTGCCGCCCGGAGTGCCGCCGCGGCCGATGCCGATCGCGGCGCGGCGCGCCAGCCGTTCGAGCTGGCCAGGCGACAGCGGCAGATCGGTGGCCAGGATCACGATGATCGAGCCGCGCTCGGTCATCATGTCGGCGATCCGGTGCTCCGGCATCTCGCGGCCCACCGGCTGGCCGGCGACCGTCAGCCAGGGTCGCAAACCATGGTTGGCCTGGACCAGCGCCCCGAGGGTGAATGCCGTGCCGTCGATCCCGATCCGGCGCGAAGCGGTGCCGGTGCCGCCCTTGAACTCGTAACAGATCATCCCGGCGCCGCCGCCGCTGTTACCCTCAGCCACCGGGCCCGGCCGCGCCGCCTCCAGCGCCGCACGGGCGCAGGCCTCGGTCACATGCAGCCCGTTGATGTCGTTGAGCACCCCGTCATAGGTCTCCGCCACCACCGGCATCGCCCAGAGGTGGTTATCCTCCCAGGTGGCGCCATAGGTCTCGATCATCCAGCGCACCGCCGCCGTGTGGCAGGGTCCGATCGCATGGGAGTTCGAGATCATGATCGGCCCGGCCAGCCAGCCGCCGTCCCGGACCCAATGCGCGCCGGTCATCTCGCCGTTGCCGTTCAGGCTGAACTGCCCGGCCCAGACCGGCTTCGGCTGCGGATCGCGGCCGCGCGGCAGGATCGCGGTGACCCCGGTCTGCACCTGTATGCCGCGGGTGGCCAACGCCGGGTCGCGCGACGACAACAGCTCCACCGTGCCGACCTCGACCCCCGGCACATCGGTGATCGCATTCAGCCCGCCCGGGGTGCCGGGCAGCGGCACGCCCAATTCGCGGGCGCGCGGTTTCGCAGGTTCGGTCATTTCTGTCGTCTCGATCTGAAGTAGAGGCCGACCGCCGCGATCACCAGGGTGAACAGCAGCATCAGCGTGGCGATGGCGTTGATCTCGGGCTTGATGCCACGGCGCAGCATCCCCCAGATGTGGATCGGCAGGGTCGTGTTCCCGGTGCCGGCGATGAAATAGGTGATCACCAGATCGTCCATCGAGATGATGAAGGACAGTAGCCAGCCCCCCAGGATCCCCGGGGCGATCCCCGGCAGCGTCACCTTGCGGAAGGTCTGCGCCGGTGTCGCCCCCAGATCGGCCGAGGCTTCCTCGAGGCTGGTGTCGAATTCCGCCAGCCGGGCCGAGACGGTGACGAAGACATAGGAGATCAGAAAGGTAGACTGACCGACGATGATGGTCATCAGTGACAGGTTCATGCCGATGGTGATGAAGAAGATCAGCAGCGCAATGCCCAGAACGATATCCGGCATGATCATCGGCACCATCATCAGCGTGCGGTAAAAGCCCGCCAGACGGAACCGGTAGCGCGCCACGGCAAGCGCCAGCGCGGTGCCGCAGACGGTGGAAAAGACCGAGGTGGAGAGCGCCACGGTCAGGCTGGTCCGCACCGCGGCATAGAGCTGGGCGGAGCTGTCGACATAGGTGGCGCTGTCGGTGATCGTGGTCTCGAAGCCGAAGATCTGGCGATACCAGTCCAACGTGAACCCGTTCCAGATCATCATGTTCAGCGTGTTGGCGTTGAAGGAATAGATCACCACCAACAGGATCGGCGCGTAGATGAAGACGAAGAACAGCAGCCCATAAAGGCTGAGCAGACGACGCAGGATCATGATTGCGCCTCCCGCCGGGCCAGGCGCAGCTGCAGCAGCAGAAGCACCAGAACCACGGTCATCACCAGCATCGCCAGCGCCGAGCCGAAGGGCCAGTTCCGCGCCGACAGGAATTGCTGTTCGATCAGATTGCCGATCATCAGCACCTTGGCCCCGCCCAGCACCGAGGGCACGATGAAATTGCCCAGGGCCGGGATGAAGGTGATAATCGAGCCGGCAACGATCCCCGGCATGGTGGCCGGCAGCACCACCTTGCGAAAGGTCTGCAGCCGGGTCGCGCCCAGATCGGCCGAGGCCTCAAGCTGCGCCAGGTCGAGCTTTTCGATGGCGCTGTAGAGCGGCAGGAACATGAAGGGGATGAACACATAGGTCATCCCGAGGATGACGGCGAAATCGGTATAGAGAAACTCGACCGGCGCCGAGGTCAGCCCCACCGCCATCAGCCCCTGGTTCAGAAAACCGGTCGGGCGCAGGATCAGCACCCAGGCGAACAGCCGCACGATCAGGCTGACGAAGAAGGGCAGCGTCACCAGGAAGATGGCGAAATCGCGCCGGCCCGGGCGCATGCGGCTGATCCAGAAGGCCGCCGGATAGCTGACGATCAGGCTGGTCACCACCGTCATCGCCGCCAGCCGCAGCGACCGCAGGAAGATCGCCAGAAACACCGGATCGAATTTCTCGTACCGGGTATCGGCCCAGCCCAGGATGCGGCCGTAGTTCAGATGGGAAAACTGCCATTCCACCCCGCCATAGAGACCGGGGGTAAGGAAGCTGTAGACCAGCATGATGATCAGCGGGCAGAAGAAGAATACCAGCAGAAAGACCGTCGGCGCCCCAAGCAGGCCGATCAGCTGCATCAGCTTGCGGCGGGCGAGGCTCATGACGCCACCTCGTCGATCAGATGCAGTCCGGTCGCCGGTGCAAAGAGCTCCAGCCCCGCCCCAGGTTCGGGCAGCGGGCTGCCGGTGCGCAGCAGCGCCCGCAGCGTGCCCAGTGCCTCCGCCTGCAGCGTCACCTGGTGGTCCTTGCCGGTATAGTATACCTCGCCGATTGTCCCGGAAAACCGCAGCGCCGGCCCCTCCGGCCGCGCCAGCCCCAGCGCCTCCGGCCGCAGGAGCAGCGTCGCCTGCCCCGCCGGCCGGTCGCAGGCGAAGCCCTGCCCGTCGGCGAGCCGCGCGACCTGCCCGTCCAGCGTCACAGGCAACAGGTTGCTTTCGCCGAGGAAGTCGGCGGTGAACAGATTGACCGGCGTCTGATAGAGCGCCGATGGCGCGCCGATCTGCTGGATCCGGCCATGTGCAAGCACCGCGATGCGGTCGGACATGGTCAGCGCCTCTTCCTGATCGTGGGTCACGAAGATGAAACCGATGCCCAGCTCGCGCTGCAGCGCCTTCAGTTCCTGCTGCATCTTCTGGCGCAGGTTCTTGTCCAGCGCCGACAGCGGCTCGTCCAGCAGCAGAAGCTTCGGCTTGCCGGCCAGCGCCCGGGCCAGCGCCACCCTCTGCTGCTGGCCGCCGGACAGTTGGGAGACCATGCGTTTTCCCAGCCCGGCGAGCCCGACCAGCTCCAGCATCTCGCCCACCCGGGTGCGGATCTCACGTTTGTCGCGCCCGGCGATCTCAAGCGCATAGCCGACGTTGCGCGCCACGCTCATGTGACCGAAGAGCGCGTAGCGCTGGAACACCGTGTTCACCGGGCGCCGGTGCGCCGGAAGCTGGGTGACGGCGGCGCCGTCGATCACGATGTCGCCGGCATCCAGCGTCTCGAATCCGCTGATGGTGCGCAGCAGCGTGGTCTTGCCGCAGCCTGACGGCCCCAGCAGGGTGACGAATTCCGCCGCCGCGAGTTTGAGCGACACCCCGTCAAGCGCGGTGAGCGTGCCACCCTCCGGCGTGCGGAAGGTCTTGTGAGCGTCGATGATTTCAAGAGGTGCAGGCATGGTCGTCCGGTCCCGGGGCCCGGCGGGATCGCGCCGCCGGGCCGTTGTCATTGCGTTGTCATTTCGATGTCATTGCGCGGTCTTGATCCGCGTCCATTCGGAGTTGTAGAGCTGCAGGTCGCGGCCCAAGTCCTCGAAGATCTGCAGCTTGTCCATGACCTCCTGCGGCGGATAGATCGTCGGGTTCGTGGCGATCGCCTCCGGGATCAGCTTCTGCGCCGGAACGTTCGGCGTGCCGTTCATCTGCTGGGCGACGTTCAGCGCCGCGATCTCCGGTTTCAGGTAGAATTCCAGGAACGCCTTGGCGTTCTCCTTGTTCGGCGCCGAGGCCAGCACGCAGATGTCCTCCTGATACATCGTCGCGCCCTCTTCCGGGATGATATAGCCGATCGTCTCCGGGTTCTCGGAGACGAAGAGGTTCGCCCCCACATACCAATGCGCCGCCGCGACATCGCCGGAGATCACCTGCGGCACGGAATCGTAGGTAAAGGCGGTGACCCCATCGAGATGGTCGACGATATAGTCCGCCGCCGCCTCGACCTCGGCCGGATCGGTGGAATTCACCGAATTGCCGTTCATGATCAGGCCAATACCGATGGTCTCGCGCAGGTCGTCCAGCAGGGTGATCTTCTTGCCCTCGGCGCCGAGCGCAAAGAAATCCTCCCAGCCCTTGATGTCGCCGGCCAGCGCCTTGTTGTAGACGATGCCGACATTGCCCCAGGCATAGGGCAGACAGTATTCCGCCTTGGGATCGGTCTTTGCGCGGATGAACTGCGGATCGATATTGGCGAAGCCGGGCGCCGAACCGATATCGGTCTTCGCCAACAGGCCGAGCTGATACATGATGTCGTGCATATGCACCGACGGGAAGACGATGTCATAGCCCGTGGCGCCCGCCTGAATCTTTGCCAGCATCTCCTCGTTGGAGCCGTAGGTGTCGAGCGTGATCTCGATCCCGGTCTCAGCGGTGAAGGCTTCGAGCACTGCCGGATTGATGTAATCGCCCCAGTTGTAGATCGACAGCTTGCCTTCGGCGGCAACCGCCAGCGGGGCCAGGACCAGCGCTGTGGTCAGGGCGAGAGAGGTCGGTTTCATAGCGTGGATTTCTCCCTGTCAGGTCAGTTTGTGGTTTTTCCTTGAGTCGAGAAAATGATGTCGTACTGTCTTTTTCGTCAAATGATAGTTTTCTGTCACACGGAGATCCGACATGTCACAGGGCTTTGCCTCCTACGCCGAAGCGCCGCTTGATGAATTTGTGAGCAGAATGGAAGCGGGCATGGCGTCCCTGCCCAAGCAGGAGGCGAAGGTGGCGCAGTATTTCCTGCTCAACCTGACCTCGATTTCCTTCGAAACCGGCAAGTCTATCGCCCAGAAGGCCGGCGTGGCCGAGATCACCGTGGGACGGATGCTGCGCCGCTTCGGCTGTGCCGGCATGAAGGAGTTCAAGGCGATGTTGCGCCACCGCTACTCCGTCAGCGGCGAAAGCCTGGCCGATGCCGGTGCCGAACTGCCCGAGGACTGGCAGGAGCAGATGAATGCGGAACTGCTGGCGGTCCGCACCGTCTATGCCAAGATCAACACCCCGGCGTTCCAGGCCGCCGAACGGTATCTGCGCGAGGCAACGGATGTCTATGTGACCGGGTTCCAGACCGTGCGCGGCCTGGCCGAGGATACCGCGCGCCGGCTCGCCCTCGCCCGGCCCCGGGTCCGCTTCCTGTCCGGGCACGACAGCATGTTGTCGGAATGGCTCGACCCACCGGCCGCGGGCGGCAGCTGCCTGCTGATCATCGACGTCATCCCCTATGCCGCCGAATGTGAAACGCTGGCCCGGCTGGCGCGCGATCAGGGGCGTTCGGTCGTGGTGGTGACCGATGAATATTGCCACTGGGCCCATGACGTGACCGACGCGGTGATCAACACGCCGTCAAAGACCGGGCTGTTCCTGGAATCGATCCTCGGGCTCAACGCCGCCACCAGCCTCCTGGCCCACGCCACCGCCAACGCGGCGGGCACGGATCTGGACCGCAGGATGCGAGACTGGAAGCGGCTGGCGCATCGGATCGGCATCTTCTGATCCCGGGCGGACCACGACGGGCGGACGACCCACCCAGCCCCCTCACTTCTTGCGCAGATAGGCCCAGGAGACATAGCCCTGCAGCCCGTGCGCGCGCTCCAGCGACACTTTGCACCAGCGGGTGCCGCCGGTCTGTTCGCAGCTGTGAACCCGCAGCCCGGTGCCGTTCGGCAGGCCGACGATGACGACAAAGCCGGTGCCGGGCCCGGCCCGCATCTTCAGCATGTCGCCCTCTTCGACGCCAAAGACCTCGTAGCGGTCGCGCCAAGCCGCCGCCGCCGGTTGCGCCCCGAGGGTCAGGGCCAGCCCCGCCGCCGCCAGGGACATCAGGATGGTTCCGCGCATCGTTCTCTCCCTCTGACCGCTTTGCCCGGCCGGTTTACCCGGTTCTCGACCCGGCGCAAATGCCGTTCTCGCTCCCGCGCCGATGCCGCCGCCCGCCTTCGCCACCTTGGCGGCCCCGCGGCAGCTGATAGACTGCCCCCCGACACCAACCCCCGACAGCAAGAGGCAGAGAGCCATGTCCGCCATCACGCTCTTCGGTATTCTCGATGTGCTCGGCACATTCGTCTTCGGGCTCAGCGGTGCGATGGTGGCCATCCGCCGGCAGCTCGACATCTTCGGGATCCTCGTGCTCGCCGCCGCGACCGGGGTGGCCGGGGGGATCGTCCGCGACCTGCTTCTGGGCGACACGCCGCCGGCGGTCTTCAGTACCCTCCGTCCGCTGAGCGCGGTCTGCGCCGCCGCCGTCTGCGCGTTTTTCTTCGGCGCGCTGATCGACCGGCTGAAACGGCCCGTCATGCTGTTCGATGCCATCGGCCTCGGCGTCTTCGCGGTTGCGGGCTGCGAAAAGGCACTGGCGCACGGGCTGGCGGCGCCCGGCGCGATCCTGCTGGGGGTGATCACCGCCATTGGCGGCGGCATGCTGCGCGACATGATGGCCACGGAAGTGCCGCGGGTGCTGCGCGAAGAGGTCTATGCCCTGGCGGCGCTGGCCGGGGCAGCGATCTATGTCATCGCCCTCAGGCTGGGGCTGACGGAAACGATCGCGGCCAGCGCCGGGGTGCTGCTTGCCGTCGCCCTGCGCATCGCCAGCGTCCGCTTCGGCTGGCAACTGCCGCGCGCGCCCGGGTCCTGAACCGCACCGGTAACCGGTCGCGCGGATCGTCGCCCGCCCCGCCTTGACTGATATCAAGGACGCCTCCGCGCCAGACCTGTAGAAAAGCGGACCGGGGTCAGGACGCACGGGAGGAGGCCCGGCTGCCGCGCACCGGAATCGCAACGGAGGAGGCGAGCGATGCGTGTTGTTTCCTATGTGCCATTTCAGGTCGAAAATCTGTTTTTTCAGGGCACCGTCACCGAGAGGACCGCGACGCGGATCGTGGTGGAGGGCGAGATCGCCGGCCGCAAGGCGATCTATGACGGTGCGTTTACCCATTCCGGTGGCATCACCACCGGCGTGATCGAAGGTCTGCGGCTGTTCTCGGGCGAGACGCGGCAGGTGGTGTTTTCCGGCGCATCCTGGGATGCGGCCAGCTACTTCAGTGCGCTGACCACGGCGGTCACCGGTGGCGGCGCCCAGCCGCTGATCGATCTGGTCACCGCAGAAAACGATGTCGCCATCGGGTCGGAGTTCTTCGACGTGTTCCGGGGCGGCGCCGGCGCCGATCGGGTGTCCGGCAAGGCCGGGGACGATTACATCTCGGGCGACGGCGGCAACGATGTCGGCTTCGGCGGTCTCGGCAACGATCACCTCTACGGCGGCCGTGGCAACGACAGGCTGCAGGGCGGTGAGAACGACGACATGCTGACCGGGAACAAGGGGGACGATATCCTGATCGGCGGAACCGGTCGCGATGTGTTCTACGGCGGCTTCGGTCGCGACACGTTCTTCATCGACGACGACGATTACGTCATCGAGGGCGGCCCGGGCCGCGATACCTTGTCGTTCGAGACCTATGACGCCGGCGTCACCCTGACCGGAACCCATGGGTTCCTGCCCTATTTCGAGATGCGGGTCTGGGGCACGCTGCAGGAGATCTCCGGCATGGAGATCGTTCTGGGCACGGCGTTTTCCGATTGCCTCTATGTCAACGGCTTCGCCCAGACGGTCAAGGCCGGCGCCGGCGATGACGGTATCCAGGGCGGGCTGATCGACGAGAAGTTCTTTGGCGGCAACGGCGCCGATGTGCTGGCGGGCGGCGACGGCGCCGACCGGCTGTTCGGCGGGCGTCACGGCGACACGCTGCACGGTCAGGACGGCCGCGATCACCTGTTCGGCGGCAACGGCGCCGATGTGCTGATCGGCGGACGCGGCCAGGACATGCTGACCGGGGGGCGCGGCGCCGATGTCTTCGCCTTCAACCGGGGCCACGGCGCCAACGACGAGGTTCTGGATTTCGAGGACGGCATCGACCTGCTGCAGTTCGGTGAGGTCGCCTACGCCTTTGACGATCTCACCATCGTGGATGAGGCCGGCGGCGCCCGCATCTCCGCCGGCAACGTCTCGGTGCTGGTGCACGACATCGCGGCGGCGGATCTGACGGCGGAGGATGTCCTGTTCGGCCGGGTGACCGATTACGTCTTCTTCCCCGAGTGCGGCTAAGCCGCCGGCACCGGTTGCCGCAGCCGCTCAAGGGGTCTCGACATCAATCGGCCAGGCGGTGGTGGCGTGCAACGTCTCCATCGCGAATTTGGAGGTCACATTGCGGCAGGGGAGCGCCCGGGTGAACTGCAGGTAAAAGGCGTCGAAGGCATCGGTATCGGCCACCGCGACCTTCAACAGATAGTCGGTCCGCCCGACCATCCGATAGCTTTCGACGATCGCGTCGAAGCGTGCCACGGTCTCGCGGAACGCAGCGCGCCAGCTGTCGCTGTGGTCCTGTGCCTCGATCTCGACAAAGGCGATCAGGCCGATGCCGACCGGCTTCGGCGCCACCCGCGCCACCCGGCCGAGGATAATCCCGGCCGCCTCCAGCTTCTGCACCCGCTTCCAGCAGGGGGTCTGCGACAGCCCCACCCGTTCGGCCAGCCGGGCAACGGGCAGGCTGGCGTCCCGCATCAGCTGCTGCAGGATCCGGCGGTCGATCCGGTCGAGACGAATGTCGGTCGTGTCTGAGCTCATAGTCCTGGCCCTGTCTCCAGCCCTGCTCCGCCGCACCGACCGGTACGGCGGAGCGCGGAACCTCGCCCTCTTGCCACCACTCGCGCCGCCATTAGGCCGCGGTGAAGGCGCGGACGAAGGCGCTGGCCGGGCGGGTGCGGATATCGACCGGCCGTCCCACCTGTTCGATCCGGCCCATCGACATCACCACCACGAGATCGGCCAGCTCCATCGCCTCTTCCTGATCGTGGGTCACGAAGACGGTGGTGAGCCCGGTGGTATCGTGGATCTCGCGCAGGCCCTGACGCAGTTCCTTGCGGACCTTGGCGTCAAGCGCACCGAAGGGTTCGTCCAGCAGCAGCATGCGAGGTTCGATCGCCAGCGCCCGCGCCAACGCCACCCGCTGGCGCTGACCGCCGGAGAGCTGGCCGGGATAGCGGCCACCGATCTGCGGCAGCTGGATCAGATCGAGCAGCCGGGTTACCCGGCGCCGGATCTCCGCCTCGGTCGGGCGATCACGGCGTTTGCGCGCCCGCAGCCCATAGGCGATGTTCTCGAACACGGTCATATGGCGGAACAGCGCATAATGCTGGAACACGAAGCCGGCGCGGCGGTCCTGCACGCTGAGCCCGGTGGCCTCCCGTCCATCGAACCGCACCCGGCCCGAGGTCGGATACTCCAGCCCGGCAAGAATGCGCAGCAGCGTCGTCTTGCCCGAGCCCGACGGCCCCAGCAGCGCCACCAGCGCCCCCGACGGGATCGCCAGCGACACCGGATGCAGGGCGTGTTCGGTGCCGAAGGCCTTGGCGATTTCTTCGATTTCGATAAACATGTCCGGTCCTTTCAGACGCGCCGCGTGGCGGAGAGCACATCGGCATAGCGCCATTCGAGCAGGGATTTCAGAAACAGCGTGAGCAGCGCCAGCAGCGCCAGCGTGGCGGCGAGGGAAAAGGCCGCGACGGAAAGATATTCGTTGTAGAGCATCTCGATCATGATCGGCATCGTGGTGGTCTCCCCCCGGATCTTGCCGGAAACAACCGCCACCGCGCCGAATTCGCCCATCGCCCGCGCCGTGCTGAGCAGCAGACCGTAAAGCAGCGCCCAGCGGATATTGGGCAGCGTGACGGTCCGAAACAGCCGCAGACCGGAAGCGCCCAACGTCAGCGCCGCCTCTTCCTCCGCCCGTCCCTGTTCGGCCATCACCGGGATCAGTTCACGCGCGACGAAGGGGAAGGTCACGAACATCGTGGCGAGGACAATGCCGGGAAAGGCGAAGACGATCTGCAGATCCTGCGCGATCAGCCAGCCGCCCAGCCCCGATCCCGCCCCGAAGAGCAGCATCAGCGCCAGCCCCGCAACCACCGGCGACACCGAGAACGGCAGATCGATCAGGGTGATCAGCACCGCCTTGCCGCGAAAGTCGAATTTGGTGATCGCCCAGGCCGCGGCGATGCCGAAGATCGCGTTCAGCGGCACCGCGATGGCCGCGACGATCAACGTCAGCCGGATCGCGGCGCGGGCATCGGGAGTGGAGATGCCGTCCCAGGCGGCAGCCCAGCCCTTGCTCAGCGCCTCGGCGAAGACCGCGATCAGCGGCGCGAAGAGCAGCACCGAGACCAGCAGCAGGATCGCCCCGATCACCAGGCCGCGCGCCAGCGGCGGCTCGGTCGTGACCGAAACGGCCCCGGCGGATGCGTGTTGGATATCAGACATTTCCGATCCTCCGTCTGCTCCAGACCTGGAGCGCGTTAATCAGCAGCAGCATCGCGAAAGAGATCAGCAGCATCGCCAGCCCGATCGCGGTGGCCGCGCCATAGTTGAATTCCTCCAGCCGGATCACGATCAGCAGCGGCGCGATCTCGGTCTTGAACGGCAGGTTGCCGGCGATGAAGATCACCGATCCGTATTCTCCCACCGACCGCGCCAGCGCGAGAGCGAAGCCGGTCAGCAGCGCCGGGCTCAGCATCGGCAGAACCACCCGGCGAAGGGTGTAGAAACGGCCTGCCCCGAGGGTGGCGCTGGCCTCCTCGACCTCGCGGTCGATCTCTTCCATCACCGGCTGGACCGTGCGCACCACGAAGGGCAGCCCGATGAAGATCAGCGCCAGCCAGATGCCCGGTTCGGCATAGGCGATCTTCAGCCCCAGCGGCGCCAGCCACTGCCCGAACGCTCCGTTCGGCGCATAAAGCGCGGTCAGCGCGATCCCCGCCACCGCCGTCGGCAGCGCGAAGGGCAGATCGATGGCGGCATCGATCACCCGGCGCCCCCAGAACCGGTAGCGCACCAGCCCCCAGGCCAGCAGCAGCCCGAAGATCAGATTGAAGACCGAGGCGATCAGCGCGGCACGAAAGGACAGCGCCAGCGCGCTCAGCACCCGGGGGGTGCCGACCACCTGCCAGAGCGCCGCCGGCCCGGTGATCAGCCCTTGGCCGATCAGCGCCATGATCGGCAACAGCACGACGGCGGAGAGCATCGCGATCATGATGCCGAAGCTCAGCCCGGCGCCCGGCAGCGGCGACGGAGCGAGAAGACGGAAAGCCCGCATCGCTCAGCGCTCCTCGAAAATCTGGTCGAACAGGCCGCCGTCGCCGAAAAAGGCCGGCTGCACCGCGTCCCAGCCGCCGAAACTGTCGATCGACAGCCGCTCGACATCGGGGAAGCGGGCGATGTCCTCCGCCGATGCGGCAGAGACATCCCAGGCGCGGTAGAAGTTCTTCAACGCGAGCGCCTGCGCCTCGGGGCTGTAGAGATGCTGCAGATAGGCCTCGGCCAGGGCATGCTGCTCGGGCGTGGCGATATTGCCCTCGACCAGCGCCACGGGGGGTTCGGCCAGCATCGAGACCGAGGGTACAACGATGTCGAAGCCGCCCGCACCCGCCTCGATCATCGCCAGGAAGGCCTCGTTCTCCCAGGCCAGCAGCACGTCGCCGATGCCGCGCCGGGTGAAGGTGTTGGTGGCGCCGCGCGCCCCGGTGTCGAGCACCGGAACATTGTGATAAAGCGCGCGCATGTAGTCGCGGGCGCGGGCCTCGTCCTGATCGAAGGCGGTCAGCGCCCAGGCCCAGGCCGCCATGAAGTTCCAGCGCGCCCCGCCCGAGGTCTTCGGGTTCGGGGTGATCACCTCGATATCGTCGCGGATCAGGTCATCCCAATCGGTGATCCCCTTGGGATTGCCGGCACGGACCAGAAACACGATGGTCGAGGTATAGGGGGCAGAGTTATGCGGCAGCCGCGCCTGCCAGTCCGCCGGGATCCTGCCGCTGCGCTCGGCGATGGCAGAGATATCGGCGGCCAGCGCCAAGGTCACCACCTGCGCCCCGAGCCCGTCTATCACCGCCCGCGCCTGGCCGCCGGAGCCGCCGTGCGATTGCCGCAGCGTGACCGGCGGATGCCCCTGGCCGGTCCACCACTCGGCGAAGAGCGCGTTGTACTGGCGATAGAATTCCCGGGTCGGATCGTAGGAGACGTTGAGCAGATCAAGCGTTTCCTTCGCCTCCACCGCCGCGCCGGGCCCGAAGCTGAGCGCCAGCGCGCAGAGCGCCGCAAGACCCCCCTGCCGCCAGCGCCGCCCCGGCAGGAACCGGCGCAGGCCCGTGACCGGCCGCGCGGCCGCCCCGCCGCCGGTCACCGGTGCGCCGACAAGACGGAGGCCGCCGGCGTCGATCTCGATACGTCCGTCGCCGAGACTTCGGATCACCTCGCCCTGCGCAAGCGCATGCGCCCCGATCGTGATGGTCTGAAACATTGTGACTTCCTCTGCTGAACCGGCCCCGCCCCGGTGTCAGGAGCGTCGGCAAGGCCCGTTTCGCCCCTGCGGCCGCCCCCGCACTGCGGGAGACGATCGCCGGCACGACCTGACCACATAATTACGACAGAGATAGTCGTGTATTGCAAAGGAAAAATCACGTCTTATTCAGTCGTGATTATAGGGAATTATTCTCCGAGGCCCGGTCCCGACAGCGAAAACCGCTCCAGAGGTCGCGAATCCGACATCAGATCGGCCAGCGTCAGGGATTCGATCATCACGATATAGGCGGCGTAAAATCCACCGAAGACGGCGCGCACCCGGCACGTTTCCTCGTCCTTGCAATCGTCGCAGCGCTGGTAGGCGATGCGCGACAGGCAAGGCAGCGGCGCCATCGGGCCGTCGATCAGGCGCAGCACCTCGGCCAGCGACACGCGCTTTGGATCCTTGATCAGCTCATAACCGCCATTGCGGCCGCGCCGGCTGCCGATCAGCCCTGCGCGTTTGAGATCCAGCAGGATGTGTTCCAGAAACCGCTTGGGCGCCCCAGAGCGGTCGGCGATCTCCTCGATCCGCAGGGCGGTGCCCTCCCCCGCCTTCTCATCCGCCAGCACCATGAGCGCCTTGAGCGCGTATTTCGTCTTTTGCGTGATCATCTGCAGCTGGCCGCCCGGGTATTACGACTGGTCCGATCAACATTAGCAGGATCGGGGGCGAAAAGGGAAACGCTCGTTTCCCGCCGCCTCCAGGTTTCAGCATGGCCCCCGATGTTGCGACCGGCGGCGTCCGCATCTGTGCTATACTGCCCCGACACGGCTCTGAAGACAGGAGGAGGTCATGAGCTTGCAACAGGAAGAGGCCGCCGCCGGCCAGATCACGGCGGATGCGGCACGGGTCTATGAGGCGTTCTTCGTCCCCGCGCTGTTCGGGCAATTCGCCCCCTGGCTGGTGGAGGCCGCCGGCATCCGGGGCGGCGGCCGGGTTCTGGACGTGGCCACCGGCACCGGCGTGGTGGCGCGGGCCGCTCTCAAACGCGGTGCCAGCGTCACGGCGGTGGACCTCAACGACGGTATGCTCTCCGTCGCGCGGGAACTGGCGCCGCAGGTGCATTTCGAACAGGCCCCGGCCGAGACGCTCCCCTTCGAAGACCAGGCTTTCGACGCGGTGACCTGCCAGTTCGCGCTGATGTTCTTCGCCGACCGGGTCCAGGCCCTGCGCGAAATGGCGCGCGTCTGCCATCCGGGCGGCCATGTCGCGGTTTCGGTGTTCGCCCCCTGGGAGGACTCGCCGGGCTATTGCGATCTCATCCCGATGCTGGCCGATATCATGGGGCCGGAGGCGGCGGAGGCGCTGAAGGCACCGTTCTGCCTGGGCGGCGCCGGCGCGCTGGAAAGCCTGCTGGCGGCGGCCGGGCTCGACACCGCAACCCTCAGCCCCAAGACCGGGCAGATCCGCCATGCGTCGCTTGACGGCTGGCTCGAGACCGAGATCGGCGGCTGGACGCTCGCCGGGGCGGCGACGCCGCGGATCATGGCAGATCTCAAGGCCGCCGCAGCGGAGCGGCTGGGAAAATACTGCAACGCGGATGGCACGGTGTCCTTCGAGGCGCCGGCGATCTTCGCGGTCGCGACGGTCTGAGCCCCGCCTTTCGCCGGCGCCGGTTCGGGGCGGAAAGCCTCAGACGGCCTGCAACAGCAGCACCGCGCCCCAGGCGATCAGCCCCGCCCCCGCGAACCGGGCGAGCGCCGCGCCGAAGGGTGTCAGCTTTTCGACCGCCACGAAGAGGGCAAGGCCCACGATCCAATAGAGGTTTCTGATGCCACCGACGAAGAGCAGCGCCATCAGAAACCAGCAGCAGCCGAGGCAATAGGCCCCGTGCTCCAGCCCCATCCGGAAGGCCCCTGCCCGTCCCGGGCGCCGCCGTTCGGTCAGGAACCGGATCGGAGAGCGGCATTGGATGAGGCAGGCCGCCTTCAGCGGCGTGAACTGAAAGACCCCCGCCGCGATCAATACCACCGCACCGGCGGCGGTATCGGTGAGCGTCATCATCGTGGCCGAGACCAGGCCGGCCGCCTCCAGCCCCCACTGGGTGGCAGTGGCAACGGCGCTGAACCCGGCCCAGACGGCAAGATAGCCGGCCAGGAAGGCGGCGGAGATCGCCGGCACCGCCCCGGCCCGCCCCGCATGACGCAGCAGTGCCGCGTTCAACAACACCGTCGGTGCCACGCTCGGCACCATCATGGCGATCATCATCACCCACCACATCAGGAAGACGAGAAGGGCATAGCCCGGGCGCCAATCCCCCGGAACCGCCCCGCCCGGCATGTCGCGCATGCCGCGCATGGCGGTCATCTCCATCGCCGACATCCGCATCCCCACACCGAACACGGTGTAGAAGCCGGCCAGCACGACCAGCAGGGCGAGCAGCGCCACCAGCAACAGCCTGTCGCGCCGCAGCACCCGCTCCATCAGAACCGCATCGCCCATCTCCGTCCCCGGTCCACCGGATCAGGCGGCGTCGAGCACACCGGCGTTGTTCAGGTGCAGCTCGCAGAAATGCGCGTGGCTGCCGATATTGTCGGCAATCTCGATCTCGCCCGAGGTCTTCGTCGTCGCCTTGCCGACCTCGGCCACGCGATATTCGAAACCGTGCGGCAGATCGATCCGGGCACGGTGTTCCGCCCCGCTGACCGGATTCACCAGCGGCTCGAACCTGGTCTCGAAGACATCCGACACCCGGGCCGATCCGCTGCGGCCCTCGAAATTCATGTCGATGTCGATCGGCTTGTAGAGGGTTTCGAGCTTGTTCGGGCTCATTGCCGAATAGACCCACCAGAAGGTCGCCATTTCCTCAGTGTCCTGACCGGTGGCGATCTTCTCAAGCGCCGCGCGCTGTTCGGGTGTCGCGCTCTCGTCGATGATGGTCTGCATGGTGCCATTGCCCTCATGCACCGCGCCCGGCCATTTGTAGACCTGGGCGATCTTGGTGCCGGACAGATCGACATCGCCGTAGCGGCCCTTCTCGATGACGAAGGCGACCGCAGCTTCGCAGGAGCCCTTGGTCGGAAGCGACATGAACTGACAGGGGCAGCCCGTGTTGCAGTTGCAGTTCGCGAGTTCGAAGCCGTGAATTTCCCAGGGTGTCATGCCACTCTCCTTATGAAAAACGCTTAGCCTGCGCTCGCAACATAACATAATACTGACGATTCGTGAGCATCGTCGATCCCGGGACAGTGCCGGGCGACCGCGCAGAGCGTTCCCGGGGCGCAAAGGAACGGGCCCGCCCCGCCTGCGCGGAACGGGCCCGGATCAATCGAACCACGGCCTGCCCCGGACACCTCCGGGGCAATCCGATCGAAAATCAGACCGGGCCGCCGGTATCGCCGATGTCCCAGAACAGCCCCGCCATGCAACCGAGCGCGTCGCGGCAGATCGGCTTCAGCACATGTTCGTTCGGCGCGTGCTGGGAACAGGCGCGATAGGAATGCGGCACCCAGACCGTCGGCAGGCCGAGGATATCGGTGAAGCAATCGTTCGGCAGCGATCCTGCCAGGTTCGGCAACACATGCGGCGGCTTGCCGGCGGTCTGCTCCAGCGACCCCCGCACAAAGGCGGCCCAGGGGTGATCGGGGTCGAGCCGCGTCGCCGGGAACGACCCACGCTTGTGCGGCACGATCTGCACCTGACCAAACCCATGGGCGTCGAGGTGGCGGCGCAGCGCCGGCACGATCTGATCGGGATCGGTGCCCACCACGAACCGCAGCTGGCAGGTGGCCTTGGCGTAATCAGAGATCGCGTTCACCGGTGCCTCGGGCACACCGCTTTTCATCGCCAGGACCGCAAAGCTGTTCCAGCCGAAGACACGTTCGGCAGGGCTCAGGCTTTCCTCGCCCCAGTCCTCGTCGATGGTGGGGCCATCGTCCATTTTCAGCGGCAGGTCGCTGAGGGCGGCGCGGATCTTCGGCGTCAGGCTGTCGGGGCGCCATTCCGGCACCTGGATCTGGCCGCGCGCGTCGGTGATCACCGACAGCGCCTGCGCCAGGATCATCGCCGGATCGGCCAAAAGCCCACCCCAGTTGCCCGAGTGATGCGCGCCCTGCCGCAGATGGACCACCAGATCGAAGGTGGAACCGCCGCGGGCGCCCATGAACATGGTCGGGGTATCGGGCTGCAGGCGCGGCCCGTCCGAGGCGATCAGAACATCGGCCACAAGCCGTGGTTTCTGCGCGGCAAAGAACTCGCGCAGGCCGGGGGATCCGGTCTCCTCCCCCGTCTCGATCAAGATGCGGGTGTTGAAGCCGAGCTTGCCACGCACCTCCAGCACCGCGTCGAGAGCGGCGATATTGATCAGATGCTGGCCCTTGTTGTCGGCGGTGCCCCGGCCATAGAGCCGGTCGCCCTCCTCCACCAGGGTGAAGGGGGCGAGCCCTTCGCGCCACATGCCCTCCTGCGCGCGGATCACATCGCCATGACCGTAGATCAGCACGGTGGGCAGATCGTCGCCCTCGTGCCGTTCGGCGATCAGGAAGGGGCCGGCGCCCTCGACCGGGTTGTCGAAGGTCTCGCAATCAAAGCCCATCGCCGTCAGGCGCGGCTTCATCGCCGCTTCCAGATAGCGGCCGAGTTCCGGCGCCGCCTCCGGATTCTGGCTTTCGGTGGGATAGGCGACGAGTTCGGCCAGCTCGGTCTGGAACCGGCCTTCGTCGAAATAGGCGTGAATGGTGCCGATCGCGTCGTTGCGGGTCATTGGGCCATCTCCTCTTCGGTGATCGCATCGCCCCAGGGCGACATGATCTCGGTACAGCCGGAGTTCAGACCGCCGCGCCGCATCACCCCCGCCGGGCAGGCGAAGGCATAGGGGAAGACGGTGCGCTTGGTGGTCTGCACCTCGTTCTCCTCGGCCAGCCGGGCGAGGATGTCCGACGAAAGCGTCTCATCCGCCACCAGCGTCTCACCGCCCGAAACGTCGATCCGCGGGCTGTGGAAGGCCTGGCCGACATCCATGCCGTAATCGGTGACGAAGCCAGCCAACTGCGCCACGGCCGAGACGATCTTGCGCCCGCCACTGGCGCCGAAGGCGAAGCGGGTCTCGCCGCTCTCGCCCAGCACCGGGCAGACGTTCATCAGACAGGCCTTGTCAGGACCGAGCGAGTTGGGCTTGCCCTGCTCCGGGTCGAACCACATGATACCGTTGTTCAAGAGCAGCCCGGTCGAGGGCGACACCACCCGGCTGCCGAAGATCGACAGCAGCGTCTGGGTCATCGCCACCATGTTGCCGTCCTTGTCGACCACCGAGAAATGGGTGGTGCACCCCGGTGCGCTGGTGCTTTCGCCAGTGTCGCCCATGCCGGAGAGCCGGCTGACATAGGCCGATTTCAGCCCCCGCGCCCAGGCGGCATAGGCCTCACCATCCGGGGTGCTGCTGCCCGACAGCGGCGTCTCCGCCGCCAGGCTCAGCGCCTGTTGCAGCGTCGGGCCCGCGGTCAGCCCGGGCACCGCGTGGATCATCGCGTCACGATAGGCAAAGCTCAGCGCCGGGTGGAAGGTCGCGCGATAGTCGCGCAGATCCTCATGGCTGAGGCTGCCGCCCTTGTCCTGCACGTCCTGCGCCAGCGCCGCGCCCAGATCGCCGTCGTACAGCGCGCGGGCGCCGCTGCGGGCGATCTCTTCCAGCGTCGCGGCCATCTTCGACTGGTCGATCCGCTTCTCCGCCAGCGCCGTCCAGGCGCCAATGGTCGGCCATTGACCGTCCTCCAGGAACATCGCCGCCGCGTCCGGGTCCTTCGCCAGTTCGCGGGTGGTGGAGGCGATGATCAGCGCCGCGTACCAGTCGACCTCCATGCCGGCCCTGGCATGGGCGATGGCCGGCGCCAGCAGATCGGCCCAGGGCATCCTGCCCCAGCGCGCATGCGCCTGGCCCAGCCCGTCGACCACGCCCGGCACCGCCACGGCGGTGGCGCCCTGAACGTTGCGGTTGTCGACCACCTCCTCCCAGGGGAAGAGATCGCCGGCCTTGCCCTTGCCCGACAGCGGATAATCGGAAACCTTGAGCCCCTTGGGCGAGCGCATGCCATAGTTCAGCGCGATCGCCTCGCCCGGGTCGGCCCGCCACAGCATCATGGCACCGCCGCCGGCCGGGCCGCTCATCCAGGGTTCGAGAACCCCCAGCACGAAGGAGGCGGCCACCGCCGCATCCACCGCGTCGCCCCCGGCGGCAAGCACGGCGGCCCCGGCCTGCGCCGCGAGGCTGTGCTGGGACGCCACCACGCCCCCCTTGGTTTGGATCACGGTCTTGGTGACGGTCTGGGTGCGCGAGAGCGAGGTTTTCATAGGGTCAGGCCTGTTCGAACATTTCGGTTTCAGGGTCGTAGAGATGGCATTCCACGAGGCCGCCATCCTGCGCCACCGGGCGCGGGGCCCTGGTCTTGCAAAGCTCCGTCGCCAGCGGACAGCGCGGATGGAAGGCGCAGCCCGAGGGCGGATTGATCGGGTTGGGATAGGCCATGCCCAGCTGGGTATCCGGCACGCCCAGCCCCGGTTCCGGGGTCAGCACCGATTTCAGCAGCGCGCGGCTGTAGGGATGGCGCGGATTGTCGAAGAGCTCGCCGGTTTCGGCCTCTTCCACGATCCGCCCCAGATACATCACCGCCACCCGGGTGGCGAGATGTTCGACCACGGCAAGGTTGTGCGAGATGAAGAGGTAGGTCAGCCCGAATTCGCGCCTGAGCTCTCCCAGCAGGTTGAGGATCTGCGATTGCACCGACACATCGAGCGCCGAGGTCGGCTCGTCACAGATGACGATCTCGGGTTTCATGATCAGCGCCCGGGCGATGGCGACGCGCTGCCGCTGACCGCCCGACATCTGGCTGGGATAGGTGTTCATCACCCGCGACGGCAGGCCAACCACATCGAGGATCTCGCGCACGGCCTGCTTCTGGCTGGCGGCGTCTCCGATGCCATGCACCCGCAACGGCAGCGAGATGATATCGGCAATGCTCTTGCGCGGGTTGAGCGAGGAATAGGGATCCTGAAAGATCGGCTGGATGCGGCGGGCCAGCTTGAGCCGATCCTGCGCCCCCAAGGCCTCACCATCCACCAGCACCTCGCCCGAGGTCGGCGCCTCCAGCCCCAGCAGGATCTTGGCGAGCGTCGACTTGCCGCAGCCGGATTCCCCCACCAGCCCCAGCACCTCGCTGCGGCCAAGGCTCAGGCTCACGTCCTTCACCGCGGTCAGGGGCTTCGGGCGCCCCATCAGCCCCTGTTTCACGCTATAGGTCTTGACGACGTTGCGCAGTTCCAGAACCGGAGCGGTCATGCCTGCACCTCTTGTTTTTCCTGGGAGAGCCCGCCGTCGTCCAGCACGCAGCGGAAGGCCTGCGGACCCCGCAGGTGGCGCGGGATATCGCCCCGGCAGGCCTCGGTGGCAAAGCCGCAGCGGGTGCGGAACACACAGCCCGACACCTTGCCCACCAGCGACGGCACGATGCCCGGGATGGTGCCCAGCTCACTGCCGCGCTTGGTCTTGCCCGGCAGCGGGATGCAGCGCAGCAGCCCGCGGGTATAGGGGTGCATCGGCGCCTCGAAGATCTGCTTTGCCGGCCCGGTCTCGACCAGCTCGCCGGCATACATCACCGCCACCTTGTCGGCGACCCGGGCGACCACGCCCAGATCGTGGGTGATCAGGATCATCGCCATGCCCATCTCGCGCACCAGATCGACCAGCAGGCGCAGGATCTGCGCCTGGATCGTCACGTCGAGCGCGGTGGTGGGCTCATCGGCGATGATCAGCTCCGGCCCGCACATCAGCGCCATGGCGATCATCACCCGTTGCCGCAACCCGCCCGACAGCTGGTGCGGATATTGCCCCAGCCGGCTTTCGGCGGCGGTGATACCGACCTTTTCCAAAAGCTCGACCGCGCGTGCCCGGGCCTGCGACCGCGGCACGTCACGGTGCAACAGCATCGCCTCCATCAGCTGATCGCCGATGGTATAGGCCGGGTTGAGCGAGGTCATCGGTTCCTGGAAGATCATCGACATGCGGGCGCCGCGCAGGCCGCGCATGGTCTTCTTCGACGCGCTCAGCAGCGCGGTGCCGTCGAAGTCCATCTGCGTCGCCTTGGGCTTGATCCGCTTGCCCAGAAGCCCCATCAGCGCCAGCGAGGTCAGCGATTTACCCGAGCCGCTTTCGCCGACGATGCAGAGCACCTCGCCCCGGTCGAGTTCGAAGTCGATACCGCGCACCGCGTGCAGGGTGCCGCCGCCGACGGGAATGTCGATCACCAGATCGCGGACTGTCAAAAGCCTGTCTGCCATCGGATCAGCTCCTGTTCTCGGGGGCGGCCACGTCGCGCAGCCCGTCGCCCATCAGGTTGATGCCCAGAACCAGCACGAACAGCACCGCGCCGGGGATCATCACCAGCCAGGGTTCGAACAGCATCATGTTCTTGCCCTCGGAGACCATCAGTCCCCAGCTCGGCGTCGGCGGTTGCACACCCAGACCCAGAAAGCTCAGCGCCGCTTCCAGCAGGATCGCATGCGCCATCTCCAGCGTGACCACGACGATCAGGTTGTTGACGATGTTCGGCATGATCTCAGCCAGCAGGATCCGCGGGGTCGAGGCGCCGATGGCCTGGGCGGCGGCGACGTATTCGCGTTCGCGCACCTGCCGGGTGGAGGCCCGCAGCACCACCGCGAACCGGTCCCACAGCAGCAGGCCCAGAACGGAAATCATCACGGTGAGCGAGCCGCCGAGGATCGCGACCACGGCCAGCGCCACCAGCACCACCGGCATCGCCAGGCGGACGTTGATCAGGAAGGTCACCACCGCATCGACACGGCCGCCGAAATAGCCGGCACAGACCCCCATGACCGAACCGATCAGGCCGGAGATCACCGCGGTGACCAGGCCGATCAGCAACGACACCCGGGCGCCGTAGATCAGGCGGGACAGGTAATCGCGCCCCAGATGGTCGGTGCCCAGCGGGTGTTCCCAGGTGCCGCCCAGGAAGACCGGCGGCTTCATCCGGGCCACCAGGCTCTGGGCATAGGGATCATGCGGCGCCAGCAGCGGCGCGAAGATCGCCACCAGCACCAGCAGCGCCACCACGGTGCCGCCGATCAGCAGCCCCTGGTGGCCGAAGATACGCCTGCGCAACATCTGCCCCGGCGTCGGCCCGACGATTTCCGCCAGCAGCGGATCGGTCATAGCGTCGCTCATCTCAGCTGCTCCTCATCCGCGGGTCGAGCCAGGCGTTCAGCACGTCGGCCAGGAAGGTGAAGACGATGTAGAACATCGCGAAGATCAGGATCAGCGCCTGCACCGTCGGCAGGTCGTTGCGGCCGATGCTCTCCCAGGCGAGATAGCCGGCGCCATGCAACGCGAAGATCGATTCCACCACGATGGAGCCGCCCAGCATGAAACCCATCTGCACCGCCGCGAGGCTCACCACCGGGATGATGGCGTTGCGCAGCGCGTGTTTGAACATCACCCGCATCTCCGGGGCGCCCTTGGCCCGCGCCGTGCGGATATAGTCGGAGGACAGAACCTCCAGCATCCCGGCCCGGGTCAGCCGCATGATCGCGGGCATCGCGTAATAGCCCAGAACGATGGTCGGCATGATGAAATGCTGCCAGGTCGCGGTGCCCGAGGGCGGCAGCCAGCGCAGCTTGATCGAGAACACCACGATCAGGATCAGCCCGAACCAGAAGCTGGGCAGCGCCTGCCCCGCGACCGAGAGAAACAGCGCCACCCGGTCGATCAGCGAATTCGGCCGGATCGCGGCGGCAACCCCTAGCGGCACGGCGGTCAGCAGCGCGAAGGCGATGCCGCAGACGCCCAGCGTCATGGTGATCGACAGCCGGTCGAAGATCAGCCCGGCCACCGGCAGTTTGAAATAATAGCTCTCGCCGAAATCGCCGCGCAGCGCCGAGAACAGCCAGTCGCCGTATTGCACCATCATCGGCCGGTCGAAACCGTAGAGATGGCGCAGCGCCTCGATGTCCTCGCCGCTGGCGGTTTCCCCGGCCAGCGCCGCGGCGGGATCGCCCGCCAGGAACAGCAGCGAAAAGCTGATGAACGACACGGTGAAGGCCACGAGAATGGCCAGCCCCAGCCGTTTCAGGATGAATTGGAACACGTTCAGATGACCCTTAGATAACCTGTGGCAGCAGCGCCCGAAAGGCCGCGGCCATGGGACTCCTCCGGCGCGCGCGCGGCCGCCGGAGGAACGTTCAAGAGAGGCTTACTTCCACGACATGGTGGTAAAGCGCAGCACCTCATCCGGCGTCGGGGTGTAGTCGATGTCGGTCTTGAACACGTAGTTGGTGTTGTAGCTGAACAGCGGCACCCAATAGGCCTGATCGGTGATCCGCTGCAGCGCCTTGGTGTAATATTCGATCCGCGTCGCCGGGTCGGTCGAGGTATCGGCCATGTCGAGATCTGCCGCGACCTGTTCGTCGCGCGCATCGTCGAGGCTGCCCAGCTTGAAGAACTGGCTGACCATCGCCGAGGCGTCGTTGATCGAATAGCTGCCCCAGGTCGAGAAGTTGAACGGCACCTCGCCCTTCATGTTCAGCTCGCGGATGGCGGAATACTGCATGTATTTCAGGTTCGCCTTGATGCCGACCTCGCTCAGGTAGCTGACCAGCGCCTCTGCGTAATCGCGGTTGCGATAGGCGTAGATGTCGGTCTCGAACCCGTCGGGATAGCCCGCCTCGGCGAGCAGCGCCTTGGCCTTCGCCGGGTCGTAGTCATAGACGGTGATGTCCTGCGCGCAGCCGAACTGGCTGGGGAAACAGGGGGTGTTGACCACCTGCGATTTGCCCTTCAGCAGGTTGTCGACGATGGCCTGACGGTCGATGGCGTGGTTCACCGCCTTGCGCACCCGCACATCGGTGAAGGGATTCGGATCCATGCCGGAACGGCCGGCCGCGTCCATCGAGACATAGCCCACCCGCATGGTCGATTCATTCGCCACGGTGAAGCCGCCCATCTGCTCCAGCTTCTGCGCCTGATCCGCCGGCACCTGCCAGATCAGATCCAGCGAGCCGGAGAACAGCTCGGCGATCTGGGTGTTCACATCGGGAATGGTGCGGATATCGACCTTCTCGATGCTGGGCTGGCCCTTCGGGCTGTCATGATAATTCTCGTTCTTCACCAGCACGAAATGCTGGCCGGGAACCACCTCGACGGCCTTGTAGGGGCCGGTGCCCACCGGTTTCAGCCCCATGCCCGAGGGGCCGACTTCGGCGTAATATTCGTTGGGATACATCGACACCGGACCGGAGAGGAATTCGATCGCCGCCGGGAATTTCTTCTTCAGATGGATCCGCACGGTGTAGTCGTCGATCTTCTCGGCCGACTTCATCCAGTTCACGTTACGCTGGGTCTTCACGCCGTTGGCTTCGTCGGCAACGAAGTTGACGGTGAACACCACGTCATCGGCGTTGAACGGCTCGCCGTTGTGGAAGGTCACGCCCTGGCGCAGTTTGAACTCCAGCGTGGTGTCATCCACCCAGGTCCAGGATTCGGCCAGGTTGCCCTTGTATTCGTTGGTGATCGGGTCGCGATAGATCAGCCCGTCCCACAGCGCGCGCTGCATGACCACGCCTTCGCGCGACGAGTTGAAGTAGCTGTCGACATTCTCCAGCTCCTTGGTGAACCCGGCATAGAGCGTGCCGCTGGCCTTGTCCGCCATGGCCTGTCCCGCAGCGGCGGAAAGCGCCAGAGCTGCGATCGTCGTCTTCAATGCACCGGAATATGTCATGATTTCCCCTGTCGACTATGCCGCGCCCGCACAGATGGCGGTTGCGAACTCTCCCACTAAGTATTATATCGTGATACTTACGCTTACGATATAATCCATTAAAGAAGCGCATCGGTCACGCGTCAAGTGCCAAGACCGGGTGTTTCGGGACCGGGACCGCAAAACCGATGACATCCGACAGCCCCCACGCGCCAGGAAAGCAGAACACGCTCTATGTCGGCGCGCTGGCCAAAGGCCTGCGTCTGCTGCATGCCTTCGACGAGTCGCACACCCGGCTGTCGCTGTCGGAACTGTCCGAGCGCACCGGCCTGGACAAGAGCGCGACGCAGCGTTTCGCCAATACCCTGCATCTCGAAGGCATGCTGGACAAGGACCCGCGCACCCGCCGCTACAGCCCGTCGCATGCCTGGCTGCAGATGGCCTATGCCTATTACTGGTCCGACACGCTGGTGGCCCGGGCGATGCCGCGGCTGATCGAACTGTCGCAGCAGATCGGCGAGACCGTTAATCTCGCGGAACTGTCCGAAGACCACATCATCTATGTCAGCCGCCTGCCCTGCAAGCGCACCCATTTCGCCGCCAGCATCGCCGGACGCCGGCTGCCGGCGCTGTCCACCTCGGCCGGGCGGGTTATGCTGTCGACCTTCCCCGAGGCGGAGCGGCAGGAGGCTCTGCAGAACTGGCCGCTGCATCCCTACACCCCGCGCACCACGCTGGACCGCGGCAAGATCGCCGATATGGTCGCCCAGGCGGTGGAACAGGGCTATGTGATCTCACACCACGAGATGATCCTGAACGAGACCTCGATCGCCGCCCCGGTGCGCAGCCCCGGCCAGACCGCCTTCGCCGCGGTGCAATGCTCGGTCTCCTCCTACAGCTGGCCCGAGGAGCGGATCCGCGAGGAAATCCTGCCCTACCTGCAAGACACCGCCAACAGCATTTCCCCTGCCCCCGACAGCCCGGAACCGCGCGGCTGAGAGGTGGGTGGGCTCGGCCTCCCCCCTCAGTTCAAAAACGGGTCCGGTACGCCTCCAGCCTCAGGAAGCCCTTCGCCTTTTTCCTGAAAAGGTGGCTCAATCAGCAATACCGCGCTTTCAACGCGTCATAAAACGTTCACCTTCAGCAATCCGGCTCCGCTCTCGATCCTTTCAGAACCTGTCCAGCGTTGCAAAGTCATCACACCGAACGGCGCATCGGGTCTAAAATATCCGTACATTCGATACCCCAAGGGGTGATCTGATTTTTATCGACTGAATATTCTCAGAAGAGCATCTCTATATGCTCCCTCAGGAACATGGAGCGATTAAGAAATTATCACTCCAATAAACGAGGGAAAGATGAAGAAGTATTTTGCG
The DNA here is from genome assembly GCF_030164425.1 of Pseudodonghicola flavimaris. Classification (GTDB taxonomy): domain Bacteria; phylum Pseudomonadota; class Alphaproteobacteria; order Rhodobacterales; family Rhodobacteraceae; genus Pseudodonghicola; species Pseudodonghicola flavimaris. Next base: position 7,778 of record NZ_JASNJD010000013.1, on the reverse strand, counting down.
ATCCTCGCCATTGGGACTTTCATCGCTGGATGTGCGCAACAGCCCGCCGCCATTACGCCAGTTTCGATGGGAGATGCTTATAGCACTGTCTCTTGCTCCAAAGCCCGGCAACTCTATAATGCAGAAGCCGCCAAGGCCCCCCCGCTCGTCAAGGCACAGAAACAAGCTGTGGCCGGCGACGCCGTTGGCGTGTTCCTGCTGGGCATTCCGGTGTCGAGCCTGTCCGGCGACGATCTGGAAGGGGAAATCTCCACGACCAAGGGAAAGCTCCTCGCGCTCAGCGCAAGAATGGAAACCTGTGGGATGACCCCGGCTCCGGTCGATTGGAGCTAAATAACGTCAAGTCACCTTTTCCCGGCCCCGCATGTGGCCGGGAATTCCTGTCGAAATGCGTTCCTGGATCTCATCCGCGATTATTGACCTGGCCAGAGCATTTCGGCCATTCCGAACCGGCGCCCAGATGGATCGGCCCGAGGCTTATTTCACCACGGCGCCATTAAAATGCGAGCTCCTGGGTTTCCCGAACGGCATTCAGGCCCATGGAGATTTACGCCGAGGCTCACCCTTCTTAACGATATAGTCCGCATCAGGGCAGGATGCATATTTGCACCTTGGGACACCCCCAGCCGCGCCCTTCGGTTTTCGCGCATCATGAAACGCATTCGGCAACCGAAGTAGTACCGGCCCGCTCTATCCGCGCCGAACGGCCCCGGCCGGGCCCTCGGCCAAAGCATCAGAGGCCGCCAGGAAATCCGCAACGCTGCGCCAGCGCGCGGCCTCTGCCCCGACCAGCGCGAAGTCGAGGCCCAGCCGCCTCGCCCCAGCGGCATCGGTCCTGGGATTATCGCCGATCGCCAGCACCCGCGTCGCCACCGGATAGCGCGCCAGCGCGCTACGATAGAGCCCCGGTTCGGGCTTGCCCACCACATCGTGGTCCAGCCCCGGCAGCACGCTGAGGATCGCGGCAAGACAGCTGCCGGTTTCCGGAACCGGCAGCCCGTCCGGTCCAGGATAGCTGACATCCGGGTTCGCCACCACCAAGCGCGCACCGCGCGACAGCAGGGCGATGGTTTCCTGCAGCTCGGCATAGCCGTAGCTGAGATCCTTGGCCAGCAACACATGCGTCGGCGCGCCGCGCTCCTCCACCAGACCGGCGGCTGCGGCATAGACCCGCAGCGCCGGGCTGGCGAACAGCCGGACCCTGGCACCGGGGCGCGCCGCGAGATGGTCGATAGCGGCGGTCCCGGCCAGCACGATCCGGCCGGGCGGCACCTCCAGCCCCATCTCCGCGAGCCGGGCGCTCAGCGTCTCGGGGGTGTCGGTGGAATTGTTGCTGAGGATAGTCAGCCGGACACCGGCCCGCCGCAGCAGCGCGCGCGCCCCCGGCAGCACCACATTGCCGGAGATCAGGCAACCGTCGAGATCGCAGAGGATCGCGTCGTAGTCGTCGAGCCGCATCAGTGGTGCACCAGATCGGCGGGGCTGGCGACGGCGGCGGCCTCGGGCGATTCCAGATCGAAGACCGGGCCGGCATAGGTGAAGGAACAGTCGTGGATCAACACATCGCCGCCGTCGACGGTGACATAGGCCAGATCGGGCGCCTCTGTAGCGCCCATGATGCGGCCGGGTCGGTCGAACTCATGGTGGACCTGATGCATCAGCGCCCGCTGGATGTGATAGGGAATGCCCTGCCACAGTCCGCTGATCGGGCGATGCACATGGCCCATGAACAAGTAATCGGGGCGCCGGCCGGCGCGGTCGAAGACCGCCAGTTCCGCCGCGCTATCGCGCAGCCGGATCGCATCCATCGGCGGGATCGACAATGCCATCGGCGGATGATGCTGGAACAGCAGCACCGGCCGGTCCACCGGCGCATCGCGCAGCGCGGTTTCCAGAAAGGCCAGCCGCGCGGCGCAGAGCCGACCATGATGCACGCCCGGTACATCCTCCAGCGTGTCGAGGGTGATCAGGCTGGCCTGATCGAAGACATGCAGCCCCTGGACGAAGCCGTTGGCATCGCGGGGCGCGGCGGGAAAGGCCGCGCGAAACGCCCGCCGGTCGTCGTGATTGCCCACCATCAAGATCACCGGCAGCGGCAGCCCGGCCAACGCCTGACGCAGGCTGTCATAGGCCGCCGGCTCGCCGCGGTCGGCCAGATCGCCGGCGATCAGCAGAAAATCCAGCTGCGGCAGCTCCCGCAGGAACGCCAGCGCCCGGGCCAGACAGGCGCGCGGGTCGAAGCCATAGATGCTCTGCCCCTCGGGCACGAAATGCAGATCGCTCAGGACGGCGAAGCGAAGCGGTGCAGTCATTTGTTTTCCTTTGAAAAAGACGCGGCGGCCAATTCGCCGCCGCGCCGGTGTCAGATCGGGGATCAGCGCGGCAGCAGCGCGTTGACCTCCTCGACCATCTCGTCGCGCAGCTCTTCCATATCGGTGGCATCGCCGACGAGGATCGCCTCCAGCCCGTCGTGGATCACCTGGGTCACCGCCAGCCCGTTGTCACCGGGATAGGCGAACCACTCGGACAGCAGCGGCAACTGCGCCACGGCGGTCATCTTGTTGGGGTTCTTGGCATAGAAATCCGCCATCAGCAGGTCGTTCGCCTTCTGGTTCGGCGGCACATAGCCGGTGGTCAGCGCCACCGCGGCCGCGCCCTCGCCCGAGGTGGTGAACTTGATGAACTCCCAGGCCGCCGCGCGCACCTCCGGATCGTCCGAGGCACTGGTCATCATCGCCGCATTGCCGCCCGCCGGCAGCGCCTTGGGTGCGCCGTCCTGCCCCGGATAGGGCGCGGTCACGAACTCCCAGTCGCCCAGCTTGGAGCGGTCGACGAAGCTGACATAGGCGGTGGAGCTGAAGAACATGCCCAGCTCCCCCGCCGCGAAGGCCTTGGAGGCATCGCCACCGCCGGTGTTCTTCATCTCGCAGTCGCGGAAGATCGCCTGCGCGGTCTCCAGCGCCCGCAGCCCTTCGGGGGTGTCCATGTTCAGCTTGCCGTCCTTGATCGTCGGCACACCCTGGCTCCACATCTCGGTCTGCAGCATCCAGTTGCCGGAGATGTCCCAATGCCAGTAGATCGCCTCGTGCCCGGCGGCCTTGACCGCCTTGCAGGCAGCGATCACCTCGGGCCAGGTGGCGGGCACCTCGTCGATGCCGGCCGCGCGCAGCATGTCCATGTTGTAAAAGCCGATCGGGGTGGAGACCGAGAACGGCAGCCCGTAGATGTGGCCGTCGAAGCGCGACAGATCCAGCATCGCCTGGTGATAGCCTTCGGTCTCGAACCCCGTTTCTTCAGCGATGAACGGATCCAGCGGCTGGGCGATACCGCGATCCACCAGGATCCGCTGACGGTTCAGCGCCTGGAAGGACACATCCGGCACGGTGCCGGCGACGGCTTCGCGCAGGATGGTGTTGGTGGCGTCCTCGTAATTCTCATAGGTGGCACGGAAGCGCACCTCGATCTCCGGGTGGGCAGTCTCGAAGGCCTGCATGATCCGGGCGAAGGTGGGATCGAACAGTGAGGAATAGGCATAGGCCACCTCGATCTCGACCGCATGGGCGGCAGGCGCCAGCAGGGTCGCGGCGGCGGCCGCGGACAACAGGTGTTTCATGGGAGTTGATCCTTGTCAGGTCAGGAGGAGAGGGAAAGGAAGAGGGATCACTTCATGCCGGTCAGGGTGATGCCGTCGATGAAGCGGCGCTGCGCCAGCAGGAAGGCGGCGACCAGCGGGGTGACGATGACCAGCGCCGTGGCCATCATCGGGCCGTAGAAGGTGCCGTCGAGATCGCCCTTGAACTCGCGCAGGCCCAGTGGCGGGGTGAACAGGCTGCGATCGCCGGTGATGACGATCCGCGGCCAGAAGTAATCGTTCCAATGCGCCACCACCGAGAAGATGGCGAAGGCCAGCAGCGCCGGAATGGCAGTGGGCAGCATGACACGCCAGATGATGGCGAATTCCCCCATGCCGTCCATCCGGGCGGCATCTATCAGGTCGTCGGGCACGGTCATGAAGAACTGCCGCATCAGGAAGATGCCGAAGGCCGAGACGATCCAGGGCAGGATCAGCGCCGCATAGCTGTTGGTCAGCCCCAGTTGCGCCAGCATCAGATAGAGTGGCAGCGCGATGGCATGCACCGGGATCAGCAGGCAGAACAGCACCAGCGCAAAGGCGGCATCGCGGCCCCAGAACCTCAGCTTGGCCAGCGCATAGGCGGCCGGCACCGCGATCAGCGTCTGCAACGCGAAGATCGCGGCGGTCACGATCACCCCGTTCAGCATATAGCGCCACAGCGGCGCCTTGGTGAAGGCCTGGCGGAAATTGTCGATCACCGGCCGGGTCAGGCAGCCGGCCTCGGTGCCGCCCTGCAGCAGGCAATCGGGGCTGACCATGGGGGCCTGGGCGCCGAACAGGCCGCCAGTGCCGGAGGTGATCTCGACCGGGGATTTCAGCGCGGTGGCCACCATGACGTAGAAGGGCAGCAGCACCACCACGGCGCCCAGGATCAGCACGGCGTGGATCAGGCTCTGGCGGGCGGAGAAACGATGGGTCATGCGTAATGTACCTTGCGTTCGACGAAGCGGCGCTGCGCGACGCTGATCGCCATCACGAAGCCCAGGAACAGCACCGTGATGGCCGCCCCCATGCCGACGAGGTTCTGGGCGATGCCCTTTTCATAAATCGCGTAGATCATCACATAGGTGGACTTGGCCGGGCCGCCGTGGGTCAGCGCCTCCACCGTGTCGAAGACCTGGAAGGACCGGATGGTGGAGATCGTCACCACGAAGACCGTGGTCGGCCCCAGCATCGGCCAGGTGATCAGGCGAAACCGCGCCCAGCCGCTTCTCACCCCGTCCATCTCGGCGGCGGCATAGAGATCGCGCGGCACCGAGGTCAGCCCGGCGAGATAGAGCACCATGTTGAACCCGAAGCTCTGCCAGATGCCGATGAAGGCCAGAGTCCACAGCGCGTAATCTCGATCCGACAGCCACAGGGGAAAGCCCTCGGCGCAGCCGCGCGCATACCAGGGCCAGAGCTCAAGCCCGGTGCCGCAGCCCTGCTCCAGCGTGCGGTTGACCAGCCCGAGCGAGGGGTGCAGCGCGAATTCCCAGACGATCGCCATCGCCAGGAGCGAGGCCATCACCGGCAGGAAATAGACGGTGCGATAGAGATCGGCGCCCACCCGCACCGCCCGGATCAGCAGCGCCGCCCCGAGGCCGAGCCCGACTGAGACCGGCACCGTGACCGCGACATAGAGCACCGTCGCCGCGATCATCTTGCGGTAGCTCGACCGGGTGAAGATATCGGCGTAATTCTCCAGCCCCACCCAGCCGAGACCGGAACGCCCCAGCGTGTAATCGGTGAAGGAGAGCACCGCGGCGACGATCACCGGCAGGATCAGGATCAGCAGCATCAGCACGAGCGCCGGCGCGATCAGCACGGCCCCGGCTCGGGCCTGCCGACGCTCGGGCCGGGCACTGGCGGGGGGAGAGATCGAAGGCCCGGCGATGGCAGCGGGCTGGCAGGTGGACGCGTCACGCATCGGTGGTCACCTCCGCGCGCAGCGGCGCCGCCTGCCCCATGCTGTCGAAACCGCGCGCCCGCCCTGGCCGCGCCCGCAGATGCATCAGATCGCCGGGGGCGACCTTGCCGCGCGCCTCGGAGGGCAACCGCAGCGTGACCGTCTCGGCCAGCCCCTCGGCCCGCAGCTGCACGAAGAGGTCCGAGCCGAGGTTTTCGATCATCGTCACCCGCCCGGCGATCAGCCCCGGCCCGTCGCAGGGGATCAGCGCCTCGGGACGGATGCCGATATGGGCCACCGGCAGCGGCCCCGACCGCAGCCCGCTGTCGCGCCCGGCCAGGAGGATCGCCCCGCCGCTCCCCGTCTCCACCGGCAGCAGGTTGATCGCCGGCGAACCGATGAAGCGCGCCACCCGGATATCGGCCGGATCGTCATAGAGACTGTCCGGCGTGCCGACCTGCAGCAACTCCCCGTCAGTCATCACCGCGATGCGGTCCGACATGGTCATCGCCTCTGCCTGGTCGTGGGTGACATAGACGAAAGTGGCGCCGAGCCGGCGGTTCAACTGGGCGATCTCGGCCCGCATATGCACCCGCATCTTGGCGTCGAGGTTCGACAGCGGCTCGTCCAGCAGGAAGGCCGCCGGATCGCGCACCAACGCCCGCCCCAGCGCAACCCGCTGTCGCTGACCGCCCGACAGCTGCCCCGGCTTGCGCCCCAGCAGATGCGCGATGCCCAGCGTCTCCGCCGCCTCGCGCACCGTGCAGGCGATATCGGCACGCCGCGCGCCGGCCCCCGGCATCAGCGGCCCCACCAGCGGCAGCCGGTCGCGCGCGCGCAGCCGGCGCATGGTCAGGGGCACCGCGATATTCTCCGCCACCGTCAGATGCGGATAGAGCGCATAGCTCTGGAACACCATCGACAGATCCCGATCCGCCGCCCGCTGGCCATCGACACAGTCCGGACCGATATGGACCGAACCGGAGGTCTGGCTTTCCAGCCCCGCGAGGATGCGCAGCAGCGTGGACTTGCCACAGCCAGAGGGCCCGACCAGCGACAGGAATTCCCCGTCGGCGATATCGAGGCTGACGCCGCGAAGCACCTCTGTGCCGCCGAAGGATTTCCGGATGTCTCTCAACTCTAATGTCGCCATGGGGCCTCTCGCATTTGCTGCGGCCCTCATAGGAAGTCTCTGCGACAGTCATGTTACGGTTACAGGGGATGCCTATAATGCGCGCATGAAAAGCTTGTCCCCGAAGGATCCGGTCGCGGCGCTGACCTTCTCGCGCCTCAGGGCGCTGAACGCAGTCACCGAGACCGGCAGTTTCTCGGCGGCCGCGCGGCGCATGGCGGTCTCTCAGGCGACGGTCAGCCAGCAGGTTCGCGACCTGGAACGGGCGCTGGGGGCCGAGCTGTTCCGCCGCAGCGCCAACGACATGATCCCCACCCCGCTCTGCCAGCAGATCTATGACATCGCCCGCGAGATCGAGGACGACGGCCTGAAGATCGCCGAGCTCCTGCGCCGCCACCGCACCATGGAACATGGCGAACTGCGGGTGGGACTGGGGCAGCCGCTGCCCGGGATGGCGCTGATCCGCGGCTTTCGCAGCCGGTTTCCCGGAGTCGAGGTGAAGATCGAGATGGGCAGCTGGGGCCGGATCGTCGAGGCGGTGGCCGAGGGCCGCGTCGATGTCGGCGTGCTGCCCGAACCGCCGGAGCAGGAGCGGTTCCGCCGCCGCAGGATCCAGAGCCAGTCAGTCGTCGCCATCGTTCATCCCGATCACCCGCTGGCCGGACGGCCGATGGTCAGCTGCGCCGATCTGGCCGCCGAACGGCTGATCTTCCGCACTGCCGGCAGCTCGACCCAGCGGGTGGTCGACGACGGCTTTCGCCGTGCCGGCGTCGCCCCGCGCCCCTCCATCGTGATGGACACCCGCGACGGCGTGCTGGATGCGGTGAGCCACGATCTCGGCGTCGGCTTCATGTGGAGCAAGGGCGCCAGCCGGCAGGCCGAGCTGACCCAGTTGCCCTGCCGCGAGATGAGCCGCGAACGACCCGACTATATCTTCGCCCTGCGCAGCACCGCGACGCCGCTCAGCAATGCCTTCTTCGCGCTGGACCCGGAGCAAAGCGAACGCCCATCCTCGGGGTTTTGATCAGAGGACGACGAGGAAGTCGTCGGCGCTGAGGGCGAGGCCGGGTTCGAGTTGGGCGAGCTGGCGGGCGGCGCCGGCGCCGCTGCCGTCGGCGTCGAAG
>NZ_JASNJD010000012.1 GCF_030164425.1 Pseudodonghicola flavimaris | reverse complement strand
TCGCCGGCGACTGGATCGAGGCCGCTCCCACCACCGCCATCGCCGTCCACAACCCCGCCGACGGCACCCGCATCGGATACGTCCCGAAACTCGGGCGCGCAGAGGTCGCCAAGGCGATCAACGCCGCCGAAGAGGCACAAAAGGGCTGGGCGGCGCGCACCGCAAAAGACCGCAGCACGATCCTGCGCAAATGGTTCGTTCTGATGATCGAGAACCGAGACGCTCTGGCCCATATCCTGACACTGGAACAGGGCAAGCCGCTGACCGAGGCCGCAGGCGATCTTTAGGGGTTTGGCCGCAGCTCCCGTGGTGGCGGTCTTGGGTTTCGACCCTCGAAATATCTTGCCGGGGGGCGAGGGGGAGGCGGTTCTCCACCGCGACATTACCCGCTGATTGCCCTCTTCCCAAAGGGGGCGATCAGCCTCCAGAGCCGGCGATAGCTCCCCAATCTGGATTTCCAACGGTTCAAATCGCTGGCCGACATAGGCTAAGACCGGATCAGGGATGGAGCGCTTCGGGATGTGCGAATGAAGAACGATAGCAGGACGGCGGCGCAGGACTGCCAATGGGATGTGGATGGCCTGCGCCTCACCGGGCTGGCCTGGGGGCCGGAAGACGGGCTGCCGGTGCTGGCGCTGCACGGCTGGATGGATCATGCTGCCAGCTTTCAGGAACTGGGCCCCAGGCTGACCGGCTGCCGGGTTGTCGCGCTCGACCTCAGCGGTCAGGGGCTGAGCGGCCACCGGGCGCCGCACGCGACCTATAATATCTGGGACGACCTGCCGCAGATCGCCGCCCTGCTGGATCAGCTCGGGTGGGAGGACTGCGTGCTTGTCGCCCATTCCCGTGGCGCCAACATCGCCGCCCTCTTTGCGGCGGCCCAGCCCGGGCGGGTACGGGCGTTGGTGTCGCTGGACTCGCTGGTGCCCCAACCGTCCGACGATGATGTCGTCACGACCCTGCGCGCCTTCATCGAACAGACCCGCCAGCGACAGGCCCGCCCGGCCCGGACATTCGCGACCCGGGAAGACTACATCCGGCGCCGCTGCGATCAGGGTAATTCCCGGCAGACCTCCGAGGCGCTGGCGGACCGCGCGCTGGAGCAGGTGGAGGACGGATTTCGCATGCGCGGCGACCCGCGGCTGTTCGCGAGCTCTGCGGTCAAGCTGACCCGGGCGGATGTGGAGGCTGTACTGCGGTCGATCCAATGCCCCGTTCTGAACATCTGGGCCAGGGATGGGGTGCTCCGGACCAGACCCGAAACCGCAGCTCTGGCCCGGCTTGGCGCGGAGCTGGTCCAGAGGTACGAAACCATCGAGCTTGCCGGCGACCACCACTTTCACCTCGACCCGCCTGTCGCGCAGCAGATGGCTCACGCAATCCAGGACTTCCTCGCGCGGCAGTCCGGACGATAGGCAGTCGCCGCTCCCGGCGGCGTTGGGATACTGACGCATTCAGGGGCGGCGCAATCCCGGGCATCAAAGCCCGGGAACCGCCGTGACCTGCCGCCTGCGAGAGCCCGCAGCCTGATGTGGAGCCTGCTCAACCGCGCGGGGGAGCGGGCGAATGCGGAAAGCCGTTCCACCGAGGCGGAGGTCATCGGAGCGGTCAAGGCGCCGGCGGTCGGGATCGCCACGTCTGAGATGTGCCGCAGGCGGAGCCCTGAGACCTTCTGCAAGCTGACGGCCAAGTGTGGGGACGGGGAGGTTCCTGAAACAGTTACAGAAAGGCCGCTAGAGCAGCAGCTCCACATCCTCACGTGCGGCGTCGATCGACTGCGTCGCGGACAGTCTGGCGACTTCGGCAATCCTCTCCAGGAATGGTGCGTTCGGTCCGTCCATCCAGGCGATTTTGCTTTCCAGAGGAGGCAGTGCCATATCCGATGCGATCAGCTTGAGGCGCCCGCTTGCCAGTGGCTCCGCCACAAGCGAGGGGGGAAGGGCGGCCAGCCCGAAGCCGGTTTCCAGCAGTTTTAGCGCTGCCGTCATCGATGTGCCCGAGTAAATCCCTCGTCGCGCCCGGGTGCCGGCCAGGTGTCCCAGGACCTGTCTGTGCAGCGTCGTATCGGGTGAAAAGGACAGGATTGGAAGGTTCGCAAGCTCCTGCGCGCTGAGGAAACTGCGCTCGCCAATGAGCGAAGCCGGCGCGATCCAGTGCAGTTTCATGCGCAACAAGGGGAGCTCACGCATCCCCGTGATCGTGACATCGCGCATGATCAAAGCCAGATCCAATTCGCCGTTCGCGAGCATATCGGCCAGCTCCGAGGAGGTGCCCGAGCGCAGGTCGACATCGAGGTTGGGAAACATGTCCCGCAGGTTGGCGAGGAGTTGGGGAAGCATCGCAGCGGCGATCATGTCAATGATGCCCAGGCGCACATGACCCTGCATCTGCGTCGAGGCCCCAATGCGGCTGGCAAAGGTCGCGCCGGCAATTGTCACCGCCTCTGCATAAGGCAGCGCTTCACGTCCCTTGGCCGTCAGCTCGACGCCCCTGGGGCGACGCAGAAACAGCTCCACGCCAAGTTCGCGTTCCAGAGACCCGATCCGCGCAGATACCGTGGTGAGGGTACTGTGCATCTTTTCGGCCGCTCTCTGGAAACTCCCCAGCCGCGCGGCCCACACGAAGGTCTCGATCGCTCTCATCTGCATGGTTCTGCCGGCGCCCCGCACATTGATTGAAAAATTTCGTATATATTGGCCCCATATAATTCAATTGTCTTATACCTTTTCGCCGGGTCTTTGTCCTTTGAAAGAAGGAGACCCCCGATGCGCCTGACGCTTGTCCAGAACAATCCCGGCAGTGACCTGGCTGCCAACATGTCCGTGCTGAGAGAGCTTGTCCTGCGCGCGGCCGACCAGCGACCCGACCTGATCGGTCTGCCCGAGTACTACGCCTTCATGGGGGACAGATCACAGGATCATCAGGCGGCGGGAGAACGCTTCGACGAGCTCAACGGCTGGATGTCGGGTCTGGCGCGTGAAACCGGCATCGCCATCCACGCCGGATCGCTGGCCGAGCGGCGGGATGGGAAAACCTACAACACCACAGTCGTCCATGCCTCTGATGGATCGGAACTGGCCCGTTACAGCAAAATCCACCTTGTCGACATTGACCTGCCCGATGGTTCCGGCGTTCGCGAATCCGCCATCATCGCGCGCGGCACGACCCCGGTTGTCTACCAGGTCGCGGGGTGGACTGTGGGCTGTTCCATCTGCTACGACATGCGCTTCCCGGAACTGTACCGCAAGCTGCGGGACATGGGGGCGGAACTTCTGATGGTCCCTTCCGCTTTCATGCGCGAAACCGGTCGTATGCACTGGGACCCAATCCTGCGTACCCGCGCCATCGAAACCGGATGCTACCTGGGCGCCCCCGGTCAGGTGCACGAAGCCGCCGGCGGTCAGATCAAGTTGTACGGCAATTCGCTGATCTGCGATCCTTGGGGGCAAGTGACGGCGCGTGCCTCCGACATCGAGTGCATCGTCACGGCGGATCTTGACCGGGCCTACATGGAAGACATCAGGATGCACCTGCCTGTCCATCGTCACCACGTGCTCTGAACGATGGTTCGGACGGACGCCTGCTCAGGCGCCCGTCTCGCCGATCAGGCGGATAATCTCGTCACAGACATAGTGGCAGATCGTCTCGTTCAGCCCGACACGGTAGTGGGCATGAAAAACCAGCTTGGGCACTGCGGGTGGGGCCTCCATCACCACCAGCCGTCCATCGGCAATCTCGCCTCGCACCAGATGGGGGGGCAGCAGGCTGATACCTTGCCCCGCGATCGTACTGCCGATGACGGCAGCCACATTATCCAGCCAGAGCAGCCTTGCAGGACGTATCCCCGCTTTCTGCAACTGTCGTTCGATGTCCTGCGCCGGCAGCGTGCCGCGCGGATAGCTGATGACCGGCCGGTCCGACATCGCATCAAGGCCGCTGTCGACGGAGCCCTCAAGCAGTTCCGGCGCCGCAATCCATCGCATTTTGAGATCCATCAGGTGTCGACAGTGAATGTGCGGCTTGGGCTCTGCGCCCACAAGTATGCCGAGGTCGATCCGCCCCTCCTGAAGCAGGTCGATGACGTCGACGCTGGAGCCTGTGAGGAGCTCGAACGACAGCGTGGGATGCGAAGCGGCCATACTGCCGAGAAACGACGGCGTCAGCATGAAAGAGATGTAATCAGTCCACGCAATGCGCAGCACGCCATCCGCCCGCGGACCGCTGGACGCCGCGCTTACCAGTTCTCCGGCAGCATCCAGCAGCTTGCGGGCTGCAACCAGGGTATTGGCCCCTTCGTCTGTCAGACGCAGGTGTGACCCTTCACGATGGAATAGAACGACCCCCAGTTCTTCTTCCAGCTTGGCGATACGCGAGGCAACCGTGGCCTGAGTCGAAAGCAGTGCATCGGCGGCCTTGGCGAAACTGCCAAGATCCGCGGTGGCGACAAAACTGCGCACAAACCGAACATTCACCTCATGCCCCCCTATTCCGCGTCCACGCGCGACGTAGCGCAACGCCATGTAATTTAAAGGTCAAATTTTGTCCGTGTGCCCCTACGGAAAAAACTCTTTATAGTTTTTGCCCCTTGTCCCCTAACCCCGTCAGGTAGCCGAGACGCCGCACAGGCCGGCCACCAAAATGATACAGGGATCAAGCAGATGAAGAAAATCCTCCTTGCACTGACCATGATGGCCATGGGCGTGTGCACGTCCGCCAGCGCCGAGACCGTCCTGAAACTGGGGCATTTCGGATCTGGGCAAGACCCGTTCTCGCAATCCGTCGAAGCCTTCGCCCAACGCGTGGCCGAACTAAGCAACGGCGACCTGACGATCAAGATCTATCCCGGCGGCCAGCTTGGCAACGAACGCCAGGAAATCTCTGCGCTGCAGGGTGGCCTGCAGGAACTGATGATCACCGCCAGCACCAACCTTGCAAACATGGACCCCGCCCTGTCACTGCTGGACCTGCCGTTCGCTTTTGCCAACCATCAGGAGGTTGATGCGGTGACCCTGGGCCCGGTCGGCGAGAAGATGATGGCGCCGCTGGCGGACAATGGCCTGGTCGGCCTGGCGCTGTGGGAGAACGGCTTCCGTGCGCTGACCAACGCGGTTCGGCCGATCAATACCGTTGAAGATATCAAGGGGCTGAAGATCCGCGTCATCGGCGCCCCGGTCTTCATCGACACCTTCTCCGCGCTTGGCGCCAACCCGGTTCCGATGCCCTTCCCCGAGCTCTACTCCGGGCTGGAAACCGGCACGGTCGAAGGTCAGGACAACCCCGCCGGGGGCACCCAGGCCATGAAGTTCTATGAAGTGCAGAAGTATTTCACCCCAACCAACCACATCTATGGCGCGATGATCGTGCTTGGGTCCAAGCGCGCGCTGGACCGTCTCTCGGACAAAGACCGCGAAATCCTGATGCAGGCCGCCAAGGACTTCGGTGTCACTCAGCGCAAGACCATGCGCGACTACGACGCGGTTGCGACCAGGTTCCTGGGCGAAAGTGGCGGTATGATCGTTTCGCCGGCCCTCACTCCCGAGGCGCTGGCGGGGTTCCGCCAGGCGACGGCGGGCGTGGTCGAGAAGGCCGTCACCCCCGACCTGAAGCCGCTCTATGACGAGATGGAAGCGGCCATCGCCGCGACCGGCAACTAAGAACGGCATGAGGACCCGGCTCCCAGGGGGCCGGGTCCATCTCGCGAACAGGACGGCTTACATGGAATATTCTTTCCCGCAACGCGTGCTGCGGGCGATCTCTGCGACGATCCTCGGGGTGCTGGTGGTGGCGGTCTTCGTCAATATCGTGCTCCGCTTCCTTTTCAACTCGGGTCTTGTCGTGACCGAAGAACTGTCGCGCCTGCTGCTGGTCTGGCTGGTCTTCGTGGCGGCGATCGCCGTTTCACTGTCGGGACGCCACTTGGGCATGTCTCTGATTGTCGAGAAACTTCCCCGCCGTGCCCAATTTGCGCTGGCTGTTCTCGGGGCTGCACTGATGTTGCTGTGCGATGCCCTGCTGGGCATCGGAGCCTGGAGCCAGGTGCAGTTCGGTCTGCGGGACTACCTGCCCGTCAGCGGTCTGCCCGTGGCAGTGGTCTATGCCGCGGGGCTGCTGGGTGCCCTGGCCTTTGCGCTCGCAACCCTTTGGCGCATTGCACGGCTCCTGAGCGGACGGATGACCCCGGCGGAGTGGTTTCGATTCGATGCCAAACCTGCGGAAAGCGAATAGGCCATGCTGATCCTTACATTCCTCGCGACCCTGCTGCTGGGCATCTTGGCTGGTATCCCTATCGCCTACGTGCTGGTGGTCGTCGGCATCGCGCTGATGCTGCTGACCGACTTTTTCAACGCCCAGATCGTATCGCAGAACATGATTCTCGGGGTGGACAACTTTCTGCTGCTCGCGATCCCCTTCTTCATTCTCGCTGGCGAGTTGATGAACCGAGGCGGCCTGTCGCGGCGGATTATCGACGTGGCGCTCGGCTACTTCGGCCACCGTCGCGGCGGACTTGGCTATGTTGCGATCGTCTCGGCGCTGATCTTGGCATCACTCTCGGGCTCGGCCATTGCGGATAGTGCCGCGCTCGCGGCTATCTTGATGCCGATGATGCGCAACGCCCGCTACCCCGACGGGCGCAGCGTCGGCTTGCTGGCCGCCGGAGGCGTCATCGCCCCGATTATCCCGCCCTCGATCGCCTTCGTGGTCTACGGTTCGGTCGCCAACGTCCCCATCACCCAAATGTTCATGGCCGGCATCGTGCCGGGCATCCTGATGGCGGTGGTGCTATTTGTGGCCTGGGGCCTGGTCAGTCGCAATGGCGACTTCGAGATCCTGCCCAAGGCTGATCCACGACAGCGTCGGCTGGCGCTGCTGCGTGGCATCCCGGCCCTGTTGCTGCCGGTGGTGATCATCGGGGGGCTGCGCGTAGGTATCTTCACCCCGACAGAGGCCGCCGTCATCGCCTGCGTCTATGCCGCCTTTGTCGGAGTATTCATCTACCGCGAGCTGACCCCGCGAGACCTTTACGAAGCCCTGGCTGATGCCGCCATGACCAGCGCAGCCGTCATGTTCCTGATCGCGGCCTCGACCGTTTCGGCCTGGCTGGTGACGACTGCGAACCTGCCGACGCAGATCCTGGACCTTGCCAAGCCTCTGATTGCCGAGCCCCGGTTGCTGGTCGCTTTGCTGGTGTTGCTGACGCTGCTTCTGGGGATGGTCCTGGATTTCACGCCACTGATGCTGATCTTGATGCCCGTGGTGATCCCGCTTTGCCAGGCCGCTGGTGTTGACCTGATCTACTTCGGGGTTGTGCTGATCATGGCCGGATCGCTCGGTCTGCTGACGCCACCGGTGGGCAATGTGCTCAATGTCGTCGCCGGGGTATCGGGCACCCGGATGGACCGCGTCATCGGCGGTGTGATGCCCTTCCTGCTGGCCGAGATGGTCGTGCTGCTCCTGCTGGTGCTGTTCCCCGGCATCGTCACAGGTCCGCTCACCCTGATTACCGGAGCGGCACAATGATCGTTGAAAGGCTGATTGATCGGCTCGGCTCTGACCTGGTCAGTCCGGGACCCCAAAGCGACCCCCGCTTCCACCGGGACTGGACCGCTCGCAGTCCCGTCGTGCCGCTGGCTGTCGTGCAGCCGCGCCGGGTCGAGGATGTTTCCGCGGCGCTTGCCCTGTGCGACGAAGCCGGGGTTCCGGTCGTGCCGCAGGGCGGGCTGACAGGGTTGGTCGGGGGGGCGATGCCCGGGGCGGAAACCGTCGTCGTGAACATGTCGCGGATGAACGCGACGCCCGACATCGACCCGATCGAGCGTCAGGCACGGGTCGAGGCCGGCGTTACGCTGGAGGCGCTGCAACGCGCCGCCGCCGTGCACGAGCTTGAGTTCCCGGTGGACTTCGGCGCGCGGGGCTCCTGTCAGATCGGCGGCATGATCGCGACCAATGCGGGGGGCGTTCACGTATTGCAGCACGGAATGATGCGTCGACAGGTCGTCGGGATCGAGGCCGTGCTGGCCGACGGCACCATCGTCTCTGCAATGAACGCGCTGGAAAAGAACAACACCGGTTACGACTTGCGGCAAGTGCTGACTGGCAGCGAGGGCACGTTGGCGGTGATCACTGCGGCCAAGCTCCGGCTTGTGCCACGGCCCCCGGCGCGCGCCGCCGTCCTGATGCAATGCGAGAATCTCCACCAGGCCTACAGGGTCTTTGACGGCTTGCGTGACAGCAGCCTGCTGACACTGCATGCCTTCGAGGGGCTCTGGCCCGGCTACTACGACTTCGCCTGCGGGATCACCGCGAAAGCCCCCTTCGCCGCCTCCAACCGGCTGACCCTTTTGGCAGAGGTCGTGGGGGATGAACGTGAGGTGTTGGAAGACGCGCTGCTGGAGGTCCTTGGCCGCCAGTGCGAAGACGGCACTCTGAGCGATGCGCTGTTTTCCCAGTCCGAAGCCCAGGTTGATGCCTTCTGGGCCCTGCGGGAAGCGAACGAGGCTCTGGCGACCAGCTTCGGCGCCATCGTCGCGTTCGATGTCAGCCTGCCGCGGGCGCGGATGGACGGCTTCGTTGAGCGGGCTCGCACCCGTGTCAGCGAGCTGGCACCTGCGGCGGATTTCCTGTGTTTCGGGCATCTCGGCGACGGCAACCTTCACATTGCGATCGCGGCGCAAAAGGCCCTGCCGGATCCCGGCGCAATCAAGGACGGTATCCTGCGTTTGGTTCTGGACTGCGACGGTGCTATTTCGGCCGAACATGGTATCGGGCTGGAAAAAAAAGCCTGGCTTTCTCGGGCCCGGTCTTCCGGTGAGGTCGAGATGATGCAGAGGTTGAAAACCGCGCTGGATCGCAGGAATATCCTGAACCGCGGCAAGCTTTTTCCCGATCAGAGACCGGCGGCGACAAGGGGCTGACCCCTTTCGCGCTCCATCCTGCAGATACCAGAGGCTCGCGCGATCGACATCGAGAGAGCCTCTGGTCTTCGAGGGAACGGCATGCTCATGGAGGGGCAGGGCGCTGTCATATTAACCGGTCGGCGATCGGGAAGGTCTGACTAAATGGCTTGGATGCGCCAAGTTTCCGACGCCCGGCACCGGTTCCCACCAGCGATCATTCAACATGCCGACTGGCTCCACTTCCGGTTTGCGCTGAGCGATCGCGATGTCGAGGACATGCTGGCGGAACGGGGCATCGACGTGTCCTGTGAGACCGTTCGGCGATGGGTGCTGAAGTTCGGCCGCATCTACGCCCAGCAGATTCGCCGTCGCCGTCGCCGGCCACGGCCGTCGGATCGGTGGCACCTGGATGAAGTCTTTCTCAAGATCAGCGGAAAGATCGTCTATCTCTGGCGCGCCGTCGACGACGAGGGCGAGGTGCTCGACATCCTTGTTCAATCGAAGCGGGACAAGAAGGCGGCGCTGAAATTGTTACGGAAATTGCCGAAACGACAAGGCTATGTCCCTGATGCGATCGTGACGACCGGCTTAGATCCTACGGCGCTGCCCTGCGTGAGTTGGACCTCACCGACCCGCATGTGACCGACGGGCGTTCGAACAATCGAGCAGAGGTTTCGCATCAGCCCACCCGGCGCCGCGAGCGGCAGCAAATTGGGTTCAAGTCGCCCGGATCGGCACGGCGCTTCCTCGCCTCCCACGCCGCCATCGCCAACCATTTCAACGTCCAACGCCATCTGATTTCCCGCCGAACGATGAAGACCCTCCGCTCCAGGGCCACGGCCGACTGGCGTGACGTCGTGGCGGCCTGAGGCTGACTTCGGAAGGTCCTGCTGGCTCCAGCGAGTTGCCGTGACAGCGCCAAAAGTGTCAAACCCACAGAAAAAAGCGTCAAACCCTGACAAGAGGAACTTATCAGATGACTAAAATCTATTTTCTTTTCAGATATTTAAGTGGTGCCCGGGGGCGGAATCGAACCACCGACACGAGGATTTTCAATCCACTGCTCTACCCCTGAGCTACCCGGGCACGGGAAAGGCGTTTGCCTTTGGGTGGGGGCCTTCTAGGCGACCCTGCGGCGGGTGTCCAGAGGCATTTTCATCTTCTTGTCACTAATGTCGCCACTTCTGGGCGACCTCGGCTTCTTCTTCTGCCTTTTCAATGTCTTCCGGGTCATTCGAGGGGATAGAATAGCTGCCCGTTAGCCAGTTTCCCAGGTCGATATCGGCGCAGCGCCGGGAGCAGAAGGGGCGGTATTTCGGATCGCTCTTGGCCTTGCAGATCGGGCAGCTCACAGGCCGGCCTCCCGCAGCAGCGGCAACAGCGGCAACCGGCCGCGTTTGCGCTGCAGTTCATAGTTGCCCAGCGGTGTCCAGCCGGCCAGCGCGGTCTCTTCGGTGTCGTGCCTGAAGGCGGCGCGCAGCGCGGATTCGAAGGTGCGGCGGTCCTTCTTCGGCATCGGCGCCAGGTCGATCACGATCTGGCCGCCCAGGCCTCTCAGCCGCAGCTGCCGGGGCAATTCCCGGGCGGCGGCGATATTGGCCTTGAGCCCGGCGGCGAGCGAGCTGTCGGCGCCGGTGTTCACATCGACGGCGACCAGCGCGCGGGTGGCCTCGACGAACACAAAGGCGCCGCCGGCCAGCGGTGCGCGGGCGGATTTCAGCCCTTCCAGCGCGTCGAGTACACCCAGATGACCGAAGCTGCCGGCCTCGGTGACGACCTCTGCTGGCTCCGACCAGTCGCGCCAGGCCAGCAGATGCGGCCCATCGCCCTCGGTCAGCTTCTCTGCCGGACCCTCGGCATCGGCCAGCACCTTGTCGGCGAGATCGAGCATGGCATCGACATCCTCGGCGATCTCGTCCTCGTCGGCGCCCTCGCAGGCAGAGCGCAGGATGATGCCGTGCGGGCTGGCCTCGGCCAGTTCGGTGCCGGCGGCGGCAAGGATGCGGATGCGTTCCTCTTCGTCGTGGATGCGGCGGGACAGGTTCACGCCCGGCGCCTCCGGGGTGACGATGGCAAAGCGGCTCTTGAACAGGAGCCGGGCAGTGACCGGGATCGCCTTGCCCGGTTCGGCATAGCCGGTGACCTGCACCAGCAGCGCTTGTCCGGGCGCGATGCCCTTGATCTGGCGCAGATAGGCGGTGCCGTCGGGGGTGTCGAGGAACAGCCCGCCTTGCCCCTTCATCGGCCGCTGCGCGATGGCCCGATAGATGGCGCCGGGGCGGGGGGCGTCGCTGTCGATCAGGAGATCCTCCAGCTGGCCGTCCACCATCAGCGCCGCGGCCTCGCGGTCGCCGATATGGTCGAGAACGATCTGCCGGCCCTTCATGCCGTGCCCTCCTGATAAAGCGGATAGCCCGCTGCCTGCAAAAGCCCGGCGGTTTCGGCCAGTGGCAGGCCGACGATGCCGGTGAACGATCCCTCGATCCACGGGATGAAGGCGCCGGCCAGGCCCTGGATGCCATAGCCGCCGGCCTTGCCCTGCCAGTCGCCGCTGGCGACATAGGCGGCGATTTCCTGGTCCGACAGGCGTTTCATCTTCACTGCGCTGACCACGTCGCGTTGCCACAGCCGGTCGCCCCGGCGCACCGCCACGGCGGTGATCACCCGGTGACGCCGCCCCGAGAGCGCGCGCAGGAAGCCTTCGGCCTCGGCCGCATCGGCGGGTTTCCCGAGGATGCGGCGGCCGAGCGCCACGGTGGTATCGGCGCAGAGCACGGCATCCTCCGGTGCGGCCGGCACGGCGGCGGCCTTCTCGCGGGCGATGCGCTGGCAATAGGGGCGCGGCAGCTCCCCCTCAGCAGGGTCTTCGTCGATGTCGGGGGGGAGGATGGCCGCAGGGACCACACCGATCTGCGCCAGCAGATCGCGGCGGCGCGGGCTGCCTGAGCCCAGGATCAACTTCATCTCATGGGCCTCATGCAACTGGGTCCGCGCCACGGGCGCGCGCTTACTTGAAGCGGTAGTTGATCCGACCCTTGGTCAGATCGTAGGGGGTCATTTCGACCTGCACTTTGTCGCCGGCCAGAACGCGGATGCGGTTCTTGCGCATCTTGCCCGCCGTATGTGCGATGATCTCATGGCCGTTTTCCAGCTCGACCCGAAACGTCGCATTAGGCAGGAGTTCCTTCACGACACCGGGAAATTCGAGCGTATCTTCCTTGGCCATGTTGTCTCCATAGTTGATTGGCCCGCCAGCATGCGGGACGTGCGCTTAAATGATCCCTTTCGCCCTGTTTTTCAAGGCTGCAATGCGGCCTCGGGGCGAAAATCGGCGGCATGGGGCGATGAATCCGCCCTGCGCCGGGGTCAAAGTGAGCGAATCCAGACCTGTAGCGGATGCTGTGTCTCGGCGGTCTGGTCGATGTCCTTCCAGCCGAACCAGGCCACCGAACCGGGCAGGGGGGTATATCCGCGGCGGCGCCAGAACGGATCGAGCGGCCGGTAACCGGCGGGTTTCAGTGGATGATCCGCCGGCCGCTGGACGGCGCAGAAGGCGCAGTAACGCAGGCCGAGCCGGCGGGCATGGTCCTCGCGGGCGTCGAAGAACCGATGCCCGATGCCATGGCCGCGATACTCGGCCAGCAGCACGGATTCGGCGCAGTAGAACACCTGATCCAGCGGATAGTCCTGGCCGTCGAAGGCGGCGGCGAAATCGTCGGCGTGATCGGACAGCGGCGTGCCGGTGGCGGCGCCGATCAGCCGGTCGCCGTCGAAGGCGCCGACCAGGATCGCGCCGGTGCTGTCGCGGTAGGACTGGAGGTAGGTCCGCTCGTACTCCCGGTCCCCGTCATAGAGGTAGGGCCAGTCGCGAAACACCGCGATCCGCAGGTCGGCGAGCGGATCCAGCGCCGCGTCCAGCGCGGCGCCGGTCAGAACCCGGGTCTCGATCATTTGCTGACCTGACGGATCCAGTCGGCCAGGTTGTAATAGGTGGTCACCCGGGCGATCTTGCCGTCGCGGATGTCGAAGAACGAGCCGCCGGGCAGCCGGTAGGTCTGGCCATGCGCCTCCGGCAGGCCGGCGTCGGTGGCCAGATAGGTGCCGTTGACGATGAATTCCGCCGCGCCGCGGCTGCCGTCCTCGGACACGAACAGGACCATGTCGGTCAGCTCTTCCTTGTAGCAATGGCTCATGTGGGCGCAGAATTCGGCGAATTTCACCTTGCCCACGCGGATCTGGCCTTCGTTGACGTGGTGGGCCACATCCTCGGTCAGGCACTCCAGCATGCCGGGCACGTCACCGGCGTTGAAAGCGTCGAAATAGCGTTTGAGGATCGCAGTCATTTGAGCTCCGTTGGTTCGCCCCATTTTTCCTTGAGGCGGTCAATGATCTGATCGCGCGCCTTGCGATAGGCGGCAAGCTTGTCTTCGCGGGTCTCGCCCAGTCCGGTGGGATCGAGGATCGGCCAGAATTCGACCGACATGTGAAAGAACCGGGTCAGCTGCAGCGCTCGGCTCTGGCTGGCGGCGGATAACGCGACCACCAGATCGAAGGAACTGAGATCGTCGCCGGCGGCCTGCATCTCGTCGAAGGAGCGCGACTGGTGGCGCGACAGCTCAACCCCGATCTCTTCGCAGACCGCGATGGCGAAGCCGTCGATTTCCAGATCGCTTTCCACGCCCACCGATTGCACATAGGTGGACATGCCATAGAATTTTTTCATGATGCCCTCGGCCATCGGGGACCGACAGGCATTATGGTCGCAGCAGAACAGTACCGACTGCGGCAAGGAATCCACGGATCACCCTCCGAAGTGCAGAACGCAGATCAGGGTGAACAGGCGGCGGGCGGTGTCCTCATCCACCTCGGCCTTGCCGGCGAGCCGTTCCTGCAGCACGCGGCTGCCTTCGTTGTGGATGCCGCGCCGGGCCATGTCGATGGTCTCGATCTGGCTGGGCGGCATGTTCTTGACGGCGTTGTAGTAGGATTCGCAGATCTGGAAATAATCCTTGACCACCTGCCGGAACGGCCCGAGCGAGAGGTGGAATTCCGCCGCCTTCTGGCCGTCCTCGGTTTCGATGTCGAACACCAGCCGCTTGTCCCGGATCGACAGCATCACCCGATAGGGGCCTTCGGGCACCACCCGGTCGTCCCGCTTGGGCAGGGTGAAGCTGTTCTGTTCCAGCAGGTCGAACATGGCGACCTTGCGTTCCTGTTCGATTTCCGGCGTGGGCGGGGGCAGCCCTGCGTCGTCCAGGGCAATATCGACGATATGAGACATGGGCCGATTACCTGTTCAGTTGATCCAGACGCGCGCGAACCGACAGCCCGTGCGCCTCGAGGCTTTCCGACTGCGCCAGACGCTCGGCGGTGGGGCCGATCGCTTTCAGCGCTGCGGGAGTCATCTTGGACAGAGTTGTGCGTTTGAGGAAGTCCATCACGCTCAAACCCGACGAAAACCGCGCCGAACGCGCCGTCGGCAGCACATGGTTCGGGCCGCCGACGTAATCGCCGATGGCTTCCGGGGTGAACTGACCGAGGAAGATGGCCCCGGCGTGGCGGCAGTCCTCGGCCAGGGTCTCGGGATCCGCGACGCAGAGCTCGAGGTGCTCCGGCGCGATGCGGTTGGACAGGGCGGCGGCCTCGGGCAGATCGCGCACGGTGATCACGGCGCCGAAATCGCGCCAGCTGGCGCCGGCGATCTCGCGCCGCTCCAGCGTCTGCAGCCGGGCCTCCACCGCCTCGGCGACGGCCTGGCCGAAGGCGGCATCGTCGGTGATCAGGATCGACTGGGCGCTGGCGTCGTGTTCCGCCTGGCTCATCAGATCGAGCGCGATCCAGTCCGGATCGTTGTCCTTGTCGGCGATCACCAGAATTTCCGACGGGCCGGCGATCATGTCGATGCCGACCTTGCCGAACACCCGCCGTTTGGCTGCGGCAACAAAGGCGTTGCCCGGGCCGGTGATCTTGTCGACCGGCGGGATCGTCTCGGTGCCATAGGCCAGCGCGGCGATCGCCTGGGCGCCGCCGATCCGATAGATCTCATCCACCCCGGCGATGCGCGCCGCCAGCAGGACCAGCGGGTTGACCACGCCATCGGGGGTGGGAACGGCGATGGCCAGACGGTCCACCCCGGCGACCTTGGCGGGGATCGCGTTCATCAGCACCGAAGACGGGTAGGAGGCAAGTCCCCCGGGGACATAGAGCCCTGCGGCGGCCACCGCGCCCCAGCGCCAGCCCAGTGTCGCCCCGTCGGGGTCGGTCCAGGTCTGGTTCGGCGGCATCTGGCGGACGTGATAGGCGCGGATCCGCTCTGCCGCCAGCTCCAGCGCCGCGCGATCGGCGGGGGAGACCTGCGCCACATGCTCGGCGATCTCTTCCGGGCTGAAGGCCAGGGTCTCCGGCGTCAGCTCCAGCCGGTCGAATTTCGCGGTCAGATCGATCACCGCCTGATCTCCCCGGGCGCGGACATCGGCGATGATATCGGCGACGATGGCGTCCACATCGGGGCTGTCTTCCCGCTTCGCGCTCAGCAGCGCGGTGAAGGCGGTTTCGAAATCGGCGGTGGTGGTGTCAAGAAACTGGGGCATTTTGGTCTCCGGCGGATGGTCCCCCATACAATCGCGGGCGCGGCGCCTCAAGGGTTGAGGCGCTTCTCCAGCGGATAGCCCAAAATCCAGCGGCCGGTGCGGCCGGGGCCGGCGCTGCGCCAGCCGTGGTGCAGGTAGAAATCCCGCGCCGTAGCGGTGGAGGTCAGCCGGGCGGTGGCGATGCCGGCGGCGGCCAGCTCGGTCTCCATCGCCGCCAGCAGCGCGGCGGAGAGCCCGCGCCGCCGATAGGCCGGATCGACATAATTCAGGGTGATGGTGCCAGCGGCCGGATCGAGCGCGCCGACAGCCGCGGGTGTTCCGTCGGCTTCGGCGATGCGGATGCCGCCGCCGGCGATCCACGCCGCCAGGGTGTCCGGCGTCTTGTTGGCGATCCAGTTGGCGACGGCCGCGGGATCGTTCTGATGATCGGCGCGGCAGAGTTCGGTGATGGAGGTGGTCAGGATCCGCGCGGCCACCGCCGCGTCTTCGGGCCGGGCAGGGCGGATCCGGATCGTCATTCGGGATGTTTCGGCGTCTGGCCCGAGATCGCCCGATAGGGGCGGGTCACATCCTTCAGAGTGACTCCCAGCGCCTCGACCGACAGCCGGATGGCGCCATCGCCCGCCAGTGTCAGCAACAGGTTGCCGCTGCCGTCCTCGCCAGCCTCGAAATCGATGGAGAGGAGCGACAGCACCGTGTCGCGGTCGCGGGGAACCACCCCCTGGCTGGCGACGCCCAGAACCTCGTCGATCACCAGCAGCGCACGGACTCGTTCGGCGCCGTGCCGGTCGCGGCCCCGATCCTCCCAGCGGAAGCGGTTCAGCAGCAGGGCGAAGCGGCGCTGTGCCGGTCGCCAGCTGATATCGGCACCGGTGAAGATCGCATCCTGGGTCAGCGCTGCGATCACCTTGAGATCCTCGGCATCGACCGCACCCAGGTTCAGCGGCGCCTCGCCGCCCTCTTCAAATGTTGCGTCTTCGGTCATGCGCCCTGTATCCGTTCGATTTTCGCGCCCACCGCCTGCAGCTTGGTTTCCACATGTTCGTAGCCGCGGTCGAGGTGATAGACCCGGCTGACCACGGTTTCGCCCTCGGCCGCCAGCCCGGCCAGGATCAGCGAGACCGAGGCGCGCAGGTCGGTTGCCATCACCGGCGCCCCCTTGAGCTGTTCGACGCCGTTGACCCGGGCAGTGCCGCCCTGAACCTCGATCTGCGCCCCCATGCGCATCAGCTCGGGTGCATGCATGAAGCGGTTCTCGAAGATCCGTTCCTCCAGCACGCTGGTGCCCTCGGCGGTGCAGAGCAGCGCCATCATCTGCGCCTGCAGGTCGGTCGGAAAGCCGGGGAAGGGTTCGGTGGTCACATCCACGGCGCGGATCACGTCGCCGCGGCGGCGCACCTTCAGCCCGTGCTCGGTCTCGGTCACCGAAATGCCGGCCTCGTCCAGTTTCTCGACGAAGCTGCCGACCAGCTCCAGCCGGCCGCCCAGGCATTCGACTTCGCCGCCGGCGATGGCCGGGGCCAGCATGTAGGTGCCCAGTTCGATCCGGTCCGCCACCACCGGGTGGGTGGCGCCATGCAGCCGGTCGACCCCCTCGATGGTGATGACCGAGGTGCCGTCGCCTTCGATCCGGGCGCCCATCTTGCGCAGGCAGCTGGCCAGATCGACGATCTCGGGTTCGCGGGCTGCGTTGTTCAGCACCGTGGTGCCCTTGGCCAGCGTCGCCGCCATCAGCACGTTTTCGGTGGCGCCGACCGAGGCGAAGGAGAAATCCACCACCGCGCCCTTCAGCCCGCGCGGCGCCTTGGCGTGCAGATAGCCGTCGCGCAACTCGATCTCCGCCCCCAGCGCCTCCAGCCCGTGGATGTGCAGATCCATCGGCCGGGCACCGATGGCGCAGCCGCCGGGCAGCGAGACCACGGCATGGCCCAGCCGCGCCAGCATCGGTCCCAGCACCAGATTCGAGGCGCGCATCTTCCGCACGATATCGTAATCGGCGACATGGTTGTTCAGATCGTGGCTCGACATCGCCAGCACCTGGCCGTTCTGCAGGCTGGTGACCTCCGCCCCCAGCGACTGCAGCAGCGCCGTCATGGTGCGGATGTCGGACAGACGCGGCGCATTGGTCAGGGTCAGCGGCTCTTCGCTCAGCAGCGTGGCGGGCATCAGCGCCAGACAGGCGTTCTTTGCCCCCGCAATCGGGATCTGACCGCTGAGCGGCCCGTTGCCGGTGACCAAAATCGAATCCATCTGCTGCTACCCTTCGCGCTTGCCTGTGGTGTCGGCCTCATCCCCAGGCTGTTCCGCGGTCGCTGCCCGGGCGCGGGCCTGCGCCTTGCGCCGGGACATATTGGCCTTCAGCGCGGCCTTTAGCCGGGCTTCGCGCTCTGTCGCGGATTTGCTTTTGTCACTGTTCTTGCTTCTGGGTGCCATGGGCTTTCTCTACAGGAGCATCCGGCGCCGGTCCAGATTGCCGCGCGGGCTTTGCTGCAGGGCGCATCGCTATGGTGACACCGCGCGGGGCCGGGGGTGGGGCGTGGGGCGGCTCCGGGACAGGGCGAAGCCGGGCCGGAAGCCGCTGCATTTTGGGGCGCAAAAAATTTTCAAGAATGCGCTTGCACCCCCTGCGATTTGCGTCTAATCACCCGCCCACAGCGCTGCTGTAGCTCAGAGGTAGAGCACTCCCTTGGTAAGGGAGAGGTCGAGAGTTCAATTCTCTCCAGCAGCACCATTCTCCCCCAGAATTGGTGAAAAAGCGTCCGGTTACAGCCGGTTAACTGGCTTGTCTCCGTGGCTCCTATTCGATTTCTCGCTGCTTGACGCGCTGGTGGTCGGCCAGATTGGCCGGCGGGAAGAGCACGACCTGATCGCCCTCCGCCAGCCCCTCCGTCACATCCGCAGAGATGCCATTGTCATGGCCGATGTGCACCGGGGTCAGATGCGCGCGCCCGTCGGTGACGCGGAACACCGCCCAGCCGTCCTGATGCCGGAAGAGCGCGGAGGAGGGCACCAGAAGCGCCGCATCGCTTTGCCAGACCACGATCCGCACCTCGACCCGGTAGCCATGGCCGAGCCCGGCCCGCGCCTCAGGCGCCCCGGTGAAGCCCACCGTGGTCTTGACCCGCTGTTCCTCCACCCCCAGCGCCGAGGTCTTGGTGAAGCCATAGGGTTCGATCCGCTCGACCCGGCCGGAGAGATCGCCGGGGCCGCCCCAGTTGGTGACGATCACCGGATCGCCGACATGTACCTGCACCGCGTCCGAGGATAGCAGTTCGACCTCGATCTCCAGATCGCGGGCGACATCGCCGATTTCCAGAATCGCCGAGCCGGCGGGCAGGGTGGTCGCGCTCTTCTGGATCACCCGCAGGACGGTGCCGTCGATCGGGGCGCGGATCGGGGTGCCGGGATCGGGGGCGGTGTGATCGGCCAGCGCCGTGCCGAGCCCCCTGTCGTCGAAGCTGATCAGCTGGGCGCGGGCGTTCGTCAGCTCGGCCTCGCGCATGGCGATGGCGGCGGCGGCGGTGTCGACATTGGCCTGCGCCACCCGCGCCTCCTGTTCGGCACGCTCCAGGCTGACCTTGCTGGTGATCTGGCGTTCGACCAGCTTGCGCACGCGTTGCAGTTCGCTGTCGGCGAAATCGCGGTTGGCACGGGCGGCGTTCAGATCGGCGCGGGCGACATTCAGCGCCGCCTCGGCGGCATCGACCGCCGCCAGCGCCTGTTCGCGCGTGCGCACGTCCAGTGCCGAGGGGTTGGCCGGCCGCATCCGCGCCACCACGGTTTCGCCCTTCACCACCGGATCGCCTGGGCGGATGGTGACGCGCTGCAGCTCTCCGGCGACGGGGGAGGAGACGACATAGGGGTCGTGAACCTGGGTGTGCCCCTCCTCGTCGATGGTCAGTCGCATCGCCCCTTGCCGCACCGCGTCCAGATCGACCAGCGCCGGGCGCGGCCAAAAGGCGGCCGCCAGCGCGGCGGCAACCAGCAGCGCGGCAGCGGCGCTCAGCACGGGGCGGGATTTCTTGCGCGTGGCGGTCACCGGATCACTCCCTTGTCTTCAGCGCGGATAGCACATCCGCACGGTCGATGTCGCGTTTGACCAGCAGACCCGAGATCAGCGCCGCGGCGATCACCACGCTCATCGCCCAGCCATAGCTCGCCGGGCTGACGACGGGGCGGATCTGATAGATGTCGGTGCTGAAGGCGGCGGCGATCACGAAGGTCAGCCCGTAGCCCATCAGCGCCCCCAGCGGCAGGGCCAGCAGCATCACCGCCACCAGCTCTCCCAGCAGGACGAAGGCGACCTCGTTGCGCGAGAACCCCAGTACCCTGAGGCTGGCCAGATCGCGGGCGCGTTCGGCCTGGGCGATGCGGGCGGCGTTGTAGATCACCCCGAAGGTCACCACCCCGGCGATCAGCGCCATCACATAGCGCATGGCGCCGGCGCCCTCATCCATCATCCGTTCCAGCGCGGCAACGCTCTGGCTCTTGACGCTGACGCCGGCGACCATCGGCATCGCCTTCAGCGCCCGGTAGATCTCTGCCGTCCGGGCGGCATCGACCCGCAGATAGGCGCCAGAGACCCGCAGGGGTTCCTTCAGCGCCCGGTTCAGCCCGTCCAGCGCCATATAGGCGGGCGAGCCCAGAAGGCTGTCGGCCACGGCCACCACCGGCAGCGACAGACTGGGACGGCGCCCCTCGCGCACTTCGACCTGCAGATGGTCGCCGGCGCCGATCTTCAGCGTTCTGGCCAACCCGGTCGACAGGACGACGCCGCCGTCGCGGATCGGGATCGGCTGGCCCTGGGCATCGACGGCGCGGTTCAGCCGCGGCGTGGCGACCAGCCCGTAGATCGCGCCGTTATAGCGGTCGCGCCCGTGTTTCAGGATGGCCGGGACGATGCGGACCGGCTCCACCTCGATCACGCCGGGGATGCGGGCCAGGTCGAAGGCGCTGCGGGCGGCGATGGCGCGGGTGAAGCTCACATTCAGGTCGCTGCGGTCGATGACGGAAAAGGTGGTCTCCTGCATGGCGTCGAAACTGGCGATGATGGCGATCATCGCCACCGAAAGCGACAGCCCCGAGGCCACTCCCAGCACGGCACCGCCGATGCGCAGCGGCTGGCGGGTGATCCGCCGCAGCACCATGCGGCTGGGCTGGTCCAGCAGTCGCGACAGCCGGGCGGCAACCCGGCCGCTGCGGCTGTAGTCGGGCGGCGCCGGCGCCCGCATCGCCACCGCCGGCGTCAGCGCGAAGACCCGGCGCAGCACCACCAGCCCGCCGGCCGAGGCCGCGAGCAGGCTGGCACCGAAGCCGATCAGGAAGGACGAGGGCTCCAGCCGGAACACCAGGAAGGGGAACTTGTAATAGATCAGGTAGACATCGATCATCGACCGACCCAGCAGGATGCCGAACAGGCTGCCCATCAGCGCGCCCCCCAGCGCGATGGTCAGGATCATCCGGAAGTAGTGGCTGCCGACCTCGCGGTTGCGATAGCCGAAGGCCTTCATCAGGCCGATCTGCTCCCGCTCCGCCTGGATCATGCGGGAGATCACCATATACATAAGGAAGGCCGCCACGGCGAGGATCACCGGCGGTACGCTGGCGGCGCTGCGCTTCAACCCGTCGATCTCCTCGGTGATGAACCGGTTGGATTCCAGATCCTTCAGCGCATAGGCCCCGGTGGCGCCAAAGCGGTCCAGCAGCCGGTCGGCGCCGGCGATCACCGCCTGCGGATCGGTGCCGCGGCTGAGCGAGATCAGCGCCTCGGAAAAGGCGCCCTCCATGTCATAGGCGGCGGAGAGCGCGGTGCGGCTCATCCACAGCACGGCAAAGCGGGCATCGTCCGGCACCAGCTCGCCCGGCGCGGTGGCATAGAGGAATTCCGGCGATTGCGCGAAACCCACCACCCGCAGCACCCGGCGAAATCCGTTCATCGTCACCGTCAGCCGGTCGCCGGGGTGCAGGCCGCGCGCCTTGGCGAAGCTCTTCAGCACCACCACCTCGTCGGCGCGGCTGCCGTCGAACAGCCGGCCGTCGGTCAGATAGATCGCGTTCAGTGCCGGGCTGTGGAAGTCGGGCAGCGACAGGGCGCGGGCCTGCACCGGCAGGGTCTGGCCAGGCAGGTCGATCAGCGCCCGGCCGGTGACTCGGGTTTCCACCCGCGACACCCCCGGCAGCGCCCGCAGGTCGGCGGCCAGACGGTCCGGGGCGCGGGTCACCGGGGCGAAGACCTCGGCCAGTCGATAGCGGTCGTAATAGGCGCGGCGGGTCTCGCTGAGCGAGGCGGTCAGCCCGGTCATCATCACCAGCAGCATCACCCCCACCGCGATCACCGCGGCGATTGCCAGCGCCTGGCCGCGGATGCGCCACAGATCGCGGGTCAGCTTGCGGGTGAGGGGCGCCGGGTGGGTCAGCATCGCCGCCCTACCACTCGATCAGATCGGGGCTGAGCCGGCTCTGGTTCTCGACCACCTCGCGCACCCCGCCATCGGCGAAATGGATCACCCGGTCGGCCATGGCGGCCTGGGCGGCGGCATGGGTGACGATCATGATGGTGGTGCCGAGATTCTGGTTCACCTCTTGCAGCACCTTCAGCACCGCCCGCCCCGTGGTGCTGTCCAGCGCGCCGGTCGGCTCGTCGCAGAACAGCACGTCGGGCTGTTTCGCCAGCGCCCGGGCGATGGCGACCCGCTGCTGTTCGCCGCCCGACATCTGGGCCGGGAAATGATCGGCCCGCTTGTCCAGCCCGACGAGCCGCAGCGCCTCGGCCGGGTCCATCGGATTGCGGGAGATTTCGGTCACCAGCTCGACATTCTCATGCGCGGTCAGGCTGGGCATCAGATTGTAGAATTGGAACACGAAGCCGACGTGGTCGCGGCGGTAGCGGGTCAGTTCCCGGTCGCTCATCGTCGCCAGGTCGTGATCGCGGAACCAGACCTCGCCATCAGTGGCCCTGTCCAGTCCGCCGAGGATATTGAGCAGGGTGGACTTGCCACTGCCCGAGGGGCCCAGCAGCACCACGATCTCGCCTTCCGGGATCTCCAGCGTGACGCCGCGCAGCGCATGCACCGCCGCGGCGCCCTCGCCGTAGATCTTGCGCAGGTTGCGCGTTCTGAAACTGGTGCCGGGCATGCTCCTCCTTCCCGGCAGCCGCTCAGGGCTGCCGCGGGCCGGCTTCGATCAGGCTCAGCTGCTTGGCTGTCCAAGGGGCGGCGCGTTCCAACTGGGCTGCGACCGAGATCAGTTTCTCGTCCAACCCGTAGGCCATCGCCAGATGCACGCCGACGGGCAGATCGTTCGCGCTCCAGTGCAGCGGCAGGGTGACGGCGGGCTGGCCCGAGGCGTTGAAGATCGCGGTATAGGGCGAATAGTCGAAGACCGAGCCGGGGCCGTTGCGATAGGCGATGAAATCCTCGAAATCGGGCTTGTAGGTGCCGACCGGAGCCGGCGGCGTTGCCAGTGTCGGGGTCAGCAGCACGTCGCAGTCGAGGAACACATGCGCCATGCGGCGGCCGAAGGCGTGCACCTCTTCCACCGCGGCGAGATAATCGGCGCCGTCGAGCTTCTGCGAATAGGTGATGGCGGCGCGGGTGACGCCTTCGACCATGTCGGGGTCGAGCGGGGCGCCGTTCAGCTTGTTGCGTACGCTCAGCGCGGTGCCGCAGGCGACCACGGTGGTCCAGGCCATCATCATCGCCTCGACATCCAGATCGGGGGCGGCGCGGAATTCCTCCACCTCGTGGCCGAGATCGGCCATCAGCTTCGCGGTCTTCTCGACGGCGGCCACGCATTC
The DNA here is from genome assembly GCF_030164425.1 of Pseudodonghicola flavimaris. Classification (GTDB taxonomy): domain Bacteria; phylum Pseudomonadota; class Alphaproteobacteria; order Rhodobacterales; family Rhodobacteraceae; genus Pseudodonghicola; species Pseudodonghicola flavimaris. Next base: position 119,120 of record NZ_JASNJD010000012.1, on the reverse strand, counting down.
GGGATCGATCGGTTTGCCGCTCAGCGTGGTGGTGGCGAATCGCACCTTCAGTTTGCCGGGATCGCGGGTCATCGCCTCGGCAAAGCCGATCTCCAGCGGCGGCGCGACATAGGGGGCGCCCAGGTCGGGGCCGGAACAGGCATCGAGCATCTTGGCGGTGTCGCGCAGCGACCGGGTCAGGAAACCGTCGATCGCCATGCCGGCCCAGCCTTCGCCCGACATCGGCCCGTCGGGCAGCCGCGCGCGGGTCGGCTTGAAGCCCACCAGCCCGCAGGAGGAGGCCGGGATACGGACCGAGCCGCCGCCATCCGAGCCATGCGCCATCGGCACGATGCCGGCGGCGACCGCCGCGCCCGAACCGCCGGACGACCCGCCCGAGGTGTGATCGGTGTTCCAGGGGTTGCGGGTGGGGCCGCCATAGACCTTCGCCTCCGTCACCGGCCCGACGCCGAGCTCGGGCGAGGTGGCGCGGCCATAGGTGACGACGCCGGTGGCCTGCATCCGCAGGAAAATTTCGGAATCATAGCTCCATTTGCTGCCGGCGAAGAGCTTGGAGCCACTGCAGGTCGGATAGGCCCTGGCCTCCGCGCCCAGATCCTTCAGCAGGAAGGGCACGCCGGCAAAGGGCCCCTCGGGCAGGCCGTTGCGGATCGCTTGACGGGCGGTGTCTTCCTGAATGTTGACCACCGCGTTGAGCGCGGGATTGCGTTCCTCGGTCAGCTCCAGCGCGATGTCGAGAAGCTCATCAGCCGTGGTCTCGCCGCTGGCGACCAGCTCTGCCAGCCCGGTGGCGTCCTGCTTGAGATAGGTGCTCTTCATCCCGCGTCTCTCCTTCTTGCTTCGGCTTGGGCGATGGGTGCGGCCACCATCTGCCCCGCAGATGGAAAAGGCAACCGCGGGGTCTTGGCCCCGGCGGCGGACCGGGGCAGAGTGCGGCGGTCTTGAGCAGCAGGGAGAGGGACAGCGATGACAGGGATCGAACGGACGGGACATGACGGCCCCTATCCGGCACCGGTGGAGGTGACCGGGCTGACGGTGCTGCCGCAGTGGATCGACCTCAACGGTCATATGAACGTCGGCTACTACGGCATCGCCTTCGACGAGGCCGCCGATGTGCTCTTCATCGAACATCTGGGCATCGGCGGCGCCTATATCGAGGCGGCGGGGCAAGGACCCTTCGTGCTGCAGTCGCATACGCTGTTTCTGAACGAACTGCGCGAGGCGGAGGCGTTCCGCGTCGCCTTCCGGCTGGTCGATCACGATCACAAGCGGATGCATTTCTTCGGCGAGATGATCCGCGAGGCCGATGGCGTGCTCTGCGCCACGCAGGAGGTGGTCTCGATGAATGTCGATCACGGCACCCGGCGATCGGCAGCCTATCCCGACTGGATCGTCGCCCGTCTGGCGCGGATGAAGGCTGATCACGCCGGTTTGCCGGCCTCGCCGCATATCGGCGCGCCGATCGGACTGCGGCGCTGAGCGGCGCCGGGGCTGACGCGGCTCAGCGCGCCATGCGGCGGCGCAACGCGGTCAGCCCGGCCAGCCCCAGTCGGACCGGATCGGCCTGCAGGCAGGGCACCCCCTGGCGTTCCAGCGCCAGCACATAGGGGCGGATGTCGGCGGGTTCGCCCAGCAAGGCCACCTGCTGGCCCAGCCAGTAGGGGCGGGCGGCGGCCAGTTCCGCGCCGATCGTCAACCCGGTCAGCCGCGCCGGTGCCGCGCCGGAATCCAGCTGCCCCAGCGCCGCCTCGGCCGCCAGCACGGCAAGCCCGGAGGCCAACCGCTCGGGCCGCGACAGTGTGGTGTCGAGCGCGTCAAGGAAACTGTCCTTGTCCCAGCCGCCGGCCGAGGCATCGGGCAGGCCGGGAATGGCGTGGCTGAGCGTTCGGGTCAGGGTGCCGGACAGGGCGCTCTGGAAGCTCACCACCTCGCGGGCGCTGACCTGCACCCAATGGGTTTCCGGCCCGGGCAGGCAGAGCACCCCGTCCCAATTGGGGTTGAGCGCGAAGAAGCCGGCGATCCGCGCGGTCATCCCGACCATGATGCCAAAGGGGCTGCGCTGGGTCAGCGGCGGCACCGCGCTGGCGTTGAGACCGGGCAGCGGCAGCGGCAACAGCTCTTCGGGCTTGGCGGGGATCGCCACAGGCGTGCAGCGGGGACCGGGGGCCAGCCCGCAGATCAGCGCCGGGGCGGTGGCGGCATCGGGCAGCGCCGCGCGCAGCGCGTCGAGCAGGGGCGCCAGCGTGCTATCTGTCGGCGGCGTCCGGGGGGCGGTAACCTCGGCCCGGGCTTCGGCGGTGTCGCCGGTCATCATCCAGCCCCGGGCGTGGCCGGGGTGCAGGTCGATTGCGATCCATCGGGTCATCTCCGGGCCTCCGGTGCAGCTGCGGGCCGGCTCCGCGCCGTCGGTGGGACGGGCAGGCGGCCGGATACCCTGCTTCAATCCGCAGATGCGGCGGCTGTCAACGGCAGCGGGACGATGGCGTGGTCCGCCGCAATCTCGCCATGGTTCCTGGCCGCGAGGAAACCGGGACGATCTGGAGTGAAAAGGTTAACGTCCAGGGTCGAGCCGACGCTGCGTTAACCTGATTCCGTGTAGCCTGGTGTTTCCCTTGTGTGAACAAAATCGCTTTCAGCGCCGAAATGTGGATGTACACCTCGCGAATAAGGGGTGTTTGAGTGGGGTGAATCGGTAGAAACAGATTGTTTCCTTAGAATTCGTTAAAACTCGATCAGTCAGTGTTAAATTCGATCATGGCGAGAACAGGGCGGAAGCGCGGCGCGGTTTTGCTCTGGCAGATTGGGATTATCGGTGGGGGCCGTCCAGTCTGTTGAGCCTGTTTCAAGTCCGGCCGAGCTGCTTGGGTCGGAGAGCTTAAAATTTGAATAAAAGAGTGCCGCATCTTGCCTGCGGCGCGCGGGTCCGTTCGGCCCGCGTTCTGGAGAGACTGTGATGTCTGATGTTTTCTATAGCGAAGTCCGAGGATCGGCTTTGAAACGGTTCCCCCCGCTGACAGCTTCGGCGTTTTCGGTGTCGTCCCTGGTGGTTGCCAACACCAACGCGCCGGCTGCCGGGCGCAAGTCTGCCGCCATCGTGCTGCCGCATGAAGTCTACGCCCATATCGGCAAACGCATTCTGGATCTGGCGCTGGTGCTGCTCACTGCGCCGCTGAGCCTGCTGATCGTTCTGATCAGCGCCATCGCGCTCTGGATCGAGGGCGGCACACCTTTCTACACGCAGGAGCGCCTGGGGCAGAACGGCGATCGCTTCCGCATGCTGAAGCTGCGCACCATGGTGCGCGACGCCGATGCGCTGCTGGCGGAATATCTGGCCAACGATCCGGTGATGCGGGCGGAATGGAACACCGCGCAGAAGCTGCGCAACGATCCGCGCGTCACCCGTGTCGGTGCCTTCCTGCGCGCCACCTCTCTCGACGAGCTGCCGCAGCTGTGGAACGTGTTCCGCGGCGAAATGAGCCTGGTCGGCCCGCGCCCGATGATGCCCGAACAGCTGAGCCTTTATGGCGATGCGCGCTACTACACCATGCTCAAGCCCGGCATCACCGGCCTGTGGCAGGTGTCGACACGCAACGAAAAGGGCTTCAGCTACCGCACCGAGGTCGACGCGACCTATTGCATGAGCCTGTCGCTGGGCCAGGATCTGAAACTGATCCTGCGCACCTTCGGCGTCGTCGTTCGCCGGACCGGCGTCTGATTTCCATCCAGACCGCACCTCAGGTGCAGCTTCCCCACCGGTCATCGATTTGGAGGACGGGACATGAAAGACTATCTTGAAAGCGATCTGGTGTCGGCCGAGGGTGAAATCCTCATGTCCGCTCCGTGGAATGCAGTTGAAGCCGACGACGCGAAACCGATGAACCGTCAGGACCGCAGGATTTTCCGCCGCAAGGCCGCCCGTCAGCAGGCGGAGCAGGAGGGGCTGCGCTTTGATCGCGAGCCGGCGCGCAACCTGCCGGCGCCGCTGCCGGAGCCCTGGGAACGGCTGCACCGGGTCAAGCCCGGCGCCAAGGGGCTGGGGGCGAAACGGGCGCCGCTGGTCAACCTGTTCCGGGACACCCCCGCGGCCCGGTCGTTCGACCTGCTGCGCACCCGCCTGATGCAGACGCTGCGGACCCAGGGCTGGCGCAGGATCGCCGTTGTCGCCCCGACCGAGGGCTGTGGCGCCACCTTTACCGCGGTGAACCTGGCGCTGAGCCTGGCGCGGGTGCCGGGCAGCCGCACCGTGTTGATGGATCTGAACCGCCGGACCCCGGGTGTCGCGGCCGCGCTGGACATCCACGGGCATGGCCGCATGGATGCCTTTCTGGGCGGTGCGCTGTCGCCGATCGAACATCTGGTACGCTGCAGCGACGGTCTGGCGCTGGGTCTGGCCGATGCCGCCGATCCCAATGCGGCAGAGAGCTTTCACGATCCGCTGACCGTCCGCGCGCTGGACGACATGGTGCTGACGCTCGATCCCGATGTGGTGATCTACGATCTGCCGCCGGTCCTGTCGCATGACGACGCCGCCGCGATCCTGCCGCATGTCGACGGGGTTCTGCTGGTCGCCGACGGCACCCGTACCACCGCCGACCAGATCCGCGCTTGCGAGGATATCCTGGGCGAGCAGACCGAGCTGCTCGGGGTGATCCTGAACCGGGCCCGCACGGCCGGTTGAACGGGGTTCAGACAGAGTTTATCGACAAATCGCCTTAGTTTTGCCGGGTTGCTGTGGTGCTTTGCACCCCGGTGGCCCGGCAAACGGGCTGAGGCGGGCGGTGCCCGTCAGCTGTTGAGGTGAGGTTGCATGGGCCCGATTCTATCGTTTCAGGATTTTCTCGACATGCTGCGCCGGCGGGCGTGGGTGATCCTTCTGGTGATCGTGATCGGGTGCGGCCTGTCGGTCTTCGCGGCGCTGAACCAGAAGCACAAGTACAGCTCGACCGAGGTGATCCAGGTGGTGCAGCCGAAGATCGCCGACGATCTGGCCCGCAGCACCGTCGAGGGCACCCCGGCCCGGCGGTTGCAGCTGATCGAGCAGCGGGTGATGGCGCGCGACAGCGTGCTGAACGTGATCCGCGAAAACAATCTCTATGCCGACATGCCGGCGCTGACCGACAATGAAAAGGTCGACCTGTTGCGCACCTCGGTCAATATCAACGGCCTGTCGGGCAATGGCTCTCCCGATGGCTGGGTCTCGGTGGTGACGGTCACGGCAGAGATGCCGACCGCGCAGCAGGCGCAGCAGATCGCCCATGAATTCGCCCGGCTGACCATCGAGCTCAGCAATGAAAGCCGGCTGGAACAGGCGCGGGAGACGCTGGCCTTCTTCACCGCGCGCGAGGAGACGCTGCGCGATCAAATCTCCCGGGTCGAGGAAGAACTGGCCGAGTATCGCAAGCAGAATGAAATCGCGCTGCCCGGCACGCTGGAAATCCGGCGCGAGGAGATCACCTCGATCAACTCCGAACTGCTCGGCATCTCGCAGGAACGGATCCGGATCGAACGCGCCGCCGATCTCAGTCGCCGCAATGACCGCCCGGCCACGGCCGAACGCAAGCTGGCTGACTTCAACGATCAGCTGACCACGCTGGATGCGCAGGAGAAACTGCTGCGCGACCGCAAGGGGGAGCTGGAAAACTCGCTGCAGAGCTCGCCGCAGGTGGAGCGCCGCGTCGGCGCCTTCGACCGCGAGCTGGATCAGCTGCGCGGCCAGCTTGAGGATGCCTCCTCGCGCCGGACCGAGGCGGAGGTCGGCTATCGGCTGGAAACCCAGTCGCAAAGCGAGAGGCTGACGGTGATCGAACCGGCCAACCTGCCGGATTACCCCTTTACCCGTAGCCGCAAGAAACTGGCGGTGGCCGGGGGCATGGTCAGCGTGGTGATGGCGCTGGCGCTGGCCTTCGTGCTGGAATTGATGAACCCGGTGATGCGCACGGCGGCGCATATGGAGCGCGATCTGGGCATCCGCCCGGTGGTGTCGGTGCCCTATCTCGACACCCGGCGGCGGCGCCGGCTGTTCCGCCGCGACAAGCGCCGCGATCACGCCGCCTGACAGGTGCGCCAGCGCGGGGTCGGGCAGGGCCATGATCCCGGGTCGGTGGCGCGGGGATGTGTTTACTCACCTTAGATTTTTTGGGGGGCGGTTCGGAACCGGCCCGGGCCCGGCGCGGAAGACGGCTTCGGATCAGAACGGCGCGCCCGGCACCTGGATCACCAGCGGCCAGTGCAGCCAGAGCGCAAAGGCGCAGCCCGCCAGGGTCAATGTCCAGAATCCCAGATCGGTCAGCGGATCCCAGACCCGGTGCCGGCGCGCCAGCCAGACCAGCGCCGGATAGGTGACCATCTGCGCCAGCGCCATGGCGGTGATCGCGCCGAACAGGCCGAACCAGATCACCCCGGCCAGGATCAGCGACACCTGCGCCACCGCGCGTACTGCCGAATAGATGAAGAAACTGCGGCTGTCGCCCGCCGCCAGCGCCGCCTGATCGTAGGTCATGCCGAGCGCCGAGGGGATCAGGGCACAGGCCATCATCGTCACGATGGCGCCGGAGGCCAGATAGCGGCTGTCGTACATCAGATTGACCAGCGCCGGGCCAGCCAGCGACATGGCCAGCGACAGCACGCCCATGCCGGCCAGCAGGCCGATCCGCAGGAACCGCTGCCGCCGGAAGTTCTCCGGCGCCGCATGGGCGGGGCGGTCACGGAAGATCGGGATCAGCAGCCGGTTGGTCACCGAATGCCCCATCATGGTGGGAAAGCTCGCCAGGAAGAACCCGATGTTATAGAGCCCGAGCATCTGCATGGTCAGGAACCGGCCCAGGATCAGCCGGTCGCCCTGGCTGGTCAGGAACCACAGCGCGGTGCTGAAGAAGATCCAGCGCCCGAAGCTCATGATCTCCTGCGCGGTGTCGCGGTCCCAGCGCAGCCGGTTGCCGGGGCCGGGCAGGAACCAAAGGGTCAGCAACACCCGGGCGGTGGACTGGAAAATCCCCCCCATCACCAGCGCGATCACCGATTGGGTGATCAGCCCGACCGTGATCATGGCGGTGATACCGATCAGCTGGCTCAGCAGCTCCAGCACTGTCAGCCGGCCCAGCAGCAGATGCCGGTGCGCGGTTTCGATCTTCATCGGCGCCAGCCCGGTGATCAGCGAGGCGACGCCAGCGATCGGCAGATAGAGCGCGAGAGAGGGCTCGTGATAGAACTGCGCCATCGGCAGTGCCAGAACGCAGGTCCCGGCCCAGAGACCGAAGCCGCGGATCAGCTGCAGCGTCCAAGCGGTGTCGAGGAAATCGGGGTCGTCGCCGCGCTTGTTATGGGCGATGGCGGGGCCGATGCCGATATCGGAAAACAGCGCCAGACCGACGGTGACAAGCGACACCAGCGCCATCAGACCGAAGGCCTCGGGGAACAGGATGCGGGTCAGCACCAGGTTCGAGACCAGCCGAAGCCCCTGATTGAGCCCATAGTTCAGGATCAGCCAGGAGGCGCTGCGCAGGGCGCGCGCCATCAGGGTATTGCCCTTGAATGCGGTCAGGACTCTGCTCACGTCTGCGGTCTGCCTCTGGTGCGGCCGCGGCACGCGGCGGAATTGGGCTGCAGGCTAGGCCCGGGGGCAGGGCGGGTCAATCGCGCGGCGCGGCGCGGGCGGAATCGGCTGCGGGGTGTTGCGCGGGTCTTGGCAAAGCTGCGTCGATCCGGGCATTTGGCCGGCGAACGAAACAATTCCACTGGCTCGGGGACGGCTGGGGACGGCGCCGCTTTCCTCAGTGGCAGCCGGCGGTTAGGGTCGTCCCACCGTCAGCCCGAGGAGTGCCGTGCCGTGAAGATCGCTTATGTGCTGAACACCTATCCGCTGCCGTCCCACTCCTTCATCCGGCGCGAGCTCAGGGCGCTGGAGCGGGCCGGGATCGGGGTGCTGCGGCTGGCGATGCGGCGGGGCGACATGCCGCTGGTCGATCCGCAGGATCGCGAGGAAGCGGCCGCGACCGACTATGTGCTCGACCGCGGCGGGCGCGGGCTGATCGCCGGGTGCGTGGGCCGCATGCTGCGGCGCCCGGCGGACGGTCTGGCGGCGCTGCGGCTGGCGATCCGGGTCGGGCGTGCCTCGCCCGCGGGGGTTCTGCGGCATCTGATCTATCTGGCCGAGGCGGCCGAGGTCGCCCGCCGCTGCGAGACGGAGGGCGCCCAGCACATGCATGCGCATTTCGGCACCAATTCGGCCACGGTGGCGATGCTGGCCCATGCCTTCGGTGGGCCGGGCTACAGTTTCACCGTGCACGGGCCGGAGGAATTCGATGCGCCAGCGGCGCTGTCGCTGGGGCAGAAGCTGGATCGCGCCGCCTTTTCGGTGGCGATCAGCCAGTTCGGGCGCAGCCAGCTCTATCGCTGGGCAGCCTTCGACAGCTGGGCGCGCATCCGGGTGGTGCATTGCGGCATCGAACCCGGCGCCTTCGCCCGGCCCGAGCCGATGCCCTCCGGACCGCCGCGTCTGGTGTCGATCGGGAGGTTCGCCGAACAGAAGGGGCAGATGATGCTGGTGCGCGCGATGTCGCGGCTGCGGGCGGAGTTCCCTGATCTGCATCTGGTCCTGGTCGGCGATGGCGAGATGCGCGGCGATCTGGAGCGGGCGATCGCCGATCACGGTTTGCAGGAGATGATCACGCTGACCGGCTGGCTGGACGAGGCCGGTGTGCGGGCCGAACTGGCCGCCGCCCATGCGATGATTCTGCCCAGCTTCGCCGAGGGGCTGCCGATGGTGGTGATGGAGGCGATGGCCGCCGCGCGGCCGGTGATCGCCACCTATATCGCCGGGATTCCGGAACTGGTGCGGCCGGGTGAAACCGGCTGGCTGGTGCCCGCGGGCGATGTGCAGGCGCTGGCCGATGCGGTGGCCGATCTGGTGGCCCAGCCGGAAGAGAGGCTGGCCGCCATGGGGCAGGCCGGGCGGGAACGGGTGCTGCAGCGCCACGATGCGGATCTGGGGGCCGCGCGACTGGCCCGCCATGTTGCGGCCAGCCTCGCGGGCACCGACTGATCGCGCCGGGGGCGACTCAGCGGCCGCGTGCCCAGCGGCTGTGATCGTCGTAAAGCGGTGTCTTCACCGCAAGGCTCACTGCGGCATAGACCAGGAAGCCGGCCGGATCGGTCAGCGCCAGCCGGGCCAGCCGCCGTTTGCCCGGCCGGGTCGCCAGCGCATTGGCCTCGAGCTGGGGAAAGCGCTCGGCGATCTCGCGCACGCCGATGTTCTGCCGCCGCCGCACCCGCACCAGATTGGCGAAGCCCTCCACCAGCGGCCAGGTGTAGAAGGCCGAGAGCCGCTCGCGTTCGGCGGGGGCGAAATTCAGCCGGGCGAAGGTGTCGTCCGAGATGATATCGGGCCAGGCCTTCCAGCGGCCGCGGCCGGCGGTATTCATCGCGAAGATGCCAAAGCCCGGCGCATCGGTGGTGACGAAGGGCAACCGTTCCCAGAACCGGCTGTAGAGCCGGGTCGCCAGGCTGCGCGCCTGGGCCACATGCGGGGTGCCGCTGGCGTAGCGGGGCAGGTCGGTGTCGAGCGCGCCGGCGATCTGCCGGAGCAGCGGCGGTGAAACCCGCACATCGGCATCAAGATAGACCCGGACCGCGCCTCGGGCCAGATCGTCGCCGCGGTTGAGCGCGCCGAGCTTGCCGCCGGCGGCCAGTTCGACCACCTGCAGCGTCCAGCCGCGCGCCGCGAAATCGGCGCCGTGCGCCCGGCTGCGGCCGGCGGTATCGTCCTGGCAGCCGTTGGGCACCACGATGGTTTCCAGGCCCCAGCCCTCGGGCAGCGGATCGGAGGCCAGGATCGCCTCCAGGCAATCGCCGATCCAGAGCGCCTCGTTATGCGCCGGCAGGATGATGCTGAGAAGTCCGCTCATAGGAAGGCCCTGATCGCCTCCCAGCGCGGGTTCTGATCGGAAAGATGGCGCAGCGCCCCCCAGCTGCCCCATTTGCTGGGCGTGCTGACATCGGTGAAGACGTTGAACAGCGCGCCGCCGGCGGCCTGCCAGCCATTGATCAGCTCGGTATAAAGCGTCGCCATTTCCGGGGTATAGTTGAAATGGGTGAAGAAGGCGGTGATGTCCTCCTCGTTCACCATCGGGCCGATGCCCACCAGATGGGTGCCGCCCTCGTACATGATCAGGTCGAGATCCCATTTGGCGGCGACCTCGGCGTGATAGGGAAAGACGGTCTCCAGCAGCCAGCTCAGCGAGCCGTCGGGATCGCCGCTGCCCAGCCCGTCGCGCATCTCGGCCCAGGCCAGGGCGGTGGCGACGTCGAATTTATGCGCTTCGACATAGCTGTCGCGCGCGGCACCGGTCAGGCCCTTGGCGGCGGCGGCGCTTTCGGCCATGGCGCGGCTGTCGCTCAGCCATTGGCGGATCAGCGGCGCGCGGTCCTCCATCCCCAGCGCGGCTCCGAAATAGCCGGTGATCGCATAGGCATCGAAATGGCTGGCGATCGGCGCCGCCTCCTTCGCCTCAGCCCGGACCAGCGGCGGGTCGAGGATATCGTGCTCCAGCCCGATCCAGCCGGTCTGGGTGCTGAGCACGTTTATCAGCCGTTCGCGCGCGCCGGTCTCGGCATAGACCGCGGACCAGATGTCGGCCGCCTGGCTGGCGCGCAGCGCGTAATATTGCACCCAGGCGGTATCGCTGTTCCATCGCTCCTGCGCCTGGGTGTGGGCCCATTGCGCCTGTTTGAACTGCCAGTTCCAGACTTCGTTGGAGAACTCGACATAAGCGTTCAGATCGGTCCAGAGGGTGTCGCGGGCCAGCGTGGCAAAGCGGCGGAGATAATCGTCATCGGCCAGATGCGGCATGTTGAACCAGGCGTCGACACCGATCCGGTTGGCGAGATCGATCATCACCTCAGCCGGTGCGCCGCGCAGCGCATAGGTATAATCCGAGACCTGTGGCCGGTCCTCCCAGCGCGACAGGGTGGAATCGTTGGTGGCCATCCAGTCCATGAAGCGCAGCGCCCGGAAGCCTTCCAGCACGCGCAGGAAATCGGGGTTGAAGACGGCACCGGCATCGAATTCCCGCACCCGGTCTTCGCGCACCACGGTGATGTTGCGGACGTGGTTGCCGCTGCGGCTGCGGTCGGTGCGCTGGATGCGGATATCGACCGGGCCGCTGCCCGGTTCGAAATCGAAGCGCACCTCGTTGTCGGCATAGCGGACGTTGCGACCGCGCAGGCTGACCTCGACGATGCCGTCGCCGTCGAACCGCAGCACATAGCGCCCGGCGAGCGATTGCGCTGCCTCAGGCAGATCGGTCAGCACCAGTGTCCCGATCGAGCCGAGCTCCGGCGGGATCTCCAGCGGCCAGCCGTGTTCGTCCAGATAACCGGCCTGGGCCAGATCGTCGTGGCTGGCGCCGCCCCATTGTCCCGACTTGTGGCCAATCCAGGGGCGGGCGGTCTTCATCACGTCGATGAACGGCTGCTCGACGCTCCAGTCGTTGATGCCGCTCAGCCCCATGCACATCGGCACGGACCCCACCGGCACCGGCGGGACGGTGCCGCCGGCCTGTTGCGCCCAGCTGCGCAGCGGCAGGCTCAGGCTCAGGGGGGCGGCAAGCGCGGCGGTCAGAAGGCTGCGGCGTCTCATCGGGCGACTCCGGTCTTGGGCAGGGAGGTCACGACCTCCCACACGGTTTCCTGCATCAGCCGGGCAACGTCCAGCGTCGGCGCATCGGCGGGGCTGCCATCGGCGCGGTGCAGCTGCGAGGGCAGCCCGATCGGTGATCGCCCGTAAAGCACGGCGTAATGGGTCAGCGCCACCAGATAATTACCCAGATCGCTGGGGTGAATCTGATCCTGCGTCCCGTCGGGCGCGCGGGCAAACAGATCGCTGCGGTCCTGCACGTCGTCCAGCCCGTCGAGTTCCTCGATCCGCCGCACGAAGCGGGCCAGGACCTGCCCGGCGGGGATCAGGTGGATCGGCCGATCGCCAACGTCCCGTGCCAGATCGGGCAGCAGCAGCCTGCCTTCCCAAAGCTCGGGCAGATCGCGGTCGAGCCGGGTCAGCCAGCCCTCCGCCGTATCGAGAGGATGCCAGCTTTCATAGAGATAGACCTGTGTGGCGGGATTGGCGGCGCGGGCCAGATCGGCCCATTTGCGCAGATAGACCGGGCTGTCGAAATAGCGGATGGCATCGCGCAGCTCGACCATCTCGGTCAGCACGACGGCATCGTAATCGCCCGAACCGATCGCCTCTCTCGCGGGGCGGAACCGGGGGGTGTCGTTTTCGACGTCGAAACCGTTGATCGTCTCTTCCGGTTCCCAATGCGCCTTGAGCGTGGTGCCCCAGCCCAGTTGCAGCTCATAGCGGTGCCCGGCGCCGGCCAGTTCCGCCAGCATCGCCGGCATGTCGCGTCCGACGAGGCTGTGGCCGAGATGAAAGACCCGCAAGGGGTGCGCCGGCGGCGGCAGCGGCGTGGCATAGGCGGCCGCCACCGTCGCGGCATCGGGCAACTTCGGGCGCGGCCAGAACCACCAGGCCAGCGCGGCGATGAGGGCAAGAAGGGGAAGGGAAAACAGAAACCAGCGAAGGAACATGGGTCGGCGGGCCTTTGGGTTGTCGGTCACGTCGGCAGCATCGATGTAAGCACGCGCACCGGCGATTTCACGCAGAAAGCGTGACGATCGTCGCGATAAGGCCCTGTCCGATGACAAAATGCCCCTGCAGCCTGGTTCCGCTGCGAAACGGCGGGATATCCTGCAGGAAATCGGCGCTGAACCGGCCGGTTTCCGGCTCCAGCCGGACCTCCAGTGTCTGAAAGCCGAACAGCCGTCCGCTCAGGGGGAATTGCGCCTTATAGGCGGCCTCCTTGGCGGAGAAGATCACCTTGGCGATCAGGCCGCGTCGCGCCGGGGGCAGGAGGGCGAGCCGGGCGGCCTCTGCCGGGGTGCAGATTGCCGGGATCAGGTCGAGCGGCAGCGCCACTTCTTCCTCCAGATCGATGCCAAGCGCGGAGAGGCGGCCGGCACGGGCCAGGACCGCGACACAGGCGTTGGAACAGTGGCTGATGCTGCCCACCACGCCGGCGGGCCAGACTGGCGCCCGGTCGATCCCGTGGGCAATCGCCGCCGGCGGCAGGCCCAGCTGCGCCAACGCGTGACGGGCGGCGCTGCGCCCGGCGGCGAATTCGCGCAGCCGGGCAGGGCGGGCGCGGGGCAGGCCGGCGCGCTCCTCGGGCCAGAGGGCGGGCTGGGGTGTCCGCGGATCGGTCGCGGCCACCGCCACATCCCGCGGCAGCAGCGACCGCACCAGCGCCCCGGCATCGGGGGCCGGGGAAGGCGCCGGCAGGGGCCGCGCCGCGGTCATCCGGCGCGCATCCGTCGCCGGTCGCGCATGGCGCGGCGCTTCGACATGGTCTCGGCCCGGGCCGGTTCGTCCGCCGCCGGTGTCTCCGGCTCGGGCGTGTCGGTGCCACCGCCGATATGCTCCGCCAGCCCGCCCAGGGTGGGAAAGCGGAAGATATCGGTGATCGACAGATCGGGCCGTTCCAGCGTGGTGCGGATCTCGCGATGCGCCTGCACCGCCAGCAGCGAATGACCGCCGAGCGCGAAGAAGTTGTCCTCTACCCCGATTTCCTCGGCGTTGAGCCCGAGGATTTTCGCCCAGATCGCCGCGATCTGCGCCTGCGGTCCGGCCGCGGGCTGGGTGGCGGGCGTTGCCGGGGCGTTGCCCGGGGCTTGTGCCGAGACGCGCGGGCGCGGTGCCCGGGTCGGGGCCGGCGCCGGCAGCGCCTTGCGGTCGATCTTCTTGTTGGGGGTCAGCGGGAACCGTTCCAGCGTAACGATATGGGCGGGCACCATCACCTCGGTCAGGTGGCGGGCCAGTTCGGCGCGTATCGCCGCCTCGTCGACAGCGCGGTCGGCGGTGACATAGCCCACCAGCCTGAGATCGCCGGGCGCCATCTCGCGGGCGACGACCACCGCGGCGGTGACGCCGGGCCAGGCGGCCAGCGCCGCCTCGATCTCGCCCAGTTCGATGCGCTGGCCGCGGATCTTCACCTGGTGGTCGGTGCGGCCGAGGAAATCCAGCTTGCCGTCCATCCGCCAGCGGACCAGATCACCGGTGCGGTACATGCGCAGCGGCTGCGGCCCGGTCAGATCGATTTCTGCAGCGAAGGGATCGGCGGGGAAACGCTCTGCCGTCAGCTCCTCGCGCTCCCAATAGCCGCGGGTTACCCCGGCGCCGCCGATGCAGAGCTCTCCGGGCACCCCGATCGGGGCGGGCCGGCCCGCCGCATCCAGCACGTAGACGCCGGTATTGGCGATCGGCGTGCCGACATTGACGGTGCCGCGCACCCCGGGGCCGACGGCCTCGCAGGTCGACCAGATCGTCGTCTCGGTCGGGCCGTACATGTTCAGGATCGCGGCGCCGGTGCATTCGCGCAGGTCTTCGACCAGATCGCCGGGCAGCGCCTCGCCGCCGACCAGCAGGTGTTTCACCCGGCCGAGCGCCAGCCGCGCCTCGTCGTTCATCGCGATCATCCGCGCCATCGACGGGGTGCACTGCATATGGGTGACGTTATGGCGGATGATCTGCGCGGCGAGCGAGAAATCGTCCGCCTCGGGTTCGCTGGGCGCATTGGCGCGCTTGAGCACCTGCGCCAGCGGCGTCAGCCCCTCCAGCACCAGATCGGGGGCGATGCCGTAGTCGATCAGGCAGGCAACCTCGTCCACGCCGATCCGCTTGAGCTGTTCGACCCGCGCCAGGCCGTCGGCCACGGTGCCGAAGAGGCCCGAGTCCTCGAAATACCGCTCGAAGGCGAAATCGAGGATCGCCTCCAGCTCCTCCTCGCCCAGCATGCCCAGATCCATGTCGAAGGCGTTGCTCACCCCCTTGGGTTTCTTGAAGGCGGGGAAGGCCCAGGCGTATTGCTTGATCAGCCCGGCGGCGGAGCGGAGGTAGTCCTTCATCGGGCCGCGGGCGATTTCGGCGGCCTCTTCGCGGGTGTCGGCCAGATAGGTGTGCAGCATCAGCGTCACGGTGAAATCGGCCGGATCGTGGCCGGCCTCACGCAGGGCGGCGTGATAGAGGCGGATCTTGCCGGCGACTTCCTCGATCGACTGGCCCAGCAGGTGGGTCAGCACATTCGCCCCGATCTGGCCCGCCTCTTTCCAGGTGTCGGGGTTGCCGGCGGTGGTGACCCAGATCGGCAGTTCCTTGGACACCGGGCGCGGCTGGGTGATCACCGCATGCGGGCTGCCATCGGCCTTGGGAAACTCCACCGCCTCGCCGCGCCACAGTTTGCGCAGGGTTTCGATGGTGGCGAACATCGCCGGCTTGTTGTGGGGCGGCGTGTTCTCCGGGCGCAGGATGAAATCGTCCGGCTGCCAGCCCGAGGCGATGCCAAGCGCGGCGCGCCCGTTGGTCAGGTTGTCGATCACCGCCCATTCCTCGGCGATCCGGGCCGGATGGTGCAGTGGCGCGACGCAGCTGCCGGCGCGCACGGCGATGTTCCGGGTCACCGCCGCGACGGCAGCGCCGGTGACGGCGGGGTTCGGGTAGGGGCCGCCGAAGGCGTGAAAGTGCCGCTCCGGCGTCCAGACCGCATTGAACCCGTTGGCATCGGCGAATTTGGCACCTTCCAGCAGCAGTTCGTATTTCTTCGGACCGGCGCCGTCGTCGTTGCCCCAATACATCAGGTTGAAATCGATCTTGCGGTCGCTGACCGCCAGCGGGCCTTTCGACACCACGGCGCGGTTCTCGTCGCCCGAGAGCACCAGCTTGAAGCCGCGCGCCAGGGTCCAGAACAGCTCGAGGACAGAGATGTCGAAGCTGAGGCTGGTCACCGCGAACCAGGTGCCGTTTTCCGGCACGCCGATCCGGTCATCCATGCCGGCGAAGAAGTTCGAGACGTTGCGGTGTTCGACCATCACCCCCTTGGGCAGGCCAGTGGACCCGGAGGTATAGATCAGATAGGCTAGATCGGCGCCGCCGGCACCGCCGTCGACATTCTCCGCCTGGGTGCCCAGCGTTTCGACCTGCAGGATTTCGGCTGGGCAGTTCGGCAGCTCCGTCTGCTGGGCGCCATCGGTGACGATCACCGCGGCGCGGCTGTCGCTGATGTAATGCGCGATCCGGTCGGCCGGATAGGCGGGGTCGAGCGGCACATAGGCGCCGCCGGCCTTGAGGATGCCGAGCGCGCCGATCACCAGTTCCGGGCTGCGGCGCAGGTAGATGCCCACCGGATCGCCGGGGCCGACGCCCATCTGCTTCAGCCGCGCCGCCACCGCATTGGCGCGGGCGTTGAGCGTGGCATAGCTCAGCACCTGATCCTCGAACACCAGCGCGGTGGCCTCGGGGGTACGGGCGACCTGCGCCTCGATCGCGGCGTGGATGGTCAGCTCCGGATCGAAGTCGCGGGCTGTCGCGTTCCATTGCGCCAGCGTCTTGCGCCGTTCCGAGGCCGGCAAGATATCGAGCGCGCCAAGCAGGCTGTCCGCCGCCGCCGCCAGCGCGGTCTGAAAGGCGGTCTCCAGCCGGCGGGCCAGCAGTTCCGCTTCCTCCTCGCCGATCCGCGCCCGGTCGATATAGAGCGTGGCACGATCCTCGCGCAGCGAGACGGTGGCAAGGCTGCCGGGTACCGGGCCGGTACCGTTCAGACCCAGCCCGATGGCCGGGGTCCCGTGCCAGGTGATCTGCGGGTCGCGGGCGACCAGATCGCGGGCGAAACCGCCGGCAACGCTCTGGGTCCGCGCGGTCTCCAGCGCTGCCTCGGTCTCCGACAGCGTGGCGCCGGCGCGGATTTTCAGCGGCACCCAGCCAGAGACATAGCCCGGCGCCAGCTGTTCCGAGGCGACCACCGAAGGGGTGGTCAGGGCGATATCGCCGAAGTCCTCGCCACTGCCGTTCAGTCCCCAGGCCAGCGCCGCCAGCGCCGCCTGGGACGCGCTCAGCCCGTCGGGCAGGGCGATCCGCAGCGCTTCCCAGTCGGGCGCGCCGGTGCCGGCGCCGGCCAGCGGCATCGACATCGGGTGCAGCGTGCCGAGAGCGCGGCGCCAATGCGCCTCTGCCCGCAGGGTGGCGGAGATCGCGGCGCCGAGACTATCGGCCTGCTCGGCGGTGGGGGAGGCCAGCGTCTCACCGGCCCGGACCAGATCGGCCAGCGTGACGGCGCCGCCTTCGGGGGTGGTCAGACGGCTCAGGTTCAGGGCGCCCTCGCTGGTGGCGACGGTCAGGCTTTCCCCATCCACCGCCATGACGTGGCCGGGCAGCCCCTGGGCGGCGCCGGCGGTCTCGGCCTGGCCGACCAGCAGCACCTGGCCCGCGATCTCCAGCTTCGGGCAACCGATCGGGTTCCAGTAGCCACCGAAATCCAGCGCCCGCACCAGCGCGGAAAGCTGGGCGGCGGGACGGTGAAAGTTCAGCCGCGCGGCGGCCTCGGGGCGGGCATCGCGGGCGAAATAGCTGCGCTGGCTCAGGTCCTGGGCCTGTCGCTGGGGCGCCTCGGCTTCCAGCTGGTCGATCACCCGCGGGAAGCTGTCCATCGCGGCGCCGTAGCATTTGGAGTTGAGACTGAAGGCGGTGTCGTCGGCGGCAATGGCAAAATGCTCCTGCGCCAACAGATCGCCCTCGTCGATGCCACCCTCGATCATGTGCCAGCTGATGCCGTAATCGCTCTCACCGGCGATCAGCGCCCAGACCGGGGCGTTCAGCCCGGCGTAGCGCGGCAGCGGCCCGTCGTGAAAGTTGATCGCGCCGCGGGCGGGCAGCGCCAGCACTGCCTCGGGGATCACGTTCAGGTTGGCGATGGAAAACAGCCAGTCGATGTCGTCGGGGGCGAACCGATCGCTTAGCGCGGCGATCTTCTTCTCCACCGGCAGGCCCAGGCCGGTGGCCCAGGCGCGGATGTCGGGATCGCGCGATACCACCGCGCGGATGTCGTGGCCACGGTCGCGCAGCGCGTCGCCGCAGCCGATCAACAGGGATTCATTGCCAATAAGTACGCAGGAAAACTGGGTCATTTGCTATCCTCGACGAGGGTGGCGGAAACAGGGGAAACGGTGGCGGCCCGTGGCGGCGGGGCCCCGAAGGCATGCACGATCAGATCGCGCAGGAAGTGATCGGGATCGGCCTGGGGTTTGTTCTGCAGCCGGCGCCGCAGCCCCCAGAGCATCTGCCCGGAGACCCGCGCCAGTGTCGCCGCAGCGGCATAGGCACGCCCGTGATTCTTGGTGAAGTAATAGCGGCGCGAGTCGAACCAGTAGCCCGGCGTACGACGCCAGGCCTTCATCCCGGTCGAGGCTGAGCCCAGATGCGCGATCCGGCTTTCGGGCACATACCAGGTGGCCCATCCTGCGCGAGACGCCCGCAGGCAGAGATCGGTTTCCTCGTAGTAGAGAAAGAAGGTCTCGTCGAACCCGCCGATCTGCCGGATCATCTCGCTCCTCAGCATCAGGCTGGCGCCGGCGGTCCAGTCGACCCGGGTCGCGCCCTCGGGGATCGGCAGGGCGACGACGGCATTCCTCAGCAGTCGGGTGAACAGGCCGGTGCGCACCGCGCCCTCGAACTCGCCGGCGACCGAGGGGAAGCGGAAGGCGGTGTGATGCGGTGTACCGTCGGTGCCGTGGACATAGCTGCCGGCCATGCCGGCGCTGGGCGTGGCGGCCAGGAAATCGCGCAGGATGCGGATGGTGCCGGCCTCGGGGAAGGCATCGGAATTCAGCAGGTAGTAGAAATCGGGGGTCCGCCCGTCGCTCAGCCCCTGCCGCATGCCGAAGTTCATTCCGGCTCCGAAGCCCCCGTTGCGATCGGAGGCGACCACCCTGAGCCGGTCGTTCCGGGTCCAGCCGCGCCCGGCGGCCTCCGCCGTCAGACGGGCGAAGGAGCCGTCGCCGGAATCGTTGTCGACGATGACGATCTCGCCCGCCATCCCCTCCATCGCCGCCAGCGCGGCTTCGGCCGATTTCAGCGTCAAATCCGGGGTGCGGAAATTCAGCAGGATCGTCAGGACAGTGGGTTCGCTCATGATCTTACTCCGCCGCTTCGCGCAGGGTGCCGGCCAGCTCCGGGCTGTCGGGAGGCACCCCGGCCTCGGCCCGGTCGATGAAGCCCTTCATCTTTTCCGCCAGCACGCTGACATTCGGGACCAGAACCATGGAATCGTGATCCCCCGGCACCTCGACCACCCGGGTGCGTGGCACATGCGCGGTCCATTGGTTGTCCTCGAAGACATATTCGCGCGCCGCACTCACCCAATTGCCGCCCGAGACCTTCCAGTGCCGGTCCAGCGGCGGGCGGAACAGCACCATCGGCCCGTTCCAGGGTTTCAGCTCATAGGCGGCCAGCGAGTCGCGGAAGGCAGCCTCGATCTTCTCGTTGTTGAAGCTGGTGCCGGTGCTGACCAGCGCCGGGGCCCCGCGACGTTTCTGCAGTTCCCAGCGGATCCGGTTGCCGGCCCATTCGCTCAGATATCCGGCCCCCTTGCGGCGGATTTCCTGCAGCTTGATCAGCGCCTTGTCCTGGGCGCTCAGCTCCGGGCGCAGCGGCAGCGGGGTGTCGAGCATGACCAGCAACGCCACCTCTTCGCCGGCGTCTTCCAGCTGTCGGGCCATCTCATAGGCGGTGATACCACCGCCGGAGAAGCCGCCCAGCAGGTAAGGCCCCTGCGGCTGCACCTGGCGCAGCTCGGCGATGTAATCGGCGGCGGCCTCTTCCATCCGGTGATGCGGTTCGTCGCCGCCGATCAGACCGCGGGCCTGCAGCCCCCAAACCGGCCGGTCGCGACCCAGCATCAGCGCCAGATGGCGCAGGTTCAGGACGTTGCCGAACATGCCGGCGACCAGGAAGAACGGCGTATGGCCGGGCCCGCTGCCGCCCGCGCCCTTGTGCAGGGCGACCAGATGGGTGAAGGCGGGGGCGATCTCGGTCTGCGGCGCCTCGTCGCCTTCGGCGGTCTCGCCGGTGATGCCGGTGCGCGCGGCGATCAGGCCGGCAAGCGCGGCGACGCTGGGCGCCTCGAACAGGGTGGAGAGCGGGAATTCGACGTTATAGAGCCGGCTGATCCGGGCGAAGAGCCGCACCGCGATCAGCGAATGGCCACCGAGATCGAAGAAACTGTCCTCGACCCCGACCCGGGCGACCCCCAGCAGCGAGGAGAACAGCCCGGCCAGCGTCTTTTCCACTTCGGTGCGCGGGGCCACGTAATCGGTATCCAGATCGGGGCGATCGAAGCTCTGCGCCTCTTCCGGTTTCGCGGAGCTGACCTGGGCAGCCTGACGGATCAGCTGCGCCAGATCGAGACTGCTGACCAGTACCTGCGGCGCCCCCAGCGCCAGCGCCCGTGTCAGCGCCTCGGGGCCTTCCTCGGGGCGGATGCCCTGGGTGATGTTGTGGCGCAGCCGCTGTTCCTCTGGGCTGAGCGGGGCGTCCTGCGTGGCGGCGACCAGCCCCAGATCGGCGGCCCGGGCATCGGCGGTGCCGGCGGTGGCGAACTCCAGCGTGCCGGCGGTGCGGGTCATCTGGAAGCCTTCGACCTCGACACAGACATTGCCCTGGGGATCGGTCAGGGTGACGTCGAAGCTGACGAACCCGTCGGCCCCGGTCCCCGGGGTGAGCCGCATCCAGCTGCGGATCTCGCCCGGCAGCGGCGCGAAGACACGGATGGTGCGATAGCTGACCGGCACCCAGAGCGCGGTGTCGTCATAGCCCGGCGCCAGTGCGATGGCCCAGCCGGTGGCGAGGTCGAGGAGCCCCGGATGCATCAGATAGCCCCGGGCCAGATCGCCCCGGCACTGTTGCGGCAGGCTCAGCGTGGCGAGCCCTTCGCCTGCACCCATGGCACGGCGGCGCAGCACCTGCCAGCGCGGCCCGAAGCGCAGATGCGCCTCCTGTGGCGAATGCAGGCAATCGTCCGGGCCGGCCACCTCCGGCGCGCCGCAGCGGGCGGCGATGGTGCTGAGATCGAGCGGAGCAGGGACGGCCAGATCGCCGCGCGTCACGATCTGCGCCTGGGCGTTCAGCTCGTATCCGGCGGCCTCTTCGGCGCCGAGCGCGGCATGCACAGTGAGGTTCAGGCTGGCTTCGTCGGCCTCCAGCCGCAGGACGGCGCGGCGGGGCTGATCGTTGCCCACCCGCAGCGGCCTGAGGAAATAGAGATCACGGATCTCATAGGGCACGGCGACGCCATGGGCTGCCATCGCCTCTGCCGCCAGTTCGATATAGCCGGTGCCGGGCAGGAGCGCGTCGCCGGCGGCGGTACGGTGCTGGTCGAACACCCAGTCGTCCTGCGCGTCATAGGTCGACACGAACAGGCGGTTTCCGGCGGCATCGAAGCCGGTCTCGCGTAGCAATGGCTGATCGCAGTCCACCCGCTCGCTGAGCTTGCCGGCGCCGTCGCGGGCGGCCATGGCATCGGCGGCCATGCCGACCTGCGACCAGACCCCCCAGCCCACCGCCATCACCCGGGTCGCCGCGGCCTTGCGGGACTGGGCAAAGGCG
Source organism: Pseudodonghicola flavimaris (assembly GCF_030164425.1). Lineage (GTDB taxonomy): Bacteria > Pseudomonadota > Alphaproteobacteria > Rhodobacterales > Rhodobacteraceae > Pseudodonghicola > Pseudodonghicola flavimaris. Next base: position 97,636 of record NZ_JASNJD010000012.1, on the reverse strand, counting down.
TTGAGATATTCGTTCGCCGCCACATAGTCGATCTGCCCGGCCGGCGCCGTCGCGGTCGAGGAGGAGGAGAACAGCACCATCAGTTCCAGCATGCCGTCGGGGAACAGGGTGTCGAGCACCCTGAGCCCGGTGACCTTGGGGGCGAAGACCTGGGCGACGCCGCTCTCGGTCTTGGCGAGGACGGGGCCGTCGTCGATCTGGCCGGCGGCGTGGATCAGGCCGGTGATGGCGCCGAAGCGCTCCTCGGCCTCGGCCACCGCGGCGCGCATGCGGTCGATGTTGCAGACATCCGCCGCGATCGCCATCACCGCGCCGGTGCCGATCGCCTCCAGGTCCTGCAGGGCGCGGATGCGCCGGGCAGTGCGGTCGCTGGGGGCATGGCCGGCCAGGTAGGCCGCCCAGGCGTCGCGGGCCGGCAGCGGATCGCGGGCCAGCAGGATCACGTTGGCGCCATGATCGCGCATCAGCCCGGCGGCCAGCGTCAGCCCGATGCCGCCGAAACCACCGGTGATCAGATAGGTGCCGCCGGTCTTCCAGACCGGCGCGCCGCTCTGGTCCAGCGCCAGTGGCCGCCAGCTGCGGACATAGCGTTTCTCGCCCCGGCGCAGGGCGACCTCTTGGCCGGGCTCGGCCAGCAGTTCCTCCAGCGCCTGCGACGCCAGCGGGGCCAGATCGGCCCGGGGGGCCGCGCCGCCAATCGGCGCCAGGCGACGCTTCGGGGCGGCCGCAGGCAGGGCGATGTCGACCGAGGCCAGCGTCACCCCCGGCATCTCATGCGGGATCACCCCGACGGGTCCGGCGATCAGCGCCTTTTCGGGATAGGGCAGGCCCTCATCGTCCAGCTGGGCGGCACCATTGGTGAAGACGGTGATATGCAGCGGCTGTTCCAGCTCGGCCCCGCCGATGGCCTGGGCCAGATACATCAGGCTGAAGAACCCCTGTTCCAGCATCCGGTCGTAGAACGAGCCGCCGGGGCGGTGGCTTTCGTCCTGCGTCACCGGCCAGAAATGGCCGATGCGATCGGGGCTGCGGCCGGACTCGGCCAAATCGCGCAACAGGCTGTCATAGCCGAAGCGCCCCTGTTCGGGCGGCAGCAGATAGTGATCTTCCGCCAGTCGGGCATAGGTGTCGCCGGGACTGACCCGGGTGACGACATGGCCGGCGCCAGCCAGACGCTGGGCGACCTCGGCGGCAAGGCCGGCGCCCTCGTCGAAGATCAGCCAGGTCTGCTTGGCCGCGTCGCCCAGGTCGCGGTCGACGTCGATCTCGCAATCGGCGGGGCGCGGCCGCCAGGCCGGACGATAACCCCAGCGCGCCATGTCGTCGACGCGGGAGAGCGCAACCTCGCCCTCCACCGTGACCTGCGGCTTGCCGGGCTCGATGAAATAGCGGCTGGCCTGGAAGGCATAGGTCGGCAGCGGCAGGCGCTGGCGTTTCGCCTCACCCCAGATCTGGTCCCAGTCGGCTTCGATCCCGCAGGCCCAGAGCCGGCCGATGCCGGAGAGGAAATAGGCGTCGTCGGCGATCTCCTGTTGCGGGTGGCGCAGCGAGCTGATCACCTGCCCCGGGCCCACGGCATCGTTCATCTGCGCCAGAGAGCTGAGCGCGCGGCCTGGGCCTACCTCCAGAAACACCGGTTTCTGGCCGGCCGCGAGCGCGGTGATGCAATCGTCGAAGCGCACGGTATTGCGCAGCTGACCGACCCAATACGCGGGATCGGTGGCCTCTTCGGCGCTGAGCGGCGCGCCAGTGCGGTTCGACAGGATCTTCATCGTCGGCGGCGACAGGTGGATCGACCGCAGGAAGGCGCCGAATTCCGCCAGGATGGGGTCGAGCATGCGCGAATGCGCGGCGATGTCGATCTGCACCCGCTGGTGATCGATTTCCTGCGCGCTCAGGGTTTCGGACAGCCGGTCCAGCGCCGCCTGCGGGCCCGACACGGCACAGAGCCGGGGGGCGTTGACGCTGGCGATGTCCAGGTCGTCGCCGATCAGCGCCCGCAACTCGGCCTCGGGCAGCGATACGCTCAGCATGCCGCCCGCTGGCACGGTGTCGAACAGCCGGCCGCGCAGCAGCACCAGATCGATGCAATCCTCGAACGACATCACGCCGGCCAGACAGGCGGCGGTATTCTCGCCCATCGAATGGCCGACCAGTGCCGACGGCCGCGCGCCCCAGCTGATCCACAGCTGGGCCAGCGCATATTCGACGATCATGATCAGCGGCAGTTGCACCGAGGGTTGCGTCAGCTTCGCGTCGGCCTCGGCCTGCGCCGCGTCATCCCCCGGCAGCCAGAGCGCGCGGATATCGAAATCGAGCTTCGGTTCCAGATGGTCCAGACCGCGATCCATCCAGTCGGCAAAGACCGGCTCGGTCTCGTAAAGATCGCGGGCCATGCCGGCATATTGGGCGCCGCCGCCCGGGAACATGAAGACCAGATCGGGGCGGGCGCCCAGCCGGTCATGGGTGAAAACCTTGCGCGGATCGGCCTCTTCCAGCAGACGGGCGGCCTCTTCGGCGTTCTCGGCGACCAGCACCCGGCGTTTGTCGAAGCCACGGCGGCCTTCCTTCAGGGTGAAGGCGACATCGGCCAGCGGCAGATCGGGATTGGCGCGCAGATGCGCCGCCAGTGCCCGGGAATTGGCGTCGAGCGCGGCGCGGGTGCGCCCCGACAGGCAGAGGATCTGGAACGGGAATTCGCTCTCTTCCGACGCTTCGCGTTCGGGTGCCTCCTCAAGGATCGCATGGGCGTTGGTGCCGCCCACCCCCAGTGCGTTGACGCCGGCGCGGCGCGGTCCCTTGTGCGACTTCCAGGGAGTCAGCCGGTCGGCGACGGTGAACGGCGAATGGTCGAAATCGATGGCCGGGTTCGGCGCCTCATAGCCCAGCGAGGGCGGGATTTCCCCGTGTTTCAGCGCCAGCGCGGTTTTCACCAGCCCGGCGACGCCGGCGGCGGTGTCGAGATGGCCGATATTGGTCTTGACCGACCCCAGCAGGCAAAAGCCGGTCTCGGCCGTTTCCTTGCGATAGGCCTCGGTCAGGGCGGATACCTCGATCGGGTCACCCAGATAGGTGCCGGTACCGTGGCATTCGACGTAATCGATGGTGTCGGCGGGCACGCCGGCCGCCTTCAGCGCCAGCGCCACCGCCTGCGATTGACCGTCGACCGAGGGCGCCAGATAGCCAGCCTTGGCGGCGCCGTCGTTATTCACCGCGCTGCCCTTGATCACCGCCCAGATATGATCCCCGTCGGCAATCGCGTCTTCCAGACGCCGCAGTGCCACCACCCCGGCGCCGGAGCCGAAGACGGTGCCCTGCGCCCGGTGATCGAAGGCGTGGCAGTGGCCGTCGGGCGAGAGAATTTCGTTCTCCTTGTAAAGATACCCGCGGCCCTGCGGCAGCTCGATCGTCACGCCGCCGGCCAGGGCCATGCCGCAATCGCCGGCGCGCAGCGCCCGGCAGGCGTAATGCACCGCCACCAGAGAGGTGGAGCAGGCGGTCTGCAGGTTGATCGACGGCCCTTTCAGGTCGAACACATGGCTCACCCGGGTCGACAGGAAATCCTTGTCGTTGCCGGTGTGGCGCAGCAGGAACATGCCCACGTCCTGCACCAGCCCGGGGTTGGAGCAGATGTTGAAGTAGAAATAGCTGCCCATGCCGCAGCCGGCATAGACGCCGATGGGCTCGGACAGGGTTTCGGGCGGATGACCGGCATCTTCCATCGCCTCCCAGGCGACTTCCAGGAACTTGCGGTGCTGCGGGTCGAGGATCGCCGCCTCCTTCGGGGAAAAGCCGAAGAACTCGGGATCGAACATGGCGAAATCGTCCAGCGGCGCTGCGGCCGGGACATAATTCGGGTCGGCGATCAGGGCCGGGTCCTCGCCATTGGCGAGGAGCTCTTCCTCGCTCAGGCGGACAATCGATTCCGTCCCGTTCCGCAGGTTCTGCCAGAACGCCGGGGCTGAGCCCGCGCCGGGCAGACGTACGGAAAGGCCGACGATGGCAATATCGCCGCTGCTGCTATGCTTCTCGTTCGATGCCATAAAGTGACCAAACGCTCCGATATTATCCCACGTCGGCCCCCACCGACATTCAGAATAGACAGTTGGCCGCTTTGCCAACAGATTAAATTTTGATGGATGTCCCGCGATCATCCGTAAGTGGCTAGACTGGCGTGATAAAACTTTCACGCTTCGGAAAACTCCGATGCAGGTCTTTGCACAATACATATCTTCGCCCGCCATTGGGGCTCGGATAAGGATAATTTGTGGCGATTTCCGCCGCAAATCGGGCGGCATTTCTGCACTCACCCGAAAGTTGTGCGCTGCATCCCGGGTGCAGGTCTGGTTGCCTGCCCCGGTCCGGGGCCTGTCACATCACTGTGCGGCGCCCCTTGGGACGGCGGCGGCCGATCACCGGTTGGCGGCTTGCGCCGGGGCTGGCGGCGGCTGCCGAGCTACGGTCACGGGCCAGGCGTGGGTCCTCGGCATGGCCCAGCACCGCTCCGGCACACAGCCAGGTCAGCGGGATCAGCGTGGCGTTGACCAGCATGTCGATCATCGTCGCCGCCACGATCAGGGCGACGGGGGCGGCGTAGACCGACACTTTTTGGCGCCGTGCCCGCAGCGCGATCAGCGCCAGGGGCAGCGCCAGCAGCCCCATTTCGGCGATATAGCCCAGCCAGCCGAAGGTGCCGAAGACGATGATCCAGCGGCCGTCCGGCACGGTACGGACCTGTCCGTCCATGGCGTCCATGATCAGGTTGCGGCCCCAGCCGCCCCAGCCGAACAGCGTCTTGTCATGGGCGCGCTCCAGCAGGATTTCCTCGTTGGTGAAGCGATAGGCGAGCGAGGCGGCACGTTCTTCGCTGATCGCGGCGGCGCGCTCCAGAATCGCGTCCAGCGGGATCAGCCCGGCATTGCGCAGCATCGGATAAAGCACCGCCACCGCCGCCAGACCCAGCGCCACCCGCAGTTGCCAGCGCGGGCTGGCGAAAATCACCACCGGCAGGAAGCTCAGCGCATAGAGCTGCGAGGCGAGGCTCTTGCAGAGGTAGAGGACCCCAGCCAGATAGACCGTGGCCAGGATCATCCGGAACCGTGCCTCCGGCTCGGCAGAACGGGTCAGCGCCGCGGCGGAGAGCAGCGCGGTGAACATGAAGAAGGCCAGCCACAGCGCATGCGGCAGGAACACGATCGGCCGGAAGCCACCATCCCGCATCATCTGTTCGAAGGAATGCTGGAAGAAACCATAGACCCAGACATTGATCTGCGGGCTCAGCCGCACCTCGATCAGCGACGGCAGCGTATAGATCAGCCCGCCGATCATGATCGCCTTGAGCAATTCGCGCAGTCCGGTTTCGGTCGACAGCAGGGCGCGACCGATGAGGAACGGCAGGATGGTGATGGTCTGTTTCACCATGACCGAGACCAGATCGTGAATCCGTACCCCGGGGATCACATAGCTGTGGCCGTAATCGTCGCGATAGACTGCCGGGTCGCCATTGGTCAGGACCGTCGGAATCGTGCCCAGCAGGAACATCAGCACCAGCACCCGGCCGGGCACCGATTTCGGCAGCAGCGGCACCGAACGGTGCAGCATCAGCACTGCCAGCAGGAAGGCCATCAGATTCGGAATCGATTCCTTGTCCATCGCCGGAATCAACGGCAGATCGAAATTCGCGACCGGCGGCAGCAGCAGATAACCGCCCAGAATGCACCAGATCACTGCGCGTTCTGGGGGCATGCGCTTGACCATCACGATGCAGACCAGCGGCCAGCACAACAGCATCAGCATGGCAAAGGCATTGGGCATGGTCGGACGGCTCGGGGTCTGCTCGGGGACGGGGCGGTTTCTGTTGGGGTGCCGCCGACAAGGCAAGCCGGCCGACCCGGGGGCACTCTAGCAACTCCGCCGGGCGCTGTCGCGCCCTGTCGTCGGCAGGATCGGGGAAGTGGCGCAAAGACTGGCAGGGATACAACGGCAGCGCGGCAATTCCCGTCAGACTCGTCACCCGGATTGTTCGGCGTGGCGATTCGCGCCTATCACCGTGGCAAGGAGATTACCCCGTGCAATTCGATTACCCCGGCCAGACCATTCACATCAACATGCCGACCCAGGGCGCCCTGCTGGGCGAGGTGCGGCGCCGGTTTCGCGCCGGTGAGGGGTTTGCGCTGGCGACCGTGAACCTGGATCATCTGGTGAAGATGCGCGCCTCGGCGGATTTCATCCGGGTCTATGCCGGGCAGGATCTGGTGGTGGCGGACGGCTGGCCCATCGTGATGCTGTCGCGGCTGGCGGCGCGGCCGGTCGACCTGATGCCGGGATCGGATCTGATTCTGCCGCTGGCGGCGGTGGCGGCCGAACAGGGGGTGCCGGTGGCGCTGGTCGGCAGCACCGAGGTGGCGCTGGAGGATGCGCGCCGCGATCTGACCGCCCGGGTGCCGGGGCTGAAGATCACCCTGGCCGCCGCGCCGTCGGGCCGCTTCGATCCGGAGGGCGCGGAGGCGGCCGAGATTCTCGCGCGGCTCGATGCGGCGGGCATCCGGCTGTGTTTCCTGGCGCTGGGGGCGCCGAAGCAGGAAACCCTGGCGCTGCGCGGACGCAGCCTGGCGCCGGCGGTGGGCTTCGCCTCGATCGGCGCGGGGCTGGATTTCCTCGGCGGGCATCAGGTCCGGGCGCCGCTCTGGATGCGCCGGGTCGGGCTGGAATGGATGTGGCGAATGCTGAGCAGCCCGGGCCGGATGGTGCCGCGCTATGCCCGCAGCGCCGCGGTGCTGCCGGGGCAGGTGCTGAAGGCACTGAGGCTGCGCTGGTCCCGGGGCTGAGACCTCTGCGATCGGGGCGGCTCTCTCTGGCGGGTGTCCCGGTTCTCACTTGTATTCCATGATGCCCCGCCGCCGTCCGCGCAGCCGGCGCAGGTGAAATTCCAGCGCGCCCTGCGCCTCGGCGAATTTGCCCAGCATCGAAAACAGCGCGGTTTCCCAGCGTCCCGCCCCGTGCCCCCGCAGCGCCAGCCGCAGCATCTGGGCCGGATAGATCAACACCAGCAGCGCCGCCCAGGGGCTGACCGCCAGCAGTCCGAGGATCGCCAGCGGCAGAACCGCCCCCCAGAGCAGCGCGCGGCGGGTTTCGCGCAGCCAGTGGCGTTCCGGCGCCCGGCCATGCAGAAACGCGCCCTCGGCAAAGGCATGGCCGGCGCGCCGGCTGCGCCGCCACCATTGGCCGAACCGCAGGATCTGGGCATCGTGCAACGTCATTTCCGCATCCAGCCGCCAGATCGTCCAGCCGGCCCGGCGCAGACGCAGGCACATCTCCGGTTCCTCGCCGGCGATCAGATCGTCGCGAAAGCCGCCGATTTCGGTCACGGCGGCGCGGCGCACCAGCGCATCGCCGCCGCAGGCCAGCGCCTCTCCCGGCGGGGTGTTCCACTCCCGGTCGCAGAGCCGGTTGTAGACCGAGGCCTCGGGGTGGCGTTCGCGGCGCCGGCCGCAGGCCACCGCGGCACGTGGATGGGCGGTGAGGAAATCGCGCGCGGTGGCGATCCAGTCGGCATCGATGGTGCAATCGCCATCGACCAGCTGCACGAAGGTGGCCGCGTCTCCGTCCAGCGCCGCCAGCCCGGCATTGCGGGCGCGCGCGGCGGTAAACGGCAGGCTCATGTCGAGCTCGACAACCTCCGCCCCCAGCGCCCGGGCGGCAGCGACGCTGCCGTCGGTCGAGCCGGAATCGACATAGACGATCCGCCGCGCCGCGTCGCGCATCGAGCCTAGGCAATCGAGCAGCCGCTGGCCCTCGTTGCGGCCGATCACCACCGCATCCACCTTCTGCCCGTCCGATGTCATGCCCGCTCCTCGCCGCTTTCGGGCAGCCTAACCGCTTCGGCGCCGGCCGCAAGCGTCGCGGCGCTCTTGGCGCGGGGCGGCGAATGGGGCAGCCTGCGGTAGAGGCAATCAGGGTTTGGTTCTGGGGATTTGGTGGTCGGGACCGGGCGAGCGGAACCGGCGCAGGCGGGGGCAGGGATGACAAGGCAGGGACCGGCATTGCTGGCGGATGTGGGCGGGACCAATACCCGCGTGGCGCTGTGGCAGGGCGGGCGGCTGATCCAGCCGCAGCGCTTCGCCAATGACGCGGCGGCGGGGCTGCTGCCGCTGCTGGCGAGCTATCTGCACGAGGCGGGGGCGCCGCCGCTGTCGGCCGCCGCCCTCGCCATTGCCGGGCCGGTGGGGCCGGGGCCGCTGCGGCTGACCAACCGCGACTGGGTGATCGACCGCGCTGCGTTGATTGCGGCGCTGGGGCTGCCCGGCGCGTCGGCATTGCGCTGCTTGAACGATCTGGAGGCGCTGGCGTTGGCGCTGCCGGGATTGGCGCCGGCGCAGCGGCAGCCGCTGCGCGACGGCAGCGGGCCGGGGAACGGCCAGGCGCTGGTGCTGAACCTGGGCACCGGAGTTAACGCCGGGCTGGTGCGCCGTACCCAGGCCGGGCCGGTCGCCTGGGCGCTGGAATTCGGCCATGCGGCGTTGCCGGCGCCGGTGCAGGCGGCGCTGGGACCCGGGGCTGGGGAGGCGGCGCCGCCGGCGACGATGGAGGCGCTGTTCTCTGCCGCCGGGCTGGGCTTTCTCTGCCGTCAGGCGGGGGGCGAGATGGGGCCGCCGGAGGCGATCCTGGCGCGCGCCGCTGCCGCAGAGGGGCCGGCGCGGCAGGCGGCGCTGCGGATGGCCCGGCTTCTAGGGCAGGTTCTGCAGCAGTTGGTCTGGTTCTATCTGCCGCTCGACGGGATTGTCCTGGCCGGTAGCCTCGCCCGTGCCCTCATCGGCTGGCCGGAGGGGCGGGCGGCCTGTCTCGATGCCTTCGACGCGCCGGCGGAGCCGGGGGCCGGGGTGGCACTGGCGCTGATCCTCGATGACGCGGCGGCGCTGACGGGACTGGCCGCGGCCCTGCCGGGCGTTTCCCGGTGACCGGCCCGTAGCCGGCGGCTGAACAGCAGCGCGCCTCAGTAGTCCTTTTCGAAGAACAGGCCGACCCCGGTGGAACCGGCATTGTCGACGCTGCCCTTGACGGTGATCGCATCCGTCAGATCGAGGTTCAGGTTCACCTCGGTGTCGCCCTTGGTGTTGATCGTCACGTCGGTATAGACGTTGTCCGACAGATAGGCGCCAGCGCCGACCTGCCCGGCGCCGCTGGCATCGGTGCCGACATCCAGGGTGCTGATGCCGGTGGCTCCGCGCATCTTGTCGGTGACCCCGCCGGAGCGGCCCAGAGTGGCGAGAGAGGCGGCCATCTTGGCGATCATGAAGGGCGACAGATCCGACACCCGGGTGCCGAAGACCAGCATCGCCAGCGCTTCTTCCGCCGGGCGGTCGGGGTCGGCGGTCACGCTGATCTTGGGACCGCTCATCGGGCCGGCGATCTCGATGGTGGCCTTGCCGTCCTCGGTCGTGGTGGTGGAGGCAAAATCGACATAGGGCTGAAGATCGCCCTGCAGCGAGACCTCGCCCTTGGTCAACTTCAGCCGCCGGCCCAGCAGGTCGAGCGTCCCGCGCACCAGGGAGATCTGGCCGGAGGGTTCGATTGCCGAGGTGGTGCCGCGGATGCGCAGGTCGCCGCCCAGCTCGGCCTGAACCCCGAAGCCGCGGGCGAAGACCTTGTTATGTGCCAGCAGCGCGATGTCGAGCCCGATCGGCGCGCTGCCGCCACCGCTGCCGGCATCGGCGGACTGGATCAGGCCGGCCCGGTCGCGGGTGGCGCGCACGGCGGCGGGTTCGCCGATATGGCGGATGCCCTCGGGGATGGGGGCGGCGGCGGCGCTGCCGGAGACGGCGGTCAGGTTGATCTCGGTCTCGCCGAACTCGACCTGGCCGGAGAGCGTCGGGCCGGCGGTCAGCGGTCCGGCCAGCAGCAGCCGGCCGTTGGCGGAGGAGGTCACGCTCTGGTTGTCGGTCAGGATCAGGTTCTGCAGGTCGATGCCGATGCTGCCGTCAAAGGGCGCATTCAGCGACACCGGGCCGCTGACCCGGAACCCGCCACCGGCGCCGAGAGAACCGGTCATCGCCAGATTGGCGCGGGCGGCGCCGATGGTGATGGTGGCGGCGATATCCTCGATGGTCTGCGCCGCCGAGGGGATCGCCATCCGCGTGCCGGAGGTGGAGATGGTGCCGCTCAGCGCCTCGACCGAGGGGGGGCCTTTCAGCGCGAGATCGAAATTGGCGCCGCCGGCGACCGAATTGGGCTTGAGGAAGGGGTTGGCGCCTTCCAGCCGCAGGGTGCCCCTGGCGGTGATATCGGCGGTGCCGGCAGCCTCATCGAAGGTGCCGGCCACGGTGGTGGCGATGTCGGAGGGGCCGCTGGCCCGGGCGTCGATGGTCCAGACCCCGCTCTGGCGCCGGGCGGTGCCCTTGGCGGCCAGCCGGCCGACAAGCTCGGGCAGGAACCGTTCCAGCCGGTCGAGCGCGGCATCGAAGGTCAGATCGGCATCGCCGGAGGGATCGAAGCTGCCGCTCAGCTTGGCCTGGGAACTGTCAGGGCCGGCCAGCGCCACATCGCCCTGCCAGATGCCCGCCTTGCTCTGTGCCCGTCCCCGGGCGGTGAGCGGGCCGGAAATCTGCGGCACGAACCGTTCCAGCCGGTCGAGCCGGGCATCGAAGGTCACATCGGATTCGCCGTTCGGATCGAAGGAGCCGGAGAGATCCGCATGCGAGCTGTCAGGGCCCTTCAGGGCGATATCGCCGTTCCAGAGCGTGCCGGTCTGTTTCAGATCGCCGGTCAGCGTCAGCGGGCCGGAGATATCGGGCGTCAGCCGTGCCAGATCGTCCAGCGCGGCAGAGAGGGTCAGCGCGCTGTCGTGGGTTTTCAGCGTGCCGGCGGCGGAGGCGCTCAGCGCCTGACCGTCCAGCTCGAACTGATGCAGGGTGATGCCGTCGCCACCCCGCGCCAGCGCCAGTGTCAGGGTGGAGGGGCCGGCGATCAGCGGGTCGAGCTGGTCGATCCCGGCGGAGAGATCCTGGGCCCGCATGTTCAGCGCCAGATCGAAGGTGCCGTTCAGCGGCGCCCCCTTGCCGGAAAGCTCGGCGGTGACGGCCCCGCCGAGGGACTGCCCCGCGAGATCGGAGAACCGCGCCAGATCGGCGGCGCCCAGCCGCAGGGTGCCGTCCATCTCCAGCCCGCTGTCGAAGCCCGACAGCGTGCCGGTCAGCGTCGCGTTGTAATCGTCGCCCTTCAGTTCGAATCCGTTGAACTCGAAGGCGCCGCCGGCATCGCGGGCGATCTCGCCATCGAGGGTGATGTCGGAGCCGATGGCGCGCTGCTGCGCCGCATCGGCCAGCGCCAGCCCGGAGAGCGCGGCTTGGATATCGCCCCGGATGGCGAAGCCGGCGCTCTGATCCAGGGTGCCGGTGCCGGTCAGGGCGGCATGCGACAGGCTGAGGTCGGGCTGTGTCAGCCGGTCGGCGCTCAGCCGCAGGTCCCAGCCGTCGCCGTCGGCGCGGTCGAAGGCCATGGCGAAATCGGCCATGCCCAGGGTGGTGCGCGCCCCGCTGAGCGGCAGCAGCACCTCGTCGCCGGAGGGGGGCGTGATGCCGCCCTGCATCTGCAGCGCGTCGATCTCGCCGCCGGCGGCCAGCGCCAGGGTGCCGGTCAGGCGCAGCGCGTCCGAGCTCAGGTCCAGCTGGCTGATCTCGACCCGGCCGTCGGGGTCGTTCTGGCCGCGCAGCGTCAGGCGGGTATCGGTGCCGAAGAATTCGCGGTAATCAAGGGGCAGCATCGGGGTGACATCGCCGGCCAGATCGGCGGCGAAGCCGATGCCGGTGGCGGCGGCGGGATCGGCCCCGGCGGCGGGTTCCAGACCGCTCAGCCGGACCTGGCCGCCCAGCCGTTCGGCATCGCCGGTCACCAGCGCCAGATCGGCGGTGAAATCGCTGACCACCCCGTCGCCCTTGGCGGTCAGCAGCAGCGGCGGCTTGTCGGGCATGTTCAGCAGGCTCGACACCAGGCCGCCGGCATCCTCGACCAGTTTCAGGTCCAGCCCGATATGCCGGGTCTGGTTGGAAAACTGCGCCATCAGGCTGACCGCGTCGCCGGGCCGGTCCAGCCGGGTCACCGCCAGGTCGGTATCCAGCGCGCCATCGGCCAGCGTCAGCTTGCCGCCGAGCTTGAGCTCGGCCGCCATGCCAAGCAGCTCCGCGCCCAGATCGAGCTTGTCGACGCCGAGCTCGCCGACTTCGATCGACACCGGCAGGTCGGGCAGCGAGAAGGGCGTCGCCTCGGGGGCGGGCAGATCGGTTGCGGCACTGGCCACCGGCGCGCGTTCGACGATGATCTCATCGGCGGTCAGCGCGTTGACCGAGAACCGCCCGCGCACCAGCGCCAGCCGGTTCCAGTCCAGCACCGCGCCGCGCACCGTCAGCCAGACGCCCTTGTCGTCGGCCACCCGGATTTCCTGGATGGTGGCGCGCGAGCTGAAGGCGCCCTCCAGCCCCGTCACGCTGATCTTGCGATCGTCGCCCGAGAGGGTGTTTTCCAGAAAGCCGACCAGCAGGCCGCCGGATTCGCTGGCGTCCTTGCCGCTTTTTTCCTGCGCCGGGGCGAAGACCGGGGCGGAGACCGTCAGGGTCACCAGGGTGACCAGAACCAGATGCCGTTTCACGCTCAAAATGCCTGTCCGATGCCGATGTAATATTGCAGCCCCTCGCCGGTGTCGCCGCCTACCGGATAGGCCAGATCGAAGCGGACCGGGCCGAAGCCGCCGAGATCGTAGCGCACCCCGAGCCCGGCGCCGGAGTGGCTGGCGGTATCGCTGCCGATGAAGGAGGAGGCGTCGACCGCGCCATAGTCCAAGAAGCCGACGGCCGAGATCTTGTCGGTGATCTGGCCGCGCAGCTCGACCGAGGCGCCGAGGAAAGAGCGGCCGCCGGCGGTCTTGCCGCCGACGTCGATGCCGAGCGAGTCATAGGGCTGGCCGCGCACGGTGCCGGCGCCGCCGGAGAAGAACAGCAGATCGGGGGAGACCTCGCTCTGGGCCGGGCCCACCACCGAGCCGAGCTGCAGCCGGCCGGCCAGCGTCAGCCGCCCGGTGGCGCCGAAGCTGCGATAGGCGCGGGCATCGGCCATAAGCCTGCCGCCGGACTTGCTGCCGGAGAGCCCGAAGAAGGGCATCGTCTCAAGTCGCAGCAGATGGCCGCCGCGGGCATTGACCGGGTTGTCGCGCTTGTCCCACTCCAGGGTGATCGGCAGCCCCAGATATTCGAAATCGCGGCCGTCGCCGAAGGCGTCATCGGCATTGGCATACATGCCCACCACCGCGACCTCGCCCACCAGATCGGGCGAGAACACGCGCCGGGCGCCGATCCCCAGGCTGGTGCGCGAGACCGAATAATGTTCGCGCTCAAGTTGTTCGATGTCGAAGGTGTAGAAGATGCTGTCGTCCGGTCCCAGCCGGTCCGGCCGGTCGAGGCGGATCCCGAGGCGCCCCTCGATATCCTCCGACCCGCCGATATTGCCGATCGAGGATTCGATCCTGAGCCGTTCGGCGCCGTGGAACAGGTTGCGGTGCATCCAGGCCATGCTGAGGTCGAGCCCGGCATTCGACGACATTTCCACCCCGAAGGAGATGCGCCGTTTCGGCATGTCCTCCAGCGTGGTGGTCACATCCAGCGTACCGTCGGGATTGGCGGTCTCGGCCTCGTGCAGGGTGACGGTCGAAAAGGTGCCGGTGCGCCGCAGCCGGGTGTTCACCGTCTGCAGCGTCTCGGGCGAATAGGTCTCGCCGGTGGGCAGGCCGGCGATGCGCTGCACCGCTTCCTCGCGCACGTCGGAATTGCCGGCGACGATCAGCTTGCCGAAGCGCAGCTTCTGGCCCGGGCGCAGCCGGACCTGGGCATCCAGCCGGGCGGCGGCGTGGTTGGCGGTGATGCGCTGGCTGTCGATGGTCGCCTTGGCATAGCCGGCATCGCGCCAGCCCTGCACCCCGGCGGCGGTGGCATCGCGGATCGCGCCGGTGCTGGCGGGCGCGCCCGGGGCGAAGGCCTCCGGCATCGCGGTGTTCTCGGCCAGCGGCGCGATCTCGGCGGTGCCGAAGCGGAACTGCGGGCCGGGCGCCACCTCGATTGCGATCCTGTCGATGCGGGAGGGCAGCGCCAGCGGGTCGATATAGGCGGCCTCGCGGCCATCGACGCGGATATGGATCACCGGGCTGAAATAGCCCCGGTCATAGAGCACCTGCACCAGCGTCTGGTAATCGGCCTGGGCGGCGGCGATCAGCTCCTGCACGTTGTCGAGCCCGCGGTCACCGGCGGACATCACCGCGGAGGCGGTCTTGAGGCTGTCCTGCAGGTCCTCGGAGGCGCCTGTGGCGGTCAGGCTGCTGTCGAGGGCCTGGGCATTGCCGGCGGCACAGGCGAGCCAGGCGCCGGCGCAGAGCGCAGTCATCCCGCGCCGAAGGGCGAATTTACGGCCCAAAGAACTCATCACACAGCTCCCGCTTTGGTCGTGCGGCGGGCGTTTCGGGGTCGCCACGTTACCGCTCCGACCGCCTCCGCCCCCTGTGAGTAGCATGCCAGATGTTGGGGGTGGAATGGCAAACGGCGACGAATCCCACAGCCGATTGCGGGTCGGCCGATTTTCGCTGTCTGCGCAGGCAGTTGGATGGGAGATTTCCGCAACGGAAATCTGGCCGTTCCCGGGGCGGCGCGCGGGATCAGGCGGGCGGCGTCATCCGCTCGGCGATATCGAGCATGCGGGCGGAGAATCCCCACTCGTTGTCGTACCAGCCGAAGATGCGGGCCTGGCGCGGGCCGATCATCCGGGTTTCCGGCAGCGCGATCACCAGCGAGTCGCAGCGCGCGCGCAGGTCTGAGGAGACCAGCGGCTGATCGATCCAGCCCAGCACCGGGCTGGCCTCGGCCGCCGCCTTCAGCGCGGCATTCAGGCTGTCCTCGGTCATGTCGCGGCCCAGCTGTACCACCAGATCGACGGCGGAGACGCTGGCCGTCGGCACCCGCACCGCGGCGCCGCTGACCCGCCCGGCCAGTTCGGGCAGGACCACGTCGATCAGCTTCATCGCGCTGGTGGTGGTGGGCACCATGGATAGGGCGCCGGCGCGGCTGCGCGCCAGATCGCCGCGCGGCGCGTCGACCATCGGCTGGCTGCTGGTATAGCAGTGGATCGTCGTCATATGACCGCGCTCGACCCCGGCGATCTGATCGACCACCTTCAGCAGCGGCGCCAGCGCGTTGGTGGTGCAGGAGGCGTTGGACACCATCTGTGCATCGCCGAGCGTGTCCTCGTTGGCGCCGAGCACGATGGTTTTCTCTGCCGCCGGCGACGGGCCGGAGATCAGCACCTTGGCGGCGCCGGCCTCGATGCCGCGATGGGCCAGATCGGTGGTGCGGGCGATGCCGGTGCAGTCCAGTAGGACGTCGACACCGGTCAGGTCCACCGCCCGGATATCGGGTTCATGCGACAGCGGGATCCGGCGGCCGCCTGCGGACAGGCAGCCATCGGCATAATCCACCGTTCCGGGGAAGGGGCCGAAGGTGCTGTCGTATTGGAACAGATAGGCGCAGGTCTCGGGCGGTGCGATATCGTTGATCTGCACCACCTCGATCCCGGTCCCCCGGGGCAATGTCAGGATCTGGCGCAGAATGCTGCGGCCGATCCGTCCGAATCCGTTGATCGCCACTTTCATGGCGCAGCTATGGCAGGAAGGTTGACCGACCTCAATCCCGCCCGATGTCGCGCCGGGGGGTAATCGTGCCGGCGGCGCGTCAGTCGCCGGCCGGGCAGCTCAGCTGGGTCAGCACATCGCCGGCAATGGTCTGATACATGCTGCTGTAGATCGCGGTGCAGCCGGTCGCGGCCTTGAAGGCGGCCATGGCCTGCACGGTCCGCAGCCGCGCCGGAGAGCCGAAGGGATCGAAGTTGTTCCAGTCGCGCATCGCCCGCCAATAGCCGGGCTTCTCCGGATCGGGGGCGACCGACCAGTTGCGGCCCATGACGGTGACGATCTTGACCTCCAGCTTGCCGGCGGCATGGCCCGCAGGCGCCAGCCCGAGCAGGCCGAGGGCGAGGGTGGCGGACAACAGCAGGGTCTTCATCACGGGACCTCCCGATGGTCTTTGGGTGTACAACGGCAGCGCGCCAGCCGGCCAGAAGGGGCGGGCGCCGCGCGGCCGGGTGATTTCAGCAGATATCGGCCGGGCTGTGAAGCCCCCGCGGGGCCGCCGGGCAGGCGTTGACTGCCCCGACCCTGTCCGTAAGCTGATGGCGGAACCGGGAAAGGAAGAGCGGCGATGCGACGGGCAGGGGGCCGGCGGGCGGCGGTTGCGGCGATGATCCTGCTGGGGCTGGCAGCGGTCTCTGCGGCGCAACCGGCCGATCAGGACTGGACAGTGTCGCAGTTCGACGACGGGTCCTATTTCAGTGCCACGCTGGCGCCGATGGGCGGGCCGGGGATGGCGCTGGTCTGTGGCGAACGTTCGCCGCGCGGCCTCTCGGGGCTCGCCACCGGCAATATGGAGCCTGACATCACCCCTGCCGGCGCCTTTCGGGTCTATATCAGCGACCGCACCATCGGGCCGCCGCGGCAGGAGGCGGAGCAGCGCGACGATGTGATGATCGTGGTGGGCGGGCAGACCGGCTTTCGCCTGCGCGGGCTGCGCTGGAACGAGCTGTTCTCGACCTGGCAGATCGATCTGCCGGCCGGCGATCCGTCGCTGGCCGCGATTGCCGCCGCCCCGGGGTTCGAACTGCGCCACCGGGGCGGGCGGGCGGCGCTTTCCTCGCAGGGGTTCGGCGCCGGGCTGAGCCGGCTTGCGGGCTATTGCCAGAGCATGTTCGCCGCCATCGGCAAGCCCTGGCCCGGGGCGGCAACGGCCGGCGGCGGGGCGATGCCGGCGCCGCGCCCGGCGATGCGCCAGATGGCAGTGGCGGAAACCGCGCGGGGCTGTCGCGGTCCCGCCACGCTGCGCCCGGGGGCGATCACCCCGGCCCAGATCGACGGCGACGGGGTCGAGGACGTGATTCTGAACTGGGCCGCGGTGCGCTGCCCGGGCAGCGCGCTGTCGCCCTTCTGCGGCATGTCGCAATGTCTGGTCAGCATCTATGTCAGCGCGCTCTATCCGCTCCGCGGCAAGCCGGTCAGCGTCTATGCGCCGTCGATGCGGTTGCAGCCCCTGACCAACGGCAATGACGGTGTCGCGCTCTCGGCCCGGCTGCCAGTCTGCCGCAATCTTTATGGCACCGACAGCTGTGAACAGATCTGGTACTGGACCGGTGCAGATTTCGTACCGTTACGCTGAATTCGCGGGCATCGCGTTGAAATGGGCCGAAACGGGCCGGGGGAGGTCGGAAATCGACGCTTTTTGCCTCTTGTGCGGCATCGGGCTTGTCGTTAACGTCGAAGCCGAGCGTGTGGGAGAACCGGGCCTAGGACCGGTGCCGAAGGAGCAACCGCCCCGGAAACTCTCAGGCGACAGGACCGTACGCTCGGATAGAACTCTGGAGAGTGGCGTTTGCGCGCCCGCCGAAGGGATAACGATCTCAGGCCAAAGGACAGAGGGGGCATCGCATGGCAGGCCGCGGCCTGCCGACTATGGGATGCCGGTGGATTTCGTCTGAGACGCCCCGGTCGACAACAGGGACGGGCCGATGACGGAGCTGCAGCGCACGCCGCTTTTCGATCTGCATGTGGAACTCGGGGGCAAGATGGTCCCCTTCGCCGGCTATGAGATGCCGGTGCAATACCCCGCCGGCATCATGGCCGAGCATAATCATACACGCGCCCGCGCCGGGCTGTTCGATGTCAGCCATATGGGGCAGGTGATCCTGCGCGCGGCCGATTACGCCGCCGCGGCGGCGGCGCTCGAGGCGCTGATCCCGATGGATGTTCTCGGGCTGGCCGAGGGGCGGCAGCGCTACGGGCTGTTTCTGAACGAGGCGGGGGGCATTCTCGACGATCTGATGTTTGCCAATCGCGGCGATCACCTGTTTCTTGTGGTCAACGCCGCCTGCAAGGCCGCCGATATCGCCCATCTGAAGGCGGCGCTGGAGCCCGCGGTGCGCGTGGAGGAGATCACCGATCGCGCGCTGCTGGCGCTGCAGGGGCCGGCGGCGGAAAGCGTTCTGACCGAATTCGCCCCGGAGGCGGCGGGGATGCGTTTCATGGATGTCCGCACGCTGGAGCTCGACGGGATCGAGGCCTGGGTGTCGCGCTCCGGCTATACCGGTGAAGACGGCTTCGAGATCTCGGTGCCGGCGGCCAGGGCCGAGGCGCTGGCGCGGCGGCTTCTGGCGCATGACTCGGTGGCCCCCATCGGGCTCGGCGCGCGGGATTCGCTGCGACTGGAGGCCGGGCTCTGCCTCTACGGTCACGATATCGACACCGGCACCCTGCCGGGGGAGGCGGCGCTGAGCTGGGCGATCCAGAAGGTGCGCCGCGCCGGTGGCGCCCGGGCCGGCGGATTTCCGGGAGCGGCGGCGGTGCTGGCGCAGCTGGCCGAGGGGCCGGCGCGCAAGCGGGTCGGGCTCAGGCCGGAAGGGCGCGCGCCGATGCGCGAGGGCGTTCCGCTGTTTGCCGAGGCCGAAGGCGGCACGGCGATCGGTCAGGTCACCTCCGGCGGGTTCGGCCCCACGGTCGGTGGCCCGGTTGCCATGGGCTATGTGCCGGCCGGTCTGGCCGCGCCGGGCACCCGGCTTTTCGGCGAGGTGCGGGGCAAACGCCTGCCGGTCGCCGTTGCGGCGCTGCCCTTCGTTGCCGCCAATTTCAAACGCTAAGACCAGTCCAAGAGGGAACTCCCAGATGAAATACACCGAAGAACACGAATGGCTCCTGCCCGAGGGCGATCTGATCACCGTCGGCATCACTGCCCATGCCGCCGAGCAGCTGGGCGATGTGGTTTTCGTCGAGCTGCCGGAGCCGGGCACCGAAGTGTCGAAGGAAGACGAGGTGGTGGTGATCGAGAGCGTCAAGGCCGCCTCCGACATCCTGGCGCCGCTGGATGGCGAGATCGTCGAGGTCAATACCGCCATCGTGGACAACCCGGGGCTGGTCAACGAGGACCCGGAGGGCGAGGCCTGGTTCTTCAAGATCAAGCCCTCGGACTTGTCGCCGATGGACGATTACATGGACGAAGCCGCCTACAAGACCTTCGTGGGGTAAGGCGCGCCAGGGAAACGATCCGGCGGATCGTTTCCAGCGCCGAACGGGCGGAAGCCCCGGGAAAGCGCGCCCGGGACACGATCGGGCAGCAAAATGTGCCGCCAGAGCGGGGTTTGCTCCGCCTCGCATCAGCGCCGGCCGGGCGATGGCCCCGGGGCTATGTGGGGATGCGTCCTCCTTTTGGGCGGGCGCAGGGATCGGGTCAGCGCCGGCCCGACCGGTGAGACGCTGCCCGGGCCGGGGGAGCCGCCCGCCCTGCGGGAGCCTCCGGCGGGAGTATTTGGACAGAGAAGAAGCCCGGGGGCGGAGGTCATCGTGCCCGGTTCATGCGAGACAACGGGGGGCGTCGCGCCCTCCACAGGGATGATGCCATGACTTACACGCCCACCGATTATCAGCCTTACGATTTCGCCAACCGGCGCCATATCGGGCCTTCGCCCGCGGAGATGGAGGAGATGCTGGCCACCGTCGGTGTCGACAGTCTCGACGCGCTGATCGCCGAGACCGTGCCCGAGGGTATCCGCCAGGCGGCGGCGCTCGACCTCGGGGCGCCGAAGTCGGAGCGCGAGCTGCTCTGGCACATGCGGGCCGTGGCGGAGAAGAACAAGGTTCTGACCTCGCTGATCGGGCAGGGCTATTACGGCACCATCACGCCGCCGGCGATCCAGCGCAACATCCTGGAGAATCCGGCCTGGTACACCGCCTATACCCCCTATCAGCCGGAGATCAGCCAGGGCCGGCTGGAGGCGCTGCTGAACTTCCAGACCATGATCAGCGATCTGACCGGTCTGGAGATCGCCAATGCCTCGCTCCTGGACGAGGCCACCGCCTGCGCCGAGGCGATGACCATGGCGCGGCGGATTTCCAAATCCAAGGCCGGCGCCTTCTTCGTCGATGAGAACTGCCATCCGCAGAATATCGCCGTGGTGCAGACCCGGGCGCGGCCGCTGGGGATCGAGGTGATCGTGGCGGCGCCGGAGGCGCTGGAGCCGGGGGCGGTCTTCGGGGCGCTGTTCCAGTACCCCGGCACCTACGGGCATGTGCGGGATTTCACCGTGCCGATCGCGGCACTGCATGAGGCCGGCGCGGTGGCCATCGTCGCGGCCGATCCGATGGCGCTGACCCTGCTGAAGGAGCCGGGCGCTATGGGGGCCGATATCGCCGTGGGCAGCGCCCAGCGGTTCGGCGTGCCGATGGGCTACGGGGGGCCGCATGCGGCCTATATGGCGACCAAGCAGGCCCATGCCCGGGCGATGCCGGGCCGGCTGGTGGGGGTCAGCGTCGACAGCCTGGGCAATCGTGCCTACCGGCTGGCGCTGCAGACCCGCGAACAGCATATCCGCCGCGAGAAGGCGACCTCGAACGTTTGTACCGCCCAGGCGCTGCTGGCGGTCATGGCCTCGATGTATGCGGTGTTCCACGGTCCCGACGGGCTGCGCGCGATCGCGCAGCGAATCCATCTGAAGACCGCCGAACTGGCCGAGGGGCTGCGGGCTGCGGGCTTCGCGGTGGAGCCGGAGTGCTTCTTCGACACCATCACCGTCGAGGTTGGCCTGTTCCAGCGCGGGGTGCTGCAGGCGGCGGTGCGCGAGGGGCTGAACCTGCGCCGCGTCGGCACCACCAAGGTGGGGATCTCGCTGGACGAGGCGACACGGCCGGCGACGCTGGAGGCGGTCTGGCGGGCCTTCGGCGTCAGCCGGGAGGCCGGTGGCGCCGAGGTGGGCTATGTCCTGCCGGAGGGGCTGATCCGCGAAAGCGGCTACATGGATCACCCGATCTTTCACATGAACCGGGCCGAGACCGAGATGATGCGCTATATGCGGCGTCTGGCGGATCGCGATCTGGCGCTGGACCGGGCGATGATCCCGCTCGGCTCCTGCACGATGAAGCTGAACGCGGCGGCGGAGATGATGCCGATCTCCTGGCCGGAGTTCGCCGATCTGCATCCTTTCGTGCCGGCGGATCAGGCCGAGGGCTATGCCGAGCTGATCCACGATCTGAGCGAGACGCTGTGCCAGATCACCGGCTATGCCGGGTTTTCGCTGCAGCCGAATTCTGGCGCGCAGGGGGAATACGCCGGGCTTCTGACCATCGACGCCTGGCATCGGTCGCGCGGCGACAGCACCCGCAAGACCTGCCTGATCCCGGTGAGCGCCCATGGCACCAACCCGGCCAGCGCGCAGATGGTCGGCTGGAAGGTGGTGCCGGTGAAGACTGCGGCCAATGGCGATATCGATGTGGAGGATTTCCGCGCCAAGGCGGAGAAACATGCCGGCACGCTTGCGGCCTGCATGATCACCTACCCCTCGACCCACGGGGTGTTCGAGGAGACGGTGCGCGAGATCTGCGAGATCACCCATGCCCAGGGCGGCCAGGTCTATATCGACGGGGCCAACATGAATGCGATGGTAGGCCTGTCGCGGCCGGGCGATCTGGGCGGCGATGTCAGCCACCTGAACCTGCACAAGACCTTTTGCATCCCGCATGGCGGTGGCGGCCCCGGCATGGGGCCGATCGGGGTGAAGGCGCATCTGCTGCCCTTCCTGCCGGGGCATCCGCAGACCGGCGGCCAGGAAGGGCCGGTATCGGGGGCGCCCTATGGCTCGCCCTCGATCCTGCCGATCAGCTGGGCCTATTGCCTGATGATGGGCGGCGAGGGGCTGACCCAGGCGACCCGGGTGGCGATCCTGAACGCCAACTATATCGCGGCGCGGCTGTCCGGGGCCTATGAGGTGCTCTATCGCGGCGGGCGGGGCCGGGTGGCGCATGAATGCATCATCGACACCCGCCCCTTTGCCGATAGCGCCGGGGTGACGGTGGACGACATCGCCAAGCGGCTGATCGACTGCGGCTTTCACGCCCCGACCATGAGCTTTCCGGTCGCCGGCACCCTGATGGTAGAGCCGACCGAGAGCGAGACCAAGGCCGAGCTGGACCGGTTCTGCGATGCGATGCTGGCGATCCGCGAGGAGATCCGGGCGATCGAGGAGGGGCGGATGGATGCGGAGAACAACCCGCTGAAACATGCGCCCCACACGATGGAGGACCTGGTGCGTGACTGGGACCGCCCCTACAGCCGCGAACAGGGCTGCTTCCCGCCCGGCGCCTTCCGGGTCGACAAATACTGGCCGCCGGTCAACCGGGTGGACAATGTCTGGGGCGACCGCAACCTGATCTGCTCCTGTCCGCCGATGGAGGCCTATGCCGAGGCGGCGGAATAAGCGGACCGACGCGGGGGGCGGGCTTTCGGGCCCGCCCTTCGATATTTTGGACCCCTGGCGGGGGCGGGGGAAGGTGGGACCGCCCTGGCGGGCGGTGCCTCCGGCGGGAGTATTTGGGCAGAGAAGAAAGGGGGGGGCGGTGCGCGTTATCGTCGTCGGGGCAGGTATCGTCGGCGCTTCGGTGGCCTGGCATCTGGCGCAGGCGGGTGCCGCGGTCGAGGTGCTCGAGGCCGGGGCGTCGCCGGCGGCCGGCGTGACCGCCCGCGCCTTCGGCTGGGTCGGGCTCGGCGCGCAGGGACCTGAGGACGATCCGGAGCTGTTTGCCCTGCGGCTTCGGGCGATCGGGGAGCACGCCCGCTGGCGTGCCGCGCTCGGCACCCGCTATCCGCTGTCGGGGCAGGGGGCGCTGGTCTGGCGTGCGGATCCCCGGGACACCCAGAGAGTGATCGACTGGCACCGCAAGCAGGGCAATCGGGTCGAGGCGTTGGATCGCGCGGCGGTGGCGGCGCTGGAGCCCGGGCTGCATCGGCCGCCGGAGCTGGCGGCCTGGTTCCCGCAGGATGTGGCCAGCGAGCCGCCGGCGCTGGCACGGGCGGTCCTGGCCGATGCGCCCGGTGTCGCGCTGCGTTGCGAGGCGCGGGTCGTCGCCCTGGAACCGGGCATCGCGCTCCTTGCGGATGGGACCCGGGTGACGGGCGATGCGGTGGTTCTGGCCAATGGGGCGGCGGTGACAGATCTCTTGCCCGGCCTGGATGTCGGCCGGTCTCCGGCGGTGCTGATCGAGGGGCGGGCACGGCTCAGGGGCAGCGGCCGCATCCTGTGCGGCCCGGACTTCGAACTGCGATCGGTCTCCGGCGCCCGGATCGTTCTGGCCGAGTGGTTTCCCCCCGAGGGGGAGGCCGGGCTGCCGGCGCTGGCGCGGGCGGCGGCAGCGGCGCTCAGCCGGGAGTTCGCGACAGAGGTGACCCTGGCGGCGCCTCAGGTCGGGCAGCGGCCGGTCACCGGCGATGGCCGGCCGATGCTGGGACCGGTGCCGGACCATCCCGGGCTCTTTCTCGCGGTGGCGCATCCGGGGGTGATTCTCGCCCCGTTCCTCGGGCGGCTGGCGGCAGAGGCGGTTTTGGGCCGGACAGAGGCGCGCGGGAGGGGAAAATTTCATCCCAGATATCGCGTGTCCTCCTGAGATCGTCAGACGATCTGAGTTATTGTTTTGCTTGGCGAAATTCCCTTCCGCATGTTTCGCGGCTTGCCGAAGGCTTGGGGATTTTGGGAAAAACTCAGCGATTTTCAGGGGATGCGGGTGAAAATCTTGCTCCGATGCGCTGGACATTTGCCGCGTTGCCGCGCAGTCTCACCCGCGATGAGAGGATCGGGAGTGCCCGGTCGGTCAAACGGGAGGGAGAGCCGTAATGAACATGTCATTCACCATCCGTGAGGAGAACGCCAAGCTCCTCGCGCGGGTCCGCGACATGATCCGCAACGAGGTGATGCCGCTGGAGGAGGAGTACCAGCAGGAGATCGGCAAGGAGGATCGCTGGGTCTATACTGCGCGTCAGGCGGAGATCCTGGAGGGGCTGAAGGCCAAGGCCAAGGCGGAGGGGCTTTGGAACTTCTGGCTGACCGACAGCGACAAGGGCTTTGGTCTGTCGACGGTGGAATATGCCTATTTCGCCGAGGAGATGGGCAAGACGCCGCTGGGGGCGGAAGTGTTCAACTGCTCCGCGCCGGACACCGGCAACATGGAGGTGCTGGAGCGCTACGGCACCGAGGCGATGAAGGAAGAATGGCTGAAGCCGCTGCTGGAGGGCAAGATTCGATCCGCTTATCTGATGACGGAGCCGGACGTGGCCAGCTCGGACGCCACCAACGTGTCGATGTCCTGCGTGCGCGATGGCGACGACTACATCCTGAACGGGGAGAAGTGGTGGTCCTCCGGCGCCGGCGATCCGCGCTGCCAGGTCTATATCACCATGGTGAAGACCGGTGGCGAGGACGCGCCGAAGCACCAGCGCCATTCGATGATCGTGGTGCCGGCGGCAACCCCGGGGATCGAGATCCTGCGCGCGATGGAAGTCTACGGCCATGACGATGCGCCGCACGGCCACATGCATATCCGCTTCACCAATGTGCGGGTGCCGGCGGAGAACCTGCTGGTGGGCGAGGGCAAGGGCTTCGAGATCGCCCAGGGCCGCCTCGGGCCGGGCCGCATCCACCACTGCATGCGCGCCATCGGTCAGGCGGAGATCGCGCTGGAGCGGATGTGCAAACGGTCGCTGGATCGCGAGGCCTTCGGCAAGAAGCTGGCGCAGCTCGGCGCCAACTACGACATCATCGCCGAATGCCGGATGGAGATCGAGATGGCCCGGCTGCTGTGCCTGAAGGCGGCCTGGTACATGGATCAGGGCGATGCCCGTGCCGCGGCGCCGTGGATCAGCCAGATCAAGGTGGTCGCCCCGCGCACCGCGCTGAAGGTGATCGACGAAGCGGTGCAGATGTTCGGTGGCGCCGGCGTGTCGCAGGACACGCCGCTGGCGACCGCCTGGACCCATGTGCGGACCCTGCGCCTGGCCGATGGCCCCGACGCGGTGCACCGCCGTCAGGTCGCCCGGACCGAGCTGAAGAAATACACCCAGGAGAAGGTCTGACCCTTACCGGGAACCTTCAATCAACGATCAGCGGGCGGTCCCTCGGGGCCGCCCGTTTCGTTGGGGTGGGCGCCTTTTCCGCGGTTCGGAGATGTCGTAGGGGGTGAGAATGCGTAAGTCCGGTGAAGAGAACGACAGGCTGCGCCTCTGCGTTCGGCGGGTGTTGGCGGCCTGCAGGGCGGGCATCCGATCCCATCGGGGCGCCTATGGCAGGCTCGGGAGCCTGAAAGTCTATCTGAGGGCGCTCGCGGTCAGCACGGTCTTCTTGCTGCTCGCCTATATTCTTTTGTCCTGAGGGGGGACGCGGGTCAGCCTCCGTCCGGCCCGAAGACATAGCGATAGACGGTGTTCTCATAGGTCTGATCGGCAATGCGGAACTGGGTCTGGCCGACTTCCCCGAATCCCCGGGCGCGGTAGAAGGCCCGGGCCGGGGTGTTTTCCGAATTCGTCGCCAGCCAGACCGAGGCTGCGCCCTGATCGCGGCATCGGGTACATGCGGCCTCCAGCAGCGCCCTGCCGCGGCCCCTGCCGTGGTGGCGGGGCTGGACGTAGAGAGGGTGGCGATTTCCCGGTCCGAACAGCCGGCCACCGGGGTCGGCGCCCCGGCAGTGACGCGAACGAAACCACCGATGCCTTCCGCATTGTCGGAGACGAGCATGGTTTGGCGGGGATCGGCGATCAACGCTGCCATCTTCGCGGTGGTGAACTCCGCCAGCGCGTAGTCGGCGAAGAAGCCGTTGACGCCGCGCCGCTGATAGGTGCCGAGCCAGACCTCGATCGACAGGGCGGCGAGGCTGGAGGCGTCTGCGGGTGCGGCCGTGCGCAGGGACATCGGCTCAGTCCGGGGCGGCGGCGAGGCGGACCAGTTCAAGGCAGAGCTCGGTCGCCCGGGCCATGTCCTGGACCGAGATCCATTCCAGCGGCCCGTGGATGTTCTGCATGCCGGTGAAGAGATTGGGGCAGGGCACCCCCATTTCGGTCAGTCGCGAGCCATCTGTGCCGCCGCGGATCGGGATCGACACCGGGTCGAGGCCGATGTTGCGACAGGCCTGCTGTGCCAGCTCGACCGGCGTCATGTCCTGTTCCAGCCAGTAGCGCATGTTGCGGTATTGCGGGCGGATGGTGCAGGCGATGCGGGCGCGCGGCTCCGTCGCCTGCACGGCGGCGCAGACCTGTTCCAGCAGCCGGCCCTTGGCGGCCAGCCCTTCGCGTTCGAAATCCCGCAGGATGAAGCGGATCGTCATTTCCGAGGCGCCGCCGGTCATGTCGGTGGCATGGATGAAGCCTTCGCGGCCCTCGGTCGTCTCCGGCGTCATCGTCGCCTGCGGCAGCGTCGCGATGATCTTGGAGGCGAGATGAATGGCATTGACCAGCTTGCCGGTGGCAAAACCGGGGTGGATGGAGACGCCGGTGACGGTGACCTCGGCGGCATCGGCCGAGAAGGTCTCGTATTCGATTTCGCCGACCTTGCCGCCATCGAAGGTATAGGCGAAATCCGCCCCCAGATCCTTGGGCAGCGCCTCGGCGACACCGCGGCCGATCTCCTCGTCCGGGGTGAAGGCGATGCGCAGGGGGGCGTGTTTCCGTTCCGGGTCGGAGAGCAGGTGGCGCGCGGCGGTCATGATGATGGCGACGCCGGCCTTGTCGTCGGCGCCCAGCAGCGTGGTGCCCGATGCGGTGATCAGGTCGTGGCCCTGCTTTTCCGCCAGATAGGGAGAGGTGTCGGGCGAGAGCCGCAGCTCCGGATCGTCGGGAAAGCTGATGTCGCCGCCGTTGTAGCCCTTGATCACCCGCGGCTTGACGCCAGTGGCGTTGAATTGCGGCGCGGTGTCGACATGGGCGAGAAAGCCGACTGTGGGCCCCGGCAGGGTGCCGGGGATGGTGGCGAGCACGGTGCCATAGTCGGTCAGCACCACGTCCTCGGCGCCGATCTCCTTCAGCTCGGTCTCCAGCAGGCGCAGCATGTCGAGCTGGATTTCGGTGCTGGGTGCGCCCGGGCGGTCCTCGTCGCTCTGACTGTCGATCGCGGCATAGCGGGTGAGACGGTCTTCGAGCTCCTGATCAAATTGAGGTTGCATCGACTCTCCTGTATCTTCGCCTCAGAAGGGAACCGGCTGGTCGCGAGAGTCAAGGGGTGGGTGTGGCGCAGGCGGCGGTGAAACGGTGGTGAACAGGAGTAACGGTATGACCCCCTACGATCTGGGCAAGGTTTTCACGCTGATGGAATCTGGGCCGGTGGTTCTGGTGACCACCAATGACGGCCAGCGCGACAATGTGATGACCATCACCTGGACCATGGTTCTGGATTTCGCCGGCACCCTGGCGATCACCACCGGCCCGTGGAACCATTCCTTCGGTGCGCTGCGCCGGACGCGGGAATGCGTGATCGCGCTGCCGCCGGTCGACATGCTGGACCAGGTGATCGGGGTCGGGACCTGTTCCGGCAGCAGCACCGACAAATTCGAGGCTTTCGGCCTGACCCGCCGGCCGGCAGAGCGGGTGCGGGCGCCGCTGATCGCCGAGGCGCTGGCCAATATCGAATGCCGCGTGGTCGAGATGATCGAGCCCTATACCATCCTGGTGCTGCAGGCGGAGGCCGCCTGGACCGATCCGACCCGCGCTGAGACGCGGCTGCTGCATGCCGTGGGTGACGGTACGTTTATTACCGACGGCGAGCGGCTGGACCGGCGCGCGGCGATGCGCAACCGGTTGCCGCCGGGTTTTTGAACGGGGGGCGTCGGGTGGCCGGCCGGGGAGGGGGGCTGTCTGCCCCCTCGCGGCCCGGGGGCCGCTTCCCCCCGAGGATATTTGGGCCAGATCGAAGGGGCGCCGGAAAAACAGGCGCGGTGACCGGGCGCGGGCGGTCAGAGCCCTTCGAAGCTGCAGAGCGCGTGGACGTTCATACCCATCTCCTGCAGCCGCTTGCGGCCGCCGAGATCGGGCAGGTCGACGATGAAGGCGCAGCTGACGATCTGGCCCTGCAGGCGTTCGATCAGCTGGATCGCCGCGCCGCAGGTGCCGCCCGTGGCCAGAAGATCGTCGACGATCAGCACCTTTTCACCGGGGGCGATGGCATCGTCGTGGATTTCGACGATCGCCTCGCCGTATTCCAGCTTGTAGTCTTGGCTGAGGGTGCGGCCGGGCAGCTTGCCCTTCTTGCGGATCGGCACGAAGCCGACCGAGAGCTGGTGCGCGATGGCGCCGCCGAGGATGAAACCGCGCGCTTCGAGCCCGACGACCTTGTCGATGCGTTCGCCGGCATAGGGGTGCAGCATCTGGTCGATGGCCATGCGAAAACCGCGTGGATCGGCGAAGAGCGTGGTCACGTCGCGAAACAGGATCCCCTCATGCGGGAAATCGACGATGGTGCGGATGTAGTCCTGGACCTGTTTGGTCTGCTGCATCTGGCGGGCTCCGGCTGACATTGTGACCTGCCGGGTGTCGCCGATAGGCGCCGCGCATGCAAGCCCCGCATGGGGCGGTTCCGGCCGGATCGGGCCGGGGGCGAGACCTGAATGATCAGATCGCCCCCTGCCGTGGCCCGAAGCTCAGCGTTTGGCTTCGCGGAAGCTGCGGTAGAGCGCGGCGGGCAGCCAGCTGAGGTGCGGTTTTGTCCAATCCCGTCGATCCCGGGTCAGAAGCGCCTGTGCGGTATAGAGGTGCATTTGCCTTTCCTTTCGTTTTGTTGTTACGTCGGTGTGACCGATGTACTATGCAATGTATATACACTGCATATACGAAAATTCAAGGCTTCCCGGGACGGATCGCGCGTGACGAAGAAAGACGGCAAGGCTGCAGGCAAGAAAGACAGCCAGTTGGTGCTGCGTTTGGACAAGGGCGAACGGGATGCCTTTGTCGATCTGTGCAAGGCGCTCGACACCAGCGCGGCGCGGGAAATCCGCCGCTTCATCCGCGAGTTCATGAAAGAGCACGACAAGTCCTGAGCGCGCCGTCGCCTGCCGGCGCCGATCAGGCCGGGCGGAGAGGGCAGGCCGGACGCAGGGGGTCAGGCCGGGCGGCGCAGGAAGGCGGTGGCCAGCCCCATACCCATCAGCGTCAGCCCGCCACTGCGGGTCAGTCCGGTGATCACCCGCGGCCGGCCGATCAGGCGGCGCAGCCGGTCGGCCAACAGCGCATAGGCCAGCGCGTTCAGCGCCGCCAGCGTCACGAAGGTAGCGATCAGGATGGCGAATTGCGGCAACAGCGGCAGTTCCGGGCGCAGGAACTGCGGCACGAAGGCGACGAAGAAGGCGATCGACTTCGGGTTCAGCGCGGTGACCGCGGCGGCATGGCGGAAGACCCCGCGGGCGGTGATGTCGCTGACCCGGCTCAGCGCCTGGATACCGCTGGCCGGCGCGCTGCGGAAGAGCTTCCAGCCCATCCACAGCAAATAGGCGGCACCGATCCATTTCAGCACGGTGAACAGCGTCGCCGAGGCCATGACCAGCGCTCCCAGCCCCAGCAGCGAGGCGGTCATCGCGATGAAATCCCCCAGGGCCACCCCGGTGGCAGAGGCGACGGCGACGCCGCGTCCCTTGCTCAGCGCATAGCTCAGCACCAGCAGCACGGTGGGCCCCGGGATCAGCAAAAGCGCGGTGGCGGCGGCGACGAAGGTCAGCCAGAGGTCAAGCGGCATCGGAATACTCCCTTCACGATCGGTTGAGAGAGCCGGATTTGCCCGCCCCGGTCAAGTCCTGCGGTGCGTGTCCCGGATGACGGGCAGCGGGTCGGGCCGGTCAGGCGGGTCAGGCCGGCGCCCCCTCCGGCAGCAGCCCCTGGCGGCATTCGGCGATCACCGCCAGCGCCTGGGGCGTGTCGTCCAGGGTTTCGGCCAGCGCCAGCGCCAGCTTCGCCAGATAGAGCGCGTGGTCGGTCCGGGGCAGGGTGCCGAGGGTTTCGGCCATCGCCTCGTACAGGCGTTCGAGATCGGCATCGGTCATGCGGTCGTCTCCTCGGTGCGGGCCAGCAGACGGTTCAGCGTCTGGCAAAGGGTTGTCGCGTCGGCCTGGTGCCAGCGGCCGGCGATATGGAGATCCGGGCGGATCAGATAGGCGGTGCCGGGCCGGGCGCCATAGGCCCGGCCCACCGGGCCGTCGGCGGGCAGATCGACCAGGGTGAGCGCGGGATCGTCGCAGGCGGCCGCGCCGGCACCGAAACGCAGCAGGGTGAACCCCGGGCCCATCCGGTCGGAGAGAAAGCCGGTCTCCAGCGCCACATCGGGCATCAGCGCGCCGGGGATCGGGCCATCGGAAAATGCCGGGTCGTCGGAAGCGGTGGCCGGGCTTGCGGCATAGGTATAGGGGGTCATCTGCCGCGGATTGGCCAGCCGCCCGGCCGAGGACCGGGTCAGTGCCAGTGACAGTGCCGCATCGCGCATCAGCCGCCAGCCGGCATCGGGCGGGGTCATGAAGCGGGTGCTCTTGCCGGCATTGGCGAAGACATCCAGCGTGGCGCCGCGCCGCTCTGGCGTATAGCTGTCGATCAGCGCTTCTCCGGCCTGCCCGGTCAGCACGAAGGCCAGCTTCCAGCCGATGTTCTGCGCATCCGCCAGCCCGTTGTTCAGCCCGCGTACGCCGAAGATCGGCACGATATGGGCGCTGTCGCCGACAAAGATCACCCGGCCGTCGCGATAATCCTCCAGCGCCAGCGTGTTGGCGGAATAGACGCTCCACCATTCCAGCTGCCAGGGGCTGTCCTGGCCGATCTCGGCCAGCACCGCGGCGACGGCGGCGCGCACGTTCTCTTCCCGGGTCGCCTCTTCGGCGCTTTCGTCGTCGCGCAGCTGATAATCGATGCGCCAGATATTGTCGGGCTGGCGGTGGATCAGCACGGTGCCGCCGGGGCGGCTGACCGGATCGAACAGCGCCCGGCGGATGGTGGGATAATCATGCGCCATCTGCACGTCGGCGATGACATAGCGGCCCTCGTAATTCTCTCCCTGCAGCCGCAGCCCGCGCATCTGCCGGATCGCACTGCGGGCGCCGTCGGCGGCCAGCACCCATTGGGCGGGCAGGGCATAGCTGCCGCCGGGATCGCTGACCGTCAGGGTGACGCCCTGGGGCTCCTCCGAGATTCCGGTCACCTCGCTCTGCCAGCGGGTCTCGATCAGCGGGTTGGCGGTGACGGCCTGCCACAGGAAGGCCTCGATATACTGCTGTTGCAGATTGTACATCGGACGGAACTTCTCATCCGCCGAATCCGGCATGTCGAATTCCAGGATCTGCCGGCCGCGGTAAAAGCTGCGCCCCCGGGTCCAGCCCAGAGCCTTGTCCAGAAACGGCTGCAGCGCCCCCAGGCGCTCCAGGATGTAATAGCTCGACCGCGAGATGCAGATGGCGCGGCTGCCGTCGTTGAAGGTGTCCTTGCGGTCCAGCAGCAGGCTGCGGATCCCATATTGCGCCAGTGTCAGCGCCGCCGTCATCCCCACCGGACCGGCGCCGGCGATCACCACCGGGCGACGCGTCTCGGGCCCCGGGGTCCGCACCGGGGCAGGGAAATGCGGATAGGTGAAATAGAGCGAATCGAGCTCGCCGCGTCCCGCTGGTCGCATTCTGGGTCCTCCCGTCTGGTCTCTGTTCTCTGTACCGGGGCGCGGGAACGGGGTAAGTCCTCTTTTATGGGGGACAAGGGCATGGGGCAGAGCGAGATCAGGGCCATCGACGCCTGCCTGGGCCACACCGGCCAGGACGGCTGGGCGGCCCCGTTTCTCGATCTGGTGGTGGCGACCGGCGCGGTGCAGGTGATGGTCTTCGCCTATGATGCCGATCACGCCGCCTGTCTGCTGTCGCGCAATTTCCGCGCCCAGGCGCTGGGCGGGGCGCTGGCGGAAAGCTATCTCGACGGCTGGTATCGGCAGGACCCGCTCTACGCCCGGGTTCTGGCGCTGGCGCCGGGGGCGCTGAGCGTGGTCACCGGCGGGGCGCCGGGGCCGGAGGACTATCGGCTGCGCTTCTTCGAACGGCCCGGACTGGCGGGCAAGACGGCGGTGCTGGCCGCGGGCGCGCGCCTGCGGCTGGTGCTCAACCTCTACTGGGAGGTTCTGCCGCGCGACGAGGATGCGCTGCTGCCGCTGCTGGGGCGTCTGGCGCTCTTGCATTTCGAGGCGCGGCTGAGCGAGGCACCGCCGGCGCTGGCGGTGCTGTCGGAGCGCGAAAGAGCGGTTTGCCTCGGCATGCTCGCCGGCAAGAAGGCGGAGGAGATCGCCGACGATCTCGGGGTCGCGGCCTCCAGCGTGGTGACCTACCGCCGCCGCGCTTATGACAAGCTCGGGATCTCCTCGCGCGGCGCCTTGTTCGCGATCTGCCGACGCTGAGCCGGACCTGCCCCCACCGGCCCCGCGCCGCCGCCCATGCTGCGCCACCGCCGTCTTTTTCTGGCCCGAAATATCCCGGGGGAGGCCGCAGGCCGGGGGCAGCGCCCCCAAGAGGCGCCGGCCGTCGGAAACACCGGCCCATTGGAAGTTCCCGGTGCGGGGGAGAGGCCTGGCAGACCGCGCCCGCCGCCCCCTCAGTCGCGGTTCAGAACCCGCCCGGCCACCGCATCCAGCTTCGCCACCAGATCGGGGTCGCGCTTCTCCGGCGCGGTCATGATGGCGAACTCCAGCGCGTGATCGCAGCCCTGCCGGCAGGGCGCGCGCTCGACCCCCAGGATTTCCGGCAGCCGGCGCACCTTCTCGCGGCCCTTTTCGGCGTTACCCATCAGGGTGGCGACGATCTGGGTGATCTCGACCTCGCCGTGATCGGGATGCCAGCTGTCGTAATCGGTGATCATCGCGACCGAGGCATAGCACAGCTCGGCCTCGCGGGCGAGCTTGGCCTCGGGCATGTTGGTCATGCCGATCACATCGGCGCCCCAGATCTCGCGATACATCTTCGATTCCGCCAGGCTGGAGAACTGCGGCCCCTCCATCGCCAGATAGGTGCCGCCGCGATGCACCTTGATGCCGGCATCGCGCGCCGCGGTCTCGCAGGCGTCGCCCAGCCGGTCGCAGGTGGGATGCGCCATGCTGACATGGGCGACGCAGCCGGTGCCGAAGAAGCTCTTGTCGCGGGCGAAGGTGCGGTCGATGAACTGATCGACGATGACGAAATCGCCCGGCGCCATCTCCTCGCGGAACGAACCGCAGGCGCTGATCGAGATCACGTCAGTCACCCCCAGCCGCTTCAGCGCGTCGATATTGGCGCGATAGGGCACATCGGTGGGGCTGAGGAAATGGCCACGCCCGTGCCGGGGCAGAAACGCCAGTTCGACCCCGTGGAGCCTGCCGGTCAGGATATCGTCCGATGGCTTGCCCCAGGGGCTCTCGACGCTGACCCAGCGGCGGTCTTCCAGTCCCTCGATGTCATAGAGCCCCGAGCCGCCGATAATGCCGATTTTGGTCTTGGTCATGGAATTCGCCCTGATTGTCCGTTGCCGGCGAGATTACCCGCCGGCCCGGGGGATGCAACCGCAGGTCGCAGCGCGGTCCCGGCTCCGGCGCCGGCGGCGGCGGGGCTGCCCAAATTCGGCTCAGTCCCGGCGGATGATGCCGGTGATCGCGGCCGCCCCCAGCGCGGTGACGATCCAGCCGGCCATCTGCAGCAGGAAACCATAGCGCCAGAGCCTGCGGCCCCAGTTGCCACGCTCGGTCGACGGCGCCCAGGCCGCGGTCTGGCCCAGGTCGATGATCGGGATCACCAGATCGGCGGCCCAGGCATAGCGGTTGAAGGTTTCCCAGTCGCGGCCGGCCTCGGCTGCCGATGACCAGAGCGCGGCGGGATTCTCGACGCTCACCGCCAGCGCCTGCCAGCGGTCGGACATCTGCACCGGCCCGGAATTCGGCGCGAAATCGCCGGAGGTCCAGGCCATATGCGACAACCATACCGCGACGGCCCAGAGCCCCAGCAGCGAGAGCAGGCTGCGGAAGGGATAGTATCCGTAGCCCACCACCCAGCGCAGCAGCTGGTCCCAGACCCAGAGCCCCGGGCGCAGCGCATAGGCACGGATCGCACGCAATCTGGTACGAAAACTGCCGTCGAGTTCCACATGCAGACGCTGGCGTATATCCGCCTGAATCTTCTGCTCGCGCCGCGCCAGCACCTTCCGCGCATCCCGGTCATGCCCCATCTCCCGCAGCACCTTGGCAAGCTGGGTATAGGGCTGAGGGAAGAA
This sequence comes from Pseudodonghicola flavimaris, assembly GCF_030164425.1. Classification (GTDB taxonomy): domain Bacteria; phylum Pseudomonadota; class Alphaproteobacteria; order Rhodobacterales; family Rhodobacteraceae; genus Pseudodonghicola; species Pseudodonghicola flavimaris. The sequence goes on along the minus strand of NZ_JASNJD010000012.1, from coordinate 63,470 downwards.
GATGCCGCCCCAGCTGTCGCCCTTGGCCAGCCAGCGCAGGCGGGTGCTGGCGTCGGTTAGGGCGCCGGAAATCCGGTCATAGGTGAAGCCATCGAGATAGAGACGCCCACCATCGGGCCAACAGTCCGGATCATCGACCAGATCACCGATATGCGCGGCGCTGAGGTCCACCGATCCGGCCTCAACCGTCACGCGGCGCCAGAAAAAGCTGTCGGTGACCTGTAACCGCTGCGCATTTAGCGCCCTTTCCCCCTCCACCCCGGCGAATCTGGCGTCTTCGCATGCAAACTGGCCTCCGATGGAAGCGCCGGAGAGACGGATCTCGCCGGTCGCGGTGACGCCGCGCAGGAAAACGGAGGTAGTCACCTGCACGTCTTGCGCGTTCAGCGCAGGCTTGCCCTTCGCCCCGGTGAAGTGAGCGCCCTCGCAGTCCAGTTGGCCACCGATGGAGGCTTCGGCGAGGCTGAGCTCACCTGTCGCGGTGATGCCGCGCAAGAAAACACTTCCGGCCACCTGGGCGCCCTCCGCGGTCAGCGCACCGTTGTTCTCTGTTCCGGTGAAGCGGGCACCCTCGCAGTCCAGTTGGCCACGGATGGAGGCGCCGGCGAGGCTGAGCTCGCCTGTCGTGGTGACGCTACGCAGAAAAACGTTACCACTAATCTGCGCGGCCTGCGCATTGAGGCCGGGCAGGTGGCTTTCGTTGACGTTCAGAGATTGAAACCGGGCTTGTAGGGCGATGATCATCTGCCCGAAGCGGCAAGCCTGGAGGCTTGTTTCCCCCTTCGCCGTCTGAAACGACAGATCGAGTTGCCCCTCCACATAGGCCCCGGCGAGGTTCACACCCCAGCCCTGAATCTTGCACCTATCGCATCCTCCGAGGATCAGATAGCGCAACACTTCGGCCCGCACGCGCCGATCTGGGTCAGGTGTCCCGTCGGGCGGCAATGTGCCGTCGCCGAGGGTGCATGCCTCCTCCGCCCGGCAGGCGGTGATCAGCTTTTGCTCCGCCGGGGTTAGCCAGGCATTGCCGCCCCGATCCTCGATATCCTGCCAACAGGTGATGATTGCCATGATCCGCCCTCCGCCGGGCAGCCTAGCCTGCCCGGATGCCAGACGGGAGATGAGACCTCGCGGCACTGCCCGTGATCTGTGCTCTCATTGCCCCGCTGTCCGGCGCATCGGCCCGCCTGCATTGACGTGCCGGGGGGTAACCCTGTAAACGCTGCGCCGCAGCAAAGACAAATGTCCCGCCAAACCCAATCCCAAGGAGCATCCATGCCCCGCGCCCTTCTGGCCGCCTTCGCCTCCCGTATCGACAAACCCGACCTGCGCTGGATGCCTGACGAGGGCTTCAGTCTCGGCCGGTTGAGGATCGAGCTTCTCTCCGGGCTCACGGTGGCTTTGGCGCTGGTGCCCGAGGCGGTGGCCTTCGCCTTCGTCGCCGATGTGCACCCGCTGCTGGGCCTCTATGCTGCCTTCATCATCGGGCTGGTGACGGCGCTGATCGGTGGCCGGCCGGGGATGATCTCGGGCGCGACCGGGGCCATCGCGGTGGTCATCGTGTCGCTGGTGATGAGCCACGGGGTCGAATACCTGCTGGCGGCGGTGGTGCTGATGGGGCTGATCCAGATCGTCGTCGGCATCATGCGATGGGGCAAGTTCATCCGGCTGGTGCCGCATCCGGTGATGCTGGGGTTCGTCAACGGGCTGGCGATCGTGATCTTCCTGGCGCAGCTGACCCAGTTCCGGGTGCCGGCCAGCGCCGCCACCGGTGGCGGGGCGTGGCTGTCGGGCCTGCAGCTCTGGACCATGCTGGGGCTGGTGGCGTTGACCATGGCGGTGATCCACTTCATCCCGCGGGTGACCCGGGTGGTGCCGGCGCCGCTGGCCGGTATCCTGGTGACCGCCGTGCTGGTGATCGCCTTCGGCCTCGACGTGCCGCGGGTGGGCGACATGGCCTCGATCAAGGGCGAGCTGCCGGTGTTCCACATCCCCGCCGTGCCGCTGACCTGGGAGACGCTGCAGATCGTGCTGCCCTATTCCATCATCATGGCCGCGGTCGGGCTGATCGAGAGCCTCTTGACGCTGAACCTGGTGGGCGAGATCACCGGCAAGCGCGGCGGCGCCAGCCAGGAATGCATCGCCCAGGGCACCGCCAACGTGCTGACCGGCTTCTTCGGCGGCATGGGCGGCTGCGCCATGATCGGCCAGTCGATGATCAACGTGAAATCCGGCGGCCGCACCCGGATCGCGGCGATCTTCGCCGCGCTCTGCCTGCTGGGCTTCATCCTCTTCGCCTCGCCGCTGATCGAACAAATCCCGCTGGCCGCGCTGGTCGGCGTGATGTTCATGGTGGTGATCGGCACCTTCGCCTGGAATTCGATCCGCATCCTTGCCAAGGTGCCGCTGATCGACGCTTTCGTCATCGTGCTGGTCACCGTGGTGACGGTGTTCGAGGATCTGGCGGTGGCCGTGGTGGTCGGCGTCATCGTCTCGGCGCTGGCCTATGCCTGGAACAACGCCAAGCGGATCCACGCCAAGTCGTATGAAACGCCCGAAGGCGCCAAGGTCTATCAGATCCAGGGGCCGCTGTTTTTCGGCTCGACCGACGGTTTTGTCGAGCTCTTCTCGCCGAAAAGCGATCCGGCCACGGTGATCGTCGATTTCGCCGACAGCCGGGTGGTCGACCAGTCGGCGCTGCAGGCGATCGAGGCCCTGGCCGCGAAATACGAGGTGGAAGGCAAACGCATCCAGCTGCGCCACCTGAGCCGCGATTGTCACCGGCTGCTGACCAAGGCGGGGCATCTGATGATCGACAGCGACGATGATCCCGATTACGAACTGGCGGTGGATTACTCGGTCAAGACCGGCATCCTGGGGTCGCACTGAACCCATGTTGGCCGCCCGCCGCAGGGCGGCGACAGGGGGGGCGCTGCCCCCCACGGCCTACGGCCTCCCCCCCGGGATATTTCGACCAGATCGAAGGCAGATCGCCCCCTTCGATCTGGTCGAAATATCCTCGGGGGTGAATTGGCCCGGCAGGGCCAAGAGGGGGCAGACAGCCCCCTGTGCCGCGCCCGCCGTGGCGGGCGCCTCGGGGGCGGGTCAATCGTCGGGACGGGTCATTTCGAAGGTGTCGGTGACGCGGGCGAAGTCGCGATAGCCGAGGCGGGCCAGCGGCTGGAAGCTCAGCACATCGAACCGACCGTCTTTCAGGCAATCGTCGCGCAGGTGGATGCCGGTGATCTCGCCGATCACCAGCACGTTGTTTTCTCCCTTCAGGTCGACGATCCGGGTCATCCGACATTCCAGCGCGGCCGGGGCCGTGGCGACGCGGGGGCAGGCGATGGTGTCGCATTCCACGGCATCGACCCCGGCATGGATGAATTCATCGACCTCTTTCGGCAGTGTCGCAGAGCTGGCGTTCAGCGCCATGCGATCGTCGTAGCCGGCGATATTGACGCAGAATACCCCGGTGGCGCGGATATTGGCGACGCTATCCTTGTCGTTCCCCTGATCCGGCTTCAGGCCGGTGCTGGCGAACATCACCTGCGGTGGCGTATAGGCGACCAGATTGCAGAAGGAATAGGGCGCGAGGTTGTTGATCCCCGCAGCGCTGCGGGTCGATATCCAGCCGATCGGGCGTGGCGTGACGATGGCGTTGAGGGGATTATGCGGCAGGCCGTGGCCGTCTTCGGGGCGGTAGAACATGTCGGCGGCTCCTTCTGTGCGTGTCTCAGGCATAGGGGGGACCGGGAGCCGGGGCAAGCGATCCGCTTGACCTCGCCGACCCAGATGCTAGGGCCGCAGCGGTCGACAGCAAGCGGAGGGCGCGCAGGTGATCGCACTGCAGCCGGAACAGCCGGAAGATTGGTGGGAGGTGGAGGCGCTCTATGACCTCTGCTTCGCGCCGGGGCGCGAGGCGCTGTCCTCCTACCGTCTGCGCGACGGGGTCGATCCGGTGCCGGGGCTGTGTCTGGTGGCGCGCGACAGCGATGGCACGGTGGCGGGCGCGATCCGCTACTGGCCGGTGCATGTCGGTGCGACCGACGCGCTGTTGCTGGGACCGGTGGCAGTTCACCCGACCCACCAGGGCGAGGGGCTCGGCGCCTTTCTGATCGAAAAATCCCTTGAGGCGGCGCATGCCAGCGGCTGGGACCGGGTGATGTTGGTGGGCGATGCGCCCTATTACAACCGCTTCGGGTTCACCCGGCTCGACGGGGTGGAGATGCCGCCGCCGACCAACCCGGACCGGGTGCTGGGGCGCGATTTGACGCCGGGGGCCTGGGCGGGAATCGCGGGGGCGGTGACCCGCTGGAGCACCCCGGGCTGATCTGCCGCGGGTCTTGAAACGCCGGGGCTGCGGGCCGATCTGTCTGACAGGAGGGATCCGATGGACCATCTGGTGATACCGGCCGCTGACAGCCCCATCGACGCCGAGTCAGAGCTGGACCGGCTGGCGGCGCGCTATCGCGCCGCGGGCGGGCCGGGGCTGCGGCTGCTGACGCGGCTGGGGACCAGTGCGGAGGGGTTGCTGGAGCGGTTGCCGCCGCCGCTGCGCGCCGGGCTCGGCGCCGCGACGGAGCGGGCGTTGCACATGTCGATGGGCGCGGCGGAGCGCAGCCGGCGGTTGCTGCCCGGCGGGTCTGAGCGGGGGATGTCGGCGCTGACCTCGGTGCTGGGTGCGGCCGGCGGCTTTGCCGGTCTGCCCGGGGCGCTGGTGGAGCTGCCGGCAACCACCACGGTGTTGCTGCGGGCGGTTCAGGGCGTGGCGGCGCAGCATGGGTTCGATCCTTCGGCGCGGAATGTGCAATTCGACTGCATCCAGGTCCTGGCGGCGGCGGGGCCGCTGGCAGGCGACGACGGTGCCGATCTGGGCTTTCTGTCGCTGCGGCTGACCCTGACCGGGCCGGCGATGCAGCGGATGATCGGAACGGTGGCGCCGCGGCTGGCGGCGGCGCTGGGTCAGAAGCTGGCGACCCAGACCGTGCCGGTGCTAGGGGCGGTGGCCGGGGCCGGGGTGAATTACACCTACAGCCGCTATTATCAGGAGATGGCGCATGTGCATTTCGGCCTGCGCCGCCTGGCGATCGAGGCGGACCGGCCGCATGACGATCTGGTCGCGGGACTGGCGGCCCGGCTGGCCTCAGGGCGCGGCGCGCGTCCTGCAAACCCGGGTCAGGCTTGATCTTTAGCCGCCGGTGGATATGTAATCGGTTACTCTCCAAGAGGATCCCGGGATGATCCAATATGCGCTCAAATGTGCCGAGGGGCACACGTTCGACAGCTGGTTCCAATCCGCCGACGCCTTTGACAAGCTGGCGGGCGCGGGCATGGTGCAATGCGTCGTCTGCGGCTCGACCAGGGTGGAAAAGGCGCTGATGGCGCCGCGGGTCAGCCATGGGCGGGACACGGATGCGCCGCAGCCGCCGGCGGCAGAGGCGCCGGAGCGGCCGCTGACGGCGCCGGCCAATGCGGCGGAACAGGCGCTGGCCGAGCTGAAGCGCAAGATCGAGGAAAACTCAGAATACGTCGGGATGAATTTCGCCGAGGAGGCGCGCGCCATTCACGAGGGCGAGGCGCCGGAGCGGCCGATCTACGGCGAGGCCAAGACAGAAGAGGCCCGCGCACTGATCGAGGACGGCGTTCCTGTCACCCCCTTGCCCTTCTTGCCGAACCGAAAGGCCAATTGAGCTCATGCATGTTGTGATCACCGGTGCCGGGCGCGGTATCGGCAAGGCGCTCGCCGACCGCTATCGCGCGGCTGGCCATCGCGTCACCGGCACCGCCCGCGACGGCAGCGCCGAAATCCGTCTGGATGTTACCGATCCGGCGGCGCAGACGGCGATGGCGGCGCAGCTGGCCGGCGATCCGGTCGATCTGCTGATCTGCAACGCCGGCCTCTATCCCGACAAGGGGCAGCGGCTGGAGGACGGCTATCCGGCGCAGATGTGGGCCGAGGCCTTCGCGGTGAACGTGACCGGCGTTTTCCTCAGCGTTCAGGCGCTGCTGCCCAATCTGCGGGCGGCGACCGGCAAGATCGGGCTGATCTCGTCGCAGATGGCCTCGCATCAGCGGGCGCCGGGGGGCAGCTATATCTATCGCTCGTCCAAGGCGGCGGTGCTGAACCTGGGGCGCAACCTGGCCGCCGATCTGAAACCGGAGGGCATCGCGGTGGGGATTTATCACCCGGGCTGGGTGCAGACCGACATGGGCGGGCCGCAGGCGGAGATCACCGTGGATCAGGCCGCCGAGGGGCTGGCCGACCGCTTCGCGGCGCTGGATATCGCCGACACCGGGTGTTTCCGCACCTGGGACGGGCGGGACCACGCCTTTTGACCGATCTGCCAGAGCGGCCCGGGGATATCCCGGCGGCCTTTGCCGCGGCCTGGGCCGCACGGGACGCCGCGGCGTTGGCCGCGCTCTTCGCGGAGGATGCGGATTTCGTCAATGTCGTCGGCCTCTGGTGGCACGACCGGGCGGCGATCGAACGCGCCCATGCCTACGGGCTGACCACCTTCTTTGCCGAGAGCCAGCTGACGCCGGAGGTGATCCGGACCCGCGATTTGGGGGCGGTGGCAGTGGTGCAGTGCCGGTTCCGCCTGACCGGCCAGCGTGACCCGCAGGGGCGGCCGGCGGGGCCGCGCCGCACCATCCTGACCTTCGTCGCCCGCCGGCTGGCGGCGGGCTGGCAGGTGGTCACGGCACAGAACACCGATGTGGTGGCGGGGGCGGAGACTCACCTGATGCAGGGCGATCTGCTGCGCCCGGCCGATTATCGCGCGCCGCCGGGCTGATCCTTCCGGTCGCCGACGGGCAGCAGAAGCCACGGGAAAACCACCCTCTGACTGCCGCCGGAGGCTCCGGGCCCGCAAGCCATCTTGCTCTTTGCGGTCCCAACGCATAAACCGCGCCGGAACCTGGGCCCAAGGGGAAGACACATGCCCATCCTAGTCATGAAATTCGGTGGCACCTCGGTCGCCAATCTCGACCGTATCCGGCGCGTTGCGAAACGGGTCGGGGTCGAGGTGGCCAAGGGCTATGATGTGATCGTCATCGTTTCCGCGATGGCGGGCAAGACCAATGAGCTGGTGGGCTTTGTCGAGGAAACCTCGCCGCTGTTCGACGCGCGTGAATACGATGCCGTCGTCAGCTCGGGCGAGAATGTCACCGCCGGCCTGATGGCCCTGACGCTGCAGGAGATGGATGTTCCCGCCCGCAGCTGGCAGGGCTGGCAGGTGCCGCTGCAGACCACCTCGGCTCACAGCGCCGCGCGGATCGTCGATATCCCGACCGAAAACATCCTGCGCAAGTTCGAAGAGGGCATGAAGGTCGCTGTCGTGGCGGGCTTCCAGGGGGTCAGCCCCGAAGGCCGGATCACCACGCTGGGCCGGGGCGGGTCGGATACCACCGCCGTCGCCTTCGCCGCCGCCTTCGATGCGGAACGCTGCGATATCTACACCGATGTGGACGGCGTCTATACCACCGATCCGCGCATCTGCGACAAGGCGCGCAAGCTGGACAGGATCGCCTTTGAGGAGATGCTGGAACTGGCCTCTCTGGGCGCCAAGGTGCTGCAGACCCGCTCGGTCGAGCTGGCGATGCGCTATAACGTGAAACTGCGGGTGCTTTCGAGCTTCGAGGAACAATCCGATGAAGCGGGCACGCTCGTCTGCGACGAGGAGGAAATCATGGAACTGAACGTTGTCTCCGGTGTGGCCCATTCGCGGGATGAGGCCAAGATGACCCTGATCTCGGTCGCCGACCGCCCCGGCATCGCCGCCGCGATCTTCATGCCGCTGTCCGAGGCCGGCGTGAATGTCGACATGATCGTGCAGAATATCAGCGAAGACGGTCGCACCGACATGACCTTCTCCTGCCCGACCAATCAGGTGGCCCGTGCCGAAGAGGCGTTGAAAAAGGCCAAGGACAGCGGCGACATCAATTTCCACGACATCGTCGAGGATACCGAGGTCTGCAAGATCTCGGTGGTGGGGATCGGCATGCGGTCTCACACCGGCGTTGCGGCCAAGATGTTCAAGGTGCTCTCGGACGAGGGGATCAATATCAAGGTCATTACCACCTCTGAGATCAAGATTTCCGTTCTCATCGACCGGAAATACATGGAACTTGCGGTTCAGGCGCTGCATGATGCCTTCGAACTGGACAAGGTGAGCTGAGCGCAGACCTGCGCCCGGCTCGCCGGCGTCCGCCGCGATGTGAAGAGGTCAATGCCCGACGGCACGGAAAGTGAGAGTCGCAAGCTGCTCAGACGCTTGCGCGAGGTCATGGCCGGCAGCGATGCCGGTCAGACCCGGCTGGACAAGATCACCCATCTGATCGCCGACAGCATGGGCACCGAGGTCTGCTCGGTCTACCTGTTCCGCGATGCCGATACGCTGGAGCTTTGCGCCACCGAAGGTCTGAAGGCGGAAGCCGTCCATCACACCCGCATGCGGCTGGGCGAAGGGCTGGTCGGTCGTGTGGCCAAGACCGGCATGGTGGTGAACACCGCCAATGCGCCGGGCGAACGCGGGTTCCGCTATATGCCGGAGACCGGGGAGGAGCGCTATTCTTCCTTCCTGGGGATCCCGGTGCAGCGGCTGGGCGAACCCCTTGGCGTGCTGGTGGTGCAGTCGCGCGAGGAGCGGCAGTTTTCCACCGACGAGATCTATGCGCTGGAAGTGGTCGCCATGGTTCTGGCCGAGATGGCCGAACTGGGCGCCTTCGTCGGCGAGGGCGCGGCACTGTCGCCGCCGCACAAGCGGGCGGAGCTGATCCGCGGCGTCAGCGCGCAGGAGGGCACCGCCGAGGGGCACGCCTGGCTGCATGAACCCCGCGTGGTGGTGACCAACCCGATTGCCGACGATCCGCAGCGCGAGACCGAGCGGCTGCATGACGCGGTCGAGGAGCTGCGCGTCGGCGTCGACAAGATGCTGGAAATGTCGCGGGCCGATGACAAGGAACAGCTGCAGGTTCTGGAAACCTACCGGATGTTCGCCAATTCCAAGGGCTGGATGCGGCGGATGGAGGAGGATATCTCGCGCGGGCTCAGTGCCGAGGCCGCGGTCGAGAAGGAACAGAGCCTGGCGCGCAACCGGATGGCGCAGTCGCAGGACGCCTATCTGCGGGAACGGCTGTCCGACCTGGACGATCTGTCCAACCGGCTGCTGCGGATCCTGACCGGGCAGGGGCAACACACCGGTGCCGATCTGCCGGCCGATCCGATCCTGGTGGCCCGCAACATCGGGCCGGGCGACCTGCTGGAATATGGCCGGACCCTGCGCGGCATCGTGCTGGAGGAGGGCTCGGTCGGGTCGCATGCGGCCATCGTTGCCCGTGCGCTGGCGATCCCGCTGGTGGTCCGGGCCCAGAGAATTACTACAGAAGCACTGAACGGCGATCACATCATGGTCGATGGCGAGCAGGGGCTGGTCCATCTGCGGCCGGACGATACGGTGGTCGGCGCCTTCCGCGACAAGATCGCGATGCGGGCGGAGGCGCAGGAACGCTATGCCTCGATCCGCGACAAGCCGGCCATCAGCCGCGATGGTCAGACCGTGGCGCTGCATATGAACGCCGGGCTGATGGCGGATCTGCCGTCGCTGGAAAGCTCCGGCGCCGAGGGGGTCGGCCTGTTCCGGACCGAGCTGCAGTTCCTGGTCCGCAACAAGATGCCGAAGCGTTCCGAACTGGTCGCGCTCTATGCCCGGGTGCTGGATGCCGCCGGCGACAAGCGGGTGGTGTTCCGTACGCTCGATATCGGGTCGGACAAGGTGCTGCCCTATATGAAGCCGCAGGACGAACCCAACCCGGCACTGGGCTGGCGGGCGATCCGCGTCGGTCTGGACAAACCGGGCGTGATGCGGATGCAGCTGCAGGCGCTGATGCGGGCCGCCGATGGCCGGCCGCTGACCATCATGTTCCCCTTCGTCGCCCAGGCCGAGGAATACCGTGAGGCCCGGGCCGAGGTCGACCGCACGCTCGCCCGCGAACGCAAGCTGGGCCACACGCTGCCTGAGCGGCTGGAGATCGGGGCGATGCTGGAGACGCCCTCGCTGGCCTTCGCGCCGCAGAAATTCTTCGATGAGGTCGGCTTCTTGTCGATCGGCGGCAATGATCTGAAGCAGTTCTTCTTCGCCGCCGACCGGGAGAACGAACGGGTGCGGCGGCGCTACGATACGCTGAACGTCAGTTTCCTCAGCCTGATCGAACGGATCGTGGAGCGCTGCGAGCGCTCCGGCACGCCGCTGAGCTTCTGCGGCGAGGATGCCGGACGGCCGATCGAGGCGATCTGTCTCGCCGCCATCGGCATCCGCACCCTGTCGATGCGCCCGGCCTCGATCGGTCCGGTCAAGAGCCTGCTGCATCGCGTCGACCTCGGGGCGCTGCGCAAGGTGATCATCGATGCCCGCCATCGCGGCCTGCAATCGGTGCGCCCGGCGGTGCTGGACTATCTGCGCGCCCAATCCTGAGGCATCCTTGCCGGATCGCGCCTGGCTGGTGCCAGCGGGTCGCGCGTTATCCCCAGATTGAGAGATACTTCATCAGTTCGCTGATGTGATCAGGCTTGTGTTTTCGCGATATCGGTTGGCAGGTTATTCAGGTAAATCTCATCATTATTTGCTGGATCCCGATATTTTCTTGGATCGGCTCCCGGGACGGTGCATAAGATGTGGGCAATTTCGGGCGAGGACGCATGTTCTCACCTCTCGCGCACTGACCGGAGCCGGGCCGTGGTGCCGCAGCGCCGCGAAGTCTCCGCCAGGGCGGGGTATTTCTGATTTCAGTGAAAAGGGTTACGAGTGACAGTTCAATTCAGGATCGACGCCGCGCATCGTCGCGACGCCGCGGGTGGGCGTCCGCGACACGTGGTCTGGCCGGGGCAGGAGGCTTGCAACCCGGCGGTGGGGCTGGGACAATGCGGTATCGCCCGTGAGACTGCACGGGCCGGGCAGGATGACAGATGACTTTGAATCCCACCCTTCGGGAGATCACCGACCGGATCATCGACCGCAGCGCGCCGACGCGCGCCGCCTATCTTGCGCGGATGGAGACGGCGCGGGGGCAGGGCCCGGCGCGGCGGCATCTGGCCTGTTCCGGACAGGCGCATGCCTATGCCGGCGCGGGGGAGGATCAGGCGGCACTGGCCGCGGGGCCGGGCGGTAACCTGGGTATCGTCACCGCCTATAACGATATGCTGTCGGCGCATCAGCCGTTCGAACATTTCCCGTCGATCATCCGGGAGGCCGCCCGCGTGCTGGGGGCGACCGCGCAGGTCGCCGGTGGCGTGCCTGCGATGTGCGACGGGGTCACCCAGGGCACCGCGGGGATGGAGCTGAGCCTGTTTTCCCGCGATGTGATCGCCATGGCGGCGGGGGTGGCGCTCAGTCACAATGTGTTCGACGCGGCGGTGTTTCTCGGGGTCTGCGACAAGATCGTGCCGGGGCTGGTGATCGCGGCACAGGCCTTCGGCCACCTGCCGGCGGTGTTCCTGCCGGCCGGGCCGATGACCAGCGGCCTGCCCAATGACGAAAAGGCCAGGGTGCGCCAGCAATTCGCCAAGGGCGAGGTCGGGCGCGCGGCGCTGATGGCGGCGGAGATGGCGGCCTACCACGGGCCGGGCACCTGCACCTTCTACGGCACCGCGAATTCCAACCAGATGCTGATGGAGATCATGGGGCTGCAGCTGCCCGGTGCCAGCTTCGTCAACCCGGGCACGGAAATGCGCACGGCGCTGACCCGGGCCGGGGCGCAGCGGGCGCTGGAGCTGAGCGCCCTGGGCGAGACCTACACCCCCACCTGCCGCATTCTGGACGAACGCGCCTTCGTCAACGGTATCGTCGGGCTGAACGCCACCGGCGGATCGACCAATCACTTGATGCATCTGGTCGCCATGGCGCGGGCCGGCGGCATCGTGCTGGACTGGCAGGATTTCTCGGATATCTCCGCGATCACGCCGCTGGTGGCGCGGGTCTATCCCAACGGTCTGGCGGATGTGAACCATTTCCACGCCGCCGGTGGTCTGGCCTATGTCATCGGCACCCTGCTGGATGCGGGGTTGCTGCATGCGGATACCGAGACGGTCGCCGGTCCGGGGCTTGCCCGCTATACCCGCGAGCCGAAGCTGATCGACGGTGCGCTGATCTGGCAGGAGGGGCCGGGAGAGAGCGTCAACGCGCAGATCCTGCGTCCGGCCTCCGACCCGTTCCAGCCCACGGGCGGTCTGAAGAAGCTGGACGGCGCACTGGGGGAGGCGGTGATCAAGGTCTCTGCCGTGGCGCCAGAACATCACGTGGTCGAGGCGCCGGTGCGGGTCTTCGACGATCAGGAAGCGGTCAAGGCCGCCTTTCAGGCCGGGGAGTTTACCAGCGATGTCATCGTCGTGGTGCGGTTCCAGGGGCCGCGCGCCAATGGCATGCCCGAGCTGCACAGCCTGACCCCGGTGCTGTCGATCCTGCAGGGCCGCGGGCTGAAGGTGGCGCTGGTCACCGACGGGCGGATGTCGGGTGCCTCGGGCAAGGTGCCGGCAGCGATTCACGTCAGCCCGGAGGCACTGGAGGGTGGCCCGATCGCTCGGCTGCGCGATGGCGATCTGCTGCGGCTCGATGCGCCGGCGGGACGGCTGGAGATCCTGACGGCGGGCGTTCTGGACCGGGCGCCCGCCAGTGCGGACCTCTCTGGCCATCAGGCCGGGGTCGGGCGTGAACTGTTTGCCGCTTTTCGCGCCCATGTCGGCCCGGCGACCGAAGGCGCCAGCGTGTTCGGAGGTTCCGATGCCGATTGATCCTGGCAGCGCCAGCCGCCGGATGCGGGAGCTCGCAGACCTCGCTCCGGTGATCCCGGTCCTGGTGATCGAGGAGGCCGCCCGCGCGGTGCCCCTGGGCGAGGCGCTGGTCGCTGGCGGTCTGCCGGTGCTGGAGGTGACCCTGCGCACAGCGGCGGCGCCCGAGGCGATCCGTGCCATGGCGTCGGTCGCGGGGGCGGTGGTCGGGGCCGGCACCGTGATCACCCCGGCGGATGTGGAACTGGCGGTGGAGATGGGCGCTGCGTTTGCCGTCTCTCCCGGCGCGACGGAGGAACTGCTTGATGCCTGCGAGGCGGCGGGCCTGCCGCTCCTGCCCGGGGCGGCGACGGCGAGCGAGGCGATGCGGCTGGCGGCGCGCGGCTATGACATGCTGAAATTCTTCCCCGCCGCTGCGGCCGGGGGCGCCGCCGCGCTCGCCGCGCTGGCGGGGCCGCTGCCGGGGATTTCCTTCTGCCCGACCGGCGGCGTTTCGGCGGCCAATGCGCCCGATTACCTGCGGCTGCCCACCGTGCCCTGCGTCGGCGGCAGCTGGGTCGCGCCGAAAGCGGCGGTGGCGGCCGGCGCCTGGGACGATATCCGCGCCCTGGCCGCAGCCGCCTGCGCATTGCGCTGACTCCGGGTGCGATGCGGGAACCGAAATCGCCAGTTCAGAACCGGTGTCCTTCGCGCCGCCTGCCAGGGCGTCAACGCGTTCGGTTCCGACCGGGGGATGCGGTTGGAAACGGTACCGTTCATCGCGGAACTGGCCTACATCCTTTGCCAGCATGGATCCGTTGCGGGGACCGGGCGCCGCGCCGGATTGCAGATCCGGCCGGAAGGGTCGCCCGGTAAGATGCGGGCGCAGCAGGGAGAGTGAAATATGGCCGCAGGCCCCGGAAGGTATTCTAAGCGGGTAAGACGCCAGCAGGATATCTTGCAGATCCTGGCGCAAGAACCGACGATGCGCGTCAAGGCGCTTGCGGCGCGGCTTGAAGTGACGACGGAAACGATCCGGCGCGATCTGGAGGAACTGGCGGAGCAGGGGCTGATCAGCCGCACCTATGGCGGGGCGATGCTGCGTGCGGAGGCCGAGCCGGCGCTGTCCCAGCGCGAACGCGAACTGGTGAAGGAGCGCGAGGCCATCGCCCGTTCTGCGTTTCGCCAATGCGCGCATGGCAAGACCTTCATGATCGGTTCCGGTGCGACCACCGCCATTCTGGCCAAGCGGCTCGCCTTCGAACTGCGCAACGTCACCGTGATTGCCCACAGCTTTGCCGTCGCCATGGCGCTGGCGCAGAACCCGACGATCCGCATCATCATGGCGCCCGGCATCTATCACGCGGGCGAGGGGGCGATGCACGGGGCGCAGACGATCCGGTTCCTGCAGGATTATGCGGCCGACTGGGCGATCCTCGGTGCCTCGGCCCTGTCGCCGGACGGGCCGAGCGACGCGCTGTTCGAGGCTGCGGATGTCTATGGCACCATGCTGCGGCAGGCGAGCCACAACATGATCGTCGCCGACCACAGCAAATTCGACCGCATGGCGACCGCGCGCTACGCGCAGTGGAGCGAGATCGAAACGCTGGTCAGCGACCGCCGCCCGGAAGGCCCGCTGATGCGGGCGCTGGAGCGGCGCGAGGTGCAGTTCATTCTGGCCGAGGGATAGGCGCTTCGGGCAGGCCCCCGGGCCTGGCGCGCGCCCCTGGGGGGAGGCGCGCGGGAGCCGCCTCAGCTCAGCTGCGGATCGCGGCGCGGAAGGCGGAAAGGAATTGCTCGGCCTCCGCCTGGTTCAGGCAGAGCGGCGGGCGAACCTTCAGTGTCGCCCCATAGCGGCCGGCGGCGCCGATCAGCACCCCCTGATCACGCATGGCGTCGATCACCCTGACGGTCAAATCCGCATCGGGCCGGCCAGTCTCTTCCTCCGCGAGATCGACGCCGATGAACAGCCCGGCACCGCGCACCTCGGCGACGCGGGGCTCTGATGCGGCGATGTCGCGCAGCCCGTCGAGCAGGAGGCGCCCGGTCTCCAGCGCGTTCTGCTGCAACCCCTGCTCCCGGATCACATCGAGCACGGCGAGCCCAGCGGCGGCGGCCACCGGGTTGCCGCCGAAGGTGTTGAAATAGCCGACATCGGTGCAGAAGCTGGCCAGATGCTCGGGCTTCGCCGCCATGCCGGCCATGGGAAAGCCATTGCCCATCGGTTTGCCCATGGTGACCAGATCGGGCGTCACCCCGTGGCGGGCAAAGCCCCAGAATGCCTCTCCGGTGCGGGCGAAACCGGGTTGCACCTCATCGGCGATGAAGAGCCCGCCGGCGGCGCGCATCGCCTCGACGGCGGGGCGGAGGAAGCCAGCGGGATCGGCGAAGATGCCGTCGGACGAGAAGATCGAATCGGCCAACAGCGCGGCGGGTCGGATGCCGCGGCGGCCGAATTCGGCGATCGCCGCCTCGATGCTGGCGCGGAAGCCGCCGGCGATATCGTTGCCGAAATGCCCGGCACTGGGCGGCGGAACGGCGATGACGTGATCGGGCAGGCTGCCGCGCTTGAGGGCGGAGGGCGAGGTTTCGGTCACCAGCGCGGTATTACCGTGATAGGCGGTCTCGGTGACGATGATGCCGGTGCCGCCGGTGGCGGCGCGGGCGACGCGGATCGCCAGATCGTTGGCCTCGCTGCCCGAACAGGTCATCACCACATTCGACAGCGCCGCGGGCAGGTGCGATTTCAGGGCTTCCAGATACTCGTCGACGATGGCGACGATATAGCGGGTGTTGGTGTTGAGCTTGCCGATCTGGGTCGCGACCGCCTCAACCACCCGGGGGTGGGAATGACCGACAGAGGGGACGTTGTTGTAGAAATCGAGATAGCGGGTGCCGTCCCGGGCAATCATCCAGGCGCCTTGTGCCGCGACCATCTCAATCGGCTGGCGGTAGAAGAGCACCGAGGCGGCGCCAAGGTTGGCGAGCCGGCGTTCCACCGCCTCGGCCTTGGTGTCGCCGGGTTTGAAGGCATTCATCTCGAGGATTTGCCGGACCTCGCCCTGCGGTGTCTGGGTGTTCATGCCGCATCCTCCAGATAGGATTTCGCCAGGGCCAGCGTGCCGGCGGTATAGGCGTCGAGACCCGCCTCCCTTGCGGTGTCGGTTTCCGCGTGGCTGGCGATCCAGGCGGTCAGCAGCAAACGGCGGTACATGATGAAATCGGGGATCATCGCCTCGTCCTCGGCCGAGAGCGGGCGGATGCTACGATAACCTTCAAGCCAGGCGCGCTGCAGGTCGGGCACGATCGGATTCAGTTCGTGGAACGAGATGGCGGAGGCGAAATCGTACACGAACCAGGAATAGCCGCAGTCGTCGAAATCGATCACCCCGAGCCCGTCATCGCGCATCAACAGGTTGGCAAGCCGCAGATCGGCGTGGATCAGGCCAAAGCGGTCGGGACCCTTGCCATAGGCGTCAAGTCGCGTCTTCAGCTTGTCCAGGGCGTGTTCCAGCAGCGTCTCTCCCGCCGGGGCTAGCCCGAGCGCGGCGCGCCAGTCGCCCCAGAGCGGGGCCGCTCCGAAGGCGCTGTCGAAGTCCCAGGTCTTGCGGGTGAAGCCATCGGGCGTCTGCCAGCACTCGACTTGACGATGCAGCCGGGCGGAGAGTTCGCCCAGTAGCCGAAAGCCGGGCACCAGCGCCGCGTCGGCGTCGGGCTCATGACCCTCCATGAATTCGAACCCGACCACATAGCGGGTGTCGTGACCGTCCTGAAACGAGGCGAGATAGCCGCCGGAGACGGTCGGCACCAGTGCGGGCGTTTCCACGGCGCCGGACTGCTGCAGTGCGGCAATCCAGGCCAGCTCGGACAGGATCTCTTCCTTTTTGTGGTAGTTCGGTCTGTGAACTCGCAGAATTACCGGGTTGGTCCGGTCCGGGTCTCGGGCGATGAAAGTGGCATTCTCCGAGACCGTGAGCAGTTTGAGCTCTGTCGAATCTCTCATACCCCACTGTTTCAGAAGGGGTTTCAGGCCATCTTCCAGCTGCGCGATGAAATCTTCCTGATAGAGCAAGGTCAAAATTTCCTCATTTCCGAGCCGATTTTCTGTTCAGTAAAACAAAAAATCTGTGACTTGCAACATTTTCGTTGCAACCACAGAAACTTTTGGGAAGCCTGAGCTCAAGGCAGCGCGACAAGGTTGCCGCGACAACAACTCTTACGTCCCGCTCTCGTGGTCCAGCCGCGTGGGGCCAACCGAAAGCGCAGGCCGCCGTGCCGATGCGCCCAACAGATATGGAGTGTCACATGAAACTTTCTCGCCGGTCCTTTACCGCGGGTCTCGGTGCCGCCGGCGCCGCGTCGATCTTCTCCCCCTCGATGTCCTTCGCCGCCCGCAGCAGCGAGCTGAACATCCTGTGCTGGGAGGGCTATAACACCGATGACGTGCTGGGTCCGTTCCGCGATCTGAACCCGGGCGCCACGGTGCGCGCCGAGAGCGGCACCTCCGATCCCGACATGATCAACAAGCTGCGCGCGGGCGAGGTCAACGTCTGGGACCTGATCAACCTGAACCAGCCCTGGGCACGTGGCCAGCTCTATCCCGAGGGGCTGATCAAGCCGCTCGATAAGGAGCGGTTCATGCCCTACTTCGAGCGGATGACGCCGGAATATGGCAACCCGCCCTATCCGATGGCCTTTGCCGACGATGGCGAGCTGATCGGCATGCCGCAGCGCTACGGCCCGTTCTCCTTCGTGGTCAATACCGACAAGATCAGCCGCGAGATGGCCGAGGACATGGGCTGGAAACTGTTCCTGGAACCGGACATGGCAGGGCGTTTCGGCATCCTGACCTATGACAACTGGAACCTGATCCACATGTGCCTGACCGGCGACCTGAACCCGTTCAAGCCGCTGGACGAGGCGGGCTTCGCGACCTTCGAGGGGGTGGCCAAGAAGATCTTCGCCGGGGCGAAGATGATGACGGACGATCTGGTGGCGATGAACACCGCGCTGATCAACGGCGAGATCGACGCCTATTTCACCGGCGGCACCTACACCGCCTCGCCGGCGCGTCTGGACGGCATGACCCAGATCCGCGGGATTACCCCGAAGTCCGGCCCGATCGACGGCAAGGGGGGCGTGGTCTGGGCCGAGGTGACCTCTCTGGTCAACAACCCGGATGCCAGCCCGCTGGCCTCGGACTTCCTGGAATTCGTGCAGAAGCCCGAGATTTGCAAGGCGGTGGGCTTTGCCGAGGGCACCTATAACCCGGTGGCACAGATGGGCGATCCGCAGGTGTTCAAGCTGTGGGACACCGATGAGCTCGACGCGATCCAGTGGGACAGCCTGGAGGAGGAGAGCGCGCTGTCGGTCGAATACGATTCGGTCGCCGATTACGACAAGCTGATGGAGATCTATACCGCCGCACGCCGCGGTTGATGTCTCTTGGCCGCGCCGCTCTGTTCCGGCGGCGCGGTTTCCCGTTTCCCGACAGAAAAGACCATGACAGACAGTTCGCCCCCCATCCTGCGCATCAACGCGCTGACCAAGACCTTCGACGATTTCACGGCGCTGCACGGTATCAATCTGAACGTGCGCGACGGCGAGTTTCTGGCCATCGTCGGCCCGTCCGGTTCCGGCAAGACCACCCTGATCCGCATCCTCGTCGGCATGGACGAACCGAGTGATGGCGCGGTCTGGCTGCGTGGCACCCGCATCGACGTGGTGCCGGCGAATAAGCGGCCGACCTGCATGGTGTTCCAGTCTCTGGCGCTGTTTCCGCATCGCTCCGTCGGGCAGAACATCGAATTCCCGCTGAAGCTGCGCGGGGTGGCGCCGGCAGAGCGCAAGGCGCGCGCGCTGGAGCTTCTGGATACGCTGCGGCTGCCGCGGGACTATTACAGCAAGCGGATCCAGCAATGCTCCGGCGGTGAGAAGCAGCGCGTTGCACTGGCCCGCGCGCTGGCCTTCGATCCCGAGATCCTGTTTTTCGACGAGCCGCTTTCGGCGCTGGACTACCGGCTGCGCAAGACGCTGGAAAAGGAACTGAAGGACCTGCACCGGCGCACCGGCAAGACCTTCATCTACATCACCCATTCGCTGGAAGAGGCGATGGTGATGTCCGACCGCATCGCCATCATGAAGGCGGGCCGGTTCGAGCAGATCGCCCCGGCAGAAGAGATCTATGCCCGCCCGGTGTCGAAATTCGTGGCCGAATTCATGGGGGAGGTGAACTTCTTCGATCTGGTCAAGGGCGCCGCGCCCGGCGTGGCGCTGTCGGCGGCGGCGAGCGCGGCGCTGGCCGGTCAGACCGGCACGCTGACGATACGTCCCGAGAGCCTGCGCAAGCTGACCGCGGAGGGTGTTGCCGATCTGTCCTTCGAGGGCATTGTGACTGCGGAGTATCTGCTGGGCTCACGCATCCAGTACCGCATGACGCTCGCCACCGGGCAGGAGATGATCGTCGAGGTGCTGCGCGAGAACGCGGTGGAGGGCGGCATCGGCGCGGCGCTGCGCGTCGGCTGCGACCTGTCGGCGGCGCATCTGATCGCGGAGGCCGCCGATGCAGCAGCGTGAACGCAGGCTGGGGCTGCTCTATGCCGCGCCTCTCTCTCTCTTTCTCCTGCTGACCTTCCTTGCCCCGATCCTGCTGGTGGCGGGGTTTTCGACCATGCCGGAGAAGGTGTTTTCGCTGACCCAGATGCCGGATTTCTCGGCCTATCGCACGGTGCTGGAGCAGGGCTATTGGAAATCGGTGGCCTGGTCGCTGTTCATGGCGCTGCTGGCGACGCTCATCCTTTTGGTGATCTGCTGGCCGCTGGCCTATGGCATGGCCAAGGTGTTCAAACGCTTCACCCTGGTTCTGACCATCGGCGTGGTGATGACGCTGTTCGTTTCGGAAAACATCCGTCTGTTCGGCTGGGTGCTGACGCTGATGAAGGGCGGGCTGATTGAGGGGTATTGGCGCTACTGGACCGGGCAGGGCTTCGATGCGCCGCTCTATAACGGGCCGATCATCGTCTTCGGTCTGGTCTATGTCTATCTGCCCTTCATGCTGTTTCCCCTGGCCCAGGGCATCTCGATGGTGCCCGACGACGCGCGGCAGGCGGCCTATGATCTGGGTGCCAGCCGGTGGCAGATCCTGAAGGAGATCGACCTGCCGCTGGCGATGCCGGGGATCATGGTGGGCTCGCTTCTGACTTTCGTGCTGGCCGCCGGCGCCATGGCGGAATCCAAGCTGCTGGGGGGGAGGGCGATCATCACCATCGCCGATGAGGTGCAAACCGCCTTCACCTACGGGCAGAACTGGCCGCTTGGTTCGGCGCTGGCCATGGTGCTGATCGCGATCATTGGCACGGTGGCGATCTGGGCGATCTCCAAGGCCGATCTGGATGCGATGATGGGGCGGAAATCATGAAGACCTCCCGCCTCTCCACTGCGCTCCTGATCGCTTATGGCATTGCCATCCTCGGCTTTCTCTATCTGCCGCTGGTCTCGGTCGGGCTCGCCTCGATCTCCAAGGCCCGCTACCTGTCGTTCCCGATCCGCAAATATGCCTTCGGCTGGTACGAGGATGCGCTGACCTCGGACACGGTGCGCGATCTTCTGGTGATCTCGCTCAAGGTGGCCGGTGTCGTCACCGTCGCCTCCATGGTCATCGGCTTCTTCGGGGCGCTGGCCTTCGCCCGCTATAACTGGCGGTTCCGCAAGACCTATCAGAAGCTGATCCTGCTGCCGATCTTCTTTCCGCAGACGGTGCTGGGGCTGGCGCTGCTGATGTGGTTCAACGCGCTCGGCGTGGTGCCGAGCTGGAAGACCGCGATCATCGCCCATCTGGTCTGGATCGCGCCGATTGCCACGCTGGTGGTGTCGATCCGCGCCTTCAGCTTCGATGCAGCGCTGGAAGAGGCGGCGCGCGACATGGGCGCCAACCAGTGGCAGACGCTGCGCGAGGTGACCATCCCGCTGCTGATGCCGGGGGTGACCTCGGCCGGGCTCTTTGCCTTCCTTCTGAGCTGGGGCAACTTCCCGTTGTCGCTCTTCTCCACCGGCGCCGACAGCACGCTGCCGGAATGGCTCTTTGCCAAGATGGTGTCGGGTTATTCGCCCTTGGTGCCGACCGTGGGCATGCTGACGGTTGCCACCTCGGCCGTGCTGGTCTTCGGCGGCCTTATCCTCGCGTGGGCGATCAGACGCCTGCGCCCAGAAAGCTGACTTCACCGAAAGGGATCACAATGCTGACCTCCATCGCAGGCAAATCCACCATCGTCACCGGCGGCTCCAAGGGCATCGGCAAGGGCATCGCCAGGGTCTTCGCCGCGCAAGGCGCGAAGATCATGATCGCCGCGCGCGGCGAAGAGGCCGCCCGGGCCGCCGTCGCCGAGATCGAGGCGGCCGGCGGCACCGCCGCCTATCATCTTTGCGACGTCGCCGACTGGGACGACGTGCAGGGGCTGGTCGCCGCCACCAAGGCGGCCTTCGGATCGGTCGATATCCTCTGCGCCAATGCCGGCATCTTTCCGCAGAAGAAGATGATCGAGATGGCGCCCGAGGACTGGGATCAGGTGATGTCCACCAACCTCAAGTCCACCTTCCTCTGCGTGAAGGCCTGCATCCCCGAATTCGAGGCCGCAGGGAAGGGCCGGGTCGTCGTTACCTCCTCGATCACCGGCCCGGTCACCGGGTTTCCCGGCTGGTCGCATTACGGCGCCTCGAAGGCCGGGCAGCTGGGCTTTCTCAAGACCGCGGCAATGGAACTGGCCCGCTACAACACCACGATCAACGCGGTGATGCCGGGCAATATCTATACCGAGGGGCTGCAGGATCTGGGCGAGGATTACCTAAAGACCATGGCGGCCTCGATCCCGCTCAAGCGGCTCGGCGCGGTGGAGGATATCGGCAATGCGGCGCTGTTCTTCGCCTCGGACGAGGCGGGCTATATCACCGGCCAGCAGATCGTCGTCGACGGCGGTCAGATCCTGCCGGAGAGCCTTGAGGCGATCGCGGAGATCTGAGCTATGGGATGGAAGACCGACTGGCGCTCGTTCTACTACGAGACGGCGGAGGAGCCGGAGGATATCGTCCTCGATGCGGCCAGGACCGCGCTTCTGGTGATCGATATCCAGAACACCTATCTGGAGGTTTCCGACGATCCGGCTGAGGCCGCCCGCTGGGCGCCGTTCCACGCGCGAATGCACGACACGGTGATCCCCAACACCCGCGCCCTGCAGGACTGGGCGCGGCGGCAGGGGATAGAGGTGGTGCATGCCCGCATCGCCTGCCTGAAGGAGGACGGCCGCGACCGTTCGTTGTCGCAGAAGAAGCCGGGGTTCAATTACCTGCTGCTGCCGATGACGCGGGAGGACAGCCAGATCGTGCCACAGGTCGGCCCGCGCGACGATGAGATCGTGGTGACCAAGACCACCGATTCCGCGCTGACCGGCACCAACCTGCGGATCGTGCTGCACAACATGGGGATCGAGCGGGTGATCTGCGCCGGTATCTTCACCGATCAGTGCATCTCCTCTACCGTGCGCAGCCTCGCCGACGAAAGCTTCGACGTGCTGGTGATCGAGGATTGCTGTGCGGCCGCCACCAAGGAGCTGCACGAGAACGAGCTCAGAACCATCAACATGATCTATTGCCATGTGATGTCGCTGGAAGAGGTGCAGGGGCTGGCGCTGCGGTGACCTGTACAAGCGGAAAGCGGCCGGGACCGGCCGCTTTCCCCGTTGCAGCCTGGCGTGGCGCTCAGGCGGCGCGCTCGGGGATATCGAGCCCGAGCCAGTCGCGGTAGAATGTCTCGATATCCGGTTCGAAATCATGGATCACCGGATACCAGGGCGTCGGGGCCTCGACATCCAGCAGATCGCCCGACAGCGGGCAGAAATACTCGCGGATCACCTGCCAGTCGGTCGAGGGCGCCATCAGCCGGGGATAGAGCTCTTCCATCCGCAGGGCGCTGTCGCGGACGCGGATCCGGGCGTGGAGCTTCCAGTTCTCGGTCCATTCGCAGAAATCGTGTCCGGCAAAGCTGCGGATCATCCACTTCTTGTCGGAGGCGCGCTGGACGATGAACAGCTTCGGCCCGAGCGGCAGGATGATCCGGTCGTCCCAGGGGACCTCTTCCTGCAGGATGTCGATGTATTTGACGAAACGGTCCTGATCCTTCGGCGTCGACAGCATCTGCTGCAGCGTGTCGCGGTCGATGGTGCCGTCGACCAGGTCCTTGATCTTGGATTTGGTGTAGGTGGTCATGATATCCTCCCTTGGGGTGGCCGGGCGCGCCGTGACGCGCCCGGAGTGGGGTTATTCCTCGACAAGCTGGACGGTGCGGACGTCGGGCAGTTCCGACAGGTCCATGGTGTATTCCCGGCCATAGGACGGGATCGGCAGGTCGGCTTCGTTCAGCTTCCAATCCTCGGGCAGGGACCAGAAGGCGCGGAAGTCCTCCTCGAACTTCGGTCCCAGCTTGAAGGAGGCCGCGAACATCTGCTGCACATGGGTGCCGGCGTCCTTGGCAAGGATCTTCTCGCGTTCCCGCGCCATCCAGTCCGCCGTCGGTTCGGATTCGGCCAGCCGCTGCTGGCGAATCTCGGTCCGGCGGGCGGCGGTCGCCGCTTCGTCCACACCGCGCAGCCCGTCGCCCGCCGGGGTCAGGATCACGCCATAGACGCTGTCGGCGAAGCGTTCGAGCAGATAGCCGCCGTTGACATCATCGGCCACCGATTGCGGCACCCGGTCCAGCGGGTCGCCGAAGCCCGGGCCACCGCGCATGTAGTTGAGGTAGAGATCGTAATCCTCGAACATCGCCTCGGTGGTGATCGCCTGCTTGTCGCGTTTGACGCGGGCGCCCTCGAGCATCGACTCGTAAACCGGGTGTTCCGGATCGGTGTCGCCGCCGAAGGGGATCGGGTCGCCGTTGGCGATCTTCTCCTTCAGCCCGGTGTCATGCGCCTCGAAGCGATAGCCCGAGGCCGCCGGATAGCCGCCCATCAGCCCCCAGTCCGAGGTGATATGGCCGTTGCCCATGAAGAACATCGTCCAGTCCTTGGCGTTCCAGACCATGCGCAGGCTCTCGAAGCCGCAGCCGCCGCGATACTTGCCGGCGCCGCCCGAGCTGGCCTTGATCTGCCGGCCCAGATAGACCAGCGGTTCGGCCAGTTCCCAGATCTCCATGTCGCCCATGTCGCCTTCGGGGTTCCAGATCGCCGCGGCGTGGCTGATGCCGTCGCCGAAGGCGCTGGCGCCGACCCCGTTGGCCGCGCATTCGAAGGAGTTCACCGCATGAATCTCGTCATACTGGTTGAACCCGCCGCCCTGCAGCCAGTTCGAGGTATTGGCATTGCCGGCGTTGACCTCTTCCAGATAGCCGCGGCCGAAGTAGCTGCGCGACAGCCCGCGCCACAGCGCCGTCCACGAGCTGACGAGGAAGTGCCAGCTGTAGGAGAACGCCACGCGGCGGTCGTCGGGGTTCATCCAGGTACCCTTGGGCAGGCGGAACTCGGTCCCGTAGGCGGCGCCGTCGTTGATCATCTCGGTCGGGATCAGCGATTGCGTCATCATCACCCAGATGCCGGAGGTGAAGCTGACCTGATGGGCGTTGTAGGTGTGCCAGCCCCAGCGGCTCGACCCTTCGAAATCGAGCTTCCAGGTGCCATCGCCGCGAATGGTGATCTCTGACGGCGTGTGCATGATGGTGTCGACCTTGGCGAAGTCGGAGGGCACCCGCACATCGTCATGGGCATAGGGCACGTCGACGAAGCCGACCTGGCGGTACTTGCCGGGAATGGTCATCGCCTTGATGCGGTTCTGCAGCCCGACCCGCCCGTGTTCGACGGCCTCATAGGCGAAGTTCCAGTAGGATTCGATGCCTTCCTCGGCGATCACCTCCTTCACCAGGTCGCGGATCATGTGGCAGCCGGCGACGCGGGTGCGTTCGTCCAGCATCCAGTAGCGGGTGGTGCGCACCATCCGCTGGCTTTCGTGCAGCCAGTCGCGTTTCAGCGTGTCGTTCTCGCCGATCTTGCGGCAGGTGACCGAATATCCGTCGCCAAAGCGCTGGATCTGCCCGGTGGACATGGAGCCGGGGCCGACCGAGCCGGTGTCGATCACATGGGTCACGCCGCCGACCCAGCCGATCAGCTTGCCCTCGTGGAAGATCGGCACGATGGTGTGGATATCGCAGGGGTGGACGTTGCCGATCAGGCTGTCGTTGTTGCAGAAGATATCCCCGTCGGCGATCCCGGGGTTTTCCTCCCAGCCGTTCTCGATCATGTATTTGATCGCGGCGCCCATGGTGCCGACGTGGATGATGATCCCCGTCGAGGTCAGGATGCTGTCGCCGGCCGCGTTATAGAGGGTGAAGCACAGCTCGCCCTCCTGTTCCACGATCGGGCTGGCGGCGATCTTCTTGGCGGTTTCACGGGCGTCGACGACGCCGGCGCGCAGCCGCGAGAACAGCTTGTTGTACTTGATCGGCTGTTCGTCGCGCAGCTCCATATGGCGCAGACCGGCGTAATGCCCCGTCCGCTTGGTCGCTTCCATCAACCGGTCGCGGTGTTGCTTGAGGGTCTCGCCGCCGCGGACGATGCCCTCCTTGATGTCTGTCTGGATATTCATGGTTTGGTCTCCTCCCTTGATCTTCAGACTTCTTGCAGGTGGAACAGCCGGTGTTCGTCCAGCCAGGTTTCGAACCCTTCGGGGACCACGAAGGTGGTGGCGTCGGATTCGATGATGGCGGGGCCGAAGACCCGGTTGCCGGGCAGAAGCTTCTCCATCTGATAGAGCTGCGCATCGACCCATTTGCCCTTGCGGTAGAACTGCCGCGTGCCGAGCTTGGCCGCCTCCGGCGGGGTGGCATCGTGCAGCTTTTCGCGCGGGATGCGCGGTTTCGGGATCGGCACCGTGCCGCGCATGATCGCGCCGGTGACCGAATAGCCGAGCTCGGGCGAGCGGGCCGAGGCGGCATAGACGCGCCCGTAGGTGTCGTTGAAGGCGCCGACGAGGGCATCCCAGTCGTCCGCGGTGGTGGCCGAGGCGATCGGGCTTTCGATTTCCAGATCGTTCAGCTGGCCGCGATACTGCATCCGGAAGCCGGGCTGCAGTGTCACCTTGTCGGCGGAATAGCCGTTGAGGGCGAATTCCTCCAACACCCGCTCGGCCAGTTCGTCCCAGGCCGCCTGCAGGGTCGCCGCCTGCCTGGCCTTGTCGGTCTCATGGGCGGCTTCGTCGATATTGATGTCGAGCGACTTGTCGTAGCGGTATTCGAAATCCGCCGCCGCGCAGCCGAAGGCCGAGAAGCCCGCCGCCCAGGCCGGTACGATCACGTCCTCGAACCCCAGCCCTTCGGTGTAGCCGTAGGTATGAACCGGACCGGCACCGCCGTAGGAGAAGCAGACGAAGTTCGACGGGCTGGAACCCTTGCCGGAGATCATCGCCCGCAGATAGTCGCGCAGGTCGCTGTCCAGAAGCTCGATCACCCCGGCGGCGGCTTCCTCGACCGTCAGCCCGAGCGGATCGGCGATCTGTTCCTTCATCGCATCCCAGGCGCGCTGCCGGTCGAGCTTGACCTGACCGCCGAGGAAATTGTCCGGGTTGAGATAGCCGAGGATGACATGGCAGTCGGAGATCGACACCGTCTCGATGCCCGAGTCCGCCCAGCAGACGCCGACCCGGTATCCCGCCGAATCCGGTCCCAGCTTGATCGCCTTGGTATAGGGATCGAGGCGGATGAAGCTGCCGGCGCCGGCGCCCACCGAATCCATCGCCACCAGCGGCAGCGACAGCACCAGACGCGCCATGTCGGGGTCGTTCTTGATGGTCAGCTCGTTCTGGGTGATCAGCGCCACGTCGAAGGAGGTGCCGCCGATGTCGGAGCAGGCGATGTTCTTGTAACCCAGCGTCTCGCCCAGGTATTTTGCCCCGATCACGCCGCCGATCGGACCCGACACGATGGTGCGCGCCAGTTCCTTGGCCTTCCACGAGATCGTGCCGCCATGGGTGGCCATCACCCGGAAGTCGAACTTGGACCCGTGATCCTTGAAGGCGGTGGAGATCTTGTTCAGCGTCTGCCGCGACGGTTCGGCGGCATAGGCCTCGAGGATGGTGGTATTGGTGCGGTGGGTCTCCTTGCGCACCGGGTAGTAGTCGGTCGAGGCGAAGACCGGGA
Source organism: Pseudodonghicola flavimaris (assembly GCF_030164425.1). Taxonomy (GTDB): domain Bacteria; phylum Pseudomonadota; class Alphaproteobacteria; order Rhodobacterales; family Rhodobacteraceae; genus Pseudodonghicola; species Pseudodonghicola flavimaris. Next base: position 36,537 of record NZ_JASNJD010000012.1, on the reverse strand, counting down.
TCCCCTTGCCGGAGGCGTCGACCTCCTCCTGCACGATATCGCGGACCCGACGTTCGTGATCGGGATTCTTGTAGCTGTGCAGCAGCGAGATCACGATGCCTTCGACATCCTGCGCGATCAGCTCGCGGGCGGCTTCGCGGGCGGTATCCTCGCGCAGCGGGATCACCACGGTGCCCGACATGTCGACGCGCTCCATCACGCCGCGGGTCAGGTGACGCGGCACCAGCGGTTCGTCGTAATAGTGGGTGTTGAGGTGAATCCGGTCCTCATAGGCGAAGCCCAGATAGGCCTGGATGGCGCGGCCCATGCGGTGGAAATCCTCCATTCCCGCATTGACGATCAGGCCGCAGCGCAGCCCCTTGCGCTGCACCACGCGGTTCAGCATCGCGGTGCCGGAATAGACCCCGGTCTGGATCTGCTCCAGCGCTTCCTCCAGCGTCAGGCCCCAGTGTTCGAGGCCCTCCTTGCTCGACGCGATCAGGCCGAGCGCTTCGTTTTGCGGCGTCGATTGCGATTTCCCGACGACGAAATCGCCATTCGCATCGACGAAAAAAGTGTCCGTCATGGTTCCGCCGGCGTCGATGCCGAGCACCTGAACGCTGCGGGCGTTTTCCTTGTCCAGTGGCAAAGTCCTATCCTCCCAGTCAGTGAATGCGTGAGTGTTCGATCACGCCAGGAGAGGATGACCCGGCCGGGCAGGGGGACGGTGTCCGAATTTCGAACGGCGCGTCGGACATGCTGCGGACGCGAAGCCGGTTGCCCGGACGGGGGCCTGCTGCGGGGCTGTTGGCGGGGATAGGCGCGGCGGCGCGGGAGGGCTCAGCCGGCGGCGCGCGGCGGGCGTTCGATCCGATGCGCGTCGAGCTTGAGGTAAAGCGTCGAGCGGGCGATGCCGAGGGCCTTGGCGGTTTCAGTCAGGTTGCCGTTGGCCGCGGCCAGGGCAGCGAGGATGCGCTGCTTTTCGCTGCTGCGCAGCGAGGCCTCGGTCCGGGCCTCGCAGGGGGCGAAGATCTCCGGCGGCAAATCGCCGAGCTCGATCAGGCCGCTGAGCGAGACGGCGGCCAGCTGCTCGACCAGGTTCCGCAGCTGCCGGACGTTCCCCGGCCAGTGATAGGCCTGCAGGTGGTCGACGGTTTGCGGTGTGAACCGGAGCGACCGGATGCCGCCGGCGCGCCGCGACCGTTCGGCGAAGAAACGCGCCAGCCGGTGCACGTCTTCCGGCCGGTCCCGCAGCGGCGGCACCTGCAGGGCGGCGCCGTTCAGCTTGAAGAAGAGGTCCGAGCGGATCTGCCCGTTCTCCAGCGCCGCGGACAGGTTGCAGCCGGACAGGGTGATGACCCGGGGCGCATGGTTGTCGCGGCGGGCGCCGATCTCGCCTTTCAGCAGCTGGAACAGAAGCGACTGGACCTCATCAGGCGCTGCCGAGGGTTCATCGAAGCACAGCACCCCGCCGGCGCGCAGCACGCGGGTGATCCGGCCCTCGCCGTCGCGCTCCCGGCGCAGGCTGTCCGGGGTCAGCTCGCCGCAATAGATCAGCTCGAAAGTCTGGCCCCGGTGGGTTTCCCGCGCGATCGCCCGCGCCAGCACTTCCTTGCCGACGCCGGTTTCGCCTTCGATCAGGATCGGCAGCGGGCTGGCGGCCAGCCGCGCCGCCCGTTTGCACAGCTGCTCCATTCCGTTGCCGCCAGCCGCGATCCAGGACAGATCGAGGGTCGGATCGCCCGGCAATTGCCGCCGCCGGTGTCGCGACGGCAGGACGATCATGGCGCCGATGGTTTCGCCGCCGTCCTCGACGATCTCGATCTCGGCCATCGGCATCGCTTCGGCCAGATCGGAGGAGAGATGGACGGGCGGATCCTCTCGCAGGCGCTGGAACCGGTCCCGCACGGCATCGAGATCGCCGAAATCCGGCGCCCGCTCCGGAAACCTCTGGGTGGCATAGATGTCGTCTCCGAACCGGTCGAACAGCAGCACTTCGTCGTTGCTCCAGTAGCGGCGCGCCGACAGCAGCCGGGCGATCAGCTTCTGCCGTTCCTCCTCATAGGATTCGCGCAGGCCGCCGCCGATCTCGGTGGCGAGCGCGGCCGACATCAGGGCGGCATGGGCCTGGTTGGTGCCCGCCGGGGTGCTGATGTCGACCACCCCCAGCAACATGCCATTGACGGGGTGCAGCACCGGGGTGGCGGCGCAGGACCAGCGCTGGATCTCCTCGCAGAAATGCTCGACGCCGCTGATCTGGACCGGCCGTTTCAGATGCAGCGCGGTGCCGATGGCATTGGTGCCGATGGCCTCCTCGTTCCAGCGCCCGCCGAGATAGAGGTGGTTTTCACTGGCCCGTTCCAGCACCGTGCGGTCGCCGTCGGCATCCAGCACCACCCCCTCCGGGTCGCACATCAGCACGATGGAGCCGGTGTCGCGCAGCAGCTCGCCGGCGCGGTTCAGGATTGGCTCGGCCGAACAGCGCAGCGCCGAACTGCGCTGGCGCAGCGCTTCCAATTCGCGCGCCGTGACCCGGGGTGCGCGTTTCAGCGACAGGATATCCCGTTTCGTCTCCGCCCTTCTCCAGGACTGGAGAACCAGTTCTCGGATGCTCTTTGGTACCTTTCCAAGCGCACGGAACCGCTCCCAGTCCTCCTTCTGGATGCTTTCCGCCATATTGGCTCCTCCGCGCGTACTGCATCATAGAACACCGGATCAGGCAAGTCGCATGGTTGGGGGAGGCGGGCGCGTGCCTGGGGGGGGCAGCACCGGGGGCCGCTGTCTGTTCCGAACTGTGGCTAAAATCGGTCTGCGAGCTTGTCGCCCCCGCGGGGCCCCGGTCCGCGGCGCGATTGTCGTCACCCTTCCGGGGCAGGCCAGGTCCGGAGGCTCCTGGCCACGGGTTCGCAGAACGCGGCGGAGGTCACCGGTCAATGCGCCTGTGCCCGAGGTCCTCGCAGCGGCTGCGCTCCCTGAGTGTGATAGGGTTGGGCCCTCTGCCGCGCGCAACGGGTGATCTGCTTCATCGCCCCCTGAATGCGCCGGGCTCGACCGCGCTGCCGGCCGCAACGGGGCGGAACGGATGGGAAAACCGGGGCAGGGGACGGAAGCCCGCACGACAAGGCGCGAAAACAGGCTTGCGGTGCCTCCATACCGCCGCTATATCGCCCTACACCACATGGCATTTTTTGCCCCGGCGGCGAGTTGGCGGAGTGGTGACGCAGCGGATTGCAAATCCGTGTACACCGGTTCGATTCCGGTACTCGCCTCCATTTATTTTCAATCACTTGCGTGTCCACCGTGCTTGCGCGGGCTGCCCCGTTTACAGGGGCGTTTACAGTTTTGTTCATGCTACACCCCCTTTCGCTTGGGCCAGCTTGACCAGAACCGCGTCGGTTTCGTCGGGCGAGACGCGGGCGCAATGCTCGATCAGGTTCGCCGCATAGCGGACGGACCAGCCCATGTGATTGGCGATCTCGGCAAGGGACAGATCACCGGGCAGGTTGTCCGAGCGCTGGCCATGGTTCTTGGGTGAGATGTCTGTGAAAATCGTATCAAACAGCCTCAGCCGGGGCCGCCCACCCCGGTGATTGCCGGGGCTGGGGGGCAGGCGGCGTGGTCAGCTGCTTTTCATCGCTGCCGCCAATAATGCGCCGACGCCGATCGCGTTTGTCGGGTGGGGAATGGTGTCGGTGCTGACGATCCGCCTGGCTCCCGCCCTGCGAATGGCCTCTTCGGCGCCGGGTGCGAAGACCGCATGGATAACCACGCAGGTCGCAGGCGGGGCACCGATCCGCCCGAGGTGTTCGAGCGTTCGGATCAGCGTGCGTCCGGAGGAGGCGATATCATCGAGGATCACTGGCGTCCCCTGTCGGAGAACGGAAGGGTCGGGCAGGCTGATCTCGACCTGGCGATCCCCGGACCGGTGTTTGGTCAGCACGTCATAGGGGCGCCCCGATAGCCTTGCGACCTCGGCCACCCATTGCCGGCTTTCGCGGTCGGGCCCCAGGAGCACAGCGTCGGGAACGGTTGCCGCAATCCAGTCGGCCAGCAGCGGAGCGGTGGCGACACGGTGTGCGGGGATGTTGAACAGTGCTGAAAGGCTCGGGGTGCGATGCAGGTGGGGGTCGGCGGTCACCAGCCAGTCGAAGCACGCGTCCAGAAATCCCGCAAAGATCGGTGCGCTCACGGCCTCGCGGGGGTGGAACCGCTTGTCCTGCCGCATATAGCCGAGATAGGGCGCGACGAGTCCGATGCGCGTGGCCCCCAGCTCACGCGCCGTAAGAGCAGCGAAACGCAGGGGCAGGGCCAGCCGGTCCGGATCGCGCAGGGTGGCGAGAAAGGCGATCTCACGTCCCGCTGGATCGCCGCCGAGGGTCACGCGCGTTTCTCCGTCTGGGAAGCTGTGCAGCGCGACCGGATGGATTTCCGCGCCGGAGACGGCGGCCATGTTTCGCGCTAGCGGCTCCATCCCGGGGAAGGGGGCGATGATCTTCATTCGCGGTCCTCTTCGATCGTGCAGAGGCCGCATTGCGCCTCGGCATAGGACCGGGCGTATTCCAGTTCTCCCAGGGTCTCCGCGTGGATCTCGAACAGCGGCCTGCCGATATCGATCCGGTCGCCGACCCGGGCCAGAAGGCGCAGCCCGGCGAGTTTTTGCCGTGGCGCTCCCGCGAGTTTCGCGGTGCGGGCGATGCGGCGATTGTCCATCGCGGCGAGGCGTCCCGCCGCGCGGGAGGTGACCACCGCGTGATACCGCGCCTCGCCCGGCTCGCTGAACCCGCCCTGCGCCTCGCAGATCGCCATGAACTTTGCCTCGGCGCGGCCGCTGTCGAGCAACCGCGCTGCCGCGGCGCGTCCACCGGCTTCCCGCGTCTCGGGAGCAAGGTCCAGCAGCGCGCCGGCAAGGTCGAGCGCCCGGTCGCGCAGATCGGCAGGGGCGCCTTCGTCGCGGCGCAGCACCGCCAGGACATCCTGGGCCTCGAGCGCCGGCCCGATCCCCCGCCCGACCGGCGCGGTGCCGTCGCTTTGATGAATCGAGAGTGTCAGGCCGATCGCGTCGCCAACGGCGCAGAGCCGCTGTTCCAGGGCCCTGGCCGTTTCCGCCGAGCGTACCTTGGCCGTCGGCCCGACGGGTACATCGATCAGGACGCGCTTTGCCCCGACCGCTGCCTTCTTCGACAACACGCTCGCCACCAGCTGCCCGTCGCTGTCGAAGTCGAGCGGTCGTTCGATCCGGATCAGAACGTCGTCCGCCGGGCTGAGGGCTAGGTTGCCGCCCCAGGCAATGCAGCCGCACTCGGCTTCGACGACGCGTCGCAGCGTGGCGGCGTCGAGCGAAACCGGCGCCATAACCTCCATCGTGTCGGCGGTGCCCGCGGGCGAGGTGATCGCCCGCGACGAGGTCTTGGGGATCATGAGACCGGCCGCTGCAACAATCGAAACGACGATCGGCGTGGTGCGGTTGCCGGGAAGCCCGCCGACGCAATGTTTGTCGTAGATCGCGGTGCTACCCCAATCCAGCGTTGTGCCCGCTGCCTGCATGGATCGGGTCAGGGCGATGGTTTCGGGAATGGAAAGCCGGTCGCCCGCGCAGGCGGTGATGAAGGCGGCCAGGTCGAGATCGGAGAGGCGCCGGTCCAGGACATCGCGAATGATCGCGTCGAACTGGTCCTGCTCAAGGGCATCGCCATAGACCTTGGCGCGGATGGCCGAGACGGAGGCCGGCGGCTCCGGGTGGGTGAAGCTGGCGCGGTCGCCGGGTTCGGGGTTCAGGACCGACCAGGCTTCTTCCGACAGGGCGGCCGTATCCTCGGGAAGCCAGTCGCCCTCGGTCAGCACGTTGAGCGTGGCAATGACCGACCTGTCGCCAAGCGTCACCTCGATCCGGGTCAGGGCCGCGAACCCCTCGGCACGGCAGACGTGGCAGTCTTCGCGCATGAAGACCACGGGTTGCCGGTAGGTGTCGATCCCGGCGCGGGAGAGGGAGAGCGTATTGTCGATTTCGATCATTTCGGACGGTCCAGCCGGATCGTTTCAAGATGCTCGGGGGCGCGGGCCGGCCAGCCCAGTTCATGTTCGATGCGCCAGCGCAGCCGGTCGGAGGCCGAGGGTTCTCCGTGGGTTACATAGGTCATGCGCGGCGCGCGGTCGGAGGCGCGCATCCAGGCCAGCAGCTCTTCCGCGTCGGCGTGGCCCGAGAAGGCTTTGAGTTGGACCACCTCGGCCCTGATCGGGAAATCGCGCCCGAACATGCGCAGGCTCTCCGCGCCGTCGGCGAGCGCCGCCCCGCGGGTGCCTCCGGCCTGGAACCCGGACAGCAGGATCGCGTTGCGCGGGTCTCCGCCAAAGCTGGCGATATGATGCAGGATCCGCCCTCCGGTCAGCATTCCGCTCGCCGAGATGATGATCATCGGGCCGCGCTGGGTGTTCAGCTGTTTCGATTCCTCGACCGAATTGACCCGTTTGGCGATCCTGAACATCGCGAGGCAATCCTCGCGGGAAACGTGATGTTCTTCATGATGGTTGTGATAGATCTCGGTCGCGTCGATCGCCATGGGCGAGTTGAGATAGACCGGCACATAGGGGATGTCGCCGCGATTTTGCAGCCGGGCGATGTGGTACATGAGGCCCTGCGCCCGCCCGACCGCGAATGAGGGGATGAGCACCGTTCCGCCCCGCGCGAACACTCGCGTCAGGATCGGCCGAAGCTCCTCTTCCGCGTCGATTTTGGCGTGGTTGCGATTGCCATAGGTGGATTCACAGACAAGTACGTCGGCGCCGGAGAACGGCTGCGGCGGTCGCATCAGCGCGTCGTTCTGCCGGCCCAGGTCGCCGCTGAACAGGATCGTCGTTCCCGGCAGGCTGACCCGGATTTGCGCCGCGCCGAGAAGATGCCCCGCCGGGATGAACTCTGCCCAGATGCCGTCACCAAGGTTGATCTTTTCTTCGAAGGGGACCGGGTGCATCCGGGTGAGCGCGGCTTCCGCATCGGCGACCGTGTAGAGGGGCACGGGGTTCTTGTGTTTGGAGAACCCGTGTTTCCGGGCGAAACGTGCTTCCTCTTCCTGGATATGGCCGCTGTCGGGCAGGATCAGCCCACAGAGCTCTGCCGTGGCCTCGGTGCAATAGACTTTGCTCCGATAGCCGCCCCGGATCAGCGCGGGCAGATAGCCCGAATGATCGAGATGCGCATGGGTCAGAAGGACGGTGTCGATCGTCGAAGGACGGACGGGGAATGGCTTGCGGTTGCGGTCTCGCAGCGTCTTGAAGCCCTGGAACAGTCCGCAATCGATCAGAATGCGGCGCTCCCCGATTCTGATCAGATAGCGCGAGCCGGTTACTGTTCCGGCCGCGCCCAGGAAACGGAGCGTCGGGCGCGTGTCCTGTGTCATGATTCCGATCCTTTCAGTTGCGTCGGCTGTTCTTCATGGAGGCGTGGTCAATTGACGCTCTGCCCCTTCAGGGCTCATTGCACATATCCAAAGCGGCCGCGTCCATGATCCAACCCCCCGGCCCGGCACCGCTGAGGCATGGATGGCGTCCGGGAGGCGCATCGCCTTCAGGCGCGGGGCGAGGTGCGCGGCCGGGCGACGCCCGGGCCGACGGTCTTCCCTCCCCGGCTTCACAGCTGGTGCGGCGCGTGATCGCGTGACGCCTCCGACTTCACCGGCCGATATGCCCGGAAGATGACAACCCAGAAGAAGACAAAGGACTGTGCCGGATCTCTTCACCGGCCAAAGGTGGGAGCCGCTGCCAGGGCGAACCATCCTCTCAGTGCGGCTTGCCCCTGCGACGCGGGCAGGTCCTTTCGCACAGGGGGCACCGTCATGCGTTTGCAAACCGTTGGTGGGCTGCCCTGGAAACAAGGCTTCGAGCGATGTCAAAACAGGGGTCACTGGAAATCGCGGCCCCCTCCTGAGATTGACGGATGGGCTCGAATGCATGGCGTGACCTCTTTCCAGTTCACGTTACCACATTCTTTCGCCTGCGGGGAGTGGTCAGAAGGATCGGTCCGGGGGCGGGGCGTTCTGTTTCTTTGCGACGCCTCTCTTCGTGATGGGGATGATGATGGGGATGGTCGCGGGAGCTTCGATCTTTGCTGTAGCGGCAAAGCTTGGCCTGAGCGCAGGCAGCGCGCGGCAATATCTGAAAAATGTGCGTTCGAAAACCGGGGGCACAGTCAGGGCGAACTCCTGTTCCTGATAATGAAATCTCCTGTTTGGATGTCCCCTGAGGGCTGACGGCACGGTCCGGTTGGGATCGGTCTGGCTGCACGATCTGACAGGGCCTTGATGCCCTGTCAGCGCGCCGGTAGTTGCCGGCGCGCTGCGGGGTCAGCCATAGGCGCGGGTCGGTCGGTCGAACACCCGCCGTCCCAGCGCCGAGGCGGTCAGCTCCACCAGCAGATGCGCGGTGCGGCCGCGTTCGTCGAGGAAGGGGTTGAGCTCGACCAGATCGAGCGAGGTCATCAGCCCGCTGTCGCAGATCATCTCCATCGCCAGATGGCCCTCGCGCACGGTGGCGCCGCCGGGCACGGTGGTGCCCACCGCCGGGGCGACCGCCGGATCGAGGAAATCGACGTCGAGCGAGACATGCAGCATGCCGTTCTGCGCGGCCACCTGTTCCAGAAACGCGGCCAGCCCGCGGGCGATGCCGTTCTCGTCGATATCGCGCATGTCGTGACGGCGGATCGGGCTCTGTTCCAGCGCCTGCCGCTCCGCCGGGTCGACCGACCGCAGGCCGATCAGGCAGACATTCTCGGGCGGGACAGGGGCGGTCACCGGCGGAAAGCCATCGAAATCCGGCCGCCCGGTGACATAGCCGATCGGGGTGCCGTGGAGATTGCCGCTGTCGCTGGTGCGTGGCGTGTGAATGTCGCTGTGCGCATCGAGCCAGAGCACGAATTGCGGCCGCCCGACCGCCGCCGCATGGTCCGCCACCCCGGTCACGCTGCCGAGCGAGAGGGCATGATCGCCGCCGAGGAAGATCGGCAGCCCCTCGGCCATGGCGGCGCGGGCCTCGCGGCGCAGAAGCTCGGTCCAGGCGATGGTTTCGTTGCGACGGTAGAGACGGGCACCGGGATCGTCGGGGGCGAAGGCGTCGGGGCGCAGGTTGCCGCGATCCTCGACCCGGTGGCCGAGCTCGCCGAGCGCGGCGGCCAGACCGGCGGTGCGCAGGGCGTCGGGCCCCATCAGGCAGCCGGGGCGACGCTTGCCGCAGTCGAGCGGGGCGCCAATCAGAATGCAGGTGGTCTGGGTCATCGTGTCAGCTCCGGAAAGGGGCAGGGAAGGCTTCTCCCTGAGGGATGGCGCCGGGTTGTGGTGGAAACCAGCCCTCAATTCGACCATATTGGTAACAAATTTTCCAATTTGGATGATCAATATGGACAAAACGGATGAACGGCTGCTGGCGGCGCTGCGGCAGGATGCGCGCTGTTCGCTCTCCGATCTTGCGTTGCAGCTGGGGCTGTCGCGCAGCACGGTGCGCAGCCGGATCGAGCGGCTGCGTCAGTCGGGCGAGATTCTGGGGTTCACCGTGGTGCTGAAACGCGACGTGCTGCGCGATCCGGTGCGGGCGTTGATGATGGTCGGGATCGAAGGCCGCGGCGCCGCGCGGATCACCCGCCAGGTGCAGGGCTTCGCCGAGGTGCGCGCGGTGCATTCGACCAACGGGCGCTGGGATCTGATCCTGGAACTGGGCACCGAAACGCTGGAAGATCTGGATCGCGCCCTGGCCCGCATCCGTGTGCTCGACGGTGTGGTCAGCAGCGAAACCAGCCTGCTTCTGTCGACGCGCAAGGCCTCCGGCGCGGGGTGATGCCGGCGGTCTGCCTCAGCCTCGGGCGCGGGCGGCGGCGACCCAGACAAACGCCAGCAGCAGTGCCAGAATGGCGTTCCAGCTGGCCATCGACAGGCCGAGGAACTGCCACACGATTTCGTCGCAGCGCACCAGCGGCGCCGCCATGATCTTGTCGAACAGCTGATCGGCCGACATCCCGCCGACGCCGCCGGAGGTGCAGGTGGTCGGACCTTCCCACCAGCCCTGTTCGACGCCGCTGTGATAGAGCCCGAAACCGGCGGTGGTCAGCGCCGCGAGCGCGCCGAGCAGCGGCAGAACCGGCCCCGGGATCACCAGCGCCAGCAGCCCCAGGATCACCGCCGCCAGATGCGGCCAGCGCTGGCTGATGCACAGATCGCAGGGCGGCAGCTTGGCAAGATACTGAAACCCCAGCGCGGCCAGCAACAGCAGAGCGGAGCCACCGGAGGCGATCAGGATCAGGGGTTTGCGCATCTCAGAGATACCTCAGCAGAAAGAAGCCGCCGGCCAGCGCCAGCACGAAAAGGGTGAAGATCAGACCGAGCCGGCGTTCGATGAACTCCCGGATCGGCGCGCCGAAGGTCCGCAGCAGCGCCGCGACCACGAAGAAACGGATCGCGCGGGCCAGGACCGAGGTGGCGATGAAGGTCCCCAGCGGCATGCCGGTCCAGCCCGACATGATGGTGATCACCTTGTAGGGGAAGGGGGTGACCCCGGCCGCCAGCACCGCCCAGAAGCCGAAATCGTTGAATTTCACGTTGAACTGCGCCATCGCGTCGCCCTTGCCCATCGCCTCCAGGATCGGCCGGCCGATGCTGTCGTAGAAGAAGGCGCCGATGGCATAGCCCAGCAGCCCGCCCAGGACCGAGGCCACCAGCGCGACGCCGGCGATCAGCCAGGCGCGATGCGGGCGGGCCAGAACCATCGGGATCAGCAGCACATCGGGGGGGATCGGGAACACCGAGCTTTCGACGAAAGCCACCGCCGCCAGCACCCAGAGCGCATGCGGGTGGTCGGCCAGGGTGAGCGTACGGTCATATAGGCGTCTGAGCATGGCCGGTCCTCGGTCGCGGCGGAAAACGCCGGGGCTGATCCGGGCAAACCATGCGGCGAACGCGCGGTCAAGCCATCGCCGATCACCTCGACGCGAGCGCGCGAGATTTCCCTCTGGACGCCCCCCGTCCGCTTACGATATCGGAGGGGCGTGGCCCAAGTGGCGGAATGGTAGACGCAGGGGATTCAAAATCCCCCGCCTTCGGGCGTGCCGGTTCGAGTCCGGCCTTGGGTACCAACGACTTAGAGGGTCTGGCCACACTCACCCTTTAGTCCATTCACCCAACGCATTCACCCTTTCTCAGTTTGTTTTTGTTCTGTTCCGGTTCCGGAATCGGGTCTATTCCCGCTTCTGGCGGGCGGAGCGGCTCATCAATTTGCGCGATGCCCGGAGCCGGTGGTAGGCGACCAGTTCAGCGCTCTGGTTGGTCACCGCCCGGGTCTCTGCATCGCTGCAGCCAGCCTCGGCCAGCCCGACGATCGCGAACTGGCGCAGCCCATACCTTCTTGCGCGTTCACCAAGGCTTTCCCCCCAATCGCGAAATGCCTTTTCCTGCCTGCGGGGCGGAGGCGGCACAAGCAGACGGCGGGGGGGCTCCCCGTGCCTCTATAGCGACTGTTTCTCGACCACCGCCGGAACCAGCGACAGGTCATCGCGGATGCAGGCGCTGAAATGGTCCGGGCCGCGCTGGCGCAGCGGCGGCCGCGCGGCGGCACACTCGGGGCTGGCATGGGCACAGCGGGTGCGAAACACGCAGCCTGAGGGCGGTGCCAGCGGGCTCGGCGGTTCGCCCTTCATCGCGATGCGCTGCCGCTTCGCCCCCACCGCCGGCTGGGGCGCCGCCGACAGAAGCGTTTCGGTATAGGGGTGCGCGGGCGCGGTGAACAGTGCGCGGGTCGGCGCGATCTCCATGATCCGGCCCAGATACATCACCGCAACCCGGTCGGCGATATGGCCCACCACCGCCAGATCGTGGGTCACGAAAAGGATCGTCAGCCCCAGCGTTTCGCGGATCGAGGAAAACAGGTTCAGCACCTGCGCCTGCACCGAGACGTCGAGCGCCGAGACCGGTTCATCCGCCACGATGAACTCCGGCTTCACCATCAATGCCCGGGCAATGCCGATCCGTTGCCGCTGACCACCAGAGAACTCATGCGGATAACGGGAAATCATCGAGCGGGGCAGGCCGACCCGCTCCAGCGTCTCGGCCGCCTGGTCGCGGCGCTGCGCCGCCGTCAGCTCCGGCTGGTGAAACCGCAGCGGCATGGTCAGGCTGTCCTCGACCGTCATCCGCGGGTTGAGAGAGGAGAACGGATCCTGGAACACCATCTGCATCTTGCGGCGATAGGGGTGCAGCGCCTTATGGGACCGACCCACCAGATCGGCCCCTTCATAAAGCACCGCGCCGGAGGTCGGCTGCTCCATCATCATCAGGGTGCGTCCGAAGGTCGATTTGCCCGACCCGGATTCGCCGACCAGCCCAAGCACTTCGCCGCGCCGGATCCGCAGGTCGATCCCGTCGACCGCCCTGACCGAGGCGGTCTGACGGCCGAGCAGCCCCTGACGCACCGGATAATGCTGTTTCAGGCCGCTGGCCTCGATCAGCGTGGTCATGCCGGAACCTCCGTGTTTTCGGTTGCAAGCGGTTCGGATGCCCGCAGACAGCGCACCCGGTGGCCGGTGCCGTCGACGGCGGTCAGATCCGGCAGATCGACATCGCAGAGCCCGGGCCGGGCATGCGGACAGCGCGGATGAAAGGCGCAGCCTTGCGGCAGAGCGTCGGGACTGGGCACGAAGCCTTCGATGGTGCCAAGCGGGCCGGACCGGAGCCCCGCGTCCTCGAACCGCGGCACCGAGCCGAGCAGCCCGCGGGTGTAGGGCATGCGCGGGCTGGAGAGCACCTCTGCCAGCTCGCCGCCCTCGACGATCCGGCCGGCGTACATCACCATCACCCGATCGGCGATCTCGGCAACGACGCCGAAATCATGGGTGATGAACAGCATCGCCATGTTGGTCCTGCGCTGGATATCCTTCAGCAGCTCCAGGATCTGGGCCTGTACCGTGACGTCGAGCGCGGTGGTCGGCTCGTCGGCGATCAGCAGGTCGGGTTCCAGCGCCAGCGCCATGGCGATCACCACCCGCTGGCGCATGCCGCCCGACATCTCGCCGGGATAGGCGTGCATCCGTCGCGCCGGATCGGGAATGCCGACCATCGACAGCAGTTCGATCACCCGGGCGCGGATCGCCGACCGGCTCATCCTGCGGTGAAAGCGGATCGCCTCGGCGATCTGGTCGCCGACACGATGCACCGGGTTGAGCGAGGTCAGCGGCTCCTGAAAGATCATCGCGATGCGCGGGCCGCGGATCGCTGCCATCCGGCGTTCGGACAGCTCCAGCAACTCAACCCCGCCGATGCGGACGCTGCCGCTGATCCTGCAGCGCGGCGCCTCCGGCAGCAGACGCATCAGCGCGAAGGAGGTGACCGACTTGCCAGAGCCGGATTCGCCCACCAACGCCAGGGTTTCGCCGCCGCGAATATCGAAGTCGACGCCGTGGACGACCTGGGTTTCGCGCCCGCCACTGCGGAAACGGACGCGCAGATCGCGAACGGAAAGGACTGGATCGGTCATATCGCCCCCTGCCTATTGCACCGAGCGGGCATCGAGCGCATCGCGCAGCCCGTCGCCGATGAAGTTGAACGAGGTCACCGCCAGGGTGATCGCGACGCCCGGCACGATGGCCAGCCAGGGCGCGCTATCGAGATATTGCTGCGCATTGTTCAGCATATTGCCCCAGCTGGGCAGCGGCGGCTGAATGCCGTAGCCGAGAAAGGAGATATAGGCCTCAAGCAGAATGGCGCGGGCCACCGTCAGCGTTGCGGCGACGATGATCGGCCCCATCACGTTGGGCAGGATCTCGCGCCCCATGATCCACCAGTGCGGCGCGCCGATCATCCGGGCGGCGGCGGTGAAGTCGCGCGCGGCCTGGCCGCGCACCTCGGCCTCGACGATCCGCGCCACCTCCATCCAGGAGGTCACGGCGATGATGATCGTGATCATCGCCGGCGAGGGCTTGAGAAAGGCCGCCAGCGTCAGCATCAGGAAGACGGAGGGGAAGGACAGGAAGGCATCGACCATCCGCATCAGCCCGGTCCGGGTCCAGCCGCCGAAGTACCCCGCCACGATGCCGATGGCGGTGCCGATCAGCGTCGACAGAACCATCGCGGTGAACCCGACGGTCAGCGAAATCTGCCCGGCCGAAAACAGCCGCGCCGCGATATCGCGTCCCAGCGGATCGGTGCCGAGGATATGGCCACCGCTCAGCGGCGGGGAGAAGCGGGCGCGCAGATCGATGTAGAGCTCGTCATAGGGCAGGAAATGGGGGCCGGCGAAACAGGCCAGTGTCAGCAGCACGATGGTGACGAGCCCCAGCATCGCCAGCCGGTGGCGCATGAACTTGCGGACGCGGGGGCCGCGGAAGACCGCAAAGACGGCCCTGCGCGCGGGATCGGGGATGGCGGTCATGGGCACGGTCCTTTCGCTCAGCCGAGACGGATACGGGGGTCGGCCAGGGCGACGCCGACATCCGCGAGGAAATTGCCAACCACGGTGAGGATGGCCGAGAACATCAGAAGCCCCATGATCACCGGGTAATCGTTGTAGCCGAGGCTATCGATGAAGAGCCGCCCGAGCCCGGGCCAGGTGAACACCGTTTCGGTCACCAGCGCGCCGCCGATGATCGTCGGCAGTTGCAGCCCGGCCAGCGTGATCATCGGGATCAGCGCGTTGCGCACGATATGGGCGCTGATGATGCGCCAGCGCGGCAGCCCCTTGGCCCGCGCCGTGCGCACGTAGTCCTGATCCATCACATCGAGCGTCGAGGCCCGCATGTAGCGGCTCCAGATCGCCACGTTGACCAGCGCCAGCACCGCCGAGGGCATGATCAGGTGAATGGCATAGTCGCCCAGGCTCTGATCGCCGACGGTGTACATGTTGCCGGCGGGCAGCCAGCCGAGCTCCAGCGAAAAGAAGAAGATCGCGATCAGGCCGAACCAGAAGGTCGGGATCGACAGGGCGATCATCGCCCCCACCGTGGCGACGTAGTCGAACAGCGAATAGCGTCTGAGCGCGCCGAGCACCCCGATCAGCGTGCCCAGCACGACAGAGATCACGGTGGCACAGCCCATCAGCAGCAGCGTCGCCCACATATGCCGCCAGATCACCGACAGCACCGGGCTCTGATCGCGGTAACTGGAGCCCCAGTCGCCCACGATCAGCTTCGACAGCCAGTCGAGGTACTGGATCGGCAGCGGCCGGTCGAGCCCCATCTGATGGGCGATACGTTCCAGATCGGCCTGGCTGATGCCCGGGGTCAGCGCATATTGCGACAGCGGCCCGCCCGGGGCGAGGTTGATCACGGCAAAGCCGATCATCGACACGATGAGGATCAGCACGATCCCCTGTAACGTTCGATGAAGAAGAAAGCGTATCATGGCGAGGCTCCCGGCGAAAAGCGGAGGGCGCCCCCCGGACCCGGCAGGAATCCGGAGGCCGCGGTCAGGGTTGGGTCAGGCGATCACACCCAGCGCCAGTCCTGCATGTTCCAGAAGTTCATGCGGACGTTGACGTTGGGGGTGAAGCCTTCGAGGTTGGCCTGGTGCCCGCGCACCTCGTTGCGCTGGAACAGCGGCAGGAAGGGGAGCTGGTCGCGGATGATCGTCTGCACCTGGGCATAGATCGGCTTGCGCGCGTCGGGCGACACGGTGGTGGCGCCTTTCTCCAGCAGCGCGTCCAGTTCGGGCAGGGCGATCTGGAAGGTGTTCTGCCCTTCGCCGCCCTGGGCGTTGATCGCCTGCGAATGCATGAAGGTCAGGGTGTCGGGATCCGGCCCGGTCAGGAAGATGATGCCGACCACCGCCATGTCATATTGCGACTGCATCCAGTGATCGCCCCACATGACCGCCGGCGGCAGGTTCCCGATCTCCATCTCGATGCCCATGTCCTTCCAGCCTTGCTGCAGGAACTGCTGCATCTGCTCGCGTACATGGTTGCCCGAGGTGGTCGAGCAGGTGAAGCTGAGCCGCTTGCCGTCCTTGACGCGGATGCCATCGTCGCCGGGCAGCCAGCCCGCCGCGTCCAGCAGCGCCTTGCCGGCGTCCGGGTCATAGACGTGTTTCGGCAGGTCCGGGTTATAATAGAAGCTCTGCTGCGGCATGTAGCTTTCGGTCGGCGTCGGCAGGCCGTAATAGAGCGCCTCGATGATGGTGTCCTTATCGACCCCGAGATAGAGCGCCTGACGCACGGCCTGGTCGCTCAGCACCGGGTTGCCGGTATTGATCGCCAGGGTTTCGACACTGCCCGCCGGCACCGCCAGAACCGTCTTGCCCGGCAGGGCGGAGGCTTCGGCATAATGGTCGGCCGAAATGCCCTGCAGCGCGATCACGTCGATGTCGCCGGTCTTGAACTGGGTATAGAGCACGGTGAGATCGGGGACGTATTTGATCACCACGCGCGCGATCGAGGCACGGGTGCCGTGATAGTCCGGATAGGCCACGAGCTGGATATTATCGCCCGGGGTGCGGCTGTCCCAGACGAAGGGGCCGGTGCCGATCGGCGCCTGGTTGAATGGCGCCTCGTTCGGGTCCACGCCGTCGAAGGCATGTTTGGGCACGATGAAGGTGGAGGCCAGGATCGCCATGTAGGGCGCGAAGGCAGAGGTCATCTTCCACGACAGCTCGGTGTCGGAAATCACCGTGATCTCCTCGACCAGCTCGTGACCGTCGCGGCGGGCGGCGCGGAAATCCGGGTTCTGCTGCAGCTCGATGGTGAATTTCACGTCCTCGGCGGTGAACGGCGTGCCGTCATGCCAGGTCACGCCTTCTTTGAGGGTGATTTTCCACTCGGTGCCATCGGCCGAGACGCCGCCGTTTTCCACTGTCGGCACCTCGGTCACCAGGCGCGGCGCCAGCGTGCCGTCGGGTTCGACCACGAGCAGCGGATCGAATACCGCCCAGTGGATGCCGTCGTCGACCTCGATATGCAGCAGATGCGGGTTGAATATCGTCGGTTCCTGGCTGACCCCGACGATGACCTGACCCGAGGCCTGCGCCCGCGCGGGCCCGGGCAGGGTGGAGAGCCCCAAGCCCGCCGTGGTCATCAGCGTCATGCCGAGAAAGCCGCGGCGCGAGGGGTGGGAAAGGGAGGAAAAGGCAGTTTTCGTCATCTTTGGTCTCCTGTTGGTCTAGGTGGGGGACGGAGGGCGCCGGCGCTTCTTCCGTCGCTCGCGCCCCGTCCGGGAAACGGAAAGGTCAAAAGCCGTCGTCGGGTTCCAGCCGGGTCCCGTCGAAGAAGCGGGAGAACCGGAAGTGATGCGGATCGACACAGGGGGGGCGGCCGGTCACCAATTCGGCCATCAGCCGCCCCGCCGCCGGACCGATGCCGAAGCCATGGCCGGAAAATCCGCTGGCCATGAAGAAACCGGGCAGCGTGTCGATGGCGGAAATCACCGGCACCGCGTCCGGGGTGACATCGATATAGCCGGCCCAGCTCTGGGTGATCTCAGCCTTGGCGAAGACAGGGAAGTTCTCGATCAGCGCCGCCATGGTCTTGGCATTGATCTTTTCGTCCGGTTTGGGGTCGAGCACGCGGGTGTATTCGAAAGGCGAGGCCTCGTCGTTGCGCCAGTTGCGGGCACAGGTCGCCTCCTGGGCGAAACGCGGGCCGAACCGCAGGCGCAGATCGCGCCACTGATGCTTCAGCGCCGGCAGGTACTTGAAGGCCAGCCGGAAGCTGTCGGGGACGATATCGACGATATTGGCGGTGCCGGAGGCCAGCGTGTAGCCGCCGTCCTCGCGTTTGCGGAAGGCAAAATGTTCCGACCAGTAGGCCGCCTCGGGGCCGCCTTCGAGCGGCGCCGTCCGCATCACCGTGCTGACGATCTTGAGCTGCGGAAAATTGATCCCGAGGTTGCCGGCAAACAGCCGCGACCAGGCCCCGCCCGCCAGCACCACCGCGTCGCAGGCGATCGTGCCGCGTTCGGTCACCACCGCCGAAACCGCGCCGCCGCTGGTCTCGATCCCGCGCACGGCGCATTCGGTGAGGATCGCGGCACCACGATCCCGCGCGCCCTCGGCAATGGCGGGGGCGGTCAGCTGCGGCTCCGCCCGGCCGTCGGCGGCGGTGAAGAATCCGCCCTTGACCGGCTCCCTGCAGCCCGGCATGACCGCGTCGAATTCCGCCCCCGACAGCACGCCGCAGTCGAGCTGATAGGGCCTGAGATGCTCTGCCCAGCGTTCGTAATCGGCCATTTCCTTGTCCGTGCGGCCGGCGAACATGATGCCCGAGCGGCGGAACCCGGTTTCCCGCCCGATACGCGCGGTCAGCCCCGGCCACATGCGCAGCGCCTCGGCCATCAGCGGGATTTCCCGCGGATCGCGCCGCGAGATGCGGACCCACCCCCAGTTGCGCGAGCTTTGCTCCTGACCGATGCCGCCCTTTTCGCACAGCGCAACACGCAGCCCCATGTCGCTCAGCTCCAGCGCCGTCGAGGTGCCGGCGATACCGCCGCCAATGACGACGACATCGACTTTTTCGGGCAGGGTTTCATCTCCGTGAACCGGGGTCACGCGTGGGCCAGGCATTTGCAAAATCCTTTGAACAGGCAACAGAAAGCACGTCGGGTCAGGCAAAGCCCGCCGCGCTCTGGGTGAAGGGAAGAGGCCGACCTGAGGGGCGTTACCCGGTCAGCAACAGCCGTTTCAGGGTCATTTGGGTTTCCAGTCGATCCCGCGGTGACGTTCGACATAGGCTGCGGCGATCTTGCGCAGCAGCGCCACCGTCTGGGCGTGTTCCTCGTCCGAGAGCATCCAGAAGGCTTCGTCCCGCTCCCGCTCCGAGATCGCGCGCACCGCATCGAGCACCTCGCGCCCGCGGTCGGTGATGAAGAGCTGCTGACGCCGGCGCACCTCGGGATCGAGCCGTCGTTCCAGAAGGTCGTCGGCGATCAGCTTGTCGACCAGCCGTGTCATCGCCGGCGCATCCTTGCCCGCGAACTGGGTGATCTCCGAGGCGGTGATGCCCGGCTGGCGCAGCACGATGAAGAGGGTCGAGACCTTGCCGGTTCCGCCGGCGACGGGAAGACCCTCAAGCCGTTTCTCGATATCGCGCGACACCCAGAGGTTCAGCAGCCGCAGATAATAGCTGGCCGCATCGGTGAGGCAATCGAGCTCCAGCTCGTCGAAACAATCCTGCGTCTTGCCGTTGTCGTCCTTGGGGTGTTCGTCGCCCTGCATCTTTGTGCCGCCCTGTTTGCGATGCACAATACTTGTCATAAACAATTGTGAATGACAAGTATGTTGTCCGCTCCTGGTGCAATTTGTGACCTGAGGACCGGAGGCGTCCTGTTTCGGGGCCTGCTTCGGAGGCAGCATCAGAGGTTGTACGAGAGGGGGGCAGTCGAGTACGGCGCATGTTTCAGCGCCCCGGCCGATGCGACGCCGGGGACTTCAATCCGCTGCTGGTGTTGCTGGGGCAACGACACGATCCGCGCCGCAGAGGCGTGGCGGAAGGGGCTGGTGTCTCTGGGGTGGACCTGGACAGCGGCGGGGCGACGCACGGACCGGCCCGGGCAAGTGCCAGCCTGTTTTTTATGTGCTCGCCCGAGGCGCTGCCTTGCTTATTCCGAACGATGGCTGATTTCAGGTAGCGTCGCCCTTTGGCGGTCTGCCTACATCTCCTGATGCGGTGGGTATGAACCTGCCCGGAGAATGCCTCCGGACAGGCCAAGCGCGGGCGATGGCCGTTCTTTTCCGACATCCTGACGTCGCGCCGCTCCGGGGGCGGGCTGCGGAGTTTCCGCTTGGCCTGCTCTGGTGGGCTGGCTATACCGAGACCGCGTGCGGGCGTGGCGGAATGGTAGACGCATCGGACTTAGTTGATTGAGTGCGCCGGTTGGAAACTCCGGTGTAGAACTGCTCAAATTCGGGGAAACCTGTCACATGGCAATCCCGAGCCAAGCCCCTTCGGGGGAAGGTGTAGAGACTAGACGGGCAGCGCCTAAGGCCAAGGCTAGGGCGAAGGGATAGTCCAGACCACAAACGCCCGAGGCCGGGCGGCGGCGAAAGCCGTAGCTGGTAAGAAAATCCGTGGGGCGCAAGCCCATGGGGGTTCGAGTCCCCCCGCCCGTACCATATCACTGTTGCAAAGGGTATTACGCTTCTCGGTTTCCCTTTTATTTCAATGTCTTGATTCCTGCCAATGCCGCGATGCGTTCGTCGGGTTACAGGGGAGGGCATGCCGGATGGGGGCTGGAACAGACGATCCGGGGGCGGATGTCTGAACAGGGGAAGAGCATGCCGCGCGAGTAAGTGACCCTTCACGCGGGGAGCCCGTCGCCTCCGTGGGAGGGCCTGCTTGCCGAGCCGATGGACAGTGCCGGGCCCTGAGTTCCGTGAGACTTTTCGCCGGCCATGTGGTATAATCTCCGAAAATCAAAAGGTTGACTTGTACAGGGCGGGCACTTCGGGCTCGCTGGGGCGTTTTAGAGATGAAGGAAAAGGAACTTCGCCTCGCACTCGTCTATTACGGCGGCGTCTCTCTCGCCATCTATCAGCATGGCGTGAATATCGAGATTCTGAACCTGATCCGCGCCTCGCAGGCCTACCACGTCCCGAGCAGCAGCACGCAAAAGCAACTGCCGGACCACGTTTTTGCGCGGAGCGTTTCGAGTGGCGTGTCATCGGAAGGGGTGTCCACCGAGGCCGTGTACTTCGACCTTCTGAAGCAGATCGGCAGAAAGCTCGACCTGCGGGTCGTTGCCGATGTCATCTCAGGCTCCTCCGCCGGGGGCATCAACGCGGTGGTGCTGGCCCGGGCGATCGTTCACGATCTGAGTATCGCGCCGCTTTCCGACATGTGGTTCGAAGAGGCCGATATCCTCAAGCTGATCTCGCCGAAAGCGCGGGCCGGGAAATGGAGCAAATGGTACATCTCGCCATTCATGCGTCTGGCCTTCGCCCGTCTGGTGCGGGCCGGGATATTACCACGGGATGCCGGTCAGGACGTGCGCCGCCGCCTGTCCACCTTCGTGCGGTCGCGCTGGTTCAAACCGCCGTTCGATGGCGCCCATTTTTCCGGACTGCTGCTGGATGGGCTGCTGGCGATGGAGGGCAACGAGGCGCCCGGGTCCACGCTGTTGCCGCCGGAGACGCGGCTCGATCTGCGGATTTCGGTTACCGACTATCACGGTGCCGACAAGGCCATTTTCATGCATGACCCGGTTCTGATCTGGGAACGGGAACATCGGCAGATGCTGAAATTTGCCGCCGAGAGGACTTCGCAGGGGCTGACCCGGTCGGATTTCGACAGGGTCAACATTCCCTCTTTGGCCTTTGCCGCCCGCGCATCTGCCAGCTATCCGGGGGCTTTCCCGCCGGCGCAGATCGGGGAAATGGACAGGTTGATCGAGCGGCGGAGCCTGGAGTGGACGGGCAAGGAGCATTTCCTGGCCACCAACTTTTCCCACTATCGGCAGATCGGGCTGGACCCGGAGGACGTGGTGCTGCTGGATGGCAGCATCCTCAACAACAAGCCGCTTCAGGCGGCGATCGAGGCCTTGCGCCAGCATGCGGCCTATCGGGAAGTGGACCGCCGGCTGGTGTATATCGACCCCCATCCCGAACAGCCGAACTTCGATCCGGGGGTGAGGATGCCGGGGTTCTTTTCGACCTTGCGCAGCGCGCTCAGCGATTTGCCACGCTATGCCCCGATCTACGAGGAACTGGAGGAAACCAGCAGGTTCAACCGCCAGGTCAAAGGGCTGAAAGCCATCGCCCGGACGTCGCGCCACCATGTCGAAGAGCTGATCGAGCAGGCGACGGGCGGCGCCCTGAGCGAACACCACACCGTTGAGCAGATCCGGCACTGGCGGCTGACGTCGACAAATCTGCTCTCCTCGTCGGCGCTGATCTACAACGCCTGGATGCGGTCGCTGGTGCTGGAAGCGATAGATGTCATCGCCGATCTGGTCGCCCGGATCTGCGGACAGGAACCCTTGTCCCAGCATGCGCGCTGGATCAGGCAGGTGATCGAGGCCTGGGCCGAAACCAAGGGCATGTTCCCGGAAGACTACCACATCCCGGATACGGTCAGCGAGAATTCCGAGCTGCCGACATTCGCCAGATTCATCGTGGAATTCGGCGTGCGCTACAAGGCGCGCAGGATTTCCCACATCATTCAGGAGATCAACGCCATCTATCAGATCGAGGATGGCGATTTCGATCCGGACGTCGAATTCGAAAAGCTGGACGAACTGAAACGGCAGGTCAGCACCTGCCTGCGGGGGCTCAATGTCTTCGAGGAGCCGATGTTCCTGCTGAAATTCCCCGTGCAGGACATACGGCAGGTGTTTTGCGCGGAGCAGGCGGCCGATCTGCCCGTCGCGGCCCATTATGCCCGTTCTAGGAATGGCGAGCTGACGGCGCTGATCGGCCGGATCGGAGAGATTTGCGGTGTAGTCGGCACCAACGACGAGCTTGACCAGATCCTGGCCTCTCCGCTGATGGCGGAGCTCAATCCGCGATTTCGCCGGATCGTGCTGTCGGGCTATCTGGGGTGGCCCTATTCCGACGTGGTGATCTTGCCCGCGATGAATGCCCTGGGGCTGGAGAGCGGCGCCTTTGAGGAAGTTCTGGTCGATCGGATCAGCCCGCAGGACGCGACGTCCATCTGCATCGAAGCCGGCTGCGGGCCGTTGCGGGGCGAGGCGGCGATCGGGTTTGGGGGGTTCCTGACACGATCCGCGCGCGAGAACGATTACCTCTGGGGCCGCATTCATGCCATCGAGCGTCTCATCGATATCGTCGCCAGTACCGTCGACCCGGCGACAGCGGAAACCATGCCCGATTTCGCAGTGTTCAAGAAGCGCGCCTTCGAGGCGATGCTGCGGGCCGAGGAAGAGCGGTTGTCGCATATTCCCGAAGTCGTCGCGGCGGTGCGGGCCGAAATCGACAAGCTGTGAACGGGGACCCGCGCGCCCCAGCGGCCCGTGGCCAGGGCGCATGGCCGGGGCGCGCGGCAAGCCGGTCGATCACTCGGCGCGTTCGATCCGTACCGACAACGCGCCGGACTTCAGCAGCGCCGCGATATCGCCGTCGAAGGCGCCGAGGCGGACCAGGCCACGGGTGTTGTCGAAGGGCTTGCAGAAGATCGCGAGATTGCCCCAGGGCGCGTAGAGCGTGATATCGCCGGGGGCGGGCTGGTAGCGGGCCGGCGCCCCCGTGGTGTCGAGCTTGCGCGGCAGGTCGGAGACTTTCTCGATCCCGTGATAGTCGGTCAGGGTCAGATCGAGCGGCAGCAGCGCGGCGAAGTCCCGCCCGGCGGCGGTGTCGTCCAGAGTGGCGGCAAGCACCTCCCCGTCGAGAACAAAGTGGATTTTGGTCATGCTGTTTCCTTTTCTTGGCCCGGCATCGGATGCGTCGGCAAGCGCCGGCGGCAGCAGGCTGGCCGCGCAGAGAAGCGCGAGGGCAGGGGCCTTTCTCCAGAATGCGATCATTGGCTGTCTTCCTTCTGCCTGAGAGCCGGGGGCGGTTCAGGCCGCGGTCATGTCGATGACATAGCGATAGCGCGCGTCTTTGGTGATCACCTTCTGACAGGCGGCGCCGATCTGATCCGGGGTGATCATCTCATAGGTCGCGGCGATGCCGTGATGCGCGGCGAAGTCGATCACCCGCTGGGTCTCGGCGATCCCGCCGGTCATCGACCCGGCAAGGCTCTGACGGCCGAAGCCCATCATCATCCCCTGCAGACCCTCGACCGGGAACAGCGCGCCGACGTTGACGAGCGTCTTGTCGAGCTTCAGCAGATTGAGGAAAGGCTGCATCGGATAGGCCACCGGCACGGTGGAGAGCATCAGATCGAAGCTGCCCGCCAGGCGGCGCATCGCGTCCTCGTCCGACCACAGGTAGGCCTCGGCGGCACCGAAGGCCCTGGCGTCCTCGAGTTTGTCTTCGGAAGTGGTGAAGACAACGACCTCGGCGCCCCTGGCCGCCGCCAGCTTGACAGCCAGATGACCGAGCCCGCCCATACCGATCACGCCATAGCGCTGGCCCGGTTGCAGGTTCCAGTGGTTGATCGGGGAAAACGTGGTGATGCCGGCGCAGAGCAGGGGCGCGAAGCCGGCCAGATCGACCCCCGGCGGGATCCGCAGGGCGAAGTCTTCCTTGACCACGATCTTCCGGGAATAGCCGCCATAGGTTACGCCGCCGGAAATCCTGTCGGGCGAATTGTAGGTGAAGGTAGTGCCGTTCAGGCAATTCTGTTCCCGGTCGGCGCGGCAGTTGGCGCAGGTGCCGCAGCTGTCGACCATGGTGCCGACGCCGGCGATATCGCCTTCGCGGAACTTGCGGACCTCGGCGCCGACGCCGATCACCCGCCCCACCATCTCGTGCCCGGGCACCAGCGGGAAGGCAGGCATGCCCCAGTCGCCCTTGTAGGTGTGGATGTCGGAGTGGCAGATCGAGCTGAACATGATCTCGACCACAATATCCCGGGGGCCGGCGGCGCGCCGGGTGATGGTATGGGGCGCAAAGGTGCCGCTGGTGTCGAAGGCGGCCCAGGACTGCACCTGACTATGGGCGAGGGCATCCGGCGCCGCCTGCGCCCGGGCGGCGCCGGCCAGCGCGGGCAGTGCCACGGCGGCGGCTCCGGCGGTCAGAAAGCCGCGCCGGCGTTCGCCCGCGCGGGTCAGGAGGTCTGCGGATCTCTTGCATGCGTCGCACATGGGGCACCTCTGTCGGTTGGTTTCCGGGTGGTCCGATCCTATCATGCCCTGGATCGCGCGCCGGATCATCGCCGATCCCTGCACAGCATTCATGAGGGCGCATCATGAATGGTCTGAAGGGAGCGATCATGGTCCGGCGTCCGGGGTGGCCTATTTTCGCCGATCAGGGGCCGCCCTCGGTAAATTTTCGCATAATCCATCGATTTCATGAGCAGATAGCATATGTCATGAAAAGACGACCATGACTCATACTCCGTAAGCACCGGCTTCCATCATGATACGCGAGAATATCAACGACCTGATCGCCTTCGCCGCCGTGGCGGAAGAGCGCAGTTTCACCAAGGCCGCGGCAAGGCTGAATGTGTCGCAATCGGCGCTCAGCCATACGATCAAGGGGCTGGAACAGCGCCTGGGCCTGCGTCTTCTGACCCGCACGACGCGCACCGTGGCGCCGACGCTGCAGGGGGAGGATCTGCTGGCGACGCTGACCCCCTGTTTCGAGAAGATCGAAAGCAGGCTGCAGGCGCTGAACGACGCGCAGGATCAGCCCACCGGCACGGTGCGGATCGTCGCCGTCGAATATGCGATTGAGAGCATCCTCTGGCCCAAGCTGTCACCGGTCCTGAAACAGTTCCCCTCGGTGAATATCGAATTCGTCATGGACTATGGCTATACCGATCTGGCCGCGTCGCAATGCGATGCCGGGGTGCGCTATGGCGATCAGGTCAGCGACGGGATGATCGCGGTGCGGATCGGCCCGGACGAACGGCTGATCTGCGTCGGCGCGCCGGCCTATTTCGAGGAGGCCGGGACACCGCAGGTCCCGCAGGAGCTGGTGGATCACCGCTGCATCAACCTGCGTCTGTCGACGCATGGCGCGCTCTATGCCTGGGAGTTCGAGGATCCGGAGGGCGGTGAAATTCACGTCAAGGTGAAGGGGCAGGCCTGTTTCAACACAATCAATCCGGTGTTGCGGGCCGCCCGGGACGGGCACGGGCTGGCGCTGGTGCCGGAACGGCTGGCGCAGGCGGATATCGAGAGCGGCGCCCTGCAGATGTGCCTTGGGGACTATTCGCCCTATTTCCCTGGCTTCTACCTCTATTACCCCAGCCGCCAGCGGTCTTCCTCTGCCTTTGAAGTGGTGCTCGAGGCGCTGAGGGAGCGCAAATGACGTCGGTGGCGCGGAGGAGGCGGGCCGCATTGATGAGCCGCTGTCATGAGTGGAGTGATCAGGTCGGGCATTAAGATCCGCGCGCGCCGGGATCACATGAGGGTAGACGCAGTCGAACAGGAGATCCCCGATGAAGACCTCGATCGCAGCCTCTGCCATCGCTCTCATGACAAGTTCTGCCATCGCGCAGGAGGTTCGCAGCACCTTGCCCGACGCCGTCGGCCGGGTGTCCCCCGCCCTCGACGCCTATGCGAACGAGACGATTTTCGGCTCGGAATGGGCGAGTGAAACGTTGTCGGTCCGGGATCGCGCGCTGGTGACTTTCGCGGCGCTGATGACCCGGCACGAGACCGAGAACCTGCAAAGCTATGTGGCGCTGGCGCTCGACGCCGGGGTGACCCCGGCGGAGCTGTCCGAGACGATCACCCATCTGGCCTTCTACACTGGGTTCGGCAATGCGACCGCCGCGGCCGTGGCCGCCGCGCCGGTGTTCGAGGCGCGCGGCATCGCGGTCGAGACGCTGCCGGGAGCCAGCCCCGAGCTGCTGCCGCTGAACGAAGAGGCCGAAGCCGCGCGGGAGGAGTTCGTCAGCGGGCTCTATAACGATGTCAGCAAGGGCGTCGTCGACAACACCCGTGAAGTGCTCTTTCGCGATCTGTGGCTGCGGCCCGATCTGGCCCCGCGCGATCGCAGCCTGGTGACCGTGGCGGCGCTGATCGCGGCAGGTCAGCCGGAGCAGATGACCTTCCACCTCAATCGCGCGATGGACAACGGGCTGACTCAGGCGGAAGCCGGGGGTATGCTGTCGCATCTGGCGTTCTACGCAGGCTGGCCGAAAGTCTTCTCGGCGCTGCCGGTCGCCAAGCAGGTGTTCGAGAGCCGGGCGCAGTAATGCCGGGGCGGGCGCCCGCCGGCGACCTGATCCGCGACATCGGCGTCGCGCCGCTGGAGACCGGCGGCCTGCACAATGCCCGCTTCATCGAACCCTTTGCCATGGCCACGGTGGAGCTTGCCTATCGGCAGCCCGGCGGGTCCGGTCTGACCTATCGTTTCGAGAAACTGCGCGGCTGACTGCCGTGCCAAAGCAAGGAGACCCCCAATGAAAATCACCCGTTCCGGCAGCGCGCCGTCGATGAAGGGCCCGGAAGACTGGTTCACCGGCACCGTTCGTGTCGATCCGATGTTCGCCGCGGAAGAACCCGGTCGTGTCAGCGGCGCGCATGTGACCTTTGAACCCGGTGCCCGCACCGCCTGGCACACCCATCCGGCAGGTCAGACCATCGTCATCACCTTCGGTCGCGGCCGGGTGCAGCGCGAAGGCGGTCCGGTCGAGGAAGTCAGCGCCGGCGATGTCGTCTGGTTCCCGGCCGGCGAGAAACACTGGCATGGCGCGGCTGCGGAAACCGCGATGAGCCACTACGCCATTCAGGAATCGATCAATGGCGAGGCGGTGACCTGGATGGAAAAGGTCGCGGACGAAGATTACAACGGCTGACAGGCCATAGATCGGATATCATCTGTCCTGCCCGGCTGAAGGGCTGGCGACAGAATCTCGGCCGGTGGGGGAAGCCCCGCCGGCCTTTTGTGTTTCCGGGTGTCGTCTCGGGGGGGAGTGAGGGGTGGCGCCGGGGACAGTGTTTTCCAGAGCGGCGCATCAGTCAGCGTTCCCGGGTATTTTTGATGGAAATTAATTCTCTTTTGCGCTTTGCCTGATTTCCGGGCTTTCTATGGTGTGTCTGGAGTGCGGCATTTCTGAATCCTCTAATTTTTTGATCTATTTTTTATCTCGGCATGTGGGTAATTTTATCAATTCATCGATTGGTTGCGATCATTGAATTTTTTATCTATTTCCGGCGTGCGATTTTTTGGAATGCTGGCTTTATCTTGAGGCGGGGCTCGGCTAGATCTTCTGGTAATTCGCATTGCTAATTTGAAGCGCGATTCTGAGAGGCCGCCTGAGCGCGCCTCGGTGCGGTAGCCATGATTGTTTCCCGGAATAAAGATGTACGCCTCGGGGCCGCTGGTCGCGGCAGAACGAGTGGCTTTGGTGCGGAAAAATCGGATGTCCCTAAGGTCGGTGGTATCCCGGAACAACGGCGCTCCTGCTCGAGCGGGTACGCTTGCACCGTCTAAGACGCCTGAGTCCGTCTTGATGAGATGAGGAGTTCGCCTTGGTTGCGATCAGTCACCCCTATCGCTTTATTTTCATTAAGACGATCAAGACCGGCGGCTCCAGCATCGAGATGTTTTTCGAGCCGCTCTGCACCCCGCCGGGCCATGTGGTTGAACATCTGACACCGACGCTGGTTTCGGAGTATGGGGTTATCGGGCGGCGCGGTCCCAGTCGACTGGGGGTTTTCGACAATGCGGTGTCCCGCCGCCTGTCGCGGTATCAGAAGTGGTACAACCACATGACGGCGGCGCAGGTTCGCCGGCGTCTGGGGCGGGAGACCTTTGATAGCTATCTCAAGATTTCTTCGATCCGAAATCCCTATGATCTGGTGATTTCGTTGTATTTCCAAGTCGGTCGCGGGAAGCGCCAGGCCCTGCCGGAGGACCCTGACGCGTTGCGAGACGCATTTCGGGAATTTGTCGCCGGTCGCTGGACCAATCAGCTGAAACTGCTGAACGTCGACGGGCAAATGGCCGTTCAGAGGTTCGTTCGGCTTGAAAATGTCGTGGACGATCTGAGCGGAATTGCCTCGGAAATCGGGGCGGATATATCGCTCCTGAAGCTGCCGCACGTGAAGAACAATACGACCCGGTCCCGGACGCTGACGGACTATTACGATCGCGGGGCCGCCGAACGGGTGCGCGATCATATGGGGTGGGTCTTCGACCGTTTCGAATACGCGCCCGACATTCCCGGGCTCTGACGGTCGGCAAATCGGTCAGGGGGAAGGACAGAACATGGGGATGCTCAAATCCGCGGTGCGGGAGGGGTTGAAGGCGGCGTTGCCGGCCTCTTCGCCGCCGCTTCTGGTGGCCAGCATGGGGCGGTCCGGCTCTACCGTCGTCTATGACAGTCTGGTCGCGGGGATGGCGGCGGCGCGGTTTGGCGAGCGTGGGTCCCGACTCACGGGGCTGGTGCGCGATACCGCCTGGCATCTGGGCGGGGCACGGTTTCACAGCGGGCGAGTCTATAAGACGCATGATTTTCCCTATGATCTCAGTCCGGGGGCATCGCCGCGGGTGGTGTTTCTGTTCGGCTCGACCAGCGCGGCGGCGCGCAGCGTGCTGCGCTGCGAGACGACCTATGGCCCCGATTGGATCGCGGAGCATCTGGAGCATCTGTCGGCCCATGGCGCGCTGCGCGATGTGCCCGTGCGCGATGTGCTCAGGTTCGGCGAACAGCTCGACGGCTGGCTGGCCTGCGAGACGGTGCCGGTGCTGTCGCTGCGCTACGAGGATCTGTGGCGGTCCGGGGCCGGGACGGTGCTGTCCCGCTATGCCGGTTTCCCGGTCCGCCTGCCGCCACAGCGGGCGCGCGAAAGCGCTTCGGTCGATCTCGGGGCCGTGGGCCGCCAGCTGATGGACACTTACGCGGCCCTCGACGGGCGGGTCGCGGCGCTGCCGGCGATCCGCGCCAATCGCAAGGCACAGCTCTTGCTCGACACGGCGGGGTAGAGGGCAATGACGTTGGGAGAGCTTCCCTCCCGGGGGATCGTCGCCTCGCCGCAGCCGGGCGGGGCGACGCGATTGCTGCGCGCCGTGGCCTGGGTCGCGGTGGCGCGGGTACTGGGAATGGGGATGGGTCTTGCCACCACCATTCTGGTGGCGCGCGTCTACGGCAAGGAGGCGACCGGGCTTGTCGCCCTGATCAATGCAACGGCGGTGGTCTTTGCCACCGCCGCCGGGGCCGGCCTGCCGGTGTTCCTGCTGCGGGTGTTCAGCGATGGGGAGAGGCCGGAGGACCGATGGCGCCATCTGCAGCTCTATCGCCGTGCGCTCTGGCTGGTGCTGGGGATCGCGCTGCTGTTGCTGGCGCCGGTGCTGGTGGCGCTGTTCGGGCGGTTTCCCGGTTTCGCGCGGGAGATGCCGGGCCTTGCGCTCAGTATCGTCGCGGCGGCACTGCTGGGGCGGGTGCTCATGGCCCTGGCGGTGAGCGTGAGCCGGGCGCTGCTGCCGGTCCCGGCCTATGCTGGACTGCTGCTGCTGCCGATCGCGGCGAATCTGGCCATCGTGGCGGTCTGGCTTCTGTTGGCGCCGCCGCTGCCCATTCTGCCAAGCGCCGCTCTGGCCTTTGGTGTCGGCCTGACAGGCGCAGTGGCGGTGTTTGCGGGGATGCTGCGTCTCGGCAAGGCGCGGCACGCTCAGGACCCGGGCGATGCGATCCTTTCTCCCCGCCAGATGCTGGCGGCGGGCGCGCCGTTTCTGCTGGCCTCGGGGGCCAGTGTTCTGGTGATGGATGGCAACATCGTGGTGTCCGGCTTCCTGTTGCCGACCGCGGAGGTCGGGATCTATGCCGTTGCGCATAAGCTGTCACTGCTGACCTCCTTTGCGCTTTCCTCTGTCAGCCTGGTGGCGCAGCCGCAGTTCGCGCGTCTTCGCGCTCAGGGAGACCGGGAGGCGCTACAGCACTATGGGCGTCAGGTCAGCCGGTTGATCTTCTGGAGCTCTGTGCCGATCATCCTGGGCCTGTTCCTTGCGCGTCATGGCCTGATGCAATGGGGCTTTGGCGCCGGTTTCGCCGATGCCACGGCGCCTTTGACGGTGTTGTTGGTGGGGCAAGCGGTCGCCGCGCTGACCGGCGCGACCAATCCCTATCTCAGCATGACCGGAGGTCAGCATCTGCTGGCGCGGATCATCACGGTCGCGGCGGTGCTGAGCATTGTGCTGAACCTGCTGCTGACACCATGGCTGGGCGTGATCGGCCCGGCTGTCGCCATGACCGCAAGCCTGGTTTTCTGGAACACCGCGACTCTGTTGACGATCCGGCTGCGTGACGGATTGTGGCTGTGCTGGGTGCCGGGGATATTCGCGGCCCGCCGCGGGGCCGAGTCATGACCCGGTTGCGCCTGCGGTATCGGCCGAGCCAGGTGGACTATCTTCTGGTCCTGCTGCTGGTGGCGATTTCCGGCAACCAGGCCTTCACCACTGGCGCCCGGCAGGATGTGGTGCTGCTGGGGGCCTTTCTGATCATCCTGTTACGGATGATCAAGCTCCAGCGCGTCCTGGAAAGTCGTAGTTTTCTCATCGTCGTTTCGATCTATCTGATGATCTTTCTCTTCCAAACCCTGTCTTTGCATTATTTCGCTGCGGTGACGATCGCGGGGTTCTTTTTCAAACTCGTGATCGGGGCCGGGGTGATCGGGACGGTGCGCTACTTCCGCCTGGCCTATGTGCGGGTAATGGTCTGGCTCGCCACGCTGAGCCTGCTGTTTCATCTGTCAAGCGTGGTGGCTGCCGCCGTCGGGATCAGGCTCTACGAGGTCTTTCGCCCGTTGAGCGCGTTGATCGGGGCAGAGGCCAGTGGTGTGAACGAGCGGATCAATGTCCTGCTTCACAGTTTTATGGGGGGAGAGGAACTCTATCGCAACGCCGGGATGTTCTGGGAGCCGGGGGCGTTTTCCGGATATCTGATCCTGGCACTGGTGCTGCTGGCGACCATTGCGACCGATCTGCCGGCCCCTGTGCTGCGGCGCTGGCGTGCGATTCTGGTGGTGACCGAGCTGACGACATTGTCGACCACCGGTTATGTCTTCCTGCCCCTGGCTCTGATGACGTTTCGCATTGTCGCGACTGAGCGGACCCGGAACGGCCTGAACCGATTGGCGATCCTGACGCTGTTGCCGCTGCTTCTGCTGCCGATGGCCCTGGCGCTGTGGCAGCTGGATTTTGTCGGTTCCAAGATCGTCGGGCTCTATGAACGGGCGGTCTTCCAGGAGGCCGGCTGGCAGGTTTCCCGCTTCGGCGCGGTCATTTTTGACTGGGCCTATATTCAAATCCGACCGCTGTTTGGGTGGGGGCAGTCGCTGGCGACGCAATTCTCACTGCATCCCGATCTGGAGCGGTTCGCCACCGGCAACGGGTTGACCGGCTATGCTCGTCAGTTGGGTCTTTGCGGGCTTCTCGTTTTCCTCAGTGGCTTTTGGATCGGTCTTGGCCGGCTTGGGGTTACCGGGATCAGCCGCATCTTCGTATTCGCGATTGCGGTCCTGCAACTGAATGGAGAGTTCTTCCTGAGCTATCCTCTCTATGCCGGGCTCCAATGTCTCGCGTTGGAGCGCAATCCCGCAACAGAGGCCGCGCGTGCGGGTCGCCAACGCAAAGGACTGTATCTGCCGATGGGGCGCAGGCAGCCTGCAACCGCCCGTATGATGGGGGGCGGGTCAGTCACATGATTGCCTACGATCCCTCCAGGCCTTTGATTTTCATACATGTTCCGAAGTGCGCGGGAACCAGTATTCGTCCGATCATGCAGTCGTGGTTCGGGGCCGGGTTTCATTCCCACTACATCGCGCCGGCCACCGGGCAATATCCGGACCCCGTCGACTTCGCTACGCAGCCCGTGGGGGTGCCGCAATTGGTTTACGGGCACTTCAATGCGCGTATCGGGCTCGGGATCCCGGATCAGTACCCGGATGTGCGCCAGTTCGTGACAATCCTGCGCGATCCGCTGGAAACGGCGGTTTCGGAGTATTTCTACTCGCTGCAACAGGCCGATCCGATCTGGCGGCGCCGTCCGCGGGCGATTGCTTCCTGGATCCGCGGGGGTGGGCTCAGCCGGCAAGGGCGCCGATATCGGCGGGAAAAACGGAATGCGATCCTGGCCTTCTCCGGGGTGGAGGACTTCGTTCTGAACTATGGCTCTCGGATTCTCGAACATTTTCCGGTGAAGGTGACCGAACAGAACTACGCCGAGGTGATCGAGACCAGATTTGTCGAAATCGGTGTGATGGAAAACCTGGCCGCGTCGATGGAGCGGATCGCACGGGCGCTGGGCAAAACCGGCCAGTTGCCGGACCTGCCTCATGTCAACCGTTCGGGCCGGCATCCCGATATCTCCGCAGAGGTCGCGGCAGCGTTCCGTGAGACCTATGCGCTGGATTACAAGGTCTATGACCATGTGCGTGCCCGTTATGAAGCGGCGGAGCCGGCCCTCGGGAGCGGCGCGGGCGCATGACGAAAATCTCTGTGGTGACAGCCTGTTATAACGCTGCAGACTATATCGATGTGACGCTGCGCTCGGTTCTGGATCAGGGCTATGACGGGCTGGAGTATATCGTCATCGATGGCGGCTCCGACGACGGAACGCAGGAGATCATCGAGCGATATCGCGACAGGCTGGCCTATTATGTGTCAGAGCCCGACGGCGGCCAGTATGAGGCGATCCAGAAGGGGCTGTCGCGGGCCAGCGGCGAGGTGATGTGTTGGCTCAATGCCGATGACATCTATCTGCCCTGGACTTTGTCGGTGGTGGGAGAGATCTTCGCGGCCCATACGGACATCGACTGGATCACCGGACAGCCGGCCTTTCTGAACCGGCGCGGCCAGGCGACGGCGGTTTATGGCGGCCTCGGTGCCTATCCGCGCCGGTTCATCGCCAATGGCTGGTACAGTCGCGATCTGGGTGGCTTCCTGCAACAGGAGAGCCTGTTCTGGCGCCGCAGCCTCTGGGACCGGGCCGGGGGGCTCGACCTGTCGCTGCGCTATGCCGGGGATTTCGAGCTCTGGACCCGCTTCGCCCGCCATGCCGATCTTGTGCCGGTGGCTGTGCCGCTGGCGGCGTTTCGCAAGCTGCCTGGGCAGCAGCGCTCCAGCCTCGGGGCGGAGACCTATGATGCCGAGGTCCGGGCGCATCAGTTGCCGCCGCCCCGGCTGTGGCGTCTTGCTGCGCGGGGCGGCGTGATCGCCCGCAGCCTGACCCGGCTGCTGATCCGGCGGCGCGGCCCGGCGGTTCTTTATGACGAGGGGCGCGACGCCTGGCGGCAGGTGACCACCCGCCGCCCCATCGCCCGCGCCGGCCTGCAGTTCCTGCAGCAGCAATTCGCCTTGCGCCGGGCGGGGAAATCCGACGGCCGGGGAGAGGTGACTTGAGCAGGTCAGCACCGCAATCCGCCGTGTCGCGGCCGCGCCGGGGCTGGGCGGCGGGGATGAGCCGGCCGGTCACCATCCTCACGGTCGATCTGGAGGATTGGTTCCACGTGCTCGACAACGAGGCCACCCGGGGGGAGGTGCAGTGGCGGCGGTTCGCCACCCGCCTGCCGGAGGCGACCGCGGCTCTGCTGGCGCAATTCTCCCGCCATGGGGTGCAGGCCACCTTCTTCGTGCTGGGCTGGGTCGCGGCGCGCTATCCAGAGGTGGTGGCGACGGTGGCCGGTGAGGGGCATGAGATCGCCTGTCATTCCGACATGCACCAGCTGGTGTACGAGCAGACGCCGCAGGCCTTTCGCGCCGATCTGGCCGCGGCGGTGAAACATATCGAGGCAGCGACCGGCATCCGCCCCACCGCCTATCGCGCCCCGGGGTTCTCGATCACCCGCGCGACGCCCTGGGCCTTCGATGTGCTGGCCGATCTCGGCTTCGATACCGATTGTTCGATCTTTCCCGCGCCGCGGGCGCATGGCGGCTTCGCGGGGTACGGTGCCGGCGGGCCGGCGATGCTGCGCACCCCGTCGGGGCGGCGGTTGCGGGAACTGCCGATCAATTACGCCCGGGTTCTGGGGCAGCCGCTGGTCTATGGCGGTGGCGGTTATTTCCGGCTGGTGCCGGGGGCGGTGGGCCGGTGGCTGGTCCGGCGGCAGGCCTATAACATGACCTATTTCCACCTGCGTGATTTCGACAGCGGTCAGCCGATGATCCCGGGGCTGTCGCGGGTGCGGCGTTTCAAATCCTATGTGGGTATTCGCGGCGCGGCGGCCAAGCTCGACCGGCTGCTGGACAGCGGCGAGGTGATGACGCTGGGCGCGGCCGCGGCCACCATCGATTGGGACCGGGTCCGCATCGTCGATCTGGCAGAGGGGCAGGCGCGATGACAGAGCCGATCCAGGATCCGCCGGAGCATATTGCAATTCTCACCGGAGCAGAGGCCGATACGGCATTCGAGGCGGAGTGGTGCGCGCTCTTCGCCCGCTGCTATGGCGCGACAGAGGACAAGGGCCATGCGCTGTTCCGCAAGTACCGGCTCAATCCGGCGCGCTTCGCCGGGCTCTGGCTCGGCGATCGGTTGGTGGCCTGCTACTCGGGCCTCCTGCTCGACAGCGGTATCGGACCGGTGTTCCTGGCCACCGATACGATGTCGGATGGCAGCCGTGGAAAGGCATCTGTGACATTGGGAACCGCGCTTTACGAACGTCTGGCGGCGGCCTCTGTCACGGCGGTGGTCGGCTACCCGAACGAGAACATCCGGCATCTGCGCCAGAAATACCTCGGCTGGACGCTGCGGGGGGAGATGAACCTCTATGTCGGAGTGCCGCTGCTCTGGCGGCTGGGGTTCACCGGCGCGCGGGCGGAGCAGGCGGGGCTCTGGCAGGTGAGCCGACCGGACAGCGGCGCCTTTGCGCCGCTGCCGCCGCTGCTGCGGCTGGCGGCCCGCGGCCATGGCTATGGCGCGCGGCGGCTGGCGCTGACGGTGACGCTGTCGGCGGCGCGGCCGGGGCCGTTCTTCCTGCGGGTGCCGGCCGCCTTGGTCGCCAGCCGACAGTTCGGCTATCGTCTGCTGTCCGAAGATGTCTCTGCCGCGCAGATGCAGACGATGATCGCGGCGCTCGATCTCGACACCATCGATGTGCCCTGAACCGTGCCGCTCTCCGGGGGAACCTCTGCGATGAAGCTGGAAACCATGGGCTATCTGGTCGAGGCGGAGCCGCCGGCCTGCTTCGCCGCGATGACGGCGGTGCTGGACCGTCCGCAGCGGGGCTGCCGCTGGATGGCCTGTCTCAACGTCCATTCCTATGTGGTGGGCAAGGATGATGCGCCCTATGACCGGGCGCTGCGCGCGGCCGATTGGCTGGTGCCCGACGGGGTGGCGCTGGTCTGGGCCGGGCGGATGATGGGACGCCGGATCGCCGGGCGGATCACCGGCCCGGACGTGTTCACGGCGATGATGCAGGCGCTGGACGCCCGGGGTGGCAGCGTGTTCTTTCTCGGCAGTACGCAGGAAACGCTGGAGCGGATCGCAGAGCGGCTGGCGCGGGACTATCCGCGGGTGCGGCTGGCGGGCAGCTATTCGCCGCCCTTCGCCGCGGCGTTTTCCGAGGCGCAGAGCGTGGCGATGATCGCGGCGGTCAATGCGGCCGCGCCGGATGTGCTCTGGGTCGGGATGACCGCTCCGAAGCAGGAGAAATGGCTGGCGGCGCATCAGGCGGAACTGTCGGTGAAATTCGCCGGCGCGGTGGGGGCGGTGTTCGATTTCTATAGCGGTCGGCTTAAACGCTCGCACCCCTTGCTGCGCCGCGCCGGGCTGGAATGGCTGCACCGCCTGGCGATGCAGCCGCGCCGGCACTGGCGCCGGATCGCGATCTCGATTCCCCGGTTCCTCGGGGATATGGCGCTGGAGCGGCTCCGCCTGCGCCGCGCGCCCCACACGCCCGGGCCGCGCTGACCGGCGCGGCTCCTCTCCTCCGGGCATCGCGGGGGCGGGGTGCCGCCGCGATGCGGTCAAAAGGACAAGACATGACCCGCAAAGCACTCATCACCGGCATCACAGGGCAGGATGGCTCTTATCTGGCTGAGTTTCTCCTGGAAAAAGGCTATGAGGTTCACGGCATCAAGCGCCGTGCCTCGCTGTTCAACA
>NZ_JASNJD010000011.1 GCF_030164425.1 Pseudodonghicola flavimaris | reverse complement strand
CCCCCGGCACTCTCCCCCGCACCCCTTATCCACAGCCTTACCCACAGACCCGCTCCGACTCCCCCAAAAAACACCCCCCAAGCCAGACCAAAACAACCCACAAAGTCTCATTCCGCCTTGCCACGCAGGTGCCTTGCCAGCCATTCGCCGATCATCACGCAGGTCATATGGGTGTTGGCCCGGCAGTCGAGCGGCATGATCGAGGCATCGGCCACCCGCAGCCCCGGCACCCCCTTGACCGTCAGGTCCGGGTTCACCACCCCCAGCGGATCGCGATAAGCGCTCATCCGGCAGGTTCCGGCGGCGTGCTGGATGTCCCCGGCCTGTTCCAGCAGCAGCGCGTCCAGTTCCGGGTCAGACAGATCGGCCCCCGTCTCCAGGCTGATACCGCTGTCGGCCAGCGTGATGCTGCGGGCGATCCCGGCCAGGGCCGGCTGTCGCGCCAGCAGCCGGACCCGCCGCACCCCGTCGCGCATGCGCAGCAGATCGCGCGGATCGGCCAGCATGTTCTCCTCGATCCGCGGATCGTCCCCGGGCCGGGCGGAGGTCAGGGTCACGCAGCCCCGCGAGAAGACGTCATAGAGCCCGATGCCGACCGCGCCGCGCGGATCGGGCTCCCCCCTCGCCTCGACATTACGGTGATTGAAGCCGATCAGGATCATGTCGCGCAGCCCACCGCCGCCCAGACCCGAGGAATAGGTGACACAGCAATTGGTGTGGCGCGCATCCGGATCGGCCATGGCACGCTCCGGCTTCAGCTCGACACTGATGCGCATCAGCGGATGATCCATGAAGTGGCGGCCGACATCCGGCATCTCGCGCTGAACCGCGATTCCTTGGTCGCGCAGATGCATGCTCGGGCCCAGCCCCGAGCGCATGAGGATCGCCGGCGAATGCACCGCCCCGGCCGAGAGCACGACCTCAGGCGCGGAAAACACCCGCCACTCATCGCCCAGTTTCACCCGCACGCCGGTCGCCCGGCCCTTTGTCAGGATCACCCGATCGACCAGGGCCTCACCGAGAATGCGCAGGTTGCCCCGCCCCCGCGCCGGTTCCAGATAGCCGTCATTGGTGGTGATCCGGCGCAACCCGCGGCTGTTGATCGGATAGCAGGAGACCCCCTCCCCTTCCGGGGCGTTCAGATCCGGGTTCCACGGGTAGCCGGCGGCGAGGGCGGCATCGCGCAGCCCCCGGTCCACCGGGCCCCAGCTGTCCTGCGGGGCGCGATAGATCGGGATCGGCCCGCCCTGCCCGTGATGGGGGACCCCAGCCATATCGGGATCGTCCTCCATCCGGGCGAAGAGTGGCAGCACCTCGGCGGCCGACCAGCCCTCGCATCCCAGCGCCGCCCAGGTATCGAAGGCCTGCCCCACGCCCCAGATGGCGATCTGGGCATTGACCAGAGAACTGCCGCCCAGTCCCCGCCCGCGCCAGTAGTGGCGCGGCGCCTGCACCGCGGTGCGGCGGCTCTGCAGCCCTGGCCACTGCCAGGCGGCCTGATGCTCCGGGCGATACATGAAGGGAATGATATTGGCCGACCGCGCCGCCTCCGGCGCCTCTGCGGCGCGCCAGTCGCGCCCCGCCTCCAGCAGCAGCACCCGGGTGCCCGGGTCTTCGGAGAGCCGCCCCGCCAGGGTTGCCCCTGCCGAGCCCGCGCCGACGACAATCACATCATAGGTTTCGGACATGTGGCAGGCTCCATCGCTCCGGCAGAAAAGCACGGCGCCGGCGGGCGCATCGGCCCCGCCGGCGCGGCATGGGCGGCAGGCGGTCGCCACGCCTGCCGCCCGGGATCACGCCCCTGATACTCAGCGATAGGGGTAGCCGGCCTTCTCCATCACCGCGGCGTATTTCTTGAAGGCGTCGACCACCTTCTTCGGACGCTCGCCCTGCGCGGCGATTTCATCCCAGAAGCCTTCGGCGTCCTTCACGACGGTGGCCCATTCCTCCGGCGGGATCGAGGTCAGTTCCATCTTCTCGCCCTCGACCCGCAGCTTGGCCTCGCCACCCCAGTACCAGACCGCGCGGTAATAATGCGACTGATCGATGGTGATCTTGAAGAGTTCCTGCAGATGCGGCGGCACCTTGTTCCAGCTTTCGGTATTGGCGAAATAGGAGCCGAACCAAGCGCCGGTGACCGAGTTGGTCAGCGCATAGTTGCAGATATCGGCCCAGCCGACCTCATAGGCTTCGGTAAAGCCGCACCAGGCGACCCCGTCCAGCTCTCCGGTCTGCAGCGCGACTTCGACGTCGTCCCACGGCACGGTCACCGGGATCAGCCCATAGCGGGACAGGAAGCGGCCGGCGGTCGGCACCCCGAAGACGCGCTTGCCCTTCATGTCGGCCAGGCTGCGGATCGGCTCCTTGGTGAAGATGTGCAGCGGGTCCCAGGCGCCGGTGGACAGCCAGGTGACATTGTCGACCTCGTCATAGGCCTCCTGCCAGATCTCGGCCAGGCCGTAGTATTTGAACAGCGCCGGCACATCGAGCGAATAGCGGGTGGCGAAGGGGAAATAGCCACCGAAGACCGAGATATCGACCGGCGAGGCCATGGTCGCCTCATCCGACTGCACCGCGTCCAGCGTACCGTTCTGCAGCGCGCGGAACAGCTCCCCGGTCGGCACCAGCTGGTCGGCGTAATAGAGCTCGATCTCCATCTCGCCATTGGCGGCCTCGTTGAAGGCCTCGATCTGCGGCTTGATCACATGCGCCCCGAGCGGCGCCCCGGAATAGGTCTGCAGCCGCCACTTGATCGGCCCCTGCTGGGCGATCGCCGCGGGCGCGGCCAGGGTGGAGGCCGCCCCGATGGCAGAGCCGGCAAGAAATTTCCGGCGCGATGTCAGGATTTTCTCTGACGGCGATTTCCTGGAATTATCAGTCATGAAAGACCTCACTGTCGGATGGTTATCATTGGTCGAGGTGATCAGTTCCGCACAGCCTGAGGCAGCCAGAGGGCGATCTGCGGGAACAGCATTACCAGCGCGATGGTCAGCGTCATCATGGCGACGAAGGGCCAGATCGAGCGGTAGATGTCGGGAAGGGTGATGTCCTTTGGCGCCATGGCGCGCATCAGGAAGAGGTTATAGCCGAAGGGCGGCGTGATATAGGCGATCTGGCAGGTCATCGTATAGAGCACCCCGAACCAGATCAGCTGGGTGTTGCCGCTGCCGAAGCCCAGATCCAGCGTCTTGACCAGCGGCACATAGAGCGGGGCGACAATCACCAGCATGGCGGTGTCGTCCAGGAACATCCCCATCACGATGAAGGACAGCTGCATCATGATGATGACCTGCCAGGGGCTCAGCTCCCAGCGGTTCAGGAACAGGTTCTCGATCGCGCGCACGGCCCCGATACCGTCGAAAACCGCACCGAAGGCCAGCGCCGCCAGGATCAGCCACAGGAACATTGAGGAGACACCCAGCGTCTTGCGTGCGGTCTCATGCATCATCTTCCAGGTGAACCGCCCCTTGACGATGGCCGCCAGCGTCGCCGCGGTCGCCCCCACCGCCGAGCTTTCGACCAGGCTGGTATAGCCCATGATGAAAAGCCCGGTCATCGCGAAGAAGATCAGGAAGGGGATGATGCCCGCCCGCAGCAGCTTCAGCTTTTCCGACAGCGGCATGTTCAGCTCTTCGTCGGAGACCACCGGGGCGAGCGCGGGGTTCAGCCGCGCCCGGATCAGCACATAGATGACGAACATCGCCGCCATCAGCAGCCCCGGGATCACCCCGGCCAGCCAGAGCTGCGACACCGGCTGGCGCGCGATCATGCCATAGAGCACCATGACCACCGAGGGCGGCACCAGGATGCCCAGCGACGATCCGCCCTGCACCACCCCGGTGATCAGCACCTTGTCATAGCCCCGGCGCAGCATTTCGGGCAGCGCGATGGTGGCCCCGATGGCCATGCCGGCAACCGACAGGCCGTTCATTGCCGAGATGATGACCATGAGGAAAATCGTGCCGATCGCCAGCCCGCCGCCGACCCGGCCGAACCAGACGTGCAGCATCTTGTAGAGATCCTCGGCGATCCCCGCCTCGGACAACACATAGCCCATGTAGATGAACAGGGGCAGCGTCAGCATCGGGAACCAGTTGAACAGCTTGAACGCGGCGGAGAAGGGAATCTCGATCCCGCCGGTCCCGTAGAGCAGCAGCACCATGGCCGAACCGACGAACCCGATGGCGCCGAACACCCGCTGGCCGGTCAGGAGCAGCACCATCATGGTGCCGAACATGGTGAGCGCGATCAGTTCCGGGCTCATTCCAGCACCTCCCCGCGCAGCGCCGCGGCATGTTTGAAGAATTCCGAAACCGTCTGCAGGATCATCAGCACGATGCAGGCGACCATCAGAGACTTGATCGGGATCATCGACGGGTTCCACATCGAGAACCGGCGCTCCCCGGTCTGGATCGCGTATTCCAGCGACGAGACCGAGCCGATCAGCAGCACCACCAGGTAGAACAGCAGGCAGCCTAGCGTAATCATGTCCAACCGGTGCTTGCCGCGCTCGCTCAGCCGTTCGAACAGCAGATCCATGCGCACATGATCGCCGTCCTTCATCGTCTTGGCCCCGCCCATGAAGTAGTAGGCCGCGAGGGTGAACTGCGCCGCCTCGATGCACCAATGCAGGGGGATGTCGATGACATTGCGGGTCACCGCGTCGAGCAGCAGAATGCTCACCATCAGGAAGATCAGATACATCGCCACCAGTCCGACATAATCGGAAACCCGGTCGACGACGCGCACATAGGCCTGGATCACTTTCGGCATCCTGTCCTTCGTCTCTCGTTCAAAATCCCTCAATGCCGCGCGGTTCCGGCCACGCAGGGCACAAACGCGCGCCGTGGCCCCTGCCCCGACCCGGGCAGCC
This sequence comes from Pseudodonghicola flavimaris, assembly GCF_030164425.1. GTDB lineage: Bacteria > Pseudomonadota > Alphaproteobacteria > Rhodobacterales > Rhodobacteraceae > Pseudodonghicola > Pseudodonghicola flavimaris. The sequence goes on along the minus strand of NZ_JASNJD010000011.1, from coordinate 163,314 downwards.
GACCTCCGGCAGCGTCTGAAACACCTCCAGTCAGCAAATATGCCCGCCGCCTCGCCACCCAATTTTTGACGATGCGGTCAAAAAAGTGACGGCACGGGTGTTTTTGATCATGTTCCGGGCATCTGACCCGCGACCGGAGCGGCCAAACAGGAAAAGACAGGGGCGCGGGAAACGCGTCTGAACGCTCTCGCGCGCCGCATCGGAGCGGCGGCCTACAGACAGAATCGGGCGATCATTCGGGCATATCTGTTCGCCATATTGACTGTTCGGTCATATTTCAGCGATGAAACACGATGAGAACTCCCAATGTGGAAAGCACCGCCATGCCCCCCACCTACGATATCGCGGTGATCGGCGCCGGGGTGATCGGCTGCGCCATCGCCCGGCGGCTGACGCTGGATGGTGCCCGCGTGATCGTTCTGGAAAAGGCGCCCGACATTCTGGACGGCGCCTCCAAGGCCAACTCGGCCATCCTGCATACCGGCTTCGACGCGCCGGAAGGCTCGCTGGAATGGCGCTGCGTGCAGGAGGGCTACCGGGAATACGAGGCGATCCGCAGCCAGATGAACCTGCCGCTCGACCGCTGCGGCGCGCTGGTCCTGGCCTGGAACGAAGAGCAGGAGGCCCGGCTGCCGGCGCTGATCGACCAGGCCCGCGCCAACGGCGTCGATGATGTCGCCGCCCTGTCGCGGGCCGAGACGCTGGCGCTGGAACCGAACCTCGCCCCCAGCCTGCGCACCGCCTTCCGGGTGCCGCGCGAAAGCCTGATCGACCCCTGGTCGGCGCCGCATGCCTATCTTTTGCAAGCGCTGCTGAACGGGGCGGAGCTGTGGCGCGACTGTGCCGTAACCGGCGGCGCCTTCGACGGGCAGCTCTGGCGGCTGGAGACCGCGCGGGGTGTCGTCGGCGCCCGCTATGTGATCAACGCCGCCGGCCTTTACGGCGACCGGATCGACGCGCTGCTGCTGGGCGAAACCGCCTTCTCCATCCGTCCGCGCAAGGGGCAGTTCGTGGTCTATGACAAGGCCGCCGCGCGGCTCGCCCGCCACATCCTGCTGCCGGTGCCGACCGACAAGACCAAGGGCATCGTGGTCTGCCGCACCATCTGGGGCAATCTTCTGGTCGGCCCCACGGCGGAGGATCAGGAGGATCGCAGCACCGCCGATCTCGACACCCCGACGCTGGAGATGCTGAAGCGGAAGGGCGCCGAAATCCTGCCGGCCCTGGCGGGGGAAGAGGTGACGACGATCTATGCCGGCCTGCGCCCGGCCTGCGAATTCAAGGATTATCAGATCAAGGCGCATGAGGGGCGCAACATGGTGACGGTGGGGGCGATCCGGTCGACCGGGCTCAGCTCCTCTCTCGGCACCGCCGCCCATGTGGCCCGGCTGGTGAGCGGGCTCGGGTTCGCCGCCTCTCCGCTGTCCGACCCGGAACTGCCGCGCATGGCGATGCTGGCCGAGGCGGAGCGGCGGGACTGGCAATGCCCGGGCAACGGCGGCATGCTCTGTCATTGCGAGCGTGTCACCCTGCGGGAGGCCGAAGCGGCGCTGACCGGCCCGCTCGCCCCCAACAGTTTCGCCGGGTTCAAACGCCGCACCCGCGCCACCATGGGCCGCTGCCAGGGGTTCTATTGCGGTCAGGCGGTACAGGACCTGCTGAACCGGGGGACCGGAGCATGACCCCTCTGCCCGACACCTTCGACGTGCTGATCGTCGGCGCCGGCCCGGCGGGCCTGTCGGCGGCGGCAGAGCTGAAATCGCGGGGCGTCGCCTCGGTCCATGTGGTCGAGCGCGAGGCCGAGGCCGGCGGCATCCCGCGCCATTGCCTGCATTCGCCCTACGGGATGCGCGAATGGGGGCGGGTGATGTTCGGCCCCGCCTATGCCCGCCGGCTGCTGGCCGAGGCCCGGGCGGCCGGCGCCCGTATCCACACCGCCACCACCGTCACCGCGCTGTTGCCCGGCGGCGGGGTGGAGCTGTCCACCGCCGAGGGGCTCCGCCGGATCAACGCGCGGGCGGTGCTGCTGGCGATGGGGGCGCGGGAAACCCCGCGGGCGGCGCGGCTGATTGGCGGCACCAAGCCCGGCGGGGTGATGAACACCGCCACGCTGCAGGAATTCGCCGCCTTCTCGCACCACCGCCCGTTCCGGCGTCCCGTGGTGCTGGGCAGCGAGCTGGTCTCCTTCTCCGCTCTCCTGACCTGCCGGAGCCTGGGCGTCAGGCCGGTGGCGATGATCGAACCCGGCGCGCGGATCAGCGCCCGGGCGCCGATGGCCGCCCTGCCGCCGATCCTCAGGGTGCCGCTCTGGCGCGATACCCGGCTGCTGGCGATCCACGGTCAGTCGCAGGTGGAAAGCGTCACGGTCGAAACCGGCGGCAACACACGGCGGATTGCCTGCGACGGGGTGATCGTCACCGGCGGCTTCCGGCCGGAGAATGCGCTGCTGCGCGCCGCCGGTCTGGCGGTGGATCCCGGCAGCCTCGGCCCGGTGATCGACCAGTACGGCCGGCTTTCCGATCCCGCCTATTTCGCCGCCGGCAATCTCCTGCGCGGGATCGAGACCGCCGGCTGGTGCGGCCGCGAAGGGCGCCGGGTGGCGCGGGCCATCGCACAGGCGCTGGCCGGACAGTTGCCCGACCCCGCATTGAGCCGTCCGCTGGCCTGCGAAACCGACGCCGTCGCCTTCGCCCTGCCCCAGCGCCTGTCGCCCGGTGGCCCGGCCCCGGCCTTCGACCGCCTGCAGCTGCGCCTGCGCCGCCCTTATCGCGGAGACATCGCCCTGAATGGCGCGCGTTTCCATATCGCCTCCCGACCGGAGCGCCGTATCCTGCGCAAACTGCCCGATGCCTGAGGCCCGATGATGAAGATCCTGTCGATCGACCAGAGCACCACCTCCACCTCGGCCTTCCTGTTTGCGGCAGGGGCGGCGCCGGAGCGGCTGTTTCAGCGCGATCACCGGCAGATCTACCCGCGACCCGGCTGGGTCGAACACGATCCGGAAGAGCTGCTGTCCCATCTGCGCGCGGCCCTCGCCCGCGGCCGGGCCGCCGGGGCGGAGGTCTGGGGGATCGCCAATCAGGGCGAAAGCTGCCTGGCTTGGGACGCGCGAACCAAGACGCCGGTCTCTCCCGTCATCGTCTGGCAGGACAACCGGACCGAGGCCGATTGCAGCGCGCTGGCGGCGGCAGGACACGCCCCGCGCCTCCGCGACCGGGCCGGGCTCAGGCTGTCGCCCTATTTCTCGGCCTCGAAGCTCGGCTGGTGTCTGCGCGAATTCCCCCGGGCGCGGGCGCTGCATGCCGAGGGGCGCCTGCGCCTCGGCACCACGGATGCCTTTTTCCGCGACGTGCTGACCGGCCGGTTCGAAACCGATGTTGCCACCGCGTCCCGCACCGCGCTGATGAACCTGCGAACCCTCGACTGGGATCACGATCTCTGCGCGCTGTTCGGGGTGCCGCCGGACTGTCTTCCGGCGATCACCGACTGCAACGGCGATCTGGGCCGGGCCGAGGGCCTGCCGCTCTGCGCCAGCATCGTCGATCAGCAGGCGGCGCTGTTCGGCCATGGCCTGCGCCGGCGGGGCGAGAGCAAGATCACCGTCGGCACCGGTGCCTTCGCCCTGACGCTGACCGGGGCGATCCCGCCCACCGCCGAGGGGGCCGCCTTGCCCACCGTGGCCTGGCGGCTGCGGGGACATCCGGCGCAATACGCGCTTGAAGGGGGCGTTTTCACCGCCGCCGCGGCGCTCAACTGGGTGCGGGAACTGGGGCTTTTCGACAGTTTCGACATGCTCGACGCCTTCGACCCGACCGACGGGCCGGCGATGATCGACCGCGATCTGGTCTTCGTTCCCGCCCTCTCCGGCCTCGGCTGCCCGCATTGGGACAGCGCCGCCCGGGGCAGCTGGTTGGGCCTGACCCTGACCACGGGCGCCCCCCAGATGGTGCAGGCGGTGCTGGAAGGTATCGCCCTGCGCATCGCCGAACTGCTGGCCGAGATCGAAGGCCGCAGCCCGGTCGCCGAACCAATCGGGCTGGACGGAGGGCTGACGCAGAACCGCTGGTTCTGCCAGTTTCTCGCCGACGTGACCGGCAAGAGCTTCGCCCGCTCCGACTATGCCGAACGAACCGCCCTGGGCACCGCCCTGCTCGCGGCGGAGGCACGGGGCACGGGGTTGTCCCTGCCCCGGACCGAAACCCTGTTCCGCCCGCAGCGCCGCTATCCCCACGCGCTGCGCCGCTTCGGCAGCGCCCGGGCGCTGGTCCAGCGCTGGGGCGAAGGCGGCTGACCGGCCCCGGCTGGCCCCGCGCCACCGCCGGCCGCCCCGCGCGCCTTGACTCGCCGAAGGCCCGGAAGTTACCGTAACGTAACCCTCCGCAACCCCAGGACGGCAACCATGGGCGTCAGGATCGAATTCTACGAAAGCTATCTCGATGACGGGACCGGCGCCGCCTTCTACGACGCGGAGACCGAGGTCTTTCCCTATTTCTTCTCTGCGGGGAATGTCTCCGGCATCTCCGACATCGGGTCGGTGCAGGACACCGCCGGCACCGTGTTCGCCACCTTCAACCCGGCGGATGGCATCCTCTATCCGGTCTGGGGTCCCGACGAAACGATCGAACAGCACGGTATCAAGGTTCTGGCCCTGCCGATCGCCTCCTTCTTCTTCGGCGTGCTGGCAGGCGGCGGCGGCTATAACATCTTCCGCTTCTCCAACCCGCCGCTGCTGCAGGATTTCCTGGTCATGACCTTCGGCGACCTGCTGGCCGGGGACGATGACGTCACCCTCAGCTTCCTGTCCGATGTCGGCACCCTCGGCGATGGCGATGACGAAGGCCATGGCCGCGCCGGGGACGATCAGATCGCCGGCGGGCTCGGCAACGACACCATCTGGGGCGACGGCGGCAACGACACCCTGCTCGGTCAGGACGGCAACGACATCCTGCACGGCGGCAATGGCGATGACATCCTGTTCGGCCAGGACGGCGATGACAGCCTTGAGGGCGACAACGGCAACGATCGACTGGAAGGGCTGAAGGGCAACGACACGCTGAACGGCGGCGATGGCGATGACGACCTGCTGGGCGGCAGCGGCGACGACATCCTGCGCGGCGGCGACGGCAAGGACAGACTGCAAGGCAACGGCGGCGACGATACCCTGTTCGGCGATGGCGGCGACGACAGGCTGCGCGGCGGCAGCGGCGCCGACACGCTGGAGGGCGGCGGCAAAGAAGACACCCTGTACGGCGATGACGGGGATGACGAGCTGTCGGGCGGCCAGGCGAACGACACGCTGTTCGGCGGCGACGGCAACGACGAACTGTTCGGCGGACCCGGAAACGACACCCTGCGCGGAGGAGAGGGCAACGACAAACTGGTCGGTGCCCGTGGCAAGGATACGCTCTATGGCGGCGCCGGCGACGACGATCTGGATGGCGGCCTGCACAAGGACAAGCTGTTCGGCGATGCCGGCGACGATTACCTGGAAGGCGGAGAAGACCGCGACACCCTCGAAGGCGGCGCCGGCAGCGACCGTCTCTTCGGCGACGCGGACAACGATATCCTGCGCGGCGGCGCCGGCGACGACTTCCTCGGCACTTCTCCCGAGGACGACTACGACGACAGCTTCGAGATCGGCAACGACAAGCTCTTCGGCGGCAAGGGCAATGACTGGCTGGCGGGCGGACCAGGCGACGACATCCTGGACGGGGGCGCCGGAAACGTCGACGTTTTGTACGGCGGCAGCGGCGAGGACATCCTGCGCCCCGGCAGCGGCGATTTCGACGAACTGAACGGCGGCACCTTCAACGCCCCCGACGGGGAGACCGATACCTTCGAGTTCAACTGGGACGTGGGCGAAAGCAACATCGTGAGGGATTTCGAGGTCGGCATCGACAAGATCCGCTTCGTCGATGCCGAGGACCGGTTCACACGCTGGGACGATTTCTGGGATTTCGCCTCAGAATCCGGCGACGGCAGGGTCCACTTCGAATTCGGGCATTCCTCGGTGGTGGTGTTCGGCGCCCTCGGCGCGCCCCTGACCCTGGACGACCTGAGCGATTCGATCTCGATCGGCATCGAGTAACCGGCACCGGGCCCGACCGCTCAGAGACGCAGAAGCACTGGATTGGGCACTGGCGATACGGCCCCGAGATCCCGATCGTCAGCCGCCAGCAAGCGTGGGCGACCGAAGCGGGGTTTCCAGTGGCAAAGGTCCGGCGAAATGGCTTTCCACACCGGTATGCCAATCTCCGACCGGGTGCGGTCCACGAAGGCGACGCGCACACCGGCCCGCTCGAGGCGGCGGGCGATCCCGTCCTGCGCCGGCCGGAGAACCCGACCGGGCGCGGAGCGCCCGAGGGACAGAGGCGGCAGGTCCAGCGAGACCTCTCGCCGCCAGTCCGCAAGCCCCGGCCTCTCCCCGCGCATCTCGAAAAGCAGCCACATCTGGGCCATTTCGCACAGCGCCCGGACCGCCGCCCCAGCATGATCAGGGGCCGCCGCGGCCCCCAGGGCGACAGGCCCCGCGCCGGCTCCGCCTGCGCCGACCGCCGCCACGACCGGCACGCCCAGATCGGTGGTAATGTCGAACAGCAGGACCCGGAGCCCATGGTCCTGCAACGCCCGGAGAACCCCGGCACCATCAGCTGTCAGGCCGGTCGGGTCCAGCAACGGACGCGCCCGGCGGCCGTACCACCAGCGCCCGGTCGCATCGCGTTCGATCAGCTCCATCAGCGCAGCGGCCTGCGCGCCGCGATGCGTCTCGCCAGCGGCGCCGCCGTTGGTATCGGCCTGAGCCCACCTGCCACCGCAGCCGGCCCCACCCGCAGCCAGGAAAACAGCCTCTGCCGCGACCCAGACGGTTTGCTCGGACAGATCGCGGGCCGGAAGCCATTCCGCAGCCCCTTCGCCAGGCCGGGGGATCTGGTCGAGCCCGCCCAGCCTGCGGGTCCACATGTCACGATCCGCGATCTGATCTGCCGCAAACCCCGCCAGCTCGGCCGCCCCCCAGACCGGCCCCGGCAGCTCCTCCCGGGGGGCCACGACGGTCGGGTCGTCGGCCCATCGGCAAAGCGCGGCCACTTCGATCATCTCCCCCAGCCCGCTCAGCATGGCGGCCCGTTCGGTGCCGCCCTTGCCGGCGCCGGCTCTCCCCGCGCGCGGCAGCGCCCCTTCGGGCCACAGCGGCCACCTCTCAAGAGCCCGGTGATTGGGCATCGTCACATTGCAATGCACCGGCCACCCCTCCGGCGACAGGGGGTGTAGCTCGAAATATGGCCGCAAATCCTCTAAGCTCATGTAAACAAGCGTAGATGGACCAAAGGCTGCGACAAAGGATGAAATCCAACACCGCCCAGCTTTCCACCTTGCCGCGCGGCTCCGACAGCAGCCGGGCCACGCGTGTCGTGCTCTTCACCGACATGGTGTCCTACAGCCACAACATCGGCACCGACGAGGCGTCGACGCTGGAGTTCATGGCCGGGTGTTTCGACACGATCCGGATCCTGTCGCACCGGCACAATGGCACCCTCGTCAAGACCATGGGTGACGGGGCCCTGCTGGTCTTCGACGATGCGACCAACGCGATTTCCTTCGGCACCGAGTTTCACCGGACGGTCGCGAAGATACAGGCGGGCGAGCCCGCGCCATATTGCTTTCGCACCGGCCTCCATGCCGGCGAAGTGGTGTTCCGAAACGGCGATGTGTTCGGCAATACGGTCAATATCGCCGCCCGGCTTCAGGCCCATGCCCAGGCCGGCGGCTGCGTCGTCTCCGAACAGGTCTATGCAGAGGTCAGCGCCCTGCCCCACCTGCGGTTCGTGCCCATCGGCGCCCCGAAACTGAGGAACATCCAGGAACGCATCCCACTGTTTCAGATCGTCGATCCGGCGATGGCCGCCACGCCCGCCGCCAGCGGACCGCTGCCGACCATCGCGCTGCTGAACGGTCCGCGCATTCCAGAGGCGGCCGTGCCCGGCGACACCGCCCAGCAGGACCGGAACGCACTGGCCCTGCTGGGGTATCTCGCCCTCTGCTCCGGACATACCGAGACGACCGAACGGCTGATCACGCTCCTCACCCCGAAGCTGTCCCAGGAAAAGGCGCTGACCACCCTCGAGGCCAGCCTCAGCGCACTGGCGGGCTTTCCCGGCACCGCCGACCTTCGGCCAACCCGGCAGGGCGATCTGGTCTTTCTGGATCAGGCCCGGTTCGAAACCGACCTAGCGGGGCATTTGCGCGCGCTCAGACGCGGGCAGGTTCCGGCGGTTTTCACCCAGGATGCGGACTGGCCCGACCGGATCCTCGCCGGGTTCGACGGGATCAGCCCGGTGTTCCGAACCTGGCTGCGCATTTCCCGGGAGAACTGGCGCCGGCGCGTCCTGCACGCGCTGGAAGAGCTTCTGGAACGCACCCCCGCCACCGAGCGCACCCGGGAGGAAGCGGCCGATGCGATGCTGCTGCTGGAACCGGGAAACGAACAGGCCGCGCTGGCGCGCATTCAGGCCCGGCTCTTTCACGACGACAGACCCGCCGCCTTGGCAGAATACGAGCGTCTGAAACGCTACCTGTCGCAAACCCATGCGATTGCACCGGGCAAAGCGATCCGCGACGCGATCCGCGCGGTCACGCAAAATGCCGCCGCCCGGATCGCCGACCAGCGCCCGGAGACGCGGCCGCGCCGGTTGCTGCGGATCGCCATCGGTGCAATCGATCCGCCCCCTGCCGAAACCGCCTCCATCGCCTCCGCCTTCCGGGCCGAGCTCATCGCCAGCCTGACCCGGTTCCGGGACTGGTCCATCATCGACATGGCGATGTGGTCCGCGGGCGCCGGACGCGATGCGGATATCTTCGATTATGTCCTCGATCTCGGCGTTCCCGACACAACCGGCACCCTGACCGTGAAGCTGGAACTGCGGCGGCATTCTTCGGGCCGCGTTGTCTGGGTCGGCCATTATCGCGTCGCGGGAAATCAGGCGGCGTCGCTGCAGGAGGCCATTCGCGACATCATTCTGGCCATCAAGGGATATGTCTCCTCCGACCGGCTGGCACAGGCCTGTTCCGGCATCGACCGCTTCGCCACCAGCTACGACGCCTGGCTTCGCGGAGACCGGGCGCTGATGCGCTGGACCCCCGAGGGGGCGGAAGAAGCCTCGACGATTTTCAGCGCCATCCTGGACCAGGACCCGGACAATGCGCCGGCACTGTTCCGCCTGGCCTCTCTGGTGAATATCCACCACATCATCTGGCCGGGCCAGATGCCCGGCGACAAACGTGTGCGGCAGGCCGCCAAATGGGCGGCGCGGGCGGTGGATGTGGATCCGATGGACGGCCGCATTCAGCGCACCGTCGCCTGGACCGCCGCCATGCGCCGGGAATTCGCCCGTGCCGCGATGCACATGGATCTGGCTGTCGGTCTCAATCCGAACAGCCAGTCAACGCTTGCCAGTTGCGCCATGGGCTATGCCTGGTTCGGACAGCGGGAAAAGGCGGATGCGACGCTGACATGCCTGCAGGGGATCAGCCGCAACATGCCCGATTGGTGCTGGGCCTATAATGCCTCCACGCTCTATTTTCTCGGCCGGCTCGACGAAGCCGCGGAGGCCGCGGAACTGGGGGCGAACAGCATCATCGACAATCAGGGCTGGATCGCGGCGATACAGGCGGAGCGTGGTGACAGGAACTCTGCGCGGCGCGCCTTCGAGACCCTGTTCGAAGACGTGCGGGACATCTGGGCGGGCCCGCAGCCCGCCAGCCGGGAGGCCGTCGCCGACTGGTTCGTCAACGCCTTTCCGATCCGCCATGACGCCGACAGGGATCGCATCGCCGCCGCCATCGGCCAGGCCAGGACCTAGGTGTTCAGTCCCGGCATCTGGTGGATCGGATTTAGGATGAATCGTTCTGGCTCAGAAGTCCAGATTTTGCAGATGTATTCGTAGGGCGTCAGACCGCTGAGTGTCTTCAGGCGGCGGGCGAAGTTATATGCATCCAGGAAGTCGGCGAGGTGGCTGCGAAGCTGCTCGTGGCTTTCGTAATGATACCTTTTGACCGTCGCGTCCTTGATTGTGCGGTTCATCCGTTCGACCTGGCCATTGGTCCATGGATGATTGGGTTTGGTCAGTCGGTGTTCAATCTCATTTGCTTCGCAGATCATGTCGAAGCGCATAGGCCGGGAATAGGCAGTGTTCCGGTTTCGGGGCTGGTCTGCAAACTGGATACCGTTGTCCGTAAGAATGGTGTGGATTTTGTAGGGAACGGTTTTCAGAAGGTGCTCAAGGAACTCCCATGCCGTTTTGCGATCTGCTTTGTCGACAAGTTTCGCAACGGCGAACTTACTGGTGCGATCGATGGCCACAAAGAGATGCAGCTTGCCTTCCCCCGTTCGCACCTCAGCAATGTCGATATGGAAATAGCCAATTGGGTAGCGCTTGAACTTCTGCCGTTTCGGCTTGTCACCCTCAACATCTGGAAGACGCGAAATACCATGCCGCTGAAGACAACGATGCAAAGACGAGCGGGTCAGGTGCGGGATGGACGGCTGCAGCGCATAAAGACAGTCGTCCAGTGGCAACAGGGTGTGCCGCCGGAACGCCACAACCATCGCTTCCTCATCTTCGCTCAGAACGTTTGAGCGCGGCTCTTTGGGGCCGGTCTTCTGGTCCTCGACAGTTTGCCGCTTGCGCCATTTGGCAACCGTCTTGGGATTGGTCCCAAGCTCCCGGCTCAGCTCCGCGATCGAAGCTTGCGATCGCTGTATCGTTGCTCTGACAGCGTGCGTGGTCGTGGCGCTCCCGTGACGAACTTGACCCATAATGCTTCCTTCCAATCCAACCAAAGGATCACACCATCAAACCGTGGGATCAAACACCTAGGCCCGGACCCTACTGGCACCGGTTCAGAAAGATCACCGCCAGCAGATATTGCTTGGCCTTCGTGGTGTCGCCGGCATTGATCAGGGTGGTCAGGTCATTGAGGATGGTGTTGAGGTACCCCCCGGCGACGAGATTGCCGCGCATCTCCGGCACACCGATGTTCATCTTCTCGGCGCCCTTGCCCTGATCCTTATCCTCATGACACTGCACGACCAGGTTATGCGGATTGCCATCCAGATCGAAGCGGTAGCGCACCGGGGTGCTGTCCAGATGCCGGAAAACCTTGTCCCCCAGGGAATTGGTCGCCTCGATGAAGAAGCTGTTCTTGGTCTCTCCCGGCCCGTTCAGCGCGTCGAACAGGTCATCGAAGAAATCCTGCGCCGGCGGGGCGGCCGCATCCTGCATCCAGGTGTTGATCTGCGCTCCGGCCTCGGCCATGCCGTCGCGCTGCCGCACATCCACCCCCGGGTCGGGCTGGGCCGGATCGTCGGGCGGGTTCTTGCGAACAATGATGTTGGTCATCGGATTTCCTTTTCGGCTGAACGTTCAGAGAACACCGCCATTGGCGACGGCAACGACATCGGAAAGCGCGAACCGTTCGGCCACCCCGTCCCCCGGCCGCAGTTCACGGGTGAAGTTCACGGTGGTGGCCCCGGACGGCGCCACGGAGATGATCGAGGCATCGGCAGCCTCCAGCGCGGCGTGAAAAGTCTCCATCACCACCCGCGCGCCCAGAGGGCCGAGCCCGGCACCGCCCGCCGTCTCCGCCTCGGCCAGGATGTAAAACCAAAGCGGCGTATGCGCGATCAGCGTGGCATCGTCGGCAAGGGCACCGAACCTCGGGCGGCGGGCGTCCAGAAACTCCGCCACGTCGAACCCGCCGAGCCCGGCGGCAGCGGCCAGTGTCTGACCGCTCGGCAGGCCCAGAGCGGCACCGCGCCGCAGGGTCCGCTGGGCGAGGTTGAAGGTGCCCGTCGCGTCAGGGTCCTGCGTATCGGGGAACTGGGCGCGCTCCAGTTCGCGAAACATCGGCGCCAGGCTGGCCTGAATCGGACGGGCCCTGAGGGTCGGCGGCAGGTCGGGATTGGCGTTCTCGACCATATGGCGCCATGCTTGGCACCATGTGAACGGCTGACAGCCGTTGATCAGCCCGCCACCATGGCTGGTGAAATAGGCCAGCGTGGACAAATCCGCGGTCTGCTGCGCGAACCCCGACCCGGGCGGGTAATCGATCGCCCAATGCACGTAGCTTTCGCGCACCATGCTGTGCCCGAAGCGGCAGCAGGCGGCGGCGAACTCGATCGGGATCAGGAAAAGCCCGGGCCCCGTGTGGACCAGCTTGCGGCCAGTGGCCATGACATCCTGAAACACATCGTCGGGCACGATGCGCCGCAAGTAATCGGTCAGGACCACGGCCTGCAGATGCCTCTGCGTGGTCTCTCGCGCCGCGGTTCCGGTCCGGCCGAGATCGACCGAGGCTTGCTGATGAAAGCGTGTCATCAGGACCTGCATCTGCGCGAGCGCCAGATTGGTGTCCGCCCGCGAATCGGGACAGCAGTGCGCCCCCTGCCCGCCCGCGCGCGGCAAATCGAAGGCCCGCTGGAACCCCGGCGACGCGAAAGCGGCGAGACCCAGCGCGCTGTCCTCGCGCTCTTCCCACTGGCTGGTTCTGGCCCCGGTTTCCGGCGCCGTCCCGAAAAGCGATGAAAAGTCGAGCGCGTGGAGCGCCTGGGCGTTCTCCCATCCGCCGCTGCCCCCCAGAAGCGGGTTCCAGGCCATGAACGACATATCATGCGCGAGGAACTGGCCCAGATAGGTGTAGGCCGCGGGAATGCCGGACGCCCCCGCGCTCAGCGTCAGGTCCGGCAGATAGGCCGTCATCGCCTCCCCAAGCGCATCCAGCGTTGCATCGTCCGGCGTCACCGCCGGTGCCGGAGCGGTCAGCGGGATCCGGGAATAGAGCTGCACCTGAGAGAACAGGGCAGCGTCCTGTGGCCCGGCGTTCCCCGCAGGCGCACGTCGCGCCCGCCGCCGGACCTGCCCGTCCAACCCCGGCACGGGTCCCAGCAAGGCCGCACGATCCGCGCTGGAGAGGTCAGGGATGGCCCGGGCCGGACCCGAAGGCGCCGCAATCCGCCGCTTTGGCGCCTCCCGCGCGCCGGGCGGCTCCATACTGACCGGGTGCCGGAGCGACAGCCGCAGCCTCGCACCATCCTTGCGCCCCTCAAGACGGAAGCCCAGGTCCTTACGAGAATGCGAAGCGGCATCTTCCGTGTTTACGATGAAAACGAGACCGCCGCCGTGAGTCAGGCTCATCGGCTTTCACCCTTTTCATTTCGGGTGTTATGTTACCTGCAAACCTCTGGATTTCAAAATGAAACGGACCCGCTCACATGCAAACCTGTCGCCACGGGCCGGGATCGGGCATGGCCGGGCCATTGACGGGCGCCGCTGCGATCCGGCATCGCAGAAAACCCAAGGGGCCGCGGCAGGCCGCCCAGCGCTCAGCGCAGGCGCCCACCGCACCAGTCGCGATCACGCCCCGCCGGTCGTGACCCGCTGTTTCAGACCGCCGAGGACCGCCTCCACCGAAGGCGTCGGCCAGTCGAAATAATCCAGCGTCCCGGCATAGCCATTCCCGCCCATTCGACCGATGGCATCCAGTTTTTCATGGTCCGAATAACAGGTGTCGGGATCGATGATATCCGCGCGGATATGGGCCATGACGATGCGGCCGAGAATGATCTCGCGGGCCGAACTCACCTGGATGCCCAGATACCGCTCGCATTCGAAGGCAACCGGCGCTTCCGCGATGCGCGGGCAGGCAACCTTCTCTCCCGGCGCGGCGGTCAGCCCGGCCAACTTCAGCTCATCGACCTCGGGAGCGACCCCGGCGGCCGTGACCGACATCGCCTCGACATTGGCCCGGTCGACGATATTCACGGTGAAGCATTCGGTCATGCGGATGTTGTAGGCCGTGTCCTTGAAACTGCGGTCGGGCAGGTTCTCCACGCCCAGCGCCAGGATCGGCGGATCGGCCGACAGGCAGTTGAAAAAGGAATAGGGCGCGGCGTTCACCACCCCATCGGGCGAAACCGTCGTCACCCAGGCGATCGGACGCGGCACGATGGTGCCGATCATGATCTTGTAGGCTTCCCGCGGCGTCAGCTCCGAGAAGTTGAAAGAGTGATAGCTATCATGCTGCGTCACTGGGCCAGTTCCTTGCCGTAATGGGACAGAATCGATTGAACGCTGTCGAGCCTGGACGGGAACTCCGCCCGCCCCGCGACCGCCCCCAGATGATGATCCATGATGTGAATTGCGCGTTCGGCATCCCCGGCCCGAATCGCCTCGATGATCTGGGAATGTTCGTCAACGGCGCAGTCGGACGAGTGATTCCGGGCATACATCGACATGATCAGGGAGCCGCGCCGCACGACCTCGGAGACGTAGCGCGCGAGCACGTCGTTGCCGGTCAGCTCCGCCAGCAGGACGTGGAACTCTCCTGCCAGCCGGATCGAGACCGGACCATCCTTGCCCTTGACGTTCTGCTCACTGCGCACATGCGCCTCCAGGCGATCGTATCCATTCTCCGGCATCTGCTGGCAGAGGATCCGGATCACCTCATTCTCCAGACACCGGCGCACCGCGAAGACCTGCTGCGCCTCTTCCCGCGAGGGTTCCGCGACGAAGGCGCCACGGTTGCGACGGGTCACCACCAGCCCTTCGTTCTCAAGACGGACCAGCGCATGCCGGACAATCGTCCGACTCACGCCGAACTGCTCGCCCACCGTGTCCTCCGGCAGGCGCATCCCCGGCGTCAACGCCTGCTCGATAATTGCCTTCTGAAGCAGGTCATGCACCGCGTCAGTCAGGGTGTTCTTGTCGTCACTCATTGTCCGGCTCGCCCATCAACTTTGCGCTCACCATAGCGCATACAATTTCCCCGTCAATCGGATACAATTTACTTGCAGCATTGCATACAACCTGCCATCGATATGAAATCGTATCCAATCTTGGCGATTCCAAAATACAATCTTCATCAGCAGGGACTAAGACATGCACATGAGACAGCTTCTGCTTGCCACAGCCGCGGTTGCGGGTCTGGCAGGCGCCGCTCAGGCCGAGAATGTTCTGAAATGGGGCGCGAACCGCGATATCGGCTCGCTCGACCCCTATTCCTATGGCGACAGCTTCACCATCAACGTGCTGAACCACGTCTATGAGGGGCTGGTCCGCTACAACAAGGACCTGAAGATCGAGCCGGCGCTGGCCGAAAGCTGGGAGATCCTCGACGATCAGGTCACCTGGCGCTTCGCGCTGCGCAAAGGCGTGACCTTTCACGACGGCGCCCCCTTCACCGCCGACGATGTGGTCGCCTCGCTGGAGCGCGTCAGCGACGAAACCTCGCCGCTGAAGGGCAATCTGCCGGCCTATGTCTCCTCCCGGGCGGTTGACGACTACACCGTCGACATCACTCTGAACGGCACCTATCCCCTGCTGCTCAACGATCTCACCAACATCCATATCTTCGACAAGGAGTGGATGACCGCGCATGACGCGCTGAAGCCGACCGACATCGGTGCAGGCGTCGAGGGCTACGCCACCTACAACGCCAACGGCACCGGCCCCTTCAGCGTCGAAAGCCGTCAGCCGGACGCCAAGACCGTCTTCGTCAAGAACCCGAACTGGTGGGATACGCCGCAGCACAATCTCGACCGGATCGAACTCCTGCCGGTGACCTCCGCCGCGACCCGCGTCGCCGCCCTTCTCTCCGGCGAGATCAATTTCACCAACGACGCGCCGGTGCAGGATCTGCCGCGGCTGGCGGCGGCGCCGAACGTTTCGGTGCTGGAAGGCGTCGACCTGCGCACGGTCATGATCGGCTTTCCTTTTCGCGACAAGCTGAGCACGGGCGCGGACAATCCTTTTACCGACGTGAAAGTGCGCGAGGCGCTCTACAAGGCGATCGACCTCGACCTGATCCACAAGAAGGTGATGCGCGGCAAGAGCCGCATCGCCGGCGCAACCGTCGCCCCGCCGATCCCCGGCTATGTGCCGGCACTGGATGAGCTGCCGGGCTTCGATCCCGAGGCCGCCAAGGCGCTGCTGGCCGAGGCGGGCGTGCCGGAAGGTCTCTCCTTCGAGTTCAGCTGCATCTCGGACGGGCTGGTGAACGAAGAACAGTTCTGCCAGGCCATCGCCTCGATGTGGAGCCGCGTCGGCCTTGCCCCCAAGCTCGACGTTGCCCCCCGCGCGGTGCAATCGCCGAAACGGACCAACGGCAAGACCGACGTCTATATCCTGGGCTGGGCGACGCTGCCGATGCTGGACGCCTATTCGCCGCTGCTGCAGATCTTCCACACCAAGGAAGGCAATGCCGGCGTCTTCAACTGGGGCGGCTGGTCGTTCCCCGAGCTGGACAGGCTGATCGACGCCGCCGGCAGCGAACTGGATCTCGACAAACGCCTGGCGCTGGAGACCGAGGCGCTGGGGATCGTGAAGAAAGAGCATATCATGCTGCCGTTGCACCAGCAGCCGATGGCCTGGGCCGTCACGGACGAGGTGACGACCATGCCGCTCTTCCCCGACAACAAGCCGCGCCTCTGGTTCGCCCAGGTGGCTCCCGGCTCGTGACCTGACGGCAGACCGCCTTCGCGCGGTCTGCCACCCCGCACCGCCGGCGGCAGCCCCCAGGCGCCCGCCCGGCAGCAACGGAGACAGCGATGATCGCATTCCTTCTCAAACGGGCCACCAACGCGGCCTTTGTCATGTTGGCGGTGGCCCTGCTGGCCTTCGTGATCTTCCGGTTCTTCGGCGATCCGGTCGAGATGATGGTGAACGAGCAGGCGACCCAGGCCGACCGGGCCGAGCTGCGCGAGCGGCTGGGCCTGAACGACGGGCTGATTACGCAATACGGCCGCTTCGTGACGCACGCGGTCCAGGGGGATTTCGGCATCTCCTACCGCAACCAGCAGGATGTGATGGTCCTCATCAAGGAGCGTTTTCCCGCAACCTTCGAACTGGTTCTGGTGGCCACGGTCATTTCCCTCGTGGTCGGCATCCCGCTGGGCGTGATCACGGCGGTCTATCGCAACTCAAGACTTGCCAACGCGCTGCAACTGGGATCGATCGTCGGGGTGTCCCTGCCGAGTTTCGTCGTCGGCATCCTGCTGATCCTCGGGTTCTCGGTTACGTTGGGCTGGCTGCCGGGCTTTGGGCGCGGCGAGACGGTCGACATCGGCTGGTGGTCCACCGGCTTTCTGACACCGTCAGGCCGCGCCGCGCTGATCCTGCCGTCCATTTCCCTGTCGACGTTTCAGGTCACGCTGGTCATGCGGCTGGTGCGCGCGGAAATGCTGGAGACGCTGCGCGCCGACTACATCAAATTCGCGCGCGCCCGGGGCGTCCCCACCGCCCGCGTGCAATGGCGCCACGCCCTGCGCAACTGTCTCATGCCCGTCATCACCCTGACCGGGATGCAGATCGGCAACCTGATCGCCTTCGCTCTGGTGACCGAAACGGTGTTTCAGTGGCCCGGCATGGGGATGCTGTTCATCCAGGCGGTGACCTTCGTCGATATCCCGGTCATGGCCGCCTACCTGATGATCGTCTCCTTTATCTTTGTTGCCCTGAACACGCTGGTCGACATCACCTATGCCTGGGTCGACCCCCGATTGCGCGACGATACCGCCCGCACAGGTGGCGGGAATGGCTGAACCGGAGACCAAGATGGAAAAGCTCGCCCCCCCGCCGCAAACCGTCACGCATGCACCCGCGCTGCCCGCGCGTTTCAGGCGCCTGGCACAGCTTCGCGACAGCGATCTGTGGTTCTCCTTCCGGACCCACCCTTCGGCCGTCTTCGCTGCCGCGCTCCTCGCCCTCGTCGCGCTGACCGCCTTTCTCGCCCCGCTGATCACGCCGCAGAACCCCTATGACCTGGCCTCGCTCGAACTGTGGAACTCGGAAATACCGCCGATCTGGAACGCCGAGGGGCAATGGCCCTATCTTCTGGGCACCGATACCCAGGGCCGCGACATCCTGTCGGCGATCCTCTACGGTTCCCGCATCTCGCTGATCATCGGCTTCGCATCGGTGTTGCTGGCGCTCAGCGTCGGGCTCGCGCTCGGGCTCGTGGCCGGCTACTTCGGGGGCTGGATCGACAATGTCATCATGCGTCTCGGCGATGTCCTGCTGTCGATGCCCTTCATCCTGATCGCCATCCTGATCACCGCCATCGCCGCCGCCTCCCTGCCTGCCGGGCTGAAGGACGTGCTGGCCGCGCCGATCCTGATCTTCGCCATCGCGGTGCCCTCCTGGGTCCAGTATGCGCGCACGGTCCGCGCCTCGGCGATGGTGGAGGCCAGGAAGGAATACGTCCAGGCGGCGCGGCTGATCCGCGTCAAGGCCTGGCGGATCATGCTGCACCACATCCTGCCGAACTGCATGACCCCGATCATGGTGGCGGCGACACTGAATTTCGGCCTCGCCATCCTATCGGAGGCGACCCTGTCCTTTCTCGGGGTGGGGATGCCGCCGGATCAGCCCAGTCTCGGGACGCTGATCCGCATCGGCAATCAATACCTCTTCTCCGGCCTGTGGTGGATCGTGGTGTTCCCCTCGATCCAGCTCTGCCTGATCGTTCTGTCGGTCAACATGATCGGCGACTGGCTGCGCGATGCGCTCAACCCCAAACTGCGGTGACCCTGATGACTGCCAAGACCCTCAAGAACGTCCGCCCGATGGCCGGCCCGGCAACCGATCTGCATATCGTTGACGGCAAGTTCGCCCCCACTGCGCCGGCAGGCGCCGAGGTGATCGATTGCGGCGGCCGGATCCTGATCCCCGGGCTGGTCGAGGCCCATACCCATCTGGACAAATCGCTGCTGGGCCTGCCCTGGTATCGCAACGAGGTCGGCCCGCGGCTGATCGACAAGATCACCAACGAGCGGGAGGTGAAGGTTTCGCTCGGGCTCGACCCGCGCGTGCAGAGCGAACGCCACGCCATCCTCGCCATGTCGCACGGCTGCACCCACATCCGCTCCCATGTCGATGTCGACACCCATCACGGACTGGCCGGCATCGAAGGCGTCATGGCCACCCGCGAGAAACTGGCCGGCATGATCGACATCGAGATCGTCGCCTTCCCCCAGTCCGGCATGATGACCCGGCCCGGCACGGTCGAACTGATGGACGAGGCGCTCTCGCTCGGGGCAGATCTGGTCGGCGGGATCGACCCTTGCGGCATGGAGCACGATCCCAAGGGACATCTCGACGCGGTCTTCGCACTGGCGGAGAAACACGGCAAGCCGGTCGACATTCACCTGCATGAGCGCGACGCGCTCGGCTGGTTCTCGATGGAGGAGATCATCGACCGCACCGCCGCCCTGGGGATGCAGGGCAAGGTCTCGATCAGCCACGCCTTCTGCCTGGGCGCCGTCGACCGGGCCTATGTGGCCGGGCTGCATGAGAAGCTGGCGGAGAACCGCATTCACATCCTGACCACCGCCCCCGCCTCGGCCCCGGTCCCGGCGGTCAAGGAGCTGAAGGCCGCCGGCATCCTGACCGGCGCGGGATGCGATGGCATCCGCGACACCTGGGGCCCCTACGGCAATTCCGACATGCTGGAACGCGCCATGTTCATCGGCATGCGCAACAACCTGCGCCGCGACGACGAAGTGGAGCTCGCCCTGGACATATGCACCTACGGCGGCGCCGCGATCATGCAGGCCGAGGGCTATGGGCTGGACACCGGCTGCAACGCCGATTGCCTCCTGGTCGAGGGCGAGACCCTGGCCGAGGCCGTCGTCACCCGCGCCCCACGCAAACTGGTCCTGAAGCGCGGCGAGGTGATCGCCCGCGACGGAGCCTGCGTGATCGAGGCCCCCTGATGACCTCGCGCACCCTTCTGACGGCCCGCTGGGTGATCGGCCATCGCGACAACCGCCATGTGGTTTACGAGAACGGCGTGGTGGTGATCGAGGGCACCTCGGTCGTGCATGTCGGCCACGCCTTCGACGGCGCCGTGACCGAGCGGATCGACTACGGCCAGGCGGTAATTTCCCCTGGCTTCGTCGACCTCGACGCGCTGTCCGATCTGGACACGACGATCCTCGGCTATGACAACGGGCCGGCCTGGAAAAAGGGCCGGGTCTGGCCCGAGAGCTATGTCGCGCGCGGCCCCTACGAAATGTATTCGCAAGAGGAACTGGCGTTTCAGAAACGCCATGCCTTCGCCCATCTGATCCGCAACGGGATCACCACCGCCCTGCCGATCGCCTCCCTGTTCTACCGTGAGTGGGGCGAGACCGTCGCCGAATTCGACGCCGCCGCCGACGCCGCCAGAGAGCTTGGCCTGCGGGTCTATCTCGGGCCGGCCTACCGGACCGGCGGACAGGTCACAGATGCGGCCGGCACCATCCGCGCGATTTATGACGAACCCCGTGGGCTGGGCGGGCTGAACGACGCCGCGGCCTTTGCCGCCCGGATCGACGGTTCGGCAGGCGGCCTGATCCGCGCGATGTTCGCCCCCGACCGGATCGAGACCTGCACGGAGACCCTGTTGCGGCGCACCGCCGCGATCGCCGACGAGATGGGCGCGCCGGTCCGGCAGCATTGCAGCCAGTCTCCGGTCGAACTGCGGCTGGTGCGTGAACAGCATGTCTGCGCACCGATCGAGTGGCTGGACCGCATCGGCGTGCTGCGGCGCAACTGGCTGCTTCCGCACGGGACCCAGGCAACGCCAGCGGAATTCGCCCGGATCGCGGCATCGGCGGCGACGCTGGTGCATTGCCCGCTGGTCTCCGCCCGGCACGGCGGCCTTCTGAACAGCTTTCCCCGGTGCCGCGACATGGGGATCAATATCGGGCTCGGCACCGATACCTTTCCGGCGGACATGATCCTCAACATGCAACTTGGGATGATGACCGCCCGGCTGGCCGAGGGGATGACCTCGATCCGCTCGGAGGACATGTTCGACGCCGCCACGCTCGGCGGCGCGCGGGCGCTGAACCGCCCCGACCTGGGCCGGCTCGCCCCGGGCGCGAAGGCGGATATCGCGGTGATCGACCTGCGCCGCACCCTGCAGACGCCCGACCCGGTTCAGACCCTGATGACCTCTGCCTCCGGCCGCGACGTGCGGGATGTCTGGATCGACGGCCGGCGGGTGATGACGGACGGAACGATCCCCGGTGTCGACGAAACCGCCGACGCCACCCGGGCGCAAGCCCAGTTCGACGGGCTGATCGCCAGATACCCGGACCGGACGGTTGGACATCCGCCGGTCGCAGAGATCTTCACCCCCAGCTACGAGAGGGCAGAACCATGAGCGACATCGTTCTGGACGTGCGCAACCTGCGGGTCGAATTCCCCACCCGAAAAGGCGTCCTGACCGCCGTCGACGATATCTCGCTGCAGATCCGGCGCGGCGAGATCCTCGGGATGGTCGGCGAATCCGGCGCCGGCAAGTCGATGACCGGCATGGCGATTCTCGGGCTGCTGGAGCCGCCGGGCCGGATCGCGGCCGGCACGATCCGCCTGTCGGGCGACCGGATCGACGATCTGGACGACCGCGCCATGCAACATATCCGCGGGCGACGCATCGGGGCGATTTTTCAGGACCCGCTGACCTCGCTCAACCCGCTCTTCCGTGTCGGCGATCAGCTTGTCGAAACCATCAGGCTGCATACCGACCTCGATCCGTCGCAGGCGCGCGAACGCGCCAAGACGCTGATGCATGAGGTCGGCATCCCCGCCGTGGACGAGCGCATCGACAATTATCCGCATCAGTTCTCCGGCGGCATGCGTCAGCGCATCGTGATCGCGCTGGCCCTTTGCGCCGAGCCTGAACTTATCGTGGCGGATGAGCCGACCACGGCGCTCGACGTGTCCATCCAGGCGCAGATCACGGCGCTGCTGAAACGGCTCTGCCGCGAACGCGGCACCGCGGTGATGCTGGTCACCCACGACATGGGCGTCATCGCGGAGACCGCCGACCGGGTCGCGGTGATGTATGCCGGCCGGCTGGCCGAGGTCGGCACGGTGGACAACGTCGTGCGGCGCCCGAAACACCCCTACACCGAAGGCCTGATGGGCTCGATCCCGTCGCTGCGCCATGACGTGGAGGAGCTGCAGATGATCCCGGGATCGATGCCCCGCCTCGACGCCATTCCGCCGGGCTGCGCCTTCAACCCGCGCTGTGCCCATGCCGGACCGAAATGCCGGCGAGAGGTGCCCCGGATCGCGGCGGCAGACGCAGGCGCCGGCACCGCCGCCTGCTGGCGCACCCTGGAAGGAGAAACCGCATGAACATCCGCCCCAACGCCATCCTGGAGGTCGATGGGCTCGAGCGCCGTTTCGATGTCTCCGCCCCCTGGCTGAACCGCCTGATCGAACGGAAACCGCGCCGCACCCTGCGCGCCGTCGACGGCGTGGATTTCGTGATCCAGCGCGGCCAGACCCTGGCCCTGGTCGGGGAATCCGGTTGCGGCAAGAGCACCATCGCCAAGCTGGTGACCGGGCTGCATCCCCCCTCGGACGGGAAGATCAGCTTTCACGGCGACCGCGATCGTCTGCAGATGATCTTTCAGGATCCCTATGCCAGCCTGAACCCGCGCTGGCGGGTGGGGCGGATCATCGCCGAGCCGCTGCGCACCCTGCGGCCCGACACCCCGGCCGATCAGGTGGCGACCCGGGTCGACGACCTGTTGCGCACCGTCGGGCTCTCCGCTGCCGACGGTCTGAAATTCCCGCATGAATTCTCCGGCGGGCAGCGGCAGCGGATCTCCATCGCGCGGGCCCTAGCCGGAGAGCCGGAATTCCTGGTCTGCGATGAACCGACCTCTGCGCTGGACGTGTCCGTTCAGGCGCAGGTGCTGAACCTGATGAAGGCGCTTCAGAAAGAGATGGGGCTGACCTATCTCTTCATCAGCCACGACCTGAGCGTGGTGCGGCATATGGCCGATGTCATCGCCGTGATGTACCTGGGCCGGATCGTCGAGATCCAGCCGACCGCCGATCTCTTCGCCAATCCGCTGCACCCCTATACCCGGCTGCTGCTGGAAACGATCCCCGATCTGGAAGCCCCCAAGCGGGATCGCAGTCCGATGGGCGGGGAAGTGCCCTCCCCCGTCTCGCCGCCATCGGGATGCAGTTTTCACCCCCGCTGTCCCCTGGCCTTCGACCGCTGCAGGATGGAGCGCCCGCAGCGCCGGGCCGAAGTGCATGATCGCCGCGTGGCCTGTTTTGCCGCCGAAGCCGGAGGAACCGCTAATGCCTGACTATGATGAGACCTTCATGCGCCGCGCCATCGCGATTTCGGCGCATGCACTTGAGACACCGGGCACAGAACCCTTCGGCGCCGTGGTCGTGAAGGACGGCAGGATCGTAGGGGAAGGGATCAACCGGTCGCTCCTGACCCACGATCCGACCTCGCATGGAGAGACCGAGGCGATCCGCGACGCCTGCCGCAGGCTCGGCACCGTCGATCTGCGCGGCTGTGTGCTCTATTCCAGCTGCGAGCCCTGCGCGCTTTGCGTCGCCGCCATGAACATCGCCGGGATTGCGGCGCTCTATTACGCCGCCGACATGGATCAGGCCGGATCGGCGCTTGGCACGCTCCCGGAAGCCGCCCGCTTCCCCATCGACGTCGACCGGCTGACGCAGGAATGCGGCCATGTCGTCGGCGACCGGGCGATGCCGGCCGCACAGCATATGGACGCGGAGGCCATCGCGATCCTGACGGACTGGGCCGCACTGGCGCGATCACGGGTCTGATCGTGCGGTTGCTCTATCTCAACCCCAATTCCACCGGGAGCATGACCGACGGCATCGTCACCGCGGCGCGGCAGGCGGTGCCCGGCGTCGAGGTTCTGGGATGGACGAACCACGACGGCCCACCGGCGATCCAGGGACCGCAGGACGGCGCAAGGGCGGTTTCCGGCCTGCTGTCTCGACTGCCCGAGGCGCGGGCCGCCGGCGTCGATGCCATCGTCATCGCCTGTTTCGACGACACCGGCCTGGAACAGCTGCGGGCCGAGGCGCATTGCCCGGTGATCGGCATCGGTCAGGCCGCCATGGCGGTCGCCGCGCTGCATCGGGGCCGGTTCGGCATCGTCACGACCCTCGATGTCTCCGTCCCCGTAATCGAGACGAATGTGACGGCCTACGGTCACCGGGCGGCCTGCGCCGGGGTTCTCGCCTCCGGCCTGCCGGTCCTTGAGGTGGAAGCCGGTGGTGCGGCGGTGGAGGCGCAGCTGGTCAGGACCATCCTCCGATCCCGCGACAACGGGGCGGAGGTGATCGTCCTGGGATGCGCCGGCATGTCCCGCCTGAAGGCCCCGCTTGCCCGCCAGTCCGGTGCGACCCTGCTCGACGGCGTGCAGTGTTCTGCCCATCTGGCCTGCGCCCTGGCATAGCCACGCCGCCGGAGGCGGGATATCGCCCCGGCCCGATCCGGTCCCTGCGCCGCAGCTGACAGAGGATCATCCCCGCGTCGCGATCATCGGCGAGACGCCCGGCGCAGAGCGATCGCGCCGCGTGATCATCGTGCCTTGCGCGCTTTCTACGCAGGCCGGGGCGGGACGGCCCGCGATTTTCCCCTCTGTCACGGCGGTTTCGTAATATTGAGCAATAAAGACGCGTTTCGCGTTGAACCATAATTTGACCATTTGGTCCGGCGCGCGCATTCTGCCAGAAATTGCAAAACACAACCGAGAGGACACCCCATGACCCGAACCATACTACTGGCCAGCACCGTCCTGGCGGGTCTCGCTTCCTTCGCGCAGGCCGACACGCTGCGCCTGCTGACCTGGGGCGGCTACGCACCCGATGACGTGGTGGCGATGTTCGAGGAACAGACCGGCCACACCGTCGAAGTGACGAAATCCAACAACGAGGAAATGATCGCCAAGCTGCGCGCCACCGGCGGCGGCGGCTTCGACCTCGCGCAGCCGTCGCAGGACCGCGTGATGGGCCCGCAGATGGAATTCGGCATCTACAAGCCGATGGACGTTTCGAAGCTGAACCAGGATCTGTTCATCCCGTCGATGCTGAAGGCGACGATGGCGAACACCACCGTGAACGGCGATGTCTACGGCGTGCCGCATGTCTGGGGCACCTCCGGCCTGGTGATCAACACCGCGGAAGCGGGCGACGTCGTCAAGGATTACACCGACCTCTGCGACCCGGCCGTCGCCGGCAAGGTGTCCTACCGGCTGAAGCGTCCGACGCTGATCGGCTTTGCCTTCGCGATGGGCGAAGATCCCTTCGCGGCCTATGACGACGAGGCCAAATACAAGGCGATCATGGACAAGGTCGAGGCCAAGCTGATCGAGTGCAAGCCCAACGTCAAAACCTACTGGAGCGGCGGCGATGAGCTGATGAACCTGGTGCGTTCGGGCGAAGTCACCGCATCCATGGCCTGGGACACCGGCGGCTGGAAGCTGAACAACGACAACCCCGACATTACCTTTGTCGCGCCCGCGTCCGGGGCGCTCGGCTGGATCGATACCTTCGTCCTGCCCGCCAAGGGCCAGGCCGATGACGTCGCCTATCAGTGGATCAACTTCGTGATGCAGCCGGAGATCGCCGCCAAGATCACGGCCGCGGCGGGCAACTTCACCGCCTCCGCCGGGGCGGACGAATTCGCCGAGGCAGGCCTGAAGGCCCAGTATCAGGCCAGCTTCCCGCAGGAAGCCATCGACAACATCAAGTGGTATCCGCCGGTTCCCGCAGGGCTGGAAGCCATCGAGGGCGAAGTGCTGGACCGCGTCCAGGCCGCCAACTGACCGACTGACCATTCGGGCGGTACCCCTTGCGGGGTGCCGCCCCCTTTTACGGAATTCACATGACCCCTGATCTGGAATGCCTCGACCTCGTGAAGCGGTTCGGCGACACGACGGCTGTCGACAACGTCTCCTTTTCGGTCCCGCCGGGCAGCTTCTTTTCCATTCTCGGACCTTCGGGCTGCGGCAAGACCACGATCATGCGCATGATCGCAGGTTTTCTCGACCCGACCTCTGGCGACATCCGGATCAAGGGGGGAAGCGTGCTGGACACACCGCCGAACAAGCGGCCGGTGAACATGGTGTTCCAGCACCTGGCGCTGTTCCCGATGATGACCATTGCCGAAAACATCGGATACGGGCTGCGCCGCCGCGGCATGGCCAAGGGCGAGATCGGCCGCAAGGTGGACGAGGCGCTCGACCGCATCGGCCTGCCCGGGATCGGCGGTCGCAAGGTGGACGAATTGTCCGGCGGGCAGAAGCAGCGCGTGGCCATTGCCCGCTGCATGGTACTGGAGCCGGACGTGCTGTTGCTGGACGAACCGCTGGGCGCCCTCGACCTGAAGCTGCGCGAGCACATGAAGGTGGAACTGAAAGCCCTCCAGGCCGCGTTTGACACCACCTTCGTCTACATCACCCATGACCAGTCCGAGGCTCTGGTGATGTCCGACCAGATCGCGGTGATGAACGCCGGACGGTTCGAGCAGGTCGGCACCGGCCAGGATCTGTACTACCGCCCCGACACGCCCTTTGTCGCCGGGTTCATCGGTGAGTCGAATCGCTGGAAAGGCCGCATCGAACGGGCCGAGGGCGACACGGTGCAACTGCGTACCGATACCGGTCTGGCCATGCGCGCCACCGGCGCGACCCTGTCCGAGGGCGATATGGCCGAGATCTTCGTCCGCCCGGAATCGATCCGCCTGGCCGATCATGCCGAGGCGCTGTCGAGTTTCGACAACCGGCTGAAAGGCACTGTCACCAGTCTCCTGTTCAACGGCGCGGCCTCCCGCGTGCTGGTGCGGGACGACGCCGGCGAGACGCTGGAGGTCAACCTGCCCCAATCGGGGGAATTCGCGTCGCTGAAACGCGGCGACACGGTGCATATCGGCTGGGGCGCCGGTCAGGCCACCTGCTTCGGGGCGGCGTGATGCGACGCCACCAGTCCCGCATCGCCTTCTTTCTGCTGCTCACGCCGCTGGTGCTGTGGCTCGGCCTGCTCATCATCATTCCGCATATCGACATGTTGCTGATCTCGCTGCGCGAGCGCATCAGCTTCGGCGTCTACGAGCCCAGCCTCACCCATTACGAAAAGGCCCTGACCGAGCCGCTCTACCTGCGCACCTTCTGGCGCACGGCGGTGATGTCGGTGCTGGCGACCGCGATCACCCTGCTGATCGCCTTCCCGGTGGCCTATTACATCGCCAAGATGGCAAAGGGGCGGTTGCAGCAGGTGCTCTTCATGCTGTGCCTGATCCCCTTCTACGTGTCCGAACTGGTGCGGACCTTTGGCTGGATGATCCTGCTGCGCGAAACCGGCCTGGTGTCGAACCTGCTGCAATGGGTGGGTCTTGCCGATCGGCCGGTCGAGCTGCTTTATACAGATGCCACGATGATGGTCGGCCTCGTCTACACGTCGATGCTGTTCATGGTGGTGCCGCTGGTGACCACGCTCGAAAGCCTCGACGACAGTGTGATCGAAGCGGGCTACGACCTCGGCGGCAGCGGCCTGTCGGTGCTGCGCGAGATCATCATTCCCCACGCCATGCCCGGCATCGTATCGGGGTGCATCGTGGTCTTCATGCTGTCCCTGGGCAACTACCTGACGCCGACGATGCTGGGCGGCAAGGACAGCCTCTGGTTCACCGAGATGATCTACAACCAGTTCATCGTGCGCTCGAACTGGGAACTGGGGGCCGCCTTCGGCTTCATGCTGCTGATTTTGTCCTCGGTGATCGTCTGGGGGGTGCTGCGGCTGACCGGCCGGACCCTCAAGGAAACGATGGGGTGAACCAATGATCCCGACAATCCCGCAATCCCGCGCCTTCCGCCTGGTCTATGGCAGCTACGTGGCGCTGTTCTTCCTCTACCTGGTCCTGCCGCTGACCGTGGTGGCGGTCTTTGCCTTCAATGACAGCCAGTTCCCCTCGCTGCCGTGGGAGGGGTTCACCTGGAACTGGTTCTTCGGCGACGAGCGCCCCCAGATCGGCATCTTTCACGAACGGGGCATCCTGCGCGCCGTGGGCACCTCCGCCTTCGTCGCGGCTTGTGTGGCAGTGCTGTCGGTTGGTGTCGGCACCACGAACGCCTTTCTGTTCAACCGCTACGAGTTCCGCGGCAAGGGGCTGCTCTATGTGCTGATGCTGCTGCCGCTGGTGATCCCCGGCATCGTGCTGGGCATCTCGATCCTCGTCTTCTCGTCGACGCTGGCCAATGGCATCTGGGACCTGGCGCAAATGGATATCCAGGCCCTGCGCCCCGGCCTGCTGCTGGTGATCCTGGGGCAATTCAGCTTCATCACGACGATCGCCACATTGGTGATCTCGGCCCGCCTGCAGAAGTTCGACCGGACGCTGGAAGAGGCCGCGCTGAACCTCGGGGCGGATCGGCTGACGGCGGTGCGCACGATCACGCTGCCGTTCCTCGCCCCCGCCATGATCGGCGCGGTGGTCGTGGCCTTCCTCATGAGCTTCGAGAACTTCAACACCACGCTGATGCTCGTCGGCTCCGACGCGCCGCTGACCATCGCCATGTTCGACCGGCTGAAGGAAGGCTCGACCCCCTTGCTGAATGCCGTGTCGCTCCTGCTGATGCTGGGATCGTCGCTGCTGGCCCTGCTGGTGATCCTGTTCCAGCGCCGCCCCTGAGGACGTCGGGCAGGCCCCGGCCTGCCCGTGAAACCCTGTCCAGTGCTGAGGGAAGTTGCCTTCGGCACCGGATGGGGAGCGACAACCGCCAGGATCGGGACGGGGCGGACCCAGCATCCGCCGGCCGCTTCGCCGCCACTCCCCCGCCGGTCGCGAGACAACGAAGAGCAAGACAGGCGGCACCATCCGTTCCTCGACGGAAGAGGCGGTTTTCCGATCGTTGCGGGATCAGCCCCCCAATGGTGGTGTCAGACCGATGAGAACCAGTCTCCACAAGGCCAGGATCACTGCCCCTTATCCCGCACAGAGACCGCGCCACTCGGCAAGAGCGGCGGCGCGGTTCAGCTTGCAATATGCTCTGGAGGTCAGGCTGCGCTGCGAATTGAAATGGCTGAAGACTGAGGCATGAACGGCGGCGAACATCCGCAAACTTCGCATCCGCCGGAAACGCTGCATCGCGCGCTCCCGTCCTTGGAATGGCAGGTGCGAATTCTCTGCCCGATTGTTCAGCCAGCGGCCGGTTTCCTGCTTGTCGGCATTGCCGATGTCTTTCATCGCCGCCCCGTAGGACCGTAGATTGTCGGTGACCAGGACATGAGGTCGACCGTGGCGCTTCATCGATTTCTTCAGGAATTTCAATGCCGCCTTCTTGTTTCGCGCCTTCGTCACATAGCTTTCGAGAACCTCGCCCTCATGATCGGCGGGCCGCCACAGGTAATGTTGCTCACCGTTGATCTTCACGAACATCTCATCGAGGTGCCAACGCCATGCGGCCAGGCGTTCAATCGTTCGGCGCGTTTCTTGCGGATCTCGGCCGCGAAAATCGGCCCGAACCGTTGCCACCAGAACCGCACGGTTTCATGGCTGATATCGACCCCGCGCTCATGCAGCAGGTCTTCGACATTCCTGAGCGACAGGGGGAAGCGCACGTAGAGCATGACCGCCAGCCGGATCACTTCCGGGCTGCTATGGAAATACTTGAACGGATCAGGTCTGGACATGGCGGGACGTTATGGAGCCGCCCTCCCCGCCTCAACCGGATTCCTTCTGACAATACCAGCGCCGCTTCTGTTTGGACGCGGCGCACAGTCATCGGCTAGCTAAGTATATAGCCCCCCAAAATTTCGTGTCACGCTACAAGGGAAAACCGAGCCCCAAATCACTCCCGACAGAGACCCGCAGGACAACCAGGGGAAGTTCCCATCGGCACAGACGTCTCTGCATGAGCCCACCGCTCAAAGACCCCTGAAATTACGCAGGAAGTCAGGGTGGTTTTCTGAATAATATCAGATAGTTAGGTGGATGGCGGAGACGATGGGATTCGAACCCACGAGACCCTTCCGGGCCTACTCCCTTAGCAGGGGAGCGCCTTCGACCACTCGGCCACGTCTCCGCCGACCCGTATATGAGGCACGCAGGGGGGAGACAAGGCCAAATTTCCCGGTTGTCCCGGAAATCCTCAATCCACCGGGCACCGCGCCGAAGACCTGCAAGGCTCTGGCGGCCGAACGGCCTTGCCCACTGCCGTCCCGCGGCCTGACCGGAAGGGCTCCCGCCCCTGGGCCGGTTCGATCCGAGGCGGCGCATAGGCGGCTTTCTTCCGAAAATCAGGCACTTCCCCCGAGATAAATTAAATCTTGTTTCCCCGAAAACGGCCATTTTGGGAAATCGCAATTGAATCGACTCCCCAAAGCCAAAACCATGCCCACGCCGCAACAGGGGCTCAGGCATGATCTACAGGAAAGAAATCGACGGGCTCCGGTCCATCGCCGTCATCCCCGTCATCCTGTTTCACGCAGGGTTTTCCGGGTTTTCCGGCGGCTTTGCCGGGGTCGATGTGTTTTTCGTCATCAGCGGATATCTGATCACCTCGATCCTGTTGTCCGACCTGTCCGCGGGGCACTTCAGCATCCTCCGGTTCTACGAACGCCGGGCCCGGCGCATCCTGCCGGCGCTGTTTTTCGTGGTTCTGGCCTGTCTGCCCCTCGCCCTCGCCTGGCTCGCCCCGTTCGAATTGCGAAAATTCGGGGCCAGCCTCGTCGCAGTGTCGCTCTTCGCTTCGAACATCCTGTTCTGGACCGAGAAAGGCTATTTCGACAGCGCGGCGGAGCTGAAACCCCTCCTCCACACCTGGAGCCTGGCGGTCGAAGAGCAATATTACATTATCGTGCCCGTCTTCCTCCTTCTGCTCTGGCGTTTCGGGCGCGCATTCCTGGGCCTCGCCTTCGCGATCGTCTTTCTCGCCAGCCTGGGTCTGGCTGAGGTCTTGTCGAAAACCGCCCCTACCGCGGCCTTCTACCTGTTGCCCAGCCGGGCCTGGGAACTGGCGCTGGGGGCTTTCGCGGCGCTGATCCTGGGATCTCAGCCGCCCCGAGAGCGTCTCTGGCGCAATCAGGTCGGCGCGTTTCTGGGGCTGGCTATGATCCTCGGGGCGCAAGCTCTCGTCAGCGAGGCGACCCGTTGGCCATCGCTGCAGACGCTGATACCGACCGTGGGCACCCTGCTGGTGATCCTCTTCGCCACCCGGAATACCCTTGTCGGCACAATCCTGTCGCTGCCGCCCCTTGTCTGGATCGGCAAGTTCTCCTACAGCGCCTATCTTTGGCACCAGCCGCTCTTCGCCTTTGCGAAATACCGGACGCTGGGGGAACCGTCAGCGGTCCTGATGGCGGCGCTGACCCTGCTGACCCTGCTTCTGGCCTTTGTCACCTGGCGGTATGTCGAACAGCCGTTCCGCCGCGCCGGCCCAGAAGCCCGCTTCGGCCGGGCCGCCATCTTCGGGATGTCCGGCCTCGGCATCGCCGCCAGCGCGGTGATCGGCTTCGCCGTCTATCGCGCCGAGGGGCTTCCCGCGCGCACCCCACAGTTGAGCGGTCAGGATTTGGCCTTCGCCGGCGACGGAGTGCCCTGGATCGTCACCCCCGAAGCCGACCATGTCCCCTTCGTTCTGATCGGCGACAGCCACGCCAAGCATTTCTTCGCAACCTTCAAGGATCGGCTAGGCGACGGGGCACTTTTCGCGGGTCCCAATTGCTTTGCATTTGCCACGGTCCACAACCTGCCCCGCATGCAGCGGCCGCTGGATCCAGAAAGCTGCTTGGCTACGGCCGACCGGCTGGCGGACTACCTGCGCCAGCATCGCACCACGCGCATCTACCTGTCCTATTTCTGGGACCATGACATCGCCGAGCGGGGCACTGGCCAGCGGATCGGATCGCTCCGCGATCCGGCGGTCCTGTCCAAGGTGATGCAGCGAGTGGAACGCGACCTGCGTCAACTTGCGCCGCAGAGCGAGATCGTGCTGATCGGCGGCACCCCCGCAGCCCGTCCCGCCGGCCCGGGACTGGAGCGGGGCTATGCCCGCTGCCTCTTCCTCGCCGGCGCCGACTGCCCCACCTCCTATCCCAGAGCGCGGCGGGAAGACGCAGAGATCAACGCCATGCTGGCCCGCTGGGCGGAGGGACGGCCAAATCTGCGGTTCATCCGACCCAGCACAAACCTCTGCGATGCGGAGCGCTGCTTCATCCTGCGCGATGGCGCATTGCTCTACAGCGACGGTGCCCATCTGACCCGGCCCGGTGCAGATCTGGCCCTGCGCGATCTGCTCAACTGAGCGGCGCGGCTGGCGGACAGCACAAAGGCCCGGACCAAACGGTCACGGGCCTTCGAAACTCAGAACTCAGGCCCTGATCAGGTGTTAAACAGGAAGTGCATCACATCGCCATCCTTGACGATGTAGCCCTTGCCCTCTGCCCGCATCTTGCCGGCTTCCTTGGCGCCGGTTTCGCCCTTGCAGGCGATGTAATCGTCAAAGGCGATGGTTTCGGCACGGATGAACCCCTTTTCGAAATCGCCATGGATGACGCCGGCGGCCTGCGGTGCCGCAGTGCCCTGCCGGATGGTCCAGGCGCGGGCCTCTTTCGGGCCGACGGTGAAGTAGGTCTCCAGATGCAGAAGCTCGTAGCCGGCGCGGATCAGCCGGTCCAGGCCGGCTTCCTCCAGCCCCATTTCGGAGAGGAACATCTCGGCCTCTTCGGGGTCGAGCTGGCTGATCTCCTCCTCGATCCGGGCGGAGATCACCACATGGGAATTGCCCTGTTCGGCGGCCATCTTGGCGACGGCTTCGGAGAAGGCGTTGCCCTCTGCCGCGTCTTCCTCGGCGACGTTGCAGACATAGAGCACCGGCTTGGTGGTCAGCAGCTGCAGCATTTTCCAGGCCTTCAGGTCCTCGGCGTCCACCTCGACCACGCGGGCGGGTTTACCGTCCTCGATGGCGGCCTGGGCGGCGGCCAGCAGGCGGTCCTGCTGCTGGGCTTCCTTGTCGTTGCCCTTCAGCTTGCGCACCAGGTTGGCGCGGCGCTTCTCGATGCTCTCCAGATCGGCCAGCATCAGTTCGGTCTCGATGGTCTCGGCATCGGCGACCGGATCGACCCGGCCCTCGACATGGGTGATATCCCCGTCCTCGAAACAGCGCAGCACATGGGCGATGGCGTCGACCTCGCGGATATTGGCCAGGAACTGGTTGCCCAGCCCTTCCCCCTGCGAGGCGCCTTTGACCAGCCCGGCGATATCCACGAAGGTCATCCGGGTCGGGATGATCTGCTTGGAGCCGGCGATCTCGGCCAGTTTGTCCAGCCGGGCGTCGGGCACCGCGACCTCGCCCACGTTGGGCTCGATCGTACAGAACGGGAAATTCGCCGCCTGCGCCGCGGCGGTTTTGGTCAGCGCGTTGAACAGCGTGGACTTGCCTACGTTGGGCAGCCCCACGATCCCCATCTTGAAGCCCATCTCGGCCCTCCGCATCATCGGTTTCGGCGCCTTCTATGCGCTGAAGGCGCAGTCTGCAACGGGACTCCGTCGCAGAGCGCCCCACCGCGGCCGGATGCGGCGCCTTTGCCATTGATTTCCCCCTGCCAATTCGACAAACCGAACCGAAAGAGACACGGGGGACCCCTCATGACACGTATCGACGCCAAATTCGCCGAGCTGAAAGCCGCAGGGAAAAAGGCATTCGTCGCCTATGTGATGGCGGGCGACCCGGATTACGACCGCTCGCTCGCCGTGGTCAAAGGCCTGCCCGGCGCCGGGGTCGACGTGATCGAGCTGGGGTTGCCCTTCACCGATCCGATGGCCGATGGCCCGACCATCCAGGCCGCCGGCCAGCGGGCGCTGGACGCCGGCATGACGCTGAAGAAGACGCTGCAGATCGCCACCGAGTTCCGCAAGGAAGACGACACCACCCCGATCGTGCTGATGGGCTACTACAACCCGATCTATTCGATGGGCGTTCCCGCCTTTCTCGACGCGGCGAAGGCGGCCGGCATCGACGGTCTGATCGTCGTCGACCTGCCGCCCGAGGAAGATGCCGAGCTCTGCCTGCCGGCGCAGGCGGCGGGGCTGAACTTCATCCGTCTCGCCACCCCCACAACCGATGACAAGCGGCTGCCGAAGGTGCTGCAGAACACCTCCGGCTTCGTCTACTACGTCTCGATCACCGGCATCACTGGCGCCGCCGAGGCGCAGGCCGGCGATGTCGCCCCCGAGGTCGCCCGCATCAAGGGCCAGACCGACCTGCCGGTGATCGTCGGCTTCGGCATCAAGACGCCGGACACCGCCCAGGCCATCGCCGCCGTCGCGGACGGCGCCGTGGTGGGATCGGCCATCGTCAGCCAGATCGCCGCCGGCAAGCCAGTGGCCGAGGTGCTCGATTACGTCAAGGCCCTGTCGGACGGCGCCCACCGCGCCTGAGCAGGGCCGGAACCGGGCCTGAGCCCCCCGGACCTTGCCAGGCGCCAGACCGCGGCCTCCGCCCGGTGCGGTCCGCTGCGGACGCGCCTGTCCCCGCCAGCCGCGATTTGCACGATTGTCTAAACCCGCCTTGGTTGTTACCCAATCCGGGCGGGAAGTTTCGCGAAAGGAGGGCGCCATGGCCGTGATCACTAATATCCAGGATCTCAAACGTATCTACGAACGCCGCGTCCCGCGGATGTTCTACGATTACGCCGAAAGCGGCAGCTGGACCGAACAGACCTTTCGCGACAACACCACCGATTTCCAGGACATCCGGTTGCGCCAGCGGGTCGCCGTCGACATGTCGGGCCGCACCACCGCCGGGCGGATGATCGGCCAGGACGTGACCATGCCGGTGGCGCTGGCCCCGGTCGGGCTGACCGGGATGCAATCGGCCAATGGCGAGATGAAGGCAGCCAAGGCGGCGCTGGATTTCGGCGTCCCCTTCACGCTTTCGACGATGTCGATCAACTCGATCGAAGACGTCGCCGAATACACCCAGGCGCCGTTCTGGTTCCAGCTCTATACCATGAAGGACGAGGATTACGTCCGCCGGCTGATCCAGCGGGCCAAGGACGCCAAATGCTCCGCCCTGGTGATCACCCTCGATCTGCAGATCCTGGGCCAGCGCCACAAGGACCTGAAGAACGGGCTCTCCGCCCCGCCGCGGCTGACGCCGAAGACCATCGCCAACCTGATGACCAAATGGCGCTGGGGGATCGAGATGCTGGGCGCCAAGCGGCGCAACTTCGGCAATATCGTCGGCCACGTCAAAGGCGTCACCGATACCCGGGCCCTGAACACCTGGACCGCCGAGCAGTTCGACCCGACGCTGGACTGGTCGAAGATCGAAAAACTGATGGAGCAATGGGGCGGCAAGGTGATCCTCAAGGGTATTCTCGACCCTGAGGACGCCCGGATGGCGGCCAAGATCGGCGCCGATGCCATCGTGGTCTCGAACCACGGCGGCCGCCAGCTGGACGGTGCGCTCAGTTCGATTCGCATGCTGCCCGCGATCCTCGATGCGGTGGGCGGCCAGACCGAGGTGTTCCTCGACAGTGGCATCCGCTCCGGTCAGGACATCCTCAAGGCCGTCGCGCTCGGCGCCAATGGCACCATGATCGGCCGTGCCTTCGTCTATGGGCTCGGCGCCATGGGTCAGGTCGGGGTGACCACGGCGCTGGAGATCCTGCGCAAGGAACTCGACACCACCATGGCGCTCTGCGGGGAACGCGCGGTGGCCGATCTGGGGCGGCACAACCTGCTGGTGCCGGAGGATTTCCGCGGCCGCTGGCAGAGCTGAGCCCGTCGCATGCTGGTCTTTTCCCAGGAAAACCTGGCCTTCCTCGCGGTGCCCAAGACCGGGACCACCGCGTTGGAACTGGCGCTGAAGCCGCGGGCCGATGTCATCTTCGCCAAGCAGCGCAAGCACATCACTGCTCAGCGGTTTCACAAGCAGGTGGCCCCCTTCCTGGACAAATGCCTGAGCATCCGGCCCGAACGGCTCGCCGTTATGCGGGAACCGGAGGAGCAGATCCGCAGCTGGTATCGGTATCGCCGGCGCGAGAAGCTGCGCAGCGAGGACACCGCCATCGGCCTGCTCAGCTTCAACGATTTCGTCCGCGACGTGATCCGCGAAACGCCGCCGCGCCATGCGGTGATCGGCAGCCAGTTCCGCTTTCTCACCTCGGCCGAAGGCGATCTGCTGGTGCATCACCTCTTCGCCTATGAGGATCAGCCACAGCTCCTCGGCTTTCTCGGCGGGCGCTTCGGCAAGACGATCGAGCTGAAGCGCCGCAATGTCTCGCCCAAGGCGGAGGCGCCGCTCGATCCCGAGGTCCGGACAGAGTTGCGCCGCGCCCGGGCCGAGGAATTCGCGCTTTACGACCGGCTGATGGCGGCGGGCGGCCATCTGCAGACCGAAATCCACTGAGACCGCGCGCCGGAGCGGCCAAAGCCCCTTTCCTTCTGCGCCGATCTCGTCTATAGGCGCGGCTTCACGCGGGGCTACAGCCTTGGAGGAGCCCCGCCCTTACATTGGAGAATATATCATGGCTGGTGAGATTCCTGATCTCGAAGCTCTGGAACGGACGGGGACGGGCAAGGGCGCCGCTCGTCAGGCACGCCGCGACGGCATGGTTCCGGGCATTGTGTTTGGTGGCGACGCTGATCCGCTGCCGATCCAAATCCCCTTCAACGTCCTGCTGAAGAAACTGAAAGCAGGCCGGTTCAAGTCCACCCTGTGGAACCTGAAGGTCGAAGGCCACGAAGACGTGCGCGTCATCTGCCGCGACGTGCAACGCGATGTGGTCAAGGATCTCCCCACCCACCTCGACCTGATGCGCCTGCGCCGCACCTCGAAAATCAACCTGCACATCCCGGTTGAGTTCATCAACGAGGAAACCGCGCCCGGCATCAAGAAGGGCGGCGTTCTGACCGTGGTCCGCGCCGACGTGGAACTGATGGTCACCGCCGGCGACATCCCGGAAAAGATCGTCGTCGATCTGGCCGGCAAGGAAATCCACGATTCGATCACCATCTCGGGCGTCGAGCTGCCGGCCGGCGTCAAGCCGACCATCGACCGCGACTTCGTGATCGCAACCATCTCCGCCCCCTCCGGCCTGCGTTCGGCCGAGAACGAGGAAGAGGCGGACGGCGAAGCGGAAGAATAATCCCGCCTCACCTGACGGTTTTGGAAACGGGGTCCTCCGGGGCCCCGTTTTTCGTTTCTGCCCCCGGCGGGCCGCCCCCTCCGTTGTCCCGCGCAACCGGCAATCTCCCTCCCATGGCGCGGGCGGGTGTTGACAGCCTGCTGCCCGTTACGAGCGTCTGCTCTCATTTTGTAGCTGTGTCGGTTCGGGGATTTTGCAGATGGTCAAAGCCATTTTCACCGGAACGATACCCACGGATCAGGCGCATGGTGCGATGGGCTTTCTTTCCCTTCATTTCAATGGCTTCTTCGATGTCGAGGGCACCATGCCGACAGGCTTCGCGGTCACCTACGGCTTTCCCTTCCTGCCCGATGTCACCCCCGTGGACGAAGCGCCCGATCTCTATTTCGGCCGCTGACCTTCAACGGGGTCACCCTGCTGACACCGCATGACGGCATCATCACCGAGATTCTCGAAGGCGACCTGAACTACGGCTCCCGTGTGACTGGCCCCGACCTCGCCGCGCGGAATTTCCACGACGTGTCCGCCACCGAGGCGAATGCCGATAATTTCGCGCTGATGAGAACGGTTTTCAACGGCGGCGATACCTTCGTCTTCGGCAAATCCGGCGTCGACCGCATCCTCGATTTTAAGGACGATAATAAAGACAGCGTGCTGCTGAAGACCGGCGCGCTGGGGTTGGCGGACGACCTGAGCGCGGCACAGGTGGTCGAGCTCTTCGGCACCGGCATCGGCGGCCACGCGGCGCTGGATTTCGGCGATGGCAACCGGCTGGTGTTCGTCGGACTCGACGATATCGCGGTGATCCTTGACGATCTGCTGATCGCCTGACCCGCCCCGACCCTTGCGAAGGGCGCTGCGGTGCCCTTAGCCCTGCGCCCCCTTGCCCCGCACTGGATTTCGCACCGGATTCCATGCAGAAAGGCGCCAACGCCCATCATGCGAAGGCACCGCCATGCAGCTCTTTGTCGGCCTCGGCAACCCGGGGGCCAAATACGCCCGCACCCGCCACAACATCGGCTTCATGGCCGTCGACCGCATCGCCGAGGATCACGGGTTCTCGCCCTGGAAGGCGAAATTTCAGGGCCAGATCACCGAAGGCCGGCTGGGCGGCGACAAGGTGCTGCTGCTGAAACCGGAGACCTTCATGAACCTCTCCGGCCAGTCGGTGGGCGAAGCGATGCGCTTCTACAAGCTCACCCCCGCCGATGTCACCGTCTTTCATGACGAGCTCGACCTCGCCCCGGGCAAGATCCGGCTGAAGCAGGGCGGCGGCCATGCCGGGCACAACGGGTTGCGGTCGATCCACGCCCATATCGGCGAAGCCTATCGCCGGGTCCGGCTCGGCATCGGTCACCCCGGCCGCAAGGAGGCGGTCTCCGGCTATGTGCTGCATGATTTCGCCAAGGCGGAAGAGGAGTGGCTGGACAACCTGATGCGCGGCATCTCGGACGGGGCCGGCGACCTGGCCCGCGGCGACGGCCCGAAATTCCTCAATGCCGTGGCGCTGCGGGTGGCTCCGCCGCGATCCTCGACCAGCCGGCCGGCGCCGGCGACCCAGGCCACGCCCCCCGCCCCGAAGACCGAGCCCGAAGACACCCGCAGCCCGCTGCAAAGGCTTGCGGAGAAGTTCAAATGAGACTGCCTCCGGTTCTGCGCCAACAGGCCAAGAGCTGCGCCGCGCTCGGCTCCCCCTTCATGGCCCGGTTGCTGACCGCCCTGGCCGATCACTGGCCGGCCGAGACGCCGCTGGGGCGGCTCTGCGAGGGCTGGGAAGATGTCGATCTGGGCGCCGGCGGCGCCTCCCTGCCGCTCAGGATCGCCGGCGGGCTGCATGCGCTGGTCCTGCAGGGCGCTGACCCCGAACTGGCCGCCGTCTACCCGCCGCAAACCCCGACCGAGGCCGATCTGATCGCCACCGTGCTGGCGGCACTGGAGCGCCACGCGGAGTTCTTCGCCGACTGGATGCAGACCGCGCCCCAGACCAACGAGGTGCGCCGGGCCGCGGTGCTGATCGCCGCTGCGCATCAGATCGCCGCCCGCCACCCCCTGCCCTTCACCGTCTCGGAGCTGGGCGCCAGCGGCGGGCTGAACCTGATGTTCGACCGTTTCGCACTGGAGACCCGTGCCGGACGCCTCGGCCCCGATGCCCCGGCCCTGACCCTCACCCCGGACTGGGACGGCCCCTTTCCCGTGCCCGCCGCGCTCGACCTGGCGACACGACGCGGCGTCGATCTCAACCCGCTGGCGCCGCGCCGGCCCGAGGATGCGCTGCGGCTGTCCGCCTATCTCTGGGCCGATCAGCCGCACCGGCTGGCGCTGACCCGCGCCGCCATGGCCGCGCAGCCCGCAGACGGCGCTCTGGTCGATCGCGGCGATGCCATCGACTGGCTGGCGCCCCGGCTGGAGAGCCCCACGCCCGGCCGGCTCCACCTGATCTATCACACCATCGCCTGGCAGTATTTCCCGGCCGAGGTCCAGGCTCGTGGCCGCGCCCTGATCGAGGCCGCCGGCGCCCGCGCGACCGATACCAGCCCGCTGGCCTGGCTCAGCATGGAACATGACGGCGGCAAGGGGGCGGCGGTGACGCTGCGGCTCTGGCCCGGCGATCTGACGCTGCCACTGGGGCGGGCCGATTTCCATGGCCGCTGGGTCGCCTGGACCGCCGCCGCTCTGCCCCCTGCCTGACCCGAAAGGCCTGTCATGCGCCCTGTGCTCCTGCGGCTCGCCCGCGTTCTTCTGGCCCTGATCTTGGCCGTCGTCGTGGTCGGTCTCTGGCATCGCGAGGAGCTGAGCGATCTCTGGTCACGGCAGCTGCTGCTGCGCTCCGCCCCGATCCCCGCCCCCACCGTGACGAATGCCCCCTCCGGCAGCGATGCGCCGACATCCGGGCAGACGCGCACGGAGCCCCTCTCCAAACCTGCGAAAAACCTGTAGAGTGCGATCATGATCCCGGATCCGAGCCTCAATGTGCTGGGCGGCCCGCTCGCCCCCTGTTCCACCGACCCGCTGACCGGGTTCTTTCGCGATGCCCATTGTAACACCTGCGCCGCCGACACCGGCAGCCACACGGTCTGCGCGGTGATGACGGACGAATTCCTCGCCTATTCGAAATACGTCGGCAACGACCTGTCGACGCCCCGGCCCGAATTCGGCTTTGCCGGGCTCAGCGCCGGTGACCGCTGGTGTCTCTGCGCCGCGCGGTTCCTGCAGGCCCATGACGAAGGCTGCGCCCCAAGGGTGCATCTGGAGGCCACCCATCGACGGGCGCTGGAGCTGGTGCCGCTGGAGGTTCTGCAGGCCTACGCCGCGCCCTGAGCACATCCCTGCGGCGATTGACCCTGCCGGGGTTTTCCTCTCTTATGGCGCCGATCAGCCAGCCCGTTCGGCCCTGCCCGTTCCGCCAGCTCTTTCCCGGAAACAGCAACAGCCAGACGAGAGCACAATGAGCTTCATCGCCATGAACCGCTTCAAGATCCACCCCGGACGCGAAGCCGATTTCGAACAAATCTGGAGAGACCGCGAAGGCCGCCTGAACGAGATGAAGGGGTTTCGCGAATTCCGCCTGCTGAAAGGTCCGCAGAACGAGGACCACACGCTCTATTCCAGCCATACGCTGTGGGAGAGCAAGGCGGATTTCGAGGCCTGGACCACATCCGAACAATTCCGTGCCGCCCATAAGAACGCCGGCAAGCGCGACGGCGAAAGCCCGATCATGGGTCATCCCCAGTTCGAGGGCTTCGAGACCGTGCTGCTGGAGGCCTGAGCGCGCCAAGCGACCAGAACAACGGTCCTGACACAAGGAAGGCGCCCCGAAGGGCGCCTTTTTCACGTCCGGAGAGCGCAGGTGCCTCAGTCGGCGGTGCGGCCCTCGGTGTCCGACATGTCGAAGCCCAGGAATTTGGCCACCGTGTAGATGTCCTTGTCGCCCCGGCCGGACAGGTTGATGACGATGATATGGTCCTTGGGCAGCCCGCCCGCGATCTTCTGCACATGGGCGACCGCGTGGCTCGATTCCAGTGCCGGGATGATCCCCTCGGTCCGGCACAGCAGCTGGAATGCCTCCAGCGCCTCCTTGTCGGTGACCGAGACATAGCTGGCGCGACCGGTATCATGCAGCCAGGAGTGTTCCGGCCCGATACCCGGGTAATCGAGCCCGGCCGAGATCGAATGCCCCTCTAGAATCTGGCCATCCTCATCCTGCAGCAGATAGGTGCGGTTGCCATGCAGCACACCGGGGCGACCGCCGGTCAGGCTGGCGCAATGCTCCATCCGGTCGTCGACGCCATGGCCACCGGCCTCGACCCCGATGATGTTGACCGAGGGATCGTCGAGGAAGGGATAGAACAGCCCCATCGCGTTCGACCCGCCGCCAACGGCAGCGACGATGGTATCGGGCAGACGCCCCTCGCCTTCCTGCTCCTCCAGTTGCCAGCGGGTCTCCTTGCCGATGATGGCCTGGAAATCGCGGACCATCGCCGGATAGGGGTGCGGGCCGGCCACAGTGCCGATGCAGTAGAAGGTATCATGCACATTGGTGACCCAGTCGCGCATGGCGTCATTCATCGCGTCCTTGAGCGTGCCGCGCCCGGAGGTGACCGGAACCACCTCCGCCCCCAGCAGCCGCATGCGGAAGACGTTGGGCGCCTGGCGCTCCACATCCGTCGCGCCCATGTAGACGATGCATTTCAGGCCGAACTTGGCACAGACGGTGGCGGTGGCCACCCCATGCTGGCCGGCGCCGGTTTCGGCAATGATCCGGGTCTTGCCCATCCGGCGGGCCAGCAGGATCTGGCCCAGCACGTTGTTGATCTTATGGGCACCGGTGTGGTTCAGCTCTTCCCGCTTCAGGTAGATCTTCGCCCCGCCCAGTTCCTCGGTCAGGCGCTCCGCGTAATAGAGCGGAGAGGGCCGGCCGACATAGTATTTCCACAGGTCGTCCATCTCGGCCCAGAACTCGGGATCGGTCTTGGCACGTTCGTATTGGGCTTCGAGCTCCAGGATCAGCGGCATCAGCGTCTCGGAGACGAAGCGGCCACCGAAGATGCCGAAGCGGCCGTTCTCATCCGGGCCGGACATGAAGGAGTTGATAAGATCGTTGGCCATGAAACTGCCCTCTCTGGTCTGGACCTTTGCATAAAAGGCGCAGGCCGCGATTTCCAGCGGATTCAGCCCCCGCGCCAAGGCTGACGCATCGCCCAAG
This sequence comes from Pseudodonghicola flavimaris, assembly GCF_030164425.1. Classification (GTDB taxonomy): domain Bacteria; phylum Pseudomonadota; class Alphaproteobacteria; order Rhodobacterales; family Rhodobacteraceae; genus Pseudodonghicola; species Pseudodonghicola flavimaris. Next base: position 121,128 of record NZ_JASNJD010000011.1, on the reverse strand, counting down.
ACTTTTCCAAAAGTCCCGGCAAGCTTCTTCGAAGGAATTTGGCCCGGGATCGCCGGGCCCTCCCCTGATCCTCAGACCAGTTTCGGCGGCGCGCCCCTGGCCCCGGTCACGCCCCGGGCGGCGGCGACAAAGGCGCGGATCTTCCCGGCATCCTTCACTCCCGGCGCACTTTCGACGCCGGAGGAGACATCGACCTGACGCGCCCCGGTCATCCGGCAAGCCTCGGCCACATTCTCCGGGGTCAGCCCGCCGGCCAGCATCCACGGCCGCTGCCAGTACTTGCGCCGCGCCAGCAGCTGCCAGTCGAAGCTGAGCCCGTTGCCACCCGGCAACGCCGCATCCTTCGGCGGCTTGGCATCGATCAGAAGCTGGTCCGCGACCTGGGAATACAGATCGATCTGCGGCAGGTCGTCGGGTCCGGCGACGCCGAGCGCCTTCATCACCGGCAGCCCGTAGCGCTCCCGCACATCGGCCACCCGCGCCGGGCTTTCATGACCGTGAAGCTGGAGCATATCGATCGGCACCCGGCCGAGGATATGGTCGAGCAGATCATTGTCGGCATCGACCACCAGCGCCACCTTGCACAGGCCCGGCGGGGCCTCCAGCGCCAACGGCGTGGCCGCCTCAGCCGTCAGATGGCGCGGGGACTTGGGGAAGAAGACGAAACCGCCATAGACGGCGCCGGCCTCTGCCGCCACCTGCACGTCGGCAGGGCTGCGCAGCCCGCAGATCTTCACCCGGATGTCAGTGCTCATGGCAATCGGCCTCAGGCGTCGTCCAAAAGCGCCAGAACCTCGTCCTGCCCCTTGGTCTTGTCCTTCTTCAGCCGGGTCACCTCGCGCTCCAGCTTGCGGACCTCGCGACCGCTGCGATTGGCGTCGCGGCGATGCTTGTGTTCGCGCAGCCATTCCCAGACGAAGCCGACCACCACGCCGACCGCCACACCGCCCAGCACCACCACGAAGAGCGGCAGGGTCAGCGAGAAGTTCCAGCCCAGAAGATCGGCGATATCGGTTGGCAACAGTTGCAGGACAACGCTGCCGCGATTGGCCATGGAGACCGAAATCAGCCCGATCGCGATCACCGCGAGGATCGCATAACGAATATAGCGCATAGACTACTCTTCTTCTTTCCCGTTCAACCGGTCGCGCAGCAGCTTGCCCGTCTTGAAAAAGGGAACGTATTTCTCTTCGACATGGACGGTCTCACCGGTCCGCGGGTTACGGCCAACCCGCGAATCGCGCTTCTTCACCGAAAAGGCGCCGAAGCCGCGCAGTTCCACCCGGTCGCCGCGCGCCATGGCGCAGGTCACTTCTTCAAAAACCGTGTTCACAATACGCTCGACATCACGCTGGTACAGATGCGGGTTTTCATCCGCAATTTTCTGAATCAGTTCCGACCGGATCATGTGTAGCCCTCCCAAGGCCCATGGTTGCGGGACGTTCTTTGCGCGACTCTTTCCCCGACTATAGGCACAATCTGCGCCGTCGGGAACCGGAAGTACAGGAACTGTCACGCAAATTTCCCGTCGCCGCCGCACCGCAGCCGCCCCGGAGAGCCGGCTGAGCAGGCAAGGGCGCGGAAATCGACATCCTCCGGCATCCTTCCGACAGGCCCCTGCCCACCCGCGCGGACCGGGCGCGAATCGCCCCTCCGGCCAAAGATCGGAGCGGCGAACGCAAACAGGCCCCGGGCGATGCGCCCGGGGCCTGCTGCAATTTCCTCATCGGCAGAGCGATGATCAGTCGTCGGAGCCTTTCAGCGCCGCGCCCAGGATATCACCCAGCGATGCGCCGGAGTCGGAGGAACCGTACTGTTCGACGGCCTCTTTCTCTTCAGCGATCTCGCGTGCCTTGATCGACAGACCCAGACGACGCGATTTGCTGTCGACGTTGGTGACGCGGACATCGACATGATCGCCGACCGAGAAGCGCTCGGGGCGCTGTTCGGAGCGGTCACGCGACAGATCGGAGCGGCGGATGAAGGACTTCATGCCTTCGTATTCCACTTCGATGCCGCCATCTTCGATCGCGGTGACGTTGACGGTGATGACGGAGCCACGCTTCACGCCGCCCACGGCTTCGGCGAACTTGTCGCCGCCCAGGGCCTTGATCGACAGCGAGATACGCTCTTTGTCCACATCCACTTCCGAGACGACGGCTTTGACGATGTCGCCCTTCTTGTAGTGCTGGATCGCGTCTTCGCCACGCTCGTCCCACGACAGGTCGGAGAGGTGAACCATGCCGTCGATGTCGCCGTCCAGGCCGATGAACAGACCGAATTCGGTGATGTTCTTGACCTCGCCCTCGACCTCGGTGCCTTCCGGATGGGTCTCGGAGAAGACTTCCCACGGGTTGCGCATGGTCTGTTTCAGGCCCAGCGAAACGCGACGCTTGGCGGCGTCGATTTCCAGAACCATGACGTCGACCTCTTGCGAGGTGGAAACGATCTTGCCGGGGTGGACGTTCTTCTTGGTCCAGGACATCTCGGAGACGTGCACCAGACCTTCGACGCCGGGTTCCAGCTCAACAAACGCACCGTAATCGGTGATGTTGGTGACACGACCCTTGTGGACCGAGCCCAGCGGGTATTTGGCGCCAACCAGATCCCACGGATCTTCCTGCAGCTGTTTCATGCCCAGGGAGATACGGTGGGTTTCCTTGTTGATCTTGATGACCTGAACCTTGACGGTCTCGCCGATCGACAGGATTTCCGACGGGTGGTTCACACGGCGCCAGGCCATGTCGGTGACGTGCAGCAGGCCGTCGACACCGCCCAGATCAACGAACGCACCGTATTCGGTGATGTTCTTGACCACGCCCTCGACGGTCTGACCTTCGGTCAGATTCGAGATGACTTCGGCGCGCTGTTCGGCACGGCTTTCTTCCAGGATGGCACGACGCGACACGACGATGTTGCCACGACGACGGTCCATTTTCAGGATCTGGAAGGGCTGCTTCAGACCCATCAGCGGGCCGGCATCGCGCACGGGGCGCACATCGACCTGGCTGCCGGGCAGGAAGGCCACGGCGCCGCCCAGATCGACGGTGAAGCCACCTTTGACGCGACCGAAGATCGCGCCTTCGACGCGCTGATCGTCGGCATAGGCTTTTTCGAGACGGTCCCAGGCCTCTTCGCGGCGGGCCATCTCACGGCTGATCACGGCTTCGCCACGGGCGTTCTCTGCGGCACGCAGATAAACCTCGACCTCGTCGCCAACGGCGATATCGGGGGCTTCACCGGGATTTGCGAATTCTTTCAGATCGACGCGGCCTTCCATCTTGTAGCCGACATCGATGATGGCCTGACCCGCCTCGATGGCGATGACCTTGCCTTTGACGACGCTGCCCTCGTTGGGCGTGTCCATTTCGAAGCTTTCGTTCAGGAGGGCTTCGAACTCCTCCATGGATGTGTTTTGAGCCATGTGGTCTCTGGTTTCCTAACGTTCAGTTTTCCGGCCGCGCGGTTGTCTCCGCCGGTCTTGGGGTTTCATTGGTCAGACGCATCGCACAAAACAAAGAGGGCCGGTGTATCCCGACCCTGCTCGATCTCTTCGTCCTGTGGACGTTTCCCGCCCTTCTCGACGGGGGCCTCATAGCGGTTTTCGGCCTAAAGCGCAAGGAAATTGCACCCATCCCCGCCAAAGGTCCGGCCTCCGGCCGGCCCCGATGCTCAGCGCGACAGCCACGTCCGGAACGGCGTCTGGCGCGACACGCGGCAAAGCGCCCGGCAAAACCGCGGCGCCCGAAACCCCGCCCGATTGCCGCTACGGAACAGCGGGGAAAACGGCTTGGAAATCCCCTTGCTCTGTGTAGTGATGCCCGCGGGAGGAGATTACATGACAGTTATCAAGAGTCGTTTTCCGGACATCGCCCTGAGCGAAAAGTCCGTCACCGAGCGTGTTTTCGAAGGAATCGTGGCCGACAGGACCGTGCTGATCGACGGTCCCAGCGGCCGGGAGCTGACCGGTGCGCAGTTCGTCGGCGCGGTCAAGGCGCTCGCCGGGGGGTTGACCCAGAAAGGTCTGGCGCCCGGCAAGGTGATCGCGCTGATGGCGCCGAACATTCCCGAATATTGCGTCGTCTTCCATGGCGCCGCCTGGGCCGGCAACACCATCACCACCGTCAACCCGACCTATACCGTGCATGAGGTCAAGCATCAGCTGCTCGATTCGGGTGCCGATGTCCTGGTCACCGTCGCCCCCTTCATGGAGACCGCCCGCGCCGCGGTCGAGGGGACGCATGTGCAGCAGATCATCGTCATCGGCGAGGCCGAGGGCGCAACACCGCTGACCGCGATGATGGGGCCGCCGATGGAGACCCAGGCGCCGGTCGATCTGGACGAGCATATCGTCGCCCTGCCCTATTCCTCGGGGACCACTGGCCTGCCCAAAGGGGTGATGCTGACCCACCGCAACCTGTCGATGAACATCGATCAGGCGCTGTTGCCGGCGGATGTCCGCCCGGGCGAAATGACCGTGGCCTTCCTGCCGTTCTTCCACATCTACGGGCTGGAAGTGCTGATGAACATCTATCTGGCCGCCGGCGGCGGTCTGGTGACGATGCCGCGCTTCGATCTGGAACAGTTCCTGGAGCTGACCTGCAAGTTTCGCACGCCGCGGCTGTGGATCGTGCCGCCGGTGGCGCTGGCGCTGGCCAAGCATCCGCTGGTGGAGAAATACGATCTCTCCTTCGTCGAGCAGGTGAACTCCGCCGCCGCCCCGCTCGGGGCCGATGTGGCCGAAGCCATGGGCGCGCGGCTCGGCACCAACGCCACCCAGGGCTACGGCATGACCGAACTGAGCCCGGTGAGCCATATCTCGCCCCAGGGCCACGGCAAGCCCGGCGCCTCGGGGGTGACGATCTCGAACACCGAATGCCGCATCGTCGATCCGGCCACCGGCCAGGATCTGCCGCTGGGCGAGGATGGAGAGCTGTGGGTGAAAGGCCCGCAGGTGATGAAGGGCTATCTCAACAATCCCAAGGCCACCGCGGAGACCATCGTCGAAGACGGCTGGCTGCGCACTGGCGACATCGGCCATTTCGACGAGGACGGATATCTCTATATCACCGACCGCCTGAAAGAGCTGATCAAGTACAAGGGCTTCCAGGTCGCCCCGGCCGAGGTGGAGGCGGAAATCCTCACCCATCACGAGATCGCCGATGTGGCGGTCATCGGGGTTCCGGATGAAGACGCAGGCGAAATCCCGATGGCCTTCGTCGTCCCTGCCCCGGGGGCCGAGCCGACGCTGGAGACGCTGCAGGGATATCTGGAAGGGCGGCTGTCGCACTACAAGCAGATCCGCCGGATGAGGATCGTGTCGGAAATCCCGAAATCCGCCGCCGGCAAGATCCTCCGCCGCCTGCTGCGCGAGGAAGTCGGCACCTGAGCGCCCGCGCTTTCGCGCCTGTCACCTGAGAAGTCGCCCGGCCGCGAGGCCGGGCGTTTTCTGTTCAGCAGAACCGTTCCGGGCCGACCCACTGCACTTCGTTATAGCGGTCGCCATGGCACCAGCCCAGCGGCAGCACCTCTTCGATGCGGGCCAGATCGGCGGCGCTCAGCGTCAGGTCGCAGCCTGCCACCAACTGGCGGAAGTGATCGACCGACCGGGTGCCGGGGATCGGGATGACGTGATCGCCCTGATGGATCAGCCAGGCGATCGACAGCGCCGCGGCGCTGGTGCCCATCTCGGCCGCCAGCTTGCGGAACCCTTCGGTGATCTCGAGGTTGAAGGTCAGGTTCGGCTCCATGAACCGCGGGTTGTTGGCAGCGAACGCCAGCGTCGGCACCACCTCGCGCGGGATCGGCGTGTCGGTCAGCAGCGACCGGCCCACCGGCGAGAAGGCCACCAGCGCGGTGCCGAGCTCGGCGCAGGCCTGCACCAGCCCGAGTTCCGGCGCCCGGGTCGACAGCGAATATTCGGACTGCACCGCCGCGATGGGATGGACGCTGGCCGCCCGGCGCAGGCTGGAGGGAGCGATTTCCGAAAACCCGATGGACTTGGCCTTGCCCTTCTCCACCAGCCGGGCGAGGTTGCCGGCCGCCTCTTCGATCGGCATGTCGGCCTGACGGCGGTGGATATACATCAGATCGACACAGTCGATCCCCATCCGCGCCAGCGACGCGTCCAGCTCGGCCTCCAGATGCTCAAGCGAGTTCTTGAAGCAGCGTGTGCCGTCCTCGTCCTTGGTGATGCCGGCCTTGGTGGCGATATGAAACCCGTCGCGCGCGCCCGGGTTGGCCTTGAAGAAGGTGCCGATCACCGTTTCCGACCTGCCCATGCCGTAAATGTTGGCGGTATCGATATGGGTGATCCCCAGGTCCTGCGCCGCGGCTAGGATCGCATGGCTTTCGGCCTCGTTGGTCGGCCCGTAGAAATTCGAGAACGACATCGCCCCGACGCCCAGAGCCGAGATTTCCGGGCCCGAGGCCCCCATTTTACGCATCAGCATGGTCATGCCCTTTCTGCTCGTTTCGCTGCAATCACCTCGACAGCGGCCTCGACCGCATCCTCGATCCCGAGGTGAGAGGTATCGATGAAGACGGCATCCTCTGCCGCACGCAGAGGCGCGGTCGCCCGGTCGCGATCCCGCTCGTCACGGGCGATCACATCGGCCAGGACCTCGTCTTCGGTGGTCCGGGCGCCCTTGGCGATCAGTTCCAGATAGCGGCGATGCGCACGCACCTCCGGGCTGGCGGTGACAAAGAGCTTCACCTCGGCCTGTGGGCAGATCACCGTGCCGATATCGCGCCCGTCCAGCACCGCGCCGCCGGCCCGGCGGGCAAAGGCGCGCTGGAAATCCACCAGCGCCGCACGCACATCGGCGATCACCGCGACCTTGCTGGCGGCATCGGCGATTTCGGCGGTACGCAGATCGCCGGCCTCCAGATCGGCGGCGGTCAGGGTCCGCGCCGCCTCGACCGGCGGCACCCCCTCCAGCATCTTCGCCCCCACCGCGCGATAAAGTAGCCCGGTGTCGAGATGCGCGCAGCCGAAACGGGCTGCGACCGCCCTGGAAATCGTGCCCTTGCCGGAGGCCGCCGGCCCGTCGATCGCGATGGTAAAGGGTTCGCTCATGTCTTTCTCCATGCCTTCCATGCCGCCCGGACCAGGCCGGCGCAGACCGCCAGCATCACCAGCGCCGTCAGCCCGGCCTTGAACTCGGTGGCGCGGCTCGCCGCCACAAGCGCGGCATCGGGGATCGCATCAGCCCGCCGCAACAGTGCCGCCACCCGGGCGTTTTCCAGATAATCGGCCGCCATTCCGCCAAGCGCCAGCAGGCTCAGGCAGATTTGCAGCCAGAGCGGGGCGATCAGCGCCCGCACTGCCCCGATCAGCAGCAACGCCAGCAGCGCCGGATAGATCAGGTCGAGCCGGTGCTGCGGCCCCAGATAGATTGCCCGCCCCCGGTCCCCCAGCGCGACGAGAAACGCGCGCGCTTCCTCCGGCGAATAGCCGCCGGGGCGCATGTCGAGGGCGGCAAGCCCGCCGGCGTCGCGGGCAATCGCCGGCAGGGTCCAGCCCGCCATCGTGCCGTAGACCGCCAGCGTCACCGCGAAGAGCGTCCAATATGCGACGCTCTTCCGGTTCACGCCCCGGTCCGCGCGATCGTCGCGCCCAGGGCCGCCATCAGCGGCTCGAAAATCGGGAAGGAAGTGGCGATCGGGCTGCCGTCGTCCACCGAGACCGGCTGCTGCGCCGCCATCCCCAGCACCAGGAAGGACATGGCGATGCGGTGATCCAGATGGGTGGCGCAGATCGCCCCGCCCGGCACCCCGCCGGCGCCGAGCCCCTGAACCTCCATCCAGTCCTCGCCATCCTCCACCGGCACACCGCAGGCGCGCAGCCCATCGGCCATGGCGGCGATTCGGTCGGATTCCTTCACCCTCAGCTCGCGGACGCCTTCCATCATGGTGGCGCCGGTGGCATTGGCGGCAACCGCACATAGGATCGGATATTCGTCGATCATGCTGGCGGCCCGATGCGCCGGCACGGTGATCCCCTTCATGTCGGGGGAATAGCGCGCCCGCAGGTCGGCCACCGGTTCGCCCCCCTCTTCGCGCTCGTTCTCATAGGTCAGATCGGCGCCCATCTCGCGCAGCGTGGTGAAGAGCCCGGCGCGCGTCGGGTTCAGCCCGATGCCCGGCACCAGCAGATCGGAGCCCGGGACGATCAGCGCCGCGCAGACCGGAAAGGCGGCGCTGGAGGGGTCGCGCGGCACCGCGATCACCTGCGGCGTCAGCTCGGGCCGGCCGGTCAGCGTGATGACCCGGCCCTCGTTGGTCTCCTCGGTGGTGATTTCCGCGCCGAAACCCGCCAGCATGCGTTCGGTGTGATCGCGGGTCGCTTCGCGTTCGGTCACCACCGTCTGCCCCGGGGCGTTCAGCCCGGCCAGCAGCACTGCGGATTTCACCTGGGCCGAGGGCACCGGCACCGTGTAGTTGACCGGCACCGGATCGGCGGCGCCCTGGATCGTCATCGGCAGCCGCCCGCCGGAGCGGCCATAGGCCCGCGTCCCGAATAGTGCCAGCGGATCGGTCACCCGCGCCATCGGCCGTTTGGTCAGGCTGGCATCGCCGGTGAAGGTGGCGGTGATCGGCGAGCTCGCCATCGCCCCCATGATCAGCCGCACCCCGGTGCCGGAATTGCCGCAGTCGATCACCTGATCGGGCTCGGCGAAGCCGCCGACACCGACACCATGGACATGCCAAGTGCCATCCTCGTCCCGCGTCACCTCGGCCCCGAAGGCGCGCATCGCCTTGGCGGTGTCGAGCACATCCTCACCTTCCAGCAGGCCGGTGATCCGGGTCTCCCCCACCGCCATGGCGCCAAGGATCAGCGCCCGGTGCGAAATCGACTTGTCGCCGGGCACCTCGGCCACGCCGGTCAGCGGACCGGCGTGGCCGGCGGTCATCGGGATCGGGGTACCATGTCCGGACATCTCGGGGCTCTTCCTTGCTGGGCCAGATCGTTCGACCGCTTGGGTAGCGCAAGACGGCGCAGGCGTCCATGCGGTGTTTGCCCGATCCGGCTCAGACCGAGGGCCCCTCCAGCCAGCGCCGGGGATTCTCCTCGGCGATGCGCCGGAAGAGCGGCTCTCCCAAGGCATTGCGCAGCCGGAAGCAGACCGCCTTCTCGCTCAGCCGCTCCTGCCGGGTCATGTAGAAATCCGAGCCGAACAGCACCCGGTCCTGCAACCGTTTCGACGCCGGATCGCGACCGTTCAGGAACAGCTGCAGAAAGGGGATGTAATCGTCGAAGTGAAACAGCGTGTAGGAGATATCGGTCCAGAGGTTGGGAAACGCGCCGCTGCCGATCATCCGCCGGATCTGCACCTGCCAGTTGGCCGCGCCCGAAGGTTCGGTGCCGTCGGCGTAGGCCTGCCAGTCCTTCTGGCCGCCGAAATGCGCCAGACACAGCCGCATCTGCGGAAAGGCGTGCAGCACCGGCAGATAGGCCTCTGGCCGGGTATAGAGATCGGCCTTGTAATCCTCGACCATGCGGCCCTGCACGCCGCCGCGCGAACAATGGGTCATCACCGGCAGGCCCCGCGCCACCACCTCGGGATAGACCCGTTCCATCAGGTCGGGGTGATCGGGTGGATAGCCCAGCCGGGGATAGAGCTTGAGTCCCTCGAACCCCAGATGGGTGATCGCCCGCAGCGCCTCGTCGACACTGCCGGGCGCCAGCGGGTTGACCTTGGCGAAGGGGATTACCGTGCCCAGATGCGCATCGCTCTGCCGCAGGCGGTAAAGCTCGTCATGCTGGTCCTTCAGCCCCACCGGCACCGGGCCATAGCCGGTGTTGGCCATATCCATCGGCAGCACGACAAAGCGGGTATTGGCCGGGTAGTGGCGTTTCACGTCAGCGAGGATATCGGCCTGGGTCGCCCGCGCCCCCTGCTGCTGGAACTGATAGAGCCGCTCCAGCCGGTCGGCCAGGCGTTCCCGCCCCATCCAGCCGGCCAGCCGCGCCAGACCGCGGATCAGATGCGGCGCCCGGCGAAACGGGCGCAGCCAGCGATAGGGGAAATCCCGCGGCACATGGTCCGAGGTGAAGGTATGAATATGGCAGTTGACGATGCGGATGGGGGACATGGGCGAACTCTTTGACGAAATACCCCGTCAGTCTGCGCCCGTGCCCCCGAAAATCAAGTCCTGCGGAAGGTCAGGTAATGCGGCACCCGCCCCTCGCGCAGCGCCTTCTGCTCATAGCGGGTCGACAGCCAGTCGTCCCAGGGCTGGCGCCAGTCGGCGGGCCGTTCCGCCAGCCATTCGAAGCCGGCCTTCGGCACTTCCTCCAGCGTCTGGCGCACATAGTCGGGAATGTCGGTGGCGACCCGAAAGATCGCGCCCGGCTTCAGTACCCGCGCCAGCGGCTCAAGATGTTCCTGGGTCACGAACCGGCGGCGGTGGTGCCGCTTCTTCGGCCAGGGATCGGGGTAGAGCAGGAAGGCGCGGCTGATCGACTGATCGGGTAGTACATCCATCAGGTCGCGCGCATCGCCCGGATGCACCGCGACATTCTCCGCCCCGGCCTTGCGGATCTTGCCCAGCAGCATGGCGACGCCGTTGATGAAGGGTTCCGCGCCGATGATGGCGACATCCGGGTTCTGCACCGCCTGATGCACCATATGTTCGCCACCGCCGAAGCCGACCTCAAGCCAGACCGGCCGATCGCCGAACCGCGCCGCCAGATCCAGCGGCGTGCGCGCCGGGTTGTCCTCCCAGCTGACCGGTCCCGGCGACAACGGCGCCAGGTCCTCGTCCAGATAGAGACGCTGGTTCTTCTTCAGGGTCTTGCCGTGGATACGGCCATAGAAATTGCGAAAGGGGCGGTCGGGGGTGCTGGTGCTCATGCCGCGCCGTTTAGCGATCTTGCCGAGTCGGGGCAACGGCTGTCGCGGTCGCTCACTCGGTCAGAACGCCGGCCTGGAACAACTCCAGCCGGGAGGGATACCATTCATCGTCGTTGGAGACCGCCTTGGTGCGGATCGCAAAGGCCGGGTCCACCCCGCGCGAGATCATATAGGCCAGATGCTTGTAGGTCTCCGCCTGGGTATCCTCATAGACCCAGGAGGCGAATTCATAGGGGGTATCCCAGCCCCGCGATTCGCGCTGGCTCTCGTAATAGTCCTCGATCGCGGCGGCCGACCATTGCCGGCGGTGAAAGCCGATCTTCGAGCCCAGCAGCATGCGCCGCGACGTGCCGGCCAGAAAGACATTGACGCAGGAACTGACGCAGCTGCCCGAGACCACGGTATCGAGCCCGAAGTCGATCACGATCCGGGCCATTTCTTCGCTGGCGAAGACGCCGCCGCCGGTGCTGTTCAGTTCCAGCACCTTGATGCCGTCATTGTCCCGCAGCAACGCGCGCAGCCGGTCGATATCCTCATAGGTGATCTCCGCCTCTTCCCCCTCCACCGTGGTTTCGGTGTCGTAGATCAGGGTGACGCCGTCGACGCTGAACTTGGCCAGACCGGCATCGTCCTGCTGCGCCACGGCGGCCAGCGGCAACGCCGTCAGCAGGGCTGCGATTGCGGCACGGAGCATGGTCTTTCTCCCGGTCGATCAAGGGCCTGCCCCATCTATGACCTGCCCCCGGCCCGAATGTCCATGGCAAGGCGCCCGGCCCGAAAAAAAGGCGGGCCATGGCCCGCCTTTCGATCCATTCGCACTGCGTTCAGCCGGCCTCAGACCGCTTTTTTCAGCGTCTCGACCAGATCGGTTTTCTCCCAGCTGAAGCCACCGTCGGCATCGGGCTCGCGGCCGAAATGGCCATAGGCGGCGGTGCGCTGATAGATCGGCTTGTTCAGCTGCAGGTGCTGACGGATGCCGCGCGGGCTCAGGTCCATGGACTGCGAAACCGCCTTTTCGATCACCTCGTCGGGCACTTCGCCGGTACCGTGGGTATCGACATAGATCGACAGCGGCTTGCTGACGCCGATGGCATAGGACAGCTGCAGGGTGCATTTATGCGCCAGCCCGGCGGCAACCACGTTCTTCGCCAGATAGCGCGCCGCATAGGCCGCCGAGCGGTCCACCTTGGTCGGGTCCTTGCCCGAGAAGGCGCCGCCGCCATGCGGGGCCGCACCGCCATAGGTGTCGACGATGATCTTGCGGCCGGTCAGGCCGGCGTCGCCATCGGGACCGCCGATCACGAAGGTGCCGGTCGGGTTGACCCACCATTCGGTTTCCTCGGTGATCCAGCCCGACGGCAGCACTTCGCGGATATAGGGTTCCACGATCTGGCGGATGTCGTCGCTGGTCTGGCTCTCGCTCTCGTGCTGGGTCGACAGCACGATGGAGCTGACGCGAACCGGCTTGCCGTTCTCGTAAACCACCGAAAGCTGGCTTTTCGCATCCGGGCGCAGTGTCGGCTCGGCGCCGGATTTGCGGGCCTCGGCCAGACGGCGCAGGATCGCGTGGCTGTACTGGATCGGGGCGGGCATCAGTGCCTCGGTCTCGTCGGTCGCATAACCGAACATGATGCCCTGGTCGCCGGCGCCTTCGTCCTTGTTGTCGGCGGCATCGACGCCCTGGGCGATATGGGCCGACTGCTCGTGCAGGAAGTTCAGCACGTGGCAGGTGTTCCAGTGGAACTTCTCCTGCTCATAGCCGATGTCGCGGATGCAGTCGCGGGCGATCTGGCCGATCCGGCCCATGTAGTTCTTCAGCCGCTCCTGATCCGAAAGACCGACTTCACCGCCGATCACGACCATGCCGGTGGTGGCAAAGGTCTCGCAGGCGACACGGGCTTCGGGTTCCTCGGCTAGGAAGGCGTCGAGGACCGCGTCGGAGATACGGTCGCAGACCTTATCCGGATGGCCCTCCGAAACGGACTCGGAGGTGAAGATATAGTTCTTTCGGGTCATGAAAAGCGCTCCATTGATTTTCCCTCTGTCACGCCAGGAAGCCGTTGTGACAGGCACCTAGAACCGGTACGCGCCTGATCGGCACGGGTCAATCGCTATTTGCGGGAGAGCCCGCGACGCCGCAGGGCCCAGAGGGCGAGCGCCGCCAGGACGAGCAGCCCGAACACCGGCCAGTCCCCGGTGCGGGCATAGAGCGTCGGGGCCAGCGGCTGCGGCAGCAGCGCATCGGCATAGCCGGCCTCTCCCAGCGGCAATTCGGTCAGGATCCGACCGCGCGGGCTGATCACCGCCGAAATCCCGGTATTGGCGGCGCGCACCATCGGCACCCCCTGCTCCACCGCCCGCATCCGCGCCTGCGCCAGATGCTGATAGGGGCCGGACCGGGTGCCGAACCAGGCGTCGTTGGTGATCTGCAACAGCAGCCGCGGCCGTCCCGGCGCCGCGTTGACGTCCTGCGGGAACACCGCCTCATAGCAGATCAGCGGCAGCGCCGGGCCGAAATCCCCCAGCCCCATCAACTCTGCGCCCGGCCCGGGGCTGTAGCCCTGGCCGGCCTGGGCGGCGAATCCATGCAGCCCGAAGCGGTCGGCGATATCGCCCAGCGGCATATATTCCCCGAAGGGCACCAGGTGGTGTTTGTCGTAGACCCCGGCCAGCCGGCCGTTGCCGTCCAGATGCGCCAGCGAGTTGTAGATGCGCAGATCCTCATAGCGCTGGATGCCCAGCACCACGTCGGCGCCGCGCGCCGCCTCGGCGATCCGGGCGAAGGTGGGGCCTGCCTCCTCCAGCCAGACCGGCACCGAGCTTTCCGGCCAGACCACCAAGTCGGGGCGCGGATCGGCGGCGGTATATTCGATCTGGCGACGGAAGAAGACCGGCATCCACTGCGGGTCCCATTTCTGGTCCTGCCGCGCATTGGGCTGCACCACCCGCACGGTGTGACCGGTCAACGCCGGCTCTGGCAGCCGGGCACATGCCAGAGCGGCAAGCCCCAGCAGCGCCAAGGGCAACAATGACAGCAGACGGTGCCGCCGGGTGACCAGCGCCGCACCGGGCAACAGCGCGGCCAGCAGCGTCGTCAGCGCCAGCCCCTGCGGGCCGATCCAGGCCAGAAGCTGCAATAGCGGCGTCGCCGTCCAGACCTGCGCCAGCGCCGCCCAGGGAAAGCCGGTGAGCAGATAGGCGCGGCCGAATTCCGCCAGCGAAAGCACCACGATCAGCGCCGCGATGCGCGCCCCCGGCCGCGATGCGGCGCGGAAGCCGCCCCAGAAGGCCGCCCCCCAGAACAGCGCCAGCCCGCCGGCCATCAGCACCAGCGCGAAGGGCGCCATCCAGCCATAGACCTCGGGTTCGACCAAGAACGGCTCGACGATCCAGGACAGACCGTTGGCGAACCAGCCGGTGGCGAAGGCCCAGCCGATCAGCGCCGCGTCCCGCCCCCGCCCGGCCGACAGGTAGAGCGCCGGCAGCGCCGCCAGCGCCAGCAACGCCAGCGGCCAGAGCCCGAAGGGCGCCAACCCAAGAGCGCCAAGCGCCCCCGCCCCCGCCGCCAGCCCCAGCCGGCGCCAGAGCGGCCAGCGGCCGATCCCGGTCATCCCACCGCCGCCAGATCCGGCAACCGCACCCGCAGGCGTTTGATCCGTCGCGGATCGGCGTCGATCACCTCGAACTCCGGCCCGTCGGGATGCACCACAACCTCGCCGCGCGCCGGGACCCGGCCCGACAGCATGAAGACCAGACCGCCGAGCGTGTCGATCTCCTCTTCGTCGACATCCTCGTGATTGGTCAGCGACCGGCCGATCTCTGCCTCGAAATCCTCCAGCGGCGCCCGCGCCTGGGCGATGTAGACGCCGGGTTTTTCCTTCATCCAGAGCTTGTCTTCGTCGGTGTCGTGCTCGTCCTCGATCTCGCCCACGACCTGTTCGATCAGATCCTCGATCGTCAGCAGACCGTCGACGCCACCGTATTCGTCGATCACCAGCGCCATATGGCGGCGCTCCGACTGCATCTTCTGCAACAACACCCCGATGGGCATCGACGGCGGCACGAACAGCAGCGGCCGCAGCATCGAGCCCAGATCGAACTCTGCCTCGTCATCGCCGTTGAACCCATGCGTCAGCGCCAGATCCTTGAGGTGGACGAAACCCAGCGGCGTGTCCAGCGTGCCCTCGTAGACCGGGATCCGGGTCATGCCGCTTTCGCGGAAGACATTGACCAGATCTTCCATGGAAATCGTATTGGGCACCGCCACGATCTCGGCAGTGGGGATGGCGACATCCTCGACCCGCATGCGGCGCAGGTTGATCATCCCATGCGGCCTGTGCACCTGCTGATGCGGCTCATGCGTCTCAGGCGCTGCCTGAGTCTCCTCGGTTCCCGAGAAAGCTTCCAGAATCCGTCCTAACAGTCCCGGCCTCTCGCCGGTCTCACCCGTGTCGCTGTCCTGTTGCGCGCTCTGCGCTGCGATAGAAGAGTCGTCGTCGCCCATTGGTCCTATCCGAAAAGAGCCCTAAGGCCCGTCAGAGGCATTATATGGGTCATTCAACCCCAGACTGCCAAGTATTTCGATCTCCAGACCCTCCATCAGAGTGGCATCGGGGTCACGGATATGGTCGTAGCCCAGCAGGTGCAGAAGCCCGTGGATGATCAGATGGGTGCAATGGTCGGCAAGGCTCTTGCCCTGTTCCGTCGCCTCGCGGGCGCAGGTGCCATAGGCGATGGCGATATCGCCGAGCGGAATTTCCCCGGTGAAATCCGGCTCCGGCAGGTCGGGGATGCCGCCCGGAGCCTCGGCGGCCAGCTCCTCGGCCGGCCAGCTCAGCACATTGGTGGCGGTGGGCTTGTCGCGAAAATCGGCGTTCAGCGCGGCGATGCGGGTATCGTCGCAGGCCAGCAGCGCGATCTCGCACAGCTCGGGGTCGAGCCCGAGATGGACGAGCGTCGCAGCCACTGCGCGCTGCGCCAGTGCGGCGAGGTCGAGCGCCTCCCAGGCCGGGTCTTCGATGTCGAGCTCTAGTGTCATGGCGCGGGCTTTACGGCAGCCGGCGGGAGGGGGCCAGCCCCCTCTTGGCCTGCGGCCAATTCACCCCCGGAGTATTTGCACAGAGAAGAAGCCACAGGGCGCCCCGGCGGTCAGGCGTCGGCCTCATAGGCCTTGATGATGGCGGCGACCAGCGGGTGGCGCACCACATCGTCGGCGGTGAAGTAGTTGAAGCTGATGCCCGGCACCTCGCCCAGAAGCCGCTCCGCATCCCAGAGGCCGGAGGGCACCCCGCGCGGCAGGTCGACCTGGCTGCGGTCGCCGGTGATCACCATGCGCGAGCCTTCGCCGAGGCGGGTGAGGAACATCTTCATCTGCATGGTGGTGGCGTTCTGCGCCTCGTCCAGCACAATGAAGGCATTCGACAGGGTGCGGCCGCGCATGAAGGCGAGCGGCGCGATCTCGATCCGCTTTTCCTCCATCAGCTTGGCCAGCTGCTTGCCCGGCAGGAAATCGTTCAGCGCATCGTAGAGCGGCTGCATGTAGGGATCGACCTTGTCCTTCATGTCGCCGGGCAGATAGCCGAGCTTTTCGCCGGCCTCGACCGCCGGGCGGGCCAGGATGATGCGGTCGACCAGACCGTTGATGAACATGCTGACGCCGACGGCGACAGCCAGATAGGTCTTGCCGGTGCCGGCCGGGCCGATGCCGAAGGCGAGCTCGTATTCGAAGAGCGAGCGGACATAGGCCTTCTGTGCCTGGGTGCGGGGTTCGACCGGCTTCTTGCGGGTCTTGATCTCGATCGGGCCGCCCTTGAACATCTCCAGCTGATCGCCGTCGCGGGCACCGCCGCCCGCCTCGGCGCCGCCCATCCGCAATTCGCGGTCGATATCACCGGTTTCCAGCGCCCGCCCGCCTTCCAATCGTTCGTAGAGCGCCTGCAGCACCTGGGCGGCCTGATCCTGCGCCGCCTCCTCTCCGATCACCTCGAGCTGGTTGCCGCGCCGGTGGATATGCACCGAGAGGGCGCGTTCGATTTCGGCCAGGTTACGGTCATGTTCGCCGCAGAGATCGATCAGCAGGCGATTGTCAGGAAATTCGATCAGCACCTGCCGCGGTGCTGCGTCGGTATGCGGTGGGGTCAGGGCACCAATGGCCAATCCACTCTCCTTGTGTCAGGCTCCTGTTTCCAGCCTGCCAAGATCGCTGTCATCGCGCAAGCGGGCGGCGCGCGTTTTCGCCGATTTGACACGAAAAAAAGGCCGCCCCCCGGGGGACGGCCGCGATGCGGGCAAGGGCCGGACCGCCCCCGCGATCAGATCGCAGATCAGATGGTATCGGGCACCCAGGAGCCTTCCTTGAAGGGGCCGGTGGCGGTGTTCGGCGGCGCCACACCGGAGCAGACCGGCTTGCCATCCGGGCTGAGCCGCTGCGACAGATAGCCTTCGACGCCATCGTCGATGATCCAGTGATCGCAGCCGTTGGGATCGACCCAGATGCCGGCTTTCAGCTGGCTGAGGTCCTTGGTGTCGAAGATGTTGCGGTCGCGGGTCTTGTCGGTGGCCTCGCAGGCGGCGAGGGTGCCGAAGGCAGCGATGAGGGCGACGGATTTAACCAGGTTCATACTCTCTCTCCTCACTGCACGCAGATGATTTCGACCCGACGGTTCTGCGCCATGTTGGCAGCAGAGGTATTCGGCACCCGGGGGTCGCGTTCGCCGTAGCCGCGCACATCGAAGACCGGCGCCCCGACCGAGCGGGCAACCCGCGCGACCGAGTTGGCACGGTTGATCGACAGGCGCATATTATAGGCGTCGGAGGCACGGCTGTCGGTATGGCCGGTGATGATGTAACCACGGGCGCCGGCATTGCGGAAGAACTGGCGCAGCCGCTCTTTGCCGGCCTCGTTGATGTAATACTTGTCGGTGGCGAAGAACTGATCCGCCGGCAGCGACCCGCAGAGATTGCCACGGCGGCAGACCGGGGTGCCATCCCGGCGCACATGCGGCGTCATATAGCCCTCGGCGCCGTCATCCATCACCCAGTGTTCGCAGCCATCGGGATCGACCCAGATGGTGGGAATATATTTCTCGCCGACAACGGTGCGGGTCCCGGATTGCGCCTCCGCCACGGTGGCAAAGGCAAACGCCAGCGCCAGTGCGGCGATCAGCGCCGTCGTCGCGCGCGCCGCCAAATTCTCAATCACCTTCGATATTTTCACCTTTTATCCCCCGAATATGACGCAGCTTCCCGCAATTGGGGACGCCCCCGTTGGTAATGCGGCAAGGTTAGGAAAAATCACGTATTTTGTGAAGTAAAAAACCACCACATCTTGTGGGGTCATGCGCGCAGGCCACCAGAGACAAGCACATTTCACTCAGCCCCGACGGGTTCGCCGCATCGAAACGACCGCCCCGGCCGGGACGGCCCTCAGCCGCTGCCGCAAGGCGCGGGCCGGGCACGGGGCGCCACGGCCGGCGATCCGACCCGCAGCTTAGCGTAGGATGCGGGTCTTGGCGCGGATTTCCGGCGACTCGTAATAGATGCGGATCATCTCCGCTTTCATCGCCTCCTTGTTGTTCACCAGCCGGTCGTCGCGGCAGATGCGCTCGGCGATGGCATGAGCGTTGGGATAGTCGTAGCCGAAGTCGATCAGGCTATCGATGAAGTTCGAATTCGGCCGGTCCCAGATCACGTCCTTCCAAGGGCCGCGAAAGCAGCTCACGATCATGGTGTTTCCGTCTGCGGTCAGCTTGTAGGCCTCAGCCGATGCTTGCGTTGCCAGAGCGCCCAGAAGGGCCGCGGCGATCATCACTCGTCTCATTCGAGACCTCCGAAATCGAGAATTCCTATGCGTTGCGGCTCCACCGGACGTTTGCCACCTCGTTGCCGAGATCGGGCGTGAGCTCGCTCCATCATACGCTCCGCGGGGGGCCTGGCAAAATTTTCATTAAGATTAGACTAAAACAGGAAACAGTGCCGAGGCTCCGTAGGAACATGTGCGCCCTGCGGAACAAACACCCCCATGATCTGGGGTCGGGACATCGGATCGCAGGCCGAATCGTGGTCAGATCCCTGCGGAGCGTCCTGCCCGGGCCGACCGCTCAGCCCAGCACTTCGCCGGCGAGCGAATTCGGGCCGGAGCTGACGATGCGTACCCGCGCCAGATCGCCCGGGACGACGGCATCGCTGTCCACATGTACCGCGTGCAGGTAATCGGACTTGCCGACCATCTGCCCCGGCAACCGCCCCGGTTTTTCGAACAGCACACCGACCTCACGGCCGACCATGGCATCCTGCAGCGCCCGCTGCTGGCGGGTCAGCAGCGCCTGCAGCCGCTGCAGACGATCGTCTTTCTCGGCCTCGTCGACCTGCGACCGCTCCGCCGCCGGCGTGCCGGGACGGGTGGAGTACTTGAACGAGAAGGCAGAGCCGTATTGCACCGCCTCGACCAGCGCCAAAGTGTCCTGGAAATCCTGTTCGGTCTCTTCCGGGAAGCCGACGATGAAATCGCCCGACATATGCAGATCGGGCCGCGCCGCGCGCAGCCGCTCGATCAGCTTCAGATAGCTTTCGGCGGTATGCGACCGGTTCATCCGCTTCAGGATGCGATCGCTGCCCGATTGCACCGGCAGATGCAGGTAGGGCATCAGCTTTGGACAGTCGGCATGGGCCTCGATCAGGTCGTCGGCCATGTCGTTGGGATGGCTGGTGGTAAACCGGATCCGCTCCAGCCCGTCGACATCGTTCAGCGCCCAGATCAGCCGCGCCAGCGACCAGTCGCCATCCGGGCCGGCACCGTGATAGGCATTGACGTTCTGGCCCAGCAGCGTGATCTCGCGCACGCCGCGTTCGACCAGATCGCGCGCCTCGGTCAGGATGCGATCGACCGGGCGCGACACTTCGGCGCCCCGGGTATAGGGCACCACGCAGAAGGCACAGAACTTGTCGCAGCCCTCCTGCACGGTCAGGAAGGCGGTCGGGCCGCGTTTCGCCTTGGGGCGCGATTTCAGCTTCTCGAACTTGTCTTCCTCGGGGAAATCGGTGTCGAGCGCCTTTTCACCCGCGCGCGTCTTCGCCTCCATCTCCGGCAGGCGGTGATAGGACTGCGGCCCCACCACCAGATCGACAAGCGGCTGGCGGCGCATGATCTCCTCGCCCTCGGCCTGGGCGACGCAGCCGGCGACGCCGATCTTCAGATCGGGATTGGCCGCCTTCAGCCCGCGGAACCGGCCCAGTTCGGAATAGACCTTCTCCGCAGCCTTCTCACGGATGTGGCAGGTGTTCAGCAGGATCATGTCGGCATCGTCGGGGCGCGAGGTCTCGACATAACCCTCTCCGCCCAGGGCCTCGGCCATGCGCTCGCTGTCATAGACATTCATCTGGCAGCCATAGGTCTTGATATAGAGTTTTTTCGGCGCGGTCATGATCTCAGGGTCTCGCAGGGTCTGGGCGCTCCGTCGCGTCGGGCAGGCGGACGAAGCCGGGCGGCTTGCAATGGCGGCCCGAATACCCGAATCTTCGCGGAAACGCCAGCAAGGCGCAATCGCCCGCAACCGGACACCGCCGGGCGGGCAACAGAGCGGGCAGAGCGACATCATGATCCACGATTCCCTCGACAGTTTCCTCGGCCGGGGCAAGGCGGCGCTGGCCAAGGGGCCGGTGGCGCTGATCTTCGTCGAGGATGCCACCGAGATCGCCACCACCCTGCGCCACCACCTGCAATGCCGCTTCGCCAGCGTGGTGGCGCTGATGCCCGATGCCTTCGCCCTGCCCTCGGATCTCGAGGCGCAGATCCACCGGGTCCGGTTCGACTGCAGCGCCCCCGCCGCGGTCTTCGCCGCCGTCAACCGGGTGATCGCGGCAGCGCCCGGCATCTGGCTCTATTATGGCTATAACGCGGAATATCTGTTCTACCCCTTCTGCGAGACCCGCAGCATCGGCGAAATGCTGACCTTTCACGCCGAGGAACGCCGCGATGCCATGCTGACCTATGTCATCGACCTCTACGCCGACGATCTGGAGCAATCACCCGATGCGGTCTCGCTCGACCGGGCGCATCTGGACCGCTCCGGCTATTACGCGCTGGCACGGCCCGATCCGGTCACCGGCCACCCGCGCGAACGTCAGCTGGATTTCTTCGGCGGGCTGCGCTGGCGCTATGAGGAGCATATCCCCAAAGCCAGCCGCAAGATCGACCGGATCGCGCTGTTCCGCGCCGTGCCGGGGCTGGAACTGCAGCCCGATCACACCTTCAACGATCAGGAATACAACACCTATTCCTGCCCCTGGCACCACAACCTGACCGCGGCGATCTGTTCGTTCCGCACCGCCAAGGCGCTGAAATCGAACCCCGGATCGACCTTCGACATCCCGACCTTCCGCTGGCACAACTCCACTCCCTTCGAGTGGCATTCCCGGCAACTGATGGATCTGGGGCTGATCGAGCCCGGCCAGTGGTTCTGAGCCGAAGCTGAGCCCGGGCCTGAGGCCACGCACCCGGGTCAAATCGCGGACGGGGCGCTGCCCCGGGACGCGCGATCCGGTGCCCGTGGCTTCTTTTCTGCAAAAATACTCTGGGGGTGAGGACCCGCAGGGTCCGAGGGGGCAAAGCCCCCTGACGGGCGCGCGCCCCGTCAGGGGCACGCGCGGAGGGCCTCAGCCCAATGCGGCGTCGCAGCGGGCGCAGACCCCGGCATGGGCGTGATGGCCGACATCGGGCAGGATTTTCCAGCAGCGCTGGCATTTCTCGCCATCGGCCTTCTCGAAGACCACGCCGACCCCCTCGACCTCCGGCAGGCGGAAGGCCTCCTGCGGTTCGGGATCGCCGGTCAGCGTCAGCCCCGAGGTGATGCAGATATCGGCGAAATCCACCGATTTCAGCGCCGCCAGCACCGCCGCATCCTCGACATGGACCATCGGGGCGGCCTCCAGGCTGGCGCCGATCACCTTCTCGCTGCGCTGGATTTCCAGCGCCGCAGTGACCACCCGGCGCACCCGGCGGATACCGGCCCATTTCGCCGCCAGTTCCGCGTCGAACCATTCCTCCGGGGTGTCCGGAAAGTCGACCAGGTGGACCGAGCTTTCGCCGCCGGGGAAGCGCTCCAGCCAGACCTCTTCCATGGTGAAGACCAGGATCGGCGCCAGCCAGGTGGTGAGCCGGTGGAACAGCGCATCGAGCACCGTCAGCGTCGCACGGCGGCGCGGGGTGTCGCCGTCGCAATAGAGCGCGTCCTTGCGGATGTCGAAGTAGAAGGCCGAGAGTTCCACCGTCGCGAAGGTGAAGACCGACTGGAACACCGACTGGAAGTCGAAGGCGGCATAGCCGTCGCGCACCACCTTATCCAGTTCGGCCAGACGGTGCAGCACCCAGCGCTCCAGCTCCGGCATCTGGTCCGGCGCCACCCGGTCGGCTTCGGAGAACTCGCCCAGGCTGCCCAGCATGAACCGCAAGGTGTTGCGCAGGCGGCGATAGCTGTCGGCGACACCCTTGAGGATTTCCGGCCCGATCCGCTGGTCGGCGGAATAATCGGTCTGCGCCACCCAGAGCCGCAGGATATCGGCGCCGTACTGCTTGATCACCTCTTCCGGCACGATGGTGTTGCCGAGCGATTTGGACATCTTGTTGCCCTTCTCGTCCAGCGTGAAGCCATGGGTGACCACGTTGCGATAGGGCGCGCGGCCGATGGTTCCGCAGGCCTGCAGCAGCGAGGAATGGAACCAGCCGCGATGCTGGTCGGTGCCTTCCATATAGACATCGGCGATACCGTCTTCGGTGCCGTCCGCACGGTCGCGCAACACGAAGGCATGGGTCGAGCCGCTGTCGAACCAGACGTCGAGCACATCGAAGATCTGCTCATAGGCCTCCGGGTCGGCGGCATCGGCGATGAACCGCGCCTTGGCACCGTCCTTGTACCAGGCGTCGGCGCCCTCGGTCTCGAAGGCCTCGGCGATGCGGGCATTCACCGCCGCATCGCGCAGCAGGAAGTCGGGATCGGTCGGCAGCGCGCCTTTCTTGACGAAGCAGGTCAGCGGCACACCCCAGGCGCGTTGCCGCGACAGCACCCAGTCGGGCCGGCTTTCGATCATCGAATAGAGCCGGTTGCGCCCGGTCTGCGGGGTGAATTTCACCAGCTCGTCGATCGAGGTCAGCGCCCGGCTGCGGATGGTGGTGCCGTAGCTGTCCTGGCCGTCGCCGATGGTGCGGTCGATGGCGGCGAACCATTGCGGCGTGTTGCGATAGATCACCGGCGCCTTCGACCGCCAGCTGTGCGGATAGGAGTGCTTGATCTTGCCGCGCGCCAGCAGACCGCCGACCTCGGCCAGCTTGGCGATCACGGCGGCGTTGGCGTCGCCCTCCCAATCACCCTTCTTGGGTTTGGCCCGCAGGATGCGCTTGCCTCCGAAGAAGGGCAGATCGGCGCGGAAGGAGCCATCGTCCATAACGTTGTAGGTGATCACCTGATCCAGCATGCCGAGCCCGCGATAGAGTTCGTATTCCTCCATCCCGTGGCTGGGGGCGCAATGCACGAAGCCGGTGCCCTCGGTATCGGTGACGAAATCGGCGGCGCGGAAATCGCGCAGGTCGTCCCATTCGCCATTGCCGCCTTCGACGCCGGCCAGCGGGTGGGTCAGTTTCACCCCCTCCAGCTCGGAGACGGGCACATCGCGCAGGCGGGTGTACATGCTGTCGTCGAGCCGGGCGCGGGTCATCACATCGGCGGCCAGGTTGTCGGCCAGGACGTATTTGTCGCCGACATTGGCCCAGCTTTCCTCCGGCGTGCCGGTGACCTCATAGAGGCCGTAGGCGATGTTTTCGCCGAAGACCACGGCCTTGTTCGACGGCATGGTCCAGGGGGTGGTGGTCCAGATCACCACATAGGCACCGGCCAGCGGGCCGTCTCCGGGCTCGGCCACCTTGAATTTCACCCAGACGGTGAAGCTCTCCTTGTCGTGATATTCGACCTCGGCCTCGGCCAGGGCAGTCTCCTCGACCGGCGACCACATCACCGGCTTCGAGCCCTGATAGAGGGTGCCGTTCATCAGGAACTTCATGAACTCCTCGGCGATCACCCGTTCGGCGTGGAAATCCATCGTCAGATAGGGATCGGCCCAGTTGCCGGTGATGCCCAGACGCTTGAACTCCTCACGCTGGATGTCGACCCAGCCTTCGGCGAACTTGCGGCACTCCTGGCGGAAGTCGACCACCGGCACGTCGTCCTTGTCGAGCCCCTTGGCGCGATACTGTTCCTCGATCTTCCATTCGATCGGCAGGCCGTGACAGTCCCAGCCGGGGACATAGCGGCTCTCGAAGCCCATCATCTGATGCGACCGGACGATCATGTCCTTGATGGTCTTGTTCAGCGCATGGCCGATGTGCAGGTGACCGTTGGCGTAGGGGGGGCCGTCATGCAGGGTGAAGGGCTTGCGCGCGGCGGCGGTGCCCTCGGCCTCGACCGCCTTGTCGCGCAGCCGGTCGTAGATGCCGATCCGGGCCCAGCGTTCCAGCCATTCGGGTTCGCGCTTGGGCAGGCCGGCGCGCATCGGGAAATCGGTCTTGGGCAGGTTCAGCGTGTCTTTGTAGTCGGGAGTTTCGGCGCACATGGGTGGCGTCCTTCGTCGATGTTCGGATCGGGGAATTTCTGCGGTCGGTGCGATGGCTCAAGCACCTTTGCCCGGCGGCTCGTCTGGATCAGAGCGCCGGGACAGTAATTCGAATAATAATGATGCGCATAAGGCTCATGTGGCGCCTTATAGGCCCCGGCGCGCGCGGGGTAAAGATGCGCGCGCACCGGGCCGCCCGGCCCTGCCGTCAGCCGTCGCCGTCAGCTTCCCGGTCAGGCCAGAAGCGCATCGGCGACCGACCGGGCGATGACCCGTTCCTCGTCGGTGGGGATCACCAGCACCTCGGTCGCGCCGGCACCGATCCGGGTCTCGCTGGCGGCATTGGCGGCGGCGTTCTCGGCCAGGCCCAGAAACTCCATCCCCTCCAGCACCCGGGCGCGGATGGCGGCGGCGTGTTCGCCGATGCCGCCGCAGAATACCAGCCCGTCGATGCCGCCCAGGATCGCTGCCATCGCCCCCAGCTCGCGGCGGATACGGAACACGTAATAGTCCACCGCCTGGGCGGCGCGGGGATCGTCGCTGTCCAGCAGCGTGCGCATGTCATGGCTGATCTCGGACAGGCCCTTGAGCCCGCTGTCGTGATAGAGCAGGTTCGAGATCTCATCCGCCCCCATGCCCTGCGCCATCAGGTAGAGCAGAACACCGGGATCGAGCTGGCCGCAGCGGGTGCCCATCGGCAGGCCGTCCAGCGCCGAGAACCCCATGGTCGACCCCACGCTCTGACCGCCGCGGATCGCGCACATCGAGGCGCCATTGCCCAGATGCGCCACCACCACCCGGCCCTTGTAGAGATCGGGCCAGTCGTGCCGCAGGCAGGAGGTAATGTAATCGTAGCTGAGCCCGTGGAAGCCATAGCGGCGCACCCCGTGTTCGTAATACTTGCGCGGCAGCGCGAAGGTATCGTTCACGAAGGGATGGCCGCGGTGAAAGGCGGTGTCGAAACAACCGATCTGCACCGATTCGGGAAATTCCTTCTGCGCCGCATAGACCGCCGCCAGGTTGTGCGGCTGGTGCAGCGGCGCCAGCTGTTCCAGCGTCCTGAGCTTGGCCAGCACCCGTTCGGTCAACACCTCGGGTTCGCCGAAGCTCTTGCCCCCGTGGACGATGCGGTGCCCGACCCCCATCACCACCCGGCCGTCCAGCGCCGGCTGAATGGCATGCAGGATCTCGTGCAGCGCCACGGCGTGATCGGCGGGGCCGATCTCCTCCGCCGCGCCGCCCTGAAGCTTCATCCGGGCCAGCGGGCCGAGGTTCTCGACCTGGCCCTTGAGCAACAGCACGGGTTCCTCGGCCACCTGATAGACCCCGAATTTCACAGAGGAGCTGCCGGCGTTCAGCGTCAGGATCGCGCTCATGCCCCGGCCTCCCCGCTCACCGCCGCCATCATCCCCGAGGCATGCGCCGCCAGCGCCGCCACCGCGCAGGACACCAGCCGCGCCTTGTCGTCATCGGCCCGGCTGGTCAGGATGATCGGGCATTTCGCCCCCATCACCACGCCGCCGGCTTCGGCATGGGCCAGAAAGGTCAGCTCCTTGGCCAGCATGTTGCCGGCTTCCAGATTGGGCGCCATCAGGATCTCCGCCCGACCGGCGACCAGCGAGTGAATGCCCTTGGTCGCGGCCGCGCCGATATCCACCGCGTTGTCCATCGCCAGCGGCCCGTCGACCAGCCCGCCGGTGATCTGGCCACGCTCGGCCATCTTCGACAACGCCGCCGCATCCAGCGTCGAGGGGATCGCGGGATTGACCACCTCCACCGCCGACAGCACGCCGACCTTGGGTTGTTCGATCCCCAGCGCATGGGCCAGATCGATGGCGTTCTGCACGATATCGGCCTTGGCGGCGAGATCGGGGGCGATATTGATCGCCGCATCGGTCACCATCAGCAGATGGTCGAGCCCCGGCACATCCATCACGAAGACATGGCTGAGCTTGCGCCCGCCCTTCCTGAGCCCGCCGTCGCGCTTGACGACCTCATGCAGCAGCACATCGGTATGCAGATGCCCCTTCATCAGCGCCGCGACTTCACGGGCCCGCACCATCCGCACAGCCTCCTGCGCGGCCAGCGCGTGATCGCGCACATCGACGATCCGGTAGGGGGAAAGGTCGATACCCTCGGCCGCCGCCGCCTCGGCGATACGCTCGGCATGGCCGACCAGCACCGGATCGATCAGCGTGTGTTCCGCCGCCAGGATGGCACCGGCCAGCGCATCGGGCTTCTCTGGGGCGACCACCGCCGTGGGAATCGCCGCCAACGGCTCCGCCATCTCCAGGATACGGTCGAAATGCACATGGCGCTGCAGGGTCAGCCCGGGCACCTCGCCGGCCTTGAAACTCATCGCCTTCTCAGGGGCGTAGACCTCGGCTTCGCCCTCCAGCACGCGGCTGCCGCCGGTGGTCTCGACCCAGGTGTCGAAGGTGACCAGCCGATCGGCTCCCTTGCCGGTCAGCCGCACCTTGACGGTCAGCGCGTCGCCGGCATGGGCGCGGCCGATGAAACGCAGCGTCTGCGAATGATAGAGCGTGCCCGGCCCCGGCAGTTCGCAGCCCAGCACCGAAGAGATCAGCGAAGCGATCCACATCCCCGGCGCCACCGCCTCGGGCCGGCCGTCGCCATCGCCGTCCTCCTCAGGCAGGTGCATCGGGTTCATGTTGCCCGAGCTGTTGGCGAAAATGAACAGATCCTCGGCCCGCAGCGTCCGCTCGTGCGCCGCCTCCATGCCGATTTCGAGCTGATCGAACGGGACATTCTGAATGGTCGGAGTGGTCAAGCCCTCGGCCTCCCTGTGACGTTTCTCCCGGGGCTACCGCCCGGGGATGACAGAACCGTTAAACCGGCTGGGAAACCCTGCGGCAAGGGGGTCGCCGCGTCGCAGCAAGGATCGGCCGGGCGCTGCGGCCCGATTGGGCGGTTTCGGCGCAGCACCCCGACCGGCGCCGCGCCCGGGCCCGGGTCGCGCCGCCCGCCTGAGGACGGAGGCGGCACGGCCCGGAAGGGGCATCACTTGCGATAGATGAAGCAGCGCCCCTCGACCGCGCCCTCGGGCAGCGGCAATTCGGTCAGCGTCTCGAAATACATCCGGTCGGAGGAGACCATCAGCCCGCCCTCCGCCAGCAGCGGTTCGATCAGCGGCGACACCTTGCGGGCGAAGACATCGTTCTTCGCCCGGTTGTGGCCACCCAGATCGGCATGGACCAGGCTGGCGGTCGGACCGAACCGCGCCAGCGCCGCCGGCAGCGTCTCCATCACGTCACCCAGCAGGGTAAAGGCCTCCTCCGGTGTCGAATCGGGATGCGAGGCGACGGCGCGTTCGAAGACGTAGATATCGCGGCCCTCAATCTTCTCGCGCATGTGGTGATAGGTGCGCCCGTTGCCGAGCCCCAGTTCGAACACCGGCCCCGGCATCGCCGCCGTCTGGGCGATGGCGTAGTCCAGACAAGCGCGTTGCGACACCATCCGGTCGATGAAAAGATCGAGTCTGCTCATGGGGCCCTCCTTGCGGCCTGCGGGTTCGCCCCCCTCTTGCCAAATGCGGCGCGCAATGTGTAGCCGGCAGAGGACAAATGCCGCCGGAACCCCGCATCCGGCAATTGGGGTTTGACTATCGGCATAGAGCCACGCGATTGTACCGCCAACAACCTGTTGGGGGGTATGACATTGAATTCGCACCGAATGCGGTGGCCGGGGCGCAGCTGAATGGCCGCCCTTCTGACCGTCGAGAACCTGAGCATCGGCTTCGGAACCTTCGATCCGGTGGTGCAGGACGTGAGCTTCAGCCTGGCCCCGGGGGAGACCCTGGCGCTGGTGGGCGAGTCCGGTTCGGGCAAGACGGTCACCTGCCGCGCGGTGCTGCGCATCCTGCCGCGCAACGCCCATATCCACAGCGGCCGGGTAGTTCTGACCTGCGACGGCAAATCCACCGATCTGACCACGCTCAGCGAACGGCGGATGCGCGACGTGCGCGGCAACCAGATCTCGATGATCTTTCAGGAGCCGATGCGCTCGCTGTCGCCGCTGCACCGGATCGGCAATCAGGTGAGCGAGGTGCTCTGGCTGCACCGCCGCATGAGCGAGTCGCAGGCGCGCAAGACAGTGCTGGAGACCTTTGAGCGGGTCGGCTTCCCCGATCCCGACCGCGCCTATCGCTCCTATCCGTTCGAGCTGTCGGGCGGCATGCGGCAACGGGCGATGATCGCCATGGCGATGGTGTCGAAACCCGATCTGTTGATCGCCGACGAGCCGACCACCGCGCTCGACGTGACGACGCAGGCCCAGGTTCTCGGGCTGATCAAGGATCTGCAGCAGGAAACCGGCATGGGGCTGATCCTGGTCACCCACGACCTGGGGGTGGTCGCCAATATGGCCGAGCAGGTGGTGGTGATGCATCGCGGCCGGGTGATGGAATCGGGTGCCGCGGCGCCGCTGCTGAAGGCGCCGGCGCATCCCTATACCCGGCAGCTGTTCGAAGCCGCCCCCGCCATCCCCGAGGTGATCCCGCGCCCGGCCCCGGCCGCCGAGAGCGATCTGATCCTGGAGATGCAGGCGGTCTCCAAGACCTATACGCTGCGCGCCGGATCGGCCTGGCGCCCGGATGTGGAAATCCACGCCTGCCGCGGCGTCGATCTGGCGCTGCCGCGCGGCAAGACCCTGGCCATCGTCGGCGAAAGCGGCTCCGGCAAGACCACGGCCGCGCGTATCGCGCTCGGCGCCGAGTTGCCCGATCCCGGCGGTGCGGTCTGGTTCCGCCCGGCCCACGGCGACCCGATCGCCGTTCACGACATGACCCGCGCCCAGCGCACCGCCTTTCAGCGCGAAGCGCAGATGGTGTTTCAGGATCCCTATTCCTCGCTCAGTCCGCGGATGCGGGTGCTGGACGCGCTGACCGAACCGCTGGAGATCCACCGGATCGGCAGCGCCGCCGAGCGCCGCGACCGTGCCGCCGACATGCTGCGGCAGGTCGGGCTGAACGCCGATATGCTGCAGCGGTTCCCGCATGCCTTCTCCGGCGGTCAGCGGCAGCGGCTGTCGATCGCCCGGGCGATGATGCTCGACCCCTCGCTGATCGTCTGCGACGAGCCGACCTCGGCGCTGGATGTCTCGGTGCAGGAGCAGATCCTGCAACTGCTGGAGGACATCCGCGACCGGATGAACCTGAGCTATCTGTTCATCAGCCACGATCTGGCGGTGGTCGCCCGGATCGCCGATGAGGTCGCAGTGATGCGGCAGGGGCTGGTGGTCGAACAGGCCCCGCCCGAGGTGCTGTTCCACGATCCCCGCCACCCCTATACCAAGGCGCTGATCGCGGCCCAGCCGCAGCCCGATATCGACCGCCCGATCAACCTCAAGCTGGTCGCCGCCGGGGCCGGATCGCCGGAAACCTGGCCCGAAGCCTTTCGTTTTTCCGCCAGCGTGATACCGTCTCTTACCGAATTCGAACCCGGCCATAAGGTACGTTGCCATGTCTGATCGCACCCTTGACCGAAGCCGACGCGCCTTCCTGCTGTCGTCGGTTTCGCTGGCCACCGTCATGATCCCGCTGGCCACCGCGGCGCTGCCGGCGCTGCAGGAAAGCAGCTTCTGGCAGTCCGAGGTCACCGCCGGCGACCTGCCGCCGGTGAACGACCGGCTGCCCGATGTGCCGCTGGTGGTCGATCTGGAGGCCAAGGGCCGCCGGCTCGGCACCCAGGGCGGCACGCTGCGCACCATGGTGACCCGCAGCAAGGACATCCGCCAGATGGTGGTCTACGGCTATGCGCGGCTGATCGGCTATGACGAGGCCTATCAGCTCCGGCCCGATATCCTCGAAAGCTACGAGAACGAGGCCAACCGCAAGTTCACCCTGCGGCTCCGGCCCGGGCACAAATGGTCCGATGGCGCTCCCTTCACCTCAGCCGATTTCGCCTATTGGTGGGACGATGTGGCCAACAATCCGCAGCTGTCCCCCGCCGGGCCGCCGGATTTCCTGCGCGTCGATGGCGAAATGCCCGTGGTCAGCTTTCCCGATGCCACCACGGTGATCTTCGAATGGAGCCGGCCGAACCCCGGGTTCCTGGAAAATCTGGCGCTGGCGCGGCCGCCCTTCATCTTCCGCCCGGCGCATTTCCTCAGGCAGTTCCACGTCAAATACGCCGATGCCGCGCAGCTGGCCGAGGCCGTCGAGGAAGCGCGGGTCAAGAGCTGGGCAGCGCTGCACAACAAGCTCGACAACATGTACAAGTTCGACAACAGCGCGCTGCCGACGCTGCAGCCCTGGATGAACGCGACTTCGGGCAAGAAGATCCGCCATCTTTTCGTGCGCAATCCCTATTTCCACCGGATCGACACCACCGGCGTGCAGCTGCCCTATATCGATGTGATCGAGATGGAGATCGTCGCCCCCGGGCTGATCGCCGCAAAGTCCAATGCCGGCGAGGCCGACCTGCAGGGCCGCGGCCTCGATTTCCGCGATATCTCGATCCTCCGCAAGGGCGAGGCCGATGGCGGCAATTACCGCACCCTGCTGTGGCCTACCGGCGTCGCCTCGCAGATCGCGATCTATCCCAACCTAAATTACAACGACAAAGGCTGGCGCGACGTGCTGCGCGACGTACGGGTGCGCCGGGCGCTGTCGCTGGGGATCGACCGCAACACGATCAACCAGGCCCTGTATTTCCGGCTGGCCAAGCCCGGCGCGATGACCGTGTTGCCGCAAAGCCCGTTCTTCGACCCGGAGAACCGCGCCGCCTGGGCCAGTTTCGATCCCGATCAGGCCAATGCGCTGCTGGATGCCGCCGGTCTCGACCAACGCGCCGGCGACGGCACCCGCCTGCTGCCCGACGGGCGGCCGATGGAACTGGTGATCGAGACCGCCGGCGAACGGCAGGAGGTCGAGAACGCGCTGCAGATCGTCACCGACACCTGGCGCGAGATCGGGGTCAAGCTGATCATGCGGCCACTGGACCGCGATATCCTGCGCAACCGGGTCTATGCCGGTAACACCATGTGTTCGGTCTGGTTCGGCTGGGACAACGGCATCCCGCAGCCCTACACCGCGCCCGACTATCTGGCGCCGCGCCAGCAGGAATTCCTCGCCTGGCCCAAATGGGGACAATATTACCAGACCGATGGCGCCGCCGGAGAGCCGCCCGACATGGCGCCGGCACAGCAGCTGATGCGGCTGGCCGCCGACTGGCAGGATGCCACCGACGACGACCAGCGCAGCGCGGTCTGGCGCGCCATGCTGAAGATCCACGCCGAGGAAATCTATGGCATCGGCATCCTGGCCGAGGCGCCGCAGCCGATCGTCGTCAACAAGCGGCTGCGCAACGTGCCGGAAAAGGCGCTCTGGGCCTGGGACCCGGGGGCGCATTTCGGCATTCACCGGCCAGACGAATTCTTCTTCGCCGATGACGGCTGATCGGATCCCGGCATGATGCTCCTGCGCTATGCGATCTACCGTTTCGCGACCATGCTGCTGACGCTGCTGGTCGTCTCGGCACTAATCTTCCTGATCATCAACCTGCCGCCGGGAGATTACCTGTCGAACCAGATCGCCGAGCTGCGGGCCAGCGGCCAGGATGCGGGCGTCGCCAAGGCGGAGTTCCTGCGTCACGAATACGCGCTGGATCGGCCGCTGTGGGAACAATACATGATCTGGGTCGGTTTCATGCCCGGTCCCAACGGCTTCTCCGGGCTGATCCACGGCAATTTCGGCTGGTCCTTCGAATTCGACCGCCCCGTCGCCGAGATCGTCGGCGAAAGCCTGTGGCTGACGGTTCTGGTCAATCTGGCGGCGGTGCTCTTCGTCTATCTGGTGGCGCTGCCGCTGGGGGTGCTGGCGGCGGCGAGATCAAAGACCTGGGTAGATTACACCTCGGCCTTCGTCGGCTATCTCGGGCTGGCGACGCCGAACTTCCTGCTGGCGTTGATCCTGTTCTACTACGGGCACAAATATTTCAACCTGCCGATCGGCGGGCTGATGGACCCGCGGTTCGAAGGCCAGCCGATGACCTCCGACAAGGCCTGGTCGATCCTGGTCCACCTGATCGTGCCGACCTTCGTGATCGGCACCTCGGGGGCGGCGGCGATGATGCAGCGGCTGCGCGCCAACCTGCTGGACGAACTGGGCAAACCCTATGTCGAAACCGCCATTGCCAAGGGCATGAGCCCACGGCGCATGCTGACGAAATATCCGCTGCGCATGGCCTTCAATCCCTTCGTCGCCGATATCGGCAACCTGCTCCCTTCGATGGTATCGGGCTCGGTTCTGGTTTCGGTCGTGCTGGGGCTGCAGACCATCGGCCCGACCCTGCTGACGGCCCTGAAGACACAGGATCAGTTCCTGTCCGGCTTCGTGCTGATGTTCGTGGCGCTTCTGACACTGGTGGGCACAATGGTCTCCGACGTGCTGCTGGTGCTGCTCGATCCGCGCATCCGTTACGAGGGGCGCGAGACATGAGCCGGCTTCCCGACGGGCGCTATGTCGACGATGCGCCCTATGACCCGCAGACCAGCATCCAGCAGATCGAACGCCGCGATCTCGACGCGCCGAACTGGCTGCTGGTCTGGCGCAAGTTCCGCCGTCACAAGCTGGGGCTGATCTCCGGCCTCTTCCTGCTGCTGAGCTATCTGATGCTGCCCTTCGCCGGCTTCATCGCGCCCTATACGCCGAACCAGCGGATGTCCGAACATCTCTATGCACCGCCGCAGTCGATCAAGCTGTGGCATGAGGGCAAATTCGTCGGTCCCTATGTCTATCGCACCACCTCGGAACCCGACATGGAGACCTTCCAGTGGAAGTTCGTGCCCGACACCAGCCGACCGATCCCGCTGAAGTTCTTCTGCAAGGGCGACAGCTATCACCTCGCCGGGCTGTTTCCTTCCGAAACGCATCTGTTCTGCGCCCAGGAGGGGGCCACCGTCTTCCTCTGGGGGTCCGATCGGCTGGGGCGGGACGTGTTCAGCCGCATCCTCTACGGCGCGCAGCTGTCGCTGACGGTGGGCCTGATTGGCATCACGGTCTCTTTCCTGCTGGGCATCGGCTTTGGCTCCATCGCCGGCTATTTCGGCGGCAAGATCGACTGGGTGATCAACCGGGTGATCGAGATCCTGCGATCGCTGCCGGAGCTGCCGCTGTGGCTGGCGCTGTCGGCGGCGGTGCCGTCGAACTGGGGGCCGGTCTCGGTGTTCTTCATCATCTCGGTCATCCTGGGCATTCTCGACTGGCCCGGGCTGGCGCGATCGGTACGCGCCAAGTTCCTCTCGCTCAGGGAGGAGGAATACGTCCGCGCCGCCGAGATGATGGGCGCCTCCTCCGGGCGGGTGATCCGCAAGCACCTGCTGCCGAACTTCATGTCGCATCTGATCGCCTCCGCCACGCTGTCCATCCCGGCGATGATCCTGGGGGAGACCGCGCTGTCCTTCCTCGGGCTCGGGCTGCGGGCGCCGGCGGTCAGCTGGGGGGTGATGCTGAACGACGCGCAGAACCTCGCCTCGATCGAGATCTATCCCTGGACCGCGATCCCGATGCTGCCGATCATCGTGGTGGTGCTGGCCTTCAACTTCCTCGGCGACGGGCTGCGCGACTCGCTCGATCCCTACGACAGCTAGGCCGCCTCAGCCCGCCGGGCGGGGCGCCTGCTGCGCCGTGGCCAGGTTGCGCCGCACCGCTTCGGCCAGCGCCGCGACCTCGGCCGTGCCTGCCGTCTTGCCGGTCAGACAATAGAGGTAGTCGGCGCTGCGCCCCAGCCGGGTGTCCCAGCTTTCGCGCCGGTCCAGCGCGTCATAGCCGAACTGGTGGAAATAGAGGATCTGGGCGCGCACCTCGGCCTCCGCCTGCGGATAGCCGTAGCGGCGGAACATCGCGGCAAAGGCCTCGATCCGCTGCGCGTCGGAACTGTCCACCGCCCGGCGCACCGCATCCGACCGCCGCGCCCAGTCGCGCACCGCCAGATCCAGCGGGATGTCGAATTCCCCCGGCGCCGCCCAATCGGCGATCAGCTGGCCGACGGCGAAGTTGATGGTCTCGGCCGGCCGGGCCGCGGCGGCCACCAGCAACTGGGTATTGGTCTGCTGCCAATGCTCCAGCAGGCTGTCCAGCAACTCTGCCCGGTTCTTGAAATACCAGTAGAAGCTGGAGCGCGCGCACTCCAGCCTGCGGGCCAGTTCCAGCACCCGCACCCGGTCGACCCCCTCCGCGATCAGCGTCTCCAGCGCCGCCTGCACCCAGTCGGCCCGCGTGGTCCGGCCCGGGCCGCGCCCGCGCCGCTTGCCACCCTGTGCTGAATCCTGCGTCAAAGGCCCGCGCCCGCGATCCGGGAAAAACGTACATCATTGAACATAAGCGCGCCTCCTTCTATGCTCGCCCCCAAGGGACCGGAACCCAGAGCTTCGCATCGCGGGAACGCCATGAACAAGACTTATTCAGCCCTGAACCTGTTTCGCGAGGGCCTGCGCGGCCAGCGCGGCTGGGCCCCGGCCTGGCGCAGCCCGAAGCCGAAACCCGCCTATGATGTCATCGTCATCGGCGGCGGCGGCCATGGGCTGGCGACGGCCTATTACCTGGCCAAGGTGCACGGGGTGCGCAATGTCGCGGTTCTGGAAAAGGGCTGGATCGGCGGCGGCAACAGCGGCCGCAACACCACTGTTGTCCGGTCGGACTACTACTATCCGGAAAGCGCCGCGCTCTACGACATGTCGGTCCGCCTCTATGAGGGGCTGTCGCGCGAGCTGAACTACAACATCATGCTCTCGCAACGCGGCATGATGATCCTCGCCCATTCCGAGGCAGAGATGGAGATCGCCGCGCGGCAGGTCAACGCGATGCAGATCAACGGCATCGACTCGCAACTGCTGGACACCGAGGGTGTGCGCAAGCTGGCGCCGATCCTGAATTTCGACCGCGGCGCGCGCTATCCGATCCACGGGGCGATGTACCAGGGGCGCGGCGGCACCGCGCGCCACGATGCCGTGGTCTGGGGCTTTGCCCGTGGCGCCGACCGGCTCGGCGTCGATATCATCCAGAATTGCGAGGTCACCGATGTGATCGTCGAAGGCGGCCGCGTCACCGGTGTTGCCACCACCCGGGGCGAGATTCGGGCCGACCGCATCGGCGCGGCGGTGGCCGGCCATTCCTCGGTTCTGGCGCATATGGCAGGCTACCGGCTGCCGATCCATTCCTACGCGCTGCAGGCCTTCGTCTCCGAACCGCTGAAACCGGTGCTGGACACCGTGGTGCTGTCGCCCGGCCATGGCACCTATGTCAGCCAGTCCGACAAGGGCGGGCTGGTCTTCGGCGGCGGGCTGGACCGCATCCCCTCCTACGGGCAGCGCGGCAACCTGCCGGTTCAGGAAACCGTCATCGGCGGGCTGAGCGAGATGGTGCCCATGTTCTCCAAGGTGAAGCTCCTGCGCCACTGGGCCGGCATCGTCGATGTCACCCCCGACAGCTCCCCCATCATCGGGCCGTCCGGGGTCGAGGGGCTCTATCTCAACTGCGGCTGGGGCACCGGCGGCTTCAAGGCGATCCCGGTGGGCGGCTACATGCTGGCCCATATCCTCGCCACCGGACGCCATCACGACCTGTCGCGTCCCTTCGACCTCAGCCGCTTCACCAGGGGCCGGCTGATCGACGAAGGCGCCGCCTCCGGCATCGCGCATTAGAAAGGACCGGCCATGCAGCTCTTCCCCTGCCCCTTCTGCGGTCCGCGCAACGAGCGCGAGTTCCACTATGTCGCCGAACCAGGCAAGACCCGCCCCGATACCACCGGCGACATCACCGCCGAGGATTGGGCCGCCTATCTCTACGACACGAAAAACGAAAAGGGCCCGGTGCGCGAGGTCTGGATGCATCTGACCTGCCGCGAGCTCTTCGTGATGGAGCGCGACAGCGTGACGATGGACGTTCTGGGCAGCAAAACCCTGCGCCGCACCCTGCCCGCGGAGGGTGCGGCATGAGCGGCCGGCGTCTCTCTCAGGGCGGGTTGATCGACCGCAGCCGTTTGCTGCGTTTCCGCTTCGACGGGCGCGATTTCACCGGCCATCCCGGCGATACCCTGGCCTCGGCGCTTCTGGCCAGCGGCGTGCGGGTAATGGGGCGGTCGTTCAAATATCACCGCCCCCGTGGGCTCTGGGGCGCCTGGTTCGACGATCCCAACGCCGTCTTCAACGTCCGCCTCAGGGGCGATGAGCTGCCGAACTGCCCCGCCACGACCACCGCGCTGGTCGATGGCATGCAGGCCCGGGCGGTGAACGCCTGGCCCAACGCCGAAAACGATCTCAAGGGCGGGCTCGACCTGTTCCACCGCTGGCTCGGAGCCGGATTCTACTACAAGACCTTCATGTGGCCAGACTGGCACCTGTTCGAGCCGTCCATCCGCAAGATGGCCGGGCTCGGCGCCGTCGACGGCAAGGCGATCGACGGCTATGTCGCCGATCAGCTCCATGACGATTGCGATCTGCTGGTCGCCGGCGGCGGCGCGGCGGGTCTGGCGGCGGCGCGCGCGGCGGCGGAGGCCGGGTATTCCGTGGTGCTGGCCGACGATCACCCCACGCTGGGCGGCAGTCTCTATCAGGGCGATGAGCCCATCGAGGGCGAAGAGCCGCAGGCCTGGGTCGCGGCGCAGGTGGCGGCGATCCGTGCCGCCGGCGGCCGCATCCTCACCTCCACCACTGTCTTCGGGCTCTACGATCACGGGCTCGCGGCGTTGGCCGAGGATCGCGGCTTCGCCCGCGCGCCCCGGCTGTGGCGGCTTCGGGCGCGGCGCACGCTGGTGGCCACCGGCGCCATGGACCGGCCCATCACCTTCGCCGACAACGACCGCCCCGGGGTGATGTCGCTGCAGGGCGCGGCGGAGTTTCTCGGCCGCTACGGCGTTCTGGCCGGCCAGCGGATCGCGGTGCTGTCCAACAATTCGCACTCCGCCCCGATCGTCGCCCGCCTGCGCGCCGCCGGCGCCGAGGTGATCGAGGCCGACCCGGCCGAAGGCGCTCCCCGCGCACTGGGGGGCAAGCGGCTGAGCGGGGTTCAGATCGGTGCCCGCAAGATCGACTGCGACACCCTCCTGGTCTCCGGTGGGCTGACACCGACGGTGCATCTGTGGCGCCATGCCGGCGGCAAGCTGGACTGGAGCGCTGAAAAGGCCGCCTTCGTCCCCGGCGCCGGACCCGACCACATGCTGGCCGCCGGCGCCGCCAATGGCACCTTCGACCTGGACCCAGCGCTGGCCGAGGCCCGCGCCGCCGCCCTTGGCACGCCTCACGCGACCGGTGCCTCCGGCTACCGTGTCAGGCCGCTCTGGCCGCAGCCCGGCAGCAAGGGCAGGCAATGGATCGATTTCCAGCATGACGTCACCCTGAAGGACGTCGAGCTGGCGGCGCGGGAAAACTATGTCTCGGTCGAACATCTGAAACGCTACACCACCCTGGGCATGGCCGCCGATCAGGGCAAGACCGCGAATATGGCCGGCCTCGCCGCCATGGCCGCGATCCAGGGCCGCCCGATCCCCGAGGTCGGCACCACCACCTTCCGGCCGCCCTTCGTGCCGGTGCCGATGGAGCTCTATCACGGCACCCGGCGCGGCCAGGCAGTCAACCCGCTGAAGCGGCTGGAGCTGGAACCCCAGCATCGCGCCGCCGGCGCGGCGATGGGCGAATACGGCGGCTGGCTGCGGCCGGCCTGGTACGGCCCCGAGGATCAGTCCGCCATCACCGCCGAGGTCCAGGCGGCGCGGCAGGCGGCGGGTGTCTTCGACGGCTCCCCCCTCGGCAAGATCGAGGTCATGGGCCCGGATGCCGCCGCCTTCGTCAACTTCATCTATTACAACACCATCGCCACGCTAGAACCCGGGCATATCCGCTACGGCTTCATGCTCAGGGAAAACGGGCTGATCTTCGACGACGGTGTCATCGCCAGGCTGGCCGAAGACCGCTTCCTGATCTCCTGCTCCTCCTCGCATGTCGCCGGGGTGGAGGCGATGCTGGAAAGCTGGCGCCAGGACGGCAACGACCCCGACCGCATCTTCGTGCATGACACCACCCAGCACTGGGCGACGATCACCGTCACCGGTCCGCAGGCGCGCGCCATCGTCGCCGCCCTCGACACCGGTGCCGATCCGGCGACGCTCGCGCATATGACCCTGACCGAGGGTCGCTTCGGCGACAGCCCGCTGCGCATCGCCCGGGTCAGCTTCACCGGCGATGCGAGCTTCGAGTTGTCGGTCCCCGCCTCCCGCGCCGCCGATCTCTGGCAGGCGGTGCTGGCGGCCGGCACGCCGCTCGGTGCCCGGCCCATCGGGCTCGAGGCGATGTCGGTGCTGCGCGCCGAGAAGGGCTTCATCATGGTCGGCAAGGACACCGACGGGGAAACCATGCCGCACGACCTGGGCTTCGATGTCCCGCGCCGGAAGAAGAAGGCCGCCTTTGTCGGCGACCGGGCCCTGCAGACAGAGGCGGCCAATGCCGCCGACCGCCGCCAGCTGGTCGGGCTGCGGGTCGCCGACAGTGGCACCGTGCTGCCCACCGGCGCCCATATCGTCACCGGCGACGGCCCGCAGCGGTCGATCGGCTTTGTCACCTCCAGCTATTTCAGCCCGACGCTGGACCGGCCGATCGCGCTGGCGCTGCTGGAGTCCGGACAGCAGCGGATCGGCGACCGGGTGCAGCTGCGCCACCTGGGCCAGAGCCTGAGCGCGACGGTCACCGCCCCCTGTGCCCTGGATCCTGAGGGAGAGCGTCTGAATGCGTGATGACAGCCAGTCCTGGGCGCCGCCGCCCGATCACAGCCAGCCCCTGCACGGCGCCGGCGTGACGGTGACCCGCATCCTGCCGGTGCGGCAAACCCTGATCAGCGCCCCGGATATCCTGACGCGACAGCCCGCGGCACTTGGCTGGCCCGATGTGGCCACCGGCGACCGCTACAGCCTCTGCCTGCGCCGTGACCGGGTGCTGGAGATCAACGGACCGGAACGCGCGGCGGGCTGGCACGATGGGCAGGCGATCTCCGACATCACCGATGGGTTGATCGTCTTCGAGATCGCAGGCGCCGCCGCCCTGGCGCTGATCCAGCGCGGCACGGAGATCAGCGAGAGGCAGCCGTCGCGCTCGGTCCAGCGGCTGGGCTTCGGGACCGAGCTGATGCTCTACCGCTGGGAAGACCGGCTGCGCCTGCACGCCCCGCGCGCCGATGGCCCGGCGCTCTGGCACCGGCTGAAAGCGCATCTCGACCTGATGGGCTGAAGGGGGCTGAACCCCCTCAGCGGTCGTCGGCGTGGCCGCCGCCCTGCTCCAGATCGTCGTCCTCGATGGCCCCCTGCACCGCTCCCGCCACGGCTTCGCGCTGCTCCGGCGTCAGCTCCTTGCTGTCGCCGTCGGCCAGCCGCACGGTCACCTCGCGATGGGCGAACTTGATGCCCTCGCGGGCAAAGAGCTCGCGGATTTCCTCGTAGACGCGCTTGCGCACCAGGAACTGATCGCCCGGTTTGGTCATGAACTTGACCCGGATGATCATGGCGCTGTCCTGCATCTCGATCACGCCCTGGGATTTCAGCGGCTGGATGAAGTTATCGCCGATCACCGGATCGCTCAGCAGCTCCTGCCCCAGCCTTTTGATCAGCTTGCGGACCTTTTCCACATCGGTGTCATAGGTCACCCGCAGGGGCAGCTTCATGATCACCCAATCGCGGGAGAAATTGGTCAGCACCTTGATCTCGCCGAAGGGAATGGTGTGCAGCGCGCCCAGGTGGTGACGCAGCTGGAACGATCGGACCGATATCTTCTCCACCGTGCCCTTCACGTCGCCGATGTCGATATATTCGCCCTTGCGAAAGGCATCGTCGATCAGGAAGAACGCGCCCGAGAAGATATCGCGCACCAGCGTCTGCGCCCCAAAGCCCACCGCCAGGCCGACGACGCCAGCGCCGGCGAACAGGGGGCTGACGTTGATGCCCAGTTCCATCAGCGCGATCAGCCCGATGGAGACGACGACGACCGCCAGGATGGCGCCGCGAAACAGCGGCAGCAGCGTCGCCAGGCGGCTGGCCCCGGCGGCCCCGCCCTCGTCGCCCAGTTCCGATTCCCCGGCCTCTCCCGCCTCCTCGGCGATGCGGCTGTCAATCCAGATCCGGAACATGTGATAGACGACATAGCCGATGAAGAGGATCACAATCACGTCCATCAGGCTGTCGACCATCGGGTTCTGGCTGAGCCGGCGCTTGGTGTCCCAGATCAGCACCAGCGCATAGACGCCGGCGGTGAAGGCGAGCAGCCCCGAGACATGGCGCGCCAGCTGTTCGTAGGTGGTGATCGACGGCGCATGCAGCCGCAGCGACCGGGACAGGCCGCTCGCCTCGGCCTCGGCCCGTTCGGCGGCGGTGGAAATGTCGTTCAGCACCGCCCGCCCGCGGCTGCGCGCGAAATAAAGCTCGATGCCGTAGTTGATCGCCGCATAGACCACGATGATGGCAACGAAGCTGGAATAGGCCGCGGCAATCGGCGGGATGCCCACCGGCACCTCCATCACCAGTTCATAGAACAGCCGCAGCCAGGAATAGATGAAATAACCCAGCATCACCGGCGCCCAGAGATAGGACAGCATGCGTGCCATCCAGGTCACCTCGGTCACCGCGCGACCGCCGCGGATCGCATGGCTGATCGCCCGCCCGTTGACCACCAGCAGCAGCACGTTCCCCAGCGCGCCCAGCAGCGTCAGCATGCCGTAGAGCAGCGCATAGGCGTTATAGTTCAGCCCGAAATCGTTGATCCAGGTACTGAACACCACCGTCGCCACGTTGAAGGAGGTCAGCGCCGAGGCCCAGTAGTAGATCCGCCGCGCATCGCGATCAGAGAAATGCGGCATCCGGTACTGGCTGAGGAACGGCGATAGGATCATCCGCCACAGATCGGAGACCGAACGGGAGACGAAGAAGGTCGCGAAAATCGCCGTCGCCGTCAGCTGCACCGACAGATCGTCGCCGTAGCGGGCAAAGATCGTCCCGAGGATCAGCGCCACCACGATGCACAGCACCGTGCCCAGCATGCCGGCGAAAAAGCGGTAGACCAGGAAGGGCATCTTTTCCAAATAGCCGCGCGGCGCTGCCTTGACCTTGGGAATGATGAATTTTCCCGCCAGATGCGGGCCGTAGACCCGGGCATAGATGATATAGCCGATCACCAGGAACACGATGTTCCAGAACAGCACCTCGGCATAGGTCCTGATGCGCCCGTCGGGACTGGTGGCGCGCAAGATATAGGCGACTTCGTTGATCGAATTGGGCAACGCGTCGAGCCGTTCGCGCAGCGCGAGGCGGAAGGCATCGATGCGGCTCTGCGCCATCATCATTGACGAGCCGCCCTTCATCCCGCTCCCCGCGCCGGTGCCATCGGCCTTCCCCGCGCCCGCCTCTGCCGGCACCGTCGGGCCCGCATCCGAGGTGGCGGCGGTCGGCACCGGCCGGCCCTCAGGGTCGACGACGATCACCTTCACCCCGGCGGCGGCGGCCTGCTTCAGCGCCTCGGCCAGATTGTTCACCGGATCGGCTGCGGCGGCGTCGGCGCCGGAACGGCCGGTCGCCGTGCTGCTGCCGGTTCCCAGCGAGAACAGCGATTGCGCCATCCCGGGCAATGGTGCCAGCATCAGCAGCCAGAACATCAGCACCAGACGTAGCAGCATGGTCATTCCTCGGCCCGGTTCCTGTCGCGCATGTTTCCGTCACGCTACAGGAGCGCGATTTTCAAGGCAAACCCGGATGATCGGTCATAGATGAACCGCAGAAACCTGTTTGCATTCAGACCCGATTTCACTAGTACGGGCGTGTCCGCCAGCGCCCAGGCCCGTGCGGACCAAGGCAAGCAAGAGACAGGCGATGGCCAGGCAAGGCAATCAGGACAGGATCGCGGTGCTGGGTCTCGGCTATGTCGGGCTGCCCCTGGCTGTGGCATTGGCCCGCGCCGGCTTCGACACCGTCGGCTTCGACACCGATCAGGCGCATATTGCGGCGCTGCGTCAGGGCCGCGACCGCAACGGCGAGGTGTCCGGCGCCTCGCTCAGCGCGGCCCAGATGCAATTCGCCGCCGAGCCCGGCGATCTGGCCGGTTGCACCACCTTCATCATCGCGGTGCCAACCCCGATCACCGACGCCAAGACCCCGGATCTGGAGCCGCTGCGCGCCGCCTGCCGCACCATCGCCCCCCATCTGACCCCGGGCGCGCTGGTGGTGGTGGAAAGCACCGTCTATCCCGGCGTCACCGAAGAGGTCTGCGGCCCGGTGCTCGCCGCGCTCTCCGGGCTGACGCTCTATGACGACATCAAACTGGCCTATTCGCCGGAGCGGGTGAACCCCGGCGACGCCGAACATTCGCTGCAGGATGTGGTCAAGATCATCTCCGCGCAGGACGCGGAAACGCTCGACCGGGTCGAGGCGCTCTATGCACCGGTGGTCAAGGCCGGGCTGCACCGGGCGAGCTCCATCATGACGGCGGAGGCCGCCAAGGTGATCGAGAACACCCAGCGCGACCTGAACATCGCCCTGGTCAACGAATTCTCGCTGATCTTCTCGCGCCTCGGGCTCGATACGCTGGAGGTGCTGGAGGCGGCGGGCACCAAGTGGAACTTCCTGCCGTTCCGGCCCGGCCTGGTCGGTGGCCACTGCATCGGCGTCGACCCCTATTACCTGACCTATCGCGCCGAACAGCTGGGCTATCACCCCGAGGTGATCCTGGCCGGCCGCCGCATCAACGACCAGATGGGCAAGCATGTCACCCATGAGCTGATCAAGGCGCTGCTGGCGCGCGGCGCCAATCTGGCCCGGGCCCGGGTTCTGGTGATGGGCTTCAC
The DNA here is from genome assembly GCF_030164425.1 of Pseudodonghicola flavimaris. Lineage (GTDB taxonomy): Bacteria > Pseudomonadota > Alphaproteobacteria > Rhodobacterales > Rhodobacteraceae > Pseudodonghicola > Pseudodonghicola flavimaris. The sequence goes on along the minus strand of NZ_JASNJD010000011.1, from coordinate 77,841 downwards.
CTTCAAGGAAAACTGTGCCGACACCCGCAACACCCGGGTCGCCGATATCGTTTCCGAGCTCGAAGCCTATTCGCTGGGCGCCGATGTCTACGATCCCTGGGTCGACCCCGCCGCCATCGCCGCGGAATATGGCATCACCCCTATCGCCAGCCCCGATGCCGGGGCCTATGATGCCATCATCGTGGCCGTGGCGCATAAGGAATTCACCGATATGGGCAGCGACGCCATTCGCGGCTTGGGCAAACCGGGGGCGGTCCTGTACGATATCAAGGGGATTTTCGGCAAATCGGGCGCTGACCTGAGGCTGTGACAGCATGATGACGGGCGGGACATATCAGAGCCATCTGCGGCAACGGGACCGTGCGCCGCGGGTCATGCTCTACAGCCATGACACCTTCGGACTGGGGCATCTGCGCCGGTCGCGCGCGCTGGCCGGGGCGATCACCCGCGCCATGCCGGAGGCCTCGGCCCTGATCCTGACCGGATCGCCGGTGGCCGGCCGCTTCGCCTTTCCGCGCCGGGTCGATCATATCCGCCTGCCCGGCGTCACAAAACGCTCCGACGGTTCCTATGTCGCCCAGACCCTGGGGCTCGACATCGAGGAGATCACAGATCTGCGCGCGGCGCTGATCGAAACCTCCGCCCGGCAATACGAGCCCGACATCCTGATCGTCGACAAGGAACCCTCTGGATTTCGCGGCGAACTGCTGCAGACGCTGAAACTGCTGCGGGCAGGCGGCCGGACCAAGCTGGTGCTGGGTCTGCGCGACGTGCTCGACGATCCCGAGCTGCTGGCCGCCGAATGGTCGCGCAAGGGCGCGGCCGAGGTGATGCAGGAGTTCTACGACGAGATCTGGGTCTACGGGCTGCGCGAAATCTACGATCCGGTCGCCGGTCTCAACCTGCCGGCATCGGTGCGGGCGCGGATGCACTGGACCGGCTATCTGCGCCGCGATCTGGGGCCGGGTGCAGCCCATGCGTCCGACGACGACCCCTATGTGCTGATCACCCCCGGCGGTGGCGGCGACGGCGAATTCATGGTCGATCTGGTGCTGTCCGCCTATGAGCAGGACCCCGATCTGGGCCCCCGGGCGGTGATCGTCTATGGCCCCTTCCTGTCCGGCGACACCCGCGCCGAATTCGAGGCCCGCGTCGCCCGGCTGGAGGGGCGGGTCAGTGCCGTGGGCTTCGAATCCCAGATCGAACCGCTGTTCGCCAACGCCCGCGGCGTGGTCTGCATGGGCGGCTACAATACATTCTGCGAGGTGCTCTCCTTCGACCAGCGGGCGGTGATCGTGCCGCGCACCGTGCCGCGGCTGGAACAATGGATCCGCGCCTCGCGGGCGGAGGAACTGGGCCTGGTGCGCATGCTGGAAGAAGGCCGCGACGGGCTGACCCCGGCGGCGATGATCCGCGCCATCCGCGACCTGCCCGGCCAGCCGCTGCCGTCACAGGCCATGCGGGACGGCCGGCTGTCGGGGCTCCTCGACGGGCTCGACGACGTGACCCGCCGGGTCTCCGCCCTGCTGGACCACCCGGCCGGACAGGCAGCGGAATGACCCTGCAGTCCCCGCCGCTCGCCGTTGTGGTGAAGGGCTGGCCGCGCTTGTCCGAAACCTTCATCGCCCAGGAACTGGTCGCGCTGGAAGAGGCCGGGCTGCGCTTCGACATCTGGTCGCTGCGCCATCCCACCGACGTCAAGCGCCACCCGCTGCACGACCGGCTGAGGGCCAGGGTGCGCTATCTGCCGGAATACCTCCATGACGATCCCGCCCGCGTCGCCCGTGCCCGGGGGATCGCCCGCGCCCTGCCCGGCTACCCGCAGGCCTATGCGATCTGGCGCGCCGATCTGCGCCGGGACCAGAGCCGCAACCGCATCCGCCGCTTCGGTCAGGCCTGCGTTCTAGCCGCCGAACTGCCTGAGGGCACCCGCGGCCTCTACTCCCACTTCCTGCACACCCCCAGTTCGGTCGCCCGCTATGCCGCGATCATGCGCGGCCTGCCCTGGAGCTATGCCGCCCATGCCAAGGATATCTGGACCTCGCCCGACTGGGAGAAGCGCGAGAAGCTGGCCGGCCCCCATGCGGCGATCTTCGGCGCCACCTGCACCGCCTATGGCGCCCGGCACCTGCGTGATCTGGCCGGCGATCCGGCCAAGGTCGATCTGATCTATCACGGGCTCGACCTGTCGCGCTTTCCGCCGCCGCCGCAGCGGCCGCTGCGCGCGCCCGGGGCACCGCTGCATCTGCTGTCGGTGGGACGGCTGGTGGAGAAGAAGGGCTTCGACCGGCTGATCGCGGCGCTGGCGCTGCTGCCCGGGGATATCGACTGGTACTGGACCCATATCGGCGGCGGCGAGCTGCGCGCGCCGCTGGCCGCCCAGGCCGAAGCCGCCGGCATCGCGGCGCGGATCGACTGGCGCGGCGCCTGCGACCAGCCCGAGGTGATCGCCGCCATGCGCGCAGCCGATCTCTTCGTCCTGCCCAGCCGCATCGCCGCCGACGGCGACCGCGACGGGCTGCCCAACGTGCTGATGGAGGCAGCCTCGCAGCTGCTGCCGGTGATTTCCACCGCCGTCGCGGCGATCCCCGAGTTCATCGACAGCGGCAAACAGGGGCTGCTGGCCGGCGACGATCCCGCCGAACTGGCGCAGGCGATCGAGACCCTCGGCCGCGATCCGGCTCGCGCCGCCAGCATGGCCGACGCCGCCCGCGCCCGGCTCTTGGCGGAGTTCACCATGCAGCCCGGCATCGACCGGCTCGCCGCCAGGCTGCGCCGGATGATCGCCACCGCACCCGCCCTGGCCCGATGACCCCGATCGCCTTTTACGCGCCGCTGAAACCGCCCAATGCCTCGACGCCCTCCGGCGACCGGGAAATGGCGCGCAACCTGATCGCCGCCATTGGCGCCGGCGGGGCGGAGGTGCGGCTGGTCTCGGACCTGCGGCTGCATGACAAGACCGGCGATCCCGCCCGGCAGGCCGCGCTGCGGCGGCGGGCTGCGGATGAGGTCGCGCGGCTGATCCCCGCCCTCGGTCAGGATCGCCCGGCGCTCTGGGTGACCTATCACAATTACTACAAGGCGCCCGATCTGATCGGCCCCGCGGTCTGCGCCGCGCTGGACCTGCCCTATGTCCAGCTCGAGTCCACCCGGGCCAAGAAGCGGCTGACCGGCCCCTGGGCGGAGTTCGCACAGGCGGCAGAGGCCGCCTGCGATGCGGCGGCGGTGATCTTCTACCTGACCGCGAACGATCTGATCACCCTGGACCGCCATCGTCCGGCGGGGCAGCGGCTGGTGCATCTGCCGCCCTTCCTGCCCGCCGACGGGCTGCCGGCGGCCTCCGGCTGCGACGGCCCGATGCTGAGTGCCGGCATGATGCGGGCCGGCGACAAACTCTCCTCCTACCGCATCATCGCCGAGACCCTTGCCCATCTGCCCGGCGACTGGCGGCTGGAGATCGCCGGCGATGGCCCCGCCCGGGCCGAGGTCGCGGCGCTGATGGCCCGCTTCGGCAACCGGGTCCGCTTTCTCGGCCTGCTGGACCGCACAGCACTCACCGCCGCCTATGCCCGCGCCGGGCTGTTCTTCTGGCCCGGGGTGAACGAGGCCTTCGGCATGGTCTATCTCGAAGCCCAGGCCGCCGGCCTGCCGGTGGTGGCCCAGGACCGCCCCGGGGTGCGCGACGTGCTGCTGCCCGGCGATTACCCGACACCCGAGGCCGGCCCCGAAGCGCTGGCCCGCACCCTGAGCCGCCTGCTGGACGATCCCGCGCTGCGCCGCGCCCGGGGGGCGGAGGCCCGCGCGATGATTGCCGCCACCCACCTGCGCCCGGCCGCGACCGACCGGTTCTGGTCCGCCGTGGCCCCCTTGCTGGAGCCCGCCGCATGATCCGCCTCGCCCTCCTCCGCCATGGCCATACCGGCTGGAACCGGCAGGGCCGCATTCAGGGCGCCAGTGACATCCCCCTGGACGATGAGGCGCGGGCCAGCCTTGCCGCCCTGCGCCTGCCCGGCGCCTGGGCCGGGGCAGAGCTCTGGTCCAGCCCACTGGAGCGCGCGGCAGAGACCGCCCGACTGGTGGCCGGCCGCGCCCCCCGGCTCGTCCCGGAGCTGATGGAAATGAACTGGGGCGCGTGGGAGGGGCAGCGCGGCCTCGACCTGCTGGCCTCGCCCGACAGCGGCTTCCGGCATATCGAGGATTGGGGCTGGGACTATCGCGCGCCCGGCGGCGAAAGCCCGCGCGACCTCTGGACCCGGCTCCGCCCCTGGCTCGCCACGCTCGACCGCGACGCGGTGGCGGTCTGCCACATCGGGGTGATGCGGGTGCTGCTGGCGCGCGCCCATGGCTGGGACTTCGACGGCCCCGCCCCGTTCCGGATCAAGCGCAACCGGCTCTATCTGCTGCAGGTCTCCGGCGACCGCCTCATCCCGGAGGGCGAACCGATCCGGCTGATCCCGGCGGAGACAGCGCCATGAAGGTGATGATCGTCGTCACCCACCTGCTGGGCACCGGCCATCTGGCGCGCGCGCTGACCCTGGGCCACGCCTTCGCGGCCGCCGGTCACGAGGTGCTGATCGCCTCCGGCGGCCGCCCGGCGCCGCATCTGGACCGCGGCGGGCTCGGCTGGCTGCAACTGCCGCCCCTGGCCTCGGACGGGGTGGATTTCACCCGCCTGCTCACCGATCGCGGCGAGGAGGCCGATGCCGCCTGGCTCGACGCCCGCATCACCGCCCTGCGCGAAGGGCTGACCGCCTTCGCCCCCGATGTGCTGATCACCGAGCTCTTCCCCTTCGGCCGCCGCAGCCTGTCGGGGGAATTCCTCGCCCTGCTGGAAACCGCCCGCGACATGCGGCGGCGGCCAGTGGTGCTCGCCTCGATCCGCGATATCCTGGCGCCGCCCTCGAAACCGAAGAAGGCGGCCCGCGCCGAGGAAATCGTCACCGCATTCTACGACGCGGTGCTGGTGCATTCCGATCCCGCCGCGACCACACTGGACATCAGCTGGCCGCTGACCCCGGCGCTGACGCGGAAACTGCGCTATACCGGCTATGTCGCGCCACCGGCGCCCGCCCCGCACCCGACCGGCGAAGGCCAGGGCGAAGTGCTGGTCAGCGCCGGCGGCGGTGCGGTCGGCGATCCGATCTTCGAAACCGCGCTGGCCACCGCCCGGCTGCGTCCCGATCTGAGCTGGCGGCTGCTGGTCGGCGGCGGCGATCCCGAGCGTCTCGCCGCGCTCCGCCATGCCGCCCCCGCCAATGCCCGGGTGGAACCCGCCCGCCCAGATTTCCGCCAGATGCTGCCGGCCGCCCGCGCCTCGGTCAGCATGTGCGGCTACAACACGGCGATGGATCTGCTGCAGGCGGGCACCCCGGCGGTGCTGGTCCCCTTCGATGCCGGCAAGGAGGTGGAACAGGGCCTGCGCGCCGCCAGCCTCGCCCGTCTGCCGGGCATTTCCCTGCTGCCCGCCGCCGATCTGGATGCCGCCGCCCTGGCCACCGCGCTGGACCGGGTGATCGCCGCCGGCCCGCGACAGGGCAGCGCGCTCAGATTTGACGGCGCCGCCCGATCCGTGGCAATTGCCTCAGAGATGGCAGAGGCAGGCAGATGACCCCGGACTGGACCCCGCTCGACCGTGAACTCGACCGCTGGCGCGCCGCCGGGCGGATGCTGCCGGTCTGGTGGCGCGACGACGATGCCGTCGCCCCCGGCGCCCGGCTCGGCGAACTGATGGCGCTGTCGGACATGACCGGCTTTCCGGTCCATCTGGCGATCATCCCGGCGCAGGCCAGCCCGGCGCTGGCCGATCTGGTCGCCAGCCGACAAACTCTGATCCCGCTGGTCCACGGCTGGGCACATCGCAGCCACGCCCCCCGGGGCGAGAAAAAGGCCGAATTCGGTGCCCACCGGCCGCTGCCCGACATGGCGGCAGAGGCCCGCAACGGGTTGCTGCGCCTCTCCGCCCTGTTCGGCCCGGCGCTGCGTCCCGTCTTCGTGCCGCCCTGGAACCGCATCGCGCCGGAGATGGTGGCGCTGCTGCCGGCGCTCGGCTACCGGGCGATCTCGACCTTCACGCCGCGGGCAAGGGCCGAGGCCGCGCCGGGACTGCAGCAGATAAACACCCATCTCGACCCGATCGACTGGCGCGGCAGCCGGTCGCTGGCCGATCCCGACCGGCTGATCGCCCAGATGGCCGGCGATCTGGCCGACCGCCGCGAAGGCCGCGCCGATGCGGCCGAGCCCTACGGGCTGCTGACCCACCACCTGGTCCATGACGCGGCGATCCAGGATTTCACCGCAGCGCTGCTGACCCGGCTCGCCGCCGGCCCGGTCCGCCGCTGGATCTTTCCCACCGACCCCGAGGAGACGACATGAGCCGATTGGATTCCATGCTGCGGCGGCTCGCCGCGCAACGCGACGGGCTGAACTGGGCCGCCGAGCAGATCGCGGGCCTCTCCGGCGATGTCGTCGATCTCGGCCTCGGCAACGGCCGCACCTACGACCACCTGCGCGAAATCCTGCCCGACCGCCGCATCTGGGTGATCGACCGGGTGCTGCAGTGCCACCCCTCCTGCACCCCGCCCGAGGCGGATTTCCTACAGGGCGAGGCCGAACCGATGCTGCGCAAACTGGCCGAGACCGGCGCCCGCATCGTGCTGGCGCATTACGACTTCGGCTTCGGCATCAAGGAAAAGGACGTGGCAGAGGCGGCCCGGCTGTCGCCGCTGATCGCGGCAGTGATGGCGCCCGGCGGGATCATCGTCTCGGGCCAGCCGCTGGTCGGCTTCGCCCCGCTCACCGGACCGGACAGCATCGCGCCCGACCGCTACCTGTTTTACCGCGCCTGACCGGCCGGGACGGCTCCGCGATCTTTTCTGGCCGCAAACATCCCCGCCGGAGGCACGCGCGCCCTCAGGCGCGCGCGCTCGGATCACGCCACCCGGCGCCCCTGAACCCAGACCGCGTGCAGCACCGGCACTTCGCCGCGCAGTCCGAAGCGGATCAGATCGGCGCGCTTGCCGGTCTCCAGCACCCCGCGATCGGCCAGACCCACCGCCGCCGCCGGGGTGCGGGTGACCGTCGCCAGGCCGCGCGCCAGATCGCCCCACATCGTCCCCAGCCGCACCGCCGACAAGAGCAGCGCCGCCGGCACGTAATCCGAAGACACGATGTCCAGAAGCCCCAGTTCCGCCAGTTCCGAGGCCGCCACATTGCCCGAATGCGACCCGCCGCGCACCAGGTTGGGCGCCCCCATGATCACCTTGATGCCGTGCTCCCGGCAGGCCCGCGCCGCCTCCACCGTGGTGGGAAATTCCGCCAGCCCGATGCCATAGGCGGCCGAGGTCGCCACCTGCTCCGCCGTGGTGTCGTCATGGCTCGCCAGCACCGCGCCGAAGCGCGCCGCCTCGGCCACCACCGCTTGCTCATGCGCCTCCCCCAGCCGGTCGCGCAGCGATTTCAGCTGCGCCACATGCTGCAGGAAGTCGTCGTCGCTCATCGCGTGCTTGCCCTTCATGTATTGCTCAAGCTTCGAGATGTCGCGGAATTGCCGCTGCCCCGGGGTGTGATCCATCAGGCTGACCAGCCCGACCCGGTCGGCCTCGCCGAATTCGGAGAGCTCCTCCATCAGCGTCTCGGAACAGACCTCGGCGCGCAGGTGCAGGAAATGGCTGATCTTCAGTGCATCGGCGGCGCGCAGCTCCATCAGCTCGCTGGCCAGCTGGCGGGCATATTTCAGGTAACGTCCCTTGCCGTTGGGGATCGAGCCCACCCGCATCGCATCGAAGACGGTGGTGATGCCGGTGCCCGCCAGTTCCGCGTCATGCGCCAGCATCGCCGCCGCATGCGGCCAGTCGACCTTGGGGCGCGGCTGGATATGGCGTTCCAGGTTGTCGGTGTGCAGCTCGATCAGCCCCGGGGCAAGGTAATCGCCGCCGCAATCCACCGCGCCGGCCGGCACCCCGGTGCCGCTGTCGATCGCCGCGATCCGGCCGTCCACCAGGGTGACCCCGCCGGCCACGACCTCCTCCGGCAGAACCAGCAGGGCATTGGCAAGATGTAGTGTTTCTGTCATCTGATTATCGCATTTTCTGGGGAAAGACCCGTCTGCCGGAGCCGACATGGAATTCGAACGTTACGCTGTCTACTACGCCCCACCCGTCAATGCGGACTGGGGCCGGTTCATCACCCGCTGGCTGGGCTGGGACATGGAGACCGGCCGGGAGATGCCGCATCCCGAGGCCCCGGAGCTGCCGCTGCCGGTGGCGGAGATCACCGCGACGCCGCGCAAATACGGCGCCCACGCCACGATCAAGCCGCCCTTCCGCCTCGCCGCAGGCCAGAGCCGCGTCGCGCTGGAGGCCGCCTGTGCCGCGCTCTGCCGCGACCTGGCGCCGCTCCGCCTCGACGGTCTTGAACTGGCGCGCCTCGGCCGCTTCCTGGCGCTGCGGCCCTGCGGCGATCAGGCGGCGCTGAACGCGCTGGCCGCCCGGGTGGTCGAGGCCCTGGATCCCTTCCGCGCACCCGCGCCCGAAGCCGAACTGGCCCGCCGCCGCGCCGCCGGTCTCAGCCCGGCGCAGGAGGCGAACCTGATCCGCTGGGGCTATCCCTACGTGATGGAAGAATTCCGGTTTCACATCACCCTGACCGGCAAGCTCGCCAAGGACCGGCTGGCAGCGGTCGATGCCCATCTCGGTCGCAATCTGGCGCCGCTGCTGCCCGCACCCTTCGCGATCGCCGATCTGGCGCTGATGGGAGAGGCCGCCGACGGCCGGTTCCACCTGATCCATCGCTACGCGCTCTCCGGCTGAAGCAGACTCAGGGCGGCGGTGACCGTCGCCTCCAACGAACCGCTGTTGTCCAGCGCCACCACCCGCGGCAGACCGGCCGGCAACGGCGCGGCGGCCCGGATCAGCCGGCGGGCGCGATCCTCGGCATCCTCACGGCCGCGCGCCGCCAGACGCGCCGCCAGCACCGCCGGATCGGCGCTCAGCGCCAGGACGATCAGATCGGGGAACCGCGCCGCCGCCTCGGTCAGCACGCCGCGCGACAGGTTGACCAGCACGCCGCGCGCGCCACGCCGCGCCGCCGCGATCTGGACCGGGATGCCATAGGCCAGCCCATGCGCCCGCCAGCTCAGCGCAAAGGCCCCGGCCGCCTCCATCTGTTCGAACCGCTCGGGGCTGACGCCGGTAAAGGCCTCTCCCCCAGCGGTCTCGGCGCGGGTGATCACCCGCCGCTGCAGCCGGTAGCCGGGATCGCGCGCCACCAGCGCCGCCATGACGCTGTCCTTGCCGACACCGGAGGGGCCGACGACGGCAATCACCGGCCCGTCTGCCCCCGTCTCGCTCATGCCGCCACCTGCGGTGTGAAGGCCGCGACATCGACTGCCCGGTCACAGACCCGGTCGCGTGCCTCGGCATCGTGGAAGATACCGACAATCGCCGTCCCCCGCGCCTTGGCGGCCTCGATCAGTTCCAGCACCACGGCGCGGTTCACCGGGTCGAGGCTAGCGGTTGGCTCATCCAGCAGCAGCGCCGGGTATTCATGCGCGAAACCGCGGGCGATATTGACCCGCTGCTGCTCGCCACCGGAAAAGGTGGTCGGGCTCAGGCTCCACAGCCGCTCGGGGATGTTGAGCCGCGCCAAAAGCGCCGCCGCCCGCGCCCGTGCCCGATCTTCCGCCACGCCCAAGGCCAGCAGCGGCTCGGCCACCACATCCAGCGTCGGCACCCGCGGCACCACCCTCAGGAACTGGCTGACATAGCCCAGACCCTCGCGTCGCAAGCGAATGATCTCGCGCGGCTCGGCCCGGGCGACATCGACACCGCCCACCAGGATATGCCCCTGATTGGCGCGGTAATTGCCGTAGATCATCCGCATCAATGTCGATTTCCCCGCCCCCGAGGCGCCGGTCAGCGCCACACATTCACCGGGCAGAACCTCCAGCGCGGCGCCCTCCATCACCGGGATCACCGCGCCGCCCTGATTGTGCAGCACGAAGCTCTTGCCCACGCCGGAGAGCGCGATCACCGGGCTCTTCTTCTCTGCGAAAATACTCATATCCCGCGCCTCACACCTGCAATACCGAGGAAACCAGAAGCTGCGTATAGGCATGCTGGGGGTCGTCCAGCACCTGATCGGTCAGCCCGGTTTCCACGACATGGCCGTCCTTCATCACCATCAGCCGGTCCGCCAGCAGCCGCACCACCGCCAGATCATGGGTGACGATCAGCGCGCTCAGCCCCATCTGCCGCACCAGACCGCGCAGCAGATCCAGCAGCCGGGCCTGAACGCTCACGTCCAGCCCGCCTGTGGGTTCATCCATGAACACCAGCCGCGGATCTGTCACCAGGTTGCGGGCGATCTGCAGCCGCTGCTGCATGCCGCCGGAAAAGGCGCTGGGGCGGTCGTCCACCCGGGTTTCCGAAATCTCCACCCGGTCCAGCCAGTCGACGGCGCGGGCACGGATATCGCCGTAATGCCGCGCGCCGACCGCCATCAGCCGCTCGCCGATATTGCCCCCGGCACTGACGTTCATTCTCAGCCCGTCGCGGGCATGCTGATGGACAAAGGCCCAGTCGGTGCGCCCCAGCATCCGCCGCGCCGGTTCCGACATGGTGACGGTATCCACCGGCCCGTCGACCCGGGTGTCGAAGATCACCTGCCCGGCATCCGGTTTCAGATGCCCGGCAAGACAGTTCAGCAAGGTCGACTTGCCCGAGCCGCTTTCGCCGACGATCCCCATCACTTCGCCCGGATAGAGATCGAAGCTCACACCGGTACAGCCGATGCGCGCCCCATACATCTTGGCCACATCGCGGACCTGCAACAAAGGTGTCATTTGCATTCCTCCCCGCCCTCGGGGTTAGCACCAAGAGTTTTCGAAAACTCTTGGCAAAATTCTTCGAAGAATTTTGCGTCCCGGCTCATGCCGCCGTCTCCACCCCCAGCCGGCCGACATGACCCGCCTCGCGCCGGCTGCGGCAGTAATCGCTGTCGGAACAGACAAACATCCGGTTGCCGGCATCGTCGAGGATCACCTCGTCGAGATAGCTGTCCTCGGCGCCGCAGAGATCGCAGGGATGATCCGCCTTGGTCGCCTCGAAAGGGTAATCCTCGAAATCGAGGCTCACCACCGGCGTATAGGGCGGCACCGCATAGATGCGCTGTTCCCGTCCGGCACCGAACAGCTGGATTGCCGCCATTTCCAGCTTCGGATTATCGAACTTCGGGATCGGCGACGGATCCATCACATAGCGGTCCGCCACCTTCACCGGATAGGCATAGGAGGTGGCGATGGCGCCGTGCTGGCTGATATCCTCATAGAGCTTCACATGCATCAGCCCGTATTCTTCCAGGCTGTGCATCTTTCGGGTCTCGGTCTCGCGCGGCTCCAGGAACCTCAGCGGTTCCGGGATCGGCACCTGATAGACCAGGATCTGATCTTCGCTCAGCTCGGCCTCGGGGATACGGTGACGGGTCTGGATGACACTCGCCGCTTCGGTCGCCTCGGTCACCGCCACATCCGCGGTCTTCTCGAAGAACTTGCGGATCGACACTGCGTTGGTGGTGTCGTCAGAGCCCTGATCGATCACCTTGAAGGTATCCTCCGGCGTCAGCACCGCGGCGGAGACCTGCACCCCACCGGTGCCCCAGCCATAGGGCATCGGCATCTCCCGGCTGGCAAACGGCACCTGATAGCCCGGCACCGCCAGCCCCTTCAGGATCGCCCGGCGGATCATCCGCTTGGTCTGTTCGTCCAGATAGGCGAAGTTGTAGTCGCTCATAGGAGCCCCCTTTCGGTCAGCGCGGTTTCCAGCGCTTGGGGAGAGGTGAAGTGAACCGCGTCCATGCCGACAGCGCGGGCGCCGTCGACGTTGCGTGGAGAATCGTCGATGAACAGACAATCGTCGGCTGCCAGCCCGGTCCGATCCAGCAGCGTCCTGAAGATCGCCGGCTCCGGTTTCAGCAGCTTTTCCTGTCCCGACACGACGGTCACACCGAAAACCTCGCCCAGTTCGGGATGCACCGACACGCCGATCGGCCAGGTCTCGTGCGACCAGTTGGTGATCGCGTGAATCGCCACCCCGGCCGCCCGCAGGCGCTTGAGCAGGTCCCAGGAGCCGTCGATCTTGGCCTCGATGGTGCGATGGTAGCCGTCCAGATAGGCCAGAAGCAGCGCCCGGTCCCCGGGGTCCACGACCTCGGCCGCCAACGAGGCGAAGCTTTCGCCGCGATCGCCGCGCAGGTTAAGGGCCGGGAAATCGACCCGCGCCATGAAGGCCGCGATGGCGTCCCGGTCGGGCAGCTTGTCCTCCCAGGCGCGGCACGGATCCCACTCGACCAGCACGTTGCCGATATCGAAAACAACCGCGGTCATTCCGCCGCCTCCCGCGCCTCGTCATCCACCCCGGCCTCACGGCGCAACTTGCGGACCAGCTCCAGTTCGGACTGGAAGTCCACGTAGTGGGGCAGCTTGATGTGTTCGAGAAAACCGGTGGCCTGGATATTGTCCGAATGGCTCAGCACGAATTCCTCGTCCTGCGCGGCGGCGCCCAGGAAATCCTCGCCCAGTTCACGCCAGCGCAGCGCCCGGTCGACCAGCGCCATGGCGATCGCCTTGCGCTCGGTCTGGCCGAAGACCAGCCCGTAGCCGCGGGTGAATTGCGGCGGTTCGGTCTTCGACCCCTTGAACTGGTTCACCGTCTCGCATTCGGTCAGCTCGACCTCACCGATCTCGATGGCGAACCCCAGTTCGGGGATCTCCATCTCCACCGCCACGGTGCCGATCCTGAGTTCCCCGACAAAGGCATGGTTGCGGGCGTAGCCGCGCTGGGTCGAATAGGCCATGCCGAGGATGAAGCCCTCGTCCCCCCGCGTCAGCGATTGCAGCCGCACATCGCGGCCGGCGGGAAAGGACATCGGCTGGCGGGTCAGATCACCCGGCACCGCCTCGCTCTCCGGCTCGCGCTGGATGATATCCTCTCCCTGCAGAAACTCGGTGATATGCGGCGTCGACTCGCTGCGCGGGTCCGCCTTCGGCGCCTCCGGCACCTCGCCCTCCGCTGCCAGTTTGAAATCCAGCAGCCGGTGGGTGTAATCGAAGGTCGGCCCCAGCACCTGGCCGCCCGGCGCGTCCTTGAAGGTGGCAGAGATCCGGCGGTCGCAGACCATCTCTCCGGTCTCCACCGGCCGGGTGGCGCCGAAACGCGGCAGGGTGGTGCGATAGGCGCGGATCAGAAAGATCGCCTCGATCAGATCGCCGCGCGCCTGCTTGATCGCCAGCGCCGCCAGATCGGGATCGTAGAGCGAGCCTTCGGCCATCACCCGGTTCACCGCCAGCGCCAGTTGCTCGCGGATTTGCGCCACCGACAGCTCGGCGACCGAGGTATCGCCGCGCCGTTCTTCGGCCAGCCAGGCATGGGCGTTCTCGATAGCCCGTTCACCGCCCTTGACTGCAACATACATCGCTCAGCCCTCCGTCACTTGGGTGCTGCGCGGCAGCGCCGCCACGCGGTCACCGCAGGTGAAAAAGAAATCCAGCCCCAGGGGATAGAGCATGGCATTGCCCTGAAACGCCGCCAGCTCAGGAAGCGACAGATGCGCGACCTCCTCGATCCCGGGGCCACGCAGGGCGGCGCCTTCGGGCGCCAGCGCCGGCATCTCGACGATCAGCGTGGCGGAGCGGTCGGGATATTCCGCCGCGCCGATCCGGAACCGGTCGATCGGCTGCAGATCCGCCCAGCTTCCCACTGCGAAATCGGCCTCGGCCGCCGTCACCACCGGCGCACCGGTGTGAAAGGCGATCCAGCCGCGCAGCTCGGCGGTGTCGCAGGCGCCGGCAAGATAGACCCCGGTTTCCGGATCGCAGAGCGTCAGCAGCAGCGTGCCCGCAGCCGCCGACAGCGGCACCGGCGGCACCGCCTGATCCAGCACCCGGATCTCTCCCGGTTTCGCCATCGCATTCATCGCCGCGCGAAAGGCGCGCGCAGCGGCACGGGCGGGATCGTCAAAGCCGCCCCCATAGGCGGTCTGGGCTGAAACGCGCATCAATCCTCTCCCCGGACCAATGTGAAGAAATCGACCTTGGTGGCCGCCGATTTGGCGGCGCGTGTCTGTTTGGCCGCGGCCATGCCGCTCTCCAGCGGATCGAGCACGACCGCCCGGACCGCCGCCGCCGCCGGGGTCTGCATCAGCGCATCGATCAGCGCCGCCGCCTCGGCCTTGGCCTTGTCGCGCCCCTGCACATAGGCATGGCCGACGGTGCCGTCCTCCAGGGTCAGGGAACAGCGGGTCACCGTCATCTCGCCCAGATTGAACGGCGCGCCGGTGCCGCCCATGCGGCCGCGCACCATCACCGCGCCCACCTCAGGCCGGCGCAGCCAGTCGAAGCCGGGGACCGCGCCATAACCCTGCCAGAGCTCTCGCAGCCGCGCCTCGGGCGCCCGTGCCAGCAGCCCCATCCAGCTGCGCCGCGCCGCCTCAGCCGCGCCGATTTTTTCTTCACTTGCCATCAAAGCCTCTTGGCCCGGTTGTCTACATGACCTATACAACTATACAAATATTAGCCGGAGCTGCGCCGGCACGCAATTGTTTACGGTATGAAGATTTGGTGACATGACCCGGACCCCCCTGTGGAAATCCATCGCGCTGGCGCTGACCGCCGATATCGCCGAAGACCGCTACCGCACCGGCGACCAGCTCCCGACCGAGGCGCAGCTGGCGGCGAAATTCGGCGTCAACCGCCATACCGTGCGCCGGGCGCTGGCCGAAATGGCGGCGCAGGGGCTGGTCCATGCCCGCCGCGGCGCCGGCGTCTTCGTCGCCGCCCGCCCCACCGATTACCCGATCGGCCGGCGAGTGCGCTTTCACCAGAGCGTCGCCGCCGGCGGCCAGACCCCGGCCAAGCAGCTTCTCGCCCTCGACACCCGCGCCGCCGATGCGCGTGAGGCCGAGGCGCTGGCGCTCGCCCCCGGCGATCCGGTGCTGGTCTATGACGGGCTGTCGCTGGCCGACGGGGCGCCGATCGCGCTGTTCCGCTCGGCCTTTCCGGCGCGGCGGTTTCCCGATCTCGAAGCGGCGCTGACCAAGACCCGCTCGGTGACCCAGGCGCTGGCCCGCTGCGGCGTCGCCGATTACACCCGCGCCACCACCCGGGTCACCGCCAAGCTGGCCAATGCGACACAGGCGGTCCACCTGCGGATCGCCGAGGGCGCGCCGATCCTGCGCACCGTTGCGGTCAATGTCGATGCCACCGGCCAGCCGGTGGAATACGGCCGCACCTGGTTCGCCGGCGACCGGGTCACCCTGACGGTCGAGGGCGAAGGCGGCTGAACCGTCTCAGCCCGCCGCCCCAGCCTCAGGTCTCGTATCTGTCCAGAAACGCCTCTGCCGGCAGGCTGCGGAAATCGCTTAACCGCTCGCGCAGAAGCTGGTGATCCCAGTCCCACCAGGCCAGGGCGATCAGCCGTCGGGCGATCGCCTCCGGCTGTCGGCGGCGCAACGGCTGCGCCGGTACGCCGGTGACGATGGTATAGGGCGCCACATCCCGGGTCACCACCGCGCCCGAGGCGATAATGGCGCCATCGCCCACCGTCACCTCCGGCTTGATCTGGGCGCCATGGCCGATCCAGGTGTCATGACCGATACGGGCCAGCCGCGCGGCGCGCTTTTCGAACCATTCGGCATCGTGCTCCGCGTCCGGCCAGTAATCAGCTGAGCGGTACATGAAATGATGCAGGCTGGCGCGGTCCAGCGGATGATCGGTCGCCCCGATCCGCACCGAGGCCGCGATATTGGCGAACTTGCCGATCCGCGCATTGGCGATGTCGCAGGTCCGGTCGCAATAGGAATAGTCCCCGAAGACCGCATTCGACAGCCGCGACCCGGCGCCGATCTCCACGAACCGGCCCAGCTCGCTCTCGGCGATCAGGCAATCCTCATGCACCAGAGGTCCTCTGGCGCTCAGCTTCGGCCCCACCATGGCCCGCCCCTTCTTCTCTGTCCAAATACTCCCGCCGGAGGCGGAACCGGCGTCTCAGTGGCCACCCGCATCCCCGGCGATCAGCCGGCGCCGCAGCCAGCCCGAAAGCCAGTCCATCGCCATCACCATCAGCACGATCAGCACGATGTAATAGGAGACTTCCTCCCAGTCCTTCTGGGTGATGATCGCCTGGGTCAGCAGCAGACCGATGCCGCCGCCGGTGATGGCGCCGATGATGGTGGCGCTGCGGGTGTTCGACTCCAGGAAATAGAGGATCTGGCTCAACAGCACCGGGGTGATCTGCGGGATCACCCCGAAGCGGTAGCGCTGCAGCGGTTTCGCCCCGGTCGAGGACACCCCCTCGATCTGCTTGTCGTCGACATTCTCGAGCGCCTCGGAGAAGATCTTGCCGAAGGTGCCGCTGTCGGTCAGCAGGATCGCCAGCGCCCCGGTCAGGGGGCCCGGGCCGAAGGCGCGGGCCAGGACGATGGTCCAGATCAGCCCGTCGACCCCGCGCACGAAATCGAAGATCCGCCGCATGCCGAAGCGCAGCGCCATCAGCGGCGTGAAGTTGCGTGCCGCGAGAAAGGCCAGCGGCAGCGCCACCAGCGCCGCGCCGAAGGTGCCGAGAAAGGCCATCAGCACGGTTTCGAACAGCGCCCAGGCGACCTCTCCGTGATGCCACATCGGGTTCATCCAGAAATCATGCCAGATCGCCGCCGCCTCGCCGTTCATCGCATGGCGCAGCAGCATCGCCGGCCCCATGCCGTGATAGGGGCTGTCGAGGGTGAACCAGAACAGCTCCCAGCCGGTGAAATAGCGAAACACCTCCGCCTTGGTGCGGGTCACCGTCAGCCGCCCGGCCTCGGTTTTCAGCGCCAGCCGGCTCTTCGACAGGTTGATCCAGTCCGGCACATCGGCACTGGGCAGATCGGCCACCACGCCGCCCGACCGGCTGGAGCTGACATGGATGGTGCCATAGCCCGGCACATCGTATTCGGTGACATTGTCGGGCAGGAAGCGGACCTGATGGCCCCGGCCCAGATCGACCACCGTCACCGCCGAGGCGTCCCCGCCCAGCTGCACCCAGTCGGGCGCCTCGCCGGCGGGATAGGCGCCCTTGCGCTCACCCTCGATGGCGACGGAGACATCGCCGCTGCGCGCATCCCGGGTCACATGGGTCTTGTAACTGTAGCTGTCGGCCACCAGCGTTCTGGCGTGTTCGAGGCTGGCCCGTCCGTAGAGGCCCGGCACATCGAAGGCGAAGATCACGTAGATCAGATAGGCCAGCACCAGCGCCGGCAGGCCAAAGGCGATCAGCCGCTTGCGAAGGAACAGCCCCTCGGCCTGCGACTTCAGCGCCGCCACCCCGCGGGTGTCGCCCAGATCGGTGGTAAAGGTCGTCATGCGCGGGCTCCGTGTGTCAGCCGGTCGCGCAGCGCGCCGGAGATCTGATCGACCACCACGATGGTCAGGAACAGCAGGATGAAGATGGCGGCCGCCTCGTCGTAGCGCCCCTGCCCCCAGGACATAGCGTTGCGCAGGTCATAGCCGATGCCTCCGGCGCCGACGAAACCGAGGATGGCGGAGGCGCGGATGTTGATCTCGAACCGCAGCAGCGCGTAGCTGACGTAATTCGGGCCGACCTGCGGGATCACCCCCAGGATCATCCGCTGCGACCAGTTGGCGCCGACCGATTGCAGCCCTTCCACCGGCTTCAGCGAGACGTTCTCGTTCACCTCGGAAAACAGCTTGCCGAGCGCGCCGACGGTGTGCAGCGCGATGGCGATCATCGCCGGCACCGGCCCGCCGCCCAGAATGAAGATCAGAACCAGGGCGATCACGATCTCGGGGATCGCCCGCAGGATATCCATGAGGCGCCGGAACAGCGGGATCAGCAGCGGCCAGCGCGCCATCCCCCGGGTCGCGAGCAGCGACAGCACCAACCCACCGGCAGCGCCCAGCAGGGTGGAGGCGGCGGCGATATTGAGCGTTTCGACCAGCGACGGGAAGAACCGCACCAGATTGGCCGGCAGCGCCGCGGATTTCTCGATCGCCTCGCTCAGCACCTCTGCGGGATAGTCGAAGACATGCGACAGGCCATCACGAAAGCCGCCGGCATTGCGCATGTCGGCGGTGCGGAAGCCCGACACCATCAGCGCCACGAAAATCGCCAGCAGCAGGCCGCCGTAAATCCGCTTGCGCCGGGTCAGCGCGGCATAGGACGTTCGAATGTCCTGCACTCGGGCAGCATCAGCAGAGATATCGGCCATCGCGGTCTTCCTTTCGGGACAACGGGGCCCGGACATCTCCGGACCCCGCCTGAATGCGTCACGCGTCTCAGTTGGACTTCAGCTTGCGTGCTTCGATGATGCTCAGGTAGGCGTCATGGGTGATCGGGTCGAAGCTCTTGGCCTCGCCCGAAGCGACGCCGTAGAAGCATTCCTGATCCTTCTCATCCAGGGTGTCGATCAGCGCGGTCATCTTCGCCTTGACCTCGGCCGGCAGCGCCTTGCGCATCACCAGCGGGCCTTCCGGGATCGGCTTGGATTTCCAGATCTGCACCATGTCGTTCATGTCGACCAGACCGGCATCGACCGCCTTGCGCAGCGCGCCGGAGTTGTAGCCGTCTTCCCATTCGCCCAGACCGTCGGCCCAGGTAACGCCGGCATCGATATCGCCGTTATAGACGGCGACGATGGTCTGCTCATGACCACCGGTGAATTTCACTTCGCCGAAGTAATCGCCCGAATTCATCGTCACGCCGAATTCGGCGGGGATTTCGATCGAGGGGATCAGGTAGCCCGAGGTCGAGTTCGGATCGCCGAAGCCGAAGGTCTTGCCCTTCATGTCCTCGATCGAGGTGATGCCGCTGTCCTTGCGGGCGAAGCCGATCGAGTAATAGCCGTAGGAGCCGTCGGTGTTGACCTTCACCAGCACCGGCTCGACCGCTTCGGGATCGGACAGATAGGTCTTGGCATAGCCCGAGGCGCCGAGGATCGCCATGTCGATGGTGCCGCCCAGCAGACCCTGGATCACGCCGTTATAGTCGGCCGGCGCGAACAGCTTGGCCGGAACGCCGAGGGTTTCCTCGGTGTATTTGCGCAGGCATTCGTTGTTGTTCATCCGGTCCTGAGCGTTCTCGCCGCCAAGGATGCCGATGCGGAATTCGGTGATGCTGTCTTCGGCCAGGGCCGGAGCGGCCAGGGCGGTGGTGGCCACGAGGGCGGCAAGCAGGGTCTTCATGAGAGTACACTCCTGGGATGTGATCCCCGACGCCCGCGCGCCGGGGGCGTTGAAAAACGAAGGTTCAGATCAGCGCCTCGCTGCGCGCCGCGTCGGGCGCATGCGCCATGGCGTCGAGGGTTTCGATCTGGGTCGAGGTGGCGGCTTCCGAGAACTCGGCTCCGGCGCCGTAGATCTCGCGCGCGACGCCCGAGGTCAGCTGTTCGGGCAGCCCGTCAAAGACGATGCGGCCATCGCGCATGCCGACGACGCGGTCGCAATAGCGCCGCGCAGTGTCCAGCGTATGCAGGTTGGCGATGACGGTGCGGCCGTCTTCCTCGTGAATGCGGCGCAGTGCCTCCATCACCGTCTGCGCGTTCATCGGATCGAGCGAGGCGATGGGTTCGTCGGCGAGGATGATCTTGGGGTCCTGCATCAGGGCGCGGGCGATGGCGACGCGCTGCTGCTGACCGCCCGACAACGCCTCCGCCCGCTTGGGGGCGTGTTCGGCAATGCCGAGACGGTCGAGAATATCGATGGCCCGGTGGATGTCCTCCATCGGGAAGAGGTTGAACAGCGTGGCGAAGGTCGAGCGCCGGTTCAGCGTGCCGTGCAGCACGTTGGAGACCACGTCCATTCGCGGCACCAGGTTGAACTGCTGGAAGATCATCGCGCAGTCCGATTGCCAGGCGCGCTTGGCCTTGCCGGTCAGCTGGGTGACATCGCGCCCCTCGAACAGGATGCGGCCCTCGGTCGCGTCGGCGAGCCGGTTGATCATCCTGAGCAGCGTCGACTTGCCGGCGCCGGAGCGGCCGATGATCCCGATCATCGCCGGCTTGTCGATATCCAGGTTGGCCGTTTCCACGGCCGTATTGGCGCCGAAGCGTTTCGTCAGTTTCTCGATGCGCAGCACAGGCCACCCCCATCCGTGTCCGGGCCGGGCCTACCGCCGCAGTCCAAAGGGCATGTGTCAGAGGAATGAAACTTTTGTGACGCGGCGCGGTGACGGGCTCACCGCATTTTTCCCTAGGCCCGGCGGCACCGGCCCCCTATATGCGGAACAGATCAAACCGGAGACGCAGCCATGTCCTTTGACCGTACCCTCAAGATCGCCCCGTCGATCCTCTCCGCCGATTTCGCCAATTTCGGCCAGGAAATTCAGGCGATCGAAGCGCAGGGCGCCGATTGGGTCCATGTCGATGTCATGGACGGGCATTTCGTGCCGAACCTGACCTTCGGCCCGGCGATGTGCAAGGCGATCCGGCCCCATATCAAGACGGTGATGGACGTCCATCTGATGATCGCGCCGGTCGATCCCTATATCGAGGCCTTCGCCGAGGCCGGCGCCGATGTGATCACCGCCCATGTGGAGGCCGGCCCGCATATCCACCGCACCCTGCAGGCGATCCGCGCGAACGGCGCCAAGGCCGGCGTGGCGCTGAACCCGGGCACCCCGGCTTCGGCGGTGGAATATCTGCTGGATATGGTCGACCTGATCTGCGTGATGACGGTGAACCCCGGCTTCGGCGGCCAGAAGTTCATCCATTCGCAGGTGGAGAAGGTGAAGGAACTGAGCCGGATGATCGGCTCCCGCCCGATCCATATCGAGATCGACGGCGGCATCGACCCGACCACCGCGCCGCTGATGACGGACGCCGGCGCCGATGTGCTGGTGGCGGGATCGGCGGTGTTCAAGGGCGGATCGGTGAGCGCGCCGGAGGTCTACGGCCAGAACATCCGCGCCATCCGCGAGGCGGCGACCGGCGTCTACGCCTGATCGCGAGGAGCAGTGGGGGCGCTGCCCCCGCTGCGCTGACGCGCGCCTCCCCCGGGATATCTGCGGCCAGAAAAAGACAGCGGGCGCCGTGACGGCACCCGGGCATTATGACCAGTCTGGGGCACGTTTTTCCAGGAAGGCGGCGATGCCTTCGGCGGCGTCTGCACTGCCGGTGGCGCGGCCCATGGCATCGCGTTCGATGTCGAGCTGTTCGGCCTCGGTGGTGTCGTAGGCGCGGGCGACCATGGAACGGATCACCCCCTGCGTATTGCGCGGGCCCTTCGCCAGCGCATCGGCCAGTTCCATCGCGCCCGCCTCCGCCCCACCCGGAGCGGTCAGCAGGTTGACGGCGCCGAGCGCGGCCATCCGCGCGGCGGTGACCGGGCGGCCCAGAAGGCACATCTCCATCGACAGCGGACGCGGCAGGATGCGCGCCAGGGCGGCGGTGAGCCCGCCGTCGGGCACCAGCCCGGCCTTGACGTAGGCGGCGGTGAATTTCGCATCCTCGGCCGCCACGATCAGGTCGCAGGCCAGCGCGATGGAGAGGCCGGCCCCGGCGGCGCCCCCCTCGATGGCGGCGATCACCGGCACCGGGCAGGTGCGAATCGCCCGGATCCGGGCGTGCAGCCGGTCGATCTGGGCGCGGCGGTCATCTTCGGCGAGGCCCTGACGGGTGATCAGCACGTTGAGATCGCCACCAGCACAGAAGAACGGCCCCTCGGAGCTGAGGATCACCGCCTTGATGCGGGGGGCGAGCGCCTGCTCCGCCGCCGCGGTGATGGCGTCGAGAAACTCCGGCGTCAGCGCGCCGCGCCGGGCGGCATTGCCGTTCAGGACGACCAGCCGGTCGCCGCGATCTTCGATCCGGGCATGGGTCATGGGCGTCCTTTCGGCAGGATGCGGCGGAAGACACCGGCGGCGCTGGCGCAGAGGGCGCCCTCGGCGTCGTGCAGTTCCGCCTGGGTATAGGCGATGGTCCGACCGCCGCCGGTGACCCGGCCGGTGGCCACAACCCGGCCACTGCGGGCCGGCGCCACGTAATGGGTACTGAGCGACACCGTGGCGGTGGAGCCGAGCCCCGGGGTCGGCGCGGACCGCGCCACCGCGAACCCGCTGGCCACATCCAGCATCATCGCCACGATCCCGCCGTGCAGCGTGCCGTTGCGGTTCAGATGCCGCGGCTCGATGTCGAGAACGACCCGACCGGCGCCATCGGCGCCGCTCAGGTCCAGGCGATATCCGATCAGCTCCTGTGCCCCGCTGCCGTGGCGCGCGACCTCGGCAGCGGGAACGGGATCATGCGGCGCTGAGGGCAATGAACCGCTCCAGATGATAATCGGTATCGCCGAAGCGATGATCGGTCATCACGATGCGCTTGGCGATATGCGCCAGTTCATATTCCTGGGTCATGGCGATGCCGCCGTGCATCTGGATCGCCTCTTCGGCGACCAGACGACCGGCACGGCCGATCAGGTTGCGGGCGGCGGCGATCTGGCGATCGCGCTCTGCCACCGGATCCGACAGGTGGCCGGCGGCGTTGATCACCGCAGAGCGGGCCTGCTCCAGCTCGATCAGCAGATCGGAGAAGCGGTGCTGCAGCGCCTGAAAGCTGCCGATCGGCCGGCCGAACTGCTGCCGCGTCATCAGATAGCCACGGGTCAGCTCGGTGGCGGTGACCATGGCGCCGAGCGCCTCGGCGGCAAGCGCCACATTGGCGGCGGCGACCGCGCCGGCGATGGCCCCATAGGCCGCACCCGCCGCGCCCAGCCGGGCAGAGGCCGGCAGGCGCACCTCGTCCAGCGTCACCTCGGCGGCGCGGCCACCGGCGAAGAGCGGATAGCCCCGCAGGGTCACGCCCGAAGTGCCGGCCGGCACCAGGAACAGGGAAATTCCCGCCTCGTCATCCACCGCACCGCCTTCGCGGGCGGAAACGATGAGGTAACCCGCCGCCTCGGCATTGGCGACCACGGCCTTGCGGCCATTCAGCACGATGTCACCGCCGCTGACCTTCGCCTCGGTCGCAACCCGGTTCAGGTCATACCGGCTGGTCGGCTCGCCATGGGCGAAAGCCAGATGCAACCCGCCGCCGATGACCTCTTCGATCAGCGCGGTCTGGCTGTCGTTGCCAAGCGCCGCGAGCAGCCGACCGCCCAGAACGGCGGTTTCCAGCATCGGCTCGACCACGCCGGCGCGGCCCAGTTCCTCGAACACAGTGGTGATGTCGAAGCCGGCGCCACCGAAGCCGCCCTCCTCTTCGGTGAAGAGCGCGCCGATCACCCCGAGCTCGGCCAGGCCGGCCCAGATATCGGCGCTCATCCCCGTCTCCGACTCCAGGATCGTGTTGCGGGTGGCGGTGGTATATTTGTCGGACAGATAGCGGCGCAGGGTATCCTGCAGCATCTGGCGTTCTTCGGTCAGATTGAAGTCCATGACCGTCAGCCTCCCATTTTGACCTTGGCGATGATGCCGCGCTGGATTTCGTTGGAGCCGCCGAAGATCGACAGCTTTCGGTTGTTGAAATACTCCGCCGACAGCGGCGCGGCGTAATCCGGCCCGATCGGGTCGTTGTTGCCGGCCAGCGCCTCGGACGGGAAGGGCAGCGCGTAAGGGCCCACCGCGCGGCGGGTCAGATCGTTGATCTCCTGCCGGATGATGGTGCCCTTGACCTTGAGCATGGAGCTTTCAACCCCCGGCGCCTGACCGGAGGCCGCCTGGCTGATGATGCGCAGGTTGGTGGTGGCCATCGCCATCAGGTCGATTTCCACCTTGGCCATCCGGGCGGCGAAATGCGGGTTTTCGATCAGCGGGCGGCCGCCCGACATCTCGACCCTAGCGATCCGCTTCAGCGCGTCGAGCCCGGCCTGCGAGAAACCGACACCGGCGATATTGGTGCGCTCATGGGTCAGCAGATACTTGGCGTAGGTCCAGCCCTTGTTCTCCTCGCCCACCAGGTTCTCGGCCGGCACCTTGACGTTGTCGAAGAAGACCTCGTTCACCTCGGGCGTGCCGTCGAGCAGGATGATCGGCCGCACCTCGATGCCGGGCGTGTCCATGTCGATCAGCAGGAAGGAGATGCCCTCCTGCTGCTTCACGTCCGGGTTGGTGCGCACCAGACAGAAGATCTTGTTGGCGTGCTGGCCCAGCGTGGTCCAGGTCTTCTGACCGTTGACGATGTAGTGATCGCCCTCGCGCACCGCGCGAGTCTTGAGGCTGGCCAGATCCGATCCCGCGCCCGGTTCGGAATAGCCCTGACACCACCAGTCGTCGCCGTTCAGGATACGCGGCAGGTAATAATCCTTCTGCGCCTGATTGCCGAATTTCATCAGCACCGGCGCCAGCATCGACAGGCCGAAGGGCACGATGCGGGGCGCGTTGGCTTGGGCGGCCTCCTCTTCGAAGATATGGCGCTGCACCGCGTTCCACTCGGCACCGCCGTATTCCTTCGGCCAGTTCGCCGCCAGCCAGCCGCGCCCGTTCAGGATCGCGTGCCACTGTTCGATATCGGCCTTGCCGAGTTCGGCGCCGGAACGGACCTTGTCCGACAGCGCCGCAGGAAGCTCGTCGCGCAGAAAGGCGCGGACCTCTTCCCGAAAGGCCTGCTCCGCGGGGGAGTAGCTCAGATCCATGTGGAACCTCCTTAGTAGATTTCGAACAGGCCGGCCGCGCCCATGCCGCCGCCGATGCACATGGTGACGACGCCCAGCTTGGCGCCGCGCCGCTTGCCTTCGCGCATCAGGTGGCCGGTCATCCGCGCCCCGGTCATGCCAAAGGGGTGGCCGATGGCGATGGACCCGCCGTTGACGTTGCATTTCTCGTCGTCGATGCCCAGCCGGTCACGGCAATAGAGCGCCTGGGAGGCGAAGGCCTCGTTCAGCTCCCACAGGTCGATATCGTCGACCTTGAGCCCATGACGTTCCAACAGGCGCGGCACGGCGAAGACCGGACCGATACCCATCTCGTCGGGCTCGCAACCGGCGACGGCGAAGCCCTTGAAGGCACCCATCGGCTCCAGCCCGCGCTTCTCGGCCTCTTTCGCCTCCATCAGCACCACGGCGGCAGCGCCATCGGAGAGCTGGCTGGCATTGCCGGCGGTGATGAACTTGCCAGCGCCGCGCACCGGTTCCAGCCCGGCCAGGCCCTCCAGCGTGGTGGTCGGGCGGTTGCATTCGTCGCGGTCGACGGTGACCTCTTTCATCGAGATCTCGCCGGTTTCCTTGTCCTTGACCGCCATGGTCGCCTGCATCGGCACGATTTCATCGTCGAAATAGCCGGCCTGTTGCGCGGCGGCGATCCGCTGCTGACTGCGCAGACCGTATTCGTCTTGGCGCTCGCGGCTGATGCCGTAGCGTTCGGCGACGATATCGGCGGTCTCGATCATCGTCATGTAGACCGCCGGCTTGTGTTCCATCAGCCAGGCTTCCGGCGCGTGCCGCGCCTTCGGCTGTACCATCGAGATGCTCTCGACCCCGCCGGCGACCATCGGGCCGGTGCCCTCGGCGGTGATCGCGTTGGCCGCCAGCGCGATGGTCTGCAACCCGGAGGAGCAGAACCGGTTCACCGTCATGCCCGAGGCGGTGATCGGCAGACCGGCCCGCAGGGCGATCTGGCGGGCGATGTTGCTGCCGGTCTCCGCCTCCGGTGCGCCGCAGCCCATGATGCAATCCTCGATCTCCGAGCCATCCAGCCCGGCCCGGGCGACCGCGGCCTGAACCGCGTGACCGCCCATGGTGGCCCCGTGGGTCACGTTGAATGACCCACGGAAGGATTTGGCCAGCCCGGTGCGGGCGGCCGATACGATAACAGCCTGTTTCATCGGGACTTCTCCTCCTCAGTCCGTCTTTCAGTCCTTGTTCAGATCGTCAAAGCTCCGACCTTCGGCGACCAGTTTTTCCAGCAGCGGCGCCGGTTCCCAGAAATAGGGATCGTCCTGCGCCCAGGATTTGATGTCCGCCAGCAGGCCCGGCAGGCCCTGCATGTCGGCCCATTTCATCGGGCCGCCGCGATAACGCGGGAAGCCGTAGCCGTAGAGCAGCGTCACATCGACATCGAGCGGCCGCTTGGCGATCCCCTCGCCCACCACCCGGGCGGCTTCGTTCACCATCGCGGCCATGTAGCGGCGGACGATCTCCTCATCGGTGAATTCGCGCGGGGTGATGCCCTGCGCGGCGCGATCCGCCTCGATCAGCGGCATCACCTCGGGGTTGGGCACCCGGGCCTTTGCGCCGGCGGAATAGTCGTAATAGCCCATGCCGGTCTTCTGGCCGAAATGGCCGTCTTCGCAGAGCTTGTCAGCATAGGTGAAATCGCGCGCCCTGGGGTCCATGCCCTCGGCCCGCTTGCGCTTGCGCACCGCCCAGCCGATGTCGAGCCCGGCCAGATCGCCCACCGCGTAGGGCCCCATGGCGAAGCCGAAGGCCTCAAGCGCGGCGTCGATCTGATAGGGCGAGGCGCCGTCGAGGATCATGTAATCGGCGCAGGTGCGGTATTTCGACAGGATACGGTTGCCGATGAAGCCATCGCAGACGCCGGCGCGGACCGAAACCTTGCCCATCTTGCCCCCCAGCGCGAAGCCGGTGGCGACCACATCCGCCGCGGTCTTGTCGGCGACGACGATCTCCAGAAGCTTCATCACATGCGCCGGTGAGAAGAAATGCAGCCCGATCACATCCTCGGGCCGGCTGGTGCAGGCGGCGATCTCGTTCACGTCCAGATAGGAGGTGTTCGAGGCCAGCACTGCGCCGGGCTTGCAGATGGCGTCGAGCTTGGTGAAGACGTCCTTCTTCACGCTCATCTCCTCAAACACCGCCTCGATCACCAGATCGGCGTCTTTCAGCGCCGCGTAATCGGTGGCGAGCGTCAGCGCCTTTTCGGTCAGCTCGGCGAATTTCTCCGGGGAAATCTTGCCGCGCTTCAGCGCGCCCTGCAGGTTGCCCGAAATCCGGCCCTTGGCGGCCTCGGCGGCCTCGGGGCTCATCTCGATCAGGGTGACGGTCAGGCCCGACAGCAGCGCCGAAGTGGCGATGCCCGCGCCCATGGTGCCACCGCCGATGACGCCGATCGCCGCCAGCTGACGCGGCTCCACGTCCTTGAGCTCCGGCAGCTTGCCGACGGCACGCTCGGCGAAGAAGGCATGGATCAGGCCCTGGCGCTGGTCGGTCGCCATCAGCTCCATGAACAGCTCGCGTTCGCGTTTCATGCCCTCGGCGAAGGGCAGCTCGCAGCAGGCCTGAATGCCGCGCACGGCGACGGCGGGGGCCAGCAGGCCGCGGCCCTTCTTCAGGACCGCGTCATAGAGAGCGTCGAAATCCACCGGCTCCGGCGCCGGCATCTCGCTGATGGCGCGGCGCGGCGCGGCGGCGTCGATCAGCTCCTGCGCATAGGCGAGGCCGATCTCGCGCGGTTCACCCTCGGCGACCTTGTCAAGGATACCCAGCTCCAGCGCCTCCTTGGCGCCGATCTGGCGGCCCGAGGTGATCACGTCGAGAGATTTATCGATGCCGATCAGACGCGGCAGCCGCTGGGTGCCACCGGCGCCCGGCATGACGCCGATCAGAACCTCGGGCAGGCCCATGCGCGCCTTGGGCACGGCAATCCGGTAATGCGACCCCAGCGCGATCTCCAGCCCGCCCCCCAGCGCGGTGCCATGCAGCGCCGAGACCACGATCAGCGGCGAGGCTTCAATGCGGGTGCAGACGTCCGGCAGGAAGGGCTCGGTCGGCGCCTTGCCGAATTCGCGGATATCGGCGCCGGCGAAAAAGGTCCGCCCCTCGCCATAGATCAGGACCGCCTTGGCGCCTTCCTTCTCGGCGCGTTCGATGCCCTCGACCAGGCCCTGGCGCACCGCCTGGCCCAATGCGTTCACCGGCGGGTTGTTCGCCGCCAGAACCGCAATATCCCCAATTTTTTCATAAACGATGGCCTCGGTCATCCGGCCTACCCCTCTGTCTGTCCGGTCGGGCCCTGGCTTGGGCCTTGCCCCGGGAAAGCTCTCCATCTATCGGGGTTCTACTGGCGAAAGCAGGCGGAAGGCAAACCGGAGACCTGCCGCATGACGGCATCGCGTCGGCCTCAAACCCGGCCCCTCCCCGGCGCTCAGCGCGCGCAGCCAGAATCCCCCCTCTAAAATTTCGCAGTGCGGAATGACATTCCACCACGCCGGCGCACGATAGGCGCAAGCCGCAAGGAAGATCAAGAGCCAAGCCCGCAGACGCAAGTTTATTGCGGCAAGACCCGGCTCCGCCCTTACGTCACGGTGAAATGAACCGGGGAGAGAGGCGCGGCGCGGCGGCTCAGGGGCGGGGAATCACCCCGGCCGCGACCCAGTCGTCAAAGACCTCCAGCGCCCGGGCGGTGAAGGCGGCATCGTTGATATGCGCCTCAAGCGGCTCCAGCCGGGCGGTGGGCGGACAGGCGGCCATCATCTCGTCGCAGAAGGCGGCCAGCCCCCCGGCATCGTGCAGATCGGCGCCGGGGCGGTCCCATTCGTTGCAACCGCCCCTGGGCAACAGGATGGTGACCGGCGCGACCGCCTGGCCCAGCTTGTCGCAGATCGTCCGCGCCACCTGCCGGCGTTCCTCCGCAGTCAGCACGGCCGAGGTCAGCAGCCGGTTGTGCGCATGTACCGGGCGGTCGGCCAGCCGTGCCGGGGTCTCCTGCCAGCCGATGAAATCGACCAGGTCGTAACAGCCCGGTGCCACGATCTGAGGGATGCCCGCACGGCCGGCGTTGGTCATCCGGTCCTCGCCCGCGCTCAGGCCGCCGAACAGGTGGTTCGACACCTCCTGCGGCGCGAAATCCATCACCGCGGCAAAGGCGCCCTCGGCCGCCAGCGATTCAAAGGCCCGCCCGCCCATGCCGGTGGCGTGGAACACCGCGACCTCATAGCCGCGCTTCTCCAGCTCGGGCTTCAGCGTCACCATATAGCGCAGCACCGTCTTGCCGAAGGAGGTCATGCCGATCAGCGGTCGGTCACGCGCCGGTTTCTCAACTGCCCGCGCCGCCCCCAGCACCGCGCCCGCGGCCTGGCTGAGCGCGGCCTTGCAGACCGAGTTCAGCCCATAGAGCCCGCCGGCCCAGAGGATCATCTGCACATCCGCCGGGATCCGCTCGGGCGGCATCAACGGCGAGAAGGAGACAGTAGAGACGATATATTTAGGCACCCCCAGTGGCAACGCGGCACACAGATCCAGCGCCAGATCGGTGCCCATGGTGCCGCCCAGCACGATCACCCCGTCGATCCCGCCAGCGTCGTACAGGCTGCGGGCCTGCGCGGCGGCACCCCGTGCCATGATCTGCATGGCGGTGTTTTCATCGCCGCTGTCGATCGCCGCCTGAATGGAGCTGCCGCCCGCCTCGGCCACCTGATGCTTGCTGACATCGGTGGGCTGCGACGGCTCCCCCAGGACAGAGACGTCCATGGTCAGAACCCCACCGCCCTGCCCCCGGATCCGGTTCGACAGATAGGTCAGCTCATCGTCCTTGGTGTCAAAGGTTCCGGCAACCAGGATGGTCTTGTCGGTCATGGCGCGGCCTCCGCTCACAGCTGAATCCAAGCGGTTTTCAGATCGACGTATTTGTCGAGCGCGTGCAGGGATTTGTCGTGGCCGTTGCCCGACTGTTTGACGCCACCCAGCGGCACCGTGTTGTCGGCGCCGCCATAGGTGTTCACATGAACCACCCCGGCGCGGATGCCCGCCACCATGCGATGCGCCCGACTGAGGCTGCCGGTCCAGACCGCCGCCGCCAGTCCGAAATCGGTGGCATTGGCCAGCCGCATCGCCTCTTCCTCGGTGTCGAAGGGGGTGACGGCCAGCACCGGGCCGAAGACCTCCTTCTGAAACAGCGTCGCCTCCGGCGTCACCCCGGTGACGATGGTGGGCGCCATATAGGTACCGCCGGTCTCGGCCAGGATGCGGCGACCGCCGGTGACGACCTCGCCCCCCTCTGCCGCGGCCGTCGCCATGAAGGACAGGTTGCGGGCCAGCTGATCCTCGGAATTCACCGCGCCGACGTGGCTGGTCAGGTCGAGCGGATCGCCGACCTTCAGCGCCTCCGCCTCCGCCTGCAGCAGCGCCACGAAGTCATCATGCACCGAACGTTCCACCAGCAGGCGGGAGCCGGCGACACAGACCTGGCCGGAGTTGCGGAAGATCCCCTTGGCCGACACCTGCGCCGCCTGTTTCAGATCGGGGGCGTCGGCAAAGACGATATTGGGGGATTTGCCGCCAAGCTCCAGATAGACCCGCTTGAGGTTCGACGCGGCGGAAGCCTCGAGCAGCCGCCGCCCGGTGGCGCCGGAGCCGGTGAAGGTCAGCACATCGACGTCCATCGCATGAGCCAGCGCCGAACCCGTCTCTGCCCCGGTGCCGGTGACCACGTTCAGCACCCCGTCGGGCAGACCGCATTCGGAACAGATCTCGGCCAGCCGCAGCAAGGTGAGCGAGGCCGTCTCCGCCGGTTTCAGCACCACGGAATTGCCCATCGCCAGCGCCGGCGCCAGCTTCCAGGCGCCGATCATCAGCGGGAAGTTCCAGGGCACGATGGCGCCCACCACCCCCACCGGCATCCGGTGCACCAGCCCCAGCACGTCGGGCGCGGTCGGCGCGATCTCTCCGGCCACCTTGTCCAGCGCCTCGGCGTAGTAGCGGAAGGTGCCCGCCGCGCTTCCCGGTTCGGCCTTGTAGGCCATGTTGAACTCGGTACCATTGTCGCGAATGCCCAGTACCGCCAGATCCAGCGCCTCGGCCTCGATCCGGTCGGCGATGGCGTGCAACACCTTCTTGCGCCCAGCCGGCGCCAGGCGCGACCAGCGGCCCTCCTCGAAAGCGGCGCGGGCGGAGGCGACGGCGCGGTCGACATCCGCCGCGCTCGCCCCCTCCAGCGTGGTCAGAACAGACCCGTCAATCGGCGAAACCACTCCAACCGGCGTGCCCGAACCAGCTTGCCACGTTCCATCAAGAAAGAGCTTCTGCGGCGCAACAGCATGGCGCCGAAGCTGGTCGATCTGCGTTTGAATTGCCATTCGGCCTCCTTCAGCTCGCGGCGATCCAGCCAGACCCGGCGGATATGCATCACGAGCACAGCGATGATGATGAGAAACAGGATGAAGGCCACCGGCCGGTCGATCATGTCGAGCGGGGATTTCACCCGCGCCATGCCGGCACGCAGCTTGACCTCCATGATGCCGCCCAGAACCATGCCAAGGATGATCGGCACGCTGGGCAGCGACAGACGTTTGAGGATATAGCCCACCACCCCGAACACCGCTGCCAGCACGCAGTCGGTGGCAGAGTTGCGCAGCGAATAGACCCCCACGAAACTGAGCGCGAGGATGCAGACGCCGAGAAACCGGTTGGGGATCTTGACCACCTGGATCAGCGATTTCGTGGCGAAGAGCAGGAAGACCAGCACCAGCACGTTGAGGATCAGAAGCGCCAGATAGAGGGCGACGACGAAATCCATGTCGTTCTGGAAGAGCCCCGGCCCCGGCACCACGTTATGTACGTAGAAGACGCTGAGCATCATCGCCGTCAGCGCCTCGCCGGGGATGCCGAGCGCAAGGAGCGGCACCATCGCCGCGGCCGGCACCGCGTTGTTCGAGGTCTCCGCCGCGATCAGCCCCTCGGAGGAGCCGCGGCCGAAGTCCTGCGGCCGTTTCGAACTGCGCTGCGCATAGGTGTAGGACATGAACTGCGCGGTGAATTCGCCGACGCCGGGGATCATCCCCATCAGCACGCCGAAACTGGCCGAGACGGTGGCGACCCGCGGGTGCCGCGCCAGTTCGCGCAGCCCCTGGAACAGCCCGCCGCCGCGCAGCCGGGTGGTGCGGATCTTCTCGTCCTCGCTGGTCAGCAGCACGAAGGCCTGGCTCAGCGCGAAGAGACCCAGAACCACCACGATCAGGTTGATGCCACCCTGCAGGAACGGCTGATCGAAGGTGTAGCGCTGGGAATATTTCACCGGCTCCATGCCGATGGTCTGCAGGAAGATGCCGAAACAGGCGAGCGCACCGGCGATCAGCGACTGGCCGCGATGGGCGACGATGACCAGGAGAATACCCAGAAGCGCGGCGAGAAAGATCTCGCGGCTGCCGAACATCGGGGCCACCTTCGCCAGCACCGGGGCG
Organism: Pseudodonghicola flavimaris; assembly: GCF_030164425.1. Lineage (GTDB taxonomy): Bacteria > Pseudomonadota > Alphaproteobacteria > Rhodobacterales > Rhodobacteraceae > Pseudodonghicola > Pseudodonghicola flavimaris. Next base: position 45,732 of record NZ_JASNJD010000011.1, on the reverse strand, counting down.
AAGAGGATCAGGCAGAGCACCGAGAAGATGCCGCCGAAGAACGACGACGAATAGGCCAGGCTCAGCGCCCGCTTCGGCTCCCCCCGCGCGGTCATCGGATAGCCGTCGTAGGTGGTCAGCGCGTTCACCGCAGTGCCCGGGGTGTTGATCAGGATGGCGGGGATCGAGCCGCCGTACATCGAGCTGCCGTAGATGCCCAAGAGCACGGTCAGCCCGACGATCGGGTCCATCGAGAAGGTCGCGGGCAGCAGGATGGCGATGGCCACCGCCGGGCCGACGCCGGGAATGGCGCCGATCAGCACCCCGCCGATGGACCCCACCAGCAGCGCCAGCGCCACGTCCCAGCGCATCAGGATATCGAGAGCGGAAAGAAGAAGGTCCATCAGAGATACAGAATGAAGAAGCTGCGCAGCGCGCCGGGAAGATAGTCGTAGATCAGGCCGCCGGGGATTTTCACCGACAGGAAAGTCTTGAACAGCACCACCACCGCCAGGGCGAAGACCACGCTGGCCCAGAGGATCAGCGGGCGGCGGTAGCCCATGCGCCAGGTCAGCGCCGGCACGAAGATCAGGGTGGAAAGAAGATAGCCGATCACCGGCACGATCAGCACATAGACCAGGAACCACAGGGTGTATTCCAGCACCTGCGCCCAGCGGATCACCTCGGCCCGATCGCTGGCGGTGAACCGTCGCCACGGCAGCCGGTAGAGGTGCAGCCCGCCCAGGACCACCATGCCGCCCAGTCCGACCCCCGGCCAGAACCGCGGCTGGGCGAAGAACTTGGTCTTGTTGGCCCAGATCGTTTGCGTGCCGATCTGCGACAGCAGCAGCAGCGACAACGCGACGAACCCCAGCGCGAAGATCAGCTGCCCCCGGCGCGGGCCGACGAAGCGGCGTTCGCGTTCAGTTGCCATTCGGAGTGCCCCCGAGGAGAGTGGATCGGAAAAGGGCCGGAGCAGCACGCCCCGGCCCCGGATCGATCAGTTCAGCAACTCGCCGATGCGGGCCACGGTCTCGATGTCTTTCTCGATCCGCGCGGTGCTGTCCTGGGCGTTCTGCCAGTAGACCAGCGCGCCGGTCTCCTTGGCAACGGCCTGGGCACGATCGCTCATCACCGTCTTGCTGGCCACGGCGATGATCTTGTCGCGCACGTCCTGCGGCGTCTCCTTGGTCACGAAGAGCCCGTTCCACAGCGCGATGTCCAGGCTCGGCTCCAGCTCTCCGATGGTGGGGGTGTCGGGGATCAGCGGGATGCGCTGGTCGGTGATCGCCACCAGCACCTTGACGCTGTCCAGGCAGGGCAGGATCAGCTGCAGCGTGGTGTTGATCACATCGGCATCCCCGCTCGCCAGCGTATTGCAGTCGAGCGCGTCGAAGGCCGCGTCGGAGCCGAATTCGAACCCGGCAGTCTTGGCATAGGCCTTGGTCACCTGGGTCGGCGTCAGCACATCGCCGAAATGCCCCAGCGCCACGTCGTTCTCCTTGGCGTAGGCGGCCAGCTCATCCATCGTCGAATAAGGGGCATCGCCGCTGGTGGCGATCACGAAGGGATAGGTCAGGAAGATCCCCAGCGGGTCGAATTTCGCCGGCGTCAGCGGCGGAATGTCGATCTGGTGACCGACCACCGGCACCCCGATCACGAAGGACCCGATGGTATAGCCGTCCGCCGGCGCATTGGCGACCTCGATGGCGCCCGGGAACGGGCCACCGCCGCCACCGGGCTTGTTCACCACCGCTGCGGCAACGCCGTATTCGTTCTGGAAGTCCTCGGCGATCATCCGGGTCAGCACGTCCTCCAGATCGCCCGGCGGCCAGGGCACGATGAAATTGACCGGTTTCTCGGGGTATTCGGCGAAGGCCGCGCCGGCGGTCATCAGGGCCGCCGTCGCCGCGCCAAGCACTGCATGGGTGAATTTCATTCCAGGACCTCCTTGCTGGATCGGTTCATTATTCGAACCATTGGTTTGATTTAGATTGACAGCCCGTGGGCCGATCTGTCAAGAAAATTGCCAAGCGCCCCGCAGCAAAATGACGATCTGCCGGTCCGAGCGACCGGAAAGGAGCATGAAGACCCCATGGGAACAGTCACTAAGGCCCTGTCTTTGCTGACGTTTTTCAACCAGACCCGAACCGAGATCGGGCTGAGCGATCTGACGCGGCTTTCGGGTCTGAACAAGGCCACCGCCTATCGGCTGATGAGCGAACTGCAGCAGGCGGGATTCGTCGAACAGGCCGGCGCCGACCGCGCCTACCGGCTGGGGCCAGAGGTTCTGCGGCTGGCGGCACTGCGCGAGGCGGCGGTGCCGATTCTCAGCGCCTCCCGCCCCGCGCTCGACCGGCTGAGCGCGGCGACGGGAGAAACCACCCACGTCTCCCTGGCCAAGGAAGAGGTGTTGAACACCATCGCCCATGCCTACAGCCCGCGACACGCCACCAAGGTGATGATGGAGGACGCCGAGGTCGTCAGCTATCACGGCACCGCCTCGGGCCTGTCGGTGCTGGCCTTCGCCGATGCCGACTTCGTCGACCGCGTGCTGGCCCGGCCGCTGCCCGCCCATACTGGCGACACGCTGACCCAGCCGCAGGCGATCCGGGCGCAGCTCTCGGCGATCCGCGCCGATGGCATCGCCGAATCCATCGGCGGGTTCGAAGCCGACGTCCATTCCCACGCCGCCCCGATCTTCGGCCCCGACGGCAAACCGCTGGGCGCCATCGCCGTCGCCGCGCCGGTGACCCGGATGACGCCGGAGGCCCGGAGGCTGATCCGGACGGAGCTGCGCCTGGCCGCGCTGGGGCTGACGCAGAGCATCGGCGGCATCTGCCCGCCCGGTTTTCCCCGGCAGGTCGCCGCATGAACCGGGCGCTGATCCTCGATTTCGGCGGCGTGATTACCCGCACGCTGTTCGAAACCCATGCTCTCACCGAAACGGCGCTGGGGCTGGCGCCCGGCACGCTGGACTGGCAGGGCCCCTTCGCGCCGGAGACCGATGCGCTCTGGCGCGACATGCAGGCGGGCACGATCACTGAACGCGACTACTGGCGCCGCCGCACCGCCGAGGTGGGCGGGCTGCTGGGCGAGAACTGGACCGAGATGAGCCAGTTCGTCCGGGCCGCCCGCGGCGCCGAGCCGGAGGCGGTGATACGGCCGGAATTCCGCGCCGCCATCGCTCAGGTCAAGGCGGCGGGGCTGAAGCTGGCGATCCTGTCGAACGAGCTCGATCTCTTCTACGGCGCCGATTTCCGCGACCGGCTGCCGTTCCTGGCCGATTTCGACGTGATCGTCGACGCCACCTACAGCGGCATCCTGAAGCCCGACCCGCGCGCCTATGCCGCCTGTCTCGACCAGTTGGGCCTGCCGGCGGGCGCCTGCGTCTTCGTCGACGACCAGCGCCGCAACATCGCCGGCGCCGAGGCGGTGGGTCTGCCGCATGTCCATTTCGACGTCGCCAATCCGGCGGCGAGCTATTCCAAAGCCCTGCAGATGCTGGGCCTCAGCAAGGAGCTGTCCGCATGAAGGATTCCAACTATCTCAAGGAACACAACGCCCGGTCCCTGTGGCACCCGATGGCGCATCCGGCCGACAGCCTGAAGAACCCGCCGACCATCGTCACCGGCGGCGCGGGCGTGCGGATCACCGATGTCGACGGGCATGAGGTGGTCGATGGCGTCGGCGGGTTGTGGAACGTCAACCTCGGCTTTTCCTGCCAGCCGGTGAAAGAGGCGATCACCGCCCAGCTCGACACCCTGCCCTATTATTCGATCTTCCGCGGCACCACCAACGACGCGGTGATCCAGCTGTCGGAAGAGCTGCGCGACTTCTTCGAACCCGACGGGCTGACCCGGGCGTTCTACACCTCCGGCGGCGGCGATTCGGTGGAAACCGCGCTGCGGCTGGCGCGGCAGTATCACAAGATCCGCGGCGAGGCCGGACGGATCAAGTACCTGTCGCTGAAGAAGGGCTATCACGGCACCCATTTCGGCGCCGCCTCAGTCAACGGCAACCAGAACTTCCGCGCGCCCTATGAGCCGCTGTTGCCCGGCTGTTTCCACATCCCGGCGCCCTACACCTACCGCAACCCGTTCAACGAGAGCGACCCGGCCAAGCTGGCGCAGCTCTGCCTTGCGGCCCTGGAGGACGAGATCGCCTTTCAGGGGGCGAACACCATCGCCGCCTTTATCATGGAACCGGTGCTGGGCGCCGGCGGCGTGATCCCGCCGCACGAGAGCTTCATGCCCGGGGTGCGCGAGATCTGCTCGAAACACGGCATCCTGCTGATCGCCGACGAGGTGATCACCGCCTTCGGCCGCACCGGCAGCTGGACCGGCTCGCGCCATTGGGGCGTGCAGCCCGACCTGATGACCACCGCGAAGGCGATTACCAACGGCTATTTCCCCTTTGGCGCGGTGATGATCGCAGAGCATGTGGCCCAGGTCTTCGAAGGCGACGAGACCGGTCGCGCCGCCATCGGCCACGGCTATACCTACTCCGGCCACCCGGTGGGAGCGGCGGCGGCGCTGGCCTGTCTGGCCGAAACCAAGCGGCTGAACGTGGCGGAGAATGCGGGGGCGCGCGGCGCGCAGATGCATCGGGGCCTGCTGGCGCTGCAGGAGAAGCACGAGATCATCGGCGATGTGCGCGGCGGCCACGGGCTGATGAACGCGCTGGAGCTGGTAAGCGACCGCGCCAGCAAGACCCCCATCGCCAAGCCGGCGATCGCCCGGGTGCAGGAAGTCGCCTATGAGGCCGGCGCGATGGTGCGCGTCTCCGGTCCCAATGTGATCCTGTCGCCGGCGCTGGTGGTCACCGAGGCGGATGTCGAGGTGATCCTGACCGCATTGGACAAAGGCCTTTCGGCCGCCGCGAGCTGAGCCGCGCCCGGCCCGCCCTCGGGCGGGCCGAAGCGCCCGCGCGCGGGCGCTGCCTCCGGCGGGGATATTTTCAGCCAGGAAAAGACCCGGGCGCGGCGGTCACGCCGCCGGGGCCGGATCGCGCAGGCAGGTCCAGACGGTGCGGGTGGATTTCTCTGCCACCCGCTCGAAACCGGCCTCGCGCAGGACGTTCTTGCATTCGCGCATGCCGCCCACGCCATAGGCGTTGGGGTGGAATTCCAGCACCATGGCGCGGAACGGGCTGAGATCGGCATGCAGCAGGATGTCGCGTTCGCCGCCCTCGATATCCATCACCAGAACCGTCGGCTTCAGATCGGCGCAGACCTCGTGGAAACTAGCGGTGGGCACCTCGACCGCGCGGGTGTCGCGGTTTTGAGGTTCGATCAGCGAGGAGCCGAGATAGCTGCTGTGAATGTGGAAGGTCATCGTCTCCGGCCGCTCCGGCGCGCTGACCAAGACCTTGTTCTGCACCGAGATCCGATCACCCAGCCCATTGGCGGCATAGAGCGCCTCGATCGCCGGGATCAGCTCCGGGTTGGCCTCGAAAGACTGCACCCGCCGCGGTTTCGCATTGGCCGCGATCACCGCCCCGACCAAGCCGATGCCGGCGCCGATTTCCAGAACCACATCGTCTTCGCCTACCACATGCAGGGCGCCGGCCATCTCCAGCCCCTCGTATTCGGCGGCATTGATGCGGTCGATCCGCTTGTCGTGCAGAAACCGCGAGCCGGGCACTTTCACGCCCAGGCATTCGGCGGCGATGTCGGGAATGTCGGTCTGCTCGGTCATCGGTTACCCCGGGTGCTCTCGTTACGCTGGGCGCATCCTGATCCGGGGGCGGCGCGAAGGCAAGCGGCCGGGCAACGGTTTCCCGGCCCCCGAGTCCCCGCTGCATCACCTGCGCCGGAGCGCGGCGGTCAGCTCTCCTCCGGCACCTCCAGCACCAGCCCGTCGAGCGCGACGGCAGCGGTGATCTGACAGCTGAGCCGGCTGTTCGGCCGTCGCTCGCCGGCGACCATATCCAGCATCACATCCTCCATCTCCCCCGGGCCGCCGACGCGGTCGAGCCAGTCTTCGGTGACGAAGACATGGCAGGTGGCACAGCTGAGACAGCCGCCGCATTCGCCGATCACACCGGGCACGTTGTTGGCCACGGCGGCCTCCATCAGGTTGAGCCCGTCGGCGACTTCGGCCACGATCTCCGCCCCGCCGGGCAGCTTCCAGGTCACATGCATCGGCCCCTCCTCAGATGAAATAGACGTAGAAATCGCGCAGCGCGTCGCCCTCGAGATCGCGGGTCTTGCGCGCCTCCTTCTCCTTCATGAAGACGTGGTTGGCGACCAGATCGGCCCCAACCGCCTCGGTCAGCGCGGTATCGGCGGCAAGATCGGCAATCGCCCCCTTGAGGCTGGTGGCGGTGCCGTCCCGGGCGTCGGTCTTTTCAAACCCGTCACCTGTCTCCATCGGCGGCAGCGCATAGCCGTTCTTCACCCCCAGCAACGCCGCCTGCAGCACGGCGGCCACGGCGGTATAGGGGTTGGCACTGGCGTCCGCCATCCGGTGTTCCAGCCGCGCCTTCGGCCCGCCTTCGGAAGAGATCCGGGTGGTCACGTTGCGATGATCGCCACCCCAGTTCTTCCAGTAACCCGACAGCGACCCGGGCTGCAGCCGGAGATAGGAATTCGCGGTGGGCGCGATCAGCCCGGCCAGCCCCTTGTGGTGATGCAGAAGCCCGGCCAGACAATTCCGCGCCAGATCGTTCATATGCTCCGGCCCGCCCAGCGGCCCGGAGGAGAGCGCGTTGCCACCGGCCTCATCGGCGAAGGAGAAGTTGATATGCATGCCCGAGCCGCCGGCCTCGGCGATCGGCTTCGGCATGAAGGTCAGCACAACGCCATATTCCAGCGCCACCTCCCGCGCCATCAGGCGGAAGAGAACGATATCGTCCACCGCCTTCACCGCATCGTCGAAGGTCAGCGTATATTCGAACTGCGGCGCGTCGAATTCGGCGGTGATCATGTCGAGCGAGAAGCCCAGCCGATCCGCCATTTCCCAGATGCGATCGTTGAACCGCAGCGGATCGGCAAAGGGGCCGGTGCCATAGACCACGCCGCCGGGGGTATCATAGGGCTCCAGCCGTCCGGCCTCATCCCCCTGCAGCGCATAGGCCTCCAGCTCGATCCCTACCTTGGGGGTCAGCCCGATCTCGCCCCAGGCGGCGACCGCCCGTTTCAGCGCTCCCCGGGGGCAGAGCGGCAGCGGCAGGCCAGCATCGTCATAAAGATCGCCCAGCACGATCTGCGTGGTCTCGTCCCAGCTGTCGCGGATGTCGTCATGGCGCCAGCGCAGTTCCATGTCCGGCAGCCCCTGATAGACCATCGCGCCGGGCGCGTTCAGCAGATCGCGGTCGTAATGCGTGCCGAAGACCGAGCGGCAGAACCGGGTGCCGTCATCGCCGATCTTGGACTGCGGCAGATATTTGCCGCGCATGATGCTGAGGTGATCGCAAAAGAGCGCGCGCAAGCGGGGTTTCATCGGGATCTCCTCAGGCCAGGGTGACGGTGACGGGCAGTTCCTTGATCCCGCCGACAAAATTCGAGCGCAGGAATTTGTGCGGACCTGCAGGTTCGATGGATTTCAGCCGTTTCGCAAGTTCCTGGAACAGCACCCGCACCTCCAGCCGCGCCAACCACATGCCCAGGCAGACATGCGGACCGCCCTGACCGAAGCTCATGTGGCGGTTCGGGCTGCGGAACAGGTCGACCCGGAACGGATCGTCGAACACGGAGTCATCGCGGTTGGCCGAGGAAAACCAGTAAAGCACCTTGTCGCCGGCCCGGATGGTCTTGCCGTGCATCTCGTAATCGGCCAGCGCGGTGCGGCGGAAATAGAGCGCCGGCGTCGCCCAGCGGATGATCTCGTCCGGGGCGGTGTCCCAGATATCGCCGCCCTGCTGCATCTGGCCCAGCAGCTCGGGCTGATGGCAGAGCGCCTGGAGACCGGCGGCGATGGAATAGCGCGTGGTATCGTTGCCGGCGGCCACCAGCAGGCAGAAGAAATTGCGAAACTCCGTCTCGGTGATGGTGCTGCCGTCCTTGGCCGGCTGGCGCACCATGTGCAACACGCCCTCGGTATCGCCTGAGGCCGCCTTTGCCGCCATCAGCTCCTTGGCATAGGCATAAAGCTCCGCCCCCGCCGGCGAATTGAAGGGCATCATGCGGAATTCGTCGGTGTCCATCTTGTCGAGGACATGGCTGGTGAAATCCGGATCGGTATTGGCAATGAGCGCATCGCCCTTTTCCACCAGCCAGGGTAGATCGGCCTCCGGCAGGCCCATGACGCGACCCAGCATCCGCATCGGCAATTGCCGGGCGATCTCCCGGGTGGCGTCGAAGGTCCCCTTCTCCAGCGCGGCGTCGAGAATCTCGTCGCAGAGCTGGCGGATATCATTCTCGTATTGGGCCATGACGGGCCGGGAAAACGCCCGCATCAGCAGCATGCGGGTCTGGCTGTGCTCCGGCGGATCGGTCTCCTGAAAGGTGCGACGGGCGAGGTATTCCTCATAGCTCTGGTCCTCCATCCGGATGCCGCGGGCCGAGGAGAAGACAGCAGTGTTCTTGTTCATCTCGGCGATATCGGCATGGCGGGTGACCGACCAGAAATCCTGCCCGTCCTTATATTCGGTCCAGTGCAGTGGATCGTCGCGGCGAAGACGCGCAAAGGTATTGTGCGGCGCGCCACCGGCGAATGTGTCGTGGCTGGTCAGATCGGCAAAGCCATCGTCGGTCGGCGTCCAGAGGGTCATGAGGGGCTTTCCTGCGTGGGTTCATATGTATATTATGAGAGCTCATAAATATGTAAACAAAAAACATGCGGACGCGCCCATGCATCTCGCCATTCTGATGACAAACACCGATGACAGCGCATTTGCGCAGCGCCACCCCGGCGATGGCGAGAAATTCGCCGCGCTGATCCGGCTGGCGCGCCCCGACTGGAGGGTCACGGTCTTCGCCGTGAAGGACGGTATCTTTCCCGAAGACATGAGCCGCTTCGACGGCGCCCTGATCACCGGCAGCCCGGCCTCCACCCGGTCCGGCGCGGCATGGACGCTGCGCCTCTTCGATCTGATCCGGCAGATGCATGCGGCACGCCAGCCGCTGATGGGGGTCTGCTTCGGCCATCAGGCGATCGCCCTCGCGCTCGGCGGGGCGGTCGGCGACAACCCGGAAGGCTGGGCGCACGGCCTCCTGCGGGCCGAGATGCTGGCGCGCCCGGACTGGACCCGCGACCTGCCCGATGTCCTGCGGCTCTATGGCAGCCATTGCGAACAGGTGACCCGCGCGCCCGAGGGCGCCACCGTGCTGGCCCGCTCCGAGGGCTGCCCCATCGCCGGTTTCAGCCTCGGACAGCATGTTTATACCACTCAGCACCACCCGGAGATGGAGCGCGACTTCGTCGCCGATCTCACCGGCGAGATGGCCGAGACCCTTGGGCCGGAGCGCGGTGCCCAGGCGCTGGCCTCGCTTGCCGAGCCGGCCGATACCGCCGCCTTCGCCGAAAGCATTGCGCGCTTCTTCGAACAGGGCGCCCGGCGGCAAGGCTGACGACCGCGGCGGCCTCGCGCCCGCCGCGATGCCTCCGGCGGGAGTATTTCAACAGAGAAGAAACCGCCGGCGCCCCCGTTCTTCTCTGCGAAAATACTCTGGGGGGCGGCCGCAGGCCGGGGGGGCAAAGCCCCCCTCCCGGCCAGGAGGATCAGCCCAGCGTTGCCAGCAGGTCGAGAACCGTAGCCTGATCGAACCCCATGTGGGCGATCATCGCCGCCTCCGCCGCGGCGAAGTCACGCGCCGCGATCCGGTCGGCGATTTCCCGGTGCTCCCGCGCCGAGGTGGCGATGGCGCCGGGGTAGCGGTATTGCGCCCGATAGTAGGCCATCAGCTTGCGCGCGTTGGTCTTGATCATCTCGACCAGAAACGGGTTACCCGAGGCTAGCGCGACGATCTCGTGGAACCTGAGGTTCAGCTGATAATAGCCGCCGGGATCGCCATCGCCCTTGTCGCGCGCATGCGCCTCGCAGGCCTGAACCGCCGCCTCCAGCGCCTCCGCCTGGGCGGCCGTGTGCCGCCGAGCGGCCAGCCCTGCGGCCTGGCCCTCCAGCCGGATGTGAACCTCAAGGATGCCGAGGAATTCCTTCAGCGTCGGCTTGAACAAAACCGCCCCCTTGCGCGGCAACCGCTTGATCAGGCCGGCGGTTTCCAGCTGGATGAAGACCTCGCGCACCGGCGTGCGCGACACCCCGTGGGCCGCCATCAGCGGCGCCTCCTCCAGCACATCGCCGGGCTGCAGCCGCCCGGCGTCGATATCGTCCAGGATCGCGCCCAGAACCTGTTCCGTCTGCCCCGCCATGCCGGCCCCTTCTGCCTGTTGCGCCCAGAGTAAGGCGCCGCCCGAGTGGGCGCAATCGGCCCGGGACGCCGGCGGACCTGCGGCGCCGAACCCCGGGGCCAAAGCGGGACCCAACCCCAGCCGCCTTGCTATGCTGGCGGCACCGGGGCGGACAGGCCCGCGACCGCACCACGGGCCAACAGGAAGAGAGCACGGATGTGCGATCTCTGCGTGATCGAGACGGTGAAAGACCGGATGATGTCGCGGCGCGGCTTTCCCGGCGCGGGGCTGGGCGGCGGCGCGGCAGCGCCCGCGCTCCAGGCCGGGCACGACACGGCACGGTGCATGACATGACCCATCGGCTCGACGCCGATTTCCCCACGTTTGGCGGCGGGCCCGGGATCGCCTATGACAAGGCCTTCGACTTCGCCGAGAATGGCTACAACCTCTACAGGCTGACGATCGACGAACACAGCGGCACCCATATCGACGCGCCGCTGCATTTCTCGGCCGATGGCGCCTCCGTCGATCAGATCCCGGTGGAGCGGCTGATCTGCCCGCTTTGCGTGATCGACATCCGGGCCCGCGCCGCCGTGGACCGCGACACCCGGCTAAGCCCCGACGACCTGACCCGCCTGGATCGGCACCAACAGCCCGATCCCCGAAGGCGCCTGCGTGGCGATGCTCTCGGGCTGGTCGGAAAACCTCGGCACCCCGGCCTTTCGCGGTGCCGATGCCGACCGTCCCGGCCGCCTGCATTTCCCCGGCTTTCATGTCGAGGCGGCGCAGATGCTGATGGAGGCGACCGACGCCGCCGCCATCGCGGTGGACACGCTGTCGCTGGATCATGGCCCCTCCACCGATTTCGCCACCCATTCTGTCTGGCTGCCCTCGGGCCGCTATGGCATTGAATGTCTCGCGGGGCTGGAGCGGATGCCCGCCAGCGGCGCCACCCTGGTGGTCGGCGCCCCCAAGGTCGGCGGCGGCACCGGCGGCCCGGCCCGCATCTTTGCACTGGTCTGAGCCGGCCGCCCGGCGAAAGGAAGCACGATGACGACCCTCCCCCTGCTGAAAGACGAAGAACTGAGCCCCGAGGCACAGGCGGTCTTCGATGAAATCCGCAGCCTGCGGAACACCGATTACGTCAACAACTTCTGGCGGGCGCTGGCGCATGACCCGGTGCAGCTGCGTGCCACCTGGGAGCGGCTGAAGGTGGTGATGGGGCCCGGCAGCCTCGATCCGCTGGTCAAGGAGATGCTCTATGTCGCGGTCTCCGTCGCCAATGGCTGCAGCTACTGCATCCATTCCCACACGGCGGCCGCCAAGGCCAAGGGGATGACCCCGGAGATGCATGCCGAGCTGTTGTCGGTGATCGGCATGGCCAGCCAGACCAATGCGCAGGTCACCGCCCTGCAGGTCCCGGTCGACGAGATCTTTCAGGCCGGCTGAGCGCCGCCGGGGCGCGGCCTGTCCGGGTCCCGGCCATCACGATCGTTATGCACCTCACGCATGCGGGCTATGCAGCACCCCCTCTGGCTGATGCTGCATGTGCAGCATAGATTACCGTGCAACCGCAGAAAATATATCATCCGTGAGGAGCATTCCGATGGCCCACTCGACCGCACCGGCGGCCCTGCCCGCCCCCATGCCGACCGTCTTTTCTTTCCTGTCCGCTCTCTTCGGCTCGGAATCCGACATCCTGTCGCCCAGCCGGCAGGCCGCCGAGATCGCCGACCTGAGCGATGCAGAGTTGGCCGATCGCGGCCTGCGACGCGGCGACATCGGGCGTTTCGTGATGCACGACTCCTTCTGGCGCTGACCCCTATTCAAGTCTCCTTCGCCTCTTGAACGAGGCCCCTGGCTCCGCCCCTCGGCGGGGCCTTTTTCATGCTGCATCGCAGCTAAATTTCCGCTGCATTGCAGAAAACGCAAGACGGCTATGCCGGTTCCCCCCCTAGTAAAGTCAGCACCGTTGACCAAATATCAGGGTCAGGGAGGGACGAACCGAAACACCTTTTTTCGAGGGTCCAAATGGCACACACCACCACCCAACCGTCCGTCGGTTTCTCGATTGCGCGCCCCTTCGTGGCCTTCGCCCACCACTTCGGCGCCTGGATCGAACGTATTGCTGAAGCCAACTCGCGTCAGGATCAGATCAAGTATCTGCAGGCGCTGAACGACGAGCAACTGGCCAAGCTGGGCATCAAGCGCGAGCGCATCGTCTATCACGTCTTCGCCGATCGCTTCGGCGTCTGAGACGGCGCGACCGCATACTCTTCGCACCGGGCCCGGGGCCTGCCCCTCGCCCGGCGTGACACCACCGCTTACTCCCCGAGCAGCCGCGTGATCGCAGGCTGCATTTTTTTTCGCAGTTCCGGATCGGTGATGTTGCGACGCAGTACCGCCTCCGCCTCGGGCAGGGTTGCGGCGCCGGAGCGGCGCAATGCCCCCAGCAGTGCGGGCCAGGCCGGATCCTTGCAGGCGCCCGGCGCGCCGACCGTCACCCGCCAGCCCGTTTCGGCAAGATCATCGGCCGCAACCAACCCGCAGCGGGCGGCAGGCGGGGCGTTACGCCACAGCAGCGCCGCGATATCGGCCACCAGCGTCTCCGGCGCCACGCGACTGGCGCCATCGGCCTCAAGAACCACCTCAGGCCGCAGCGGCAGCCGCCCCAGCGCCGAGACGTCGATACTGTCGAGCCCGGGCGCCCTCAGCAGAATCGCCTCCCCCTCCCCCGCCCGCAGCGCCGGACCATAGATCGGCCTGGCGACCTCCAGCGCGCTGGACCGGTCCGAGGTATAGAGCGTCACCCGCGCCGCCAGCGGCTGGATCGCCGGCAGCATCGCCCGGAACAGATCTGCATCCAGATCGGGGGTGACGAAGAACACCTGCCCCAGCGGCGGCGGATTGGCACCGGCGCCGATCAGCTCCAGCGCATCGGCCAGCGCCTGCGCGCCCAACCCCTCCGCCAGCAGGTGCAGGTGGCCGGGCGCCACCCGCGGCGCCACCTGCCGCAGCAGGTGGGCCAGGTTCCGGCCGCTGAGGCGCACGGTGGCGGTGTCGGAGAGATAGCCAAGCCTGGTCCCGGCGGAGGCCCAGGACAGCAGCAACACCGCCCCGTCGAGCCGCAGATCCCGCGCCAGCTGCGCCGCGTGACGGGCGGATTGCTCGAAGCTGCTGTTGTAACCCGGCACCACGACCAGCAGATCCGGCGCCGCAGCCCCGGCCAGGGCCGAATCGAAGGCTTCGGCGGACAGCGGCGCGACCTGTCGCAGAACCGCCCGCTCCTCCGCCGTCACCGGCAGGGAAACCTCTGCCCGACCCAGCTCCAGTGGACCGCGACCTGCCCCATAGAAGCTCTGCGGCCGGCGACTGTCGCCCCGAGCGCGATCGGTGGCATAGAGGATCGTCGCCCGGTTGATCGGCCCGGTCGCCGGCGCCGCCGGCACCTCCGGTTCAGACCGCCCCAGGGCCCGGGCAATCCGGACCAGCGCCGCTCGGGTTGGCGCCGTCTCCGCCGGGGCGAGCCCGCCGGCGCGTTCTTCCGCCAGCAGCGCCAGCAACGCCTCCTGCGCCGCCTCCGGCTGACCGGTATCCTCCAGCATCGCCGCCGCCTGTGCATAAAGGGGGATCGGATCGTGATCGACCTCCAGCCGGAACCGGGCGGCGAAATCCGCCAGCTGCGCCAGCACCTGCGCCGCCTGCGCAGCGGCGCCGCCCTCGATCATCAGATCGGCAGCCGCCGCGTAGAGGTCGAAGATGACCTGCGGGTCGGAGGTCTCCTCGGCCTGCAACGCCTCGAGCAGCCGGCCGATCCGGGTCAGCGCCGCATCCGGATCCATGGTGATCATCTGGTTCAGCGCCGCGAAGCCCGGGTCGGGCGGCAGGTCTGTCCGGTCCGCCGCCGGGGCCACCGGCTCTGCCTCGACCGTGCGCGGCACCGGCAGCGCCCCCAGGGCGGCGATCAGGGGAATCGCGATGAGAAGACGGGATTTCACCGGCATGCCGCGCTCCTGTTGCCCGCGCCTGCGGTTGGCGCGCCCGGGGGCCGGGGCCATCCCGGCGCCCCGCCCCCGCCCTAGGCCATCGGCGCCAGAATTGCACGTCGCCCCGCGAGGCTGGGCGCGGATTCGCCCGCCCTGCGGCGGTACGGATGAGAGAGCGGGCAGAGGCATCGTCACCGGGCACGATCCTTTTGCGTTACGAGAATTTCAATTCAAAGGATTCTCGGTTACATTTTACTTGCCCCGAATCACGCCGGGCCGTATTACCCGACCAGTCGGTCACCTTATCAAGACAGAATGGCTGGAGAAGACTGAGAATGGACGCCTTCATCTGCGACGCGCAGCGCACCCCGATCGGCCGCTACGGTGGAGCCCTTTCTTCGGTCCGGACCGACGATCTGGCCGCGATCCCGATTGCCGCGCTGATGGCGCGCAATCCGCAGGTGGACTGGGCCAGCCTCGACGACGTGATCTATGGCGACGCCAACCAGGCCGGTGAGGACAACCGCAACGTGGCCCGCATGGCGGCGCTGCTGGCCGGCTTGCCGGAGGAGGTTCCGGGCAGCACCATCAACCGGCTCTGTGCCTCCGGCATGGATGCCGTGGGCTTCGCCGCCCGCGCCATTCGCGCCGGCGATTACGACATGGCGATTGCCGGCGGGGTCGAGAGCATGAGCCGCGCGCCCTTCGTGATGCCGAAGGCGACCAGCGCGTTTTCACGGGCCAATGCGGTTTATGACACCACTATCGGCTGGCGCTTCGTCAACCCGAAGATGAAGGCGCAATATGGCGTCGATTCGATGCCCGAGACCGCAGACAACGTCGCCGCCGATTACAATATCGGCCGCGAGGATCAGGATGCTTTTGCCGCCCGCAGCCAAGCCCGCTGGGCTGCGGCGCAGGCCGCCGGTGTGTTCAAGGAGGAGATCACACCGGTTGTTATTCCCCAGCATCGGGGCGAGCCGGTGACCGTCGACACCGACGAACACCCGCGCCCCGGCACCGATATCGAGAAACTTGCCAGGCTGAAGGGCGTCAACGGCCCCGATCTGACGGTGACCGCCGGCAATGCCTCCGGCGTCAACGATGGGGCCGCGGCGCTGCTGCTGGCGAATGAGGCGGCCGCCGCGAAGAACGGCCTGACCCCGATCGCCCGCGTGGTGGCGATGTCCGCCGCCGGCGTCGCGCCGCGGGTCATGGGCATCGGCCCGGTGCCCGCGACCCGCAAGGTGCTGGCCCGTGCCGGCCTGACCATCGACCAGATGGATGTGATCGAACTGAACGAAGCCTTCGCCAGCCAGGGTCTTGCCACCCTGCGCGAACTGGGGGTGGCGGACGATGCGCCGCATGTGAATCCCAACGGCGGCGCCATCGCCATCGGCCATCCGCTGGGCATGTCCGGCGCGCGGCTGGTGATGACGGCGGCCTATCAGTTGAAACGAACCGGCGGACGCTATGCGCTCTGCACCATGTGCGTCGGTGTCGGCCAGGGCGCCGCCCTGATACTCGAACGCGTCTGAGGAGAGACGCCCAACCCGGGAGGACTGCAAATGTATGCCCAGATGATCAAGACCGCCGGCACCGGCGTCAAATCCCCCGAGGAGATGACGGAGGAAGAGCGCCGGTTTCAGGCCCGCGTTGACGCGAACGAGAAGATCGAGCCCAAGGACTGGATGCCCGAGGACTATCGCAAGACGCTGATCCGCCAGATTGGCCAGCATGCGCATTCGGAAATCGTCGGCCAGCTGCCGGAAGGTAACTGGATCACCCGCGCGCCCACGCTGGAACGCAAGGCGATCCTGCTGGCCAAGGTGCAGGACGAGGCCGGCCATGGACTCTACCTCTATTGCGCGGCGGAAACCCTGGGGGTGAGCCGCGACGAGCTGACCGAACAGCTGCTGTCGGGCAAGATGAAATACAGCTCCATCTTCAACTACCCGACGCTAACCTGGGCCGATATGGGCGCGGTGGGCTGGCTGGTCGATGGCGCCGCGATCATGAACCAGGTACCGCTGCAGCGGACCTCCTTCGGCCCCTACTCCCGCGCGATGATCCGCATCTGCAAGGAGGAAAGCTTCCACCAGCGGCAGGGCTACGACATCATGATGAAGATGGCCCAAGGCACGCCGGCGCAGAAGAAGATGGCGCAGGATGCGCTCAACCGCTTCTGGTATCCGTCGCTGATGATGTTCGGGCCGTCCGACAAGGACTCGGTCCATTCCGCCCAGTCGATGGCCTGGAAGATCAAGATGAACACCAATGACGAGCTGCGTCAGAAGTTCGTCGACCAGACCGTGCCGCAGGCGGAATACCTGGGCCTCACCGTTCCCGACGAACACCTGAAATGGAACGAGGAGCGCGGGCATTACGATTTCTCCGAACCCGACTGGTCGGAGTTCTATGACGTGCTGAAGGGCAACGGCCCCTGCAACACCGACCGGCTGAACGCCCGCCGCGAGGCCTGGGAGGAGGGCCAGTGGGTGCGCGACGCCATGCTGGCGCATGCCCGCAAGAAAGCAGCCGCCAAGGTCGCGGCGGAATAATCCGGTGATGGGCCACCCGGCCCGACCCTGAGCCATCACCCGGCGCGCAATGCGCGGCCGGGGCTAGGAGGAGTTTGACCCATGAAAAACGAATGGCCCCTTTGGGAAGTCTTCATCCGCGGCCAGCACGGCATGAGCCACCGCCATGTCGGCAGCCTGCACGCGCCCGACGCCGAAATGGCGATCAAGAACGCCCGCGATGTCTACACCCGCCGCAACGAAGGCGTCAGCATCTGGGTGGTCGAGGCGCGCCACATCGCCGCCTCGTCGCCCAGCGACAAGGGCCCGCTCTATGAGCCGAGCGAGTCGAAGGTCTATCGCCACCCGACCTTCTTCGACATCCCCGAGGAAGTGGGGGCGATGTGATGACCCGCGACGAGGCCTTTTTCGAATTTCTCTGCCGGATGGGGGACAATACCCTGGTCCTCGGCCATCGGGTCAGCGAATGGTGCGGTCACGCGCCGGTCCTGGAGGAGGACATCGCGCTGGCCAATACCGCGCTGGACCTGATCGGCCAGACTCAGCTCTGGCTCGGGCTCGCCGGCGAGGTCGAGGGAGAGGGGCGCGATGCCGACAGGCTGGCCTTTCACCGCGACGCCTGGGATTTCCGCAACCTGCTGCTGGTCGAGATGCCGAATGGCGATTTCGGCCGCACCCTGATGCGGCAGTTCCTGTTCGACGCCTGGCACACCATCCTGCTGGGCCGGCTGATCGGCTCTTCCGACCGCCGGGTGGCGGAGATCGCCGAGAAGGCCAGCAAGGAAGCCGCCTATCACCTGGAACGCTCCGCCGACACGGTGGTGGCGCTGGGAGATGGCACCGAGGAAAGCCATGCCCGCATGCAGGCGGCGCTGGATTACCTTTGGCCCTACGTCGGTGAGATGTTCGAGGCCGACGCGGTGGATCAGGCGATGGCAGAGGAGGGCATCGCCCCCGATCCCACCGGCCTGCGCGCGGATTACGATGCGCTGATCGGCCGGGTGCTGGCAGAGGCGACGCTGACCATTCCCGACAGCCGTTTCGCCCACAAGGGCGGCCGCGACGGGCGCATGCACAGCGAGCATCTGGGCCATCTGCTGACGCAGATGCAATGGCTGCAGCGCGCCTATCCCGACGCCCGCTGGTAACGCCGGTTCATTCGGAACGATCCGCGCCCCGCGTCCAAGCGGGGGGCGGAAACGGCAGGCGGGGCCCGGCCCCGCCACAGGAGGAGACCCCCATGAGCCAAACGCAGGACCATCCCAGCGTTCAGCAGATCTGGGACTGGCTGGGCCAGGTGCCCGATCCGGAAATCCCGGTGATCTCGCTGACCGATCTGGGCATCATCCGCGATGTGGGCTGGCAGGACGACACGCTGGTCGTCACCGTGACGCCGACCTATTCGGGCTGCCCCGCCACATCCATCATCAACCTCGATATCGAGACGGCGCTACGCGGCCACGGGATCGAGAAGATCGAGCTGAAGCGCCAGCTTTCCCCCGCCTGGACCACCGACTGGCTGAGCGAGGCCGGTCGCGCCAAGCTGGAGGAATACGGCATCGCCCCGCCGCAGCCCGCCGGCGGCCCGGAGCGTTGCCCGCATTGCGGCTCGACCCATGTCGAGAAGGTCAGCCAGTTCGGCTCCACCCCCTGCAAGGCGACCTGGCGCTGCCGGGACTGTCTCGAACCCTTCGACTACTTCAAGTGCATCTGAGGAGAAGCAGATGGCGCGTTTTCACGATCTGACCGTCACCGACATCCAGAAGACCATCCGCGATGCGGTGGTCGTGACCCTGAAACCCGAAACCGCCGAGGCCGGCGCCTTCGATTTCACCCAAGGCCAGTATCTGACCTTCCGCCACGATTTCGATGGCGAAGAGCTGCGGCGCAGCTACTCGATCTGCGCCGGCAAGGACGATGGCGTCCTGCAGGTCGGCATCAAGCGGGTCGATGGTGGCGCCTTCTCGACCTGGGCCAACGAGGATCTGAAGGTCGGCGACACCCTGCAGGCAATGTCGCCGATGGGGACATTCCACACCCCGCTGGATCCCGGCGCGGCGCGGCAATACCTGGGCTTTGCCGGCGGCTCCGGCATCACCCCGGTGCTGTCGATCCTGAAGACCGTGCTGGCGCGCGAACCGAAATCCGCCTTCACGCTGGTCTATGCCAACAAGGGCGTGAACACGATCATGTTCCGCGAGGAGCTGGAGGATCTGAAGAATCTCTACATGGGGCGGCTCAACATCATCCACGTGCTGGAAACCGACGCGCAGGAGATCGATCTGTTCACCGGGCTGGTGACCGAGGAGAAATGCGGCGAGCTCTTCAGGCACTGGATCGATATCGAGGCGGTGGACACCGCCTTCATCTGCGGACCGGAACCGATGATGCTGGGCATCGCCGCCGCGCTCAGGGCCCACGGGCTGGAAGACGGCCAGATCAAGTTCGAGCTCTTCGCCTCGGCCCAGCCGGGCCGGCTGAAGCGGCGGGTGGTCAGCAAGGATGCCGCCGACAGCGCCAATCAGACCGCGGCCGCGATCACGCTGGACGGGGCCACCCAGACCGTGACCATGGGCAAGGACAGCACAATCCTCGACGCCGCGCTGCAGAACGCGATGGACGCGCCCTATGCCTGCAAAGCCGGGGTCTGTTCCACCTGCCGCTGCCGGGTGCTGGAGGGCGAGGTGGAGATGGTCGCCAACCATGCGCTGGAGGATTACGAGGTCGAGAAAGGCTATGTCCTCTCGTGCCAGTCCTATCCGCTGACCGACCGCGTCGTGGTCGATTACGATCAATAACCGCCGCGCACGGGAGGAGACACCATGAGCGAAGAAATGCGGATCGAAGATTACCTTGCCAAGGGTGGGGTGCTGAGCAATCCGGCCAATGTGCCGCCCCGCTATCGCGCGGAGCTGCTGAAACTGATGGCGAGCTTCGTCGACAGCGAACTGGCGGGCGCCGCCGGCTTCGCCGATATCATCAACCAGGGCCCCGGCATCAAGGAACGGATCGCGGCGGCACGGATCGTGTTGGAAAAGACCGATCACGCCGACCGGGTGCTGCGGATCATGGGCGAGTTCGGCGCCGATACCGCCCGCTATGCCAACCACCACCCCTGGACCGCCCGGCTGGCGCGCGACGCCGACATCGGGGCAACCCGCGGCGAACACGACATGCGGCTGGCGGTGTTCAACTATCCGCTGACCGGCTGGGCCGATGCGGTGATGATGAACCTGCTGATGGGCCGCGCCGTGGGGGTGCAGATGGCCGATTTCGCGCTGGTCTCCTATCAGCCGCTGGCCGAGGCGTTCCGCGCCATCGCCCCGGTCGAAGCGCGCCATGCCGAGCTGGCCGAAGAGGGGGTCGCCCGGCTGATCGCGGCAGGCGAAACCGAAACGCTCACCGACAGCCTGTCCTACTGGTGGCCCCGGGTGGCTGCAAGCTTCGGGCAGATGAGCTCTCCGAAGACCGAAAGCCTCAAGGCCATGGGACTGCGCCACGCCAGCAATGCCGAGCTGAAGGCGCGCTGGGAGGCCGAGGCCGGTCAGGTTCTGGGCCGGCTCGGCCTGTCGGCACCGGCCTGATCCCCGGCGTCCACCCCTGACCCTGTCCCTGACCGTGCCCCCGAGCGCGTCTCTGTCCGGAGCTCGGGCAGGAACGCCTTCGTGACGGCGGCAGGGGCAGGCGCCCCTTGCCCCTGCCCCGGCGCGGATTACTCTGCGCCGCGACAGTCATCACAGGCGAGGGCCCTTTCATGATCAGCAGCACCCCCCACAGCTATTCCGACGGCGACACCACATTCATCGGCCGTCTGGTCCATGACGACGCGGTCAGCGGTCAGCGCCCCGGCGTCCTGATCATCCCGGCCTTCGGCGGTCTCGGCAGTTTCGAGATCGAGCGCGCCGAGGAGCTGGCCGCGCTCGGCTATGTCGTGCTAGCGGTGGATTACTATGGCGAAGGCGCCCAGGCCAGCGGCCCCGAACAGGCCGGCGCCTGGATGAGCGCGCTGAACGCCGATCGGCCGCTGGTGGCCCGGCGCATCACCGCCGCCTTCGAGGAACTGCGCAGCCTGCCGATGGTCGACCCGGCCCGGATCGGCGCCATGGGCTATTGCTTCGGCGGCAAGATCGCCCTCGACCTCGCCCGCACCGGCGCCGATCTGCGCGCGGCCGTCTCGCTGCACGGGCTGTTCGACGCACCGCCGATGCCGCGCCAGACCATGAAGGCCGCGGTACTGGCCTGCCATGGCTGGGACGATCCGCTGGCCACCCCGGAGGCGGTGCTGGCCTTCGCCGCTGAAATGACCGAGACCTGCCCGGACTGGCAGCTTCTGGCCTTCGGCCATACCGGCCACGCCTTCACCAACCCGAACGCCAATTCCGCCGGCATGATGTATAGTCCGGCGGCCAGCCAGCGGTCCTGGGACAACCTGACCCGCTTCTTCGCCGACAAGCTGAAGGTCTGAGCGCCGCGCGCCAGTCATGAAAAAGGCGGCCCCGGTGTCCCGGAGCCGCCTGAAGAAAGTCCGGGTCTGCCCGGATTAGCCGAGGATTTCCTTGGTCAGCGCATCGAGGCTGGTGCCGACGATGTCCAGCAGCTCCTTCACTTCCGCCTCGGTGATGATCATCGGCGGGCAGAAGCCCAGTGCATCGCCCATCGCCCGCGAGATCAGGCCGTTTTCCATCATGTAGCCCGACATCTTGGCGCCCAGCTGGCCCACCGGGATCTCCATGCCCTCGGGAGCGGCCAGTTCCAGCGCGGCGATCAGGCCGACGCCGCGGGATTCGCCCACCAGCGCGTTGCCGGTCAGATCGTCCAGACCCTTGCGCATGATCGCGCCCATGGCGGCGGCATTCTCGACCAGGCCACGTTCTTCGATGATCTTCAGGTTTTCCAGCGAGATCGCCGCGCCCACCGGGTGGGCCGCACCGGTATAGCCATGGCCCAGCACGCCGATCTTGTCGCTTTCATCGGCGATAGGCTGATAGACGCGATCGTTCATCATGAAGGCGGAGAACGGGAAGTAGGAGGACGACAGCTGCTTGGACATGGTCATGATGTCCGGCTTGATGCCGAAGGTCTCGGTGCCGAACATCTTGCCGGTCCGGCCGAAGCCGCAGATCACCTCGTCGGCGATCAGCAGGATGTCGTATTTGGCCAGAACTTCCTGGATTTTCTCCCAGTAGGTCGCCGGCGGCACCACGACGCCGCCCGCGCCCATCACCGGCTCACCGATGAAGGCGGCGATGGTGTCAGGACCTTCCGCCTGGATCATCGCGTCCAGATCGGCGGCGCAACGGCTGGCGAACTGTTCTTCGGTTTCCCCTTCCTGACCCTCTTTCCAGTAGTGCGGGCAGGTGGTGTGCAGGATGCCGGGCAGCGGCAGGTCGAAGGAGCGGTGGTTGTTCGGCAGGCCGGTCAGCGAGGCGGAGACGATGGTCACGCCGTGATAGCCGCGGTTGCGCGAGATGATCTTCTTCTTCTCGGGCTTGCCCAGCGCGTTCGAGCGATACCAGATCAGCTTGACGATGGTGTCGTTGGCTTCCGACCCGGAATTGGTGAAGAACACCTTGCTCATCGGCACCGGCGCCATGCCGATCAGCTTTTCGGCCAGATCGATGACCGGGCCATGCGACCGGGCGGTGAAGTTGTGGTAGTAGGGCAGCTTGCTCATCTGCGCGGCGGCGACATCCACCAGACGCTTTTCGTTGAAGCCGACGCCAACGCTCCAGAGACCGGCCATGCCTTCGATATAGGACTTGCCGTTGTTGTCAGTGACGCGGATTCCCTCACCGCTCTCCAGAACCAGGGGGCCATCCTTCTCCAGCGCACGGGCGTTGGTATAGCTGTGCATGTGATAGGCGGCATCACGCGCCTCGGGCGAATTCGGACGGAGAGTCATGGGAGAGCCTTTCTGACATTCAGTGTGTTACCGGGCCGCCGATCCGAAAGAATCGACGCGCTGGTCTGCGCCGGACGATACGCCCAGCCCGCCGGGAATGGCGAGAGGGAAGGAAGATATATCATGTAAAAGCTTCCCGGGACGGCCCGATTCTGCCTGTTGAACCGGCCCTCAGTTCCATCCCTTCGGATACATCCCCTGTTCCGCTGCCCCCTCCCCCTCTCCGGCAGGTCAGGATGCGCCGAAGCGGCAGAATGGTCGCCACGCCAGAGGGGGCCGCCATGTATCTGACATCCATTGCCCGGTTCCGCGCCATCGCGATCCTGCTGATCGTCGCCGGTCACGGGTTCCCGCTGGCCGCCATCGCCCCGCAGGACCTGATCTCCGGCACACTCGCCAATCTGATCACCGGCGGCACCACGCTTTTCGTCTGTATCTCGGGCTACATGTTCCACCATGTCTTTGCCCACCGCTTCGCCTTTCGCCGCTTCATCACCGCCAAGCTCCGCACCATTCTGCTGCCCTATCTGGCGCTCTGCGTTCCGATCACCTGCTATTTCGTGATCCGCAACCCGGAGTTCGCCTCCGAGACGCTCGGGCAGAGCGCAGCGCCGCTGCAGATCGGCAAGGTGATCGTGACCGGGGCGCTGTTTCAGGCCTATTGGTTCGCCCCCTTCATCCTGTGCATGTTCCTGATGTCGCCGCTGCACCTTCGTTTCCTGGGGCTGGCGCCACAGCCGCAGGCGCTGATCATCATCGCTGGGCTGATCGCCGCCGTGCTGGTGCATCGCCCGGTGGCCAATCTGAACCCGCTGCAATCGCTGATCTATTTCACGCCGGCCTATCTGTGCGGCCTCTGTGCGTCGCGCTATCGTGCGGCGCTGCTCCGCCGGCTGCGAGAGCAGGAGACCGCTCTGCTCGCCGCCGCCCTGCTTCTGGCGCTGGTCCAGACCGGGCTCGGGCAACAGGGCAATCTGCACAGCGCGGCGCTGAGCTGGTCCGGAATCGACCTGATGCTGCCGCAGAAGCTGCTGCTCAGCCTGGCGATCTTCGCACTGCTGGAACGCGGCACCGGGCCGCGTCTGGACCGGCTGCGCCCGGTCTCGGAAACCAGCTTCTCGATCTTCTTTCTGCACCCGGTCGCATTGATCCTGATCGAGAAGGCCGGCACCCAGCACCCCACCGGGCTGGCCTGGATCAACCTGCTCTGGATCACGGCACAGGCCGTGGGGTTCTCGATGGCACTGGCCCTGTCGGCGCGCCGGCTGCTGGGCCGCCGCAGCCGGTTTCTGCTGGGTTATTGATGCCGTGCGCCGGTCACAGGCCGTGCACCCCCTTCAGGGTCAGGTCACAGACCAGATCGGCGTAATTGTCGCGCTCCTGCGCCTCGGCATCGGAATTCCACATGAAATACCAGTTCAGCATGCCATAGACCGACATTGTCACCCCACGCAGCTTCTCCGGCTGCGGGCCGAAGACCTCCGGCGCCAGATCCTGCAGGCAATGGCCCATGAACTTGACCATGTCCCGCTGATAGCCGCGCATCTGCTCTTGCTGATCCTCCGGCAGGGCCGACAGCGCACTGATCTGCACCTGATGTTCGTGATCCGCCCCCTGATAGGCGTGCAGGATCTCGCGCAGCAGCCGGCGCAGACGATCCTCGGGGCTCAGCCCTTCGGTATCGACGCTGAGGATGCGGTCCCGCAGACGCGACAGATAGCTGTCGAGAATGTCATAGAGGAGCGCATCCTTGCTGTCGTAATAGTGGTAGATATTCGCCTTGGAGATCCCGCAGTCCTTGGCCAGCTTGGTCATCGACGCGCGGTCAAACCCTTCTTCGGCGAAGACCTTGGCCGCCGATTTCAGGATCTGGGCGCGTTTGTGATCGTGGTCTTTGGCGATGGTGCGGGCCAAGGGTCACTCCTTCGGGCGGTTGTCGACGACCCGTACCGCTTTCCCCTGGGAGCGTTCAACCTCACCTGGATCCCGGATGTCGATTTCGGTCGAGATCCCCACCACATCCTTGATCCGTTTGTAGAGCATGCGGGCAGCCGCCGTTTTCGACATCTCATCGGTGCTGTCGGCCGCGGCCTCCACATGCACCCGCATCGCGTCCATCCGGCCGGACCGATACAGCTCGATCTGGAAATGGTTGGTCAACCCGCCGGTGGCGATCACCTGTTCCTCGATCTGGGTGGGGAAGACGTTGACGCCGCGCAGGATCATCATGTCGTCCGACCGGCCGGTGATCTTGGCCATCCGCCGCATGCTGCGCGCGGTGCCGGGCAGCAGCCGGGTCAGGTCGCGGGTGCGATAGCGGATCATCGGCAGACCTTCCTTGGTCAGCGTGGTGAAGACCAGCTCGCCCATTTCGCCATCCGCCACCGGCTCGCCGGTCTCGGGGTTGATGATCTCGGGGTAGAAGTGATCCTCCCAGATGACAGGGCCGTCCTTGGTCTCGACGCATTCGTTGGCGACGCCCGGCCCCATGATCTCGGACAGGCCGTAGATATCGACCGCATGCATGTCGAAGGCGTCTTCGACCTCCTTGCGCATGGCGTCGGTCCAGGGCTCGGCCCCGAAGACCCCGACCTTGAGCGAACACTCGCGCGGATCGAGACCGACCTTGTGGAACTGCTCCAGGATATTGAGCATGTAGGACGGCGTCACCATGATCCCGTCGGGACGGAAGTCGTTGATCAGGCTCACCTGTTTCTCGGTCTGGCCGCCGCTCATCGGCACCACCGTGGCGCCGAGCCTCTCGATGCCGTAATGCGCGCCCAGACCGCCGGTAAAGAGGCCGTAGCCATAGGCGTTATGCACCATGTCGCCGCGGCGGAGCCCCGAGGCCCGCAGCGACCGGGCCACAAGATCGGCCCAGTTGTCGATATCGCGCTGGGTATAGCCCACCACGGTCGGCTTGCCGGTGGTGCCGGAGGAGGCATGCAGCCGCACGATCTGTTCCCGCGGCACCGCGAACAGACCGAAGGGATAGTTGTCGCGCAGGTCGTTCTTGTAGGTGAAGGGGAACTTCGCCAGATCCGACAGCGACGTCAGATCGTCGGGGTGTACGCCGGCGGCATCGAACCGCGCCTTGTACATCGGCACGTTGTCATAAGCGTGGCGCAGCGACCATTTCAGCCGCTCGAGCTGCAGCGCCTCGATTTCATCGCGTGAGGCGATCTCGATCGGATCCAGATCGCAGCTGTTGGGGGTCATATCCTTCATGGCGTCCTCCTCGCCTGGGTCGTATCGGTCAGGGGTGCGCGCCGGGGGCCGGAACCCTCTGCGCGCGCAAAGGGGTCAAAGCCCGTCTTCGTCGAAGAGCTGGCCCTTGATCGCGCGGGAAATGCCGCGGAATTCGGCGATCACCTGCCCCTCCTGGGTGGTGACCTTGACGTCGTAGATACCGCTGCGACCGGTCTGGCTGATCTCGGTCGCGGTGGCGGTCAGCCGGTCGCCCAGCCGCCCGGGCGCCAGAAAGCTGATCAGGTTGTGCTGCGCCACGGTCGATTGGTTGCGGCTGTTGCAGGCGTAAGCGAAGGCGGTATCGGCCAGCATGAAGGTGACACCGCCATGGCAGATGCTGTGACCGTTACAATGATGCGGCTCGACCGTCAGCGACAGCGCTGCATGGCCCTCGCCCACCTGGTCGATCTGCATCCCGGCCCAGCGGGCGGCATGGTCGTTCTCCCACATCGCGGCGGCAGAGCGTTGAGCGCGATCCTCCGGCGTCATCTTCATTCCCCCCGGAAGACCGGCGCGCGCTTTTCCAGAAACGACGCCACGCCTTCGGCATAATCGGCGCTTTCACCGCAGCGTTTCATCGCATCGGCCTCCAGCTCCAGATGTGCGCTGAGCGTATCGGTGGCGGCGGCCTGGATGCACTGTTTGGTCAGCCCCAGCCCCAGGGTCGGACCGGCGGCGAATTTCGCCGCCATGGCCCGCGCCTCCTCCATCAGCCGGTCATCGGGCAGCGCCTTCCAGATCAGCCCCCAGTCCTCGGCCTTCTGCGCCGGCAGCGGCTCTGCGGTGAAGGCGAGTCCCTTGGCCCGCGCCTCGCCCAGCAGGCGCGGCAGATGCCAGCTGCCGCCGGTGTCGGGAATCAGGCCCACCTTGGAAAACGACTGGATGAACTTGGCGCTCTCGGCGGCCAGAACCACATCGCAGGCCAGCGCCAGATTGGCCCCGGCGCCGGCGGCGACGCCGTTCACCGCGCAGATCACCGGAAACTCCAGCGAACGGATCAGATTGACCAGCGGCGCATAGAAGGTGCGCACCGTGTTACCCAGATCGGGCGGACCGTCCATCTTGCGCGGATCGCGATCGCCCAGATCCTGGCCGGCGCAGAACCCGCGCCCGGCGCCGGTCAGCAGCACCGCGCGCGCACCGTCGTCACGGGCGGCCTCCAGCGCCGCGCGCAGCGCATGATGCATCTCTTCGGTAAAACTGTTCAGCCGCTCCGGCCGGTTCAGCGTGATCTCGACCCAGCCGCCGTGATCCGTGGTCAGAATCGTCTCCGACATCTGCGCCTCCCTCTTCTGCTGTCTCCTCGCGACTCCCTGCCCCCGGGTCCTCCCCCGGCGACAGTCTCGCGTCCCTGGACAAATTTCTTGCATAAACCGACCGGACGGTCAATATATTGAATCGACAGATCGTGGCTTTCCCGGCCGCGGTCGACGGAGGAGAAACGGGGAGGATACCGATGAGCATTCAGAAGATCGCCAGCTTTGCCGCTGGAGAATGGATCGCGCCCGGCGCCGGCGCGCGGCAGATCGCCAGCGCCATCACCGGCGCGGTGATCGCCGAGGCGGGCAATGGCGCGCTCGATATGCAGGCGATGCTGGATTATGCGCGGGGCACCGGCGGGCCGGCGCTCAGGGCGATGACCTTTCATCAGCGCGCCCGGATGCTGAAGGCGCTGGGACAGCACCTGAACGCCCACAAGCAGGCGCTCTACGATATCTCCTTCGACACCGGCGCCACCCAGTCCGACCATATGATCGACATCGACGGTGGCATCGGCACGCTGTTCGTCTTCGCCTCCAAGGGCCGGCGCGAGATGCCGGACGATCACATCTATCTCGATGGCGGGATCGAGCAGCTGGGCCGCACCGGCAGCTTCCTCGGCCAGCATGTCTGTACGCCGCTGCATGGGGTCGGCGTCCATATCAACGCCTTCAACTTCCCGGTCTGGGGCATGCTGGAGAAACTGGCCCCGACCCTGCTGGCCGGCGTGCCGGCGATCGTGAAGCCGGCGACCGACAGCTGCTATGTCACCGAACGGGCGGTGCGGATCATGCTGGAGAGCGGCATCCTGCCCGCCGGTGCGCTGCAGCTGATCACCGGCGGTGTCGGCGATCTGCTGGAACGACTCGGGATGCAGGATGTGGTCAGCTTCACCGGCTCCGCCGACACCGCCAACCTGCTGCGGTCGAACCGGCATCTGCTGGAGAACTCGGTGCGATTCGTCGCCGAGCAGGACAGCCTGAACGCCTCGATCCTGGGGCCAGACGCGGTGCCGGGCACGCCGGAATTCGATCTCTTCGTCAAGGAGGTCAGCCGCGAAATGACCGCCAAGGCGGGGCAGAAATGCACCGCCATCCGCCGCATCCTCGCCCCCGAATCGCAGGTGGGCGCGGTGATCGAGGCCCTGAGTGCGCGGCTGTCGAAAGTGGTGATCGGCGATCCCCGGGCAGAGACCACCCGCATGGGGGCACTGGTTTCCGCCCGGCAAAAGGCCGACGTGCTGGAGCGCGCCGCGCTGATCGGGGCGGAGGCCGAGCGGGTCTTCGGCGATCCCGAGAATTTCACCGTCGAGGGGGCCGACAAGGACAAGGGCGCCTTCCTGCCGCCGATGCTGTTTCACTGCGCCGATCCCGACGGCGCCGCCCGGGTGCATGACACCGAGGCCTTCGGACCGGTCTCCACCGTGATGGGCTATCGCGATCTGGATCACGCCATCGACATCGCCAAGCGCGGTCAGGGCTCTCTGGTGGCCTCGGTCATCACCCATGACCCGGCGGTGGCCCGGCGGGTGGTGCTGGGGGCGGCGGCCTGGCACGGGCGCATCTATATCAATGACCGGGTCTCGATGAAGGAATCGACCGGCCACGGCTCCCCCCTGCCGCATCTGGTGCATGGTGGCCCGGGACGGGCCGGCGGCGGCGAGGAAATGGGCGGTGTGCGCGGGGTGAAGCATTACATGCAGCGCACCGCGATCCAGGGCTCGCCCGACATGATCAGCGCCATCGGCAGCAAATGGGTTCCCGGCGCGACCGAGATCGAGGGGCCGGCGCATCCCTTCACCCGCCGCTATGGCGAGCTGTCGATCGGCGAGACGCTGCACAGCGCCGCCCGCACCGTGACGCTGGAGGATATCGAGCATTTCGCCGCCTTCACCGGCGATACCTTCTACGCCCATATGGACGAGGCTGCGGCGGCGCGGAACCCGTTCTTCCCCGGCCGGGTGGCACATGGCTATCTGCTGCTCAGCTTCGCCGCCGGGCTGTTCGTCGAACCGAACGAAGGGCCGGTGCTGGCCAATACCGGGCTGGACAACCTGCGGTTCATGAAACCGGTGGTGCCGGGCGATAGTGTCAAGGTGCGGCTGACGGTCAAGCAGAAGACCCCGCGCACCGACGACTATGGCGAGGTGCGCTGGAACGTGACGCTGACCAATCAGGATGGCGATCAGGTGGCCGAATACGAGCTGCTGACCATGAACGCCTTCTGAGAAGAGCATTCCTCCCCGGGGGGTGGCGGCCCGCCGCTGCCCCCCATCTCCCCAGCGCTGCAACTTCAGGATGGTCGCCCGCGGGCCGGGAAGATATCCTGAGCGCATGAAAGACACCAAAGACAGCTGGCAAGACAGCTGGTTCGACACCTGCGCCGCCTTGTTGACCGATCCGCAGAACCTGCGGGTCTGGTCTGTTATCGTGTCGCTGTTCGGCGATCTGGCACAACGCCCCGGCGACCGGCTGAGCGGCGGCGCGCTGTCGCGCATCATCATGCCCGCCGGCATCAAGCCCGAGGCGATTCGGGTTGCCCTGCACCGGCTGCGCAAGGATGGCTGGATCGACAGCGCCCGCCAGGGCCGCGCCAGCGCGCATTTTCTCACCGACTATGGCCGCGCCCAGAGCGCCGAGGTCAGCCCCCGCATCTATACCCGCGCCGCCGCCGCACCGGAGGCGTGGCACCTGCTGATCGCCGAGGACGGCGCCGGCCAGACCGCGCTCGACGATCTGCTGCTGGCGGAGGAATATTTCAGCATCGCCCGCAACGTGGCACTCGGCGCCGGGCCGGTGCCCGAGGATATCGATGACGACCTGCTGGTCTTCGACGCCAGCGCCCGCACCGTTCCCGCCTGGGTCAGGCTGCGCGCCTGCCCGCCCGAACTGTCAGAGGCGGCGCATGGGCTGCTGAGGGACCTGAGCCAGGCCGACGCCCTGCTGCCACGCACGCCGGAGGCGATCTCTCCGCTGCAGATCGCGACGCTGCGAATGCTGATCGTCCACCGCTGGCGCCGGGTGGTGCTGCGCCAGCCCGATCTGCCCGCCGCCTTCTTTCCCGCCGACTGGCCCGGCCCCGCCTGCCGCGCCGCCGTCTTCGACCTGCTGGACCGGTTGCCGCGCCCCGCCCTCGCCGAGCTGGAGGCCGAGTAGGGCCCGGCGCGGCCGCGCGGTTTGCCGACAATCCGGCTTAACAGCGCAGGAATAACCCTATAGGTTGTGAATATTGGCAATGAAGCAACCGAGATGTCTGACGCCCTTCGCTGCGAGCTTCTGATCGTCGGGGCCGGGTTTTCCGGCCTGATCATGGCGTTGGAGGCGCGGCGGCAAGGGATCACCGATATCGTCATCCTCGAGAAAGCCAGCGATATCGGTGGCACCTGGCGCGACAATGTCTATCCCGGGGTGGCCTGCGATATCCCCTCGCATCTCTATTCCATGGCCCGGCGGCCGAATCCCGACTGGTCGCGCAGCTATGCGCCAGGGCCGGAAATCCAGTCCTATCTGCAGGGGGTCGCCCGGACGGACGGCCTCTACGATCTCTGCCGCTTCGGACAGGAACTGAGCGCGGCGCGCTGGGACGGCCGGCTGTGGCAGGTGGAAACGAAAACCGGCGACCGGTTCGCCGCCCCGGTTCTGTGCCTGGCGCTCGGGGCGCTGCACCTGCCGCTGATCCCGAAGGTGCCCGGGGCGAAGAGCTTTCCCGGCCCCTCCTTCCATTCCGCCCGCTGGGACCAGAGCGTCGATTTCGCCGGCAAGCGGGTGGCGGTGATCGGCAGCGGCGCCTCCGCGGTGCAATTCCTCCCCGAGGTGGCCCGTCAGGCGCACCACGTCACCCTGTTTCAGCGCAGCGCCCCCTATGTGCTGCCCCGCGCCGACCGGCCGATCACGCCCCGGCTGCGCGCGCTGCACCGGCGCTGGCCCTGGACCCGCCGCGTCAGACGCTGGTGGCTGTTTCACAGCTTCGAGGCCCGCCACATGGTGTTTCGCGGTCGCCCGATGGCGGTGCGCAAAGCCATGAAGATGTGGCGCCGGACGCTGGAGAAGACCATCGCCGACCCGCAGCTGCGCGCCGATCTGACGCCCCCCTATCGCATCGGCTGCAAACGCATCCTCAGTTCGAACGCCTGGTATCCGGCGCTGGCCCGCGACAACGTGACGGTGATCCCCGCCGGGCTGTCGCGGATCGAGGGCCACCGGCTGATCGCCGAGACCGGCGCCACAGCGGAGGCCGACGTGCTGATCTGGGGCACCGGGTTTCACGTCACCGACGCGCTGCGCGGCCTGCGCATCACCGGCCGTGACGGCCAGAGCCTGGCCCGGCGCTGGCTGCGCGGACTGGAGGCGCATCTGGGGCTGGCGGTCAGCGGTTTTCCCAACCTGTTCTTCCTGCTGGGGCCGCACAGCGGGCTCGGCCACAACTCTGTCGTGCTGATGATCGAGGCGCAGGCGGAGCATATCGCACGACTGATCAGCGCAATGCGGGAAAATGCACTGCCGGCGGTTGAACCCCGGGCAGAAGCGCAGGAGGCTTTCGAGACGGAAATGGACGACCGCCTCGCCGCCACGGTCTGGCAGGCCGGCGGCTGCAGCTCCTGGTATCAGGACCGGCGCGGTCGCAACACCACGCTCTGGCCCGGCACCGTGGCCGAGTATCGCAAACGTTTGGCCCGGGCCGGGCTCGACCACTACATCCCCGCTCCACCACCGCCCTGAAAGGACCCTCGCGCCATGCCCATCCTGCTGATCCTGCTGCTGATCCCCGTCGCGATCCTGGCCCTGCTGCTGCTGGGGGCGGCGCTCTGGACCGCGTCGCTTGCCCGCATGGCCGAACGGCTGGTGCCGCGTCCGGGACAGATGCAGAAGGTTCGGGGGGGCGCCATCCACTATGTCGAGAGCGGCAATTCCGACGCGCCGGCGGTGGTGCTGATTCACGGGCTGTCGGCACAGTTGCAACACTATACCTACGGCATCGTGCCGCTGCTGGAGCAACAGTTCCGCGTCATCGCGCTGGACCGGCCCGGCTGCGGCTATTCCGAACGCGATCACGACACGCTGGCCGCGCTGCCCGAACAGGCCAAAATGATCTGGGAGGCGCTGGACGCGCTGGGGGTGGAGACACCGCTGCTGGTCGGCCATTCGCTGGGGGGCGCGGTGGCGCTGGCAATGGCGCTGGAACGGCCCGGCGCGGCCAGCGGCCTGGCGCTGATCAGCCCGCTGACCCATCGCCAGCCCGAGGAAATGGACGCCTTCCGTGGGCTCGACGTGCCCTCCGCGGCGCTGCGCCGGCTGATCGGCTATACCATCGCCGCCCCGCTGGCACAGCGCACCGCCACCACGGTGCTGACCGAAGTATTCCGCCCCGAGGCCTGGCCCGACGATTTTCTCGCCCGTGGCGGCGGCGCGCTCGGCCTGCGGCCCAAGGGATTCATTTCCGCTTCCGCCGATTACATGGCCGCCAATGACGGCATCCTCGCCCAGGAGGGACGCTATGCCGATGAACTGAAGACCCCCGGCGGCGTGCTCTTCGGGGCGGAGGACAACCTGCTGCCGCCCGACACCCAGGGGCGGCCGATGATGCGCTACGGGCTGCATTACGAGGCCGCGCCGGGACGCGGTCATATGCTGCCGATCACCGCCCCCGGGCTCTGCGCCGATTTCATCCAGCGGATGGCCGCGCGCGAGTAGGACGCGCGCAGCCACCGGCAGAAAAGGCGCGAAAAAAACATCGCCGAAAGGCGCAAATTCCTGCTTGACCCTCCCCGCCGTCTCCCCTAAATCGCCTGCACTCATGGCGGAGTAGCTCAGTTGGTTAGAGCAGCGGAATCATAATCCGCGTGTCGGGGGTTCAAGTCCCTCCTCCGCTACCACTTCCCCCCCCCCAGATCGCAAAGTCATCACGCCTCGGCGCTGCCCTGCATCGGCGCATCGATCGCAGTGCGCCCTCGGGAAACCTGCCTACGGCGCTGGGGCCTGCTCTCTCCTGCATCGCGCCGCCCCCCTTTTTGTGATGCGCGATCTCGGTCAGATCGGTTTGCCGGTTTCCGGTGCCCCCCGGATCGGGCGCCCCCGCCACCTGAGGCAAGCGCTCGACTCCCGTTGAGGCGAAACCGGAGCGCTGTGGCGCCTGAACGTGCAGCCCCTCCCCCACCGACCCGCTTTCTGGCCAAGCTCTGTTGACCGGCTCTATTCCGGACGCGATAGTTCAACCCATTGTCTTTACGTATACTTCGGTCCCTGCCCGCGCGTTGCACTCTGGAGGAGGACATGCCTGAACACCCGCTCCAGTTTCCCGGGGCAGCACCTGCCGCCCCCCCGGATCGCCTCTCCGGTCGATGAAGGCACTTCTACTCTCGATCCTGGCGCTGGCTTTCGCACTCCTCTCCGGACCGGAGGCATGGGCGCAGTCTGACGACGGGGCCGCCGCATTGGACCGTCTGGCCGCATCCGGCGAAATCGCCTGCGGTGCTACCGATGTGCCCACGGCGTGGCAGGACATCGTCTGCGATCGTGTCCTGCGGGTCGGTCTGCGCGACGACTACCCCGGTTTTGCCGTCCGCCGCGCCGGCCGGTCAGAGCCGGAGGGGTTCGAGGTGGATCTTGCCCGCCTGCTGGCCCGGCGGCTGGGCCTCACGCTCAAGATCGAGACGGTCACCCCGGTCACCCGGCTGCCCGCGCTCAGCGACGGTGACGTCGATCTCGTCATCGCCACGATGGGGCACAACACGCAGCGGGATCGCCGTGCCCGGTTTCTCAGGACCCACTACTACAGCAGTGAGACCGTGCTGGTGGGCCGCGCGCCGCTGGCCGTGACCGGCTGGGCGGATCTGAGGGGCCGGACCATTTGCAGCACCAGCGGCAATTACGCCAATGCCCAATTGTCCAAGGTGGCGGGGCAGCTGATGCTGTTTCGCAATATCGGACAGCTGCATGACGCGCTGGAAACCGGCACCTGCCCGCTGATAGCACAGGACGACGGCCTGCTCGCGGCCTGGCTGGACGATCCCGCCTTCGCCGCACAATTCGAGCGGAAACTCTCGCTCATCCCGGTACACTGGGGGGCAGCGATGCCGCTGACGACCCCGGCGCCGCTGGCCCGTGTCTTCGAAGCCGAGATCGAAACGCTGCACCGGGACGGCACGCTGATCGCGCTGGCGCAGGCCCACAAACTCCCCACCGACTTTCTCCAGCATCAATCGGAGCGGTGGCAGAGCGCGGCCTGCCGGGCCGATGCCACCGCCTGCCAGGCTCCCCCGCTTGAGGTTTACCGGCCGCTGCGGGTGCAGCTGATGGACCGGCACCAGCCACGGTATTCCGGCTTCTACGCCGCCGACGCCACCGGGCTTTACGGTGAGGCCGGGCTCGACGTGCATCTGCTCGAGGGCGAAGCCGACAGCCATTCCCTGGCCTCTCTGATCGCCGGGAAGAGCGATGTCGCGCTGGCCTGGATGGGCGACGCCCTGGCTTTCCGCGCCCAGGGTCACGACATCCTCAACATCGCGCAGTTCTATAGGACCCCCTCGGCGACGCTGATCTGCCGGCGCGATTCCGGCATTGCCACGCTGGAGGATCTCGCTGGCAAGCGCCTCGCGGTGCGCAACACCGGGGACGAACGGAACCTGGCCCTGTTCCTCGCGGCGCAGAACATCGCCCCCGGAAAGGTCAGCCTCGTGCAGCAGACCGATCTGGTCACCGACCTGCTCTCCGGCAACAGCGATTGCGTCACCGCCTTGTCGCAGGGGGATTTCCGCACGGTTCTGGGCGCCGGCTTCAACGGCGGCAGCCTGCGGACCTTCCGGCTGGCGGATGCCGCCGATGCGCTCCCCGAGGACGGGCTCTACGTGCGGCGCGAGAGCCTGAAAGATCCCGCGCGGCGCCAGGCCATCGCACAGTTCCTCGCCGCCACCGTGGCCGGCTGGCGCCTTGCCCGCGAGAAACCCGAAGAGGTCGCGCTGATGGGCCGGATGCTGAGCCCGGATCTCGACGACCTCGAACAGCGCGCCATCCTGCAGGAGGTGCTGACCCATCTGGGCGAGGGATCGGAACTCGGGCTTCTGGACCTCTCCGCAGTCGAAGGCGTGGAACAGCTGGCCGGCGCAGACGCGGCGAACAGTGCCGACCTTGCACCGCTGCTCGGCCCCGCAGCGCTCGCCGGGCTCTGGACCCATGACATCTGGTACGATGCCGGCCTCAGTCACGACAACCTGCTGCGCCCCCGCGCCTCGACCCTGCATTTCATCGAGCAGACGGTCAGCACCCGCTGGTTCTACGTCCTCGATATCCTCGGCTGCCTCGCAGCCGGGATCGCCGGGTTCCTGCGCGCCCGCACGCGCGAATTCGACCTTTGGGGCGCGCTGATTCTGACCATGCTGCCCGCCATCGGCGGCGGCACCCTGCGGGATCTCCTGATCGGCGGCGAACGCTCACCGCCCTTCGTGTTCCAGGATCCGAACTACATGTTTCTGATCTTTGCCGTGCTGCTGGCCGGAACCCTGGCGACCCGCATCGCGCCCGATTTCAAACCGCGAACCGCCGTCTTCGACCGGCTAATGGATCTGGCCGATACCATCGGTCTCTCCGCCTTCACGGTGATCGGAACCAAGGTGGCGCTGGTCGCCGGGCTGGAGTGGTTCTGGGCACCGTTCTTTGCCGCCGTCACCAGCGCCGGCGGCGGCATGCTGTCCGATATCGTCGCCGGACGCGAACCGCGCACGTTCCGCGGCGAACCTTACGAGGAACTGGCGGTCTTGGGCAGCCTGCTGATGCTGTTGCTGCTGGAGGTGGCGGATCGCTTCGAAGGGGTCAGCTGGCTGGTGTCGGCGGTGCTTTTCGTCACTCTCGCCTTCGTCTTCACGCTTCGCCTGCTGGTCATCCACTATGGTCTCCGGTCGCCGCGCCTGCGGGGCGCGGAGCCGACAAAGACATGAGATGACGCCCCTTGCGCCCGCTGGCAGGCTGACCTGAGCGCCCGGCGCGATGCCTATGCCCCACCCCCCGGGGTCTGGCCGTCACGCCAGGAGAATTCCGGCGCAAAGCCCAGAACCCGGCGCGCCTTGTCGATCGACAGCAGCGTCTCATGCCCGGGCACCGCCGCCCGCAGCGGCACGTCGGGAAAGATCTCTGCCATCAGCTCGGCACTGGTCTGTTCCATCACGGTGTCCGCATTGGCGATGATGAAATGGTCGGCCCCGACGAAATCGACCTGCAGCGCCCGGCGCACCGCCTGCGCACAGTCGCGCGCATCGATATAACCCCAGAGGTTCCACTTCCGGATCGCCGCATCGGTCTGCCAGGACGCGAACCGATCATAATCCTGGACCTCCATGACGTTGGACAGGCGCAGACCGATGAAGCTGCTATCGGGGTTCCATCGGTGAAACTGGCGCGCCATTTCCTCACCCAGATCCTTGGACAGGGCATAAGCGCTTTCCGGACGCATCGGGTGCTCTTCGTCGACCGGGGCATAGGCCGGCGGATTATCAGGGGTGAACGGCAACCCCAGGGTGGTTTCGCTGGAGGCCCAGACGACGCGCCTGATGCCGACCCGCATGGCCGCGTCGAACACGTTGTAGGTGCTCATCATGTTGTTGCGGAAGGTCACATCCTCCGGCGCCAGGTCGGGCGCCCGGATGGCGGCGAAATGCACCACCGCATCGGGGGTCGCGAAGCTGCGGAAGGGATGATCCCGGCCGCCGGTCCACTGCAGCGCATCCATGACCTGCCCGCGATCGGTCAGATCGACCCTGTAGAACGGACAGACCGGGTCCGACGACGGAACCGTATCGACATTCAGCACGTTGAGGCCCTGCTCGACCAGATGCCGGCACACGGCCCGACCGGCCTTGCCGCTGCCGCCGGTGACAACGATATTCTTCATGATCCGCCTCTCCTTCCAGGTGCCCCGCGCATTCTGAGCGCGGCTTGGCCCGACTGTCCGCCGTCGGACCAGAGCCCGCAAGCCTGTTGCCGCCACACCGCCACGGCACACCGGACGAAACCGCGATTGCACCGGCCAGCAGGCTGAAACGGTCGTGATCTGAGCACCGCTCACATCCGGCAACCAGGCCCGCCGGGGGTCCGGCAAGGCTGCGGTCAGAACCGCCGGGGCGCCGGTTTGCCGGTCAGCTTCGTCCAGTACTCATCCGCGCGTTTCTCAAAGGTCGCGGCCTGCCGCGCGTCGCTCTGGTAAAACCGGCCGGGCTCGATGCCGGGGGCATAGTCCTGCTCGACCCAGCCGCGCGGATCGTCGTGCGGAAACCGATAGCCGACATGGCCAAGCTTGGCGGCACCGGCGTAATGCGCATCCCTGAGGTGCAGCGGCACCTGCAGCTGCGGGGCGCTGCGCACATGCTCAAGCGCGGTGCCGATCCCGCGGCAGGCAGCGCCCGACTTCGGCGCCCGCGCCACATGCAGCGCCGCATGGGCGAGGATGATCTGCGCCTCGGGGTAGCCGATCATCTCCACCGCCTGCGCCGCCGCCACCGCCGTCTGCAACGCGCTGTTGTCCGCCAGCCCGACATCCTCGGAAGCGTGGATCATGATCCGGCGGGCGATATAGCGCGGGTCCTCACCGGCATGAACCAGGACCGCCAGCCAGTGCAGCGTCGCATCCGGGTCGGAGCCGCGCATGGATTTGACGAAGGCGGAGATCACGTCGTAGTGCTGATCGCCGGAGCGGTCGAAACTCACCGCGGCTGCGGCATAGGCCTCCTCGATCATCTCGTCGCTGATCCGCACCGGGTTGGCCGGATGCCCCACCACCAGGCTTTCCAGCGTGGTCAGCGCCCGCCGGGCATCGCCGCCCGACCGCCCGGCGATCAGGCGCAGGTGGCCCGGCGACAGCTCGACCTCGATCCCGGCCCCGGCGAAATGCGCCAGCCCGCGGCGGATCACCTCCTCCATGTCCTCCACCGACAGCGGTTCGAGCTTGAGCACCTGCGAGCGCGAGATCAACGCCTTGGGAATCGCATGATAGGGGTTCTCGGTGGTGGCGCCGATGAAGTCTGCGGTGCCTTCCTCGCAGATCGTCAGCAGGTCGTCCGCCTGTGTCGCCGACAGGCGATGCACCTCGTCGACGAACATCAGCACCGGGCGTATCCGCGCCTCATCCGCGATCTTGCGGATATCCGCCACCCGCACCCCGGCGGCATGCAGCACCCGGAACTCCTTGCCCAGCATCTGCCCCACCGCCCGCGCGATCGAGGTCTTGCCGATCCCCGGCGGACCATAGAGCAGCAGGCTGCCGAGCGCATCCGCCGCGATCCGGCGCCGCAGGAGCGAGCCCGGCGCCACCAGCGCCTGTTGCCCGATCACCTGATCCAGCGTCTCCGGCCGCAGCACATCGGCGAGCGGCCGGCGCCGGCCGGACGGCGCGGTATCGAACAGATCCATCATCGGCGACCTCCAGATCGGACAGAGCGCCCTTTCCATACCCCGGGGCCGCAGCCGCCGCCAGCCGGCAACCGCCCGGGGCCGGAGGTGCAGGGGGCGCCCTGCCCCGGCTCAGTCCGGGAAGATGCCCGGCGAGGTCGGCGCGCCATCGTCATAGCGCGCCAGATGGGCAACGATGATGTCGCGGTTCACCGCAAACCCCTTGTACTCGACCAGAACCGGATCGAGATCGCGCAGCACCCGGTGCAGCCTGCGCCCCCATTTCGGCTGGCTCGCCAGATCGTCGAGACAGGCCAGGTAGCAGCGGATCGGGAACACGATGGCATTGGAGCGCGGCAGCCGCCAGAAGCTCTGCAACTCGACCCGCAGGAACTGTTTGCGGCCGACGTTCTGCGGCGTGATCGTGCGCTTTTCCGGCCCCCATTTGTGGTAATTCTCCGGGCTGGTATCGAGCCGCGGGTTGACCGTCATGGTCCAGTTGAGGCGGCGATAGGCCTGCCCCTGCTGCACCGCCAGCAGGAATTTCAGCGCCTTGTCGAAGACCCCCATCTTCTTGGCCTTGGGCACAGGCGCGTGCCACTCGAAGAAATTCATGCCGACATCGAAATCCAGCGACCA
This sequence comes from Pseudodonghicola flavimaris, assembly GCF_030164425.1. Lineage (GTDB taxonomy): Bacteria > Pseudomonadota > Alphaproteobacteria > Rhodobacterales > Rhodobacteraceae > Pseudodonghicola > Pseudodonghicola flavimaris. Next base: position 6,510 of record NZ_JASNJD010000011.1, on the reverse strand, counting down.
GTCGGCCTGGCTGGTGACCATGCCTGCATCCATCCACAGATTGCCCTCGCGCTCGTGCAGCAGCGCGAAATCGCCCTGGGCCTGACGGGTGATATATTCCATCGGCCCGTAGGGCAGCGTCGTGGCGTCGAGAAAGGTGAACCGCTGGTCGATCCTCAGCGGCCGGTTGATCCAGTGCCAGCGGTCGCCGTCCTTGTGCAGCCCGAACAGATCGGGATAATCCCGCGCCTTCGCCTCCATGATCAGTTCCAGCAGGTCCCAGCCAGCCAGCTCCATATGCGGCAGCGACTGGCAGCGCAGCGGATCCTCGGCCAGGGTGATGGCGCGATCCTTCATCTCCGCCACATAGTGTTCATCCACGTCGAAGGCATATTCGAAGGGCGAGCCGGCCGGGCCACCGGGGTGCTGCTCGATATTGACCGAATACATGTAGCTGTCGCGGTCGAAGGGGAAGGGAAAGCGGCGGATGGCCTCGGGCGAGTTGTAGTAGGTGTAATCGCCACGGAAGGTTTCGTCGTTGAAATGCTTTGTCATCGAAGGGTCCCTCAAAGGTCCAGCACCAGCCTGTCGCCCCTGAAGCGCGACATGCAGGGCATGATCTTGGTCTGTGCGGCGCGCTCTTCCGGGCTGAGCCAGTGATCGTGATGCTCGATCCGGCCATGGCAGGCGCGCACCCCGGTCTCGCAGCGGCCGCAGGCACCGCCGCGACAGGACCAGTCGACCTCCACCTCCGCCGCTTCCAGCGCCTCCAGCAGGCTCTGGTGCGGGCCGACCTCGATCTCGGCGCCGGTGGATCCGATGGTGACGCGGAACGCCTCGCCCGGGGGCGGCGCGGCGAAGGCCTCGGCATGCAGCGCCGATGGCGGCCAGCCCAGCCGGGCGCCGGCATCCATCACCGCGGCGATCAGCCCCTCTGGGCCGCAGACATAGGCATGGGTGCCGATGGGCTGCCCTTCGAGCAGCGCGCCCGGATCCATTCGGTCGCCGTTTTCCGAGATATGCACATGCACCTGCGCCGTCTGCGGCAACAGCTTCAACCCGGCGGCCTCGGCCTGCGAGCGCGCGGCGTAGTGCAGCTCATAGGGCTGTTGCAGCCGCTCCAGCTGCCGCAGCTGCGCCAGAAAGGGGGTGATGCCGATGCCGCCGGCGATCAGCACGTGTTTCTTCGCCCGCGGGTCCAGCGCGAAGAGGTTCAGCGGCAGCGACACCCGCAGGTCCGTCCCCGTGGCGACCTGGCCGTGCATGAAGCGCGAACCGCCGCGGCCGGTGTCCTCGCGACGCACCGCGATCTCATAGCCGGAGCCGTCATAGGGATCGGAAATCAGCGAATAGGCATTGCGGCGCAACACCCCGTCATCGGGCATCTCGACCACCACATGGGCGCCGCCGGAGAACAGCGGCAGCGCCGCGCGCTCGGGATGTTCGAAACGGAAACGGGTGACCAGCGGCGTCAGCGGCTCGACCTCGGTCACCCTGAGCAGCATCTGCCGGCTCATGGGCGAATCTCCTGGGGTTCTGGGATGATGCCGGGGGTTTCGGCGTCGACGCAGACGCCCTGAAACACGCCCAGCCGGCGCGAGAAATGGTCCCGCACGAAAAGCGTCAGCCCGCAGTGGGAACAGGTGAAGGGGTCGGTGGTCACCCCTTCGGTGATGCCCTTGCAATGAACGCACTGCATGCGGCGGGCGATCGGGCCGCGGTGTTCGCTCTCGATCGCGTCGGCGGGCAATCCGGCGTCCAGCGCCAGCGCCGAGACCTGGCCGATCAGCCCCTCGCTGCCGGCCAGATAGAGCCGGGTGCCCATCCGGGCCTCGGCCAGAAGACGGCGCAGCAGCGGCAGCGCGGCAGCCAGGTCTGGTTCGTGGCTGACCCCCTTCGGTTGCAGGGCCTGCAGCGCCCGGGCCTCGGCCAGACCGGCGGCGCCCCCGGCAGCCAGCACCACCTGGGCGCGATCCATCACCGACGCGTCGCGCGCGGCCAGCTCACGCAGGGCCGCGGCGCCTTCGGCATCGGCGACCATGATCGCCGGGCTGGCGCCATGCGGGGTGAGCCCGGGATAGACCGGCCGGCTATCGATCGAGGGGGAAAATTGCGTATTTGGCATGAACGGTGCCTCCCTGTTCAGAGGTGGGGGCGGGCGTCTTCGGCGCCCTGCCCCGGGGTGTCGGAGCCTCAGCCCTTGGCGGTGCGGCGCTTCTTCTCCACATCGTAGAAGGGCATCGGATGGGCGATCGCGGCGATGTCACCGTCCGGGTTGCGCACGGTCAGCGCGGTGCCCTCCACCGCGCAGTCCACCGGCATCCTGGCGATGCCGACGTTATGCGCGTTCAGGGGCGAGTACATGCCGACGGTCACGACACCGACCTGCACCCCGTCCTTGAGAAGCGGCGCGCCCTCGGCCGCGGGCGTGGTGCCCTCCAGCTTGACGCCATAGATCTTGAACCGCTCCTTGCCCTGCAGCCGATAATGTTCCTCCGCCCCGCGGAAGCCGGTCTTGCCCTTGGAAACGGTGAATTCCAGCCCCAGTTCCCACAGCGTGTCGCCGCAGGCCTCATCGGCAAATGGGTACATTTCGGAATTGTCATAGGGGAAGAACAGCAGATAGCTTTCCGCCCGCAGCAGGTCGAGCGTGGTGAAACGGGTGGGAATGATCCCCATCTCGGCGCCCTCGGCGACGATGGTATCCCAGATCTCCACCACATCCTGGCGGCGGCAGAAGATCTCATAGCCGCGTTCGCCGGTGTAGCCGGTGCGCGAGATCATCACCGGCTTGCCGAACAGCGTGGTCTGGATGTGGCTGAAATAGACCACGTCGCGGATCCCCGGCACGTGCTTTTCGAGATAGTCCACCGCCAGCGGCCCCTGCAGCGAGATATCGTGCAGATCGTCGTCGAACAGCACCTGCACGGCGCGGCCGGTCGCCGCCATGGTCAGCTGCTCATGCCCCTGTCCGGAGCCATGCACCACCATGAAGCTGTGCGGCCCCATGCGGTAGATCACGCAGTCGTCGACGAATTTGCCCTGATCGTTGAGCATGGTGGCATAGGTCGAGCGGCCGGGCTTGAGCTTTTCGATATCGCGGGTGGTGGCGCGGTCGATCACATGGCTGGCATGCGGCCCGATCACATGCACCTTCTTCAGCCCGGAGACATCCATGACCCCCGCCTTGGTGCGGATTGCCAGATACTCCTCGAGCTGGTCCTTGTCATAGCTCCATGCGGTGCCCATCCCGCTCCAGTCCTCGAGCGCCGAGCCAAGCGCCCGGTGCCGGTCTGCCAATGCGGAAAATCGCCAGGATGCGGTCATGTCGTGTCCTTCCTTGGGGTCTTCTTCTGACTTGGGGGATGCGGGCGCATCAGCGCCCGCACCGGGGGCCTCAGCCCTTTTCTTTCGCCGCGTCGTAGGCGTGTTTCTCGTGCCGCCAGCCGAGGATCACGGCCACCACCACCATCGCCAGCACCAGGGCCAGCCACAGGCCTTCGACCGAACCGTAGCCGGCATAGATGGCGCCGGAGATACCGTCCCAGCTGGTTGCATCAAAAGGAGCTTCCATGGGTCTTTCCTTTCCGTATCAGAGGGTTGGGATCATTCAGCCGGGCTGACCGAGGGGTGCAGCGATTCCGGATAGGCGGTGGCGGGCACCTTGACCTTGTCGAGGCCCAGCACCTCGGCCTCGGCCGGTACACGCAGCTGCCCGGTGACTTTCAGGATGAAGGAGACGACATAGCCCGGCGCAAAGCCCAGCACCGCCATCACCACGGCACCGACCAGCTGGCCCATGAAGGAGGTTTCCACCACATCGGCGCCGAACATCGCCGGATAGCCCTGCGCGGCGATGCCCACGGCCATGACGCCCCAGAAGCCCAGGAAACCATGCACCGCAAAGGCACCCACCGCGTCGTCGATGCCGCGCCGCTCCAGGAAGGAGGCGACGAAGGGCATGGCGCAGGCGCCGACGAAGCCGATGGCAAAGGCCATGGGCGGATACCACAGGTCGATCCCCGCGGCGCAGGAGATGATGCCCCCCAGCGCCCCGGACATCATCCAGAACGGATCGCGGGTCATCATCCAGGCCCCGATGATACCGCCGGCAAAGCCCATCAGCGTGTTGAAGGTCATGCCCGAAATCGTCATCGGCGTGCCGTAGATCGACGCCTCGATGCTCGACGACCAGCTCCAGGCCTCGCCCGGCACGATCACGCAGCCCATCAGGAAGCCCCAGAAGCCGGCGATGATCAGCATCAGCCCGATCAGCGTCATCGGCATCGAGTGTCCAGCGATGTGGTTGGCGCTGCCATCGGCGTTGAACTTGCCGATCCGCGGCCCGAGGTTCAGCAGCACACCCAGCGTGAAGAACCCGGCGATCATATGCACCACGCCGGCGGCGCCGAAATCGTGATAGCCCCATTTGGTGACCAGCCAGCCATCGGCATGCCAGCCCCAGGCGGCGGCGAGGATCCAGACGAAGGCGCCCAGCACGATGGCCAGCACCACGAAACCGGTCAGCTTGATCCGCTCGATCAGCGCGCCCGAGAGGATCGAGGCGGTGGTGGCGGCGAACAGCACGAAGGCCCCGAAGAACACGCCGGAAGAGCGGTCATCCAGGTTCGGCCCCATGTATTCGCTCCAGGGCGCGGCGATGGCGGTGGCATAGTCGAAGCCGGAGATCTCCATCGCGCCCATGCTGCCGCTGAGCCCGGTGGGGAAGGCCCAGTAGATCCACCAGCCGATGAAGTAGAAGAAGGGTACGATCATCGCGAAGGCGAGGATGTTCTTGATCCCCGAGGCCAGCGCGTTCTTCGAGCGCGAGGCGCCCATCTCGTAGGCGAGAAACCCGACATGGATCAGCACCATGAGCGGGATCGTGAGAAAGTAGAAGGTTTCGGAGAACGTGCCGTTGGTCGCGGCGACGCCCGCCTTCAGCTCCGCGACGGCGGCAGCCAAGGATGCAAGGTCCTGTTCCACACTAAACTCCCTGTCCTGTGGAGGCGACTGTGTTGCCCAGTCCGTTATTTTGGTCTGAACCAAATCCAGAAATTGGATCACTGGATAGGACAAACTGACCCAATCCACTCACCGTGGGTCAATTATTTTTCCTGTCGGGAATTTGTTGGGCGCAAAAACCTGCGTTTTGGACAGAGGTTTCGCGCTATTTGAGTGATTATTGTGCAGTCATCCGGGCGTTTTCAGCGCAAACGCCGCACCGCCGCAGCGTCGGGACATAGAGCGAATCGCACGAAAATCAGATGATTCTCTCGCCTTTGACGGGTCCGGGCGCGAGTCGGGCGATGGCCCGGCGCAGGATTGCAGCCGCGCCAGCGGCGCATGCCGCAGCCCCGCGCTCAGGTCAAAAGGAACCAATTGAGCCAGTTTCAGACCAGCTCAGGTCTCCTGCAGCAACAGCTTCTGATCCTGGATGAGGACGAGCTTCATGAACTCGCTCGCCTCCTCGATATCGCGCGCGGCAATGGCGTTGAACAGCCCGTTGTAGCCGCGCTGATATTCGGCGATCCGCGCCGGTGTCAGGTGACGGCGATACATGGCGGTACGAAAACTCTGCCGCCGCGCGTCGATCACCAGATTATAGCAAGCCATCAACAGCGGGTTGCCGGTGCCCTCGGCGATGCGGCGATGGAACTCCTCCTCCAGCCGCACGAAGGCGGTGGCATCGGCCTGCACCGCTTCCATCTTCGACAGGATTTCGGACAGATCGTCGATCTGGCGCGGCGACATGTTGACGATGGCGAGCCGCACCATCTCCGGCTCCAGGATGCCGCGCATCACCTGCAGCTGCAGCGGCCCGGTCTCTGCCGCCACCGGCGAGATCGCCTCGCGGGCGCCGGTGGGATCATAGGTGACGAAACTGCCCGAGCCGGCGCGCCGCCGGATCATGCCGCGCTCCTCCAGCTGGTCCAGCGCCTCGCGCACGGTATTGCGCGCCACCCCCAGATCCTGCGCCAGCTGACGTTCCGAGGGCAGGCGCTCCTCGGCGGCATATTCCTGCGACACGATCCGCGTGCTGAGCGTATCTATCACGTATTGCACGGTGGACCCGGGCAGCGACTGCAGCGCATTGGGACGGGGGGAGCTGGGCATGACGGTCCTTCGAACAGGCGCATTCGGCGCGTGCCGCAAGATAGCGTCCAAGCCCGGGGAAGATCCAGCCCGACCCTGCAGCCGCCGCAGCGGCCCGGCGCCTCTCCCTGGCGGCCCCCGGCTCTTTTTCTGGCCCCAAATATCCCGGGGGAGGCGCCCGTCAGGGCGGCGGGGGCAGCGCCCCCATCGCCCTCGGGCCTCAGCCCATCCGTTCGGAGGCGTAGGAGCCCGGGCTCGCCGGGAAGACCACCGTCTTGTTGCCGTTCAGGAACACCCGGCGGTGGATATGGGCATGGATCGCCCGGGCCAGCACCTGGCTTTCCACGTCGCGGCCGAGGCTGACGTAATCGCTCGCCGATTGCGCATGGGTCACCCGCACCGTGTCCTGTTCGATGATCGGGCCCTCGTCCAGGT
>NZ_JASNJD010000010.1 GCF_030164425.1 Pseudodonghicola flavimaris | reverse complement strand
CGGGTCGTCGAATTGCGAGCTGTCGGTGATGTTGCAGCCCTGATCCGCCAGGTAATTGGCAATCGCAGCGACAATCCCCCGCGTCGAGGGGCAGGTCACGGTCAGGCAGTATGTGGTCATCAAGGTCTCCCGCGGGACATCTGGTATCGGTTCGGGCACATGCGGTCAGGCAGGCGCCGGGGTCAAGGGCGGAGGGGCAGGCCCCCGTGAAGCTGTTCGGCCGTGAAGCTGTTCGGCCGTGATCCGCGACGGTTCAGACCGCGACGAGCCGCCCGGCGGCGGTCTCGATCGCGTGCCAGAGCGATCCTGCCAGGGTCCGCATGCCGATGATCGCCAGCCGATCCTCGGCCCGGCGGATCAGGAACACCGACATATGTTCCAGACCGGTCCGGGTTGCGTGGCCCGGGCCGAATCCCGCCGCATCCACGTTGACAAGTTTCTCCATCAGCCGGGACAGCGGAGCGCCGCCGGCGACCGAAGTGATCTCGAATGCGACCCAGCCGTCGGTCTGTTCGGTGATCGAGCAGCCCGGCGCCTCGGCCTTCAGTGCGGCGGCGAAATCCTCTTCGCCGCGGCCCTCGGCCTCGATCATCCATTGATCCGGTCCGGTCCAGAAGGCGGCATATGCGCCGGAGGCGGCCCAGCCGCCGGGATCCGGCAGGGTCAGCCCGAAGGGCGAGGGGGCGGTGCCCCCGCGGCGCAGGGCGAGCGAGGCCAGTCCGAGGCCCGGGTTTTCCCGCAGCGTCAGGGTGCCGAGCGTCAGCAGGCGCGGCGCGGCGGCGCCAAGCGCCGAGATCGGTTTCAGGTCAGACACGCAGGCGCCCTCCTTCAGGGTCGACGAAATGGGGCGAGACGACGCGCAGGCGCTGGCTCTCGCCTTCAAGCGGGTTGGCGGCGATCAGGATTTCCCCCTCGCGGGCATCGCCGTTTTCCAGGAAGCCGAGCCCGATCATCGAGCCGACATGCGGCGAATAGGCGGCCGAGGTGATCCAGCCCTGATCGGTTTCCATCGTCTGCTCGGCGCCATCGGTGAAGAGATGCGCGCCGGCGGTGACCTTGCCGCTCCGGGTCTCGGGTACCAGCCCGACCAGGCGGCGGCGGTCGGCCGCCAGCCCCTCGCGCCGCGACATCAGCGCGCCGATCGCATCCTTCTTGGCCGAGACCATGCGGCCCAGCCCCAGCATCGCGGCGGTGGAATGACCGTTCAGCTCATTGCCCGCGGCATGGCCTTTCTCGATCCTGAGCACTCCCAGCGCCTCGGTGCCGTAGGGGGTGGCGCCCAGGTCTTCGCCCAGCTCCATCAGCCGCTGCATCAGCGCATGGCCATAGCGGGCAGGCACCGCGACCTCATAGGCCAGCTCACCGGAGAAGGAGATGCGGAAGAGCCGCGCCCGCAGGCCGTTGCAGATGCTCAGCTCGGCACAGGCCATGAAGGGGAACCCCGCGTTCGACAGGTCCGCCGTGTCGACCACCCGCTCCAGAAGTGCGCGCGACTGCGGCCCCGCCACCGCGATCTGCGCCCAGGCATCGGTGGTGGAGATCAGTTGCACGTCGAGATCGGGCCAGAGACACTGGCGGGCGAATTCCATCTGTCGATAGACGAGGCCCGCGTTCGCCGTGGTGGTGGTGACGACGAAGTGATCCTCCGCCATCCGCGCCACGGTGCCGTCGTCATAGGCGAAGCCGTCCTCGCGCAGCATCAGCCCATAGCGCACCCGCCCGACCTTCAGCGTCGAGATGGTGTTGGCATAGAGCCGGTCGAGGAAGGCGGCCGCGTCGGCCCCCTGCACATCGACCTTGCCCAGCGTGGTCACATCGCAGAGCCCGACGCCGACGCGCACCGCCAGAACCTCGCGGTCGACGCTCTGGCGCCAGTGGGTTTCCCCGGCCTGCGGGAAATACTGCGCACGCATCCACTGGCCGACCTCGGTGAAGACGGCGCCCCGGGCCTCGGCCCAGTGGTGGGTCGGGGTCAGCCGGTGGGGGCGGAAATGCCGGCCGGTGTCGCCACCGCCCAGCACCGACAGCGCCACCGGGGTATAGGGCGGGCGGAAGATCGTGGTGCCGGTTGCCGGGATCGACTGGCCGGTCAGCTCGGCCATCACGGCGAGGGCGGAGACATTGGCGGTCTTGCCCTGATCGGTGGCCATGCCCAGCGTGGTCCAGCGTTTCAGATGTTCGACCGGGCGCATGTTTTCCTTGTGGGCCAGGACGATGTCCTTGACGGTGACATCGTTCTGCATGTCGACCCAGGCGCGTTTCTTGCCGGGCACATGCCAGAAGGCGGCCTGCCCCGCCGGGGATGCCTCGGCCCGCGGCAGATCGGGCAGCCGGGCGGCAAGGCCCAGATCGGCCAGCGCCTGCGCCGCCCGGGTGGCGCCATCGGCGAGCGCCGCTGCCAGTTCGCCGCGGCCGGCGGCGGCGCCGGCGGCGATCAGCCCGGCGGGGCCGTCGGCGCCCGGCACGAAGGCCAGCGCCTCGGGGTCCCAGATCGGGCGGCCGCGGTGATGCGCGGTCAGATGCACATTGGGATTCCAGCCGCCGGCGACACCGAGCGCGCCGCAGTCGATCCACTGGCTGTCGCCGTCGCGGGTGATCTCGATCCGGGTCAGTCCCAGCCGGCCGCGGCTGTCGCTGACCACTGCGCCGTCGAACAGCGGATAGCTGCCCTGCGGGTGCACGCCCTTGCGGCTGTCGATGACGCCTGCCACCTCGACCCCCTTGGCGATCAGGTCGCGGGCGGTGCGGTGACCGTCGTCGTTGTTGGTGAAGATCGCCACCCGCCGCGCCGGGCAGACGGCCCAGCGGTTGGCATAGGCGCGCAGCGCGCCGGCGAGCATGATGCCGGGGCGGTCGTTGTTGGCGAAGGGGATATGCCGTTCGGTGGCCCCCGCCGCCAGCACCGCGCGTTTGGCGGTGATCCGCCAAAGCGTCTGGCGCACGCCAGCGCCGGGAGTGGTCAGGTGATCGGCGACCCGTTCCACCGCGCCGTAGACGCCATGATCATAGACCCCGAAGACGGTGGTGCGCCGCATCACCCGCAGATTGGGCAGGCTGGCGAATTCCGCCTCCAGCGCCGCGATCCACTCGGTGGCGGGGGCGTCGTCCAGCTGCAGCGTCTCGGCCAGCAGCCGGCCGCCCAGGCGGGAATCCTCATCCGCCAGCACCACCTGCGCGCCGGCGCGGGCTGCGGTCAGCGCCGCCGCCAGCCCGGCGGCACCGCCGCCGATCACCAGCAGGTCGCAATGCAGAAACCCCTTGTCGTAGTGATCGGGGTCCGCCTGCATCGACAGGCTACCGAGGCCGGCGGCCTTGCGGATCGCCGGTTCGTAGAGCTTTTCCCAGAACGCCCTGGGCCACATGAAGGTCTTGTAGTAGAAGCCCGCCGCGAAGAAGGGCGACATCAGATCGTTGACCGCCAACAGGTCGCGGTTGAGCGGCCCCATGCGGTTCTGGCTGCGCGCCTCCAGCCCGTCGAAGAGCTCGGCCACCGTCGCCCGGGTGTTGGGTTCCTGGCGCGCGCCGCTGCGCAGTTCCACCAGCGCGTTGGGCTCTTCCGAGCCGGCGGAGAAGATACCGCGCGGCCGGTGGTACTTGAACGACCGGCCGACCAGCCGCACGTCATTGGCCAACAGCGCCGAGGCCAGCGTGTCGCCGGCGTGGCCGTAATAGACCTGCCCGTCGAAGGTGAAGGACAGTTTGCGGTCGCGGTCGATCAGACCGCCGGACAATCGGGTCATTGCGCGTCTCCCTGATCGGCGGGCGTGTCGGTGGCGCGGCGGGCCAGCGCCACGTCGCGGGCCAGTTCCGCCCCGAGGATTTCATGGGTGACGGTGTTCCGGGTCACCACCAGCCAGGAGCGGTCGCCCTGTTCGTGAAACCACAGCTCGCGATGCAGCCCGGCGGGGTTGTCGCGCTGGAAGACATAATCGCAAAACGCCGCTTCGGCGCCCTCGGCCAGCCCGTCGGGCCGGTCGATCATCATCGCATCGCCGAGATAGGTGAATTCCTGCGCGTCGCGCGGGCCGAGAAGGGGATGGGGGATCAGCATCGTCTTACCTCAGTGCAGGTTCGGCTGCGCGCCGCGGCCGTTTTCGTCCAGCAGATAGCCACGGGCGAAGCGGTCCAGCCGCATCTGTCTGGTGACCTCATGGGGTTCGTCCTTGGCCAGCAGATGGGCGAAGCAGAAGCCGGAGGCCGGCGTCGCCTTGAAGCCGCCGTAACACCAGCCGCCGTTGAAATAGAGCCCGTCGATATCGGTCTTGTCGATGATCGGGGAGCCGTCCATCGTCATGTCCATGATGCCGCCCCACATGCGCAGCAGACGCGCCCGGCCGATCATCGGCATCAGTGCCATGCCGCCCTCGGCGACGTCCTCGATCACCGGCAGGTTGCCGCGCTGCGCATAGGAGTTGTAGCCGTCCAGATCGCCGCCGAAGACCAACCCGCCCTTGTCCGACTGGCTGATATAGAAATGCCCGGCACCGAAGGTGATCACCCCAGGGATCGTCGGTTTCAGCCCTTCGGAGACGAAGGCCTGCAGCACGTGGCTTTCCATCGGCAGCCGCATGCCGGCCTGCGCCATCACCCGGCTGGAAGAGCCGGCCACCGCCACGCCGACCTTCTTGGCGCCGATATAGCCGCGGGAGGTCTCGACCCCCAGAACCTTGCCGTTCTCGATGCGGAAGCCGGTGACCTCGCAGTTCTGGATGATGTCAACGCCGCGCATGTCGGCGCCCCGGGCATAGCCCCAGACCACGCCGTCATGCCGCGCGGTGCCGGCTCGGGTTTGCATCAGCCCGCCCTTGATCGGAAAGCGAGCATTGTCGAAATTCAGGAAGGGCACCATCTCGCGCACCTCGTCGCGGGACAGCAGCTGGGCCCCGGCGCCGGCCAGCATCATCGCGTTGCCGCGCCGGCGATAGGCATCGCGCTGACCGTCGGTATGGATCAGGTTGATGATGCCGCGTTGGCTGACCATGGAGTTGAAGTTGGTCTCCTGCTCCAGGTTTTCCCAGAGCTTCATCGACAGCTCGTAGAAATGCTCGTTGCCCGGCAACAGGTAGTTGGAGCGGATGATGGTGGTGTTGCGGCCGATATTGCCGGAACCGAGCCAGCCCTTTTCCAGCACCGCCACGCGGGTGACGCCGAATTTGGCGGCCAGGTGATAGGCGGTCGACAAACCGTGACCACCGCCGCCGACGATGATGATATCATACTCGGGCTGCGGATCGGGCGTGCGCCAGAGCGGTTTCCAGCCCTTGTGGCCGGTCACTGCCTCCTTGAACACGCGAAAGCCGGAAAAGCGCATCGGGAACTCCTGTTGATCGGATCGGTTCTGACACGAAGCGGCGGCATGGATGTTGTCTAGAATTGACAAATTTTTGCAGAAATGGGACATGAGGCCCGCTGTGAGGATCCGCGCATGTCCCCCCTGAGCCCGAAACGCTACGGCTTCCTGCTGATCGACGATTTCGCCCTGCTGTCGGCCGCCTCGGCGGTGGAGCCCTTGCGGGCCGCCAATCTGCTCTCCGGCCGGGCGCTCTATGACATGCGTTTCGTCTCGGCCCGTGGCGGCTGGCAGCAAAGCTCGGTCGGCGGTGCCTTTGAGACCGTCACGCTGGATCAGGCGGGGCTGGGGTTCGATATCCTGTTCGTGGTGGCCGGTGGTGACCCGCTGGCCTTCGTCGATCCGCATGTTCTGGGCTGGCTCAGGCGGCTGGGGCGGGGCGGGGTGCCGCTGGGCGGGATCTCCGGCGGCGCCGCGATCCTGGTGCAGGCCGGGCTGATGCAGGCGCGGCGCTTCACCATCCACTGGGAACACGCCGAAGGCCTGCGCGCCCGCCACCCGGAGGCGCTGATCGAGCGCCGGCTGTTCGTGATCGACCGCGACCGTTTCACCTGCGCCGGCGGCATGGCGCCGCTCGACATGATGCACGCGCTGATCGCCCGCGATCACGGTGCCGACCTGGCGCGCGGGGTGAGCGAGTGGTTCATTCACACCGGCATCCGCGCCGCGGAAGAGCCGCAGCAAACCGATGCGGTGGCGAAATACGGGCTGCATCACCCGGCGCTGGCGGCGGCGGTGGAGCTGATGACCAGTCATATCGCCGATCCGCTGAAGCTGGACGATCTGGCGCAGCTGTCCGGGCTGGGGGCGCGGCAGCTGGAGCGGCTGGCGCAGGCGCAGCTGGGCCAGAGCGTCATGAGCTTCTACCGTCGGCTGCGGCTGGAAAAGGCCGATCAGTTGCTGCGCCGGTCGACCCTGCCGCTGGCCGAGGTGGCGCAGGCCACCGGCTTTGCCGGGCCGGCGCATTTCTCCCGCGCCTTTTCCGACCATTACGGCCAGTCCCCCCGCGCCTGGCGGCGGGGCGGCGCGGCGACCGGGGCGGAGACGCCTGACGATTGATCAGCGTCTGGGAAAGCGGGGGCTGTCCTCGGGGCAGGGGCCGCCGTCGGCGATGGAACGCCGGGATGTATCTTTGTGACCCATAATCAGCCTGTTACGCCTTCGCTCTGACAAGGGGGAACGCGCCGGCATGATCCTTTAACAAGTTTTTCTTGTCATTCTGTTGCGTTTCTTGGTTTTCCGCACGCTTCGCCGGACGCATGCTCCTGGGACGAGGGCCGGGCGCCGCAGGGTGCGGGCCCTGGTGGTTTCGGGTCCTGGTGGTTTCGGCGCGGGCGCTTGCCACCGGGGGCCGGGTGATGATCTGTCTTGCTCAGGTGAGTCCCGCTTCGGGGCGACCGGTTGGGACAGATTGCAAAAGGACAGGGACGATGACGCGTAACGGGGGACAACTGCTGGTCGAAAGCCTGATCGCACTGGGGGCGAAGAAGGCGTTCGGGGTGCCGGGCGAAAGCTATCTGGCGGTGCTGGACGCGCTGCACGACACGCCTGGCCGGCTGGACTATGTCCTTTGCCGCAACGAGGGCGGCGCCGGATTCATGGCCGCCGCCTATGGCAAGCTGACCGGGACGCCCGGCATCTGCATGGTGACACGGGGGCCCGGTGCCACCAACGCCTCCATCGGGGTGCATACGGCGATGCAGGATTCCGCGCCGATGATCCTGCTGGTGGGGCAGGTCGGCACCGATATGAAGGGCCGCGAGGCGTTTCAGGAGGTCGATTACAAGGCGGTCTTCGGCACCATGGTCAAATGGGCGGTGGAGATCGACCAGATCGACCGCATTCCCGAAATCCTGTCGCGGGCCTGGACCATGGCGGTCACGGGCCGGCCGGGTCCGGTGGTGATCGCGCTGCCGGAGGACATGCTGACCAGCCTGACCGAGGCGACACCGCTGACCGGCCCGGTCGAGATCGTGGAGCCGGCCCCCGCTGCCGCCGCGATGGAGAAGATGCGCGGCATTCTGGCTGAGGCGAAACAGCCGGTGATCTTCTACGGCGGCTGCAACTGGCAGGGCGACAGCATGGCGCGCATTCAGGCCTTTGCCGAGGCCTCCGACATTCCCGTGGTGGCGGTGTTTCGCTATCAGGATCAGCTCGACAACAATTCCCCGGTCTTCTGTGGCGAGGCCGGGGTCGGCATGGCGCCGCATGTCCGCCGCCTGGTGGCAGAGGCCGATGTGATCCTGGCGATCAACACCCGGTTCGGAGAAAACTCCACCGACGGCTATACGCTTCTCGACGTACCGCAGCCGAAACAGCGGCTGATCCATGTGCATGGCTCCGATCTGGAGATCGGCAAGATCTATCGTCCCGAGCTGGGCATTCAGGCCGGTCCCAATGCCTTTGCCGAGGCGCTCTCTGCCCTCGCGCCCGTCACCGGCGACTGGGCCGTCTGGCGGGCGGAGGGGCGCGCCGCCTATGAGGCGGGCTTCGAACTGCCCGACCTGCCGTCGCCGGTCGATATGGGCAAGGTCTGTGCCCATCTGCGCGAGGTGCTGCCCCGGGATATGATCCTGACCAACGGGGCCGGCAATTTCACCGTCTGGTCGGGGCGGTTCTTCAAGTTCGGACCGAAGGCGCGGCTTCTGGCGCCGCAGTCGGGGGCGATGGGCTACGGCCTGCCGGCAGCGATCGCCGCCAAGGTCGCCGAGCCGGAGAAAACCGTGGTCTGCTTTGCCGGGGACGGCGATTTCCAGATGAACTGCACCGAACTGGCGACCGCGCTGCAGGCCGGCGCCCAGCCCATCGTTCTGATCCTCAACAACGGCATCTACGGAACCATCCGGGCGCATCAGGAGCGCCATTATCCCGAGCGTGTGTCCGGCACCACCATGGTCAGCCCGGATTTCGCCGCACTCGCCCGCGCCTATGGTTTTCACGGCGAGCGGGTCGAAACCACCGAAGATTTCCCGGCCGCCTTCGACCGGGCGCTGGCCTCGAAAACCGGGGCGGTGCTGGATCTCAACATCTCGCCCGAGGCGCTGACGCCTCGGGTCAGTCTCAGCCAGATGCGGGCGGCGGCACTGGCAGCGAAAGGATCGGCATGACCACAGGCGACATCCGGCTGGGCGCCGATATCGGCGGCACCTTCACCGACATCGCGCTCGACCTCAGGGGCGTGATCTATTCGACCAAGGTGCTGACGAATTATGCCCAGCCGGAGCAGGCGATCCTCGACGGGATCGATATCGTGCTGGAGCAGGCGGGGCTGCCGATCGGCCGGATCGACATGATCATCCACGGCACCACGCTGGCCACCAATGCGCTGATCGAACGCCGCGGCGCGCGTACCGCATTGGTCACCACCGAAGGGTTTCGCGACGTGATCGAGATGCGGACCGAGAACCGCTTCGAGCAATACGACCTGAACCTGAAGCTGCCCGAGCCGCTGATCCCGCGCGAGGATCGCTTTACCGTCGGAGGACGGATGAACGCGCAGGGCGCCGAGCTTCAGCCGCTGGACGAGGCGCGCCTGCAGCAGATCGCGGCGGAGATCGCCGCCGGCGGCTTCGGCTCGGTGGCGGTGGGCTTCATCCACGCCTATGCCAACCCGGCACACGAACGCCGTGCGCGGGAGATTCTGGCGCAGCGGCTGGACCTGCCGATCTCGCTCTCCTCCGACGTGTCGCCCCAGATGCGGGAATTCGAGCGGTTCAACACCGTCTGCGCCAATGCCTATGTGCGGCCGCAGATGGAGGATTACCTGCACCGGCTGCAACGGCGGCTGCGAGAGCAGGGGGCGCAATGCCCGGTCTTCATGATCCATTCCGGCGGCGGGCTGATCTCGGTCGAGACGGCGGCGGAATTCCCGGTGCGGCTGGTCGAATCCGGGCCGGCGGGCGGTGCCATCTTCGCCGCCGATATCGCCCGGCAGTTCGGGCTGGAGCGGGTGGTCAGCTACGACATGGGTGGCACCACCGCCAAGATCTGCCTGATCGACCAGTATCAGCCGCAGACCGCCCGCAGTTTCGAGGTAGCGCGCAGTTACCGGTTCTCCAAGGGCTCGGGCATGCCGATCTCCATTCCGGTGATCGAGATGATCGAGATCGGCGCCGGGGGCGGCTCGCTCGCTTGGGTCGACGCCATGGGGCGGATCCAGGCCGGGCCGCAATCGGCGGGGTCGGAGCCGGGCCCGGCCTGCTACGGACAGGGCGGCACCCGGCCGGCGATCACCGATGCCGATCTGCTTCTCGGCAAGCTCGACCCGGAGAATTTCGCCGGTGGCAAGATCCGCCTCTCGGTGCCGGCGGCTGAGCAGGCGGTGGCGACGGAGGTGGGCGCGCGGCTGGGGCTGGGGACGCAGGCGGCGGCCTTCGGAATCTGCGATGTGGTCGATGAGAACATGGCCAATGCCGCCCGCGTCCATGCGGTGGAGAACGGCAAGAACATCTCTGACACCCGGATGATCGCCTTCGGCGGCGCCGCGCCGCTGCATGCCGCCCGGCTTTGCGAGAAACTGGGGATCGACCTCTGCCTGATCCCGCGCGGTGCCGGGGTCGGTTCGGCCATCGGTTTTCTCAGGGCGCCCTTCGGTTATGAGGCGGTGGCGTCCCAGGTGATGCGGCTCACGGGCTTCGATGCGGCGGGGCTGAACACGCTGCTCGCCGGGCTGAAAGCCACGGCGGAGGGGTTCGTCCGCGAGGGGGCACGGGGCGAGATCATGCATGAGATCACCGCGTTCATGCGCTATGCCGGGCAGGGCTGGGAAATCCCGGTGCCCTTGCCCGACCGGCCTTTCACCCCGGCGGATGCCGCAGCGATCGCCGAAGCCTTCCGTGAGCGCTATGCGCAGTTCTTCGGCCGCGCCGTCGAGGGGCTGGAGATCGAATGCGTGACCTTCTCGGTCAAGGTGCAGGACATCCGCCCCGAGGGCGCCCGCCATGTGCTGGAGCTCGATGGCATCGACCAGCCGGTGAGCGACAGCCGCGATGTCTTCGACCCGGCCAGCGGCGTCATGTGCCCCAGCGCGATCCATGCCCGTGACGGGCTGGCGCCGGGCGCCCGCATCGCCGGCCCGGCGGTGATCGTCGAGGAGGAGACCGCCACCGTGGTCACCAGCCCCTTCGACGCGGTGATCCAGAGTGACGGCAGTATCCTGCTGCTCAGGAAAGGAGCCTGAGACATGAGCCAGATCGACGATATCCGGATGCAGGTGATGTGGAACCGGCTGATCTCGGTGGTGGAGGAACAGGCGACGACGCTCTTGCGCACTGCCTTCTCCACCTCGGTGCGCGAGGCCGGCGATCTCTCTGCCGGGGTGTTCGACCGCGAGGGGCGGATGCTGGCCCAGGCGGTCACCGGCACGCCGGGGCATGTCAACACCATGGCCGAGGCGGTGCCGCATTTCATCGCGGCGCTGGCCGATGAGGAGATGCGCCCGGGCGACACCTATGTCACCAACGATCCCTGGAAGGGCACCGGCCATCTGCACGACATCACCATGGTCTCGCCCTCGTTTCTTGAGGACGAGCTGATCGGTTTCTTCGCCTGCACCGCCCATGTGGTGGATGTGGGCGGACGCGGCTTCGGTGCGGATGGCAAATCGGTCTATGAGGAAGGCATCCAGATCCCGATCATGCATTTCGCCCGCGCAGGCGAGGTGAACCGCGATCTGCTGCGACTGCTGCGCGCCAATGTGCGCGAACCCGATCAGGTGATCGGCGATTTCTATTCGCTGGCGGCCTGCAACGATGTCGGCCACCGCCGGCTGGTCGAGATGCTGGAAGAGGTCGGGCTGCCGCGCCTCGATCCGCTGGCGGAGTTCATCTTCTCCCGCACCCATGCGGCGGTGATGGAGCGGATCGCGGCGCTGCCCAGGGGGCAGTGGTCGAACGATATGCTGACCGATGGCTATGACGATCCGATCCGGCTGGCGGCGGCGGTGGAGATCACCGGAGACCGGGTGAATGTCGATTTCACCGGCTCGTCGCCGGTTAGCCGCTGGGGCATCAACGTGCCGCTGATCTACACCAAGGCCTATGCCTGCTATGCGATCAAATGCGTGGTGGCGCCGGATATCCCGAACAACGCCGCCTCGCTCGCGGCCTTCACCATTTCCGCCCCCGAGGGCATTCTCAATGCGCCGCGCCCGGCGCCGGTCAGCCTGCGCCATGTGATCGGCCACATGGTGCCCGACGTGGTGCTGGGGGCCTTGGCCAAGGCGCTGCCGGGGCAGATCCTGGCCGAAGGGGCGGGCGCGCTGTGGAATGTCCATATCTCTGCCCGGCCGGTGGCGGGGCAACCGGGGCGGCGCGCCGAAGTCCTCATGTTCAATTCCGGCGGCATGGGGGCGCGGCCCGGGCTGGACGGGCTGTCGGCCACCGCCTTTCCCTCCGGTGTGCACACCATGCCGATCGAGGCGACGGAACATACCGGCCCGATCATCGTCTGGCGCAAGGAGCTACGGCCGGATTCGGGCGGCGAGGGGCAATATCGCGGCGGGCTCGGCCAGATCATCGAGATCGGGCCCGAGGCGGGCCATGAATTCGACTTCTCCGCCATGTTCGACCGGGTCACCACGCCGCCCCGTGGCCGCGACGGCGGCGGGTCCGGTGCGGCCGGTGTGGTGGAGCTGGACGACGGCACGCCGCTGAAGCCCAAGGGCTGGCAATTCGTCCCCGAGGGCCGCCGGCTGGTGCTGAAGGCGCCCGGCGGCGGCGGCTTTGGCGACCCGGCGGCGCGCGCGCCGGAGGATCGCGCCCGCGATCTGCGCCGGGGCTATGTCAGCCGCAAGCCCGAGTGATTTCGCCCGGGGCGGCCGCCCCGGGACCCCGACCCGCCCGATCCATCAATCTGCCCGATCTGCCAATCCGAAGGACATCAGCCATGACCAAACCATTCCAGAAAATCCTGATCACCGGCGCGGCGGGACGTCTGGGCAGCCAGCTGCGTCGCGGGCTGGCGCCCCTGGCCGACAGCCTGCGTCTGGCCGATCGCGAGCCGATCACAGACCTGCAGCCGCATGAGGAGGCGGCGGTCTTCGATCTGGGCGACGAGGCGGCCACCATCGCCGCGACCGAGGGCTGCGACGCCATCGTTCACATGGGCGGCGCCCCGACCGAGCGGCCCTGGCAGGAGGTGCTCGATTCCAACATCCGCGGCTCCTATCACATCTATGAGGGTGCGCGGAAACACGGGGTCCGGCGGGTGATCTACGCCTCCTCGGTACATGCCATCGGCTATCACCAGCTCGACACCCATATCGACACCGACAGCCCGTTGCGGCCCGACACGCTTTATGGTGTGTCGAAGTGTTTTGTCGAATCCCTGGGCAGTCTCTACTGGGACAAGTTCGGGATCGAGAGCGCGATGATCCGCATCTTCTCCTCCTTCCCGGAGCCGGCGGACCGGCGGATGCTGTGGTCCTGGCTCAGTTTCGACGATTGCGTGCGGCTGGTCAGCGCCGCGCTGACCGCGCCGCATCTGGGCTATACCGTCAGTTTCGGCATGTCCGACAACCGGGTGAAGCCGGTTGACAATTCCAAGGCCGGGCACCTTGGGTATATCCCGCAGGACAGCGCCGAGCCCTATCGCGCGGCGGTGGAAGCGAAAACCGATATTGCCGATCCGATGGCCCGGTCGACCCAGTGCATGGGCGGCTGGTACGTGGATATGGGTCATCCTGATGATGAGGTTGGGAAATGAAAGAACACTATGACGTCGTGATCGTCGGCGGCGCCGTCATCGGCTCTGCCGTGGCCTATTACCTGGCGGCGAACCCGGATTTCGACGGCTCGATCCTGGTGGTGGAGCGCGACCCGAGCTATGCGCAGGCCTCGACCTCGCTCTCTGCCTCGGGGATCCGGGTGCAGTATTCCAACCCGATCAACGTCAAGGTCAGCCAGTACGGGCTGGAGGTGATCCGCAATTTCGCCGAGATCATGCAGGTGGGCGACGACCGGCCCGACCTGAACTTCCATTCCGGCGGCTATCTCTACCTCGCCGGCACGGCGGAGCAGGCGCAGGTGCTGCGCGAGTGTCACGAGGTCCAGCGCGCCTGCGGTGCCGATGTGGTGCTGTGGGAGAAGGACGAACTGGCCGCCGCCTTCCCGCATCTCCGGGTCGAGGATATCCAGCTCGCCTCCTACGGCCTGTCGGGCGAGGGCTGGTTCAACAACACCGGCATCATGGCCGGTTTCCGCAAGAAGGCCCGGGCATTGGGCGCCGAGATCGTCACCGACGAGGTGGTCGCCATCGCCCGCGACGGCGCCAAGGTCACCGGCGTCACCCTGAAATCCGGTGCGGTGATCGGGGTGGGCACGGTGGTCAACGCCTCCGGTCCGCGGGCGGCGCTGACGGCACGGATGGCCGGCCTCGATATCCCGGTGGAGCCGCGCAAGCGCACGCTCTTCGTCTTCGACTGCGCCGACAGCCCCGAGGGCTCCGCCGTGGTGAACGACGGCAGGCTGCCGCTGATGATCGACCCGACCGGCGTGTGGTGCCGGCCCGAGGGCAAGTATTTCCTCGCCGGTGGCGTGCCGGAGGAGGACCCGGCGGTGGACTGGGACGATTTCGAGCCGCGCTATGCCGAGTTCGAGGAACAGATCTGGCCGGCGCTGGCGGAACGCTCGCCGCAGTTCGAGGCGATCAAGGTGATCAACCAGTGGGCGGGGCATTACGCCTACAACACGCTCGATCACAACATGGTGGTGGGCCGCCATCCGGAGGTGGAGAATTTCATCTTCGCCAACGGGTTTTCCGGCCACGGGCTGCAGCAGGGCCCGGCAACCGGCCGGGCGGTGTCCGAACTGATCGCCTATGGCGAATACCGCAGCCTCGATTTCGCGGAAGTGGGTTACGAGCGGGTGATCGAAGGGCGCCCGTTCCTGGAAAAGGCGATCATCTGACGCCGCCTCGGGGGGAGGAGCCCGCAATGCAGAGCCCACCGGTCCGCCTGCCGCCGCTGAACGCGCTGCGCGTGTTCTGGGCGGTGATGCGGCGCGGCAGCTTTCGCGCCGCCGCGGCGGAACTTTCTGTGTCGCCCCAGGCGGTCAGCCAGCAGATCAAGCTGCTGGAGGACATCCTGGGGGTGGCGCTGTTCCTGCGCCGGGGCCGGGCGGTCGATCCCACCGAGCAGGCGATCCTGCTGTCGCATTTCGTGCAGGCGGGGTTCGACGAATTCGCCGAAGGGGTGCGGCGGGTCACCTCTGTCGCCGGGCGCCACCGGATCACTCTGAACGTCAGCCCCTATTTCGCCACCCGCTATCTGATCGGTCGGCTCGACCGGTTCCGCGCCCGCATGCCCGGCGCCGATCTGCGGCTGACCACCATGGTGGCGCTGCCGGATTTCATCAGCGACGATGTCGATGTCTCGATCCAGTGGGGCTTTGGCGACTGGCCGGGGATGGAGGCGCATTTGCTGGTGCGCGACCCCAAGCTGATCTGCTGCGCGCCGGCGCTGGCCGCCGCGATCCGCAGGCCGGACGATCTGCTGCGTCAGACGCTGCTGCATCCGGTCTCGGCCGGGACCTACTGGCCGAGGGTGCTGCGCCACCTCGGGGTGAGCCTGCCCGATCAGGCCGGCGAGATCGCCTTTCAGGATGCCGACAGCATGCGGCAGGCGACCCTTGCCGGGATGGGGGTGGGGCTGGTGTCGCGCGGCGACGCGGTCGAGGATCTGGACAGCGGCCGGCTGGTCGCACCCCTGGGGGCAGAGGTGCTGGCGGACATGGCCGCGGGCGATGTTCCGGGGTTCTATCTGGTGCTGCCGCGCGCCCATCGCCGGATGAAGACGGTCGCGACCTTCTGCGACTGGGTCCTGGCCGAGGACTGGAGCGCGCCGGCGACCCCCTTGCCGCCGGGCTGAGGCGCCTCAGGCAGAGATCTCCTCGATCCCGGGGCGGATGCGCAGGGCGCGCAGTGCGTTCAGGATCACCGCGACATCGATCACCTCCTGCAGCAGCGCCCCCTCGACCGGCGTCAGCCAGCCGAGCGCGGCGGCGATCATGCCCAGCACCGACAGGCCGATGCCGGCGACCACGCTCTGGATGGCGATGCCGCGCGCGCGCCGCGCGATCTCCAGCCCGGGGCGCAGCCGGTCGAGGTGGTCGACCAGCAGCACCACATCGGCGGCCTCGGCCGAGGCGGCGGCACCGCGCGCACCCATCGCTACGCCGACATCGGCGGCCGCCAGCGCCGGCGCATCGTTGACCCCGTCGCCGACCATCATCACCGGGCCGTTCTTGCGTTCGCTGAGGACCAGAAGCACCTTCTGATCCGGGCTGAGGCCGGCCCGCACCCCGTCGAGGCCGAGCCCGGCGGTCACCCGCCGGGCCACCTCGGCGCGGTCACCGGTGGCCAGCAGCAGCCGGGCGATGCCCTGCCGGCGCAGCGCCTGCAGCAGGCCGGCGGCGCCCTCGCGCAGCGGGTCTGCCATCACCAGATGCCCGGCCAGCCGACCATCGACGGCAACCGCCACCAGCACGGCGCCGGCGTCCAGGTCGGCGGCCATCGGCAGTGCGGTCTCGCTGACCGTGGCGCCGATGCGGGCGGCCACGAAATCGGCGCCACCGACCAGGACCTGACGGTCGTCGACCCGGCCGGAGACTCCTTCGCCGGCATGTTCGGTCAGACCGGCGGGCACCGGCAGGTGCAGCCCGCGCGCCTGCGCCTCGGCGACCAGGGCCTGGGCCACCGGATGCTTGCTGCCCTGATCGAGCGCGGCGGCCAGCCGCAGCACCTCGGCCTCGGGCAGGTCTGCATGCGGCAGGACGCTGGTGATCTGAGGGCGCCCGTCGGTCAGGGTGCCGGTCTTGTCGAGGATCAGCGTGCGGATATGGGCCATCGCCTCGAGCGGCCGGGCGCCCTTGACCAGGACGCCGAACTGCGCCGCCCGGCTGAGCCCGGCGACCAGCGCCACCGGCACCGCCAGGATCAGCGGGCAGGGGGTGGCGACCACCAGCACCGCCACCGCCCGGATCGGATCGCCGGTCAGTGCCCAGGCGAGGCCGGCCAGCGCCACGGTCACCGCCAGGAAGCCCAGCGACCAGCGGTCGGCCAGCCGCGACATCGGCGCCTTGGACCGCTGCGCCTCCTCCACCAGCCGGACGATCCCGGCATAGGTGCTGTCGCCGGCGCTGTGGCTGGCGCGCAGGCGAAACGCCTCGCCGGCATTGGTGGCCCCGCTCATGACGGCGGCGCCGGGGCCGCATTTCACCGGCAGCGATTCCCCGGTCAGGGCGGAGGTGTCGAGAAACGCCTGACCGTCGAGAACGACGCCATCGACGGGCACCACATCCCCCTGGTGGATCAGCAGCTCATCGCCCGGGGCCAGCGCCTCGAGCGGGACGTCCTCCAGCCCGGCGGCGCCGATGCGGGTGGCGCTGCGCGGTACCCGGGCCAGAAGATCGTGCATTTCGCGGCGGGCGCGGCGTTCGGCATGGCTCTCCAGAAAGGTGCCGCCGGCATACATCACCGCCACCACCGAGGCGGCCAGCGTTTCGCCGAAGACCAGCGCGCTGGTCATCGACAGCGCCGCCACGATATCAAGCCCGATTTCCCCCTGCCGGAGGCTGCGCAGGATCTCCAGGCAGAGGCCGGTCAGAACCGGCAGCACTCCCAGCGCCCAGATCAGCGTGGCGCCGCGGTCGGCTCCGGCCAGCAGCAGCAGAAGGCCGATGGCCAGCGTGGTCAGGGCGCTGAGCAGCAGCAGGGTTTTGATCCGGTCGCCCGGGGACTGGGACATGCTTTCGTCTCGCTGGCTTGCGGGCTGGGCCGCTGGCGTGCCCCCATGATCGGGACCGGCGCGACCCTCCCAAGACGGGGCCGCGGGCGCAAGGAAAAAGCGAAATGCGGTAAGGAGGAAGCGGCCGGCGGGAGCAGGGCCAGCCCGCCGGCCAGGGGCCTCAGCCCAGGATGCCGGGCAACCGCAGGCCGTGGTGACGGGCGCAGGCGATCGCCTCTTCATAGCCGGCGTCGGCGTGGCGCCAGACGCCTGAGGCCGGATCGTTCCACAGCACCCGTTCCAGCCGGCGGTCGGCCTCGGCGCTGCCATCGGCGACGATGACCATGCCGGCGTGCTGGCTGAAGCCCATGCCGACGCCGCCGCCGTGATGCAGCGACACCCAGGTGGCGCCGGAGGCGGTATTGACCAGCGCGTTCAGCAGCGGCCAGTCCGACACCGCGTCGGAGCCGTCCCGCATAGCCTCGGTCTCGCGGTTGGGCGAGGCGACCGAGCCGCTGTCGAGGTGATCGCGCCCGATCGCCACCGGCGCCTTCAACTCGCCGCGCCGCACCATTTCGTTGAAGGCCAGGCCCAGCCGGTGACGATCGCCCAGACCCACCCAGCAGATCCGCGCCGGCAGCCCCTGAAAGGCGATCCGCGCGCGCGCCATGTCCAGCCAGTTGTGCAGATGGGCGTCGTCGGGCATCAGCTCCTTCACCTTCTGGTCGGTCTTCCAGATATCCTCCGGATCGCCAGACAGCGCCGCCCAGCGGAACGGGCCGACGCCCCGGCAGAACAGCGGCCGGATATAGGCCGGCACGAAGCCGGGGAAGGCGAAGGCGCGCTCAAGCCCTTCCTCCAGCGCCATCTGGCGGATGTTGTTGCCGTAATCGACGGTGGGGATGCCGGCGTCGTGAAAGGCCACCATCGCCTCCACCTGCACCCGCATCGAGGCGCGGGCGGCCTTTTCCACCGCTTTCGGATCGCTCTCGGCCCGGGCACGCCATTCCGCCACCGTCCAGCCCTGCGGCAGGTAGCCGTTCACCGGATCATGGGCCGAGGTCTGGTCGGTGACGATATCGGGCCGCCGGCCGCGGTGCAGGATCGCCGGGAACACATCTGCGGCATTGCCAATCAATGCCACCGATTTCGCCTCTCCCGCTGCGGTCCAGCGGTCGATCATCTCCAGCGCCTCGTCCAGAGAGTGGGTCTTCTCGTCGACATAGCCGGTGCGCAGGCGGAAATCGGCGCGGGTCTCGTCGCATTCGACGGCGAGACAGCAGGCCCCGGCCATCACCGCCGCCAGCGGCTGCGCCCCGCCCATGCCGCCGAGGCCCCCGGTCAGGATCCAGCGGCCCTTCAGATCGCCGCCGTAGTGCTGGCGCCCGGCCTCCATGAAGGTCTCGTAGGTGCCCTGCACGATGCCCTGGCTGCCGATGTAGATCCAGGAACCGGCGGTCATCTGGCCGTACATCATCAGGCCCTTCTTATCCAATTCGTTGAAATGATCCCAGGTGGCCCAATGCGGTACCAGGTTCGAATTGGCGATCAGCACGCGCGGCGCATCGGCATGGCTGCGCACGATGGCGACCGGCTTGCCCGACTGCACCACCAGCGTCTCGTCCGCCTCCAGCCCCTTCAGGCTGTCGAGGATCAGGTCGAAGTCCTTCCAGGTCCGGGCGGCGCGGCCGATGCCGCCATAGACTACCAGGTCATGCGGGTTCTCGGCCACATCGGGATGCAGGTTGTTCATCAGCATCCGCAGCGGCGCCTCGGTCAGCCAGCTCTTGGCCGTCAGCTCGGGGCCGGTCGGGGGGAAGATGTCGCGGGTGTTGTGACGCGGGTCGGTCATCGGTCAGCCTTTCTGTCCGGGGGCCGGGGCGGCCGGGGTGGGGGGAAGGGGCGCGGCGGCGGCGCGCCGCCGGGTACAGGGGCTCATGCCGCGGGCTCCAGTTCCGGCAGCGGCAGGCCGGCGATCAGCCGGCCGTCGGCGACCAGGGCCTGGGCGGCGGCCAGATCGGGGGCGAGATAGCGGTCGGCGCGCAGTGGCGGGATGGTATGGCGCAGCCGCGCCAGCAGTTGCTGCAGCGCCGGGCTGGTCGTCAGCGGCGCCCGGAACTCCACCCCGTTGGCGGCGCAGAGCAGTTCGATCCCCAGAATGTGGTTCAGGTTCTCCACCATCCGCTCCAGCCGCCGGGCGCCGTGCGCGGCCATCGAGACGTGATCTTCCTGATTGGCGGAGGTCGGCGTGCTGTCGGTGACGCAGGGGTTGGCCAGATGCTTGTTCTCGCTCATCAGCGCGGCAGAGGTCACCTCGGCGATCATCAGGCCGGAGTTCAGCCCCGGGTCCGGCGTCAGGAAGGGCGGCAGATCGTGGCTCAGCGTCGGGTCCACCATCAGCGCGATGCGGCGTTGGGCGATGGCGCCGATCTCCGCCAGGGCCAGGGCGATGATATCGGCGGCAAAGCCCACCGGCTCGGCATGGAAGTTCCCGCCCGAGACGATCAGCCCGGCGCCGGTCAGCACCAGCGGGTTGTCGGTGGCGGCATTGGCCTCGATCAGCAGGGTACGGGCGGACTGACGCAGCACGTCGATCGCCGCGCCGGTCACCTGCGGCTGGCAGCGGATGCAATAGGGATCCTGCACCCGGCTGTCGCCGTCGCGATGGCTTTCGCGGATGTCCGAGCCCGCGAGGATCGCCCGCAGGCTGGCGGCGGCATCGATCTGGCCCTGATGACCGCGCAGGCTGTGGATCTCGGGCTGCAGCGGCGCGGTGGAGCCCATGATGGCATCGGTCGACAGCGCCGAGATCGCCAGCGCGTTCTGCATCGCCCGCCAGCCGCGGAACAGCCCGGCCAGGGCGAAGGCGGTGGTGAACTGGGTGCCGTTGATGCAGGCCAGCCCCTCTTTCGGGCCCAGCACGATGGGGGAGAGGCCGGCGCGAGCCAGCGCCTCGGCACCGGGCAGGCAGTCGCCCGCGATCTCCGCCTGGCCTTCGCCGATCATCACCGCCGTCATATGCGCCAGCGGTGCCAGATCGCCGGAGGCCCCGACCGAGCCCTGCGCCGGCACCACCGGGGTGACGCCTCGCGCCAGCATCTCCTGCAGGAGCTCGACCAGCTCCCAGCGCACGCCGGAAGCACCGCGACCGAAGGACAGAAGCTTCAGCGCCATCATCAGCCGGGTGATCCGCCGCGGGATCGCAGGCCCGACGCCGCAGCAATGGCTGAGGATCAGGTTGCGCTGCAGCGTCGCCGTGTCCTGAGGTGCGATCTTGAGGCTGGCGAGCTTGCCGAAGCCGGTGTTGACGCCATAGACCGGCGCCGCCCCGGCGGCGGCTGCGGCGATCCGGCGCGCCGCCTCCTCCACCTGCGGCCGGCAGCCGGGGTCGAGCCGGGCCGGCGCCTCGGTCCAGTAGAGCGTGGCCAGATCGGACAGGCTGGCCTGGCCGGGGATCAGGGGGAGCGGGGTCATGTCCTGCCTCCGAACAGACGTTTGTGAAGGGGGTTGAAGCCGATGCGATAGGCCAGCTCAGCCGGGGTGGCGACATCCCAGATCGCCAGATCGGCGCGCATCCCCGGCGCGATTACCCCGGAGTCCTGCAGCCCCAGCGCGCGGGCGGCGTGGCGGGTGATCCCGGCCAGTGCCTCCTCCGGCGTCAGGCGGAACAGGGTGCAGCCCATGTTCAGGGTCAGCAGCAGCGAGGTCAGCGGCGAGGTGCCGGGGTTGCAGTCGGTCGCCAGCGCCATCGGCACGCCCTGCGCGCGCAGCGCCGCGATCGGCGGCACCCGGGTTTCCCGCAGCGTGTAGAAGGCGCCGGGCAGCAGCGTGGCGACGGTGCCGGCGGCGGCCATGGCGGTCACCCCGGCCGGATCGAGATATTCGATGTGATCGGCCGACAGCGCGCCATAGCGCGCCGCCAGTGCGGCACCGCCGAGGTTCGACAGCTGTTCGGCATGCAGCTTCACTGGCAGGCCGAGGGCGCAGGCGGCGTCGAACACCCGGGCGATCTGCGCCGGGCTGAAGGCGATGGTTTCACAAAACCCGTCGACCGCGTCGACCAGCCCTTCGGCCTGCGCCGCCCTGAGTGTCGGGATGCAGACCTCGTCGAGATAGGCATCGGCGCGGCCGGCATAGTCCGGCGGCAGCGCATGGGCGCCGAGAAAGCTGGTCAGCACCCGGACCGGTCGCAGCTCCGCGATGCGGCGGGCGGCACGCAGCAGCCTGAGCTCGGTATCCCGGTCGAGGCCATAGCCGGATTTGATCTCTACCGTGGTGAGCCCCTCGGCGATCAGCGCGTCGAGCCGGGGCAGGGCGCTGGCCACCAGCTGATCCAGATCGGCGGCGCGGGTCGCCCGCACGGTGGAAAGGATGCCCCCGCCGCGGCGGGCCACCTCTTCATAGCTGGCGCCGTTCAGCCGCAGTTCGAATTCCGCGGCGCGGTCGCCGCCGAAGATCAGATGGGTGTGCGGGTCGATCAGCCCGGGGGTGACCAGCCGGCCGCCGAGATCCTCCGCCACCAGGGGGGCAAAGCGGTCGGGCAGCGCCGCCTCTGGCCCGGCCCAGGCGATCCGCTCGCCCTCCAGCACCAGCGCGCCGGCCGCGATCAGCCCGTAGGGCGCGTCGCGGGCGGGGTCCATGGTCGCAAGCCGGGCGTTCCGGAGAAGCTGAACGGAGGTCATGACGATTCGAGGCCTCAGGTGATTGGGTGGGTTGTTTAATATAGGTTATAGGTTATTATGTCTATACATAATATGAAGAAGGAAATCGCTTGACGATCTCACGTCCCGGCGCTCGGAGGCCGGAAATCATCGCCCTTAGGTCGCCGCCGGCGCCGCTTTCCCCGCCTGGAAACTGTGGATATAACCGCGCAATGGCGCAGATCAGCCGACCGGATGCCCGATGACCGACCTTCTCTCAGCTGCCCCCGAGGACCCGCGCGAGCCGATGAGCTTTCGCGATATCAAGCAGGTGGTACTGGACCGGATCGAGAGCCGGGTCTGGCCGCCCGACAGCCTGCTGCCCAGCGAGAAGGATCTGGCGGAGGAGTTTTCCAGCACCCGCACCACGGTGAACCGGGCGCTGCGGGAACTGGCGGAGGAGGGCTATCTGGAACGCCGTCGCAAGGCGGGCACGCGGGTGCTGAACGCGCCGGTGCGTCAGGCGCGTCTGGCGATTCCGCTGGTGCGCGACGAGGTGGTGGCGATGGGGGCCAGCTATCGCTATGTCCTGGTCGGGCGGGAGGAACTGGCCGCGCCCGGCTGGCTGGCGGCGCGCTTCGGCCTGCCGCCGCAGGCGCGGGTCCTGCACGTCCGCTGCATGCATTTCGCCGATGCCCGGCCGTTCCAGTTCGAGGACCGGTGGATCGTGACCGACAGCGTCCCCGGCGTGCTCGAGGCCGATTTCAGCGCCATCGGGCCGAATGAGTGGCTGTTGCAGCGGGTGCCGGTGTCGAATGTGGAGCTGACCTTCTCGGCCAGCCGCGCCGGCGCCGAGATGGCGGAGTTTCTGGATGCCGCCCCGGGCGATCCGATCTTCACGGTGGAACGGATGACCTGGTTGCGCGGTGCGCCGGTGACCTTCGCGCGGCTCTATCACGTGCCGGGCTACGGGCTGACCACCCGGATCTGAGATGACCCGGGCAATGGCGGGCCGCCGGGTCAGCGGGGGGATGCCCGCCGTTGCGGCAACCGGCAGACAGAATATTTCGGCGCTATCACATTTTCACAGCCTTGCTATGCGTTTGCTGCTATGCGCTTGAACTTTTCTTCCAGATGGGGGAAGGCAGTCCGACTGAGATTTCCCCCCCGACAGGCAGAAACCTCCCGACCCGGGGGCGGTGAAGGAGAACGATCTATGGACTGGTCACAGGTGCTGGCCTCGCGCGCGCTGCGCATGAAGGCTTCGGAAATCCGCGAACTTCTGAAACTGCTGGACCAGCCCGACATCATTTCCTTTGCCGGCGGTATTCCCGATCCGGCGCTGTTTCCGGCGCAGGAGTTCTCTCAGGCGATGACCAACGCGCTGAGCGGCGAGGCGGCCAAGGTCGCGCTGCAATATTCGGTCAGCGAAGGCTATCTGCCGCTGCGCAGCTGGATCCGTGACCGGATGGAGCGGCTGGGCATCACCTGCACCGAGGATAACATCCTGATCACCTCCGGGTCGCAGCAGGCGCTGGACTACCTCGGCAAGCTGCTGCTCAGCCCGGGCGATACCGCGCTGGTGTCCTGGCCGACCTATCTGGGCGCGCTGGGGGCCTTCAACGCCTATGAACCGGTCTACGACCGGCTGTCGCTGCGCGGCAACCGCACCGCCGCGCAATATCAGGAGGCCGCGGCCGAGGCCGGCGGGCAGGTGAAGTTCGCCTATCTCTCCGCCGATTTCGCCAATCCCACCGGCCTGACCCTGACCCGGGAAGAGCGTGAGCGGCTGATCGACCTTTCGGACGAGATGAACTGCGCCATCGTCGAGGACGGTGCCTATCAGCAGCTGCGCTATGACGGTGAGCCGGTGCCGCCGGTGCTGGCGCTGGAAATCGAACGCAAGGGCGATATCGAGGCCTGCCGCACGGTCTATTCCGGCTCTTTCTCGAAAACCCTGTCGCCGGGTCTGCGGGTTGGCTGGGTCGTCGCCGCGCGTGAGGTCATCGACCGGCTGGTGCTGTTGAAACAGGCCGCCGATCTGCATTCCGCGACGCTGAACCAGATGGCGGTGGCCGAGGTGGCGGCGAAGGATTTCGACGGCCATGTCGCGCATCTGCGCGATGTCTACGGCCGGCGCCGCGATCTGATGCTGGACGCGCTGGCCCGCGAGATGCCCGAGGGCGTCAGCTGGACCCATCCGGAGGGCGGCATGTTCGTCTGGGTGGAACTTCCCGAGGGCATCGACGCCGCCGATCTGCTGGCCACCTCGCTCAAGACCGAGCGGGTCGCCTTCGTGCCGGGCCGGGCCTTCTATGCCGACGGCACCCATGGCAACACCCTGCGCCTGAGCTTCTCGCTGCACGAGAAGGAAAAGACCGACGAGGGCATCGCCCGTCTGGGTCGGTTGGTGCGGGAGGCCATGGCCTGAGAACCTGCGGCCCCGGGCGTCACCGCCGGGGGCCTGTGGTCCTTGCATCCGTCGGGTCGGCGCTGCGGCGTCAGTAGCCGCGATCGGTATCGACCAGATTCATCAGCGGCGCGCCAGCCATATAGGCGGAGAGATTGCTGCCCAGATCCTGCAGGAAGCCGGCCATGAAATCCGGGCTGACCCAGGAGATATGCGGCGTGATCGTCACCCCTGCCTGGGCATAGAGCGGGTGCCCGTCGGGCAGCGGTTCCGGCGTGGTGACATCCAGCACCGCACGACCCAGTTGCCCGGCCTCCAGCGCGGCGCAGAGCGCCTCCTGATCGACGATTTCGCCGCGCGCCACGTTGATCAGCACCAGCCCCGGCTTGGCCGCAGCCAGCAGCGCGGCATTGACCATATGCCGGGTGGCATCGGTCAGTGGCATCCCCACCACCAGATAATCGGAGGCGGCGAACAGTGCCTCGGGCGAGGCGGCGGGCGCGGCCAGCGTGTCGCTGGCGTCCCAGGCGCCGCGGCGGCTGGCCAGAACGGTCATCTCGAACCCCTGGGCGCGGCGGGCGATGGCCTGGTTGATCGCGCCATAGCCCAGGAGCCCCAGCGTCTTGCCGCTCAGGCTGCCGATCTCGGGGCGGGTCTTCCAGCTGGCCTCGTCGCGGACCACCAGATCGCGGAACCCCTTGGCGTGATCCAGCAGCGCCGCCATCACATATTCGGCGATCGCCCCGGCGGCGACACCGCGGCCGCAGGTGAAGGCGCGGCCGTCCATCAACCAGCGGGGATAGATCTCGACCCCCGCCGACAGTGTCTGCACCCAGCGCAGCCCGGCGGGCAGGGCGGCGGCTTCCTGCGGTGCCTTGCGCCAGCCGATGGAGGGGCGGGTGACCAGCACCTCGGTCTCTTCCGGCAGCTCCCAGGGCGGGGTCTCGGCATCGTAAAGGTCGATCACGACGGGCTCGGCGGGATGGGCGCGCAGGCTGGCGCCCACCTCGGCGTCGACCTGATTGACCACCACCGGGCGGCCGGTGGCGGAGCGGGGAGAGGAGGAAGATGTCATGGCGGGTCGTCTGTCTGTTGGGGGAGGGCCGCCTGCGAGAGACGGCGGTAGGATGCGCCTGCCCTAACAGACCGGGCCGGGCCGGAGAACCGCAAACCGCCCCATGGGCGGCGGGCGGCGGCCCGGGCGCGGCGGTCTGCCTGTCTTGCGGGCGCCGTCAGGCCGGGTGCAGCTGGCGATAGCGGCCTTTGAAATAGATCAGCGGGCTGTGGTCCTGCGCCGGATCGGCGGTGGCGAGCTGCAGCACCCGGCCGATCACCAGCCGGTGGTCGCCGGCTTCGTGTTCGGCGAAGATCTCGCAGTCGATCTGCAGCAGCGCTCCGGCGATCAGCGGGTTGCCGGCGGCGCTTTCGGTCCAGTCGACGCCGGACCAGCGGTCGCCGGACGAGCTGGCGAAGCCGTTCGAAAGCGCCTCCTGATCGGCGCTGAGCATGTTGACGGCGAACCGGCCCGAGGGGCGGATCCGGGGCCAGCTGTTCGACGCCTGCTTGACGCTGAAGGAGATCAGCGGCGGCTCCAGCGACACGCTGTAGAACGACTGGCAGGTGAAACCGACCGGGGCCGCGTCCTGCCTGCCGGTGATCACGGTGATGCCGGAGGCGTAATGGCCGAGCGCGTCGCGGAAGACACGCGGATCGATCGCGGGATGGGTCATTGGGGGGTGTCCGTCTTCTCTGTCTTGCCGGGGTGGATATCCTGCATCCGCGGGGCGGCGGCCTGCAGCAGCGGCACCATGCGGGCAAAGGCGCCGAGGGTCTCGGCGGCGAACCCGTCGATGATCTCTCCGGCGCGGTCCATCATCTCGGTGTTGAAGTAGAAACCGCGCACCGGCACCACCGCGCCCAGCTCGTGCAGCAGCGGGATCAGCGTCACGGTGGGGCCCATGGAATGGGCCATGCCGCCGCCGGTCATCAGCACCAGCGCGGTGGTCCGCTCCAGCCCGTTCTGCGGGTAGCGGTCGAGAAAGGCCTTGAGCAGCCCGGTATAGGTTGCCTTGTAGGTGGGCGAGGCGAAGACCACCAGATCGGAGGCCGCCACCCGGGCGTTGAGCGCGGCCATCTCCTCGGACGGCCAGGTGAACAGCGCAGCGGCATGATCGGCCAGCTCGACAACCTCGACCTCGGCCCGATCGGGGCCGAATATCCGGTCGATCAGCATCCGGGCCAGCCGGGCGGTGCGAGATTGCGGTTTGGGGTTCCCCACCACGAGGGTGATTTTCATGGTCTGATCCTTCTCGGTCCGATTCTCATCCGCGGCAATCGCGGGCTCTGGTCCGGGAGGGGAAGACAAGAGCCGCGATCCGGTAAAATGGAAATCCGCCTGAGAAAGTGTGGCCCGGCGGGGCAGCGACGGCTCATGTCGCGGTCCGTACCCTAGCGTCGCCGGCAGCGGTGTCAAGCCGGAGGGCAGGGCGGGCGGCGGCGCCCATTTCGTTCAATTGGGAACGTTTTGGGGATAATCATTCCATATAATCGCCATTTCATTCCGTGCTACCAGAGGCCATCTTGCCTTCAACGAAACCGGCGGGCGCCCTGGCGCCGCAGCCTCCCGAAACATCCCCGCGAAGGAGAACGCCATGAGCATCGCGCAGCAACTCAACCAGCTGAAAGACTCACTGAAGGCCTCCGACCGGATGCCGGTGGTCTTTCTCGGCCACGGCAGCCCGATGAATGCCATCGAGGACAACGAGTATTCCCGCAGCTGGTCGGCGCTTGGTCGCAGCCTGCCGCGGCCGCAGGCCATTCTGGTGGTCTCGGCCCACTGGATGACCCGCGGCTCGACGCTGGTGAATATTTCCGCCCATCCGCAGACCATCCACGATTTCTACGGCTTCCCGAAAAAGCTGTTCGAACAGCAGTATCCGGCTCCGGGCGCCCCCGATGTGGCGCAGGAGGTGGTCTCGCTTCTCGCCAGCCACCATGCCCAGGGCGATGATCGCTGGGGTCTGGATCACGGCGCCTGGTCGGTGCTGAAGTTCCTTTATCCCAAGGCCGACGTGCCGGTGTTCCAGCTCTCCATCGATATGAGCCGGCCGCTGGATTACCAGATCGAGATCGGCCACGCCCTGCGCGGCCTGCGCGATCGCGGCGTGCTGATCCTGGGATCGGGCAATGTGGTTCACAACCTCGGCGCGGTGCGCTGGGGGGCAGGTTCCAAGGCCTGGGACTGGGCCGAGGAATTCGACACGCTGTTCGCCGAACGGCTGGACGCCGGCGATCTGGAGCTGCTGAGCAACCGCCAGAAACTCGGCCCGCTGTTTCAGATGGCGCATCCTTCTGCCGATCACTACCTGCCGGCGCTGACCGTCGCGGGTGCGGCGGACGAGAAGGACGAGCTTCTGTTCCTGAGCCCGAAGATCGACCTCGGCTCGGTCTCGATGCGCAGTTTCGTCTATTACTGAGGAGCCGCCGCCATGCTTGTCGATGGGAAATGGACCAAGGACTGGACACCGGTGCAGAAGGCCGACGAAGAAGGCCGTTTCGTGCGCCAGGTGTCGAGCTTTCGCAACTGGATCACCCCGGACGGCGCCGCCGGACCGACGGGGGAGGGCGGCTTCGCGGCCGAACCGGGACGCTACCGGCTCTATGTCGCCTATATCTGTCCCTGGGCCTCACGGACGCTGATGGCCCGCAGCCTCAAGGGGCTGGAGGCGCTGATCCCGATCACCGTGGTCAATCCGACCATGACGGAAGAGGGCTGGAGCTTCGGCGGCTATCCCGGAGCCGATGCCGATCCGCAGTTCGGCGCCCGCTACATGCACGAGCTCTACACCCGGGCCGATCCGCATTTCACCGGCCGCGCCACCGTTCCGGCGCTCTGGGACATGAAGCGCAACGTGATGGTGAACAACGAAAGCGCCGATATCCTGCGGATGTTCGACACTGCTTTCGAACATCTGGTGCCCTCGGACCTGCGGCTCTACCCGCAGGATCTGGCCGCCGAGATCGACGCGCTGAACCCGCGCATCTACGACCAGCTGAACAACGGCGTCTACAAGGCCGGGTTCGCGTCCTCGCAGGCGGCTTATGACGAGGCGGTGGCCGGCGTCTTCGCGATGCTCGACGAGCTGGAGGCGCGGCTGGGCGGCGATTTCCTGTTCGGCGACCGGTTCACCGAAACCGATATCCGCCTGTTCGTCACCCTGATCCGCTTCGATGCGGCCTATCACGGGCTGTTCAAGACCAACCGCCGGCAGATCAGGGAATATCCCCGGCTCTCGGCCTATATGGAGCGGGTCCTGCGGCTGCCCGGGGTGCGCCAGACCGTGAACATGGATCACATCACCCGCGGCTATTTCTCGATCAAGGCGCTGAACCCGACCGGCATCCGTCCCGCCGGCCCGGGACATATCGAGGCGCTGCTCGCCGCCTGAAAGGGTGGGCAGGGGGCCGTTGGTCCCTTGCCCCCTGTCCGGACCGCCTGCGCCGCGGGCAACCCGGTGTCATTCGCGATCTGCATTCATTTTGAGAATGAATTGCACTTGCAGTTCTGCCGCGATCAGCTATCTCTGTTGGGGATAACTTCGGCCGTGGGCGGATTTGTCCGGGCTGGAGGCGGAAGACACAGGGATGACCTGGGGACAATCCGGGAAGGGACAGGGGCTGCGATGACGATCTCCTTCAGACTGACGGCGCTGATCGGCGCGACCGCCCTGTCGCTTGGTGCCGGGGCCGCTGCGGCCGGCGATCGGATGAAGGTGGTGACCACCTTCACCGTGCTGGCCGACATGGCCCGCCATGTGGCGGGGGAAGCGGCGGATGTGGTCTCCATCACCAAGCCGGGGGCGGAAATCCACGGCTATGAGCCGACGCCGCGCGATATCGTGCGGGCGCATGACGCCGATCTGATCCTCTGGAACGGGATGAATCTGGAGCTCTGGTTCCGGCAGTTTCTGGACAATCTGGGCGATGTGCCCTCGGTCACCCTGACCGAAGGCATCGATCCGATCCCGATCTCCACCGGCGCCTATGAGGGCAAGCCCAATCCACATGCCTGGATGGGTCTGGGCAACGCCACCATCTACATCGACAATATCGCCCGCGCCTTCGCTGCGCAGGACCCAGACAATGCCGAAACCTATGCCGCCAATGCCGAGACCTACAAGGCGGAGCTGCGCGCGGTGATGGAACCGCTGAAGACCAGCATTGCCGAGGTGCCGGAGGCGCAGCGCTGGCTGGTGACCTGCGAGGGGGCCTTCAGCTATCTCGCCCGTGATCTGGGGCTGAACGAGCTCTACCTCTGGCCGATGAACGCCGATCACACCGGCACGCCGCAGCAGGTGCGCGCGGTGATCGACGGGGTGCGGGCGCATGATATCCCGGTGGTCTTCTGCGAGAGCACGGTGAACACGGCGCCGGCCAAACAGGTCGCGCGGGAGACCGGCGCGCGCTATGGCGGAGAGCTTTATGTCGACAGCCTGTCGACCGCAGACGGGCCGGTGCCCAGCTATCTCGATCTGCTGCGGGTCACCACGCAGACGGTCGTCGACGGGCTGCGCGCGCCCGGCAACTGAGCCGCCAGCAGCCGGCAGGGAGAGAGCGATGATGACCAAGGACAGCCCCACGCCCCCGCCGACCGACAGAGGGCCGGTTGCCGCGACCGGCGCTGGCGGCGACACGGAGCCCGGGGCAGAGATTGGCGGCGGCATCCGCGCCCGCGACGTTACCGTCACCTATCGCAACGGCCATACCGCCCTGCGCCGGGCCAGTTTCGACATCCCCCGTGGCACCGTCACCGCGCTGGTGGGGGTGAACGGCGCCGGGAAATCCACCCTGTTCAAGGCGATCATGGACTTCGTTCCGCTGGCGGCCGGCGATATCCGCCTGCTGGGAATGAGCGTGAAGGAGGCGTTGCGGCGCAACCTCGTCGCCTATGTGCCGCAGGCGGAGGAGGTCGACTGGTCGTTCCCGGTGCTGGTCGAGGATGTGGTGATGATGGGCCGCTACGGCCACATGGGGTTTCTGCGCCGGCCGCGCGCCGCCGATCGCGCCGCGGTGGCGGCGGCGCTGGCGCGCGTCGGCATGCAGGATTATCGCCAGCGCCAGATCGGAGAGCTGTCCGGTGGTCAGAAAAAGCGCGTCTTCCTGGCCCGTGCCCTGGCGCAGGAGGGGCAGGTTATCCTGCTCGACGAACCCTTTACCGGCGTCGATGTGAAGACCGAGGAGCAGATCGTGGCACTGCTGCGGGCGCTGCGCGACGAGGGGCGGGTGATGCTCGTTTCCACCCACAACCTCGGGTCGGTGCCGGAGTTCTGCGATCGCACGGTCCTGGTGAAGGGCACCGTGCTGGCCTCGGGCCCGACCGAGACGACCTTCACCCGCGACAATCTGGAGGCGGCCTTCGGCGGGGTGCTGCGGCATTTCACCCTTGGCGGCGCGGCGCTGCATGACGACGACGATCCGCGGCAGGTCACCATCCTGACCGACGACGAACGGCCGCTGGTGCGGTACGGCGGCCGCACCCGGCGGGTGGACGACGCCGGATGAGCCCGCTGCTGGAGCCCTTCACCTATGGCTATATGACCAACGCGATGTGGGTGTCGGCGCTGGTCGGCGGCGTCTGCGCCTTTCTCTCCGCCTATCTGATGCTGAAGGGCTGGTCGCTGATCGGCGATGCGCTGTCGCATGCGGTAGTGCCGGGGGTGGCCGGGGCCTATCTGCTGGGGCTGCCCTTTGCGCTGGGGGCGTTCCTGTCCGGTGGGCTGGCGGCGGCGGCGATGCTATTTCTGTCGGACCGCTCGGGGCTGAAGATCGACGTGATCATCGGCATCATCTTCACCTCCTTCTTCGGGCTGGGGCTGTTCATCGCCTCGGTCAACCCGATGGCGGTGTCGATCCAGACCATCACCATGGGCAATATCCTCGCCATTTCTCCCGGTGACACGCTGCAGCTGGCGCTGATCGGCTTTCTGTCGCTGGCGGTGCTGATCGTCCGATGGAAGGACCTGATGGTGGTCTTCTTCGACGAGGATCACGCCCGCTCCATCGGGCTGCGGCCGGGGCTGCTGAAGGCGGTGTTCTTCGTGCTGCTGTCGGCCTGCGTGGTGGCAGCGATGCAGACGGTGGGGGCGTTTCTGGTGGTCGCCATGGTGGTGACCCCGGGGGCGACCGCCTATCTGCTCTGCGACCGGTTTCCGCGGCTGATCCTGACTTCGGTGACGATCGGTGCGCTGACCAGCTTCCTCGGCGCCTATCTCAGCTATTTCCTCGACGGGGCCACGGGGGGCATCATCGTCGTGCTGCAGACCGCGATCTTTCTGGCGGTGTTCGTCTGGGCCCCCAAGCATGGGATGCTGGCGGCGCGGCGCCGCGCGGCAGAGGCGCTGATACAGGGCCCGGAGGCGGAGCGATGAACGAGACGCTGCTGCTGCCGTTCCAGTTTCCCTTCATGCTCAACGCCTTCTGGATCGCGGCGATGGTGGCGGTGCCGACCGCTCTGCTGTCGTGCTTTCTGGTGCTGAAGGGCTGGGCGCTGATGGGGGATGCGGTCAGCCACGCGGTGCTGCCCGGCATCGTTCTGGCCTATGTCCTCGGGCTGCCGCTGATCCTCGGGGCCTTTGCCGCCGGCATGGTGACGGCGCTGGCGACCGGCTTTCTGGCGCAGAACAGCCGGGTCAAGCAGGACACGGTGATGGGGGTGGTCTTCTCCGGCATGTTCGGGCTGGGCATCGTGATCTATGTCTCTATCCACACCAACGTGCACCTGGATCACATCCTCTTCGGCAACATCCTCGGGGTGGGGGCAGAGGATCTGTGGACCGCGGGGGGCATTTCGCTGCTGGTGTCGGCGGCGCTCCTGCTGAAATGGAAGGACCTGATGCTGCAGGCCTTTGATCCGGCGCAGGCGCGCGCCTCCGGTCTGGCCGTGGGGCTGCTGCACTACGGGCTGCTGACGCTGCTGTCGCTGACCATCGTCGCGACGCTGAGCGCGACCGGGCTGATCCTGGCGGTCGGGCTGCTGATCGCGCCGGGTGCCATCGCCTTTCTCCTGACCCGGCAGTTCGCCCATATGCTGGCGATCGCGGTGGCGGTCTGCCTGGGCGCGATGCTGGGCGGTGTCTACCTGAGCTTCTTTCTCGACAGTGCGCCGGCGCCGACCATCATCCTGATCCTCTCGGTGCTTTTCATCGCCGCCTTTCTGCGCCGCAGCCGCCAGATCCGCCGGGCCACATCGGATGTCGCCGCCGGGGAGTGACGCTGGGACCGGGCAGGGATCAACGCCCCGGGCCGAGATTTCCCGCCGTTTCTTAAGGTTCACTTAAGCTAACCCGTAAAGAAGATCTCACAGACATGTTTTCTCGGGCGACTCCGCGCCGGTTCCGGCCGTGCGGAGCCGTCCCAGCTCTTTGGGACACTTACGGACGATGCCACTTACGATCGGGCTCCTTCTGGGCCTCAGCTTCGTCGTCTCGGTTCTTGCGCTGGCCTTTCTGATCTGGGCCGTCGCGACGAGGCAAATCACAATGCAGAAGGGGGATGCCGCCACGGTCTTCGGGGCCGAGGGCGCCGGCCATCCCGACGTCGATGGCACCCATCTGTTCGATACCACCGGCATTGACCGGATTTCCGCCAGGCCGGTGCTGGTGCTGATCGCCGCCGCGATCTTCTGGCTGGTGGTCGGCTCGCTCTTCGGGGTGGGGGCCTCGCTCAAGCTGCACTGGCCCGACTGGCTGACCGGCTCGGCGCCGCTGACCTTCGGTCGGATGCGGACGCTGCACCTGAACCTGGTGATCTATGGTTGGCTCAGCCAGGTCGGCATCGCCGGGATGATGTGGATCCTGCCGCGCATCTTCCGCACGCCGCTGAAGATGCCGGGGCTGCCGCTGGCCGGTGCGGTGATCTGGAACCTGACCGTGGCCGCCGGCGGTTGGGCCATCGCCACCGGCTGGACCGATGGCGAGGAATGGCTGGAGATCCCCTGGCAGCTCGACATCCTGCTGGCGCTGGCGGGCGTGTTCTTCGTGCTGCCGATGATCCAGACCGCGCGCAAGCGTGAGGTGCACCATATCTATGTCACCGGCTGGTATTTCCTGGGTGCGATGATCTGGTTTCCCTTCCTCTTCATCGTCGCCAACCTGCCCGGCATCCACTACGGCGTGGAAGAGGCCACCACAAACTGGTGGTTCGCCCATAACGTTCTGGGCCTGTGGCTGACGCCGCTGGGGGTGGGGACGGCCTATTACTTCATTCCCAAGATCATCGGCAAGCCGGTCTATTCCTACGCGGTGTCGCTGCTGGGCTTCTGGGGGCTGGCGCTGTTCTACAGCCAGGTGGGCATCCACCACCTGATCGGCGGCCCGGTCCCGACCTGGGTGGTGACCCTGTCGGTGGTGCATTCGGTGATGATGTTCATCCCGGTGATCGCGGTGGCGGTGAACCAGCATGTTACCGTCGCCCGCAACACCTGGGCGCTGAAACAGTCGCTGCCGCTGCGCTTCATCGCCTTCGGGGCGCTGATGTATACCTTCGCCTCCTTCCAGGGCTCGATCGAGGCGCTGCGCTCGGTCAACACGATCACCCACTTCACCCATTACACCATCGGCCACGCGCACCTGGGCGCCTATGCCTTCGTGTCGATCGTGATGTTCGGGTCGGTCTATCACATCATGCCACGGCTGCTGGGGCGCGAGTTCGCCTGGCCGGGCCTGATCCGGGCGCATTTCTGGCTCGTGGTGCTGGGCTTCGCGATCTACTTCTTCGCGCTGTCGATCGGCGGCGTGTTGCAGGGGCTCGCCATGCTGGATGCCACCCGTCCCTTCGCCGAGAGTGTGATCCTGATGAAACCCTATCTCGAGGCCCGCTCCATCGGCGGCTCGATGATGACGCTTGGTCACATCCTCTTCGCCCTCAACTTCATCGGCATTCTGCTGGCCCGTCCCGGCACTGCCGCCAAACCCGTGGTTGCCGAATGAACCGCTATCTTCCTCTCGCTCTTCTCGCCTTCGGCATCCTCGCCTTCGCCACGCTGATGCTGGTGATCGCGCCGGGGGTCCAGATCGCTCGTCACAGCGTGCCGCCGCAGCTCGAACCCTATACCGAACAGCAGGCGCGGGGCCGCGCCCAATATGTCGGGCTGGGCTGCGTTTACTGCCACAGCCAGCAACCGCGCTCGCCGGATCAGGCGCCCGACGGGGAACGCGGCTGGGGCCGCCCGGCGGTGGCGGCCGACTATGTCTATGACCAGCCGCACCAGCTGGGCACCATGCGCACCGGACCCGATCTGCTGAACGTCGGCGCCCGCCTGCCTTCCGAGGCCTGGCAGCTGACCCATCTCTACCAGCCGCGGGCGATCTTCGGCTGGTCGGTGATGCCGGCCTATCCCTTCCTCTTCGAGATCAAGCCCGCGGCCGAGCCCGGCGATACCGTCGTGGTGCTGCCCGAGGCCTTCGCGCCGGAGGCGGGCGTGGTCGTCGCCCGGCAGGAGGCGCTGGATCTGACCGCCTATCTGCTGTCGCTCGACCGGACCTATCCGGCGCCGGCCGATGCGCTGCGCGATGAGGGCTATGCCACCATGGAGAGCGGATCGTGACCCGGAAACCCACATCTTCCGACCATATCGTCGACGAGAAATTCGAACCCTGGGAACGCAATGGCCGGATGCCGCTGCCGGTGGTCTGGGTCGCGGTGGCCCTGGCGATCTGGGGCACAGGAACGTTGCTGACCACCTCGGGCGGAGCGCCGGAAACCGCGGTCGAGGCCGCAGTTCAGCAGGATCGCCCGGTCGATGCCCCTGACAGCGGCGCGGCGCTCTTCGCGGCCAATTGCGCCACCTGCCACCAGCCCAACGGCTCCGGTGTACGGCTGGCGGTGCCGCCGCTGCGCGGCTCGGAATTCCCCGCCCAGGGGCCGGAGCTGGTCGCCAATGTGCTCTTGCGCGGCATCGACGGGCCGATCCGGGTCGACGGTCATGACTACGACGGTCATATGCCGAGCTTCTCCGCCGCTTTCGGCGATGCGGAAATCGCCGAACTGGCCAGCTATGTCGCCGCCACCTTCGGCGACCGCGATGACGGGGTCGACACCGCCACAGTGGCCGATCTGCGCGCCAGGGCCGTCGGTCAGGGCACCTGGTCGGGCGGCGAGGCGCTGGCGGCGGCCTATCCCGGCCTGCCGCCACAGCCGGCGTTTTCCAGCGCCAGCGTGACGCCGGTCTCTGCCGATGTCTCCGCCCTGATCTTCGAGGGGCGGGACGACGTCTGGGCCTGCGCCAGCTGCCACGGCGATCTGGGGCAGGGGGTGGAGAATACCCCGCGTCTCTCCGGTCTGTCGGCCGATTACATCGCCAAGCAGCTGCGCGATTTCCAGACCGGCACCCGGGCCAACGAACACATGAGCTTCGTGGCCAAGGGGCTGACGGAGGCCGATATCGCCGGGCTCGGCGCCTATTACGCCGGGCTCAGCGTGCCCTCGACGGCAGCGCCGATACTGGGCGGCGATCTGAAACGCGGCGAGACGCTGGCGCTGGTCGGCGACTGGGATCTGGGCGTGCCCGCCTGTTTCTCCTGCCACGGGCCCTCGGGTTTCGGCGTGGCGCCGAACTTCCCGGCGCTCTCGGCCCAGCAGGCGCCCTATACCGCCAGTCAGCTGGCGGCCTGGGCGGGCGGCCATCGCGCCAATTCGCCTTTGAGCCTGATGGATCAGATTTCCAAAGGGCTTTCCACCGACGACCGCCGCGCGGTTGCCGATTACCTGGCCTCGCTTCCCGCCGTTCCGGCCGGGTCGACCGGGGCCGTCGCAAAGGAGGGGGATGGACATGACCTCTGAGAACCCTGAG
The DNA here is from genome assembly GCF_030164425.1 of Pseudodonghicola flavimaris. GTDB lineage: Bacteria > Pseudomonadota > Alphaproteobacteria > Rhodobacterales > Rhodobacteraceae > Pseudodonghicola > Pseudodonghicola flavimaris. The sequence continues at coordinate 132,494 of NZ_JASNJD010000010.1, read as the reverse complement.
ACCGGCCGCACGGTCAAACGCACGATCTATGCCCTGGCCGGAGGTCTGGTGCTGGTCGCCGCCGGCGCCCTGGCGCTGGAAAGCGGTCTGGTGCCGGGCTGGATCAGCGGCCGCGCCAAGGTGGCGCAATCCGCCACCGATCCCACCTATTTCCAGCCCCCGACCGAGGCGGAGATCCCCGACGGTCCGAACGGTGACGCGATCCGCCGCGGCCGCGAGATCTTCATGAACACTGCCACCAATGCCGGCGAATTCGTCGGCAACGGGCTGGCCTGCGCCAACTGTCACCTCGACGCGGGCAAAGAGCCGCTGTCGGCGCCGATGTGGGCGGCCTGGGGCCAGTACCCGAAGTATCGCGGCAAGAACAAGATGATCAACACCATGGAAGACCGGGTGATGGGCTGTTTCACCTATTCGATGAACGCCCAGCATTCGGTGGCCGGCCATCCGCCGCCGCATGGCCATGACATCTATCGCGATCTGGAGATCTATTTCTCGTGGCTGGCGACCGGCGCACCGAACCGCACCAAGATGGCCGGTGCCGGCTTCGGCACCGTCGCCAAACCCGAAGGCGGCTATTCGCTGGAGCGTGGCAAGGCGGTCTTCGCCGAGAACTGCGCGGTCTGCCATGGCGCCGACGGGCAGGGGCAGACCGATATCAACGGCCGCATCGTGTTCCCGCCGCTCTGGGGGCCGAACAGCTTCAACTGGGGCGCCGGCATGGGGCGGATCAACACCGCCGCCGCCTTTATCAAGCACAACATGCCGTTGTCGCAGCCGGGCAAGCTGACCGATCAGCAGGCCTGGGACGTGGCCGCCTATATCGACAGCCACGAACGGCCCAAGGACCCGCGCCAGAAATCGGGGATGAGTGTCGAGGAGGTCCGCGCCACCTTCCACAAGAACGAGGACAGCTGGTACGGCAAGGAGATCGACGGCGTTCTGGTCGGTGTCGGCACGCCCGAGCCCGAACGCCCGGTCGGCGCCCCGGAGAACGAGGGCTGATCGCCGATGCGGCGGCTCTTCGCGATTGACGGTCTGGCCTGCGCGGGATGCGCGCGCGGGCTGGAAAACCGGCTCTCGGCCCTGCCGGGGGTGAATCGGGCCGGGGTGCATTACCTCACCGGGTCGGCGCTGATCGACTGGGACGACACCGCGCTGAGCCCGGAGGCGCTGGCCCGGGCGACCGCGGCCGCGGGCTACCGGATGATCGAACGACTGCGGCCGGAGGAGACCTCCGCCGCCCTGGGGCGGGAGATTCATCGGCTGGGCGTGCGGTTGGCGGTGGCGGTGGTGGCCGGCATGTGGTCGATGCTGCCGGCCATCGTGATCTATCTCACCGATCTGTCGCCCACAGTGTCCTGGTGGCTGGCACTGGCCTCGGGGATCTTTGCGCTGCCGGTGGTGTTCTGGGCCGGGTCCGGCTTTCTCTGGATGGCCTGGCGGTCGATCCGGCTGCGCAGCCCGGGCATGGACCTGCTGGTCAGCATCGGTACACTGTCGGCCTGCCTCGCGTCGGGCTGGGCGCTCTGGCAGGGGCAATCGGTGGTCTGGTTCGACACTGCCACCATGCTGGTGACGCTCCTGCTGTTCGGCCGGCTGGTCGATGTGGTGACCCGCCGCCGCGCCATCGACGCGCTGAGCGCGATGGAGGCCGCGGCGCCGGAACTGGCGCGGGTCGAAACCCCCGACGGCTGGCACACCCGCCCCTGCGCCGAGGTCGCACCGGGCCAGCGGGTGGCGGTGGATGCCGGCGCCCCGATCAGCATGGACGGGGTGGTGGTCTCGGGCCGGAGCCAGGTGAACCGCGCGGTGTTGACCGGCGAGACCCGCCTGGTGCCGGTGGGGCCGGGCGACCGGGTCGAGGCCGGCGCGCTGAACCTGGGCCAGCGGCTAATCCTTCGGGTCGAGCGCGCCCATGGCGATCGCGAGATCGACCGGATGGGCGGTGCCATCGCGCTGGAAATTGCCCGCCGCGGAGCCGCCCGCTCTGTCGCCGATACCTGGGCGGAGCGGCTCTCGATCGCGATCCCGGTGCTGGGGGGGCTGGCCGGTCTGGCCGGTCTTCTGCTGGGGCTCGGGCCGGAGGAGAGCCTGCTGCGGGCGCTGACCCTGCTGGTCGGGGTCTGTCCCTGCGCGCTCTCCATCGCGCTGCCCCTGGCACAGATGCGGGCGGCGCAGGTGGCGGCGGAGGGCGGGCTGCGGCTGCGCGATCCCGAAGGTTTCGCCGCCCTGGCCCGGGCCCGCAGCATCGTGTTCGACAAGACCGGCACGCTGACCGAGGGCCGGCTGCGGGTTGCCGCGCTGCGGCCCGCCGACGGCTGGAGCGGGACGGATCTGCTGGCCCTGGCGGCGCGGGCGGAGACCGGCATTCGCCATCCGATCGCCGAGGCCATCGTCACCGCCCATGGGGGTGAGCTGGGCGAGGGGGGGCAGCGGTTGCCGCGCGGTGCCGAGGCCCGGACGCCGGAGGGCGGTCAGGTGCGGGTGAGCGCCGGCGCCGAACAGGGGCTGGAGGGGCGCAGTTGGCTTCAGGTCACGCTGGAGGGCCGCCCGGTGGGAGAGATCGCGCTGGCCGATACCCCGGCCAGGGGCGCCGCCGAGATGATCGCCTGCCTGCGGGCCGAGGGGCTGGCGCTGCGCATCGCCACCGGTGACGGGGCCGGGGCGGCGATGGGGTTGGCCCGCGATCTGGGGCTGAGCCCGGCCGAGGTGCGGCACGGCTGCACCCCGGCCGACAAGGTGGCGTTGATCGAAACCCTGCCGAAACCGGTGATCTTCGTCGGCGACGGCGTCAACGACGGGCCGGCGCTGGCGGCGGCCGAGTGCGGCATCTCGGTCGCCAGCGCCCATTCGGCCGCCGCCCAGACCGCCGATGTGGTGGTCACCGCCGGCGGGCTCGACCGGGTGCTGGCGGCACGGGCGCTGTCGCGGCGCTTCGGCCGCATCGCGCGGGAGAACCTGGTGCTGGCGCTGGCCTATAACGCGGTGATCGTCCCGGCGGCCTTCACCGGCGTTCTGGGACCGGCGGCGGCGGCGCTGGCGATGCTGGCAAGCTCGGTCTCGGTGGTGCTGAACAGTCAGCGGCTGGGCAGTAGGGCGGGCGCCGGTCCCGGCGCCGACACGGCGACGGTGCTGCCGGTGACCGGATGACCGCTGCCTCCGCCCGGATCAGCCGCAGCCGGGGCGGGGTGCGCGGGGCAGGATCAGTTCTGCCAGCTCGCCGCCGCCGGGGCGCGGCGACAACCTGATCTCGCCCTCCATCCGGTCCATCGCGGCGGCGACGATGGCCAGCCCCAGACCGCTGCCGCTGCCCTTGGCCCCGGCGGCGCGGAAGAACCGTTCCATCACATGCGGGCGGTCGGCCTCGGCGATGCCCGGGCCACGGTCGGCGATGCGGAACAGAATGTGCTTGTCCTCAGGGATCATCGCCACTTCGACGGCGCTGCCGGCGGGGGCGGCGATCAGGGCGTTCTCGATCAGATTGCGCAGCGCCGCCTGCAGCAGCGGTGCGCAGCCGGTCTGCCACAGCCCCGCATCGGCCTGCCCCTCCAGCCGGACGCCGCGCTTCTGCGCCAGCGGCTGCAGGTCGGCGACGGTGGCGCGCAGGATCTCGGCGCTGTCCCGCAGCCGGGTCTCGGGGGTCGGCCTGGCATGTTCCACCGCGGTCATCTCCAGCAGCTGCTTGACCATCCGGTCGGTGCGTTCGACCGCGCCCGAGAGCTGGTCGAGCGCCTTTTGCCGGGTCGCCGCGTCCGGCGCCATGCGGGCGATCTCGGCCTGGGTGCGCAGGCCGGCCAGCGGCGTCTTCAGCTCATGGGCGGCAAAGGCGGTAAAGCTGCGCTCGCGTTCGCGGGCGCCGCCGACCCGCCGCAGCAGACCGTTGAGCGCGTCGATCATCGGCTGCACCTCTTTCGGGGCGCGGCTGGCGTCGATCGGGCTGAGATCGCTGGGCGGCCGCGCCGCCATCACCCGGCCGATACGGTCGAGCGGCTGCAGGCCGTGGCCGACCGCCCACCAGATCAGCAGCGCCAGCGCCGGCAGCACCAGCAGTGCCGGCACCAGCAGACCCATCACCACCCCGTGCACCAGATGATCGCGCATCGCGAGGGCATCGCCGACCAGCACCCGCACGCCGAGGTCGGGATCGACCAGGGTGAAGACGCGCCAGAGCTCGCCCTCCACCATATTCTCGCTGAAACCGGCAGCGGCGGGGGACAGCTCCTGCTGCGGCGCGCCTTCGGAATCGCCGATCAGATAGCCGTCGAGCCCCCAGACCTGGCAGGACAGCTGCCGGACCAGGTGATATTCCTCGTCCTCCTCCGCCGGTGCCTGGCGAACCGCATTGCTGGCGACGCCGATGCTGACATTGCCGTCGCGGATCAGCGAGGCGACCATATGCGCGGCTTCCTCCAGCCGGCGGTCAAGAACATGGGTGACCTCCTTCTGGGTGGTGTATTGAATCCAGCCCAGGGCCGACAGCCAGATCGCTCCGGTGGCGAGCACCAGGATCAGGATCAGCCGTCTGCGGATCGAGCTCATGCCGGGCGGTCCTCTTCCGGGGCCAGCCGATAGCCGGCACCGCGCACCGTCTGGATGAAGGCCGATCCCAGCTTGGCGCGCAGGTTGTGGATATGCACCTCGACGGTATTGCTTTCCACCTCGTCCTGCCAGCCATAGAGCCGCTGTTCCAGCGCCGCTTTGCCCAGAATGGCGCCCGGACGCTCCATCAGTGCCGCGAGGATGGTGAATTCACGCCTGGAAAAGCCGATGTCGCGGCCGGCGCGGCGCCCCTGCATCCGCGCCGGATCGAGCTTGAGCCCGTTCCATTCCAGCAGGTTTTCGGCCCGGCCCTGGGCGCGCCGCAACAGCGCCCGCAGCCGGGCCGCCAGTTCCTGCAGCTCGAAGGGTTTGCCGAGGTAGTCGTCCGCTCCGGTGTCGAGCCCGGCGACCCGATCTTCCAGCCCGTCGCGGGCGGTCAGGATCAGCACCGGAAGGTCGGAGCCGGCGGCGCGCAGCTCGCGCAGCAGATCGAGGCCGGAGCCATCCGGCAGCATCATGTCGAGTACCAGCGCCTCGAACCGGTCGAGCGTCAGGGCGTGGCGGGCATCGGCGCAGGTTTCCACCGCCTCGGGGGAGAACCCGGACAGTCTGAGCCCGACGGTCAGCCCGTCGCGCAGGGTGTCGTCATCCTCGACGATCAGTAGTCTCACCGCGGCCTCTCCTGCTCGGATGCTCTGGGGCAGGCTTTAGGGCCTGGGGTGGGCGGCGAACAAGGTCTGCGGCCTCACTTTCGCGTGGTGCCGTCGGGGGCGGTGCCATCGGCCGCAGTCTGCCTGCCCGCCGGTTGGGCGGCTGTCGCGGTGGCGGGCTGCAAACCGCCGGGCGCGGGAAATCTCCCCTTGCACCCGTCCGGAAGGAGGCAGAGATCGGGGCAGAATGCGCAGCAAGAGGACGATCATGCTCAAGGGCCTGGTGCAAGTGGAGAGCGACGGCGATCTGCCGCCGGAGACCGGTGTCGCCATCATTGGCGGCGGTATCGTCGGGGTGACCGCGGCGCTGTTCCTGGCGGAGCGGGGGGTGCCGGTCTGCCTGTTCGAGAAGGGCGAGATCGCGGCGGAGCAATCGGGGCGCAACTGGGGCTGGGTCCGCAAGATGGGCCGGCAGAGCACGGATATCGGTCTGGCGATCCTGGCCGGGGAGATCTGGCCGACGCTGGCAGAGCGCAGCGGCGAGGACTTGGGATTTCGGGTCAACGGATCGCTCTATCCCTGTGATACCGAGGAGGAGATCGAGGAACAGGCGCGCTGGCGCCGCGAAATCGGCCAGCCGGCCGGGGTGGAAAGCCATCTGCTCGACGCGGCGCGGACGGCAGCGTTGCTGCCGGGCTGCAAGCGCCCCTTCAAGGGGGCGCTGCACACCCCTTCCGATGGCTGTGCCGAACCGTTTCAGGCCGCGCCGGGCATCGCGCTCGGCGCCCGCAGGGCGGGCGCGCGGATCTACACCAATTGCGCGGTGCGCGATCTTGAAACCGCGGCGGGGCGGATTTCGGCGGTGGTCACCGAACGCGGCCGGGTGGCCTGCGACCGGGTGATCCTGGCCACCGGCGCCTGGTCCAGCCTGTTCCTGCGGCATCTGGGCCAGCGGCTGCCGCAGCTGTCGCTGCGCGCCTCCGTCTGTCATCTGGAGGGGGTGGCGGCGCCGGAGATCTGCTGCAGCGCCCGCGACATCAGTTTCCGGATGCGGCAGGACGGCACCTGCACCTTCGCCCGGCGCAATCGCAGCACCAGCGAGCTGTCGCCGGATCACTTCCGGTTTTTCCGCGACTTCCTGCCGACACTGAGAGAGAACCGCGAGATGGTCGGCCTGCGCGCCAGCCCGGGCGGCTTTCTGCGGGCCTGGCGCGACAGCCGCGACTGGCAGGCCGGCGAGGAGACGGTGTTCGAACGCACCCGGGTGCTGGAGGCGCCGGGCGATCCGGCGATCCTGAGCCAGGCGCGCGACCGTCTGATCGAGGCTTTCCCGGTCTTCGCCGGAATGCGGGTGATCCAGGACTGGTCCGGCTTCATCGAGGGGACGCCAGATGCCATGCCGGTGATCGGCCCGGTGCCGGAGCACGACGGCCTGCTGCTGGCGACCGGTTTTTCCGGCCACGGGTTTGGCACTGGCCCGGCGGTGGGGCAGCTCCTGACCGAACTGGCCGAAGGGCAGACGCCGTCGCTGGATCTAGAGGCCTTCCGCTTCGATCGCTTCTGATCTGCGCCGGTCCCGCGTCCCGGCTCGGCGGGCGGATCGCTTGACTACCGGCCGCCGGCGGTCCTAGCTGCGACACAGGTTTAGCAGAGCAGGCCTGTCGCGCGGGCCGGGGGAAGAGGCCGGGATGAACAGAAAGATCGTGGCGGCCCTGTCGGTTCTGGCGATTGCCGGCGGCGCTTTTGTCATCGGCCAGCGCAGCGGGCTGATCGGGGAGACGACGACCGCGGGGCTGACGCTGTACGGCAATGTCGACGTGCGGACCGTCGATCTGGGGTTCCGGGTCGGGGGGCGAATCCTCGATATCCCGGTGGAAGAGGGCGACAGCGTTGCGCCCGGCGATGTTCTGGCCCGGCTCGATCCGGTGCCGCTGCAACAGGCGCTGACCGCGGCCGAGGCGCAGGTCGCCGCCGCCGGGGCCGCCCGCGACAAGGCGGTGGCCGGCAACCGGCCGCAGGAAATCGCCCAGGCGCGCGCCACGGTGGCACAGCGCGAGGCGTCGCTGACGCAGGCGCAGCTATCCTATGACCGGGCCAGAAAGCTGATCGCCTCGAACACCATCAGCCAGTCCGACCTGGATGCGGCGGAGGCCGCCTACCGCGAGGCGCAGGCGCTGTTGCAGGCGGCGCGCGAAGCGCTGTCGCTGAGCGAGGCGGGCAGCCGGGCGGAGGATATCGCCGCCGCTGAGGCCGGTCTGGCCGCCGCCCACGCCGCCCGCGAGCAGGCGCAGACGGCGCTGGAAGACGCGACGCTCAGGGCGGCGCAGGCGGGGACGGTGATGACCCGCGCGCGTGAGCCCGGCGCCATCGTCGCCGCCGGCAGCACGGTGTTCACTCTCGCCATCGACCGGCCGCTGCGGGTGCGGGCCTATGTCTCCGAACCCGATCTGGGGCAGGTGGTGCCGGGGCGGGACGTCACCCTGACCACCGACAGCAGCGACAGGATCTATCACGGCACCATCGGTTTCGTGTCGCCGGTGGCGGAATTCACCCCGAAATCGGTGCAGACCCCCAACCTGCGCACCGATCTGGTGTTCCGGCTGCGGATCACCGTGTCTGACCCCGACAGTGCCCTGCGGCAGGGCCAGCCGGTGACGGTGGTGGTGCCGGACGACGGCGCATGACCGGGGCGCCGGACCGGCCCGCCGCCCGGCTGAGCCGGGTGACCCGGCGCTTCGGCAAGGCGGCGGTTCCGGCGCTCGATCAGGTGTCGCTGCAGATCCGGGCCGGGCGCATGACCGGGCTGGTGGGACCCGATGGCGCCGGCAAGACGACGATGATCCGGCTGCTGGCCGGGCTGCTCGACCCGGATGAGGGAGAGGTCGAAGTGCTGGGCAGCCCGGCGGTCAGCGCCGATCGCTCCCGCATCGGCTATATGCCGCAACGCTTTGGTCTTTATGAAGATCTGACGGTGATCGAGAACCTGCGCCTCTATGCCCGCCTGCGCGGCCTGGCGGCGGAGTCGCGGCAGCAGCGGTTCGACCGGCTGCTGGACTTCACCGATCTTCGGCGCTTCCAGTCGCGGCTCGCCGGCAATCTTTCGGGCGGCATGAAACAGAAGCTGGGGCTGGCCTGCGCGCTGGTCGAAACCCCCGATCTGCTGCTGCTGGACGAGCCCGGTGTCGGGGTCGACCCACTGTCGCGGCGCGAGCTCTGGGGCATGGTGCAGCAGCTTCTGACCGATGGCATCGCGGTGCTGTGGTCGACCGCCTATCTCGACGAGGCGGCGCAATGCGACGAGGTCTTCCTGCTGAACGAGGGCCGGCTGATCTATGGCGGCCCGCCGCAAGACCTGACCCGCGAGGCGGAAGGGGCCACCTATCGGCTGGCGGCGCAGGGGCTGGCGCGGCGGCAGCTTCTGTCCCGGCTGGCCGACCGCGAGGAGGTGCGCGATGCCACCATTCAGGGCGCGGCGTTGCGGCTGCTGATGGCCCCGGGGGCACCGCCGCCGTCCGGCGCACTGGCGGTGCCGCCGCGGTTCGAGGATGCCTTTGTCGCCCGTATGGGCGGGGGCCCGGGCGGGCGCAGCGCGCTGGCCGAAAGCTATCCCGAGGTGCCCGACACCGGCGCCCCGGCGATCGAGGCCGAGGGGTTGACCAGACGCTTCGGCAGTTTCACCGCCGCCAGCGATATCCGCTTCACGGTGCCGCGGGGCGAGATCTTCGGCCTGCTGGGGCCGAACGGGGCCGGCAAATCCACCACCTTCAAGATGCTCTGCGGGCTGCTGCACCCCAGCGCCGGGCGCGGCCGGGTGGCGGGCCACGATCTGGGCCACGCCCGCGCCGCCGCGCGGCAGTCTCTGGGCTATATGGCGCAGAAATTCTCGCTCTACGGCGATTTGAGCGTGCGGCAGAACCTGAGCTTCTTTGCCGGGGTCTACGGTCTGGCGGGGGCCGGGCGACGCCGCGCGATGGAGCGGATGACCGAGATCTTTCACCTCGGCCCCTATCTGAAACAAAACGCCGGCGGGCTGCCGCTGGGGGTGCGCCAGCGGCTGTCCCTGGCCTGCGCGGTGATGCATGAGCCGCCGGTGCTGTTTCTGGACGAGCCGACCTCCGGCGTCGATCCCATCGTGCGCCGGGAGTTCTGGACCCATATCAACGGGCTGGTACAAAGGGGGGTGACCGTTCTGGTGACCACCCATTTCATGGAAGAGGCCGAATATTGCGACCGGATCCTGGTGATCTACCGGGCCGAACAGATCGCGCTCGGCAGTCCGGACCAGCTGAAGGCGGAGGCCGCCGGCACCGGTGGCCTGAGCGATCCGACGCTGGAGGACGCCTTCGTCGCGCTGATCGAGGCGCGCGAGACGGCCGTCGGCCGCGCCGGGGCCGCGGCATGAGATTCGCCCGGTTCCCAGCCCTGCTGATCAAGGAGTTTCGCCAGATCCTGCGCGATCCATCGGCTTTGCTCATCGCTTTCGTTTTGCCGATTATCTTGTTGTTTTTGTTCGGATATGCGATCTCTTTCGATATCCGGCAGGTGAAGATCGGCGTGGCACTTCAGGATGATGGCGCGCCGGCGCAGAGCCTGGCCACCGCCTATCGCACATCGCGCTGGTTCGAGGTCACCCAGGCGCATGAGCTGGCCGAGCTGGAACCCGATCTGATCGCCGGCCACCTGCGCGGCATCGTGGTGATCCCGGCCGATTTCTCCGCCCGGCTGGAGGCCGGCGACCGCGAGGTGACCATTCAGGTGATCACCGACGGCGCGCAGCCCAATACCGCCAGCTTCGTCGCCAATTACGTCGAAGGCGTGCGCGCCACCTGGGCCCGGGCCTGGGCCGAGGATCACGGCCAGGTGCGTCCCGCGGTTCTGAGTTTCGTGCCGCGGTTCTGGTTCAATGCCGAGCTGACCAGCCGCGATTTCCTGGTGCCGGGGGCGATCGCGGTGGTGATGGCGATGATCGGCACGCTGCTGACGGCGCTGGTGGTGGCGCGCGAATGGGAACGCGGCACGATGGAGGCGCTGCTGGCCACGCCGGTGGGCATGGCGGAGCTTCTGGCCTCCAAGGTGCTGCCCTATTTTCTGCTCGGGCTCGGTTCCATGGCGATGTGCACCACGCTGGCGGTGACGCTGTTCGATGTGCCCTTCCGGGGCTCGGCGCTGGGGCTCGGGGCGCTGTCGATGGCCTTTCTGATGCCGGCGCTGGGGCAGGGGCTGTGGATCTCGGCGATCACCAAGAACCAGTTCGTCGCCAGCCAGCTGGCGCTGGTGCTGGGGTTCCTGCCGTCGATGATGCTCTCCGGTTTCGTCTTTGAAATCGCCTCGATGCCGGCGCCGGTGCGGGCGGTGACCTATATCGTGCCCGCGCGCTATCTGGTGCCGTCGCTGCAGACGGTTTTCGTGGTGGGGGATATCTGGCCGATGTTCTGGCGCGCCATCGGCGTGCTGTTGCTGTTCGGGCTGGGGTTCTTCCTGCTGGCGATCCGCGCCACCAAGCGGCGGGTGGCGTGATGGGCGGACGTCTGTGGGCGATGATCGTCAAGGAGCTTTGGGCGATCCTGCGCGACCCGCGCGGCCGTATCATCCTGGTGGTTCCGCCGCTGATGCAGCTTTTCGTGCTGGGCTTCGCCACCACGCTGGAGGTCAAGAACACCGCCATCGGCATCTATGACCGCGACGGCGGTGCCGCCAGTATCGAGATCGCCCAGCGGATCGTCGGCAGCCCCAATATCCGCGCCGTCCTGCCGCTCTATAGCGAGGCGGAGGCGCGGGCGGCGATCGACCGGCAGAAGGTGGTCGCCGTGGTCAGCTTCGCCGACGGGTTCAGTGCCGATCTGGCCGCCGGCCGCCCGGCGCAGGTGCAGGGCATCTTCGACGGACGCAAATCCAACGCGGCGCAGATCATGTCAGGCTATCTCAGCACGATCATCGCCGGCTATGGCGCCGAACTGGCCGGGCAGACCGCCAGTTTCTCCACCGTCACGGTGCATTGGTTCAATCCGAACCTGCAATATCTGTGGTTCACCATGCCGGGGCTGGTGGTGATCATCACCACCATCTCGGGCCTTGGGCTGACCGCGCAATCGGTGGCGCGGGAACGCGAGCTGGGCAGTTTCAGCCAGCTTCTGGTCTCTCCGCTGCGATTGTCCGAGATCCTGATCGGCAAGATCGTCCCGCCGATGCTGGTGGGCGCCTTCAACGCAACGCTCTATCTGGTGCTGATCTCGCAGCTGTTCGGGGTGCCGCTGACCGGTTCGGTGCCGTTCTTCTATGTCTCGCTGGTGCTGTACCTGCTGGCGCTGGCCGGGGTGGGGCTGCTGATCTCCTCTGTTTCCCAGACCCAGCAGCAGGCCTTTCTGGGCATGTTCTTCGCCTCGGTGCTGGCGATCCTGCTGTCGGGCTATGCCAGCCCGGTGGAAAACATGCCGCTGTGGCTGCGGGTGGTGACCGAGGCAGTGCCGACCCGGCATTTCCTGGTGGTGAGCGAGGGCGTCTTTCTCAAGGACATGCCGATCGCCGATCTCTGGGCCAACAGCTGGCCGATGGTGCTGATCGCGGCGGTGACACTGCCGGCGGCGGCGCTGCTGTTCCGCGCCCGGATGGAATAGGCCACCGCACCTTTCCCGCATGTCTTTGCTCATCGAACTGCTCTGCCCGCTTTTCGGGCGGGATCGCTGTGGCCTTTGCCGACTGGTGTCGTTTTCGTTGACTCGAATCAAATCCATATCTGTATTCAATATTGAATGCAGATTGTGCGGACGTCGAATGATCCACGCATCTGTCGCCGTCAGCAGGGGAGTTTGGGATGAAGATCGCCGTTCTGGGCGGAGGTGTCGTGGGGGTGACCGCAGCCTATGAGCTGTCGAAAGACGGCCATGATATCGTCCTTGTGGAAAAGAACGATGCCGTCGGCACCGAGACCAGCTGGGGCAATGCCGGCATGGTCGCGCCTGGCCATTCCTTCACCTGGTCGTCGCCCGCCGCGCCGATGATCCTGCTGAAGTCGCTGGTCATGGCGAACCAGTCGCTGCGCTTCCGTCCCTCGCTCGACCCCAACCTCTGGCGCTGGTCTCTGAAGTTTCTTGGGCAATGTACGAAATCGCGTTCAGATCTGAATACACAGGCGAAATTCCGGCTCGCCTCCTATTCTCAGGGCATCCTGCACGAAACCCTCGCCACGCTGGATATCGCCTATGATCGGATCGACCGGGGTATCCTCTATTTCTACCGCAGCCCGGCGCGGCTGGAGGCGGGGATCGCCCATATGCGGATCATGGAACGTCTGGGCCAGCGGATCGAGGTGCTGGACCGCGCCGGGGTTCTGGCGCTGGAACCGGCACTGGCCGCGGTGGGCGAGAAGATCGCCGGCGGCATCTATTGCCCCACTGACGAGACCGGCAGCTGCACACGCTTCACCGCCGCGCTGGCGGATCACCTGGAACGCAACGGGGCGGAGATCCGGACCGGGGAAACCGTCCTGTCGATCGAGACCGCGGGATCGGAGATCACCTCCGTCACCACCTCCGCCGGGCGGCTCACGGCCGATCTTTATGTGATGGCGCTGGGCAACGGCAGCGCCGCGCTGTCGCGCAGCATCGGTGAGCCGCTGCCGATCTATCCGGTCAAGGGCTACTCTCTGACCCTGCCGATCGGCGACAATCCGCATCCGCCCACCATCGGGTCGGTCGATGAGGAAAACCTGGTGGCGATCTCCCGCTTCGGCGATGCGGTGCGGGTCACCGCCACCGCCGAGATTGCCGGTTACAACACCGGTCACCGGCCGGAGGATTTCGCCTTCATGGCCAATGTCGCGCGGGAGCTCTACCCGCAGGGGGCCGATCACGACCGCCCGCATATGTGGGCTGGGCTGCGGCCGATGACGCCGACCAACCTGCCTTTCATCGGCCGGCGGCGGCACGTCAATCTCTGGTACGACACCGGCCACGGCCACATCGGCTGGACCATGTCGCATGGCTCTGCCCGGCTGCTGGCCGATGCCATCGCCGGCCGGCCCACCGCACTCGATCTCACCACGATCAACGACAGCTGAGGTGCCCCATGCGCGACGACGGCAATTTCACCGATCTGGGCATTCTGCCCGCAACTCTCGATGGCGGCGCCGCGGCGCGGGCAGCCGTCGGGTTGATTGTCCTGGCCACCGACCAGACCATGGAACTGGAGTTTCGCCGGCTGCTGCCGCTGGACGGGGTGGGGCTCTATTGCACACGGGTGCATAACGATGCCGAGATCACGCCGGAGACGCTGCGCGCCATCGGCCCGCGGATCCCGGCCGCGACCGAGCTGATCCTGCCGGGGCTGCCACTGGACGTGGTGGGCTTCGGCTGCACCTCGGCCACGATGACGCTGGGCGAGGATTATATCTTCGACGCGATCCGCCGGGTGCGCCCGGGCATCGCCTGCACCACGCCGATCACCGCCGCGGTGGCGGCCTTCGCAGCGCTGGGGGCGCGCCGGATCGGCGTGCTGACCCCCTATGCGGCGGAGGTCAACGCGGTGGTGCGCCGATACCTTGAGGATCAGGGCGTGCCGGTGGCCGCCTTCGGCACTTACAGCAAGCTCGACGACCGCGAGGCAGCGCGCATCGATTTCGCCTCGATCGAGGCGGGGGTCGCGGCGCTGGCCGAGGCCGGCAATCTGGATGCGGTCTTCATTTCCTGCACCTCCATGCGGCTGAGCGAGCGGGTGGCGCAGATCGAGGCCGCCACCGGACTGGCGGTGACCTCCAGCGATCATGCGCTGGCCTGGCATTGCCTGCGGCTGGCCGGGATCGAAGACAGCATCGCCGGCGCCGGCCGTCTGTTCACCCTGCCGCTGGCCTGAGCGCGCGGTGCCGCATCCCGTTTCCACAGATGTCATCAGAAGGAGAAGACCATGACAGAACTTAAACGCCTCGACCCCGCGCCGCGGATGAGCCAGGCGGTGATCCACGGCGATACCGTCTATACGGCCGGCCAGGTGGCGCTCGGGGCACCGGGGGCACCGGTGGCGGCGCAGACGCAGGATATCCTGGGCAAGATCGACGCGCTGCTCGAAACCGCCGGCAGCAGCAAGGAAAAGCTGATCAGCGCCACCATCTGGCTGGCCGATATCGCCACCTTCGCCGAGATGAACGAGGTCTGGGATGCCTGGGTCGCGCCCGGTGCCGCGCCCTGCCGGGCCTGTGTCGAATCGAAACTGGCAGCCCCCGATTTCACCGTGGAAATCCAGGTGATCGCGGGGCTATAGGTCTTTCGCGGAAATTGTGGCGCCGGGGCGGGTGCGGCCCGGCGCCCTTTCTGCTATTCCCCCGGGGGGACATCGAAGGACAGATCCATGAGCAGCCCGACGCAAGAGCCGCCCGCCCGCGCCAAGCCGCGCAAGACCCCTGCCAGCCCGCGCGGCACCGCATTGGGGCGCACCTACGAGGGGCTGCGCGATCTGATCTTTTCCTATGAGATCAAGCCCGACGAACGGCTGAACGAGGGTGAGCTGGCCAAGCGCTTCGGGGTCAGCCGCACGCCGGTGCGGGAGGCGCTGAACCGGCTGGTGATGGAAAACCTGCTGCGGTTCGAGCCGGCCCTGGGGTTTTACCGCCCGAAGATCGACGCCGACGAAATCGTCAACCTCTACGAGCTGCGGGTGATCCTGGAGACCGAGGGCGTCCGACTGGCGGTCCAGCGGGCCAGCGATGCCGAGATCGCGGCATTGCAGGCGGAGTGGGCGGCGCTGGATGTCAGCGATCCGACGCGCAGCCAGTCCGAGCGGATCGCCGCGGACGAACGGTTTCACGAGCGGCTGGTGGGGTTGAGCCATAACGACAAGCTGGTCGAGGCTCTGCGCCGGCTGAACGCGCAGATCCATTTCGTCCGCTGGGCCCCCTCGGGGCAGGATCAGGACCATCGCGAAAGCTATCGCAAACACGGCGAACTGCTGGAGGTGCTGCGCGAGCGCGACGAGGCCAAGGCGATCGAGGCGCTGCGCAGCATCATCGTGCGCCGGCAGGAGGAACTGCTCGACATCCTCAAGGAAGGTGCGGCGAAGCTCTTCATCTCGCACACCGGGCGGGCGCTGGCGGGGCGCTGAGCGGTTAGCTGCCGGGCGACACGCCCGAGATCAGCAGGCCGAACAGCTGGCTTTGCGATGAAATCTGAAGCTTCTTGAACATGTTGCGGCGGTGAACCTTCACCGTCTGGTCGGAGATGCCCAGTTTCAGCCCGATCGCCCGGCTGGAATGACCCTGCACGATCAGCGCGGCGATTTCGGCCTGCCGGTCGGACAGGGCGGGGGCATCGTCGATCCTCAGGGTGCGGAACCGGTGGTTGAGATCGACGAAACCGGGGGCGGCGGCCGGCTCCGGATCGGCGCGCAGCGACAGCGCCCGCAGCTTCGGCAGCAGCACCCGCGCCATCAGCTTGAACCGCCGTGCCAGTCGGGCGGGAAACCGGCTCTGCCCGGCCTCGCGACTCAGTGACAGATGCACGGCGGTGTCGGCATCGACCCGCAGCGTCGCGCCCAGTTCGTCCACCAGCTGGGTAGTGCCGAAATAAGAGGCGAAATAGTCGCTGGTTTCGAACCGGTCGGGCGCGATTTCGCGCAGCTGGTGGGCGGCGAGCCCGGGGCTGTCCAGCGCCAGCCGGTAAAACGGGTCCAGCATGAACCCGAGCCGTGCGTAGTAACGGTCGAATGTGGCCTGCAGCGCCGCATCGGGCAGCCAGCGAAACAGCACGTCGGGCTGCCGATCGCGGTGATAGCGGATCGCCAGAACGCTTTGCGTATCAAAGACATGGCTGCAATAGGCGACAGTCGCCTGCTGAAACGCGGCAAGGGTGTCCAGCGCCGCGATCCGGCCCAGGAAATCATATTCGGCGATCGTGTCCTCCACGCGGGCGCTCCGGCTCATCTCCGTACCCCCAGAATAGCAGGAACCGGCAACTCAATACCAACCTGGTGGTATTTCCAAGGCTTCCGATCCTGCGTCAGACTGGCCCCCAGCGATGATTTTTTCGGCTAAAGGAGGGACGCATGGCGCCCAGCAGCAAGACCGTGACCCGCCGCACCGGCTGGGTGACGGCAGAGCATTTCTACTGGCACGACACTCAGAACTGGGCCGGGTTCCTCGAACCTTCGATGGTGGTGCAGCCGGGCCAGCACTTCGAGAACCCCGAGACCAAGCGCCGGATGCAGGCGATGGTCGAGGTGACCGGGCTGGCGCCGCTGCTGGTGCCGTTCCGCCCCGAGCCGGTGGAGGACGCGGCGCTGACGGTGATTCACCCGCAATCCTATCTGGAGCATCTGAAGGCGGTCTGCGCCTCGGGCGGCGGCGACGCCGGCCAGCTGACCCCGGTGGGGCCGGCCAGCTACCAGATCGCCCAGCTGGCGGTGGGCGGGGTGCTGCAGGCGGTCGATGCGGTGTTCACCGGCGAGGTCGACAATGCCTATGTGCTGTGCCGGCCGCCCGGGCACCACGCGATGCCGGATCTGGCGATGGGCTTTTGCCTGTTTGCCAATGCGGCGCTGGGGATCAAGCACGCCCAGGCCACCTATGGCATCGAACGGATCGCCACTGTCGACTGGGATGTGCATCACGGCAACGGCACCCAGGCGATCTTCTATGACGATCCGTCGGTGCTGACGATCTCACTGCATCAGGACAATCTGTTCCCGCCGGATTCGGGAGCCATCGACGAAACCGGCAGCGGCGCCGGCGCGGGGGTGAACCTGAACATCCCGCTGCCGCCGGGCTCAGGCTCCGGCGCCTATCGCGAGGCGTTCGAAAAGATCGTGCTGCCGGCGCTGGAAGCCTTCAAGCCGCAGGCGATCTTCGTGCCCAGCGGCTTCGATGCCTCGGCGCTTGATCCCCTCGGGATCATGATGCTGTCGTCCGAGGATTACCGCTGGATGATGCGCCAGGTCCTGGCGGTCGCCGACAAGCACTGCGAGGGGCGGGTGATCGTCACCCACGAGGGCGGCTATTCGGCGACCTATGTGCCCTATTGCGGGCTGGCCGTGGTCGAGGAGATGTGCGGCGTGTCGGAGACCCTGACCGATCCGTTCCATATCCATGTCGCGAATTACGGCGGCCAGGCGCTGAGCCCGGATCAGGCCCGTGCGGTAGAAGCGGCGCGCGCCGCCTATTTCGACGGCTGAGGTCTATGCGCAGGGCGGTGGCCGCGCTGCCGCCCTGTGATTGATAGCCTAATTACTATCAATCAATAGAAAAATAGTATTTTATTTAGGATGGAACAGCGGCGATCCTGCCCTCGACTGAAGTTGAGGGGAGGAGATCAACCGATGCCGATCGCCGTTCATTGCAATATTCCCGACAGCCGTGGCAGCAATGCCTATCGCGCCGATCCGTCGATGGCGGCGCTGCTGTCGGTCTATCTCGATGCCGAGACCCGCGCCCTGGTGGAGCCGGAGCTGGACCGCATGGGCGCGCTGGTCGGCGACGAGCTGGAGCGTCTGGCGCTGTCGGCTGACAAGAACCCGCCGGTGCTGTCGATCCGGGCGCGCAACGGCGCCGCCGAGGAACGGATCACCAAACACCCCGATTACGTCAGTCTCGAAAGCTATGCCTTCGGCGAATTCGGGCTGGCGGCGATGTCGCACCGCGGCGGGGTCTTCGGCGCGCCGGACAAGCTGCCGCCGCTGGTGAAATACGCGCTGGTCTATCTCTTCGTGCAGGCGGAATTCGGGCTGTGCTGTCCGCTCAGCATGACGGATTCACTGACCCGCACGCTGGTGAAATTCGGCGATCCCGATCTGGTGGCGCGCTATTTCGACCAGCTCACCAGCCAGGATATGGACGCGCTGTTTCAGGGCGCGATGTTCATGACCGAACAGGCCGCCGGATCGGACGTGGGGGCGATCGATACCATCGCCCGGTTCGAGGACGGCGAATGGCGGCTCTGGGGCGACAAATGGTTCTGTTCCAACCCCGATGCGGCGCTGGCGATGGTGCTGGCCCGGCCCGAGGGCGGCAGTGCCGGCACCCGTGGCCTGTCCCTGTTCCTGTTGCCGCGGCATCTGCCGGACGGCAGCCGCAACGCCTATGACATCCTGCGGCTGAAGGACAAGCTGGGCACCCGGTCGATGGCCAGCGGCGAGATCAGCATCAACGGCGCGGTGGCCTATCTGGTGGGCGAGCCGGGGCAGGGCTTCAAGCAGATGACCGACATGATCAACATGTCGCGGCTGGCCAACGGTGTCCGCTCGGCCGGGCTGATGCGTCGCTCGGTGAACGAGGCGCTGTTCATCGCCCGCAATCGCACCGCCTTCGGCAGCCGGCTGGCCGATCTGCCGCTGATGCAGCGGCAGTTGTCCAAGATGCTGGTCACCGCCGAACAGGGCCGCAGCATGGTGTTCCAGGCGGCGCGGGTGCTGGAACGCGCCGATGCAGGCGATGCGAAAATGGCCAAGGTGCTGCGCATCATGACGCCCTTGATCAAGTTCCGCACCTGCCGCGATGCCCGCAAGGTCGCCGGCGATGCGATGGAGGTGCGCGGCGGCTGCGGCTATATCGAGGAATGGTCGGATGCCCGCGTGCTGCGCGATGCGCATCTGGGCTCGATCTGGGAGGGCACCAGCAATATCGTCGCCCTCGATGTCGGCCGCGCGGTGCGCCGCGAAGGCGCTCTTGAGGCGCTCGGCGAGTACATGCGCGATCTGAGCGCCGAGGCCGCCCAGACCGAGGCCGGCACCGCCGCCTTGGCCGGTTTCGACCGCGCCGCCGCCTATCTCAGGGAGGTGGCCGAGGACAAGGCGCGCGAGGCCGAGACCCGCGGCGCCGCCAGCGCGGTCTATAATGCCGCCTCGGCTGTCGCCATGTGCTGGGAGGCCGATCAGCTGCGCCGCCAGGGCCGCAACGATGCCGAGGATCGCGCCACGCTGGCCGCGGCGGTGCTGTCGCACAAGCTGGCCGCCCGCGATCCCTTTGCCCGGCGCGCCGCCGGGGAGGAGACGCTTCAGGGGGCGCTCGACCGGGCGTTTCTGGACGGGGCCGGGCCGATGCCGCAGGCGGCGGAGTGACCCCGATGGAGCAGACCGGCCGCAACGGCGCCCTGACCGGGCTGAAGGTGATCGATCTGTCGCGCGTGCTGGGCGGCCCCTTCGCCGGGCAGATCCTCGGCGATCACGGCGCCGATGTGATCAAGGTGGAACCGCCCGCCGGCGATGAGACCCGACACTGGGGGCCGCCGTTTCAGGAGGATGGCACCGCGTCCTATTTCCTTGGCCTCAACCGCAACAAGCGCGGCATCGCACTGGATCTGCGGCAGATGGCCGGGCGCGAGGTGCTGATGACGCTCTTGCAGGACGCCGATGTGCTGCTGGAGAACTTCAAGACCGGCACCATGGAGAAATGGGGGCTGGGTTATGACGATGTGCTGTCGAAATCCTTTCCCCGGCTGATCCATTGCCGCGTCACCGGCTTCGGCGCGGATGGGCCGATGGGCGGGCTGCCGGGCTATGACGCGATCCTTCAGGCCATGGGCGGCATCATGAGCGTCAATGGCAGCGACGCCGGCGGCCCGACCCGGGTGGGGCTGCCGGTGGTGGATATGGTCACCGGCCTGAATGCGGCGCTGGCGGTGATGCTGGCGCTGCAGCATCGCCAGATTTCCGGACGCGGCCAGTTCGTCGAGGCGGCGCTCTTCGATTCGGCGCTGTCGCTGCTGCATCCGCATGCGGCCAATTACGCGCTGTCGGGCCGGCTGCCGAAACGTTCGGGCAACGATCACCCCAATATCGCGCCCTATTCGGTCTATCAGACCGGAACCCGGCCGATCTATCTGGCGGTGGGCAACGACCGGCAATTCGCCCGGCTGTGCCAGACCATCGGGGCCGAGGCGCTGATCGAGGATGAGCGCTTCGCCGGCAATGGCGCCCGGCTGCAGAACCGCGATGCGCTCAGGGCGGCGCTGGAAAGCTGCCTGGTGGCCTTCGACGGCAGCGAGCTGGCCAATCGGCTGATCCGCGCCGGGGTGCCCGCCGGACCGGTCCTGAATATCGAGGAGGCGCTGAGCCATCCGCACACCGAACACCGCGGCATGCGGGTGGAGATCGACGGCTATCAGGGGCTGGGCGCGCCCGCCCGGCTGAGCGAAACCCAGGCGACTTACCGCCACAAACCCCCGGCCTTTGGTCAGCACACGGAGGAAGTGCTAAGGGCCCTTGGCTACGGCGAGGACGACATCCGGAGGCTGCGCCAGAGCGGCGCCGCGCCAATGGGTCCGCAGGCCTGACGGGGCATGTCTTAACTGCGGCCGGAGATCCGGCCGTTCCATAGGGAGGAGTACTATGTTTCTGAAACCCCTGGCGAAATCCGCCACTCTTCTGGCTGCGGCGCTGATCGCGCAGAGCCTTCACGCCGATCAGCCGGCGCTGCCCAAGTCGATGCTCTGGGCAACTTACGACGTCGGCTCTAGCGGCTATGTCGAAGCTTCGGCTGTCGCCGATGCCTTCGGCAAGACCTATGGCACCCGGGTGCGGATCATGCCCTCGGGCACCTCGATCAGCCGGCTGCTGCCGCTGAAGACCGGCCGGGTGCAATACGGCTGGCTCGCCAACGAGCTCTATTTCGCGACTGAGGCCACCTATGAATTCGCCGCCCAGGAATGGGGGCCGCAGGACCTGCGGGTGATCGCCGGCCGTCCCTCGACCTTCGGCATGGCGGTGGCGGGCGACAGCGACATCGCCACCATGGCCGATCTCAGGGGCAAGCGGGTGGCGCGGATCAAGGCGAATCCGTCGATCAACATCAAGATCGAGGCGATGCTGGCCTTTGGCGGGCTCAGCTGGGACGATGTCGAGGTGGTCGAGCTGCCATCCTACGGTGCCATGCTGAAGGCGCTGGTCGATGGTCAGGTCGATGCCGTCGGTTCCACCCCCACCGCCGCGACGCTCTATGAGATGGAGTCCTCCTCGCACGGGATCGCCTGGGTACCGATGCCCGCCGGCGATGCAGAGGGCTGGAATAACATCACCTCGGTCGCCAGTTTCTTCGCGCCGGTGGATGCCACCGCTGGCGCCGGGCTGAGCCAGGAGACGCCGGCGGCGATCTTCTCGGTGCGCTATCCGATGATCACCGTCTATGCCGATGCGGATGAGGAGGAGGTCTATAACTTCATCAAGGCGCTGGACCAGACCTATGACCTCTATGCCTCCGCCACCGCGGCGACACCGGGCTGGGATCTGAACCGGGCCGGCCGGCCGCCGGCGGATGCACCTTTCCACCCCGGCGCGATCCGCTATCTGAAGGAAAAGGGTATCTGGACCGAGGCGGACGACGCCTGGAACGCCCGCCGGCTGGAGCGGCTGAACGCGGTGATCTCCACCTGGCAGGCCGCCTCGGAGGCCGCCGCGGACCAGAGCCTGCCGGCCAAGGACTGGCCGGCCTTCTGGGACAAATACCGCAAGGACATGATCAACTGATCCGACCCTGACCGCGTTCGCGGCCTCCGGGACCGCCCCGGGGGCCGCGACCACTGAAACCTTTCTCGGGGATCATGACATGTCGACCACTCCGAACGAGACGCCGCAGAGCGCCCCCTGTCTCCCGGTCAG
The DNA here is from genome assembly GCF_030164425.1 of Pseudodonghicola flavimaris. Taxonomy (GTDB): domain Bacteria; phylum Pseudomonadota; class Alphaproteobacteria; order Rhodobacterales; family Rhodobacteraceae; genus Pseudodonghicola; species Pseudodonghicola flavimaris. Next base: position 110,733 of record NZ_JASNJD010000010.1, on the reverse strand, counting down.
GCTGGCCCGGGCCGGCATCTGCCTGCTGGGGGCGCTGGGGCTTGCCGCCATCGTTGCCCAGACCTTCAACCTGGCGCTGCCGCCGCTGTTTCCGCTGCTGGCCAACCGCTACTATTACCTGATCATCGGCCTGTTCCTGGCCGTCGCCTTTCTCAAGTTCCCGCTGGGCGGCCGGATCGCGCCGCCGCGCTGGTACGACGGGCTGACCGCCGCGCTGGCGCTGGCCTCGGGGCTCTATATGTCGGCCAATGGCGAACGGATCCTGATGGAGGGCTGGGACATCGTCGCGCCGCCGTTGGCGGTGGCGGTGGCGACTGTGCTGGTGGCCCTGTCGCTGGAGGCGGTGCGCCGTGTCGGCGGTACCATCCTGCTGGTGATCTGCGCGGTCTTCGCCGCCTATCCGCTGTTCGCCGAGACGATGCCGGGCTTTCTCTGGGGGCCGGGCTTCAGCTTTGCCGAAACCGTCTCGGCGCATGTGATGGGCGCGGAGGGGATCATCGGCATCCCGCTCAGGGTGGTGGCCGATACGCTGGTGGGCTTCATCATCTTCGGTTCGGCGCTCACCGCGATGGGCGGCGGCCAGTTCTTCATGGATTTCGCCATGTCGCTGATGGGGCGCAGCCGGGGTGGCCCGGCCAAGGTGGCGATCCTGTCGAGCGGCCTGTTCGGCTCGCTCTCGGGCAGCGTGATCTCCAATGTGCTGACCACCGGGCGACTGACCATTCCGGCGATGCAAAAGACCGGCTATCCGCCGAAATACGCCGCTGCGGTGGAGGCCTGCGCTTCGACCGGCGGTACGCTGATGCCACCGGTGATGGGGGCGGTGGCCTTCATCATGGCCTCCTTCCTCGATACCTCCTACACCAACATCATGGTGGCGGCGCTGGTGCCCTCGGTGCTCTATTATCTGGCACTGTTTCTGCAGGTGGATCTGTTCGCCGCGCGCAACGGGCTGGCACCGCAGACCGGCGCCGATCAGCCGCGTCTGATCGCGACGCTGCGTGAAGGCTGGCATCACCTGCTGTCGCTGATCGCGCTGGTGGCGCTGCTGTTCTGGGTCAGCCCCGGGCGGGCGGCCTATTACGCTACCGCCCTGATGATGGTCCTGGCCCTGCTGCGTCATCGCCGGTTGCCGCGCTGGTCCGGGGTGCTTGCCTTCATCGAGGATGTGACCGGCAATATCGCCTATCTGATCGCCACGCTCTGCGGCATTGGGCTGGTGATCGGCGCGCTGTCGATCACCGGCGTCGGCGGCGCCTTCTCGCGCGAGCTGATCCTTTATGGCGGCAGCAACGTGTTCCTGCTGCTGGTTCTGGGTGCAATCACCAGTTTCGTGCTGGGCATGGGGATGACGGTCAGTGCCTGCTACATCTTCCTGGCGACCATCCTGGCGCCGGCGCTGGTGGAGCTGGGGCTGTCACCGATCGGCTCGCATCTCTTCGTGCTCTACTGGGGGATGCTGTCCTATATCACTCCGCCGGTGGCGCTGGCCTCGATCGCGGCGGCGCAGATCTCCGGCGCCCGCGGGCTGGAGACCGGCTTCATGTCGATGCGGCTGGGGCTGATGCTTTTCGTGCTGCCGTTCCTCTTCGTCTATCAGCCGGCGCTGATCCTCGATGGCGCGGCGGGCGAGGTGATCGCCGCCGTTGCCACCGCCGTCGCCGGGTTGGTGATTCTGAGCTGTGCGCTCGAAGGCTATCTTTACCGTGTCGGGCGGCTGTCGCTGCCGGGGCGGGGGCTGCTGGGGCTGGCCGGGCTGCTGGTGGTGATCCCCGACCGGCAGGCCGAGATCATTGGCGTGGCGCTGTTCCTGCTGACGTTGGCTGCGATCCTGGTCGTCCGACGGCGGCCGGTGCTGGGCGGGGCGCGCGGGCTCTGACACCGGCGGGGCGGCGGATCACCCCGTCGCCAGCCGCCGCAGCAGCGGGGAGAAATCGGCGGCGGCCTGGGTCAGCGTCGCCTCGTCGAAGCCGGCATAGCCCAGCAACAGCCCTTGCGGCGGATCGGGCAGCACGCTGTGCGACGACAGCGCCCGCGGGCTTAGCCCGGCGGGGGCGGCGGCGGCGGCAATGGCGCGATCGTCGGAGCGATCAGCTAGGGCACCGGCGAGCGGCAGGCAGAGGTGCATGCCGGAGGCATCAGGGCCGAGCGTCAGCAGATCCTGCACCGGCGCCAGCGCGCGCAGCAGATGCGCCTGCCGCCGCGCGTAGATCCGGCGCATCCGCCGCAGATGGGTGGCGAAATCGCCGCTTTCCATGAAGCTGGCCAGTGCCGGCTGCGGCACCAGAGAGGCGCGGGCGCCGGTCACCGCCAGATGGTCGTGCGCCGCCGCGATCAGCGGGGCCGGCACCACCAGATAACCGATCCTCAGCGCCGGGCTCAGCAATTTCGAAAAGCTGCCCATGTAGAGCGTTCGGCGCAGACCGTCGAGCCCGGAGAGCGCGGGCAGCGGCTGGCCCTGATAGCGGAATTCGCTGTCGTAATCGTCCTCGATGATCAGAGCCTCGTGGCGTTCGGCCCAGTCGAGCAGGGCCAGACGCCGGGCCAGCGGCATCGCCCGGCCGGTGGGGAAATGCCGCGACGGGGTGATCACCGCGCCGGCGAGACCGGCGGGCAGTGCGCCCGGGTTGAGCCCGTCGGCGTCGATCCGCAGCGGTTGCGGCCGGATGCCGGCGCGGGTCATGGCCTGCCGCAGGGTGGCCCAGCCGGGATCCTCGACCGCCAGCGCCGCGCCCGGGGGCAGCAGCGCGCCGCCGAGGATGTCGAAGGCCTCCCAGGCGCCGCCAGTGACGATCACCTGTGCCGGATCGCAGTCCAGCCCGCGCCAGGCGGCGAGGTGGGCGGAAATCGCGGCCCTCAGCGGCGGCCAGCCGAACAGATCGGGCCGTCCCAGCAGCGCCGCCTGCGGCGCCCGCCAGGCGCGGTCCAGATGCCGCGCCCAGAGCCGGTGGGGAAACAGCGCCGGATCGGCCAGCCCGGGCTGGAACGGCAGCCAGTCGCCGCCCGGTGCGGGCTCTGCCGGAGGCGGACGCCGGCGCGCAGGGGCAGGGGCGGGGCGGGCCAGATGCGGCAGGTGATCGGCGACATAGGTGCCGCTGCCCTGTCGGGTAGTCAGATAACCCTCGGCGATCAGCTGATCATAGGCAGTGGTGACTGTCATCCGCGACACCGACAGTTCCTCGGCCAGGGCGCGGCTGGCCGGCAGGCGCAGCCCGGCCAGCCCCTGCATCCGGGTCAGCAGTGCCCGCAGCGCCTCGGTCAGCTGCGCATGCATCGGCTGCGCGCTGCCGCGCTCCAGGCTCAGGCCGAACAGTGCGGCGCCGAAATTGGACCGATCATTTTGGGGAATATTGGCCATATCGGCATGGCCAATAGCGCGCTACGTCGGGCCGATCAAGCCATCTGACCGACGGTCTAACCGCAAGGAGCCCGCCTCATGACCGACAGCCTGCCCGTCACCGACCGTTCCCGCCTGCGCCGGTCGCACGAGCGCGGCGATTTCGACCGCGCGGCCATCAATGCCATCCTCGACGCCCAGCCGATGTGCAGCGTCGGCTATGTGATCGACGGCAAACCCTATGTCACTCCGACGCTGCAGTGGCGCGAGGGCAATCACGTCTACTGGCACGGATCCTCGGCCAGCCGGGCGCTGCGCAACCAGAAGGGGGTGGAAGTCTGTGTGACCGTGGCCATTCTCGACGGTTTCGTGCTGGCGCGCTCGGGCATGCACCATTCGGTCAACAGCCGGTCGGTGATGCTGTTCGGCAAGGCGTTCAAGGTCGAGGACCCGCAGGAAAAGCTGGAAAAGCTCGGCCGCTTCGTCAACGGGCTGTTTCCCGGCCGCTATGAGATGCTGCGCCCCGATCACGATCAGGACCTGAAGGCGACCACGGTGTTGGGGCTGGAGATTGCCGAGGGCGCCGCCAAGGTGCGCAGTGGGCCCCCCAAGGATGAGGAGCCCGATTACGCCCTGCCGATCTGGGCCGGAGAGCTGCCGGTGCGGATGGTGATCGGGGAGCCGGTGCCCGATCCGCGCAATCTGGACGGGGTGAGCGAACCCGATCACCTCCGCGCCTTCCGCTTCGGCTGAACCGGCGGCCGGACAAAACGGGCCGGGGCGGGGAGACAGTTTGCCCCGGCCCGGGCTCAGGCGGCGCGGGAGGCCTGGACCGCCTGATAGACCGCGGTTTCGAAGTCCAGATAGGCTGGGAAGGAGACCGGATCGGCAAAGGGCAGGATCTGCGTCGCCCAATAGCCGCCGATGCCGGTCTGCCGGTCGATCCAGTAGTAGCTGTTGGCCAGTCCCGCCCAGCCGATCGATCCGGCGGGGCGCCCGGTGGGCGCCGGTTCGGCATTGACCATGAAGCTGTAGGACCAGTCCTTTGCCTGCCCGGGGAAGAATTCCGCGTCATTGGACAGGCTGGGGATCACCCCCGGCAGCATGGTCACCTTCTGCGGTGGCACCAGGGCACCCTTGACCGCCCAGTCCACCGTCTCCGGCCGCAGCACCCGGCCGCCGGGACCGGCGCCGTCGTTCAGCCACATGCGGATGAACTTCATGTATTCGGGCACCGTGGCATAGAGCCCGTGGCCGCCCATATCGACCTCGGGATCGTCGGGCAGGGCGAAATCGTCCAGCGGGCTCAGCCCGCCGTCCTCGGTGCGGGCGTGAATGGTGGCGGTGCGGGCCTTCATCTCCGGGCTGCGGGTAAAGGCGATCTCCTCCATCCCGAGCGGATCGAACACCCGTTCGCGCATCACTGCGCCCAGCCGCTTGCCACGGATGCCCTCGACCACCTGGCCGACCCAGTCGAGGTTGGTGCCGTATTCCCAGCGGCTGCCCGGATCGAACAGCAGCGGGGTTTCCAGGGCGGCGCGGCTGCCGCTGACCACCGAGGGCTGGCCGTGCTCTTCGGCGAGCCGCTTGTAGGTCTCGTTGAAGAAATCATAGCCGAAGCCGCCGGTATGCAGCAGCAGCTGTCGGGTGGTGACATCGGTCTTCGGCGCCCGCAGCCGCGGCGCGCCGTTGTCGTCGAAGCCTTCGATCACCTGCAGCTCGCCGATGGCGGGGGCATAGTCGCGGGCCGGGGCGTCCAGATCCAGAAGCCCCTCCTCGACACATTGCAGCGCGGTGGTGGCGGCAATCGCCTTGGTGGTGGAAAAAATCGCGAAGACGGTGTCTTCGGTCATCGGCGTGCCGTCCAGGCGGCGGTCTCCGGCAGCGCCGGAATAGATGGTACCATCGCGATCGGTGGCCATGGCGACGACGCCGGGCACACGGGCCGCGCCGGTGGTGGCGGTGGCCAGAACGGCATCGCAGGCGGATTTCAGGTTTGTCATCGGGTCCTCCCATTCCTCTGGGAAGACAGCCTAGCGCGGCGGATGGCGGCCGACTGTCCGGGATCGGCAGCAACTGTCCGGAACCGGCAGCAAAACGGGGCAGTCCTTGTCGCCTTGGCGCCCGATCGATCGCTTCGGGGATCAATCGCTTTTGGGGGCGCAGTGCCGGTGCCGGCTGCGGGCGCGGGTCTCTGACGGGCGCTCGCCGAAGCGGTTGCGATAGAGGCCGGCCAGGGCGCCGAGGTTGCTGTAGCCCCAGCTCAACGCGATCTCGGTCACGCTCCGCTCCGGCGCTGCGGTGAGCAGATCGGCGCGCAGCCCTTCCAGCCGGCGCGCGGCGAGAAACGCGCGCGGAGACAGGCCGCGGAACCGCCGGAAGCCCTCCGACAGGGTACGGGCGGAGACGCCGACGCGGCGGGCGATATCGCCGATGGCGGGGGCCTCGCGCGCCTCGGCGGTCATGATCTCCTCGGCCTGACGGACATGGCGGGGGGCGGCGGCGCGGGCGCCCCGGTCCAGCCGCAACCCGGTGGCATCGGCCCAGTGCTGCAGAAGCTCCAGGCAGATCATCTCCTCGAGATGACGGTTGAGCGCGCCTTCCGGGGTGCCGGGGGCGCCTGCGCGCGCCGCCCGTGCGGCATAGTCCAGCAGGCTCAGCCAGCGCGATCCGGGGCCGGCGAATTTCACCCGCCGGGTCCAGAGCGCGTCATCGGGCACGAAGCCGAACCAGCGTTCGGCGATCTCCTCCATCGCGCGGTGGGGGATGGTCAGGTTGAACTGCATATGGGCGTCGTCGCCTTCGAGCCAGTAATCGGTGCGCGAGCAGTCGACGACATAGCTTTCGCCGGGGCCGGTGGTGGCCGGTGTCCCATCCGACTGATGGCTCAGCCCGCCCCGCAGGGTGTTCAGCACCAGGATATTGCCGGCCTCGGGGTCGAACTCGTTCAGGTGAATGCCGGTGCCATAGGCGAAACGGGTCATCGTCACCCGGCCGGCGGTGGCGGAGATCATCGTCGCATCGGGACGGGCCCGGCGATCCAGCGGCCGCACCCGATAGGGCATGTAGACCTTGCGGCAGAATTCCTGAACTTCGTCCCAGTCCTGCGATCGTGTCCGCCCGTCGTGGCGGATCGGCCGCCCCGCGGCATCGAGAACGAGTGCCTCCTCCAGCATCCCGCCGCTCCCTCCTGTCTCTCTCCCTGCCAGCATCCTAGCGCAAAGCCCGCCCCTGGCAACTCGGAGGCACTAGGGAAGGCGCATCGGCGGGCCGACGGAGCAGAGGGGCAAACGCGACCGGGGGCCCGCAGTGGCGGACCCCCGGGCCGACCGGTCAGGCGGGGGACGGCGCCGGGCCGGTCAGTCGTCGATCTCCACCCCGACCTGGGCGGTGATCGGTCCGTAATGCTCCGGCCGGCGGTGTTTGGCGAAATTGAACACCGAGCGGCGGATATAGGCGCCGAGATCGAGATCGCAGTTGAAGGAGATCACCTCGTCCTCCTCGCTGACCGCGCGGGTCACTGTCTCGCCGGTGGGGGCGACGATGGAGGACCCGCCGATCATCGCGAAGCCGTCCTCCGAGCCGCATTTCGCCGCCGACATCACCCAGGCGCCGTTCTGATAGGCCGCCGATTCCAGGCTGAGCCGGTGATGATGTTCGCGCAGATGCACCGGTTCGTTGTGGTGGATGTTGCGGGTGGGGGTGTTGTAGCCGAGCATGAAGATCTCCGCCCCGCGCAGCGCCATCACCCGGAAGGTTTCCGGCCAGCGGCGGTCGTTGCAGATGCACATGCCGATGCGGCCAGCGTCGGATTTGAACACCGGAAAGCCCAGATTGCCGACCTCGAAATAACGCTTTTCCAGGTGTTCGAATTCCGGGTCGCCGATCGGATCCTTGGTGCCGGGCAGGTGGATCTTGCGGTATTTGCCGAGGATATCGCCATTTGGTGCCACCAGCACCGAGGTGTTGAAACGGCGCACGGTGCCGGCTTCGGTCACCTTCTCCGCATAGCCGAGGTAGAAGCCGATGCCGAGGCGGCGCGCCTCGTCGAACAGCGGTGCCATCGCCGGCGACGGCAGGCCCTCTTCATAGAACGGATCGTAGTCTGCGGGATCGTCATAGACATAGCGGGGAAAGAAGGTGGTCAGCGCCAGTTCGGGAAAGGTGATCCAGCGGGCGCCACGGCCGTGTGCCTCGCGCAGCATCTCGATCAGTCGCGCGACGGTCGCCTGTTTGGAGTCCTTCAGGTGAACCGCCCCCAGCTGGGCCACGGCGAATACTTCTTTTCGGCTCATTGCCTGCTCCTTCGAAATCTCGACCGGAGGCTAGACATCTCATCTATCATCTGGAAATAAAAATACATGAAAGACAAATAATAGAAAGTTATTCCCCATGATCCGCGTCCGACAGCTTGAGGTGCTTTGCGCCGTGATTGATCTCGGCACCACCTCTGGCGCGGCGGAGGCACTGTCGGTCAGCCAGCCGGCGGTGTCGAATATGATCCGCCATATCGAGGATCTGGTGGGCTTTCCGCTGTTCAAGCGTGAAAAGGGGCGGCTGACTCCGACGCCGGAGGCGCTGCATATCGCGCAGGAGGCGCAGCATCTGTTCTCGCAGCAAAAGCGGGTGGATCGCATCATCGACCAGCTGCGCGGCGGCACCGTCGGCCAGCTGAACGTGATCGCCACGCCCTCGATCGGCTATGCGCTGCTGCCGCGCATGATCGCGGAATTCACCCGCTCGCGGCCGCGGGTGCAGCTGTCGCTGGAGGTGGGCAGCGTCGACGAGATCATCCAGCATCTGATCAGCGGCCGCGCCGATCTGGGGTTTTCCATCACCTCGCCGCGCCATTCGGCGCTGAGCGTGCGGCCGATGGCGGCGGGCGACATGGTCTGCGCCTGTCCGCCTGACCATGAGCTGGCCCACGCTCGCAGCATCAATCTGCTCGACCTCAACCACGTGCGGCATATCTCCTACGGATCGGGTACGCCGCTGGGGCAGATGATCGACGAGGTCTATTCCCGCCATGGCACCGAGCGGCGCTATTTCTGCGAGGTGCGCCATACCTCCACGGCGCTGGAGATGGTGGCCGCCGGCGCCGGGGTGGCGCTGGTCGACAGTTTCGCGCTGATGGGCCGGGCGCGTCAGGATGTGTCGGTGCGGGCGATCCAGCCGGCGCTGTCGGTGACGCTGCACGGGGTGACCTCGAACCTCTACCCGACCTCGCATGTGGCGCTGCAGTTCCAGGAGTTCATGCGCGAGGCGCTGAGCGATCCGGAACTGCCGCATCGAGTGGAAATAACCTGAGGTTATTTTTAGGCCCGATATTTTTATTTCAAAATATTGGTCACGGCTGGTCTCTTCCCCTCGACGCCGGAGCTGAAGGCTTCGCACCGACGTGAAAAGGCAGCGATATGTCCGATCCAATCCTCTCTGTCCGCAAGGCGGTCAAAACCTATGGCGAGTTCCGGGCGCTCGACGCCGTCGACCTCGATATCCGTGAGGGCGAGTTTCTCACGCTGCTGGGGCCGTCGGGCTCGGGCAAGACCACGCTGCTGTCGGCGATCGCGGGTTTCACCGCGCTGAGCGCCGGCGAGGTTCACGCGCGGGGCAGCAACATCACCCGGTTGCCGCCGGAAAAGCGCGACTTCGCCATGGTGTTCCAGGGCTACGCGCTGTTTCCCACCATGACCGTGGCGGAAAACGTCGGCTATCCGCTGCGGGTACGCAAATACGGCCGCAGCGCGCTGCAGGCGCGGGTGCGGGACTGTCTCGATCTGGTGCAGATGGGCCAGTTCGCCGACCGCATGCCGCATCAGCTCTCCGGCGGGCAGCAGCAGCGGATCGCGCTGGCACGGGCGCTGTCGTTCGAACCCGACGTGCTGTTGCTGGATGAGCCGCTCTCGGCGCTCGACAAGAAACTGCGCGCCGATCTGCAGTGGGAGCTGAAGGCGCTGCACGAACGGCTCGGGGTGACCTTCATCTATGTCACCCACGATCAGGACGAGGCGCTGTCGATGTCCGACCGGATCGTCATTCTCAAGGACGGGGCGATCCAGCAGGAGGGCGCCCCGGGCGCGCTCTATGACTGGCCACGAACCCGCTTCGTGGCGAATTTCCTCGGCAAATCCAATTTCATCTCGGCCGATGTGGTCGGGCAGGGGGCCGAGGGGCTGACGGTTGAGGCCGCAGGCCAGAGGTTCACCCTGGCGCCGCGGCCCGGGCTGGCGCCGCAGGGGCCGGTCAGCCTGGCGCTGCGGCCTGAACGGATCCGGCTGGGCGCCCCGGGACAGGAGGCGTTCACCGGCCGAGTGCGGCAGATCAGCTATCTCGGCGAGCGCTGTCAGGTGCTGGTCGATCACGATGTGCTTGGCGAGGTGCTGGTGTCGCAGCCGACCTGGCATGCCGGCCTGCGCCCCGAACCGCAGATGGACGTGAGCTTCGGCTGGGGAGCCGGTGCCTGCGTGCCATTGCTGGAGACCTGAGCCGTCCGCCCGGCTCCGGACCCGGAGCCCGCCCGCCGGTATCCCCGGCGCGCGGCCCGCAAGATCGCCGCCGGGACCCGATCGCCGACCGGGCCCGGCCCAAAACGAAACGACCAGACCAACAAGGAGACTGCCCCGTGGATACAACAGACCACGCATTCAAATCGGATCTCGCCGAAATCGCGGCCGAGAAATACAAGGCTGGGACGCTGTCGCGCCGTGGCTTCCTCAGCGCGCTGGGCGCCCTGGGGCTGGTGCCCTTCCTGGGCGATCGCGCCGTCGCCGCGCCGACCGAGCTGGTGGTGTGCAACTGGGGCGGTCAGGCCTCGGACATCCTGCGCGATCTACTGGGCAAGGCCTATGAAGAGGAAACCGGCGTCCCGGTGCGGGTCGATGGCGCCGGCCCCAGCCCGGGCAAGGTGCGGGCCATGGTGGAAAGCGGCGCGGTGGTCTGGGACCTCTGCGACAGCGGTGCCGGTTCGGCCATCGTGATGAACGGCGCCGGGGTGATCCAGGATATCGACTATTCCATCGTCGACCGTGCCAAGGTCCTGCCCGGCACCGATCTGCCCTTCGGCGTCGGCAACTACGTTTTCTCCTATGCGCTGGCCTATAATCCGACGATGCTGCCGGACGGCGTGCCCGAGACCTGGGCCGATGTCTGGAACGTCAAGGATTTCCCCGGCATGCGGACCTTCCGCAAATCGGTCCGCGGCCAGCTTGAGGGGGCGGCGCTGGCCATGGGGGTCGCGAAAGACGAGGTCTACCAGTTCCTCGATGACGAGGGGATCAAGGCGGCCATCGCCAAGTTCCGCGAGCTGCGCGACAATATCATCGTCTGGGGCTCCGGTTCCGAAAGCCAGAACCTGTTCCTGCAGGGCGAGGTGGCGATGGGCAACATCTATTCCACCCGGGGTTACCTGCTGAAGGATCAGATGGAGCCCGGCAGCTTCAGGATGACCTATGCCGGCGGCGTCCTGCAGCCGGGCATCTGGGTGGTGCCGAAGAACAACCCGGCCGGTCCGGAGGCGGCGATGCGCTTCATCGCCACCGCGCAGGATCCGGATCTTCAGGTCGAATGGTTCAAGGCCATCGGCAACGGGCCGATCAACCCCGCTGCCGCCGCCAGGGTGCCGGCGGAACTGGCGGCGTGGAACCCGACCAGCGCCGAGAATGTCGCCAAGCAGGTGATCTACAGCGACGAATGGTACGGCAGGAACCAGGTCAGCGCCGAAGAGCTCTATATCGACGCGCTGATCGGCTGAGCCAAGGCAGGGATGCCCCGAATGAACGAGAAACTCCGCTATTGGATGCTGGTCCTCCCGGGCCTGGCCGTGATGGTGATCTTCTACATCTGGCCGGTGCTGAACATTTGGGGCATCTCCGTGACCGAGCCCGCAGCCGGGCTCGGCAATTATACCAGGATGTTCGACTCCCGCGCAGTGCAGGTCAGCTTCGTGCTGACCTTCCGCATCGCCGCGATCACCACCGTCGCCTGTCTGATCCTGGGCTATGTGGTGGCCTATACCATTGCCAATTTCGCCGGCCGGGTGCGGCCGCTGATGCTGGGGCTGGTGCTCCTGCCGTTCTGGGTGTCGGTGCTGATCCGGTCGTTCGCCTGGATCGTGCTGCTGGGCCGTTCCGGTCTGGTCAACGACACGCTGATCGGCGCCGGGCTGATCGCGACGCCGATCCGCTTCATGCATAACGAACTGGGGGTGCTGATCGCCATGGTGCATGTGATGCTGCCCTTTGCGGTGCTGCCGATGCTGACCAACATGCGCGGCATCTCGGACAGCTACATGAAGGCCGCCCGCGGCCTCGGCGCCAGCGAATGGCGTGCCTTCCGCGAGGTCTATTTCCCCCAGACCCTGCCGGGGGTGTTCTCCGGCGGGCTTCTGGTCTTCGTGCTGTCGCTGGGCTTCTACGTGACGCCGGCGCTGCTGGGCGGCGGCCGGGTGATGATGATCTCGGAATATATCACCTATCAGATTCAGGAGTTCCTGAACTGGGGCCTGGGGGCGGCGCTGTCGGTGGTGCTGCTGCTGGCGACCGCGCTGGTGCTGCTGGTCGCGGCCCGCTTCGTCAACCTGCGCAAGACCTTTCTGGAGCGCAGCTCATGACCCGTTCGCCGCTGCGCATCCTGTTTTCCACCGGCAGCTGGGCGGTGCTGGCCTTTCTGGTGCTGCCGATCCTGATCGTGATCCCGGTGTCGCTGACCGACACCAGCTTCATCGGCTTGCCGAGAGAGCATCTGTCGCTCCAGCACTTCGAAACCTTTCTCGAGTCGCCGAAGTGGCTGCATGCCACCTGGACCAGCATCTGGATCGGGGCGGTGGTGGCGGTGGCCGCGACCACGCTGGGAACCGCCTTCAGCATCGGCTGCTGGTTCCTCTCCGACCGGGCGGCGATGATCGCGCGCTGGGTGATGATCGTGCCGATCCTGGTGCCGCCGGTGGTGCAGTCGCTGGGCTTTTACAAGTTCTGGGTGACGCTCGGGCTGATCGACAGCCACACCGGGGTGATCCTGGCGCATACCCTGCTGGGGCTGCCCTATGTGACCATCTCGGTCTTCGCGGCGCTGGCCAACCTCGATCGCCGGCTCCCGCAGGCGGCGCGCAATCTGGGCGCCTCGCTGGGGATGACGATCCGCACCGTGATCGTGCCGGCGATCCGGCCGGGGATGATCACCGGCGGCGTCTTCGCCTTCATTGTCAGCTTCGACGAGATCGTCGGGGTGCTGTTCCTGACCGTGCGGCGGGTGGAGACATTGCCGAAGATGATCTGGGAAGGCATTCAGGAAAGCGTCGATCCGGTGATCGCGGCGGTGGCGACCATCCTGGTCTTTATCACCCTGCTGATCACCCTTTTCGGCATGCTGCGCAGCAAATGACTCCAATCCAGCCCCTCAGGAGCAGAACGTGACCTTTTCCATCATCGGGCATTGCGACCGCACCGGCGCCTTCGGGGCCGCCATCACCACCTCGGACCTGGCGGTGGGCAGCCGCTGCGTGCGGCTGGCGCATGGCAAGGGGGCGATGTTGTCGCAGCACCGCACCGACAGCCGGCTGGGGGATCTGGGCATCGCGCTGCTGCGTGAGGGGCAGAGCGCGGATGATACCGTCACCCAGGTCTGCGCCAGCACGCCGGATATCGAATGGCGCCAGATCGGCGCGCTCGACGCCCGCGGCCAGAGCGCTGTTTATCATGGCCGCCGGATGTATTCGATCTATACCCACACCGCCGGGCGCAACTGTCTGGCCCTGGGCAATATCCTCGACTGCGATCAGGTCACCGGCGCGATGGCGGCAGCGTTCCTGGCCGATCCGGACCTGCCGCTGGCCGAACGGTTGATGCGGGCGCTGGAGGCCGGCGAGGCGGCGGGCGGCGAGGTGGCGGGGGCGCTCAGTTCCGCCGCGCTGCAGGTTACCGGCGATCATGGCATTCCGGCCTACGATCTGCGCATCGATATCTCCGACGGGCGCGCGGTGGCCGATCTGCGGGCGCTTTACGAGGCCTACCGGGGCCGCGAGGAAGGGTTGCGCGCGGTCGCCCTTGCCCCCGACAGCGTGCCGGTACAGGCGGCATTGTTCGAGGCGAGCATCCGGCGCATCGCCGAGCTCGGGCTCGACGCGCGGTTCCCGACGGCGCTGCACCGCGACCGCTGGACCCTGCGCGACTGAGACGAAAGGACAGGCTCATGGATTTCGATATCGTCATTCACTCCGGCACCATCGCCACGGCGGATTACTCCGCCCGGGGCGATATCGGCATCCGCGACGGGCGCATCGTTGCGGTGGCCGAGCGGCTGGCGGGCGGCGTGCGCCGGATCGATGCCGGGGGGCGGATCGTGATGCCCGGCGGCATCGAGGCGCATGCCCATATCGCGCAGGAAAGCTCTTCCGGCATCATGACGGCGGACGATTACCTTTCCGGCTCTATCTCTGCCGCCTTCGGGGGCAATTCCACCATCATCCCCTTTGCCGCCCAGCATCGCGGTCAGTCGGTCGACGATGTCATCGCCACCTACAGCCAGCGCGCCGCGCCCTCGGTGCTGGACTACTCCTGGCACCTGATCATCACCGACCCGACCGAGGCGGTGCTGACCGATCAGTTGCCGCGTGCCTTCGCCCGCGGGCTGACCAGCTTCAAGGTCTTCATGACCTACGACCTGATGAACCTGGGCGACGGCGGCATGCTGGATATCCTGACGGTGGCCCGCGCCCATGGCGCGATCACCATGGTGCATGCGGAAAACAACGACATGGTCAAATGGATGAACCGCCAGCTGGCCGACCGCGGGCTGGTGGCGCCGAAATACCATGCGATCTCGCGCCCGGAACTGGCCGAGGAAGAGGCCATCAACCGCGCCATCCAGCTGGCCAAGCTGGCCGATGCGCCGCTGTTCATCGTGCATGTCTCAACCGCCGGCGGGGCGGAGATTGTGCGGCGCGAGAAGTTCCGAGGCGCCAAGCTCTTTGCCGAAACCTGCCCGCAGTATCTGGCGCTGACCCGAGACGATCTGGACCGTCCCGGCATGGAGGGGGCGAAATTCGTCTGTTCGCCGCCGTTGCGCGGCGCCGACACCCGGGAGGCGCTCTGGCATCATCTGGCGATGGGCACTTTCGAAAGCGTCAGCTCCGATCACGCGCCCTATCGCGCCGATGCGACCGGCAAGTTCCTGAACGGGGCGGAGGCGCCTTACCCCAAGCTCGCCAACGGCATGCCGGGGATTGCGGCGCGTTTGCCCTGGCTGTTCTCCGAAGGGGTGGTGGGCGGCCGCATCACGCTGGAACACTTCGTGGCGCTGAGCGCGACCAATGCGGCGAAGACCTTCGGCTGCACCACCAAGGGGCGGATCGCACCTGGCATGGATGCCGATATCGCCATCTGGAACCCGGAGGCCGAACGGGTGATGACCCTGGCCGATCAGCATGACGCGATGGATTACACGCCCTTCGAGGGCAAGCGCCTGACCGGGGTGCCGGAGGTGGTGATGAACCGCGGCACGGTGATTGTCGAGGCGGGCGCGCTGAAGGCGGAGCCCGGCCGGGGCCGCTTCTTCGGCCGCGCCCCGGTCGATCTGCGGGGCCGCCCCGGTGTGACCCTGCCGGAATTCGACCCGGCGCAGAACTTCGGCACCGGGCTGCGCTGATGCGGATCGTGGTGATCAACCCCAATTCCTCGGCCGAGGTGACGGCGGAGATCGCCGCGGCGCTGGCGCCGCTCGGCGATTGTTTCGAGGTGCTGGACCGTCCCGACGGCCCGGCGACGATCCGCACCGATGCCGATGTGGCCGAGGCCGGCCGGGCCTTTGCCGCGCGGATCGCCGATTGGCCGGCGCTCTGGCCGCAGGCGGCGGGCTTCATCACCGCCTGTTTCTCCGATCCCGGGCTGGAACTGGCGCGGGCGGCGGTCGATTTGCCTGTGACGGGGGCGCAGGAGGCCGCGGTGCTGGAGGCCTGTGACCGGGCGGAGCGTTTCGGCGTCATCGCGCTGTCGGAACAGGCGATCCCGCGCCACCTGACGCGGATCGAGGCGCTCGGTTGTCGCGACCGGCTGGTCGCGGAACTGCCGCTGAAAGACGTCTCTGCCGCCGATTCAGGGCGCGATCCGCAGGTCTACGGCGAAATCCTCCGGCTGGCGGAGACGTTGCGGGCGCGCGGCGCCGGCGCCATCGTTCTGGGCTGTGCCGGCATGGCCGGCCTGGTGGCGCGGCTGGAGGCCGATCTGGCGCTGCCGGTGATCGATCCGGTTGCCGCCGCCGGCCGGCTGGCCCTGATCCGTGCCGGCGCATTCCCGCCCGCCGCCTGACCCCGATGCCCCAGAAAGGTCCGATCCGATGACTGTTTCCCCGATCTCTCCGCTGCCCGCCACCGCCGGCAGGACCACCGCCGTGTTCGGCAGCTATGTTCTGGCCGGCGCTCCCGGCGCGACAGAGGTGCTGCGCGACCGCTGGGTGATCCTGGAAGGCGACCGGATCGCTGCCGTGTCGGAGAGCCGCCCAGCCTCGGCCGATCTGGTACTGGACCGGCCCGGGCGGTTCGTGCTGCCGGGGATGATGAACTTGCATAACCACTGTTTCAGCGAGGCGATCGCGCGCAGCCATGCCGAGGACGGGGTGAGCCGCCGCAACGATCAGAGCATCGTCTATACCGTGCTGCTGCCGCTGTCGAAGACCGGCGCCGAGCTTCTGACGCCGGAGGAACGGCTGGCGGTCGCCCGCATGGGCGTCGTGCAGCTGCTGCTGGGCGGGGCGAGCTCGGTGATGGAGCCGTTCCGCAACACGCTGCCGGAGATGTTCGATGCCGCCGCCGAGTTGGGGATCCGGTTCTGGGGCGCGCCCTATCTGTTCTCGGCCTCCGATCCGAAGGCCGGCGCAGAGGGGGTGGAATATCACAGCCAGAGTGCCGCTGGCACCGACAATGCCGCCGACCTGCGGGCCTGGAACGCGCTCTACGATCGCTGGCAGGGGGTGGACGGCGGCCGCATCGGTCTGGCGATGAGCCCGCATGCCACTGATACCTGCGATCCCGATCTGCTGCGCGCCGCCGCCGCCCGGGCGCGGGAGCTGGGTGCGCCGATCACCATCCATCTGGCCCAGAGCGCGGGAGAGGTCGCCACCATCGGCCAGCGCTGGCAGGGGCGGACCCCGGCGGAATACCTCGACTGGCTGGGGGTGCTGGGCCCCGATCTGCTCGCAGCCCATTGCGTCTACAGCAGCGCGGAGGATCTGGCGCTGATGCGCGCGCGCGAGGTGACGGTGATGAACTGCCCGCGGGTTTTCGCCCGCACCGGCAAGACTGCCGCCTTCAGCCGGTTCGAGGCCGCCGGAGTGCGCACCATGGTGGGAACCGACGGCTATAACATGGACCTGCTGGGAGAGCTCGGCGCCGCCGCCATCGTGTCTAAGACCAGCGCCGGCGACGCCCGCAGCGCCAGTTCCCCGGCGCTGCTGCATGCGGTGACCGGGGCCGGGGCGGTGGCATTGGGGCGGCCCGATCTGGGGACGATCACGCCGGGCGCCAAGGCCGATCTGACCGTGGTGGACATGAGCCATCCGCATCTGCAGCCGCATTACGATCCGGTCCGCAGCCTGATCGCCCTCGCCAATCGCGCCAATATCGACAGCGTTATCGTCGACGGGCGGCTGCTGGTCGATCAGGGCCGGCTGACATTGGTCGACAGTGCCGCGCTGACTGCGGCGGGGGCAGCGGCGATCCACAAGATCTGGGATCAGCCCGACGCCCGTGCCGCCTTTGCCGCCAACGGCTGAGGCGTTCAGCCCCCCGCCGGTGGCGGCGCGTCGGGGCGGCCGTGCACCTCGCCGACCATCGCCAGCCAAGCCCGCGCAGCACCCGAGAGATAGGCGCCGCGCCGCCAGGCCATGGTCATGTTCCAGACCATGCCGACGTCTTTCAGCGTCACCTGCCGGACCTGGCCGTGCTGCCGCTGGGTGGCGATCATCCGCGGCAGGAAGGTGACGCCGATGCCGGCGGCGACCAGTTCGATCATGAAGTCGATCTGGCTGCTTTCGGCGGCGACGGTCGGCTCGAACCCGGCCTCGCGGCTGCGCTCCAGCACCAGCCGGTGCAGGGTGAAGCCTTCGTCGAAGATGATGAAGGGCATTTCGCTGAGATCGGTCAGACGCAGGGCAGGGCGCGCGGCCATCGGATGATCCTGCGGCAGTAGGGCGACCAGCGGTTCGCTGCGCACGCCCTGCCAGTCGAAATCCGCCGACATCGGCGCCAGCAGCCCGGCAAAGTCGATCTCGCCGGCGCGCAGGATATCCTCCAGCTTGGTGCTGCCATGTTCCATCAGCCGGATTTCGATGCCCGGATAGCGCTGGCGATAGCGGGCGAAGACCGGCGCGAAGAGCGCGCTGCTGCCCACCGGTGGCAACCCCAGCCGCAGCACCCCGCGCTTCAGCCCGCGCAGCTCGTCCAGCTCGGCGGAGAGATCGTCGCGGTCGGCCAGCAACTTCAGCCCGCGGCGATAGACGATCTCGCCCGCCGCGGTCATCACGCTGCGATGGCCGATCCGGTCGAGCAGCGGCAGGCCGACCTCTTCCTCAAGCTGCTTGACCGCCTTGCTGACGGTGGACTGGGTGGCGAAGACCGTCCGCGCTGCCTGGGAAAACCCGCCCTGGCGCACGACTTCGACAAAGACACGTAGGGTTCTGAACTCCATGACTATTCCATTAGCGAATAGATATTAGTCAATCAATTCATTTTCATCATGGTGTGGGGCGCATTAGATTGGCAGCATGAAACCGCAGTCTCCTCTTCTCCGCGCCACCGTGCCGGCCCGTCGCCTGATCCGCCGCAGCCGGCTGTTGCAGATCGCGCTGGTGCTGGCGATCTGGCTGCTGGGCGAGGGGCTGGTTCGGCTGTCCGGCCTGCCGCTGCCCGGCGGGCTGATCGGCATGGCGCTGCTGCTCTGGCTGCTGCTGAGCGGCCGGCTCAGCGTGTTCAGCGCCAGACGCGGTGCCGACTGGTTCCTGGCCGATTTGCTGCTGTTCTTCGTTCCTGCCGCGCTGGCGGTGGTCGATCACCGCGAATTCTTCGGGCTGATCGGGGTGAAGATCCTGCTGGTCATTCTGCTCAGCACCGCGGCGGTGATGTTGGTCACTGGCCTGACGGTGGAGCTGTCCCTGCGCTGGAGGCAGGCCCTTGGCCGCGCTGCATCCTCTTCTCGCTAACCCTCTGGCCCATGGAGTGTTCTGGTCGGCGGTGACCATCGGGCTCTATCTGCTGGCCAAGCGGGTCTATCGCCGCTGGGGCTACTGGTGGCTGATGCCGATGGCGCTGACCCCGGTTCTGGTCGGTGTCGTGGTGGTGGCGTTGCATGCGGGCTATGGCGATTACATCAGCGGCACCCGCTGGCTGGTGCTGTTGCTGGGGCCGGCGACGGTGGCCTTTGCGATCCCGATCTATGAACACCGGCAGTTGATCCGGGCGCAATGGCCGGTGCTGCTGCTGGGGATGATTGCGGGATCGGTCACCGCGGTGGCCAGCAGCTGGGCTCTGGCCTCGCTGCTGGGTCTGAACGGGGTGCTGCGGCTCAGCCTGCTGCCGCGGTCGATCAGCACGCCCTTCGCGATGGAGGTTTCCGGCGATATCGGTGGCGTGCCGGAGCTGACGGCAGTCTTCGTCATCGTCACCGGGGTGGTCGGCGCGGTGATCGGCGATGTGCTGCTGGCGCGGGTGCCGCTGCGCTCGGCCCTGGCGCGCGGCGCGCTCTTTGGCATTGCCGCCCATGGCGCCGGCACCGCCCGGGCGCATCAGATCGGCGCCACCGAAGGGGCGGTTTCCGGGCTGGTCATGGTGCTGGTGGGGCTGATGAACGTGCTGGTCGCGCCGCTTGTGATGGGGCTGCTGCAGTAGCGCGCCGCCGGCCCCAACATTCCCCGGGTCAGCCGCCTAGTCTGCCGGCTGCCATGCTGAGGAACCGCTATCATCACCTCTCCTGGCTGGAGGGGATCGCCCTGTTCGAGGCGCGGCTGACCGATCGGACCTTTTCCCGCCATGCCCATGCGGGCGTCGCGATCGGCGCTATTGCCGAAGGGGGGCGGCTATTTCTGCCGGGGTGAGAACCGGGTGCTGCCGCCCGGGTCGCTGCCGCTGATGAACCCCGAAGAACTGCACACCGGGCAGGCGCACAGCCGGGCGCTGCGCTACGACATGCTTTATGTCACCGAAGCGGCGGCGCGACCGTCTCGACCTGACCGAGCTGCGCGGCTTTCGCGAGGTGACGCCGCAGATCGGCATGAGGTGCTGGGCCTGCTGATCGCGGGACCGAAGAAGTCGCTTGCCAAGCTCTATGGCAGCCTGCGGCTGTTGCGCTGAGGTTTCTCTGCCGCAGAGAGCCGGGGTCGTGTGCGGGAAATCGCGCGCGGCCCCGGTCTGTCCGGCGACTCTCCTCGCCGACAATCCTGCGCTTCCGCCTGCCTTCCTCCGGTGAATCGGTGCCGAAAAGGCGCCGTGGATGTGCTGGATTTTCCGGTTTTGAAAATGATTTCAATCGGTTGCCATGTGACGCTCTGACGTGAAGAATAGATTGACAAATTAATGAAGTTACTTAATGATTATTTGTGAAATATCACAGGCGCACCACTGGCGCCCGAACCCAGGACCCGAGCATGACCGAGCAGCGCGATCCAGAGACCCAGCCGCAAACCTTGCCTGAGGCCCCGGCAGAGACCCTGGCAGAGACTCTGACCGTGTCTCGCGGCAGCCTGATCGTCGGGGGCAGCGATCTGGCCTTCCGCGAGATGCTGCACAACCTTCTGGCCTTCTCGGTCCGGCTGGAGCAGATCCGTGGCCGTTTCGCCGCCCATATCGGGCTGACCGGGCCGCAATACACCATCCTGATCACTATCCGGCAGCTGCAGGCGCTGGGGGATGTCGGGGTGGGGCGGGTGGCCGAGCATCTGGCGCTGACCCCGACCTTCGTGACCACGGAGACCAAGAAACTGGTCAAGCTGGGGGTGCTTGAGAAACAGCCCGATCCGCAGGACCTGCGCCGGGTGAAACTGCGGGTGACACCGCTGGGCGAGGCGCGGTTGCGCGATCTTGCGCCGGTGCAGCGGGAGATCAACGACCAGCTGTTCGAGCCGGTCACGCCGGAGAATTTTCAGGTGCTGCACGATCTGGCGGCAGAGCTGCGGCACAGCGCCGAACGGGCGCTGCTGCTGTCGGACTACCTCTCCAGGGACGAGGAGAAATCGGCATGACCGGTGTTTTCGACCAGATGGCCTTCCGCCGGGCGCTGGGGCAATTTCCCACCGGCGTCTGCGTGATGACCACCAAGGTGGAGGGAGAGCTTTTGGGCATGACCATGAGCTCCTTCAACTCGCTGTCGCTGGATCCAGCGCTGGTGCTGTTTTCCATCGACAAGCGGGCGCGCAGCCTGCCGCAATGGGAACAGGCCCGCGGCTATGCGATCCATGTGCTGTCGGAAGGGCAGCAGGCGCTCTCCAACCGCTTTGCCGGCCGGCAGGGCGACAAATGGGCCGGGCTGGAATTCGACACCGGGCTTTTCGACGTGCCGCTTCTGCACGGTGTCGCCGCCCGCTTCGAATGTGCCCCGCATCAGATCCACGAGGCCGGCGATCACCGCCTGTTCATCGCGCGGGTCGACCGTTTCACCGCCAATCCCGACCGCCGCCCCCTGCTGTTCACCGGCGGGCGTTACGGCGCGGTGCAATCCAACACGGAAGAGGCGCCGATCTGGCCCCTCGCCATTCACTACTGATCCAACAGGAGATCCTTCCATGCTCAAGACAGGACAGCAGCACATCAGCAGCCTGCAGGACGGGCGCCAGGTCTATCTCGACGGCGGGCTGGCCGGCGACGTGACCGTGAACCCGGCCTATCGCAACGCGGTGCAGTCGGTCGCCAAGATCTACGACTTCCAGTCAGCTCCCGAGAACGTCGAGCTGATGACCTACGAAATCCCCGGCAAGGGCGGCGAACGCGCCAACCGGATCTGGCAACTGCCCAAGAGCCATGCCGAACTGGTCGAGCGCCGCAAGGCGCTGGAGGCCTGGACCGAGCTGCACGGCGGGTTTCTGGGCCGTGCGCCCGACCACGTCGCCTCCTGCATCGCCGGCATGTACATGGGCCGCGAGGTGTTCGAGGACTACGACCCCAAACGCGCCAAAGCGCTGTCGGACTACTACGAATACGCCCGCGACAACGAACTGTACCTGACCTATGTGATCATCAACCCGCAGGCGGACCGTTCCAAGGCGGCGCATGAGCAGGCCGATCCCTTCCTGTCGGCCGGTGTGGTCGATCAGGATGCCGAGGGTCTGACCATCCGCGGCGCCAAGATGCTGGCCACCGGCGGCATTCTCGCCAACGAGGTCTTCGTCACCTGCATCCAGCCGCTGCGTGAGGGCGAGGAACCCTATGCAGTGTCCTTCGCCATCCCGATGAACGCCAGGGGGCTGAAGATCCTGTCGCGCAAATCCTATGAGGCGGCGGCCACCAGCACCTTCGACAACCCGCTGGCCAGCCGGTTCGACGAAAACGACGCGGTGCTCTATTTCGACGATGTGAAGGTGCCGTGGGACCGGGTGTTCATCAATCAGGACATCGCGATGACCGCGAAGCAGTTCCACGCCACCCCGGCGCACGTCTATCAGAACTATCAGGCGCAGATCCGGCTGATGGTGAAGATGCGCTTCCTGATGGGGATCGCCAAGAAGACGGCGGAAACCAATGGGGTGATCGGCTTCCCGCAGGTGCGCGAGACCCTCGGCCAGCTGGCGGCGCAGAACGCCATGGTCGATGCGCTGGTGCATGCGATGGAGGTTAAGGGGACCCAGCGGGGCGAGTATTTCATTCCCGACCGTCACACCCTCTATGCCGCGCAGGTGCTGACCCAGCAGATGTACAACGGCATCATCGGCACCCTGCGCGACCTGGCCGGCGGCGGGCTGATCATGCTGCCGTCCTCGATCGCGGATTTCGCCAACCCGGAGATGCGGGCGCTGATCGGCAAGACCCAGCAATCGCCTACAACATCGTCTGAAGGGCGTGTGAAATTCTTCAAATTGGCCTGGGATGCGGTCGGATCCGAATTCGCCTCTCGCCATACCCAATACGAGATGTTCTATGCAGGGGCGACCTTCGTCACCAAGGGGCATTCCTTCCGGACCTTCGATTGGGATCGCTGCACCGGCCTCGTGGACCGGATGCTGGACAGCTACGATCTCGACGATGAACTGGCACAACTCGCAACCGCAGCGGAGTAAAGACTGATGGCTATCAACAAGGAACACAAAGAGTTCCACAGCATCGACACCAAGGAACGCGAGGGCTGGGCGCCGCCTCCGGGCTATCCCGCGGGCATTCAGCAGAAGGTCCTGGCCGGCGTTCTGGACGAGGTCAACAAGACCGGCAACCGCACCCGTCTGCTGCGCTTCGACCCCGGTGTCTACACCACTTCCCCCTTCGTGCACGACTATTGGGAAGAGGTTTATCTGGTCGAGGGCGACCTGACCGTCGGCAACGACGAGAACGGCGAGGGCGGCGAAGCCTTCGAGCCCAACACCTATGCCTGCCGTCCGCCGGGGGCTTATCACGGCCCGTTCAAGTCGAACGGTGGCTGCACGCTTCTCGAAATTCACTACTACGACGAGACGGAATGAGCGCGCAGGCCGCATCCGAGATGAAGGCGGCGATGGCCGCGGGGGAGACCACGAGCCGGGCTCTGGTCTCTGCCGCGCTCGACCGCATTCTCGATCCGGCGGGGGAGGGCGCGCGCGCCTTCACCGCCATCGATCCCGATCTGGCCATTCAGGTGGCTGAACGTGCCGATGCCGCCCGCGCAGCCGGCACTGTCGGGCCTCTGACCGGCGTGCCGGTCTCGGTCAAATGCCTGTTCGACGTGGCGGGCCTGGTGACCACCGCCGGATCGACGCTCTTTGCCGGCAATCCGCCGGCGCAGGCCGACGCCGCCATCGTGACGCGGCTGCGGGCCGCCGGCGCGGTGATCATGGGTCACACCAACATGACCGAATTCGCCTATTCCGGTCTGGGCATGAACCCGCATTACGGCACCCCCGGCAATCCCGCCGACCGCAGCCGGATCCCCGGCGGGTCCTCCTCCGGGGCGGCGGTCTCCGTCGCCGATGGTATGGCGGCGATCGGGATCGGCACCGATACTGGCGGCTCCTGCCGGATCCCGGCGGCCTTCTGCGGGCTGGTGGGCTGGAAGCCGACCGCCCGGCGGGTGCCGGCGGAGGGTTGCTTTCCGCTGTCGCAGACGCTGGATTCCATCGGTGCCATCGCCCACAGTGTCGCCGATTGTGAACTGGCCGATGCGGTCATGGCCGGAGAGGCCTACGACCCGGCGCCGGCGCCGGCCCTGTCCGGTCTCCGCTTCGCGGTGCTGGAAAACTACGTTCTCGACGGGCTGACCCCGCATGTCGCGGCGGCCTTCGACCGGGCGCTGTCAGCGCTCGCGGCGGCCGGGGTCCGGATCGATCGGATCACCATCCCCGATCTGGATCGTCTGCCGGAGCTCAACGCCCATGGCGGCCTCATCGCCGCGGAGGCGCTGGCCTTGCACAGGGACGATCTGGCCACGCGGGAAGCCGAATACGACCCGCGTGTTTCGGTGCGTATCCGCAAGGGCGAGACGATGGAGCCTGGCGAATACGAGGCGCTGCTGCAGACCCGTGACGAGATCATCGCCGAGGCCGCCCGGATCACGGCCCCCTACGACGCGGTGCTGATGCCGACGGTGGCGATGGAGGCGCCGGTGATCGCCGAGCTCGACGCCGACGAGGCGCTCTATGGCAGCCAGAACATCCTGGCGCTGCGCAATACCACTGTCGGCAACTTCCTCGACCGCTGCGCGATCTCGCTGCCGATTGCCGGTGATGGCCTGCCAGTGGGGTTGATGCTGATGGGGGACACCCTGGGCGATCGCAAGCTGTTTGCCGTCGCCCGGGCGGTGGAACCGGTGTTGAGCCGCTGATCAGCGGCTCAACATATTCTCGACCAGATTGGACCGGAAGGCGGTGATATGATCGTAGACCGCCTTTTCGGCCCGATCGGCGTCATGCGCGGCCAGTGCCTCGACGATCTCGGCGTGCTGCTCGCAGACCCGCTTGTTGTGATCGGGCACGTTGAGCGACAGGGTCCAGAACCTCGACGAGCGGTCATGCAGGTTGCCCAGAAGTTCCGCCATCACCGCATTGCCGGCCGAGGCATTGATCAGCCGGTGGAACTCGCGGTCGAGCGTGATCAGCTGCTCGACGTTGCGGGTTTCGGTTGCCTTGCGCATCGCCGCCAGGTTGCGGTTCAGATCGGCGATCTGGGTGTCGCTGATCCGCTCCGCCGCCCAGCGGGCGACGCGGCATTCGTTCAGCAGCCGCACCTCGATGATGTCGACCAGCTCGTCCAGTGACACCGGGCTGACGACGACGCCCTTGCGCGGCATCACCTCGACCAGACCGTCGACCATCAGCCGGTCGACCGCCTGGATCACCGGGGTGCGCCCGATGCCGAGCGCCTCCGCCAGTTCGGTGACCGTCACCGCTTCGCCCGGCTTCAGCTCGCAGGAGACGATCCGGCCCTTGATCTCCTCATAGGCCTGATCGCGCAGCGACAGCTTCTTCGGCGGGAGCAGGGGGCCGGTCTTCTTGTCCTTGGCGAGCGTCGTTGTCCGCGCCATGCAGTTATGTCCTCAGCTTCAGCCCGCGATGGGCATCTCAACAATGTCGTAGCCGAAAGAGATCCTGCGGTTCAGGATCGGATCCTCGATTTCAGCCTCGAAACGGGGCGAGGTTTTTATGCCGCCAATCGCCGGCATTGTCCCGCAGAAAAGAACGGTGTCCTCGTGCAACGTTCCGTCCCCGTAACCCGCGACGGTATCGCGCGGATCCAGCAGGCTGTCCACCTTACCCTCCTGATAGAGCAGTCTTTCGCCGTCCTTGAGGATATAGCTGCGCAGGATCAGGCTGTCCCAGTGATCGGCGACCTCGGCAAACGGCCAGGCAGTATCGGCGACCGGTTTTTCGCACATCTGCTTGGAGACGGTGACGCCATAGGCCTCGACCTCGCGGTCGGTGTGATCGGAGCCGAGGCCGACATAGAGCGTGCCGCCATGGCAGAACAGCATCGGCTCGACCTCACCGCTGGAGGCGCCGCCGGAGGCTTCGATCCGGCTGTCCGTGGTCAGCCGCGCGGCGCCGACCCGGTAATAGGTCGGGGTCTGCTTGGGGCGCGCGACGCCGAGCGCTTCGAGCTCCTGGATATGATGCTCCATCGCATCCTTGTCGCGCCCGGCCCAGCCCGCAATGACCAGAGTCTCGGGGGTGAAGCTGAGTGATTCGACCCCGTCCCGGGACACAATCTTCATCTCAAGCTGCATGCTCTTTCCTTTTGGTAATGGCTTCGGGCGGTCATTCCGGCGGCATCCGCGGTTTGAGACGTCCCGTGACCTTGAAGCGTCTTGACAGGATCGAATTTATAATCACTATGTGAAATATCACAAGGCTTTTGTGAGGGGGCCCGAACGAAAGCCGGACCGGTCCAGGATCGGGAAACGTGACGCGCTACAACTGATGAGAACAGGGAAAAAATCATGAAATTCTCGTCCACCCTGCGGTCGCTGACTGCAGCTTCCGCCCTTGCCGCGGCCGCCGGATCGGCCTTTGCGCAGGACAAGCCCGATTCTTTCGATATCGGGGTCTTCACCTTCCTGTCCGGGCCGGCTGCGGCCTATGGCATGCCGGGCCGTCAGGGCGCCGAGGTGATGATCGAACAGATCAACGCGGCCGGTGGCATCGGCGGTGTGCCGGTTTCGGCGACCTTCGTCGACGAGGCGCAGGGCGCCGAGGGGGTGATCTCGGAATATCGCCGTCTGGGCGAGGAACCGACCACCGATTTCATGATTGCCGCGCTGTCCTCGGGCAACTGCCTGGCGCTGGCTCCGATCGCCGATCAGATGAAGATGCCGACTGTGGGCTGGAACTGCGATACCCACCAGCTCTTCGCCAAGGAGGATCACCCGTTCTTCTACCGCCCGAACGGCAATACCATCGCGGAATTCATGAGCTACGTGCTCTATTTCCTGGACAAGAACCCGGACGTGAAACGGGTCGCGATCATAAACCCCGACTATTCCTTCGGTCATGACGCCGCCGAAATCGTCAAGGCGACGCTGAAATCGCTGAAGCCGGGCACCGAAGTGGTGGCCGAACTCTTCCCGAAAATGGGCTCCTCCACTTATCAGACCGAGATTTCGCGGCTGTCGGCGGCGCGCCCGGACGTGATCTTCTCCAACCTCTGGGGCGGGGACCTTGAGAACTTCGTGCGTCAGGCGGCGCCGCGCGGCCTGTTCCGCCAGAGCCAGGCGGTCTTCGCCCTGGGCGAATCCTCGATGAACAATGTGGCGATGCCCGAAGGCGTGATCGTCGGCGTGCTGGGCGACGGCTGGTGGCGTTCGCCGGATGCGGCGAAACTGGGCGCGACCGAGTTCGCCACCGCCTATCAGGAGAAATACGGCAAGGACCCGGTCTTCCCGGCGATGAAGATGGCCAATGCCTTCGTGGTGATGAAGGCCGCCTATGAACAGGCGATCGAGGCCAATGGCGGCGCCTGGCCGAGCAAGGAGCAGGTCACTGCGGCGATGGAGGGGATGAGCATCAACACCCTGACCGGCAGTATGACCTTCCGTGCCGATAACGACGGCATCGTCGATCAGGTCGTCGGCACCATCGGCAGCGTCGAGGGGATCGAGGGTCCGGTGCTGACCGATATGGTCCGCTACGACGGCTCCAAGGTGCTGCCGCCCGAAGGCGAGGACCCGATGGTCTGGATCGGGTCGCTGACGCCGGAGTTCCTGGCGGCGATGCCGAAGCCCGGCAGCTACAAGTAAAACGATCCAAGATCGGCCCTTCCGCGTGGTATCGTGGAAGGGCCCGCGCGCGCCGGAACCAACCGGGGCGCGTCCTGCCCGAAACGGACAAAACCTATGCTGCAAACCCTCATCCCGCTGGCCGTCGACGCCCTGGCCAACGCGGCTCTCATCTTCTTCGTTGCCGTGGGGCTGACGCTGGTCTTCAGCGTGCTGCGCATCCTCAATGTCGCCCATGGCAGCTTCTATTCCATCGGCGCCTATGTCGCCGCCTCTGTCGGGCTGTGGATCGTCGGGGCCGGGCTGCCCGACTGGCTGACCTTTCCGGCGCTCTTCCTGTCCGCCGCCGTCGTTGCCGCCATCCTGGGGCCGCTGCTGGAGAAAACTCTGGTGAGCTGGACCTATGGCAAGAGCGAGGCGGTGCAGGTGCTGGTAACCTTCGCGCTGTTTCTGATCCTGGAGGATCTGCAGCGCATCGTCTTCGGGGTGCAGTCGGTCTATCAGGACACGCCGATGGCGATGCTCGGCATCTCCGAGATCGGCGGTATCGTCTATCTGAACTACCAGCTGCTGCTGATCGGTTTCGCCGCCGCGCTGCTGATCGCGCTGCGGATCTTCATCACCCGCAGCCGTACCGGCCGGCTTCTGGCCGCGGTGGTGGCCGACCGAGAGGTTTCCGAGGCGCTGGGGATCGACACCAAACGGATGTTCATGATCGCCTTCACCCTGGGGGTCTTCCTGGCCGCGCTCGGTGGCGCGCTGGCGACGCCGACCACCGGCGTGTCGCCGGGGCTGGGGGCCGATACCATGGTTCTGGCCTTCGCCGTTGCCGCCATCGGCGGGCTGGGTCAGGTCGAAGGCGCCGCCATCGCCTCGGTCATCGTCGCGGCGGCCAAGGTGCTGGCGATCTATTTCGCCCCCTCGCTCGATGCCGTCGCGCCCTATCTTGTCATGCTCGCCGTTCTGCTGGTGAAGCCCTACGGGCTCTTCGGCAGCGGCTCGACCCGGAAGATCTAATGAAACGCTCCGCTCTCGTCACCGCCGCAGCGCTGCTGATCCTGGCCCTCGCGCCACTGGCGCTGCCCTTTCTGCAATTCGTCCTGACCATCGCCATCGCCAAGGGCTTTGCCGCGCTCGGCGTGGCGCTGCTGCTGCGCGCCGGGCTGATCTCTCTCGGGCACGCGATGTTCTATGCCATCGGCGCCTATGCCGCGGCCTTCATGGCCACGACGCTGGGGATCACCGATTTCGCGCTGCTGATCATCGGCTCCACCGCGATATCGGCCTTTTTCGGGGTGCTCTTCGGCCTCTTCCTGGTGCGCTACCGGGCGATCTTCTTCGCCATGCTGAACCTCGCCGTGTCGATGGTGATCTACGCGCTGGCCTCCAAGCTCTATGGCATCACCGGCGGCACCGACGGGCTGCGCGTCGCGGTGCCCACGGTCTTCGGCATGACGCTGGAGAAATCCAGCTTCGACGGGCTGCTCTATTACACCGCGATCGTGCTGGTGGCGCTGCTGGGCTATCTGGTCCATCGCTATCTGAAAAGCCCGCTGGGCCACGCGCTCTCTGCCGTGCACTCGAACGAGGTGCGGCTGGAATACCTGGGCGTCTCTGCCTGGTCGACGTTGCTGACCGCCTATGGCATTTCGGCTGCGCTGGCCGGGGTGGGGGGCGCCATCGCGGCGCTGTCGATCGGCCATGTGCTGCCGGAATTCGCCTTCTGGACCGAATCCGGCCATCTGGTGCTGACCGCGGTTCTGGGCGGCATCGCCGGCATCGCCGGGCCGTTCCTGGGCTCGGTCTTCCTTGAGATCGTGCATACGGTCGCGGTGGGCTATGCCGCCGAGGCCTGGAACATGATCGTGGGTATCGCGCTGCTGGTGGTGATCTTCTTCCTGCCGCGCGGGCTCTTCGGTCTCTTCGAACGCCTGGTCGGGCGCAAATCCACCGATGGGGAGCCGACGCTGTGAGTGACGTTCTGCTGAAAGCCGAAAACCTCGAAGTGGCCTTTGGCGGCGTCAAGGCCGCCGACGGGGTCAACCTGACGCTCAACAAGGGGGAGTTCGTCGCCATCATCGGGCCCAACGGGTCCGGCAAGACCACCTTCCTGAACCTTTGCACCGGCTATATCCGGCCGGTTTCGGGCCATGTCTGGCTGGGCGACAAGGAGATCACCCGGATGGCGCCGCGCCAGATCGCCCGGCGGGGCATCGCGCGCGCCTTCCAGATCCCGCAGCTCTTCACCGATCACACCGTGGTGGAGAACGTGATGCTGGCCATCGCCTCGCGGGAGGGGATCTGGCAGGCGCTGCGACCGCTCGACCGACGCGAGTACCGGGCCGAGGCGCTGGAGCTGCTGGAGCTGCTGAACCTGCGCGATCATGCCGAAACCATCGCCGGCACCCTGCCGGAGGGGCTGCGCAAACTGGCCGATGTGACGGTGGCGATGGCGTTGCGGCCGCAGCTTCTGCTGCTGGACGAGCCGACCAGCGGCGTCAGTGCGCTGGAGCGGTTCCCGCTTATGGACACGCTGATGAAGGCGATGAAGGCGCGCGGGGTCACCGCGCTCTTCGTCGAACACGACATGGAAATCGTCGAGAATTACGCCGATCGTGTCGTGGTCTGGAATGCCGGCACGGTGATGGCCGAGGGCGCGCCGGCCGAGGTGATGAAGGACCCGCGGGTGCTGGAAAACGTGGTGGGGGTCGCCTGATGCTGACTGTCGATAAACTCAACGTCGAGATCGAGGGCACCCGGGTGCTGCGCGATCTGTCGCTGTCGCTGCGCTCGGGCGTCTGTACCGTGCTGATCGGGCGCAACGGTGCCGGCAAGACCACCACGCTGCGTTCGATCATGGGGCTGATCCCGCGGATCAGTGGTACGGTGGTGCTGGAAGGCCGGGAAATTCAGGACCTGCCGGCCAACCGGCGCGCCGGGATGGGCATCGGCTATGCCCCCGAAGACCGGCGGCTGATCCCGGATTTCTCCATCGAGGAGAACATCCTGCTGCCGACGCTGGCGCTGAAGCTGCCGGCGGAGGAACGCCGCGAACGGCTGAACCAGGTGTTCGATTTCCTGCCGCAGCTCAAGGACCTGCGGGCGCGGCCGGGCGGCGGCGTCTCCGGCGGCCAGGGCAAGATGGTGGCCCTTGGCCGGGCGCTGACGGTGGCCGACAAGGTGCTGTTTCTGGATGAACCCTTCCAGGGGCTCGCCCCGGCGCTGGCGCTGGAATATGCCCGGACCCTGTCGCGGCTGCGCAAGTACCGCCCCGATCTGGCCCTGCTGATCACCGAGTCGACCCCGGCGCTGTTGCGCGAGGTGGCCGATGAGGAGCTGCAGATCGAACGTGGCGAGATCCTGCAAACCGCCACCGCCTGAGCCCGCCGGGGAAATCCCCGTGCGGATCGAAAAAGGGCCGCCCCCCGGTAGGGGGCGGCCCTTTCTGCCGTCTGAGGGGAGCGATCCGGGCCGGTTCAGAACAGGCCGAAATACTCTCGCTGTTCCCATTCCGAGACGGTGGAGAGATAGCGTTTCCACTCCGCCCGTTTCAGCACCGACATGTAGTCGGCGAAATCGTCGCCCAGCGTGTCGCGATAGAGGCTGCCCTCCTCGAAGGCCTCGATGGCGGCGATCAGGCTGGGCGGCAGCGCCTGCGACTGCTCGCCATAGGGGGTTTCCACCGGCACCGGGGCGGTCAGCCCGCCGGTGATCCCGGCCACTCCCGACAGGATCTGCGAGGCGAAGTAGAAATAGGGGTTGGCGGCGGGTTCGGCGACGCGGTTCTCGATCCGGCTGGCGCCATCGCCGGCGCGCATCAGCGCCCGGACCATGGCACCGCGGTTGTCCTCGCCCCACTCGATGCGGTTGGGCGCCAGCTGGAACGGTTGATAGCGTTTGTAGCCGTTCACCGTCGGGGTGGTCAGCAGGCAGCTTTCCTTGGCATGGGCCAGCACGCCGGCGATCCAGGCGCTGGCGATCGCGGGCAGTTCTCCCGGTGCCTGCGGCATGAAGACGTTGGTGCCGTCGCTGTCGGTCAGCGACTGATGCAGGTGCCACCCGCTCGAGGCGCTGTTCTCCACCCGCGGCCGGCACATGAAGGTCGCATGCATGCCGTCGCGGTGACAGACCTCCTTCACCATGGTGCGGAACATGATCATGTTGTCGGCATGGGTCAGCGGATCGGCGGGCTCGAAGGTGAATTCGAACTGGCTCGGCCCCATCTCCACCTCGGTCGAGCGCACCGGCAGCCCCAGCGCCTGGGCCTGGCGGCGCAGCTTGTCCATTACCGGTTCCAGCCGGTCATAGGTGCTTTCCGACAGGAACTGATAGCCCTGGTCCAGCAGACGGGTCTGCGGCGACTGGCCGGGCATGCCGGTCTCGTGGTGGCCGAGCGGATCGCCGACCCGGTCGAAGACGTGGAATTCGACCTCTAGCCCGACGGTCAGCCCGTATCCCAGCCCGCTCAACCGGTCGATCGCCCGACGCAGCACCGGACGCGGCGCGAAGGGCAGGGCGGAGCCGTCGCTGGCGACCGGATCGCAGAACATCCAGGCCGAATGCGAACTCCAGGGCAGCACGCGGAAGGTCGTGGGATCGGGCACCAGCAGCATGTCGCCGGCGCCGGTCATGCTGGCCAGCGGCCCGGTGCCGGGGCCGTCCCAGACCGGGAAGACGGTGCGGTTCGAGGTATCCTTCAGCAGCAGGGTGCCCGGCAGGTTCAGCCCCGAACGGAACACCGAGGCCAGCGCGCCGGCGGCGATGGTCTTGCCGCGCAGGATACCGTGCTGATCGGCAAAGACGATGCGGATCGTCTCAAGGGGGGCCTGATCCAGCCGCTCCAGCACGGCGGCGGCCTGATGGGCTGCGTCTTCGCTCAGCAACCCCTCCCGGGCGAGCCGTCCGTTGCCGATGCTTTCGAGATATGCGGATGTCATTTGCGCGCTTCCTTCGGGGCTCATGTCTTGGCTAGGCCACGGCAACGGGCCCCCCGAAAGGGGCCCGCCGCCAAACGTCGTCGGTGCCGTTATTCCGCCGCTTCCAGCGCGGTGGTCCAGCTGCAATGGTCGCGCCGGGCCTTGTCCTCGGTCACATAGGCCTTGTCGATATCGCCATCGGCGGCAATCGCGTCGATCGAGATCGGCCCCTTGATCGCGTCGAGATCGGTGCTCTGCATCGGCAGATCGGCATCGCGGCCGTCCTTCACCGCGGCGATCGCGGCACGCAGCATGCGGCGATAGCGGATGATCGCGGTGTCGGACTTGCCCAGATGCTCGTCGGTGCGGTCCTGGATCGCGCCCATGCTCTCCACCGCCCACTGGTCGTGCACGTTGATGTCGAGCCCCATGCCGGTATAGGTCTCGGTCGCCTGTTCCTCGGGGTTGTAGCCGTAGTTGTTGCGCTTGTTCTTGACCGGGGCGTAGTCGGGCAGGGTGTGTTCCTTCAGCCGCTGCTCGCGCATCAGCTCCTTGTCGACCGGTTTGTCGAAGCTGGTGAAGATCGAATACCAGTAGCAGTTCTCGTCATCGATCGGCACATGCCATTGGGTGATGGTCATCTCGCGCGACATCGGGATGCAGATCGCCTCGGGGAAGATCTGGTTGGTGATGCGCACATGCACCTGGCCATCGCCCAGATCGCGCAGCGCGGTGATCTTCAGGCCGAAATCGGTCTCTTCCGCGCGCACCTCGGGGCGGGGGAATTCGCGCAGCAACCGGGTCATCGGGATATCGGTGTTCACCGCCTTGTCGCGAAACTGCTTGCCATAGCTGTCTTCCGGGTCCTCGTCCTGCAGGAACCGGTGCAGGAAGGAGGCGTGCGCGGGGTCGATGCCGACCTCCATCGCCTGCAGCCAGTTGCATTCCCACAGGCCCTTGAAGGCGAAGACATGGCTGTCGGGGGCGGCGAAACAGTCGAAGGCGGGGAAGGCGGGCGCTTCGCCCGGGCCCATATAGGCCCAGACCACACCGGCGCGTTCCACCACCGGATAGCTGCGGGCACGGATCTGTTCGTGCATCTTGCTGCCTTCGGGTTCGGCAGGCTGTTCGACGCATTGGCCGTCGCGGTTGAAATGCCAGCCGTGGAACGGGCAGCGCAGGCCGTTGTCTTCGAGCCGGCCGAAGCACATGTCGGCGCCGCGGTGTGGGCAGTTGCGCTGGATCAGCCCCAGTTTGCCTTCCTCGTCGCGGAACAGCACCAGATCCTCGCCCAGCAGGCGCACCGGCACCACCGGGCGTTTGACGTTCAGTTCCTCGCTCAGCGCGGCGGGCTGCCAGTACCGGCGCAGGACCTCGCCGGCGTCGGTTCCGCGGCCGACGCGGGTGATGCTGTCATTCAGCTCTTGGCTAATCATTGGGGGGCTCTCCTCTGGCTTCCTTGCAGGTCAGGATATGTGAGTTCCGGGTCTCTGTTGAGCCGGACGTCGCGCGCGGACATCCGGGGCGGGGCAAAATCGACTGCGGCGCCCGGTTCGGGCGCAACATCCTATTTTGGTGTATTATCGCACGGCTGGTGGATTCTGTCATTGCGCATGCGAAAGCGTCATTCATTCTTGTTAGTCCGCGGGACGCCTAGAGGCGCCCCGTCAGTAGAAGCGAGATGGCGGGGAAGGCCAGCAGGATGGCGAGGCGGATCAGATCGCTCAGCACGAAGGGGACGACACCGACCATGATGGTCTCCAGCTTCAGCCCGCGCGAAGCGCTTTTCACCATGAAGAGGTTCATCCCCACCGGCGGCGTGATCAGCCCCAGTTCCACCGTCACCACGGCGATGACGCCGAACCAGATCGGATCGAAACCGTTGGCCAGGATGACCGGAAAGAAGATCGGCACCGTCAGCAGGATCATTGCCAGGCTTTCCATGAAACAGCCCAGGATGACGTAGAAGATCAGGATGCCGGCCATCACCTGCCAGGGCGAGAACCCGTTCTGGGTCAGGAAATCGACCAGCGCCGAGGACAGCTGCGAGGTGGTCAGCACGAAGCCGAAGACCTCCGCTCCGATCAGGATCAGGAAGATCGACCCGGTGGTGGCGATGGTTTCGGTGAAGGCGGCGATCAGCTCCTTGCGGGGGATCCGGCGCTTCAGCGCATAGAGCAGCGCCAGCGCCGCACCGACGCCGCCGGCCTCGGTCGGGGTGAAGAGATTGCCGTAAAGCCCGCCCATCACCAGACCGAAGAGCACCAGCGACGGCGCGAAGAGGCGCAGCGTCTCGAACCGGCGGCCCGGGGTCGGCACCTGGCTCTGGACCGCGGCGGAAGCGGCGGGATCGGGGCTGCCGGGTTTCCACAGCCGCGCCATGATCAGGATCGTCACCAGATACAGCAGATAGGCCAGCACCCCCGGCAGGATGCCGGCAAGGAACATGTCGCCCACCGATTGTTCGGTGATCAGCGCATAGAGCATCAGCGCGATCGACGGCGGGATCAGGATGCCCAGCGTCCCCCCGGCGGCGAGCGATCCGGTCGCCAGCCGCATGTCGTAGCCATGCGCGCGCATCTCCGGCAGAGCCACCCGCGTCATGGTGGAGGCGGTGGCGAGCGAGGAGCCCGAGACCGTGGAGAACACCGCCGAGGCGGTGACGCCGGCCGCCGCCAGCCCACCCGACCAGCCACGCGTCAGCCGCAGCGAACCGCGGAACAGATCCGCCGCCACGCCGGAGCGCGAGATC
This sequence comes from Pseudodonghicola flavimaris, assembly GCF_030164425.1. Taxonomy (GTDB): domain Bacteria; phylum Pseudomonadota; class Alphaproteobacteria; order Rhodobacterales; family Rhodobacteraceae; genus Pseudodonghicola; species Pseudodonghicola flavimaris. The sequence continues at coordinate 75,864 of NZ_JASNJD010000010.1, read as the reverse complement.
AGGTTGCCCATCAGCAGGAACAGCGGGATCAGGGTGAAGGAATAGCTGGTGATGGTCTCATAGGTGGCGGTCTTCAGCACGCTCAGTGCCGGGGTGATGCCGATGATGGCGGAGAAGCCGGCGAAACCGACGCCGATCATGGCCAGACCGATGGGGGCGCCCAGAAGCACGGCGACGAACATCACGGCGATGGAGATATAGCCGACCAGCAAAGGGGTCATCACGAAAGCTCCGCATGCTGGCCGCGGTTGGTCAGCGCCTCGCGCAGCGCCACCACGGCAAGGGCCAGGCTTTCCAGCGTGTAAAGCCCGTAAATCAGGTACATCGGCAACCGCAAATCCTGGGTCTCCTCCTGCCGCGCGAAGGTGGCGAGCGTCTCGTGGTAGAACAGCCAGCTCAGGGTCAGGGCGAAGACGATGATGGCGACGAACCACAGCCGCGCGATCAGGATTTGCAACGTCCCGGGCAGCCGGCCGACAAGAATGTCGACCGCGATCATGCCGCCGCTCATCGAGGCGGTCAGCGCCGCGAGCGCGATCAGACCCAGCAGGTAGGACACTTGCTCGATGGCGCCGGGGATCATGAAATTGATGGCGGTGTCGGTCAGATCGAAGACGATCCGGGCCAGCACGTTAAACCCGACCACGAAGACCATATAGGCCAGGGCCACCGCCGCCAGGGCGATGCAGGCGGCTTCGATCCAGCCGGACAGCCGTCGAATGAGGGGGATGATCATGGCGGGTCCCGTGACAGCGACAACAGGGGGTGGGGCAGGCCGCATCCGCACGGCCCGCCCGATCAGCGGAAGCGATCAGTTCAGTTCGGCTTCGCAGGCCGAGACATAGCCCTTGACGGCGGCATAGGTCTCGGTCCCCGGCAGACCCTTGGCGTTCAGCTCGGCGATATAGGCGTCGGAGGCGGTCTGCGCGGCAGCATCCCAGCGGGCGCGTTCGGCATCGTCGAGGGTGATGACGGTGGATTCCTTTTCCAGCCGCGCCAGCGTCTTGGCGCCGGCCTCGTCATAGCCGCCGCCGGCGGTGACGGCCCATTTCATGCCGGTGTTGTCGTCGACGGCCTTTTTCACCTCGGGCGAGAGCGAGTCGTATTTCGCCTTGTTCATGGTGGCGACGAAGGCCAGCGCGTAGAAGCCGAACACGGTGTGATATTCGGTCAGCTCGTCCAGGCGGAAACTGTCGACGCTTTCCCAGGGCAGCATGTAGCCGTCGATGGCCCCGCGCTGCAGCGATTCATAGGTGTTCGGTGCCGGCATGCCGACCGGTTCCGCGCCCAGCTCTTCCAGCAGGCCGCCGACCACCTGCGTCGGGCGGCGCAGCTTCAGTCCCTTGAGCTCTTCCAGCGTGCGCACCGGAACCTTGGCGGTGTGCAGGTGCCCCGGATCGTGGGTGTGGACGAAGATCACATGGGTGTCCTTGAACTCCTCGTCAAGCGCGCCGGAATCATAGAGTTTCTGGAAGGCGCAGGAGCCGACGGCGCCGGTCTTGAACAGGCCCGGAAGCTCCATGATCTGGGCCAGCGGGAAGCGGCCGGCGGTATAGCCGGGAACCGCCCAGGCGATATCGGCGATGCCGGTGACGGCGTTGTCATAGCCGGCGGCGGCCTTGCCCAGCGTCTGCGCGGGGAAGACCTGAACGTCGACATTGTCGGCGCCGGCCTCGTCTTCGACAGCCTTGGCCCAATCCTCGAAAATCACCTGATTCTGCCAGCTTGCGGCCGACATGAAATGGGCGAAGCGCAGGGTGTCTTTGGCGTGGAGGGGCGCGGCGGCCCCCAGCGCGAGTGCGCCCGTAAGGGCAAGTTTCTTCAGCATTGCTATCCGGTTCTCCGTGTCGGAATGGCTTTGGCAAGCCGCCGTTTCGGGTCGCTTGCTCGCCTTATTGTGCGATAATGCACCAATTCGTCTAATGGATAGGCACGGTCAATCGATTTGGACGGTAAGTACGATTATCGCACCGAAAAATGCATCGACTGCACATATTATGGACGTCATGGTGCGACAACCAGATGAAGAGGCAAGACACCGTGCAGACAGAAATCCCGACCAAGGATATCTCCCTGACCTTTCTGAAGGGGATGACGGTCCTGCGGGCCTTCGACGAAAACCATTCGCGGCTGACGCTGGCCGAAATCTCGCGCCTGACCCATATCGAACGCGCCGTGGTGCGCCGTCTGGTGCTGACGCTGGTGCACCTGGGCTATGTCCGCAAGGAGGAGAACCGCTATTCCCTGACGCCGCATGTGCTGGTGCTGGGCGGCGGCTTCCTGCGTGGCAATCAGTTCGGCCGGCTGGTGCAGCCGCTGATCGAGATGTGCGCGCGTGAGCTGGGCCACAGCGTCGGCCTGGCGATGCGCGACGGCTCCGAAGCGGTCTATGTCGCGCAGAGCTCGCAGCAGAACACCCGTTATACCTTCGGTTTCACTGTTGGCAGCCGGCTGCCGCTGCTCAGCACCTCGATCGGGCGGATGCTGCTGGCCTGGGGCGACAGCCAGTGGGCGGCGGAAATGATCCGCACCGCACCGCTGGAGCCGCTGACCGCGGAGACGCTGATGGATCGCGACCGGGTCGCCGCGGCGGTGGCCGACTGCCGCACAGCGGGCGCCAGCGTCGTTGATGGCGAGTTCGAGGCCGGTGCCATCGGCATCGCCGTGCCGGTCGGACGGCTGGGCACCGCCCAGGCGGCGCTCGGTCTTTCCGAACCCAAGGGCGACCTGCCGCCGGAGCGGCGCGAGGCGGTGATCGAGGTGCTGCACCGCTACGCCGGCCAGATCGCGCCGGTGCTGGGATGAGCCGGGCCCGCGCGGCCGCCCACCGCCCCTCCGTTCGCCGCCCCTTCGCCGCGCCCGGGGACGGGCGCCGGATGTCGCCGGCCTTCCCCTATTCCTTTCCCGCCGCCGGCGGGCCCCAGTCCTGATTTCGGAGACGTCAAGATGTCCCAGCCCCCTCTTTCTCACGCCGCTTCGGCGATCGTGGCCCGGCCGCTCACGCCCGAGGCCTTTGCGCCCTTCGGCCATGTCGCCCGCCCCGGGTTGGGCGAGGTCAAGGCCATTCGCGGCGGCGGCGTCCGGCTGAGTAAGAGCTCCACCGTCTTCGACCACCTCGCCGCCGCGCCGGATGCGACGCTGGATTTCTACGAGGTCGAGCCTGAGCCGGGCCCGCTCGACGCCCGGGTGATCGAACGGCACCCGCGATCGTCGCAGCTGTTCTGCCCGATGGGCGCCGCCCGCTGGCTTGTCGCGGTCTGGCCGGAGGGGCCGGAGGCCCCGCCGCTGGCCTTCGTCGCCGGGCCCCGGGATGTGGTGACCTATGCCCCCGGGCTCTGGCATCATGGCATCGTCGCGCTCGACCGGCCGGCCTGTTTCGCCTCGCTGATGTGGAAGGCTGCGGATCGCGCCGGCGATACCGAATTTCTCGATCTTGCCACGCCGGTGCGCATCGAATGGGGCGCGGCATGACCCGGCTGGCGGTGGATTTCGGTGCCCGTTTCGCCGATTTCGTGGCCTGGGACGACACCGGGCTGAGGATCGTGAAACAGCCCATGTCCGGCCCGGCGGCAGAGGTACTGGCGGCGGGGCTTGCGGCACTGGCGCTGGACCCGGCGGGGCTGGAGGAGATCCGGCTGGTGACCACCGCGCCGCTCAATGCGTTGCTGGCCCGGCGGCCGGCCCGGGTGGCGTTGCTGACCACGCGGGGGTTCGGCGATACGCTGCAACTGGGACGACAGAACCGCGTCGCGCTCTACGATCCGGTGGCGCGTTCTCCGGCGCCGGTGTTCTTGGTCGATCCGGAGGATATCCACGAGGCCGGCGGCCGGCTCGACGCCCGCGGGGCGGAGGTGGCGCCGCTGTCCGAAGCCGACCTGGCCGCCGCCATCGCGGCGCTGCGGCAGCGGCGGGTCGAGGCGGTGGCGCTCTGCTTTGTCTTCGCGCATCTCAATCCGGATCACGAGCTGCGCGCAGCCGAGGCGATCCGCGCCGCGCTGCCGGGGATCGCGATCAGCCTGTCGCACCGGGTCGATCCGGCACCGCGCGAATACGAACGCACGGTTTCGGTGCTGCTCGACGCCTGGGTGACGGCGACCTCCGGGGCGGAGGCGGCGGCGCTGGACGCGGCGCTGCGGGCCGCGGGCTTTGCCGGAGAGCTGCTCTATGGCGACGGGCGCGGCGTGCTGGTGCCGGCGGCGGCGACCGCGATGCAGCACGCGGTTCTGCTGACCGGGGCGCCGGCGGTAGCCGCCCGGGCGGCAGCGGCGCTGCAGCGGCCGGCAGTCACCCTGGCGGTCGATATCGGATCGCAGAGCGCGGATATGTCGATGGCGCGCGGCGGCGATCCGGTGGCGGCGGAGCAGGGTCTGATCGCCGGGGTGCCGCTACGGCTGCCGACCGTCGATCTGGTGAGCGTGCCGCTGGGCGGCGCCTGCGGCCTGCGCCGCACCGACCGTGGGCTGCGGTTCGACGGGACCGGCGCGGCGCCGAGGTTGGACGACGCGCTGTCGGTGCTGGATCGGGTGCCGGCGGTGGAGGGGGCGGCCGCGCGGCTGACCGCCTTCGCCGGGGCGGTGCCGGTCGAGGCACTCTCCCGCGAGATCGTGGCAGCCGCCGCCGATCTGATGGCGCTGGAGCTGACCCGTTATGCCACCCGCCGCAATGTCGATCCGACCCGGGCGGAGCTGGTGGTGATGGGCGGGGCCGGGCCGCTGCTGGCGGCGGAGATCGCCGCCGCCATGGGGCTGACGCAGGTGACGCTGCCCCGCGCGCCGGGGGCCTCCGGCGCCATCGGTCTGGCCGAGGCCGCCCGTCGCACCGAGGCGCTGGAGCGGATCGATCTGCCGCTGCGCGATCTGACCGACAGCGCGCTGGCCGCCCGGCTGGATGCGCTGGAGGCGGCGGCGCCGGGCGCGGCGCCGGCCCGCTACAGCTTCACCCTGGCGCCGCTGCGGCAGATGCATCCGATGGCGCTCGGCCTGGATAGGCGCCCGGTCTCCGCCGCCGAGGTGGCGGACACGTTCGCCGCCCGGTATCGTGCCGCCTATGGCATCGCGCCGCCGGGGCCGGGACATCTCTTTCAGATCGCGGTTCATCGCGACGCCCGCGCGGCGTTGCCGCCGCTGCCGGCCGCCGCCCCTGTCAAAGCTTCGGTCAATCGCTTGGCCTGCGGGGCAGTCGCTGCCGAAGGTCCGGCGCTGATCGGCACCGAGGCCGGCGCCATATGGCTGCCGCAGGGCTGGCATCTGGAGACGTCGGATCAGGCCTATCTGCTGCAAAGGAGCCCGTCATGACCGATCCCCTGATCATCCTGCAACTGCGGCTCGACGGTCTGGCCGAAACCATGCAGCAAACGCTGTTGCGCTGCGCCGTCTCGCCGGTGGTGCGCGAGGGCGCCGATACCTCCTGCGCGCTGTTCACCCCGGGGGGCGAGCTGCTGGCCCTGGCCGAGGCGATCCCGCTGCTCCTGGGCGCCTTGCCCGGCGCAGTGGGGGCGATCCTGCGCGACTACCCTGCCGACAGCATGCGACCCGGCGATATCTTCGTCACCAACGATCCGTTTTCGGGCGGCACCCATCTGCCCGATATTGCGGTGGTCCAGCCGGTGTTCGAGGGCGACCGGCTGATCGCCATGACGGCCAGCCTGCTGCACCATCAGGACATCGGCGGCACCCGGCCGGGATCGGTGCCGCCGGACGCCACCGAGATCTATCACGAAGGGCTCAGGCTGCCGCCGATGCGGGCCGGGCAGGGCGGTGCCTTCGGGCGCGAGTTCGAAAACCTGATCCGCTTCGCCTCCCGCGCGCCGGATGTGGTGGTCGGCGATCTGGAAACCCAGCTGGCCGCCGGCCACAGCGCCGCGATCGGCCTGCGCCGGCTGGCGGCGGATTTCGGCACCGATGGCTTCCTCGCGGCGATCGGAGCGTTGCTGGACCGGGCCGAGGCGGAGACGATCGACCAGCTTTCCGCCCTGGCGGCGGGACCGTTCCGCGGCGCCGATGCGCTCGACCCGGTGCCAGAGCTCGGCCCCTGCGCGGCCGAGGTGGCGATCCGATTTTCCGACGGCCGGCTGATCGCCGACTTCGCCGGCTCCTCGCCTCAGGTCCGGGCGCCGGTGAACTGCGTCCGCTCCGGACCCTTGTCGGCGGTGTTCTACGGGTTGCTGACGCTGCTGGGAGAGGCGGCGTTGAGAAACGGTGGCATCCTGCGGCGGATCGAGTTGAAGCTGCCGGAGGCCAGCGTGGTGAACGCCAGCCCGCCGGCTGCGGTGAACGCCCGGATGAACATGGTGCGCTGCATCACCTCCGCGGTCCTGCAGGCGCTGGCCGAGGCCGATGGCGCGCGGATGCCGGCGGCCAATTCTGGCATGTCCTATGTGATCGCCTTTTCCGGGGTGGATGACGACGGCACCCCGTTTCTGTCGACCGAGATCGTCGCCGGCGGTGCTGGGGGCGGCCCGCATGCGGATGGTGCCGCGGCGATTTCCACCGACGTCGGCAATGCGATGAACATCTCGGCGGAATCGCTGGAAGCCATGGTGCCGATGCGGTTGATCTCGGCCGAGCGCCGGCGCGGCTCCGGCGGGGCGGGGCGGTTCCGTGGCGGCGACGGGGCCCGGCGGGAATACGAGGCGCTGACCGATGGCATCGCCGCCTCGATCCGCGGCGAACGCTTTGCCCGGGTGGCCCGGGGGGCGCGCGGCGGCGGTTCGCCCCGGGGCTCGGCGGCGACGGTGATCCGCAAGGGGGGCGAGCGGATCGAACTGACCGCGCGCTCGGCGGTAACGCTCGACCGGGGCGACCGGCTGGTGATCGAAAGCTCGGGCGGCGCCGGCTACGGTACGCTGGAGTAGGTGAAAAAGGCCCCGCACCGGGATGGATGCGGGGCCCTGAGGGGGATCGGCGGGCGGATGGGGGCGCCTGCCGAAGTCTCAGTCGTCGTCTTCCGAAAACTTCGGGCTGCGCCGCGCCAGCCGCGCCCGCAGCCCCGGCATGAAGACCGAGGCGATGAACAGCAGGCTCAGCCCCATGAAGGTGGCGCTGATCGGGCTTTCGAAGAACACCATCAGATCGCCTTTCGACAGTAGCATGGCGCGGCGGAAGTTCTCCTCCAGGATCGGGCCCAGGATGAAGCCCAGCAGAACCGGCGTGGCGGGAAAGCCGGTGCGCCGCATCAGATAGCCGAGGATGCCGAAGCCCAGCACCACGAAGATATCGAAGACATTGTTGTCGGCAGAATAGACGCCGAGGCAGATGAAGATCAGGATGCCCGGATAGAGCAGGTGATAGGGGATGCTCAGCAGTTTGACCCAGAGCCCGATCAGCGGGATGTTCAGAACCAGCAGCAGCAGGTTGCCAACCCAGAAGCTGATGATCAGCCCCCAGAACATCTGCGGCTGGTCGTTGATCAGGTTCGGGCCGGGCGTGATGCCGTGCAGGATCATTGCCCCCATCAACACTGCAACCACCGCATCGCCTGGAATGCCGAGGCTGAGGGTGGGGATGAAGGCGGCCTGAACGGAGGCGTTGTTGGCGGCTTCGGGGGCGGAGATCCCCTCCAGCGCGCCCTTGCCGAATTTCTCCGGTGTCTTCGACAGCCGCATTTCGGTGGCATAGGCCATCAGCGAGGCGATGCCGGGGCCGGTGCCGGGCAGCGCCCCGATGAACGAGCCGATGGCAGAGCCGCGCAGCGTCGGCCAGGCGATCTGCTTCCACTCGGATCGGGTGGGCAGCATGTCGGTGAAACGGATGCGGCCGACCTTCTGCAGCACCCCCTGCGGCTGGCCGATGTTGGCGATGATCTCGGCCACGCCGAAAAGGCCCATGGCGACAGCCACCAGGCTGAAGCCATCGGCCAGCTCGAAGGCGCCGAAGGTGAAGCGGAACTGGCCGGTGTTCACATCCGTGCCCACCATCCCCAGCGCCAGCCCGAAGACCACCATCGCCAGCGCCTTGAAGGGCGAGCCCAGGGTCATGGTCGAGGCGGCGACAAGCCCCAGCAGGATCACCGCGAAATAATCCTCCGCCCCGAATTCCAGCGCGAATTCCGCGATCAGCGGGGCGAAGCCCATCACCAGAACGATGGCGATGGAGGAGCCGACGAAGCTGTTGATGGCGGTGACGAAGATCGCCAGCGGCGCCTTTCCCTGCCGCGCCATCGGATAGCCGTCCAGGCAGGTGATCGCGGCGGTGGCGGTGCCGGGTAGGTTCAGCAGGATCGAGGCAGTGGAGCCGCCGTATTGCGCGCCGTAGAAGATGCCTGCCAGCATGATCAGCGCGTCGGTGGGGTCGAGGTAATAGGTCAGCGGCAGCGCCAGGGAGATCGCCGCCAGCGCGCCGATCCCCGGCAGCACTCCGACGAAGGTGCCGACGCTGACGCCGATGAAGCAATACATCAGCGCATGCCAGGTGAAGGCGGTCAGAATACCGGTTTCGATGCCCTGCAGCAAATCCATCACGACGCTCCGACGGCTTTGAGGGGCAGGCCAAGGCCCCAGATGAACACCAGCGTGCCGAAGACCGCCATGAACAGCGCCACCAGTAACAGGGCTGGCCAGTCACTGCGGCGTTCGGCCAGGCCGGCGATGGCGATCAGCAGCAGCGCGGCGGGAACATAACCGATCCGCTCGACGCTGAAGGCGAAGACCAGAACGCTGGCCACGGTGAAGAGGACCGCGCGCCAGGCGAAGGGCTCGTCCGCGGCGCCGGCGGCGGCGCGGCTGCGCCGGGTTTCCGCCAGCACCCCGAGCCCCATCAGCGCCAGCGCGACGCCGATCACCATCGGGAAGAACCCCGGGCCGGGGCGCAGCAGCGTGCCCAGCGGATAGCTTGCGGCGCCGAGCGCGAACAGGAGGCCGCCCAGCACGACGACGGCACCGGGCAGATAGGAGAGGAGAGAGGATTTGATCACGGGCGGCGCTCCGATGCGCACTCGGGGAGGGAGATCGCGGTGGACGATATCGAAAAAGGCGGGCCCGGTCCGCCCGAAGACGGGGCCGGGCCCTCAGTCGGGGAGTGTTACTTCTTCAGCCCCGCCGCGTCGACAACGCCGGTCCATTTCTCGACCTCGGCGGCGATGAAAGCCTTGGATTTCGCAGGCGGCATGCCTTCGACCAGGAAGCCGCGCTCCTTGAAGATCGCCTGCAGCTCATCGGTTTTCAGCGCCGCGTCGATGGCAGCGTAAAGCTTGTCGAGCACTTCGGGCGGCGTACCGGCCGGGGCGAAAACCCCCTGCCAGGAGAAGGCGGCATAGCCGGGCAGGCCGGCCTCGGCGATGGTCGGCACGTCCTTGAGCAGATAGTGCTCCTGGGTGCCGGTAACGCCGAGCGCGCGCAGTCGGCCGGAGTTGATGTATTCGGAGGTCACCAGGATGTCGCCGAACATGGCGTCGATCCGGCCGCCCAGCAGATCCTGCAGCGCCGCGGCCGAGCCCTTGTAGGGGACGTGGACCAGCTTGGTGCCGGATTCCAGAGCGAACAGCTCGCCGGCCATATGCATCGAGGTGCCGACGCCGGGGGTGCCGTGGGTGAAGGTGTCGGGGTTCGCTTTGGCATAGGCGATCACGTCTTCGACCGACTTGAAATCGCTCTCGGAATTGACCACCAGCACCAGCGGCGAGGAGATCACGATGCTGACCGGATCGAAATCGGCGGTGGGGCTGTAGGGCAGGTCGTCGCGCAGCGCCGCGCTGATCGCGTTGGAGCCGGTGACGCCCATCAGCAGGGTGTAGCCGTCGGGATCGGATTTGGCGACATAGTTGGCGCCGACGGTGCCGCCGGCGCCGCCGCGGTTCTCCACCGCCACCGGCTGGCCGAGCGGGCCGGAAATCGCCTCGCCGATCTTGCGGGCCAGCAGGTCGGTCGAGCCGCCGGGCGGGAAGGGCACCACGATGGTGATCGGCTTGTCGGGATAGCTGTCGGCGGCCAGGACCGCCGAGGGGCCGAGCCCGGTGGTCAGCGCCAGCGCTGCTGCGCCAAGCCCTTTCAGAAAGTGTCTACGCATTTCGAAACCTCCGTTTCTGCTGGAAATCGACCCTTTTGCGGGCCTTCTGGGTATTCAGTCATCTCGGCGCCGGTCATGGCAACAGGCCGAAGCGGTCGGGGGCGAAGGCGCTGAGATCGACCTGCGCCGCGCGTCCGGAGATCAGATTGGCCAGCTCGCGCCCGGTGGTGGCGCCGCCGCACATGCCGACATGGCCATGGCCGAAGCCGAGCCAGGCGTTTTCGACCTTCGGCGCCCGGCCGATCACCGGCATGGAATCGGGCATGCAGGGACGGTGCCCCATCCAGACGGTATGCGGGTCTGGGCGCATCTTCGGAAACATCGTGCGCCCCACGGTCAGAAGCGACTCGGCCCGGGCATAGTTCGGCGCCGCCTTCAGCCCGGCCAGTTCCACCGTGCCGGCCAGCCTCAGCCCCATCGACATCGGGTTGACCATGATATTCTGCTCCACCGCCATCACGTTGCGATTGAGGGTGACACCGGGATCGGTGACGGTGACGTGATAGCCGCGCTGGCTTTCCAGCGGAACCCTGGCGCCCAGCATCCGGGTCAGCTGCCCAGACCAGGCGCCGGCGGCGATCACCACCGCATCCACCGCCACCTCGCGGCCGTCGTCCAGCCGCAGCGCATCGACACGGGAGCCGGTCTTGCGAAACCCGGTGACGCGGGCGCGGATGTGGCTGGCGCCATCGGTCAGCGCCTGGCCGTAGATCGCCTTGACCAGCGCCGAAGGGTCGGGGGTTGAGCCGTTGTCGGGGGCGAATTGGCCGAAGCCGAACGAGCCGCGCAGATCGGGCTCCAGTTCGAACAGCTCTTCGGCCTCCAACTCCTGCATCTCGACACCCAGGCTGCGGCGCAGGTTGGCGCCCCAGGACCATTTCTGCGCCGATGCGCGCGAGGAATAGACATAGAGACAGCCGTTCTGCCGCATCAGCGACATTGCCCCGGCGCGTTGCAGCAGCGGCGTATAGGCATCGAAGACCGGCGCCAGCAGGCCGCGCATCGCGGTGGCGATCCGGGTGACCTCCCGTTCGTTGGCATAACGCAGGAATCGCATCAGCCAGGGCAGGACGGTGGGCAGGTAATGGCTGCGGATCACCAGCGGCCCATCCGGGTCGAGCAGCCATTTCGGAACCCGTTTCCACATGCCGGGCATGGCCACGGGCAGCACCGCGCTGGGGGACAGCGATCCGGCGTTGCCGAAGGAACAGGCCTCGCCGGCCTCCTTCGGGTCGAAGAAGGTGACACTGTGGCCGTCGCGCTGCAGCCAGGCGGCCGTTGCCGCGCCGACGACGCCGGTGCCGATGATTCCGATATGCATGCCGGTGTCCGGTCGTTTCCCTGTTGGTCTTTGAAACGATTGTCCGGCTCCGCGTAAAATAATACAAACGAAATGAATTTAATCTCTCATAAGGTTTTCTGATGCCTGTCTCTCTGCGCCAGTTGCGGGCCTTTCGGGCGGTGGCGGATGCTGCCAGCTTCACTGGCGCGGCGGAGCGTCTGAACCTGACGCAATCCGCCGTCAGCATGCTGATCCGCCAGTTCGAGGAAGAGCTGAAGGTACCGTTGTTCGTGCGCACCGGGCGTGGCGCGCGGCTGACCGAATTCGGCACCCAAATCCGGCCGACGGTGATGCGGGTGCTGTCGGATCTGCAGAACATCGACGATTCCGCCGCCGATCTGCGGTCTCTGCAGCGCGGGCATCTCCGGCTGGCGGTGCCGCAGATGCTGGGCTGTTGCTGGCTGCCACCTGTTCTGGGGCGGTTTCGCGCGCTGTACCCGGATGTCGAGGTCACGGTGCTGGAAAGCGCCGGCGATGGGGTGATCGAGGTGGTGGCCCGCGGCGATGCGGAAATCGGCATCGGGCCGGAACGGCCGCTGATCAACGGCGTCTCGGCGGAATTCCTCTGGGAGGTGCCGATGCGGCTGGTGGTCTCGGCGGGATCGCGGCTGGCCGTTTCCGGGTGCCGTCCGGCGCTGGAGGATCTCGAACAGTCGCGCTGGATCAATTACTCGGACGATTTCAGCGAGGTGCTGCATCGCGCGCTTCTGGGCACCCGCAGCATGCCGGGGGCGCAGGACATGCGGGTGCTGGGGCTGATGAGCGCCATGGCACTGATCGGGACGGAGGATTTCGTCACCGTGGCGCCGGCCTATGCCGGCCTTTTCTCCGGCGTCTTCGGGCTCAGGTTCCTGTCCTTCGACGGGCCGGCCAGCCGCCGCCGGTTCCTGCAATACATCCGGGCGCGCCACGATCTGTCGCCGGCGGCGGAGGCTTTCTTGCGGCTGGCACGCGACAGCGCCCCGACCGAACCCGCCGGGGATGGAAACATCGACTGAAACTTCGACCGGGAGGTCCGGGGGCGGGTGCCGCATTGGCGGGCAAGGGGCAGGGCACCGGGGGTGGATTTCGGCCTGCGGGCTTGCCTTCGGCGGCGCGGGCTGCATGTCTTGCCCGGACGGTTCCGGGACATATGCAAAGGTCGCCGGGACAAGGCTTTGAAAGGCAAGGAGAATCGAAATGGAGATGAGGCAACTCGGCAAGACCGGGCTGAAAACGGCGCCGATCGTCTTTGGCGGCAACGTCTTCGGCTGGACCGCGGATGAGGCGGAGAGCTTCCGCATTCTCGACGCCTTCGTCGATCACGGTTTCAACGCGATCGATACCGCGGATGTCTATTCCGCCTGGGCCCCCGGCCATAAGGGCGGTGAATCGGAAAGCGTGCTGGGCAAATGGCTGGCCGCCCGCCCCGGCATGCGCGACCGGATCACGCTGTTCACCAAGGTCGGGTTCGAGCTGGGGCCGGAGGAGAAGGGCCTGTCTGAGGCCTGGATCCTGAAGGCCGTCGACAATTCCCTGGCCCGGCTGGGGATCGAGACCATCGATCTTTATTTCTCCCATACCCCGGATGCCTCCGTCACCCATGCCGAAACCTTGGGCGCCTATGACAAGCTGCTGAAGGCCGGCAAGATTCGGGCGATCGGCGCTTCCAACTATGATGCGGAGATGCTGGGCGCCGCGCTGGAGGTCTCCGAGCGCGAGGGGCTGCCGGCCTATCAGGTGCTGCAACCGGAATATAACCTCTATGACCGGGCCGGGTTCGAAGGCGCGCTGGCCGATTTCTGCATCGACAACGACATCGCCGTGGTGACCTATTTCAGCCTCGCCTCCGGCTTTCTCAGCGGCAAGTACCGCAGCGAGGCCGATCTGGAGGGCCGCGCCCGGGCGCATCGGCTGCACAGTTACATGAACCCCAGGGGCATGGCGCTTCTGGACGCGCTGGAGGCGGTGGCGGCGACGCATGGTGCCAGGCCGGCAGAGGTCGCGCTGGCCTGGGTGATGGCCCGGCCCGGGGTGACGGCGCCGATTGCCAGCGCCACCAGCGTCGCCCAGGTCGAGAGCTTCGCCCGCGCCGCGACGCTGCGCCTGAGCGCCGAGGAGATGGGGCAGCTCACTTCTGCCGGCGCCTGATCGGGGCGTGTTCCGGCCCCGGGCGGACGCACGCGCCGCCCGGGGCCATGATCCCGGACGTTACAGGTATTTCGTCGGGATCGCGGTGGTGAACTTCAGTTCCTCCATCGAGATCATCGAGTTGACCTGACTGAATTCCAGCCGCTCGATCATCCGCTTGTAGACCGCGTCGTAAGAGGCCATGTCCGGCACCGCCACCTTGAGGATGTAATCCACCGTTCCGGTCAGCCGGTAGGCTTCGAGCACCTCGGGGATCTCGTCGATCAGGGCGCGGAACCGTTTCAGCCAGTCGATCTCGTGCCGCGAGGTGCTGACGCCGATGAAGACGGTCAGTGGTACATTCGCCCGGGTCTGGTCCACCAGGGCGACGCGGCCCTTGATCAGCCCGGCCTCTTCCATCCGCTTGATGCGGCGCCAGCAGGGGTTGGCCGACAGGCCCACCGCCTCCGATATCGCCTGCACCGGGGTGTCGCTGTCCTGCTGCAACATATCCAGAATGCGCTGGTCGATCTCGTCGAAGGTGATGCTCTCGGCTGGTTTCGAGCCGGTCTTGCGGGGCTTGGGATCGGTCATGCGGGAACGAATTCCACGATGACGCCGGCGGCGTGTTCCGGGCCGGCGGCGAGCCCGGCGGCAGTGCTGATCGGTGTGATCCCGGCCTTGGTCAGGCAGGCCTCAGCCGCGGCCATGTCGGCGACCTTGATCTGCAGCACGGTGAAGGCGCCCTGGGCGGTGGCGGCCAGATCGGCGCCGGGGTATGCGGCGGCCATCGCCGCGGGGGTGACCAGTTTCAGCGGTGCGGAATTCTCGCCGGTGGTGACGGTCGATACCCCGTCCTCGGTGTGGACGCTGCCCGCCGCCCAGAGCCGGGCGAAGCCAGCCGCATCCTGCTCCGGCGTGTCGGAGAGCGCCAGGATCGCGCTCAGCCCGCGGGCGGTGTTGGCGTGGGTCAGAAGCTCGGGGATCCAGACGGTTTCGCGGGTCTTGTGCTGGCACATGAAGACGATGCCGCGCGGCACTTCGCTGGCGACATAGGAGATGGTGGAAAAGGCCGCTTCGCCCTCGCTGCCGTCGGGCAGGGGCACCGGCCGGGCGAAGCTGTTCAGCCCCTCGGTGGCGATCCCCAGATCGGTCAGCGCCTTCGCGGCGGCGGCGGCATCGTCGATCCGGCAGGCGATCGCCAGCAGGCCCTGGCCGGTGGTTTCCAGCGTGGCGCGGCGCGCGGCGTTCAGCTCGGTCGGCTTCAGGATGCCCAGCAGTTCAAAGTAATCCTGCGGGAACATGATGGTGTAATTGGCCGTGCCCTTGGCCTCGGAATGGGTGCCGCGCGGCGACAGCGTGAAGCCGAGCGCGGCATATTGTTCGGCGGCATCATCGAGATCATTAACAAGTGCGAAGCAGTGATCGATACCTTTGACGGGATGTGTCATGTGATGTCTCCTTGGGGGTGAGCAGGGCTCAGCGGCGCACTGGCGCCAGTACGATTTCATGAACAGCGACGCCGGGGGACATCCCGGCGACATAGAGCGCGGTCTGGGCCATATCCTCGGGCTGGATCATCGCGGCCATCAGCGCCGGGTCGAAGCCGGGCCGCCGGGTCAGCAGCGGCGTCGCCACCTCGGCCGGGCAGAGTGCGGTGGAGCGGATGCCATTCACCCCCTCCTGATCGTTGAGGCTGGAGGAGATGTCGGAGAGCGCGTGTTTCGAGGCGCCGTAGACCACGCCGCCGACGGCGGAGTGATAGCGCCCGGCCCAGCTGGAGGTGTGGATCATGATGCCGTCCTGCTGCGCCCGCATCACCGGCAGGCAGGCGGCGATCACGTTCAGCGCGCCGGTGATGTTGACGTCGATTACCCGGTCCCAGCTGTCCCAGTCGAGCTCGGCCCAGCTGCGCTTGGGGATGTTGAGCCCGGCGTTGTTGCACAGCACCTGCAACCCACCGCCCCAGGCGGCGACCTCTTCGGCGGCGGCGGCCATGCCGGGGCGGTCGGTGACATCGCCGGGCAGGATCAGCGCCCGGGCCCCCTCAAGCGACGCGGCGACCTCTTCCAGGCTGTCGCGCGACCGCGCGGTCAGCGCGACATCATAGCCGGCCCCGGCGAAGGCGTGCGCCATCGCGGCCCCGATCCCGGATCCTGCACCGGTAATCCAAACGGTTCTGGACAAGTGGACTCTCCCCTGCGTTTGTCTTCATGTTTTAATATGTATCCCAAGGTTTGAACATGCCATAGATATTTTTTCCAACTTCTGTCTCAAAATTGGGAATTTGTTTGAAGATTTATATTGACGGCATATGCCTCAGAGGCGCAGGTTTGGCCGGGTAACGAGAAACCGGGCCCGAGACGGGCCGAACCGACTGGGAGCTAAGCAACATGACATCCTATTTCAGATCTCTGGGCCTTGCCCTGGCTGCAGCGGGGGCGCTTACCACCGCGTCCGCCGTTGCCCAGGCGGAAGAGGTGCAGAAAGGCGGCACCGTGGTGGTGCAGATGAAGGGGGAGCAGCGCATCCTGAACCCCGGTCTGCGCGCCTCCACCGGGGTCTATTACATCACCGGCAAGATCATGGAGCCGCTGATCGACAAGAGCTACGAGGGCTATGAGCCGGTGCTGGCGACCGACTGGTCCTCCTCGGACGATGGCCTGCACATCACCCTGAAACTGCGCGAAGGGGTGAACTGGCACGATGGCAAACCCTTCACCTGCGACGACGTGGCCTTCAGCGCCATGGAGCTGTGGAAGAAGCTGCTGAACTATTCCTCGGCGCTGCAGGCGAACCTGGAGTCGGTCGATTGTCCCGATCCGCACACCGCTGTCTTCAACTACTCCAAGCCGATGCCGATGGATCTGTTCCTCGCGGCCATGCCCGACCTCGGCCATCCGGTGCCCAAGCATCTCTATGAAGGCACCGACATCCTGAAGAACAAGTACAACACCGCCCCGGTCGGCACCGGGCCGTTCAAGTTCGTCGAGTATCAGCGCGGCCAATATGTCATGGCGGTGAAGAACGACGATTACTGGCGTGAGGGCTACCCCTATCTGGACCGGATCGTGTGGCGCTTCATCAACGACAAATCGGCAGCCGCCGCCGCCCTTGAATCGGGTGAGGTGCAGGAATCCGGCTTCATCGGGATTTCCATGGCCGATATCGAGCGTCTGTCGAAGGACGACCGGTTCGACGTCGGCACCATGGGCTATGAGAACAACGTTGCCCACTCCACTGTCGAGTTCAACCACCGTAACCCGATCCTGGCCGATCTGAAGGTCCGTCAGGCGATGTACCACGGGCTGGACATCGACTACGCGATCAAGACGATCATGCGCGGCTATGCCAAGCCGGGCCGCGGCCCGATCCCGACCGCGGGCGGCGCCAACTACACCGATCAGGTGCCGACCTATGCCTATGATCCCGAACTGGCCAAGAAGATGCTGGACGAAGCCGGCTATCCGGTGAAGGACGACGGCTATCGCTTCCACCTGCGGCACCGTCCGGCGCCCTGGGGCGAATACACCCAGCTCTGGGCTGAGTATTACGCCCAGGCGATGAAAGAAATCGGCATCGATGTCGAGATTCTGACCAACGACGCGCCGGGCTTCCTGAAAGGCGTCTATCGCGACCACGATTTCGATACCGCCAACGGCTGGCACCAGTTCCGCTCGGACCCGGCGGTTTCCACCATGGTCTGGCTGCGTTCGGGCCAGCCGGAAGGCACCCCGTGGACCAACCAGTTCGGCTGGAAAGACGCGGAAATCGACCAGATGATCGACGATGCCGCCTCTGAGCTGGACCCGGCCAAACGCGCCGAGATGTATCACACCATCCAGGCCAAGGCGATGGAAGAACTGCCGGTGATCTTCGCCATCGAGCATCCCTTCATCTCGGTCACCTCGAAGAAACTCCACAACCACCACAACACCCCGCGGTGGAACTCTTCGAGCTGGTACGACCTCTGGATCGAACAGTAACCTGATCCGACGGGCGGGCGCCGCAGGGTGCCCGCCCGCACCGCGAAGGACCGCGACATGAGATTTCCCTTTCCCCCGATTCTGATCTACGCGCTGCGCCGCCTGCTGCAGGCGGTACCGGTGGTCATCCTGATCATGATCGGCACCTTCCTGCTGCTGAAGCTGGCGCCGGGCGATACCGTCGATGCGCTGGTCGGCGACATGGGCGGCGCCGATGCCGACTTCATCGCCCGGCTGCGCGCCGAATACGGGCTGGACCAGCCCGTCTGGGTGCAGCTCTGGCGCTATATGACCAAGCTCGCCACCTTCGATTTCGGCTGGTCCTTCGTTTACGAGCAACCGGTTTCCACCGTTCTGATGGACCGGCTCGGCACCACGCTTCTGCTGATGGCGACCTCGCTGTCGATTGCCTTCACCGTTGGCACCGCACTGGGCGCCATCGCCGCACGGCGGGCCTATTCCGCCACCGACAACCTGATTTCGGTACTGGGGCTGGTGTTCTACGCCACGCCGTCCTTCTTCCTGTCGCTGATGATGATGCTGCTGTTTTCGGTCAAGCTGGGCTGGCTGCCGGTTGGCGGCATCAAGACCATCGCCGGTTTCTATACCGGCTGGGATCATGTCATCGACGTCGCCAAGCACCTGATCATGCCGACGGCGGCGCTGTCGCTGATCTATCTCTCCTTCTACCTGCGGTTGATGCGGGCCTCCGTTCTGGAGGTGGCCGATCTCGACTATGTCCGCACCGCGCGCGCCAAGGGGGCAGGGGAGATGCGGCTGATGATCCACCACATCATGCGCAACGCGCTCTTGCCGGTGGTGACGCTGCTGGGGCTGCAGTTTTCCACCGTGCTCGGCGGCTCCGTCGTGGTCGAGACCATCTTCACCCTGCCGGGGCTGGGGCAGCTCGCCTATCAGGCCGTCGTGCAGCGCGACAT
This sequence comes from Pseudodonghicola flavimaris, assembly GCF_030164425.1. Lineage (GTDB taxonomy): Bacteria > Pseudomonadota > Alphaproteobacteria > Rhodobacterales > Rhodobacteraceae > Pseudodonghicola > Pseudodonghicola flavimaris. The sequence goes on along the minus strand of NZ_JASNJD010000010.1, from coordinate 57,488 downwards.
GAACACACTGATGGGCATCATCTTCCTCTGTGCCCTGATCGTCGTCGTCGTCAACTTCCTCACTGACCTGCTCTATGCACGTCTCGACAGCCGGATCGAACTCGCATGACCTCGCTCGACACCGATCTTTCCCCCGCCGAACCGCCCCGCCTGGTGGTGTTCTGGCGCCGTTACCGGCGCAACCGGGCCGCCCTCCTGGGACTGGCGATCTTCGTTCTGGTGGTGCTGATGGCGCTGACCGCGGGCATCGTCGATCCCGACGATCCGCTGCGCCGTGCCGGCGTGCCGCTGACGCCGCCCTTCACCGACTGGTCGACACCCCTGGGCACCGATCAGCTGGGCCGCGACGTGCTGTCGGGCGTGTTCTACGGTGCCCGCATCTCGCTTCTGATCGGGGTGGTTGCGACCCTGGTCGCCATCGCCATCGGCGTCGTCATCGGCGCGCTTGCCGGCTATTTCGGCGGCTGGGTCGATGACGTGCTGATGCGGGTGACCGAGGCGTTCCAGACCATCCCGAACTTCGTGCTGCTGCTGACGCTGGTGGCAATCCTGGGATCGAAGATCGAATGGATCACGCTGGCCATCGGTATCGTCAGTTGGACCGCGCCGGCGCGCATGGTCCGGGCCGAGTTCATGTCGCTGAGGGGGCGTGAATTCGTCGATGCGGCGCGCAACCTCGGGGTGTCGAACACCGCGATCATCTTCAAGGAAATCCTGCCCAACGCGCTGCCGCCCATCGTGGTCTATGCCTCGGTGATCATGGCGCTTTCGATCCTGCTGGAAAGCGCGCTGGCCTTCCTGGCGCTGGGGGATCCCAACTACGCCAGCTGGGGCAACATGATCGGCCAGGGCCGCGCTGTGCTGCGCTCCGCCCCCTATTGCGCCGTCATTCCCGGCATCGCCATCGTCCTGACCGTGCTGTCCTTCTCGCTCCTCGGCGAAGGGCTGAACGACGCGCTGAACCCGAGGCAGAAGAAACAATGACAGATACGCCTCCCATCCTGCAAATCCGCGACCTCAAGATCGCCCTGCCCAAGGGCGCCGACCGGCCCTTTGCGCTCGAAGGGCTCGACCTGACCATCAACCCGGGCGAGATCGTCTGCTTGGTCGGCGAATCCGGGTCTGGCAAGTCGCTGTGCGCGGGCGCCATCATGCGGCTGTTGCCGGAACCCCACGTGCATGTCGCCGGCGGTGCGATCCGCTTCATGGGCGACGAACTGCTGGCCAAGACCGAGACCGAGATGCGTGGCATCCGGGGCGAGGATATCGCCATGATCTTCCAGGAGCCGATGACCGCGCTCAACCCGCAGAAGACCGTGGGCTGGCAGCTGGACGAGGTGCTGCGGCTGCACACGAAGATGAACAAGGCCGAGCGCAAGGCGCGCGCCATCGAGATGCTGACACGGGTGCACATCCCCGATCCCGCCTCGGCCTATAACGCCTATCCGCACCAGATCTCGGGCGGTCAGCGGCAGCGGGTGATGATCGCCCAGGCGCTGTCGCTGTCGCCGAAGCTGATCATCGCCGACGAGCCGACCACCGCGCTCGACGTGACCACGCAGCTGCAGATCCTCAAGCTGATCCGCGAGCTGCAGGAACAGGAGGGCGCCGGCGTCCTCTTCATCACCCACGACTTCGGCGTGGTGGCAGAGATCGCCGACAAGGTTGCGGTCCTGTGCCGGGGTGAAATGGTCGAACAGGGGCCGGCGAAAGAGGTGCTGAACAACCCGCAGCATGCCTATACCCGTGCGCTGATCGGTGCGGTGCCGGCGCTGACGCCGCCGCCGGTCAAGCCGGTGACCAAGGCGCCGGTGGTGCTGAAGGGCACCGGGCTGAAGAAGACCTTCGCCGCCCGCGGCGGGCTGCTGTCGGGCAAGCGCAAGGCGGTCACCGCCGTCAAGGATCTGACTTTTCAGCTGCATCAGGGCGAAACCCTGGGCGTGGTGGGGGAATCCGGCTCGGGCAAGACCACGGTGTCGCGTATCGTCACCCGGCTGCTGGAATGCGACGCCGGCAAGGTGGAGATGGACGGCAAGGACCTGCTGGCCTGTTCGCCGGCGGAGCTGCGGGCCATGCGCAAGCATATCCAGATGGTGTTCCAGGACCCGATGGCCTCGCTCAACCCGCGCAAGCGGGTGGTCGATCTGATCGCCCAGGGCCCGATCGTCCATGGCGTCGATCCCGACAAGGCCCGCGCCGACGCCCGCCGCCTGCTGGAGCTGGTCGAACTGTCGCCGGCCGCCGCCAACCGGTTCCCGCATGAGTTCTCGGGCGGGCAGCGGCAGCGGATCGGCATCGCCCGGGCGCTGGCGCTGGAGCCGAAGGTAATCGTCGCTGATGAACCGGTCTCGGCGCTCGACGTCTCGGTGCAGGCGCAGGTGCTGAAGCTGCTTGCCGATCTGCGCGACCGGCTGAACCTGTCGTTGCTCTTCGTCACCCACGACCTGCGGGTGGCGGCCCAGCTCTGCGACCGGATCATCGTCATGCAGAAGGGCGAGATCGTCGAACACGGGCTGACGGCCGAGATCTTCGCCAGCCCGCAGCACCCCTATACCCGGAACTTGTTGTCTTCCATCCCCGGCCGCGACTGGACGCCCCCGTCGTTTCGCCCGGATGCCGCCTGAGGTTTTGTAAATGTCACTGGAATTCAAAGATATCCGCCGCGCTCTGATCGGCGAGGGCAGCGCTATTCCCGGTCCCTTCGGGCCGCGGGCGCTGATCTATGCGGATTATGTCGCGTCCGGGCGGTCGCTGTCGTTCATCGAGGATGCGATCCGCACCCATGTGCTGCCCTATTACGGCAACACCCATACCGAGACCTCGTTTTGCGGCCGGCGCACCACCCAGCTGCGGGAGATGGCGCGCGAGGCGGTGCGTACGGCGGTCGGCGCGGATGACGATCACGCGGTAATCTTCACCGGCGCCGGGGCCACCGGCGCGGTGGACAAGCTGGTGCGGGCGCTGGCGATGATGGGCCTGGGGCAGGGCGCGGTGGTTTTCGTCGGCCCCTATGAGCATCACTCCAACGATCTTCCCTGGCGCGAGAGCGGCGCCACGGTGGTGCGGGTGCCGCTGAACGAGGGCGGCTCGATCTGCCTGGAGACGCTGGAAGGCGCGCTGGACCGGCACCAGGGGGCGGCGCTGAAGATCGGCGCTTTTTCCGCCGCGTCCAACGTCACCGGCGTGCTGACCGATCTGCGTGCCATCGCGCGCCTGATGCATGCGCATGGCGGGCTCTGCATCGCCGATTTCGCCGCCGCCGCCCCCTATGTGCCGATCCGCCTGGCCGAGACCGCGCCGGGCGCCGGCGACCGGATCGATGCCGCGGTGATGTCGCCGCATAAATACCCCGGCGGGCCGGGAGCCTCCGGCGTGCTGGTGGCCGATCGCGGCCTCTTCGCCGGTGCCCGGCCGACGCTGGTGGGCGGCGGCACGGTGTCCTATGTCACGGCGGAGGGCCACGCCTATGTCTGTGACCCCGAGCACCGCGAAGAGGGCGGCACCCCCGCCATCGTCGACAATATCCGCGCCGGTATGGTGATGCAGCTCAAGCGGGACATGGACGATGCCCGGGTCGAGGCGCGCGAAACCACGCTGACCCGGCGGATGGAAGAGGCGCTGCGCGCGATCCCGGGGGTGGAGCTTCTGGGGCCGCGCAACGTCCCGCGTCTGGGTATCTTCTCCTTCAACATCCGGGTGAAGGATCGCTATCTGCATCACAATTACGTCGTGGCCCTGCTGAACGACCTTTTCGGCATCCAGGCGCGCGGCGGCTGTTCCTGCGCCGGCCCCTACGGCCATGCGCTCTTGCAGATCGACAGCAGCACCAGCAGCCGGCACGAGGCGGCGGTGCATGAGGGTCATACTGCCTTCCGGCCCGGCTGGGCCCGGCTGGGGGTGAACTGGTTCTTCGATGAGGAGGATGTCGACCGCATCGCCGCCGCCATCCGCTTTGTCGCCGACCACGGGCTGGAGCTGTTGCCGCATTACGCGCTGGATCTGGACCAAGGCGTCTGGCGGGCGCGCCCGCCGGTCGAGGACGCGCCGCCCGACTGCCTGTCGGCGCTCTGGTCCGAAGGCCAACCGGACGGGGCGGTGCCGCCCGCTTTCGACAGCTGCCTGGCCGAGGCGCAGGCGCTGATCGCCGCCGCCCGCCGTCTGCCCTGTCCGGAGCCGCAGGCGCTGCCCGACGAGGAAGAGGCGCTGCGCTGGTTCTGGCTGCCGCATGAGGCCGCGGTTGCGACAGAAGAAGGAGCCGCGGGATGACCGGGTCTGTCGACTTCCCCAAATCCATCTGGGCCGCCACGGCGCCGGAGCGCACGGTCACCGCGCCGCTCAAGGGCACCGAAGAAACCGATGTGGCGGTGATCGGTGCCGGTTTCACCGGCCTGTCCGCGGCGATCGAGGCGGCGAAACGCGGCCATGCGGTGACGGTACTGGAGGGCAAGGCCGCCGGCTGGGGCGCCTCGGGGCGCAACAACGGCCAGGTAATCCCGATCCTGACCAGCGCCGAGCCCGACGTCTGGGTCAGCCGCTACGGCGGGGCCGGTGAGCGGATGGTCAAGCTGATCGGCCATTCCGGCACCGTTCTGTTCGATCTGGTGCGCGAATTCGGCATGCAGGCCGAGGCCGAGCAGGCGGGCTGGTTCCAGCCGGCGCACAGCCCGGGTCGGGTGAAACTGTCGCAAAAGCGGGTCGATGCCTGGCAGCGGTTCGGCTTTCCGGCGGTCCTGAAGGACGCCAGGGAGACCGCCGAAATCCTCGGTACCGATTTCTGGTACGGCGGCATGTACAACCCCACCGGCGGCCATGTGAACCCGCTGGCGCTGGCCCGCGAGATGGCCCGCGCCGCCGAGGGGCTGGGCGCAGTGATCCATGAGCAATCGCCGGTCGTCGGCTTCGCCCGGGAGGGCGCGCAATGGGTGATCCGCACGGCGGAGGGGACGCTGAAGGCTCGCGCCCTGATCCTGGCCACCAACGCCTATACCGGGGAACTCGCGTCGCGGCTCGCCCCCCGGATCGCCCATTCCGTGGTGCCGGTGCTGAGCTGGCAGATGTCGACCGAACCCGTCAGCGACAACCTGCGCACCAAGATTCTGCCGGGTCGGCAGGCGGTGTCGGATACCCGCGGCGATCTGCGCTTCTTCCGCTACGACGCCCGCAACCGGCTGATCACCGGCGGCGCGGTGATGGGCAATTTCAATGTCGCCAACCGGGTGCGCCAGAAGGCCGCCCGCAATCTGGCCGAGGCGTTTCCCGACCTGGGAGTGCCGACCATGACCCATGTCTGGTCGGGCTTCATCGGCATGAACTGGGACCGCTTCCCGCGGGTACACCGGCTGGGTGAAAACGGCTGGGCCTGGATCGGCTGCAACGGGCGCGGTGTGGCGCTCGGCACCTCTCTGGGGCGTGAACTGGCCCGGGCGGTGACCGGGGTTCCCGAGGAGGAGCTCGCCTTGCCGGTATCCGATCCGCATCCCTTCCCGCTGCACGCGCTGGTGCGCCGGGTGGCGCCCACCTATCTCGCCTGGCTGAAACGCCAGGATCACAAAGAACTGTCCCTCTGACCGGAGACCTCCCCATGGCCGAAACCGAAGGTATGGATCTCAACGACATCCCGATCCTGCTGCGCCGCAAGATCGAGGCGATGATCCTCAAACATGTACTCGACGTGATCACCGAACGCTCGGGCCGCGAGGAGGCGGAGGCGGTGATCGGTGCCGCCTGCTCGAAATCCGCCATCGAACAGGGCCAGATGCTGGCCGAGGCGCTGGGGCATGCCCCGGACCTGACCGATTTCGCCGCCATCCAGCCAGCCTGGACCCGCGAGGACGCGCTCAGGATCGAGACGCTGGAAGCCTCCGAGGAGAAGATGGACTTCAACGTCACCCGCTGCCGCTATGCCGAGATGTACCGCGACATGGGGATCGGCGATATCGGCCACCTGCTGTCGTGCAACCGCGATGGCGATTTCTGCATCGGCTACAACCCGGAGATCGAGATGACCCGCACCCAGACCATCATGAAAGGTGCGTCACATTGCGATTTCCGTTACCGCATGAAGAAGAAGGAAGCCTGATCCATGGCTGTCGAGAACTGGGTGGCCAAGGAGGTCGCCGAACTCACTGAATTCCGCCGCGATCTGCACCAGAACCCGGAACTGCTCTACGATCTGCCGCGCACCGCCCGGACCGTGGCCGAGGCGCTGCGTAAATACGGCGTCGACGAGGTGTACGAAGGCATCGGCAAGACCGGCGTGGTCGGCGTGATCCGCGGCCAGAGCGCCGCTTCGGGCCGCAGCATCGGGCTTCGCGCCGACATGGACGCGCTGCCGATCCATGAAGAAAGCGGCAAGCCCTGGGCCTCGAAGACCGAGGGCAAGATGCATGCCTGCGGTCACGACGGCCACACCACCATGCTGCTGGGCGCCGCCAAGCATCTGGCCGAAAGCCGCGCCTTCGACGGCACCGTGATCGTGATCTTTCAGCCCGCAGAGGAGGGCGGCGCCGGCGCCCGCGCGATGATCGAGGACGGGCTGTTCACCCGTTGGCCCTGCGACGAGGTCTACGGCATGCATAACCGGCCGAACCTGCCGGTGGGCCATTTCACCCTCGCACCGGGGCCGATCATGGGCTCGGTCGACGAGGTGAAGATCACCATCACCGGTCGCGGCGGTCACGCCGCGCGGCCGGAGCAGACCATCGATCCGCTGCCGGTCGCCGGGGCGCTGCTGCAAGCGGTGCAGACCATCACCTCGCGCAACAAGGATCCGATCGACAGCGCGGTGGTCTCGCTCTGCACCATCCACGCCGGCAATGCCTTCAACGTGATCCCGCAGGCGGTGGAACTGACCGGCACCGTGCGCACCCTGCGCGAAGAGGTGCGCGACATGGTCGAAAGCCGGCTGGGCGCGATGGTCGAACATATCGCGCTGGCCTATGGCGGCGAGGGCAAGCTGGAGTACACCCGCCACTACCCGGTGACGGTGAACCATGAGCGTGAAACCGGGCTGGCGGCGCAGGCCGCGCAGGCGGTGGCGGGCGTCGACAACGTGCATCTGGACATGCCGCAGACCCTGGGCGGAGAGGATTTCTCCTTCATGCTCAACGAGGTGCCGGGGGCGATGATCAACGTCGGCAACGGTCCTTCTGCCGGGCTGCATCACCCGATGTATGATTTCAACGACGAGGTGATCGCCTGGGGCTGTTCCTACTGGACCACGCTGGTTCGCCAGCGGTTGCCGCTGGGCTGATCCGGCCCGGCCGGCTTGCATCGGCAAAGGGCCCGCCAGTTTGGCGGGCCCTTCGTCTGTCGCGGCTCCGGCCGGGTCAGGCCTCGTCGATGACGCCATTCCTCAGCAGCCCGACCCCGGCGATCTCGACTTCGCAGACATCGCCCGCCTTCAGATAGAGCGGCGGCTCTCGGAACCGGCCGACACCGCCGGGCGTGCCGGTGGCGATGATATCGCCCGGCAGCAGTCTGGTGACGGTCGAGCAATAGGCGATGATCTCGGGGATGGTGATGGCCAGGTCGTTGATCAGCGTGTCCTGTACCTTCTGCCCGTTGACCCGGGTTTCCAGCCGGGCGGCGCCGATATCCGCGATCTCGTCCGGTGTCACGATCCAGGGGCCCATGGAACCGGTGTCGTCGAAGCTCTTGCCCGGCCAGAACTGCGAGGTGTGGACCTGGTAGTCGCGGATCGATCCGTCGTTGAAACAGGCGTAGCCGGCGATGTGATCCCAGGCCTCGGCCTCCGGGATATGGCGGCCCGGCTTGCCGATGATCACCGCAAGTTCCCCTTCATAGTCGAATTTCTCGCTGGCTCTGGGGCGGATCAGCCTGGCCTCATGCCCCAGCACCGAGGAGGGGTAGCGGGTGAAGATCGAGGGGTATTTCGGCTTCTCCCGGCCGGTTTCCTTGATGTGGCTGAGGTAGTTGAGCCCGATGCAGAGGATCTTGTCGGGGTTGGGAACGGGCGAGAGCATCTCGACCGCGTCCATGGCGAGTACGGGGCCCTTGGCGGCGGCGAGCTCGGGCAGGGCATCTGCGGCCAATACGGCGCGCAGGTCGGCATAGCGGCCGGCGAGCGCGGCGCCGCAATCCTTGATACGGTCGCCCTCGATGAGGCCGAAAGAGGCGGTTCCGTCGGAACGTCTGAACGATACGAGACGCATGGTATGTCCTTTCCTGAGGTCAGAAATATGTGCCGCGACCCCGCCGGGGCGCGGTTGGAGCTCACTCGCCGATGGCGGCGCGATAGGCGGCAAGCAGCGCCGGACGCCCGGGGGCCGCGGCCAGCCAGTCGTCGATCACCGGTTGCGAGGCGGCTTTCCAGGCGTCGAGCGTGGCCCGATCGGGCACGGTGATGGCGATCCGGCCCTGGGCGACGTAATCGGCCCGGGTGGCGGCGATCTGGGCGTCGAAGGCATCGCCGAAGGCGGTCGCGAAGGTGGCGCCCGAGACCGCGTCGATCCCGGCCTGTGCCGCCTCCGAGAGGCCTTCGAACCTGGCCTTGTTCATGACGATCATCAGCGGGCTGGTGCCCATCGGCACCTCCAGCACATGATCGATGGCATCGGCGATCCGGTAGCTCTTGATCGCGTTCCATTCGTTGAAGGAGCCTTCGATCACCCCGCGCGACAGGCTTTCGGCGACGGTGGGGCCGGTGATGCCGCCGACCGCCACGGCGCCCATGTCCTCGATCACCGCCAGCAGGCTGGGGGAGGAGGCGCGGAAGTTGCGCCCCTGCAGGTCGGAGGGCATGCGGATTTCGGGTTTCGAGGCGACGTATTGCGGCGAGCTGGTGAAGAGCGCGATGATCTTGTACTTGTCGAAATCCCCCTCCAGCAGCCCCTGTTCGTAGACCGACCACATTGCCAACGACCCGGCCTTGGCCGAGGGGACGACGAAGGGCAGCTCGCCCACGATGACACCGGGGAAGACGCCGGGATTGTAGCCCGGCACGATGAAGGCGACGTCGGCGACGCCATCCTCGACCAGCTTCAGCTGCTGTGCCGGCGATCGGCCCAGGGTACCGCCGGCGAAGATCTTGACCTTGACCTCGCCTGCGGTGGCGTCCTCGACGGCCTTGCCCCAGGCCGAGAAGACCTTGGAGGTCAGAAAGGCCACCGGCGGTTCGATGCTGGAAAAGCGCAGGGTCTCCGCGGTGGCACCGGTGGCGATGCAGGCGGCGACCACGGCGGATGCGAGCGTTTTGTAGAACATGTTTCCTCCCTAATGTTCCCGGGTGTTCCAAACGTGGGGGAGTCCTAGGCCCCCCGGATGGCGGGGTGTTGCGATTTGCCGGCAACGTTCATCAGATGAACGCCACCTATTGCAGGAGCCTTGGCAGCCACAGCGTCAGCGCGGGGAAGGCGACCAGGATGGCCAGCCGGATCATGTCGGCGATGAAGAACGGGAAGATGCCCTTGTAGATCTGCGGCAGGGCGATATCCCGGCGCATCGCGTTCAGCACCATGACGTTGATGCCGATGGGCGGCGTGATCATCCCGATTTCGATGACGATGACGTTGATGATGCCCCACCAGACCAGATCGAAGCCCAGATGCTGCACCACCGGGATGACGAAGGGGATGGTGATGATCATCGCCGCCACCTCGTCGAAGAACGCTCCCAGCACGATGTAGAGCAGCAGGAACATCACGATCACTCCCAGCGGCGGCAGATCCATCGCGGTGATGGCATCGACGATGACGGCGGGGGCATCGGTGATCGTCATGAAGTAGGAAAAGATGGTGGCGCCGAAGACCATCACATAGATCATCGCCGTCGCGGTGGAGGCGCTGACCAGGATGGCGGTCAGTTCCTTGACGTCGAGCCCCCTGCGGGCGAGCAGAAAGACGAAGGAGACCACGACGCCGACCGCGGCGGCCTCGTTGACGGTGAAGATGCCGGCGTAGATGCCGCCCAGCACAACCACCGACAGCAGCACCACGCCCCAGCCTTTGCGTAGCGCGGCAAGGCGGTCCCGCCAGCTCAGCGGCGCGATCTCGGCGGCGGCGCTGCGGTTGAAGGTCACCGTGGCACGGACCGCCAGCGCATAGAGCAGCACCGCCAGCAGCGCCGGAATCAGCGCCGCGGTGAACAGGTCGACGACGAATTGTTCGGTCAGGATGGCGTAGAGCACCATGATGGTCGACGGCGGCACGATGATGCCCAGCGTGCCACCCGCCGCGATCGCGCCCGAGGCCAGGGAGGGGGCATAGCCGCGCTCCAGCATCTCGGGCAGGGCGACGCGGCCGAAGGTGGCGGTGGTGGCAACGCCGGAGCCGCAGACAGCGCCGAAGCCGCCGCTGCCCAGCACGGTGGCGGTGGCGAGCCCGCCCTTGCGGTGACCGATGAAGGCATGCGCGATGTTATAGACGTCATTGGCCAGCCCGGCCGCCGCCGCCAGGTTGCCCATCAGCATGAAGAGCGGGATCACCGCCAGGTTGAGGTTGGTCAGCGTTGCGGCGGGTTCGCTGGCCAGCAGCGACAGCGCCGGTTGCCAGCCGACGATAAAGGCGAAGCCGCCGACACCGACGAAGCCCATGGCAATGCCGATCGGGACATGCAGCGCGATCAGCGCGAACATCAGCGCGAAGCCGATGCCGGCGACGGTAAGCGGATCCATGATCACAGGCTCCCGTCGATGGGGGTGCTGCCGGCGGCCCAGGGCCGGCCGAGCGCGACAGAGATGATGTCGTCGATCAGCACCATCGCCTGGGTCAGCGCCGAGACGATGAAACAGCCGGTGGCGACATACCACCAGGGACCGACCGGCCATTGCAGCACCCAGGTGCGTTCGCCGCTGGCACTGACCGAGGCGGCATAGGGCACGAACTGCCAGGCCAGCAGTCCGAAGAAGACCAGCACGGCGAGGCTGGCGACGGCATTGAGCAGCAGCTCCGCCCGGCCGCCCAGAAACTGGCCCAGAACATCGACGGAAATGCTCTGCTTGATCAGCAGAGATTGCGGGATGCAGGCGGAGATCACCACCGCCATCACCATGGCGGAGATATCGTTGACGCCCTTCAGCGGATAGTCGGCCACCGTGCGCAGGATGATATCCAGCACCACCAGGATCGACAGGATCAGAAGCCCCGTGAAGCCCAGCAGCGCCAGAGATCGTGCCAGAATCTGTGTCATTCGGTGAATGGTGTGATGCATATGTCTCCCCCCTTGCCGGGCAGGGCCCGGCTCCGTTCCAATGCGTGGGCCGGACAGATGGATGGGCCCCCCGCGCATGCGGCGGAAGATGCCCAAGTGCCCTGGCGGTCACAAATCCGCCGCGGGTTCTGTTCACGGTGTGAACGCGCGGCAGGTCCGTCGTGGCGGTTCAACCGGTCTGCAGCCGGTCGGCGTAGGCCGCCAGACCGGCGCGGAGCCCGGCCGGCTCGAAGGCGGCGGCACAGTAGCGGTCGGGCCGGATCAGCAGGATTTGATCGCGATGGGTGCGCAGCAGCCGGACCCGGTCATCCGCCGGCATCGCCGCGGCCATCGCCTCGCTCACCGCGCCGTAGGGAAGGTAGACCTTGGCCAGCGGCAGCCCGGCGAAGTCGGCGATGTCGCAGGCGGCCAGTGCTTCGGCGCCGGCGGCATCCTGCGCGATCAGCGCAAAGCCCGGCCCCAGCAGACTGTCGAGCTTCACCGTCGCGCCCGCGGCGGTCACATCGGGCTGCGGGATCATCTCGCCGATGAGGGCGCCTTCGAAGGGGGTGTCGTCGAGCCCCAGAAACAGGCCGTCGGCATAGCGCGGCCGCGGCTTGAACTTCATCTGCAACAGGTAGTCCTGCACGCCGGGGAACGGCTTCAGCGCCTCCATCAACTGGGCGCGGAAGGCGACCTGCGCGGGGTCGATCGGCATGACGATATCGCCCATGATGACCGCCAGCTGGATCATCGCCCAGGCCGGATCGCGGCGCTCGTCCTCATAGCTGTCGAGGATCGCGGCATCGGCGCCGCCCTGCACCACGGCGGCGAGCTTCCAGGCGAGGTTGGTGGCGTCGCGCAGACCGGCGTTCATGCCCTGGCCGGCGAAGGGCGGTGTCAGATGCGCGGCATCGCCGGCCAGGAGAATCCGCCCGACCCGCCACTTGCTGGCGATACGGGCGTGGAAGGTATAGATCGTCTTGCGGATGATATCCGCGGGCGCCAGCGGGCGGAACGGCTCCACCAGCGCCTCGACGAACCCGTCGTCCAGAACATGATCGTGGGTTTCCCCGGGTAGCAGCATGAATTCGTACCGCCGGCCGCCCTTCGGCGCGGGGACCGAGACATGCGGCCGTTTGTTCGAACAGTAGAAATGCGAGTAATTGGTCTGATCGGGGTCGTTCATCGTATCGATGACGATCCAGTCCTGGCTGTAGGTCGATCCGTCCATCTGCAGCCCCAGCCGCTCGCGGATCGGGCTGCGGCCACCATCGGCGGCGACAACGAATTGCGCCGCGATCTCCTGCGGCCTGTCATCGGCGCCGGTCAGCCGGACGGTGATGCCATCGCCGGTCTCGATCGTGTCGGTGACCTCCGAGCCGAAGCGGATATCGCAGAGCGGCTGATCGGCCATCAGCCCGCGCAACGCGGTTTCCATCTCCGGCTGGTTGATGAAATGACGCTTGGCGAAGCCGTAGATTTCCGGCCCGGTCCCGACGCGGGCGATCAGCCCGCCGTCATCGTCGATATAGGAGGCCCCGTCGCCCAGCACGGTTTCGGTCAGGAAGCGGGCGTCGGCGCCGAAGGTCTGGAAGCTGCGGGCGCCTTCGTCGTCGAGCACGATGGCGCGCGGAATGTCCATCGGGGCCGCGTTTTTCTCCAGCACGATGGACCGTACGCCGTAGCGTGCCAGCAGCAGCGCGGTGGTCAGCCCGGTGGGGCCGGCGCCCACGATGACGACAGGGATGTCCTGCGGATAGGATGCCAAGGTCTTGTCCTCCCAAAAGCGGCGTTTCGCGCAGACACAAACATCCGCGCCACGCCGAACTCACGGCAATCCGCGCCGTCGTTCATGGGGTGAACGGGGCGGGCCGGTCGAGCGCTTCGATCCGCCGCAGGAGTGCCCGCAGCCCGGTGGCCAGGGGCAGGTCCTCCTGCTCCGCCCATCGCAGCACGTAGAAGGCCGCCGCATCGGCGATGCCGAACCGGCCCAGCAGGAACGGCCGGGACCCGAGAACCTCGGCCAGCCGGGACAGGCCCCGTTCCACCTCGGCCCGGCCATGGGCACGCAGATCGGCCTGCGCCGCCGGATCGGACAGGAATTTCTGCGGAACCTTCATCAGGGTGAAGCCGCGCATATGCAGGCTGGAGACGATGAACTCCGTCAGCTCCAGCGCCCGGGTCTCGGCCTCGGTCCCGTCGCCGATCAGCGCCGCCTCGGGAAAGCGTTTCGCCAGCCAGAAGGCGATGGCAGGAAACTCTGTCAGTACGGTGCCGTCCGGGCGCCGCAGCGCCGGCACCTTGCCCTTGGGGGACACCGCCAGATAGTCCGGCGCGCGTTGCGCGCCCCGGGACAGGTCGACGATCCGGATGTCATGGGCGACCCCGACGACGCGCAGAAGCAGGGCGATGCCTTCGGAGCAGGCGTTCGGGGCATGAAACAGGGTCAGCCCGATCATGTCCGCAGCCCCAGAATCCGGCGCGCTTCGCCGGCACTGGCCAGCTCATAGCCCAGATCCGCGATCAGCCGTTTGGCTTTCTCCACCATCGCCGCATTCGAGGGCGCCAGAGTATCGCGGCTGAGCCGGACGGCGTCTTCCAGGCCGATGCGGATATGGCCGCCGCTGATCGCGGAGACCGCCATCATCGGATAGGCCATGCGGCCGGTGGCGAAGCCGGTCCAGATCGCGCCCGGCGGCAGCTGCGCGGTGGCGTAGCCCAGCGTCTGCGGGGTGGCGGCGAAGCCGTATTTCACGCCCATCACGATCGAACAGAGCGGTGAGGGCGCCAGATCGCCAGAGCCGACCAGATCCTTCAGCAGTGCGATATCGCCGGAATCGAACAGCTCGATCTCCGGCCGGGCGCCGGCGTCGCGGATGATCCGGGCCATTGTGCGGATGTTGTCGGGCGAATTGATCACCGCATCGGCGCCGAACCACATGGTGTTCAGGTCCAGCGTGGCGATATCAGGTTTCAGCGCCGCCACATGTTCGGCGCGCCGTTCGGGGGGCGACAGGCTGGTGCGCGGCCCGGGCTGTCCGGGGGCGCCGGGGGCGGGTTGATACCGGCTGCCGGTGCCGGTGGTCAGGTTGATGATCAGCTCGTCGGTAACATCGCGGATGCGGTCGACGACCTCGGCATAGAGCGCGACCTCCATCGCGGGCTTTTCCGTTTCGGGGTCGCGCACATGGATATGGGCGATGGCGGCGCCGGCCCGCCAGGCGGCGATGGCATCGGCGGCGATTTCCGCGGGGGTGATCGGCAGCGCCGGATTGAGGGCGCGGGTGGTTCCGTTGCCCAGCAGGGCACAGGTGAGAATTCTCTTGGTCATGACAGCCGTCCGTTTAGGTCTGCCGCCACCCTAGATGCGGTGCCTGCGGAACGGGCGCAGAACCCGGGCACCGTCCACGGGGTGAACGCGGCGCCCGGGGCGCTAGTCCGGATACCTCGCGATCAGCTCCTCGATCCGGTCGCAGGTCTGGCGCAGCTTGCGGCTGAACTTGCGGGCCAGTTCCTCCAGCGAGAGGGCGGATTTCAGGGCGCTCACCGTCAGGCAGGCCACCGGCCGACCGTGTTTCATGATCGGCATCGAGATCGAGACGGTCTTGGGCCGGAACTCCTCGGCGCGAAAGCCATAGCCGCGCTCGCGGGTCAGCGCGATGATCTTGGCCAGAAACCGCGGATCATGGGCCAGGTTGTGGTCGGGCTGGCCGGTGCGGCGCAGGATATCGAGGATTTCCTCCCGTTCCTCCTCGGGGCAGTAGGAGAAATAGGCCCGGCCACCGGCCGTCAGAAGCAGGGGGATTTTCTTGCCGATCATGCTGACGTCGAAGGAAAACGGGCTGAACTTGTGGGTCGACTGGCGCACCTGCATCGAATCCTCGGCCAGGGTGACCAGATCGATCGGCCAGAGGATCTGCGAGCCCAGGCGCACCATCTCGGGCATGGCGAGCTGGCCGACCCAGGCCTTGTCGAGATAGCCGCAGCTGAGCAGGTTGCAGCGCAGCGTCGGATGCCAGGCGCCGTCGGATTTCGATTGCTGGACGAAGCCCTGGGCCTCCAGCGTTTCCAGAAGCCGGAACACGGTGGGGCGGGACAGGCCGCAGTAATCGGCGACCTCCTGGGTGCGCATGCCGTCCTTTTCGTTCACCGCTTCCAGAATCGTCAGACCGCGCTCCAATGCGCGAACCGCCTTATAGACAGTCATTCCTCACTCCCTCCCGGCCCCGCGAGAGAGCCTGTCCTGCCGGTCCCGGGCGCTCCTCCGCCCGCGGCCGTTTCCGGTATCGCCGGAGCCTGCCATAGGCCCGCGCGCGGGCCGACCGAGCTTTGCATGGCGTTCACGGTGTGAACAAGCCGGTCGTCGCATTTGGCCTGCCGCGCCGATGCTTTCAGGGTGCGCGCGACGGATCACGCAGATCGGGAGGACGTTATGGAAATCAACGCGCTTGGATATATCGGCATCAATTCGGCCCGGATCGAGGAGTGGTCGGGCTATGCCACCGGGCTTCTGGGCATGCAGCAGGTCGACCGGGGGGACAAGGTACGGGCCTTCCGGATGGACGACCGCAAGCAGCGGCTGGTGGTCACCGGGGCCGAGGACGAGGGGCTCGGCTTCATGGGCTGGGAGGTCGCGGATGCCGCGGCGCTGGATGCGCTGGCCTCGCGGCTGGAGAATGCCGGCGTGGCGGTGGCCCTGGCGCCGCAGGCCTTGGCCGACGAACGGTTCGTGGCGCATCTGATCCGCTTTCGCGACCCCGAGGGCAATATGATCGAGGTGTTCCACGGCCCGCAAATCACCACCGAGGCGTTTCAGCCCGGCCGCAGTATCAGCGGCTTCAAGACCGGTGCGCTGGGGATGGGCCATGCGGTGCTGAAGGCGGCGGACGTCGATCGGCTGATCCCTTTCTACGTCGATCTGCTGGGCTTCAAAGTGTCGGATTACATCCGCAAACCCTTCCCGATCTACTTCTTCCACTGCAATGCCCGGCATCATTCCTTCGCGATGGCCGGCACCGGCACCCAGGGATTTCACCACTTCATGGTGGAATATCAGATGCTTGACGATGTCGGCCATGGCTACGATCTGGCGCAGACCGAGGCCGACCGGCTGGCCTTTACGCTGGGGCGCCATACCAACGATTACATGCAGAGCTTTTACACCCATTCGCCTTCCGGATTCTTCATCGAAAGCGGGTTCGGCGGGCTGCTGATCGATCCCGGCAGCTGGGAGCCCTATGAGACCCACGATGGCCCCAGCCTTTGGGGGCATGACCGGCTCTATATGGAGGAGGGCCCGCGTCGCGCGCTTGAGGCGCAGCGGCTCGATCTGGCGCGGCGGGGGGTGCGGGCGCCGAACTGTCCCTGGATGTCCAGCATGCTGGAAGCGGCGGAATGACTTTCAGCTTCGATCCCGCCGCCCGCTATCGCATGCCGGTGATGTTCGGGCCGACGGTGGGGCCGCGTCAGGGGCCGGAGGGCGAGGTCTTCGACGGCTCCGAGGCGCCGTTTTCGGTGACGACCGTCCGGTTTCTGTCGGATGCGGCACGGCTCGAGGCCTTGCTGCCGCCGGGTTTCGCCCTGAACGGGGCGCCGGTGGTGACGGTGGAACATACCATCCTCCACGATCTGGCCTGGCTGGCCGGGCGGTCCTATTCGATGCTGGGGGTGAAGCTGCCGGTGGTCTTCACCGGCGCGGAGGAGACCCTGCGCGGTGCGTTGCTGACGGTCCTGTGGGAGAACCGCGCCGAACCGATCCTGAGCGGCCGCGAGGAGCTGGGGTTCAACAAGGTCTATTGCGAATTGCCCGAACCGCTGGTGGTGGGCGACAGCCGGACCTGCCGTGCCAGCTGGGACGGGTTCGAATTCTTCCGCCTGCGTCTGAGCGGGCTGCGGCCGGCCACCCCGCCGGCGCCCGTGGCATCGGATGGCGTGCTGCACTACGCCTATATGCCGCCGATGGGGCGGGAAGAGCCGCATGAGGCCCGCACCCGGGTGATGCTGAGCCCGACGCCGGCCCGCGCCAGCAGGGTCGAGCTCTATCAGACCGGCGCCGCCGAAATCGCTTTCGCCCCCGCGCGCTTCGATCAGATGCCGACCATGTTCCAGATCGTCAACGTGCTGGCGGATTTGCCGGTGCTCGAAATCCGCGGCGCCTCGGTCCTGAAGGCGCGCGGCAAGGGAGATCTGCGCGATCAGCGCATGGTCCGCCAGAAGGGGCAGGGCTGAGCCCCGGGGCGAGCCGCCCCTTCCGATCTTCGGTGCAACCGGCCGGCGGCGCGCTGCTGCGGCCGGGCCGGACATGTTTCGCAAACCGCCTTTGAGGACAAAGACCCATGGACAGTGATATTCTCGGCCAGTTTCTGGACGCGCTCGACCGGTTCGTGCGCGAGCGACTGATCCCGCATGAAGAGGAGGTGTCGGAGACCGACCAGATCCCGCCGGCGCTGGTAGAGGAGATCCGCGAAATGGGCCTGTTCGGCATGTCGATCCCGGAGGCCTTCGGCGGCCTCGGGCTGAGCATGTCGGAGGAGGTGCAGGCCGCCTTCGTTCTGGGCCGGACCTCTCCCGCCTTCCGGTCGCTGATCGGCACCAACAACGGTATCGGATCGCAGGGGATCATCATCGACGGCACACCGGAGCAGAAGCAGGCCTATCTGCCGAAACTGGCCAGCGGCGAGATGATCGCCTCTTTCGCGCTGACCGAACCCGATGCGGGATCGGATGCGGGGGCGCTGCGCACCAGCGCGCGGCGCGACGGCGACCACTTCGTCCTCAACGGCACCAAACGCTTCATCACCAATGCGCCGCGCGCCGGGCTCTTCACCGTCTTCGCGCGGACCGAGCCGGGCAGCAGGGACGCCGCGGGCATCAGCGCCTTTCTGGTCGAGGCGGGCACCCCCGGCCTGTCGCTGGGGCCTCGGGACCGCAAGATGGGCCAGAAGGGGGCGCATACCTGCGATGTGATGCTTAAGGATTGCCGGGTGCCGGTCTCCGCGATCATCGGCGGCGCGGCGCGGATCAACCAGGGGTTCAAGACTGCGATGAAGGTGCTCGACCGCGGGCGGCTGCATATCTCGGCGATCTGCGTCGGCGCGGCGGAGCGGCTGATCCGCGACAGCCTGACCTATGCGATGGAGCGCCGGCAGTTCGGGGCGCCGATTGCCGACAAGCAGCTGGTGCAGGCGATGCTGGCCGACAGCCGGACCGAAGCCTTTGCGGCGCGCTGCATGATCGAGGAGACCGCGCGGCGCAAGGACGCCGGGCAGGACGTCTCCACCGATGCGGCCTGCTGCAAGCTCTATGCCAGCGAGATGGTCGGGCGGGTCGCCGACCGGGCGGTGCAGATCCACGGCGGTGCCGGATATATCGCCGACTATGGGATCGAGCGGTTCTATCGCGATGTGCGGCTGTTCCGGATCTACGAGGGCACCAGCCAGATCCAGCAGGTGGTGATCGCGCGCGGCATGATGCGGGCGGCGCGCGGCTAGGGCGTGGGCCCGCGCGGGCGGCAAAGGCCCCCGGGCAGCTGGTCTGCCCGGGGAGCGTGGATCAGACCGCTTCCAGTGCGATGGCGATGCCCTGGCCGACGCCGATGCACATGGTCGAGAGTGATTTCTCTCCCGGCTTGAGGTCGAGCATGGCGCTGCCGGTGATCCGGGCGCCGGACATGCCCAGCGGGTGGCCGAGCGCGATGGCGCCACCGTTGCGGTTCACCCGCGGATCGTCATCGGCGATGCCCAGATCGCGCAGCGTGGCCAGGCCCTGGCTTGCGAAGGCTTCGTTCAGTTCGATCACCGCGAAGTCCTCCTGCTTGAGCCCGAGCCGCGCCATCAGCTTTTTCGAGGCCGGCGCCGGGCCGATGCCCATGATCCGCGGCGGCACCCCGGCGGTGGCTCCGCCCAGCACCCTGGCGATCGGGGTCAGCCCGTTGCGCTCAGCCGCTTCCTTGGTGGCCAGGATCAGCGCCGCGGCGCCGTCGTTGACCCCGGAGGCATTGCCGGCGGTGACGGTGCCATCGGCCTTGACGAAGGTCTTGAGCTTTTCCAGCCCTTCCAGCGTCGTGCTGGCGCGCGGGTGTTCGTCGGCGGAGACCACGATGGGATCGCCGCGCCGCTGCGGAATTTCCACTGGCACGATTTCCCGCGCCAGGCGGCCGTTTTCCTGCGCTGCGACCGCCTTTTGCTGCGACCGCAGCGCGAAGAGGTCCTGGTCGGCCCGGGCAATGTTGAAATCCTCGGCGACGTTCTCGGCCGTCTCGGGCATGGAATCGACACCGTATTGCGCCTTCATCAGCTTGTTGACGAAGCGCCAGCCGATGGTGGTGTCATAGACCGCATTGCTGCGCGAAAAGGCGGTATCGGCCTTCGGCATCACGAAGGGTGCGCGGCTCATGCTCTCGACGCCGCCGGCGACCATCAGCTCGGCCTCGCCGGCCTTGATTGCGCGGGCGGCGGTGATCACTGCATCCATGCCAGAGCCGCAGAGCCGGTTCATCGTGGTGCCCGGCACGCTTTCGGGAAAGCCCGCCAGCAGCAGCGCCATGCGGGCAACGTTTCGGTTGTCCTCGCCGGCCTGGTTGGCGCAGCCGAAGATCACCTCTTCGATCTGGCTGAGGTCGAGTCCGGGGTTCCGCGCAGCCAGCGCCTTCAGCGGCAGCGCCGCCAGATCGTCGGTCCGTACCGAAGACAGGGCACCGCCGTATCGGCCGATCGGGGTGCGGATGTAATCGCAGATATATACGTCAGTCATTCAGATATCCTCAGGTACGTTGAGATCGGCAACCGTCCCTTCGACATGAAGGGGGGCGCCAGTGACCGCCTGCAGCGCTTCCATCGACAGGCCCGGAAGCTTCTCGCGCAGGAGGAATTTGCCGCCGTCGATATCGAGCACCGCCAGCGAAGTATAGACACGGGTGACACAGCCCACCCCGGTCAGGGGAAAGCTGCACTCCGCCACCAGCTTGGGCTGGCCGTCGCGGGTGACGTGATCGGTCACCACCGCCACGCGCTTGGCGCCATGCACCAGGTCCATGGCGCCGCCCACCGCCGGGACACCGCTGGTGCCGACCCGCCAGTTGGCCAGATCGCCGGTCTGCGACACCTGATAGGCGCCCAGTACCGCCAGATCGAGATGACCGCCGCGGACCATGGCGAAACTGTCGGCGTGATGAAAGATCGCCGCTCCGGGCTTCAGCGTGACCGCCTTCTTGCCGGCGTTGATCAGGTCCCAGTCCTCCTGCCCCGGGGCGGGGGCGGGGCCGAAGCCGAGGATGCCGTTTTCGGTGTGATAGATCACCTCGCGGCCGGCGGGCTGGAAGGTGGCGATCAGCTCGGGAAAGCCGATGCCGAGGTTCACATAGGCGCCGTCTTCCAGATCCTGGGCCGCGCGCCAGGCGATCTGCCGGTTCGACAGCTTGCGGGGGGGATTATCGGTCTCGGACATCAGTACACCGTCTCCGCGCGGACCAGGACTTCCTCCTGCTGCGGGTCGGTGACCTCGACCAGGGTGCTGACGAAGATGCCGGGGGTGATGACCGCCCCGGGCGGGATGGCGCCGGGCGGCTCCAGCCTGCTGATCTGGGCGATCGTCGTGGTCGCGGCCATCGCCATGATCGGGTTGAAGTTGCGGCTGGCACCGCGATAGGTCAGGTTGCCCATCCGGTCGCCGACCTCGGCCTTGATCAGCGCGTAGTCGGCCTTCAGCCAGCTTTCGCGAACGTACATCTTGCCCTCGAACATCTCCACCGGTTTGCCCTCTGCAAGATCGGTGCCATAGCCGGTCGGGGTGAAAAACGCCGGGATGCCGGCGCCAGCGGCGCGGATCCGTTCGGCCAGCGTACCCTGCGGCACCAGTTCCAGGGCAAGTTCTCCGGCCAGATAGGCCTCGGTAAAGGCTTCGGACTGGGCGGTGCGCGGGAAGGAACAGATCACCTTCGTCACCATGCCGGCGCGGATCATCGCGGCGATGCCGATACCGCCGTTGCCGGCATTGTTGTTGATCACGGTCAGCCCGGTGGGATGGCCGGTGGCGCGGAAGCGGTCGACCAGCGCGTGGATCAGCTCGATCGGCGCGCCGGAGCCGCCGAAGCCGCCGATCATGATCACGGCCCCGTCGGGGACCTCGGCGACGGCATCGGCCGTGGTGGCAACGGATTTGTCCAAGCTGTCCTCCTGCAATCTCAGCGCAGGGATAGCGTTGCCGGGCCGCGGGTCGCGAGTCCCTTCGTTCATATATTGAGATTTGTTCACCTCGCACATAGAGTTGTGCGCATGTTGAACAAGCCGACAGATCATATCGCCTCGCTCGCCAAGGGGCTTCGCGTCATCGAATGTTTCGGGGCGGAGACGCCGCGGCTGACCATCACCGAGGCCGCCAGCGCCAGCGGGCTGGACCGGGCCACCGCGCGGCGGGTGCTGCTGACGCTGCACCGCGAGGGCTATGCCGATTACGATGGCAAGTTCTTCACCCTGACGCCGCGGATCCTGCGGCTGGGGATGGCGGCGCTGGCCTCGCTGCCGCTGTCGCAGATCGTGCAGCCCTGGCTGGAACAGCTGTCCGAACAGACCGGGCACAGCTGTTCGGTGGCGCTGCTGGACGAGACCGAGATCGTCTATATCGCCCGGGCCGCCCGCAAGCGGGTGATGTCGATCGGGCTGATGCCGGGGTCGCGCCTGCCGGCGGTCTCGACCTCGCTGGGCCGGGTGCTGCTGGCGGCACTGCCAGTGGGCGAGGCGCGGGCGCTGGTCGAGGCCTCCGACCTGACCCCGCGCACGCGGTTTTCCGTCACCGATCCAGAGGAGATCCTGGCGCGGATCGAACAGGCCCGGGCAGAGGGTTTCGCGATCATCGACCAGGAGATCGAGATCGGCCTGCGGTCGATCGCGGTGCCGCTGATCGACGGGCGCGGCCGGGTGGTGGCGGCGCTCAACACCGGGATGGCGGCCACGGCGGAGAGCGCCGAGACGCTGAAAGACAGCTGCCTGCCGAAATTGCTGAAGGTGCAGGCGGGGTTGCGTCGGGTGATGTGAGGCCGGGTCGGGTTGGGGGCGCGTCGCCTCGCTATGTCATAATATCAGGTGGTTGCAGGTCGTTCCTGACCTCATGCCGTCACCTCCGCCTGATGCGCGGCGGCGAAATCGGCCATCGAGTTGAAGCGGAAAACCACCTTTGGCATCTGGCCGGGGTCAGCGCCTGCTGCCGGCTTTCGTGAAAGGCGTGGGTTTCCAGCACCCGGTCGCGCGGGACCGCCTCGGGCAGCCGATCGGTCAGCGGCCTGAGCCCCTCGGCCATGCCGGCCTCCCAGTCGATCAGCGTGCCGTAGACGTCGAAGGTGAGGATCTTGAAACCGGTCAGATGCATGGCCGCTCCTGCGGTGGGCCGTGGCAGGGTCAGGACCGGTCGGCGGCCATGACCACGCCGGCGGTGATCAGGTCCAGATGCGAGGCACCGCCGTTCTTGAAAAGGCTGATGTCGTCGGGGCCGGGCAGGGCGCAGCGCCCCTGGCAGAGGTCGAAGAGATCGCCCAGAACATCGGTGGGAGTGATCACCCCGCGGCCGATGGGACCGGTGAACTCGCCGGATTTCTCCACCGCCGAAGGATCGTCGACATAGAGCATCGCGCGGCGGAGCAGCGCATCGTCGCCCTCGCGCATCTGCGGCGTGAAGGAGCCGATCAGGCCGACATGGGTGCCGGGGCGCAGGAGATCGCCATGGATGATCGGCTCTTCCGCCATCGTGGCCGACATCACGATATCGGCTTCGGCCTGCGCCGATGCAGGGTCGGTGCAGGCCTGGGCGGGCAGGCCGCGGCTGCGGCAGCTCTCGGCAAGGGCCTCGGCCTTGTGGCCGCTGCGGTTCCAGATCCGGATATCGTCGATGCCGGGCCGGACATGGCGGATCGCGTCGATGACATAGGGGGCCAGCGCCCCGGCGCCCATCATTACCAGCCGCCGGGCATCGGGCTGCGAGAGGAGCCGGGCGCCGAGCGCGCTGTCAGCGGCGGTCTTGCGGAAGATCATCGCCTCGCCATCGAGCAGGGTGGTCGGTTTGCCGGTGGCTGGATCGAACAGGATATACAGCGATCCGACCGAGGTGAGCCCGTGGCGCGCGGGGTTCTCGGGAAAGGAGGTGACCAGCTTTACCCCCAGGGCGCGGTCGCGGTCCCAGGCCGGGGCGAGGATGAGGAAATCGGGCTGGCCGTCCGCGCGCGGCTGCATCAGCCGCAGCTGGTCGCTTTGCGGTTTTTCACGCCGGTGCGCCTCTTCCAGCGCGTCGATCAGCCGGCCCCAGGGGGCACGGGCGTGAACCTCGTCGAAATCGCGGAAGGGGATGGCGGTCATGCGGCGGTCTCCGGTGCAGGGGCAGGGTGAAAATTCTCGGCCACGAAGGCGCGGTAGGCAGCCAGTTCCTGGGCGATCCGTGTCGCGTCCCAGCCCAGCAGGTCGGCGACGGCGCCGGCCACCGCCTCGGCATGGGGCAGGCCCATACCCACCTGCCAGCCCAGGTTGACGCGGCGAAACATCAGATCGGTGAGGGTGCGGACATGTTCCTGCGCCGCCGCCGCGCGCAGGCTGGTGACGCTGATGCCTCCGATGGAGGGACCGTCGTCGCTGGGCAGGTGCCGCGCCCCGGGGTCGAGCGTGCCGGGCGTTCCGGTCGGGCGAAGCCGCGCAGCGACCCAGGCGGCGATCCGGCGGCCGGCGTGACGGTGCACCATGATCGGGGTGCCGGTGACGGTGATGGCGTTCTCCATCCCCTCGCGCGCCAGATCGTGGATGGTGAAGGATTTGACGCCGGAGGCGGAGGAATCGTCGGTGCGCGGCCGCACCCCGCACCAGGCGTAGACCACATCGGCGCGGCCGAGGTCGAAGCCCGGGAACACGCGGTTCGCCTCGCCGAGGATATAGTCGATCTCGCCGGGTTCCACCCGGGCATCCTCCGGCGGGCCGACATAGACGGTCTCGGTCGGGCCGAAGAAATGATGATCGCCCCAGGGCATCAGGTAGAACGGCTGATCCTGCGAACTGATGGTCTCCATCCCCTGGCCGCGGCAGGCCTCGGGCAGCTTGACCATGACATTGACCCCCTTGATGCCGATCACGTGGCGCGCCCCGGTGCCGGGCCCCTGTTTCAGTACCCGGTCGATCCAGGGGCCGGCGGCATTGACCAGAAAACGCGTCCGCACCTCGGCCCGGTGATTGCCGCTCTGATGCGGGCGGCCGGGCAGCGCGCCGGGTTCCAGCGTCAGCGCCCAGTCTTCGCCGTCGCGCCGGAAACTGGCGACGCGGACATAGTTTTCCACTCTCGCCCCGAGCCGTTCGGCATCCATCACCGCGTCCATGCAGATCCGCTCGGCCCAGTTGTACTGATACTCCCGGAACCGGGCGACGCCTGCCAGTTCCTCCGGGTTCATGAAGGACACCAGCCCCCCGCGCGCGGCCTGGGGCGTCGGCTCGTGCCGGTAGGCCAGCGGTGCGCGGGGCGATCCGAACAGGCTGAGCGCGCGATAGCCGAGCGCCACTTTCCAGCGCGGATAGGCGCTGTTGCGTTTGACCGGAAAGACGAACTCACAGGCGGTGACCCGCTCCGGCGCGGTGGTGGCCAGCTCGGTCCGGCATTTCATCGCCAGCCGGGCCATCCGCACCCGTTGCAGCATCTCGCGCGGATGAAACAGGGCCCGCCACAGCGGATAGTCGGGTGAAAAATAGGCGAGCCCGCAATAAAGCAGCCGGCTCGACCGGCTGGAGGTGCCGGAGGCGAAATCGCCCTGGTCCACCAGCAGTACCCGGAACCCCCTGGCGGCCAGGTTCTGGGTCGCCGACGCCCCGGTGGCGCCACCGCCGATCACGACGACATCGTATTCGCTGCCGTCGAGGGAATGCATCCTGCTGTCGCTCATGCGGCGGGGTCCTCTGTTGCGTGGGCTGCGCGTCGGAGGGGACCGGCTGCGCCCTGCGGGTCAGTCTCGGGCCAAAGCCGAAAGCTTGCCTAGACCGAAATTGGACGGATCGCCTGCCGGTTTTGGACATCCGGGTGATGTCCATATCGGGCATGAATTATGTCCAGATCGCGACTAGTCGACTCTGCCAATCTGGCGAAACGTTTGGGGGCAACCTCTGCCCGCAGGGCAGCACCGAAAGACATCGCGATGACATCTTCCGACCCGACCCGCTCTTCCGCGCCGACCAGGGATCCGCTGCTGCAGCCGCTGACGATCCGGGGCCTCACCCTCAAGAATCGTGTCTTCACCACCGCTCATGCGATCCAGCACGCCCGGGACGGGCTGCCGCAGGAGCGCTACCAGCTCTATAACGAGGAGAAGGCAAAGGGCGGCATCGGGCTGATCATGTTCGGCGGCTCCTCCAACGTGTCGCCGGATTCCGGCTCGGTCTTCGGGGCGCTGTCGCTGGACCGCGACGAGGCGATCCCGCATCTGCGCGCCTTTGCCGACCGGATTCACCGGCATGACACCGCGATCATGGTGCAGCTGACCCATCTGGGTGGGCGCAGCCACTGGCGGGCGGACAACTGGCTGCCCATCGTGGCGCCGTCGCGGTTCCGCGAGCCGGCGCACCGGGCCTTCGCCAAGGAGATCGAACTGCACGACATTGACCGGATCGTGCGCGACTTCGGGGACACCGCTTGGCGCTGCCGCGAGGCCGGGATGGACGGGGTGGAGATCCACGTTCACCATCATCTGGTCGGCCAGTTCTGGTCACCGCTGATGAACCACCGCACCGATGATTATGGCGGCTCGATCGAGAACCGCGCCCGCTTCGGCCTGCGTGTGCTGGAGGAGATGCGCCGCCGCTGTGGCGATGATTTTCTGATCAGCATCCGCATGGCGGTGGGCGAGGGCGAGGATGCCGGCATGTCGGATGCCGACTATCTGGAGATGGGCCGGATCCACGAACGCTCCGGTCTGGTCGACTTCTTCAACCTCACCTATGGGCGGATCGACACACCGGTGGGGCTGTCGAGCTATATGCCGGGGATGGCGCTGGGGCTGGCGCCGCAGCTGCAGTTCATCGCCGCCTTCCGGCAGCATGTCGGCTTGCCGGTGTTTCATGCCGCGCGGATCAACGATCTGGCCACCGCCCGCTATGCGATTGCCGAGGGGCTGATCGACATGGTGGGGATGACCCGCGCCCATATCGCCGATCCGCATATCGTGCGGAAGCTGCGCGAGGGCCGCGAGGCCGAGATCCGTCCCTGTGTCGGCGCGACCTATTGCTCCTGGCACGGCAGCTGCATCCACAATGCCTCGATCGGGCGGGAAAAGACCCTGCCGCATCTGATCGACAAGGCCGACCGGGCGCGCCGGGTCACCATCGTCGGCGCCGGTCCCGGCGGGCTGGAGGCGGCGCGGGTCTGCGCCGAGCGGGGCCATCAGGTCACCGTGTTCGAGGCGGCGCCGAAGGCCGGTGGCCAGGTGCTGCTGGCGGCCGAGCTGTACAAGCGGCGCGATCTGATCGGCATCGTCGACTGGCGGCTGAGCGAGCTGGAGCGTCTGGGGGTGACGATCACCTACGACTGCTATGCCGACGCTGAAACGGTCGCGGCGAGCGCGCCGGAGATCGTCATCATCGCCACCGGCGGTCTGCCCGATCCGATGGAGCGGGAGATCCCCGGAGCCGACCTGGCGGACTCGCTGTGGGAGGTGATCGGCCAGCCCGGAGAGATGCAGGGCGAGGTGCTGTTCTTCGATGTGACCGGCACTGTCACCGGGCTGAACGCGGCCACCACCATGGCCGAACGCGGCGCCCGTGTGACCTGCGTGACCCCCGACTCCATGGTCGGAATGGAAACCAGCGGTATCGAGCGTCCGCTGATGATGAAGGGCTTTTACGCCGCCGGGGCGACGCATCTGACCGATGCCAAGCTGGTCGGCATCGAACGCCGGGACAACCGGTTGCTGGCGACGCTGGAGAACGTCTTTACCGGCGCGCGGAGCCAGCGGCCGGCCGACCGCGTGGTGATCGAAAACGGTACGCTGCCGATGGACGAACTCTACAGGGAGCTTGCAGAGGGCTCCGACAACAAGGGGGCCTTCGACCTCTACGCGATGGCGGAGGGCGGCGCGGTCGCCGCGCCCAAGACGGAGACCTATCAGCTTTACCGCATCGGCGATGCCGTCTCCTCCCGCGATATCCACGCGGCGATCCTTGAGGCGACGCGGCTCTGCCGCACCATCTGAGAGGAACCGACATGAAAATCGTGAAAGCCCGGATCTATCTGGTCGAGAGCGGCGGCATCAGCCCGGTTCTGCTGGAACTGGAAACCGAGGACGGCAGCCGCGGGCTGGGCGAGGCGGCGATCGCCTATGGCGCCGGCACCACCGCCGCGGCGGGCATGGTCAAGGATGTGCTCGACCGCTATCTGCGCGGCGGCGTCAGCCCTTCGGACAGTGAGCGGGTCTGGAACGAGTTCTACGATCACGGCTTCTGGGCCAAGGGCGGCGGCCCGGTGGTGATGAGCGGGATCAGCGCGGTGGAACAGGCGATGGTGGACCTGCGTGCCCGCGCCCTCGGGGTGCCGGCCTATGAGCTTCTGGGCGGCCGGGTCAACGACCGGCTGCGCGCCTATTGCAACGGCTGGTATTTCGGCTGCACCTCGGATGCCGATCTGCCGATGGCGGCGGAACGGGCGGCGGCAGAGGGCTATGGCGCGCTGAAATTCTACCCCTTCGTCGAGATTTTGGCAGAGGGGCGGCTGCGGCACCCGTCGCGCCGGTCGGTCGCGGATCAGTCGCTGTTGCGGCGCGCGCTCGACCGGATGAAGGAGATCCGCCGCGCCGTCGGCGCCGAGGTCGAGCTGATGCTGGATCTCTCCGCCGGGATCGCGCCGGACGATACCGTCCGTTTCTGCCACGCGCTCGAGGAGGTCGGTATCAGCTTTATCGAGGAGCCCACCGTGCCGGGCGACACCAGGGCGCTGGCGGAGGTGAAGCGGGCGATCCCGCAATCGGTGGCGGTGGGCGAGCGGCTCTATTCCCGCTACGGCTTTCGCGATGTGCTGGAGGCGCGGGCCGCCGATATCCTGCAGCCCGATGTCGGCAACACCGGCGGGCTGATGGAGGCCCGGCGCATCGCCGCCATGGCCGAGGCCTACGGGCTGAAGGTGCAGCCGCATATCTGCGCGTCGGCATTGTCGACGGCGGTGGGCATGCATTTCAGCGCCGCGGTGCCGAATTTCTATTGGCAGGAGCATTTTCCCTATTGGGCGCGTATCCCCGGCCATGTCGATGTGATCGACGATCCGGTCGAGGACACGGTGAAGAATGGCGTCATCCCGGTGAACGACCGGCCGGGGTTCGGCGTCTCGCTGCGGCGAGAGGTTGCAGAAAACTGGCTCTGGGCCGAGCTGGACCTGATCTGACCGGGTCTTTGCGGTCCGCCCCCTTGCAGTGCTGCGGCAGGCGGGGGAGGATCGCTGCGGGAGACCGAGATCGAATGAAGACCTTTGCCTTTCTGCTGCAGCCTTCCTTCCAGTTGCTGGGGCTCGTCTCGGCGATCGAGGCGCTGCGGGTGGCCAATTCGGTCTGCGAGACGCCGTTCTATGCTTGGGAATTCGTCCATGACGACGAGGCGAGCGTGATGTCGAGCGCCGGGGTGAGCCTCCCGGCGGCGCGACATATCTCGGAGCTGGAGGAGTTCGACGTGCTGATCGTCACCGCCAGTTTCCGCCACCAGGACCATGTCGGGGCGGCCACGGCGGCGGCACTCCGGCGGTTCGCGCGGTTCGGCAAGACGCTGGGCTCCTTTGAGAGCGGCATCTATCACCTGGCTCAGGCCGGGGTGATGGACGGTCACAAGGCGACCGCGCATTTCAACAACCTGCCGCTGTTCGAACAGCTGTTTCCCCGGGTCGAGTTTCTGCGCAGCCTGTTCACCTGCGGGCAGGGGCGGATGACCGCCTCGGGCGGCAGCGCCTGTCTCGACCTGATGTTGCATGTGATCGAAACCGATCTGGGCGCGGTGGTGGCGACCCGGGTGGCGAGCCTGATCTGCCATCCCGGGCGGCGGCTTCAGGGGGCGCCGCAGGACGGGCTGTTGACGGCGCGCAGCCTTGGCCACCAGCCGGCAGTGCGCGGCGCCTGCCGGCTGATGGAGGAACGGATCGGCGACACCGCCGGCGGCATCGCCGCCATTGCCGCTCAGGTCGGCGTGTCGCGCCGGCATCTGGACCGCATGTTCCTGGCTGCCTTCGGCTGTACCGCCTCGGATTACTTCCGCCAGATCCGGCTGGCCCGTGCCCGCAAGCTGGTGAAGGGCTCGGCGCTGGAATTCGGCGAGATCAGCAGCCGCTGCGGCTTCGGTTCCTATTCGCATTTCCTGCTGCGCTATCGTGAGCTTTTCGGCGTGTCGCCGTCGCAGGACCGGCGGGCGCCCAATCTCAGCGCCCACGACCCGGCCGAAATCCGGCCGAGCGACGATCTGCACCCGTTTCAGGCCGGCCTGGACCTGACCCGGATGATCTGACGCGTGGCCCGACCCGACCTGATCTTACCTGCCTTGGCCGGGTCGGGCCCGCGGCGTGGCGGCATCCTCTCCGGCGCCCGGTCCCAGCGTCAGGAGCGCGCGGCGGAAGCCGGGATCGCTCAACACCACCTCTCCGGCGCCGAGCGCCTTCGCGTGGCAGAGTGCGCGGGAGGTCAGCGCCTGGGCGTTCTCCACCGCATCGGTCAGCGCCAGCCCGCGCCCCAGGCCCGCGACGATCAGCCCGGCAAAGAGGTCCCCGGTGCCGGGCAGCGCGATGGGCAGATGGTCGGTCGGGTGACGGCTGATGCCCTCGGGGCCGAGCAGGACGGTTTCGATCCGGCCCGGGGCGGTGTCGGCGAGCCTGCAGCCGGTGGCGATCAGATCCGCGCCGGGGGCGATATGCAGCTCTGCCCGGGCGGCGCGAAGATCGGCCAGCGTGGCGATCTCGTGGCCGGTCAGCCAGCTCAGCTCAAACGGGTTCGGTGTCGCCAGATCGGCCATCGGCAGCAGCCGGTCGCGCATCACATCGGCAATCGCCTCGGGGACATAGAGGCCGGGCGCGTCATCGCCCATCACCGGATCGCAGAGATAGCGCAGCCGTGGGTTTGCGGCCTTCGCCTCGGCGACGAAATCCGCCACCATCTCCGCCACGTCGAGCGATCCGATATAGCCGGTCAGGATGAATTCCGCCCGCTCCGGCAGGCCGCGTTCGCGGGCGCCCTGCAGCAGGTCGGAGAAGAATTCGGGCGGCAGGGCGCGGCCGCGCAATGTCGGGTAATCGGGGGTGTTGGAGAACACCACCGTGGGGATCGCCGCCACCTCCAGCCCGGCTGCCTGCATTGGGAAAAGCGCGGCGGAATTGCCGACATGGCCGAAGACCACCTGGCTCTGGATCTAGATCACGAAGGGCGGCGGGGTCATGCGGTGCCGTCCAGACGTTTGCTCCAGTCCTCGACCCGACGGCTTTCCAACCGCCGCACCGCGTATTTGCGCCAGCCCTCGGCCAGCACGTCGAGCGCGACGATCCCCTCCAGCTCGTCCAGATTGAGCCGGTCGACGTAGAGCGCGTGCCACAGCCGGTGCAGGCTCCAGTCCGGTGCCACCCGGTCGACCAACTCCATCCGGTCGCCGGGGGCCACGGTGCCGGGCTGCAGCACCCGATAGTACCAGCCGGTGCGCCCGGTCAGCTGCACCCGTCGCGCCATGTCGGCGACCCCGAACCGCTTGTTGAGCTTCCAGCAGGGCTGGCGCCCCTGCGACACCTGCAACAGCGCGTCCCCCAGCCGGAAGATATCGCCGACCGCGACCGTGGTTTCGGTCAGCCCGGTGGTCGAGATATTCTCTCCGAAGCCGCCGGGGCCGGCGAGCGGCGGCAGCTCGCCCAGCTCGGCGCGCCAGAGGGCGTAGTGATCCCGGGGATAGTGATGCAGGGCCTTTTCGACGCCCCCATGTACCCGGCGGTCGGCCTGTTCGTCGCTCTCGACCCCCTCGGGGCCGAGCGTCAGCGGCCGGTCCACCGGTGTCTTGACGATGCCGCTGAGCGTGTCGCTGCCGGGCAGGGGGGCGGTGCGGCCGGTCAGAAGCATGATGCGGGGGCTGGCGGGATGAGTCATCGGAACCTCTTGTCTTTGGCGCCGGTCTGGCAAATAACCGGCCCAGGCAAAAGATCCAGTTCCTGAATTTCAGATAGGCCGGTTTGACATGGCGCGCGACCCGCTTGCCTTGGACATCGACAGGGGCGGCGGCGGTCCGCTGTTTCTTGCCATCGCCGCGGCCATTGTCGGCGATATCACCCGGGGCCGGCTGGTGCCGGGACAGCGGCTGCCGGGCACCCGGGCGCTGGCGCGCGAGCTCGGGGTGCATCGCAACACGGTCGATGCCGCCTATCAGGAATTGCTGACGCAGGGCTGGCTGCGGGCGCAGCCCGCCCGGGGCACCTTCGTCGCCGAGGATCTGCCGCAGGCCATGGTGTCGCCGCCGCCGGTGCCGGCCGCGCCGGAGCCGGAACCGCATTCCCCGGCGCTGGCCTTCACCGACGGTGCCCCCGATCCCAGGCTGGTGCCCGACAAGGCGCTGGCGCGGGCCTTCCGGCGGGCGCTGCTGGCGCCGGCCTTTCGGTCCGGCTCCGATTACGGCGACCTGCGCGGTACCCCGGCGCTGCGGCGGACGCTGGCCGCCTATCTCGCTTCCGATCGCGGTGTGGTCGCCGATCCGGCGCGGCTGCTGATCGCGCGGGGCAGTCAGATGGCGTTGTTCCTGGCGGCGCGGGCGGTGCTGGTCCCGGGCGAGACCATCGCGGTCGAGGCACCCGGCTATCCGCTCGCCTGGGAGGCCTTCCGCGCCGCCGGCGCCACGATCCGTGGGGTGCCGGTCGATGCCGGCGGGTTGCAGGTGGAGGCACTGGAGACGGCGCTGGCGCGCGATCCGGGCATTCGCGCGGTCTATGTCACGCCGCATCATCAGTATCCGACGACGGTGACCATGGGGGCGGCGCGGCGGTTGCAGCTGCTGGAGCTGGCGCAGCGGCACCGGCTGACGCTGATTGAGGACGATTACGATCACGAATACCGTTTCGAAGGGCGCCCGGTCCTGCCGCTGGCGGCCCGGGCGCCGGCCGACCTGCCGCTGATCTACATCGGGTCGCTGTCGAAACTCCTCTCCCCCGGTATCCGGCTGGGCTATGCGCTGGCGCCGGAACCGGTGCTGGCGCGCATGGCGGCGGCGCGGGCGGCCATAGACCGGCAGGGCGACACGCCGCTGGAGGCCGCATTGGCCGAGCTGATCCGTGACGGCGATCTGGGGCGCCATGCCCGCAAGGCCCGCCGGATCTATCGCGCCCGCCGCGATCTGCTGGCCGAGGCGCTGACCCGGCGGCTGGGCGACCGGGTGCACTTCGATCTGCCGGCGGGAGGGCTGGCGCTCTGGCTCTGCAGTCGCGGCGCGCCGGCAGAGCCCTGGGCCGAACGGGCCGGCCGGGACGGGTTGGCGCTGCTGCCCGGGACCCGTTTCACCCTCGATGCACCGGCGCCCCAGGCGTTCCGGCTGGGCTATGCCGCGCTGGAGGAGGCGCAGATCGCCCGCGCTGTGGAAATCCTCGCCCGAAGCTGGCCGGGCGGGTCGTCAAAGCATCGCGATTTTCCGTCTTGACTTAGAGCGCGCTCAAACCCCTAGGGTCGGACGCGTCTTGATGAGAAGCGGGTGTGATGAAAATCGGCGAACTTGCGAAACGCAGCGGTCTGTCGGCCCATACCATCCGGTATTACGAGCGGATCGGGCTTCTGCCCTATGCTGATCGCGACGCCGGAGGACGGCGGGATTACGATGAGACGATCCTGGTCTGGATCGCCTTTCTCGACCGGCTGAAAACCACCGGCATGCCGATCCGGGAGATGCTGCGCTATGCGGAGTTGCGCGCCAGAGGAGCGCGGACCAGCCCGGAGCGCCGCCGCATGCTGGAGGTGCACCGCGACCGTGTGCGCGATCATCTGGCCGATCTGCAGGCCTGTCTTCTCGTCCTCGACACCAAGATCGACGGCTATGTCGAAACGGAAAAAAGGACGCAAACCCATGACGATACACAGCAGTACGACGCCGGAGAGCCGGCTGGAGCGCGGCAAGCGCGCGCTCGATGAAATCGACGGCAAGGCCGGTCAGAACGTAATCGATGCGCTGGCCGGGATCGCGCCGGACTTCGCCACCTATCTCTTCGAATTCCCCTTCGGCGATATCTATTCCCGCCCAGGTCTGGCGCTGCGCGACCGGGAGATCGCGACGATTGCCGCCCTGGCGGCGATGGGAACGGCGCAGCCGCAGCTGAAGGTGCATATCGAGGCCGGGCTGAATGTCGGGCTGAGCCGGGAGGAGATCACCGAAATCCTGATGCAGATGGCTGTCTACGCCGGCTTTCCCGCGGCGCTGAACGGGCTGTTTGCCGCAGGGGAGGTGTTCGCGGCCCGGGCCGCGGCAGAGGAGGGTATGACGTGCGGCTGAGCCGTCGCGCCGTTCTGGCACAGGGGCTGGCGGTGTCGCTGGGGGTGGCCGGCCGGGCACGGGCCGCCGGCGATCCCGGGCCCCTGTGGCAGGGCGTCAGCGCGCCGGCTGGCATGGGGTTCGACGCAGCCGGGCATCTTTTCGTCGCCGAATGGGGGGCCGGGCGGATCAGCCGCTTCGCCCCGGACGGGCGGAGGGAGGTGTTCGCCGAAGGGCTGCCCGGGCCCTCAGGTCTGGCAATCGCCGCCGATGGTACGATCTTCGTCGCCTCCTATGCCGACGATCTGATCTGGCGGTTCACGGCCGACGGCCATCGCCGCACCCATGTCACCGGTCTGGCGACGCCGGCGGGGCTGAGCTTTGATCGCGCCGGGCGGCTGATGGTGGCGAACCGGCGCAGTCACGAAATCCTGACGGTGGAGGACGATGGGCCGAAACCGCTGATCGACGGGCTGAACACCCCGGTCGGCGTCGTGCAGACGCCCGATGGCGGCTATGTCGTCTCGAACATCGGTGGCGGGGTCACGGTCCTGCGGCCCGATGGCCGGCGGATCGAGGCCGGACAGGCCTTTGCCACACCGGGGTCGGGGATCGCTCTCACTGCCGATGGCCGGGTTTTCGTGGTCGATTACGGCGGAACGACGGTGCGGGAAATCCTGCGCACCGGCAGCTCCCGACGCATCGCCGACGGGTTGTCGCGTCCGGTGGGGCTGGTGGTGACGCCGGATCAGAAGGCGCTGCTCTGCGCGACCTGGGGCGACGGGACGATCTTCCGCATTCCGCTGGAGCGGCTCTGAAGGCGGACGCCGGCGCCGACATTTTGCGTCGGTGCCGGCGCATTGGTCAGGCGGGGATCAGAAGGAGGTGATGACGGAGCGGATGATGCCGCCCTTGGTCAGCGCCTCATAGGCTTCGTTGATCTCGGAGAGGGCGATTTCCTGGGTCACCAGATCGTCCAGCACCAGGCGGCCCTGAACGTAGAAATCGGCGTACATCGGAATATCGGCCTTCAGGTTCACCGACCCCATCAGCACGCCGTGGACGCCTTTCTGATCGAGCAGGGCCTGCAGCGAGGTGTCCAGTTCGATGGTGGTGCCCGGCTTGGCGAGGCCGATGAAATAGGCCTGGCCGCCCATGCCGCACATCTCGACGGCCTGTTTCTGCGTCATCGCCATGCCGATCACCTCGAAGGCGTGATCGACGCCGCCGCCGGTCAGCTCCCTGACCGCCTCGATCGGATCGACCGTCTTCGAGTTGACGACATCGGTGGCGCCGAATTTCCTTGCCGCTTCCAGCTTTTCGTCGTCGATGTCGATGGCGATGATACGGCGGGCCCCGGCCAGCCGGGCGCCGCTGATGGTGTTGAGGCCGACACCGCCGGTGCCGATGATGGCCACCGAGTCACCCACCGCCACCTTGGCGGCGTGGATGGCGGAGCCGGCACCTGTCACCACCGCGCAGCCGATCAGCGAGGCCTGCGCGAAGGGGATGTCCTTGTTCACCACCGCCAGCTGGTTCTCGTGCATCAGCGCCTTTTCGGCGAAGCCACCGACCCCCATCACCTGGTTGACCGGCTGGCCGTCCAGGGTGATGCGCGGCGGCTGGTCTTCCTTGCGCATCACCGCCTCGGGGTGCTGGCATTCATAGGTCTTGCCGGACAGGCATTTGACGCATTTGCCGCAGAACTGCACCAGACAGGCGACGACGTGATCGCCGACCGCGATGGTCGTGACATCGGGGCCGATGGCGGTGACCACGCCGGCGATCTCATGGCCGAAGAGCGCGGGCATCTGGTGGCCGAAGTCGGTGGTGGCGAAATGAAGATCGGTGTGGCAGAGCCCCGAGGCCTTCACGTCGAAGGCGACTTCGGCGCCAATGGGGTCGGCGATCTCCATGTCGACGACAGTGAACGGCTTGCCCACTTGCGTGATGACAGATGCTTTCATGAGGTAACTTCCTTTCGATATGACCGAGCTTTCTGCGGTGCACGGCAGGACGGCCCGGCACTGGCCGGTCCGGAGGTTTCGGGCCCGGACTCCCGTTCGGGGAGCAATGGGGTGCGCGAGACACCGGGGATCGCCATACTGGGTCGTCCTGTATCGGCAGACCCGTCCGCGAACAGCTGCGCCGCATCTGGGGTCCATCGGTATACGAATGTATACTTCTGCCTTTGGCAGCGACTATGCCCGTTTTGAACTTGCGCCGATGAGGAGCATTCATGAATGGGGCGGAGCGCGGCTGCTGGGGGGATCGGCCGCGTCGGCGGGGCGGTGAAAGACTGGGCAGGCAGGGGGAACCGTACCGGTCAGGCCGCCCGCAAGCGGGGCGACCTCCGGCAACCGGGTCAGGGCGTGACGCAGGCGAAGCTGTCGGCCAAGGCGGGGTCGCCGCCGGTATATTGCGCATGTGCGGGGTAGGCGCAGAGCGGCATCCCGCGGCCGGGCATCGAGGGCGCCGAGGCGGCCATCATGTCGGGGGCCTCTCCGCTGTCGATCCAATGTTCCAGCGCGGTGAGCGGATCGAAATCCTCGAAGGCGGGACCACCGCCGCAGTGGGTCATGCCGGGCACCATGAAGAGGCGCGCCACATCCGGGCCGGTGTTCGCGACGGTTTCCTCGTACCAGCGGGCGATGTCATTGGCGGAGAACACCGGATCGGCCATGCCCTGGAAGATCACCAGCTTGCCGCCGTCATGCGCGAAGGTGGACAGAAAGGTCTCGTCGGCATCGAAATAGCCGCCGACCGAGCTGACATTCCGCGCCAGCGCGTCGAAGTCGGGCGCCGCGGGAAAGGTATCCTGGGGTGGGGTCATGAACAAGGTCATCAGCGATGGCCGACCCAGCGAGAGGGCCAGCGAGGGGACCTCTGCCGTGCCCAGTTTCCACGCCCGCCAGCCTGGGCTGGAAAGCCCCGGGTCCCAGGGCCAGTCGCTGTAGAGCGCCCTGCCGTCGGCGCCCGTCGGCCCGTTCATGACAGCGCGCAGCGCCGCCAGCTTGCCCGCGGCGATCCGTCCATCCAGGGTGCCGCTGTCAAAGGCGCACGGAGCGGCGACGATGCCATCTTCCAGCCCGTCCCGCGCATCGCATTGTGCCAGCACTTCGGCCGAGACGATGTCGAGATCGGCCTGCGTCAGCGCCTGCGGCAGGTCGCCGCCGGGGGCCACCGGCATCAGCTGGGCCACATCCCAGGCCTGGGCCACGGCCGCGCGCGACAGGCGAAAGCCGGGGTTGCCGGCCACGATCCCGTCGAATTCGGTGGGAAAGCGCTGCGCGGCCATCATTGCCTCGCGGCCGCCGTTGGAACAGCCCATGAAAAAGGACTGCGCCGGGGATGTGTCATAGCGCGCACGGATCAGCGCCTTGGCGGTCCGCGTCACCTTGCCGATGGCGGCATAGGCGAGGTCGAGCCGCGCCTGTTGATCGTGGGCAAAGCTCGCGTCGAGACCGTCATGGCCGCCATCCATGCTGACCACCGCATAGCCGCGGCGCAGCGCCGGGGTCGCCGTGGTGCCGAGCGTGGGGACGCTGCCGGTGGCCGGCGCGATGAATCCGTCGCTGCCACCGCCGCCCTGGAACAGGAACCGTCCGTTCCACTCGTCGGGCAGGCGCATCTGGAAGCGGATGCCATAGCGACCGTTCACGCCGTCGCGATCGTCGATCTTGCCCTCGACCAGGCAATGCGCCGCGACCTCCACCGGGTGGGGAGAGCCACCGGTCATGGCGCTCATCGGATCGGGCGGCAGGGTCTGGGCCACCTGCTCTTCGGCGGTGGCGATATCCACGCCAAAAAGGTTCAGACCGGCCAGCGCGGCGCAATCCGCCGCCACCGCAGGGGTGGCCACAAGCGCAGTGGTCAACAGCAGCGCAGCGGGCAGGAGATTGGCTTTCATGATGTGTCCTCCTCAGTTGTCCAAGGGAGCCGCCACATCGTTGGGGACGCAACGGCGACTGGATCGGCCCTGAGAGGACTTTGAAATCCCTTCAGGGGCGGGCCCTGGCAATCCTGGAACGGGAGTTTTCAAGACTGGCACAAAGCCGGCAGGCAAAAGGCCCGAGCACCTGTCACAAATCGCCCCGAAGGGGGCGGACAGGCGCCGCGTCATCCGTGCGGCGCCTGTCTCACTCTGTCCGACGGTTGCCGGATCAGTTCTTAGCGTAGACCGGGAACACGCTGGCGTCGCCATAATCCTTGATCGGATCGATGGTCTTCAGCGATTCCATGTCGGCGTCGGAGATCACGAATTCGACCTCCGCATTGCTCTTCATGTGGGCCGGGTTGCCGGTCTTCGGCAGCGCCACCATCCCGAGCTGCAGCACGTAGCGGATGCAGAGCTGCGGAACGGTCACACCGTATTTCTCGGCCATCGCGCCGATTTCGGCGTTGTCGAGGATCTTGCCGTGGGCGATGGGCGAATAGGCTTCGACCAGCAGGCCCTGGCTGGTGGCATAGTCGATCAGGTCGAAGGGCGTGTTGCTCACATGCGCGAGGATCTGGTCGACCATCGGTTTGATCTTTGCGTTCTCGAGCAGGTTGTCGAGGTCTTCCTTCTGGAAGTTCGACACGCCGATGGCGCGGATCTTGCCGGCTTCATATGCCTCTTCCAGCGCTTTCCATGCTGCGAGGTTGCCTTCGAAGAACCGGTCTTCGCCGGCGAAATCCGCCCAGGGTTTCGGGCTGTGGATGATCATCAGGTCGATGTAGTCGAGCCCGAGGGTCTTCAGCGAGCCTTCGATGGCGGCCTTGGCGCCTTCGTAATCCTTGACCTCGGCGGCCAGCTTGGTTTGCAGGAACAGCTGGTCGCGGGCGATGCCGGAGGCGCGGATGCCTTCGCCGACACCGCGTTCGTTGCCATAGGCCTGGGCGGTGTCGATGTGACGGTAGCCCATCTCGATCGCCGCCTTCACGGCATCGGCGACCACGTCGTCTTCGATCATCCAGGTGCCGAGCCCGAGTTTGGGGATCTCGACGCCGTTCGGCAGGGTGTATGTTTCTTCGTGGATCATCTGAATCCCTTTCTTCCTGGTGTTGGTCGAACCGGGGGTCCCCGGTTCTGTCATCTCGGACGATCCGCGCCGCCGCGGGGCGGGCTGTGCGGATCCATGGCGCCTATGTAACGCAGCGGGGCCTTCGGGATAATCGAGGCATAATGACAATCACCCATGAGCAACTCTCATGAATGGGGCGCATCGGTTCCTGTGAGACGGCGCATAGGCCCCAGGGTGCCGTCAACCCTTCAGCCGTGCCTTGCGCAGAGCCTCCAGCGCCTCAGCGACAGGAACCGTGCCATCGGTCAGCTCCAGGATCTCGCGGCGGATGTCCGGGCGCTCGATCAGCCCGGCGAGGACACGGGCGACATTGCCACGGGCCACATTGCCATAAGCGACCGCCGGCCCGAGGCTGACCCTGCCGTCGCCGTCTTCGTGCTGCAGGGTGCCCGGCCTCACGATCACCCAGTCCAGCTCAGAGGAGGCGACCGCCACATCGGCGCGTTTCTTCTCCGCCATGTAATGCTCGAACCGCGGGTTGCGCTCTTTCTGGCGGGCGGATTCGGGAAAGGCCGACACCAGATAGAGGCGCGAAATGCCGAGCGCGCGGGCGGCTGCGACCGTCTTGATCGGCCCGTCGCCGTCGATGGCGGTGGTGCGGTCGAGGCCGCTGCCCGCCGCACCTGCGGAGAACACGATGGCATCGCAGCTCTGCGCGGCGGCGGCGATCTCCGCCACGCTCATGTCGATGATGTCGCCGGGACAGGGGACCGCGCCCGCCGTGCGGATCGCGTCTGCCTGCTCCGGCTTGCGATGCAGCCCGACGACCTCGTGACCGTTCGCGACGAGCATCGGCAGAAGTCGATGGCCGATCCCGCCGGTGGCACCGATAATCAGGATTTTCATTCCGGGTCCTCCATGGATGGTGTCCTGCCGTCCTGCATGGCGCGCCCGAGGCGCAACGGCAATGCCATCCCGGCCGCCCGGGATGGTCCTTTGTTCGGCTTAGCCCTTTGCGGCGGCCGAGGTTTCGATGCGGTCCAGCAGGTCATGCAGCGCCACGGCGTCGGCAAAGCTCGGGGCGGTGCGGCTGCCGGTGCGGATGTCGGCGGCGAGACGGGCATAGATCCCGGCCACGTTGCGGGCGCCGGCAAACTCCGGCTTGCCGTTGTAGAGGGCAGGTGCGGGCATCTGCTCGGTCATCTCCTTGGCGTCGCCGCGCGCGCCCTTGACGGTCAGCTGCACCATCTGCGCGTGGCCCAGATCGGCGGTGACCTGAATGTCGCCTTCGGTGCCGTTGATCTCCCACAGCAGATTGGTGCCGCGCGACACGCCGCCGCGATAGTGGACCGACACCGCCGCGCCGCTGGCCATGGTGCCCTGCACCAGGAGCTGGTCGGGCGCCGTCTTGGGGCGCGTCTCGCCGGCATCGGTCACCTCGACCGTCTCGAAATGGTTGATGAAACGCGCATCGAGCGGGCCGAAGGCGCCCAGAACCTCCTGCAGGGCGGCCAGGGTATGCGCCATCGGGATGGACTGCATGGTGGCGCCGTTGCTGGCGTCGAAGAGGTAGTAATATTCCTCGATGGTCTTGTCCGACCAGTTGCCGCCGGAACCGATCAGGCTGGTCGACAGCACTTCGCCGACGAAGCCCTCGGCGATCAGCTGTTTCAGGTGCAGGATCTCCAGCGCCGCGCGGGCCTGGGTGCCGACCACGGCGACCACGCCCGTCTCCTCGGCCAGGGCGGCGAGGCGGCGCGCCTCGTCCAGACCGTTGCCGAGCGGCCATTCGCAATAGACGTGTTTGCCGGCCAGCAGCGCCGCGCTGACCAATTCGAAGTGATGGGGCACCTTCACCGTCACCACCACCAGATCGATCTCGGGCGAGGCGACGAGAGCTGCGGGGCTGGCAAAGGCATGTTTCAGCCCGAGCGCCGTGGCGGTGCGTTCCGCGCTTTCCGGCGTGCTGTTGGCAACGCCGACGATTTCATAGGCGCCCCCCAGCGATTGCAGGGCGGGCAGGTGGGCGGTGGCCGCCCAGTGGCTGTCGGGGTTGAGGCCGATGAAACCGACGCGGATCGGGCGCTCTGTCATGGTGTTCTCCTGAGTAGTCTTCTGTCTGGCCGGCTGGTTGGCGGTGCCGCCGACCGCGCAGCGGCCGGAGGTGCGCGGCCTGTCCCGGGCCTGTTTGGGGCCATGTCCGGGGCGTGCCTCGGGCGGACCGGGAACCGGATTGCGACGCGCTCTGCCCTGATATAGTCAGGGAGCCCTGAGCGCCCATGTGGATTCCGGTCGATGATTTGCCCGATCCGATCAACCGGCGCGTTGCGGCAGTTCCGCAGCTTGCGGAGCGCCGCCCCTTGCGGAGAACGTCGCATGCAGGACTCGTTTTCTGAGCTGGTCGAGCGGGCACAGGCGATCGCCTGCCCCGGGCGCAGCGTGCCGCTGCTGCCGGACGCGACGCTCTGTTCCGCCGCCGCGCCCTCCGGCCCGGTCGGCGAGCTGTCCGAACCGACGGTCTGCCTGGTTCTTCAGGGCGTCAAGGAAGTGGCGGTCGGCGCCCA
The DNA here is from genome assembly GCF_030164425.1 of Pseudodonghicola flavimaris. GTDB lineage: Bacteria > Pseudomonadota > Alphaproteobacteria > Rhodobacterales > Rhodobacteraceae > Pseudodonghicola > Pseudodonghicola flavimaris. The sequence continues at coordinate 16,316 of NZ_JASNJD010000010.1, read as the reverse complement.
GAGCGTGCGATACGAGCCTGGCGCCTGTTTCGTCGGCTCGGTGGTGCTGCCGGTCACCAGCCGCATTGTCACCGCCAGCTCGGCGCGGCCCTATATGGCGATCAGCCTGGCGCTTCATCATCGGGAGATCGCCGATCTTCTGGCCGAGGTCGGGACCTCCGCGCCGGAGCCGTCGGGGGGCTATGCCATCGGCCCGGCCCCGGCGGGCCTGCCCGAGGCCTGCCTGCGGCTTCTCGCCCTCAGCCGCGTGCCGGAGGATGGCCCGGTGATGGGGCCGCTGATCCGCAAGGAGATTCTCTACCGGCTGCTGAAGGGGGAGCAGGCAGGGGTCCTGCATCAGATCGTCGCCGCCGATCCGAAGGCACGCCAGCTGCGGCGGACACTCTCCTGGATGCGCGACAATCTGGACCAGAGCGTTCCGATCCAGGACATGGCCAACTGCGCCGGGATGAGCGAGGCATCGTTTCGCCGCCACTTCCGCGCCACCACCGGTATGAGCCCGCTGCAGTATCAGAAGATGCTGCGTCTGCAGGAGGCCCGCCGGCTGCTGCTGGCCGGGACGGAGGTGAGCCGGGCCGCCTTCGCTGTCGGCTACGAAAGCGCCTCGCAGTTCAGCCGGGAATATTCCCGGACCTTCGGGCATCCGCCGTCGCGGGAGGGCCGGCCGGGGCAGCAGAGACCGGCGGAGCTGCAGGCGGATTAGACCCGGCCGGATCCCGGGTCAGATCGCGGGTCTGCGGCGCCACAGCGTCGCCAGGCCCAGCAGGACGATCAGCCCCCCGGCCACCGGGACGGCGGTATAGCCGAATCCCCAGCCCAGCGTGGCGCCACCGACGCCGGCGCCGACGGCATTGCCCAGGTTGAAGGCGGCGATGTTGAACGAGGCGCCGAGCCCGGGCGCGCCGGCAGCCGCCTGCATGGCGCGGATCTGCAGCGCCGGCACACAGGAAAACGCCGCCACCGCCCAGAGCAGGAAGCCGATCACGGCGCCGGCAGCGGAGGTGGCCAGCAGCGGCAGCAGCAGCGAGGTCAGCGCCAGCGCCAGCATCGCAAGGCGGGCGCCTTTGTCGATCGACCAGTCGGCGAGGCGGCCACCGAACCAGTTGCCGAAGGTCAGCCCCAGCCCGATCAGCACCAGCACCAGGATGACAAAGCTGTCGTCCGCCCCCGCCAGCTCGTGCAGCAGCGGCGCAACATAGGTGTAGACGGCGAAGAAACCGCCGGCGAACATCACCGTTGCCGCCAGCGTGATCGCCATGCGCGGATGCATCAGGGCGCGCAGTTCGGCCCGGGCATTGGGGCGTGGGCCGGGGGCCTCCTTCGGCAGCGCCAGGGCCAGCGCGACGATCGCCATCAGGCCGATGACGACGGAGGCGCCGAAGGCCATCCGCCAGCCAACATGCGCCCCCAGCCAGGCAGAGGCCGGCACGCCGCCGATATTGGCGATGCTCAGTCCCATGAACATGGTGGCGACGGCACTGGCCTGCCGTTCGGGCGCGACCAGGCTGGTGGCCACCACCGCGCCGATGCCGAAGAAGGCGCCCTGGCACAGGCTGGTGATCAGCCGGCCGGTCAGCAGCGTCCAGTAGCCGGGCGCCAGCGCCGAGATCAGATTGCCCAGCACCAGCAGACCCATCAGCGCCATCAGCGCGGCCTTCCTGTCGAAACGCGCCATCAGCAGGGTCATCGCCGGCGCGCTCAGCATGACGCCGAGCGCGTAGGCCGTGACCAATTGGCCGGCCGCGGGGATCGAGATGCCGGTGCCCGAGGCGATGGCCGGCAACAGCCCCATCGGGGCGAATTCGGTGGTGCCGATGCCGAAGGCGCCGATCCCCAGGGCGAGGAGCGGCAGGGCGGAGGCGGGGCTATGGGTCGGAGACGATGCGGGGGTAGGCATGAAGGGCGGTCCAATCTGTTGCCGCGCTGAGGGTCACGGCCGGAAACGGGGTCCTGGCCGGCGCGGGTCTTTGGTGTTGCAATCGATCTTTGCGGGCGTTCGCCGGGTGCGCGATGGCGCAGACGGCCGGGTCGCACGGGGCGCGCGGTCGGCGGCGGCGCTCAGCGGTCGGCGAGATGTAGGCCGGCGGCGGTTTTTGGACTATGCTCGGAATGACGCAAAGACTGATGAGCCGCAGTCATATATCTGCGATGCCGGATCCCAGGGCAGGCGGGATTTGCCTGCTATGTCCTGCCGGGCTCCGCCCTGTTCCCGCCGCCGGTCTTATGAGCCGCGATCATGAGTGCCAGTTGCAAGGCCGGCCTAATCGCCATCGCCGCAACGGATATATCATGCCGCGAGTGGAGGGCGGCCGGTAATCCGCGCCCCCAAGTGAAGCGTTTTAGACCGACAGGAGTGGGCTATGGCTTGGACGGATGAGCAACTGGAGCGGATCGCGGCTGCCGACGATCTGAAGATTTCGCCGTTCCGCGAAGATGGGGTGACCTATGGCACGCCGACCTGGATCTGGTCGGTGGTTGTCGGCGGCGCACTCTATGTCCGGGCCTATAGCGGCACGGCATCGCGCTGGTATCAGGCGGCGATGCGCCAGAAGGCCGGCCGGATTTCGGTGGCCGGTAGCCGCCATGAGGTCGGCTTCGCGCCGGTCGAGGACACGCTGAACGACAGGATCGACGCGGCCTATCGGGCGAAATACGGCACCAGCGCCTATCTGGCGCCGATGATTTCGGCCCGCAGCCGTGCCGCCACCGTGCGGGTGACCCCGCGCTGATCGCCGGGCCGGCGCCGGAACGCGGCCGCCGGAGCGGTAACCGGGAGAGCCTGTGGCTCTCCGCCAACTTCAAAGGAGGATTTGCATCATGCACAGGATGCTCGAAGGAAAAACCGCGATCGTGACCGGCGCCACCAAGGGGATCGGCCTGGCGATTGCCGAGCTCTTCGCCGAAGAGGGCGCGAATGTCGTCCTGACCGCGCGGGGCAAGGATCTGCTCGACGAGGTGGTGGCCGACATTACCGCCAAGGGCGGCAAGGCGATGGGGCTGGTCGCCGACTCCTCGGACCCTGCCGCACCCGCCCGGGTGTTCGCCGAGGCGATCGCAGCCTATGGCCAGGTCGATATCCTGGTCAACAACGCCGGTTCCGGCGACATGGTGGCCATCGAGGAAGCCTCCGACGACCATTTCGCCAAGATCGTCGAACTGAACCTCGCCGGTCCTTTCCGCTTCTGCCGCGAGGCGGTGAAGCACTTCATGCCGCGCAACGACGGGCGGATCATCAACGTCTCCTCGGTCAATGGCACCCTGCCGATCTGCGGCGTGGCCTATACCTCGACCAAGGGCGGGCTGAACACGATGACCAAGAACATCGCGATCCGGCTGTCGGGGACGAAGATCCGCTGCAACGCCATCGCACCGGGGGTCACCGATACCGACGCCGCGCGGGCCTGGGCCGCGGGCGAGCAGGAGGGCGGTGACGTGATGCTCGAGTTCTCCGACAAATACGTCAACACCACCGTGCCGATGACCGAGCCGCGCGATCAGGCCTATGCCGCGCTCTATCTCGCCAGCGAGATGGGCAAGGCGGTGACCGGCCAGGTCATTCAGGTCGACAACGGCGCCTTCCTCTGAGAGGACGGGATGAGACTGGGGCGGGGACGGGAACGCCGCCGCCCCTTCGCAACACGCAGGAGCAGTCATGCCGCATGTTATCGTCAAGGCCTGGCCCGGGAAGACCGAGGACCAGAAGAAACGCCTGGCCGAAGCCATCAGCCGCAATGTGATGGAGATCTTCGAATATGGTGCCGATGCCGTATCGGTCGCCATCGAGGAGGTCGCCCCGGCCCGCTGGAAGGAAGACGTCTACCAGCCGGACATCGCCGAGGCCGATCCGCAGACGCTCTACAAAACGCCGGGCTACGAGATGTAGCTGCGGCGCTGACCGCCTCGGCGGTCAGCGGACTGCGGACGCCGCCGGGCCAAGGCGATTGCCGCTTCCCGGCCTGTTTGAAGGGGGCCGCGTCCTTGAGGCGCAACCCGTTCGTGCCCGACGTCGGACGCGCCAAGGGAGACCGCGGTACTGTCGCTGCGCGCATCCCCGTTTTCCTCCGGGGTGAAGCGGCGGCGCGAACACCATCATTTTGTGCATCGGCAAGGCCTGAGGTGTCCTCTGGTGGCGAACGGCGAAATGGGCCCGTCGCCGGTTGCGCATGTCGGGGGCCGGAAGCGTTCAACTCCCCCGTCGCCTGGGAGCTCTTTCTTAGGCGTCTTTGTCCGGGCGGTTGCTGCAGGGCGTCTGTCAAAGGCCGTCGTCTCATGATAGGAGGGGCCTTCTCGCATCATGCGTACATCTGGCGGAGCACTGTGGCCCTGTCGTTTGTGTGTCCTGAGCGAGCCCATGGGGGCCTTGCGACTGGGGGCTTGGGCCTCTCATTCGGGAGAGTGTATCGCCCTGCGTCGAACTCGGCGCAGCCGGGACGGAACGGGCGGAAGCGAGACGGAGACAGGGTGCGCCTAAGTGGTTGAAAAGATGAAACAACAGGAGCTATCAACGGCCTCCCGCCTATCCGTCGCGCCGATGATGGATTGGACGGATTGATCCAGAATACATTCATATAATCAATACAGTAAGCGGTGATCTTGTGTACCAAGTACCAAATTTTTCGCGGATGCCTTTTGTGAAGATCGCGGCGACGACATGTTAGGGCTAGTCCAAGTTTGGCCTGCTGCACCTTCAAGGCCGCCGCGGCATTGTTGCGGAACGATGGCTTGAGGCGTGATGGCCCCTTTATCGGTCTTTGTCAGGCGGTGCAGACGATCACGGCGGTGCCGAGGGCCGAGAAACGGTTCATCAGTGCAGCACGCATCTTGATCTCGGCGGATTGGCAGCCGGGGTTTCTAGCGGCAAAGCGTTTTCGAAGGATTTCAGGCAACGCATCTTTGGCTCGATACGCCTCCGTCCAGTCTAAGTCCGCCATCTTCAACGGGCTGGCCACTATCTCAGTCGCTTGCCGGGGCGGCAGCTTGAGCAGGACCTTGGTGGTCAAACGAACTGGATCGCCGCATCCGAGGGCAATGCAGGGCGATCGGGCTCCCATCTGCGGCGGGAGGGCAGTCTGAGGTTGATGTGCAGCTTCAGTGGCGCTGGTGCCAGTCAACGCGCGAGATGAATGCGTTATCCCCAATGCCACCCACTCCCTCAGTGATCATCTCCGTGGTGGCGAGTTCAGATCAGGGGGGCGCTGAAGGCCCCAAGTGCTTGGGGCATGACCGCTGTCACCTCATTGGGCAGTGGACGCTGGCCGGAAAACTGTTCAGGCTCCGCTTTAATGATTGAAATGATGTTCGTGTAAAATAGTGTGACTGAAGGGGGAGGGGCGATAGTGTCTTCATTACTCAAGTTTTTCCGAATTACATTCTTTCTTTTTGTCTACTTCATCTTTTGCATGATCGTGGTGGTCACAGTCCTCCAGGGGTGGCCGGTGGGTGGCCAAATGTTGTTTGCATTTGGTGCTCCTATCATTTTGGTCTGGTGGCAAGAAAAGCGGAGATCGCGGAAAGTCGCTGCAAAAGCGCAAGCCGTGGGAAGTTCCGAAACCCGAACACTCGGACCTGAGCTGGCAGCCCAACCAAGTGCCTACGACAAACGTATCGAGCGTGAGCGCGAACGAACTCGCGAAGCCATTGCGTCCCAAGCACCGGCTGCCATTCGAGCCTACTCCCCACCTACGCAGGACAACGCCGCAATCGCCCGTGCGGGACGGTCTTCCATGCCAGACTCATTGACCGCGGCCGAACGAGCGCAGCCTTCGCAAGCGACAGAGGCGGCCACCAAGGCCTACGTTCATCGGAAGCAGGACTACGCCGCGATCGTCCGTGCCGGAAAGTCCGCGGCGCCAGCTCTAGCTGCAGCGGCTGAAAGAAAGCAACCAGCGCCAGCTACCCTGTCTTGGAGATCACCAAAAATCGGGTGGATCCGATCTGACGAAACGACGAGCGTCGCGGGCCGCAACATCGGCGGGATGGTTTACGTCGGAACCCCTCCTTCGCTGAACACCAACGGCTATCGTTCAAAGTGCCGAGGCTATATCGATCCCGCTTTGCCAGTGGCAAAGCGGGGCACGGACGTTGCTGGAAGCGGGCTGCCGTATTGGCCGAACTACTCGGAAATCTCGCCGGACTGCAGGGCGACCTATCTCGATTGGCTTGCCGGCGGTCGAAAAGATGCATGGTTTGATGCAGGATACATGTTCCTGTATTTTTACGGGTTGGAGCGTCGTTTCTTCGTCGATCAGTCCCAGGATGACGCTAAGGATATCGTCCAGGAAGTTCGAAGGTTGCAGTCGCTGTACCCCGATAGTCACTCCGTCCGGCGCTACCTGGGGGAGTTCCTCGACATCGCGACTCTTGTCGAAATCGACTTCGACGCGATCGAGCCCATTTTTGAGAAGCAGGGCTGGGAACTCCCGTTTTCACTGAAGTACGCAATCGGGGCTCGGATTTACAAGGGCGAAAACTTGACTGCCGAATGGTTGTTGAGTTGGTTCATTTGTCACCCTGAAACATATCTGAGAACTCCGGCGACGCGATGCCGGGATGAGTTCATCGCTCTTTTCCGTATCCGGTTTGACCAGCGGTTTCCTGACGGGCTCAAGGTTGCCAAACCCCGGAAAACGCTCAAGGTATCCTATAGGGCTGCTTCCAGCGAGTTTGAGGGCTCAGCAAACCCAACTGTTGAAGGAAAGCCGGTGCCGGATATTTCTGGCCTGCGTAAGCCGGTCGAGATCGCACAAGAATTGGCCGATGAGGCTATGAACGATCTCGACAAGCTCAGTCGCTTCCTGGGCCGAAACCCTGACGGTCGCGGAAGCGTGGAAGCGCATGCATTGCTGCCTTCTGAACTGTGGGATGCCTTCCCATCCGAGGAAATGGACCGCTTGAAATCTTGGGCAAGCACTATCGTCGATCGGGGGGGATTGGTGCCGCTTGAGGAGGTGATCGGACGTCTGGAGGGAGAAACGAGCGAGAAGATCGGGAAACGGCAGATGACAGGAGCGGCCGACGCGCTCGCCCGTCTCGGTTTCGGTCTGGCGCCCGACCCTCGGTTTGCGCTCCGGTCGCCCAAGGCGGAGGAGCCTGTGGTACTGTTCAGCCTGGGCGAACCGATCGAAAGACTGGAGGAAGTTTCCGACAGCTATCGAAGCGCCCTGATTGAATTGGCACTTGGGTCGTTCGTTGCTCATGCGGATGGTCGCATCGCGGAGCCTGAGCGCAAGGCGCTGGAGGATCAGGTCTCCGCCGCGGACCTAAGCGATCAGGAAGGCCGCAGGCTGCGCGCAAACCTTGAATGGTTCCTGGCCGTGCCACCGGACATGACGCTCTTGCGCCGCAAACTGAAGGAAGTGGGCCAAGACAGCCAGGCCGCTATGCGGGCAGCGTTGGTTGGTGCAGCACATGCCGATGGCATTATTCACTCCGACGAAGTTGCAAGCATCGAGAAAATCTACAAGGCTTTGGGTCTAGATCCTGCGCTTGCCTACTCAGACCTGCATGCTGGCGAAGTTGCGGATGGTCCTCGCACTGTTCGTGCCTCGAAACCGGGTCGTCCGGGCGAAGCGATACCCGATCTTGTGAAAGCCAGCGGACCCAAGCTCGACGCTTCGCGGATCGCAGCAATCCGTTCGGACACCGAGCGCGTGTCGTCCGTCCTCGGTCAGATTTTCGATGTCGAAGAGGAAGAAAGCGGTGCCTCCACGCCTGACTACGAATGCCTGGTGGCAGGGCTTGACCCGAAACACGGCGCCCTTGTCCTCGAAGTACTTACTCGCGAGCATTGGTCTGAGACCGAGTTCGAGAAGATCTGCGCCTCGCATGGTTTGATGGTATCCGGGGCTTTGGAAGTCGTGAATGAATGGGCTTTTGAGACCTACGATGAAGCGCTTCTCGACGAGTATGATGGATATGACGTGTCTCCTGAGATTGCGGAGGCGGTAAAAGAAAAGATGAGTGCGGAGGGCAGGGATGTCGAAGTTGAAACCACGTGAACGCGATGCAATCGTGCAGGCGCTTCGGGCAGGGGTCGTGCCCAAGCTCGGCCTGCGTCACATCCAAGTCGGCCGCGTCCGCGAGATTGAAGAGCTCGTCAAGGACATGGACCGGATATCCGATGGCGGATCGGCGATCCGGTTCATCATCGGAGAATACGGATCGGGAAAGACGTTCTTCATGAATCTGATCCGTCTTGTCGCGCTTGAAAAGGGTCTGGTGGTGATGTTCGCGGACCTGGCGCCCGACCGGCGCATTCACGCGACCGGTGGTCAAGCTCGAGGCCTCTATGCAGAGATGGCCCGAAACCTGTCGACACGGACAAAGCCAGATGGCGGGGCCTTGGCCAGCGTGGTGGAGCGTTTCGTCAGCCAAGCACACCGCGATGCTGAGGAACGCGATGCGCCCACGGGGTCTGTCATTCGTGAACGCCTTGGTCACTTCGAAGAGCTCACCGGGGGGTTTGAATTCGCAGAGGTGATCCGGAGATATTGGGAAGGCCATGAGACCGGCGACGACGAGTTGAAATCCGCTGCCTTGAGATGGCTGCGTGGTGAATTCGCCACACGCACCGACGCGCGCAAGGCGCTTGGAGTGCGAACGATCATCGACGATGCCAGTGTCTATGACCATCTGAAGCTGATGTCGGCATTCGTGTGTGAAGCCGGTTACAAAGGCTTGCTCGTCGGCCTCGACGAGATGGTGAACCTCTACAAGCTGACCTCGTCGCAGGCTCGCAATGCAAACTACGAACAGATCCTCCGGATCCTGAATGATGTGCTGCAGGGCAGTGCCGAGAACCTCGGATTTCTCATGGGCGGCACACCGGAATTCCTGATGAACACCCGTCGAGGGCTTTACAGCTACGAGGCCCTCCAGTCGCGTTTGGCCGAGAACACCTTCGCGCGAGACGGGTTGGTTGACCTTTCAGGACCTGTTGTCCGGCTGGCCAGCCTGACCCCTGAGGACCTCTTCGTTCTTCTGGCCAATGTCCGGCGGATCATGCAGGACGACGCCGGTGCTCTGCCAGACGATGCGCTCGAGGCCTTCATGGCGCATTGCTCGGACCGGATCGGTGAAGCTTACTTCCGCACCCCGCGCAATACGGTGACGGCCTTCGTGAACCTGCTTTCCGTGCTCGAGCAAAACCCCGGTGTCGAGTGGAGCGACCTAATCGAAAAGATCGAGGTATACGAAGACCGCGGCGAAGACATGACCGAGGTCGACGAGTCGACTGGTGCCCAAGACCCCGGTGATGATGACCTGATCAGCTTCAAGCTCTGACGCCGATGAGCAGTGCGTTCGACAAGCTGGCGAGGCCTGTGCAGAAATGGATACGCCAGCAAGGATGGCGCGAGCTTCGCGACATCCAGGCGCGATCCATCCGGACGATCTGCGAGACCGATGCCGATTTGATCGTTGCGGCTTCCACGGCGGGCGGAAAGACCGAGGCGGCGTTCCTGCCGTTGATTTCACAGGTGCTTGACGAGCCGTTCGGCGGCATCGGCTTCGACCTGCTTTATATCGGTCCGCTGAAAGCCTTGATCACGGACCAGGCCATGCGGCTGGAGGGCATCTGCCAGGAAGCAGAGCTGCCGGTTGTTCCATGGCACGGGGATGTTTCTCAATCGATCAAGACGCGCGCGCTGAAATCTCCAAAAGGGATCCTGCTGATAACTCCAGAGTCCCTTGAGGCACTGTTCATTCGTCGCGGTTTGGAAATTAGCCGCCTGTTTGGGGCCACGCGCGCGGTCGTTATCGATGAGTTGCACACGGTTCTAGATAGCGAACGCGGTGTCCAGCTCCGTTCGTTGCTCACAAGGCTCGAGCTCACGATAAAGCGCCCACTCCGTCGGATAGGTCTGTCAGCTACGCTGGGCGACATGGACCTCGCCAAGGCCTATCTTCGCCCTGACGCTGCAAACGCTGTCCAGCTCATAGAAGCAGATGGCGGCGAGGCTGAATTGAGGCTCCAGCTTCGCGGCTACGTATCAGGCGATGAGGATGAAAACAGCCCATCCGCAACGGATGCCATCGCAGCCCATCTGTTCAAGCACCTTCGAGGCAGCGACAACCTCGTCTTCGCTGGGGCGAGGCAACGAGTCGAGATCTATGCAGATCGGCTGCGGGAACTCTGCGAGAGGGAACATCTGCCGCAGGAATTCTATCCTCACCACGCTAGCCTCTCCCGCGAACACCGAGACTTCGTGGAACGCCGCTTAAAGGACGCCGCAAAGCCGACAACTGCCGTCTGCACGTCGACGCTCGAGCTTGGAATCGACATCGGTGATGTGACCTGCGTGGCCCAAATCGGCGCGCCATTCAGCGTCGCCGCGTTGCGACAACGTCTCGGCCGGTCCGGCCGACGCGAGGGACAACCAGCCGTCTTGCGGCAGTATGCCGTCGAGACTCAGTTGACGCCAGAAAGCAGCTTCGTTGATCGTCTTCGCCTTGGTTTGATCCGGTCGATCGCGATGATAGACCTGTTACTTGAGGGGTGGTGCGAACCGCCAAGACCGCAGGCGCTTCATCTTTCGACGCTCGTCCATCAGATACTGTCTGTCATTGCACAACGCGGAGGTGCTTCTGCCAGTGTGGTCTACAGAATCCTGTGTCGCGAGGGCCCCTTCCGCAAGGTCACAACCGAAGTTTTCGCGGATGTGTTGCGTTCGATCGGTCATACCGAAACCGGTTTGATCGAACAGTCCGGAAGCGGACTGCTACTCTTGGGACCTGCAGGCGAAAAGCTGGTCGAACACTACAGCTTCTACGCAGTGTTTCAGACGCCTGAGGAATTCCGCTTGGTCGCAGACGGGAGGGATCTTGGCACCCTGCCGATTGACAATGTTCTTGCCCCAGGGATGCTTCTGATTTTCTCTGGGCGGCGGTGGGTGGTTCAGGAAATCCATGACCGCGAGAAGGTGATCGTGGTCAAACCCGCGAAGGCGGGCGTGCCTCCTGTCTTTGGCGGTGATCCTGGTGACATTCATGACAAGGTGATTGATCGAATGTTCGCAGTGCTCGAAGGAGGCACCCAACCGGCATACATGGACGCGGTTTCTCTAAAGATGCTAGACGAAGCGCGTGCACATTATGACCAACTTGGGTTTCGAGCCACAAATATCCAGGCTCTCAGCGAGCGTACATCGATCATCGCAACGCGAGTGGGGACGGTTAAGACGTCAACCCTGGCGCTCGCACTTAGAAGTGAGGGATTTTCAGTCGAGCAGCATGACGGGTTTCTGCTGGTGGAGGTCGGCGATGAAACACCTGATCTTCGAGCACTCCTGGCCGATATTCGATCCGGCGAACCTGTCGATTTGTTCGCGGGAGCAGGAAACCTGATGTCGGAGAAGTTTCATCCATATCTGTCTAGCGCGCTTCTAGTTCTGGACGCGGAATCCTCAAGGTTGTCGGTGCAGGCGCTTCCGGATGTGGTCGCAGCTATTGTTCGAAAAGGATCCTTAAATTGAACGCTACGTCCGCCCCACATCTGCTGTCTTCACTAGTAAGGCCCTATCTGCCCCAAGGATTTGACGCAAAGGGCGGACAGCTGCCGTTCGCTGCGACCTGAACGAACGGCGGCTCTGGTGCTGAAGCGGATATGCAGTTCGGGCGGCTCCGCTGCCACAGCGACCGACAGTCCCGGACCTAACCGCCGATTGATCTCCTCATGAGCAACGTCCGCTTTGCGCCCAATCTCAGTCCTTCTAGCGTCCGGTGCTCTTCTCCTAAGACCTGTCGCCTAAGGCCGATGTCAGGCGCGTTCCAACATCACTGGCCAAGCTGCAAAATAGTTCGCAGAACGGTCGACAATGACTTTCCGGCTGCTCCCCATCGCCTGACTAGCGGCGCAACCACTCGTCGCGGATCTTGTCGATCGCAAGATCCTTCCACTCTTGCTGCCAGAGGTCCCAGTAAGGAATATCAGTCGATGCTGGAGCCACCGTGCATTTCTCGATTTGGACTACAGACGGTAGGGCGACAGCCTCTCCGACGAGCAGCGCTTCGCCCTGCTTAAACCCGGGCATCTTGTCGATAAGCGTTCCCAGCGAGTCTGGCAGCAACTTGCGAACGTAGCCTTGGTCGACCGGATTGGTCAGGCGCATTGCGATGAAATTGTTGCATTGTGAAAAGATCGTCTCCGAAATCTCTGAGGGCCTCTGACTCGCTAGGAGCAGGGTGACACCATATTTACGACCCTCCTTGGCAATGCGCTCGATCGACATTTTCGACGCTCGGAACTTTGAAAGTTCGCTAGTCGGCACGTATTTGTGCGCTTCCTCGTAAACAAGGAGGATCGGTGCATCGTTGTTGATCTCTTCCTTCGGATTGGCGGCACAACGCAGCCGCTTATAGAAATAGCCATGCTCGAAAATCAGCCGCGAAATCAGGGAGACCGTGATGCTCAGGACCTCGAACGGGACGCCGCTCAGATCGATGACCGTAACGTTGTTATGCTTGTCAGCGCTATAGCCGAGAATGGATCGGAGCGTTTCCTCAAAAGAGATCGATTTAGAATTCTCGCCAAGGAAGAAGTCGAGGCGCCGATCATTAATCTTGTTCTCGAGACGATTCACAAAGTTGGTCAGCCGCCCATGAAGGCTACCCTGCGTGAGTTTCGGTTGTCCGGCCTTCGCCTTGTTACTAGCAGCATACACCTCGCCGGTGTCGACCATCTCGGTGTTGAGATGGTTGGCATGATCCAAAACGTAGCGAATGTCGAACGGGAGCGGGGTGTCCAGATGGATCCGGTTCCTTTCGTCGTCATTTCCCGTAAACTCAGCCTTACGGCTTTGGATCACGGCATCCTTGAACACGTTGCGCTGATTGTGGTCATTCGCCTCGGTGTCGAGAAAGAACTCTTCCAACTCCTCGCCGCTCAGCATCCAGTAGGGGAGAACCAAGCTGGTGCTGTCGATGAAGTTCGCCTCCGGAAAAGCCGCACGATATTCCGAATGGATATCGAATATGATCACGTGAGAGTTGTTGAGCGTATAGTCGCCCTTGGCGCCAACCGCCTTCTGAATGATCTTCGCGACGGTGTGCGACTTGCCAGAGCCCGTAGAACCGACCACTGCGATATGCTTGTTGAAGAATTTATTCCCGTCGACAGGAACCTCGACCTCATTGTTCGTCGCGAGGTTCGAAAAGCAGAAGCGATCCTTCACGGCTAGCGAACTTCCATAAATCAGTCGGATATCGTCGATCGTCGCCGGTTGGACTGTCTTTGGTGGGATGGCGAGGGCGTCGCCCCCGCGCTCAAACTTCTGATCGCGCAGAACGCCGAGCGGGAAGGCCTCGATCACGTAGTCTTGGCTGCCGTCATCGCGCGCCTGAATCTGGAAATTCTCAATGATAGCGACCAGAACCGCGTTCTCATTGTCGGCGATCTTCAAGTAAGATCCGACGCGGAGAGACTCTTCAGCGATTCTGAAATTCTCGAGGTCATCGACAACAATCTTGACCTTGTTTGGAAAGACCGCGACTACTTCCGCTTTTACATCACTCATGTCATCTCCTAAATTATCTTATTGATATCTTCGTATTTTGGAACCTGGAACCGGGTATGGTTGATGGCGACATCACCAAAGTCTTCAACCGGCTCACTGCTATAGAATTCGTATATCTCGCGTGAGCGACGGAATGACAGAAAGGTCTGCCGCGCCTCTGTTAGATTGCAGAATAGCCTCAGTGCCGGGCCGGCAACGGACGCGCGGCGGGAGATAGACCCGGCGTCGAACTGGGCCCCCTTGAAATCGTAGCCATCGACGAAGCGAACGTCTTCGTTGTGTAGCTCCTGTTTTAGACCGACAAGTTCGCTTTCGCCGATACCGACGAGCAGAACGTAAGGCGAGAAGGGCTTCGCGTCGCGCTTGGACAGCTTGGAATATTTCCGGGATATGGTCTTCAGAAGCATTTTAACCGTGCTTCGGCTATAGCTTCTACCAGCCAGATGGATGATGAAAAGCCGTTCCACAGGGGAGACGTTGACGCCACTTGCGAAGAACTCTTTGCGCAACTCAAGATAGTATTTATCCATACCGAGCTTAGCGATAAACCACTCATCAAAGAGATACGATGATGTGTCTATTCGCTTTACAAAGGCTTTTCTTGTTATGACCCGCCGAGCCTCCTCCGATTCGGTGGCCAGTTCTTTGATAACTCGCAGGGCGCTGTTATAATAAAAGAACTCAGCCACGAACGGCGAGCACTCAAATTCTTCTGCCAGACTCTCGATGATACTCCGAAACTGATCGTCGAATTTCGCCGCGTTCACGTCGATGGATAGAAGTTTCAAGAAGCCTTCAAGCTCGGCGTCACTGACACCCAGCTCTTCATGCTTTCTGATCGTTTTCCCCTTCGATGTAGTGGTGAGAAAATTCGACTTGAGGAATCCGATATCGAAAGGGAGCGCGAGCTTGTTCTGCCCAGACGCAAAATGCCCGCTAAGCTGATACTGGATCTCTGGCCGACCGGCGGTGAGGCCCGATTTGTAGTGTTCGAGCATGAAAAGGATCGCGGGCTTGATAACAGAATGGTTGTACTCGGATTTCTCATAATATTTACACTGGACGGCGGTTGTTTCCGTGGCCGTTTGGACGTCAATGTCCTCGATGCATTCGATCGCCACAGAGTCATTATCTCCGGTTAGCGCGAGGATGCTGAGTATAGAGCGGTCGAACTGATAGAAATAGCCAGTAATCGTGGAAACCGCGCTCCGATCGGTCATCATTACCCCCTGTGGAGATCCGCGGCGCGGACGTCACGTCTGCCCTTGTTCGCCATAGAAATACTCATTTTCGATCATTCCTTCTTTTCTACGCTCGCATATCGGAGATTGATGACATCATGGTCGCAACACGATCCGATTTCCAGCGGCATGTCTGAAAGTGCGCCTCGGCAGGTTGGCCAGGGAGCGGAAATCCATGGTCACTGATGTAAGCGACTGGCTCTGGTGATCAGATGTCGGGAATGACGGCCATCTCAATCGGGGGACCGCCAAGCGAACAGACAGAAGACGACCCCAAAACGGTCGTTGGTCGGTGCTACCGCGAAAGGCAATTCCCCGCCCTCGGTGTCAGCGCTCGGTCGCATGCAGCGCTTAACACGAATGTCTTGAGCGGGGCTGAGACCGGTCATCCGTTGCTCCTGGCTCGAATGTCTCTTGAGGGCCGAGGCTGCATGGAAGCTCTTATTTCCCGAATTCGTGAAGAATGGTTTCCTTGCTGGCCTGCCTGTGGCGGCCCGCATTGGAACAAACTTACACAGGTGCGCCTGTCCAAGAATATCGTTCCGGGGCAGGCAATGTTCGATCGAGTTTCCACACAGCCTCGGCCGAGAGCGAACATCCCGAGTTGGTCGACCGCGATGATGAGATCCAGTTCTGAGGAACGGGTCTCCCCTCAGACCCAGCGGAGAAACCCGCCAGACTGAAGGCGTTTCGCGCCTGCCGGTGCCCGGCGAGTTGGTTGTCGAAGCCGCGCAGGCTAAGGAGCTATCGGTTTCCACCCCTTTCTTCCACGATGCCTTTACTGCGGTAGGCATCAAGCATCATGCGCGTATATTCGGCCGTGCTCCGGGTCATAGTGCCCAAACCTGGCCATGCGAACAACGGATCCGACCAAGTAACTTCCAACTCAATTTCGATCCCAAGCAGTGCGGCCACTTTGATCGCAGCGGTCGGCTCTTTGTCCTCGGGCCAGTAGTGATCCTCGAGGGAAACAATCACCTCGAGATCGTCATCAACCCAGATCTCGGCCAGACTCGCTCCCATTCGCTCGCTGGCACTCGCGGCATCCTCGAACAGGGCTGATCGGATCAGATGGGTCACCTGGTTCTTGTTGAGATCAAGCCTAGGCCGCGGATCAACAACTGACACGATGGGTTCAATCTCTTGCTCTTCGGCGCGGGATTGGACTGGCGCTGGCTTTTCATCGTTCCGTCCCAGCCAGAAGGCTTCTGGAAAGATGTTGATCGGTGAAGCGCCGCAGCCGGGGCAGTGCCATTGGTTTCCAGCGATCTGTGGACCGGTGATCTCTGCGTCGCAGTGAAGGCAGTACCAGAGGTTTGATTTCTCCATCTCCAAGAACGGATGGCGGACCGTTCCCTCTGCATCCGGTTTTGTGGCGCGCCGTGGCCAATCAGAAAATCGTCGTGCCTTGACGCTCTTCATCAACTCCTTGGCAATTCCGATGGTAGTGCCCCGTGGGGTGGTGTAAGAGGCCGCGCGCGAAGCCCTTGGCGTAGCGCAGCGCGCGGCCGGGCTGGCGGCCATCGCGCTTCTTCGTAGTCTGAGGTTGTTCGAAGACCGACGA